>JAHFJM010000004.1 GCA_023245935.1 Candidatus Peribacteria bacterium | reverse complement strand
GGCTTCGGTCGGCATGTCGGCTGGGTGAAGTAGAAGGTAGTCCAAAGCGCGAGGCTCTTGGGAAAGATCTTCTGCATCTCTTCGGTTGTTTCTACATGCAGGAAGCGGCGAGCATGTTGCCTGTTGCACTTCTCGATCCGAAGCCGGGAGAAGTCATTCTCGATATGAGTGCTGCTCCCGGAAGTAAGACGACACAAATAGCGGACAGAATGCAGAGCAGGGGAGTACTCATTGCAAACGACGTGCAGGAAAAACGCATTTGGTCGCTCATTACGAATCTGCAGCGGTCGGGTGTGATGAACGCAGTCGTCACAAGAAAAGTAGGACAGTGGTTTGCGGGGAACATGACCGAGCGATTCGATCGTGTGCTGTGCGATGCTCCGTGCACGGCGCAGGGAACGGTTCGTAAGGACAGCGATTCACTGGATTACTGTTCCATGGATAATATCGGAAAGATGGCGAAGCTGCAGAGAGAGCTTCTGGAGTCTGCTGTGCATGCATGCAAGGTGGGAGGGCGTGTCGTCTACTCAACGTGCACACTAACACCCGAGGAAAATGAAGAGGTAGTGCGATCAGTATTGAACAAATTTAGTACTCAGCTTGTAGTGCTTGATCCTGCTGAAGCTATGAGCGATGAGCTGAGAGCTATGAGTATGCAGGATTTCTTTTTACCGGCGATTTCCGATTCTGAAAAAGTTCAATCTTCACTCAAAGCTCAAAGCTCAGAGCTCACAGCTCCATGTCTTCGTCTCTGGCCCCAAACCTACGACACCGAAGGCTTCTTCTGCGCCGTACTTGAGAAGCGTGCGCCGACGCGGGACCGCGGAAATCCGAGGGAGAAAAACGAGTCGCATCGGTGGCAGGTCCTGCCGAAAGCGAGGGTGAAAGAGATGGCAGAGAATTTGATCGACTTGTACGGAACATCGTTCATACGTGATGATGAAATGCTGACGGAATATAAAGAGCAACTATCGATTCTGCCGAGTCGTCTTCTGGATTTTCATCTGCCGCTGCAACCGTATCTCGGCGGTCTTCCGTTCGGGAAATCAACGAATCACGGACTCGTGAGACTCTCGCACGAAGTGTCGACACTCCGGGGGCTCGATGCGCGGAAGCAGACACTCATCATCACCGAGTCCCAGATGCGTGAGATGATGAAAGGCATCAACCTTCCCGTGACGACCCCGAAGGGAATGGATGACGGGGATGTGCTTCTCGTCGTCGAGTTTCCGGTACTCGGAAGGAAGATGATCGTCGGTCGCGGCGTGCTGAAGGCGGGAATCGTAATGAATCGGTTGCCGAGGGATATGGTGAGAATGTTTTCTTAGCGAAGGTTTGGTAGGTTGGGTAAGTATGGTAGGCACAGTATGTTTCCTTTTCAGACCTACCAAACGTACCCAACCTTCCCTACCTACCGAACTTCTTCAAGGTATACTCTTCCCCTATGGATGCCAAAGACGAGATCAAGCTTCGGCTGCCGATCGATCAACTCGTTGCCCAGTATTGCCAACTGAAGAGAAAAGGCAGGAGCTTCGTCGCGCTCTGTCCGTTCCACAATGACAGCAAGCCGAGCCTTCTCGTGTCTCCCGACAAGGGTATCGCGTACTGCTTCGCGTGCCAGAGCGGAGGGGATATTTTCAGCTTCGTGCAGAAGATCGAAGGGATCGATTTTCCAGCAGCACTCAGGATGCTTGCGGAGAAAGCGGGAGTGGAATTACCGAAAGAGGGGATGCGAACACACAAACCTACTGTCACGAAGGACGAGAAAGAGCGGCTTCGAGAGTGCCTCGAAACTGCTCAAAAATATTTCATGGCAAAGCTCGAATCGACTCCGATTGCGAAAGAGTACGTTCTCAAACGGGGCGTGACGACCGAGTTGCAGAAAAAATTCTGCATCGGCTACGCACCTGATTCATTCTCCGAAACGTATGAGCATTTGCTGAAGGCAGGTTTCAGCAGAGCTGAAATTATCGGATGCGGTCTGGGCGTGCAGAAGGAACTTGCGCAGGAGCGAATCTACGATCGATTCCGTCACCGGATCCAGTTTCCGATCACGGATGCACAGGGAATGATCATCGGCTTCGGTGGCAGAACAATGGGCGAGAGCGACGCGAAGTACGTAAACTCTCCGGAAACGATTCTCTACAATAAATCGGCTGTCCTCTTCGGTCTGTTTCAGGCGCGGGATGCGATCCGCAAAACACATCGTGTCGTCCTTGTCGAAGGCTACTTCGATGCGGTTGCCGCGCATAAAGCCGGCATCGAAAATGTCGTTGCTGTGAGCGGGACTGCGCTGACGGAAGAGCACATCAAAATCATCAAACGGTACGCGGACGAGGTTGTCCTCTGTCTTGATCAGGACAATGCCGGTCAGCTTGCGGCGGGTCGCGCGTTCGATCTCCTCTGCAAAGCGCAGCTCAAGATTCTCTCGGTGACGCTCCCCGCGAAAGATCCCGATGAACTCGTGCAGCGTGATCCGGCGCTGTTTAAAACAATCGTGGATGAAGGTGCGATTCCGTATTTGGATTCCGTCATCGCACGTCTTAAGCTTCTTCCCGATCGAACCGAACCGAGCGGCAAGCATCGGATTGTAGAAGTACTATTTCCCCTACTGGAAGCGCTTCCGACCTCGGTCGAGCTTCGGGCGTACCTCGACAAAGCTGCGCAGGAATTCGGCGTCGTGACTAGCGAGCTCGCTCAGGATTTCCGTGCATTTGTGAAGACAATGCAGGATCCGCGAAAGGTCGCACCCAAGTCCAATCTGAAAGACGCACCGTTCTCGAGTGCCGAACTTGCCATCGGTCTCGGTTTTCTCTATCCCGCACAGCGTTCACTTCTGGCTGAGCTCATCCCTCTCTCCGGCACCGATCTCGAGACGGTCAGGGTTGCCGTCGCTTCGGCTCAGAGAGAAGCGGACGTGCTTGCGATTGTTCTTCCCCTCGCCATCGATCCGATCATCAGGGAACGTATGCAGGTGCTTGCCCTCTACTGCGAGGAAAACTTTCCGGTCTGGTCCGAGACCCTTGCTCAGAAAGAAGTGAAGAAAATGTGCGCGGCGGCAAACAGGGAACTTGTCGTCAGTCGTCAGGTGATGCTCATCAGTGAACTCAAAGTCGCACGGAAAAACGGCAGAGCTGATGAAGAGGTGCGTCTGCTGACGCAGTATCAGCAGCTGGTGAAATTGACGAGGATGGTGGACAAATAGCGCTTGCGCTACATGCCGCCTGCCTATACTCTCTTTCTACTTTTATGGCCTCGCACCCACGAAGCTTCATTCATCAGCCGACTGATGACGAATTGAAGGCGTTTCCGGAGGAGATTCGTCATCTGGTGAAAAAAGGCAGAGAGCAGCGCTACGTGACCCATCAGGAAATTCTGAGGGCTGTTCCCAATGCCGAAGAGAATATCGATCTTCTCGATGAGGTGTATTCACTGTTCGTTGGTCTCGGCATCGACGTGATCGACGTGAAGGACACGCTCATCTGGCAGCGGAAAGCGAACACCCAGACCCCGGCGCAGTTGCAGGACAGCGAAGCCGGGACGGGAGCGACAACGGCTGCGGACACGGATGATGCATCTCTTCTTGTTGTTGCGACTGCAGGCATCAGCATCGCCGTTGATCCAAAGAAAGCCGCTGCGGATGACAAGAAAAAGAAGAAGGAGCGCGAGGTGGATTTGCTCGAAATCAGCAATGACTCTGTCCGCATGTACCTCTCGGAGATCGGTCGTGTTCCGCTGATTGACGGACGGAAGGAAGTGGAGCTTGCCCGTCGCATTCGCAAGGGCGATGCCGGAGCGAAGCAGCAGCTTGCGGAGGCGAACCTTCGTCTCGTCGTCTCGATTGCCAAGAAGTACATCGGTCGCGGACTCTCGTTCCTCGATCTTATTCAGGAGGGAAATATCGGACTGTTCCGTGCCGTGGAAAAGTTCGATCCAGAGCGCGGATTCAAGTTCAGCACGTATGCGACGTGGTGGATTCGTCAGGCGATCACGCGCGCGATCGCCGATCAGGCACGCACGATCCGCATCCCCGTGCACATGGTCGAGACGATCAACAAGCTCACGCACACGCAGCGGCGTCTCGTGCAGGAGCTCGGACGCGAACCGACGGTTGAGGAACTTGCCGTGGAAATGGAGATGGACATCAAGAAAGTCCGCCACATTCAGAAAATCAGTCAGGACATCATCTCGCTCGAAGCTCCGGTTGGTTCCGAAGAAGACAGCAAGCTCGGTGATTTCATCGAGGACGAAGAGGCGGTGAACCCGTTCGATGCGACCAATCGGCAACTTCGCAAGGAGAATGTTCACGCGATGCTTGAGTACCTCACTCCGCGTGAACGCAAGATCATCGAAATGCGCTTCGGACTGCGTGACGGCATCGGTCATACCCTCGAGGAAGTCGGCAAAGAATTCAGCGTCACACGCGAGCGCATTCGTCAGATCGAAGCCAAGGTTCTCCAGAAACTGCGCGATCACCCGCGGTCGGTGTCCATTCGAGAGCATTCGCCGGAGGCAAAGGTGACGGCTTTCTCATCACCGTCATTCATGAGCGGAAAGCAGTGCCCGGAGTGTCGAAAGGGTTCTCTGGTCGAGATCCATCAGGGCGGATCGATGTTCCTCAAGTGTGATCGTTGCGCGTATACGATCGAGACTCCTCGCGACTGATTTCTATGGCAAAAAGCCGCAAACAACCTGTCGGTTTTTCCTCGGTGTTCGTGTCGAGTCTTGCGCTGCTTCGGATGAAGAAGAACGTCGTCGGTGTTGCCATCCTGTGCTTTGCGTTGCTGTCGGCGATCGTCTCGACATTTACCGGGCAGGCGGTCTCGACACTTGAAGACCGGATCACAACCGATGCGGGTATTTCCTGGGAACAGCTGCAGGTGACTATCGACAAGCGCTTGGCGGTATTCGATGAACGGGATGCGGCAGTCCTCGTTCGACACATGACAATGCGAGATTGGAAAGAGACTACTTCTCCGGATTCACAGCCAAATGATGATGCTTTCAAGTTCATCGTGAATGTCGCTCCGTGGGTTTTCCTCTCCTTTCTCTTCAATATGACCATTCTCTTCATCGCATGCGTATTTTTTCTTCTCCTCGCAGGCGGTTCCGTAGTATCCGGTTATGAAGTTGTTTGCCGCCTCCCGATGATGACGCTCCGGATGCTTCTGCTCATGTTTTGGTTCTTCGTCCGTTCCTTCCTCTGGATTCCCTTTGTGGGTCCTCTGATCGCATTCGTGATGGTTCCCCGTCTCGTTCTCGCACCTGCCATTCTCGCAAGCGGAAGCATGGGGATTTTTGAAAGCCTTCGAGAGAGTATGAGGCGAACGAAGCATCACTGGTTTCGAGTGATCGCTTCGCTTCTCGGGCTTGCGGTGGTCAGTGCAGCCACTCTTTTCCTGCTGATCATTCTTGTGTCCCTCGTCTCGCTGCTGTCGATCAAACTTGGTTTTCTTCTCTGGCTTCTACTGTTTTTTGGTACGGTTTCTTTTCAAATGTTTTTTCTGATGATTCTCAGTGAGAGGATGGCATAAGCCTTGCGCTATACTTTCTCCATGCCCACTTTCTCTTCGGAATACAAGCGCCTGAACCCGGAGCAGAAGCGTGCCGTGGATACGGTCGAAGGTCCGTTGATGGTCGTTGCCGGACCGGGAACGGGGAAGACGCAGGTTCTTGCGATGCGCACAGCCAATATCCTGAACAAGACTCATGCGAAGCCGAGTAACATCCTGTGTCTGACATTTTCAACGAGCGGTGCCGTCGCGATGAGGGAGCGCCTCCAAAGAATCATCGGATCTGATGCGTACGGAGTGACGGTATCCACCGTGCACGGTTTCTGCGACTCGGTGATTGCACGCAACACGGCGACGTTTTCGGACTGGGAATCGAAGAAGGCGATATCGGATCTCGAGAAGTACAGACTGCTGCAGTCGATTGTCGATTCCGTCAGTGACAATTCCGCCTTGATCAATCCGAAGAATCCGTACGACAGAATTCCGGATATTCTCGGTCGCATCAGCGACTGCAAGCGCGAAGGAAAATCATTGCAGGATCTCCTCAGAGTTGCTGACGAGTACGACGCTCTTATGCAAAGCAAGAGCAAGAAGGGCACCAAGCAGCATGAAAAAAATCTGCTGCAGGCTCTAAAGTTTCGAGATTTCACAGATCTCTTCAGGCGTTATCAGGAAGCCTTGCAGGAACAGAATCTTTACGATTACGACGACATGATTCTGACCGTGATTGCTGCGTTTTCTTCCGAAGAGTGGTTGTTGCAGTCTCTCCAGGAGCGATACCAGTACATTCTTGTCGATGAAGCGCAGGACTTAAACGGTGCGCAGTGGAAGGTGATCGAGAAGCTGACGACGTACGCAACCGTCCCGCACGAACCAAATTTTTTCCTGGTGGGTGATGACGATCAATCCGTGTACCGGTTTCAGGGTGCGAACATGGAACATCTTCTCGGCTTTCGCGACCGTTTTCCGAGCGCACCCGTCATCGTGCTCACGACGAACTATCGCTCGACACAGAAAATTCTCGATGCAGCGGGACGTTTGATTGCGCACAACGAAGAGAGACTGATCGGCAGGATTCCGGACCTGAAGAAAGATCTGAACGCTTTCACGAAGGATGTCGGAACGGATCCCGTCCTCCTGCGACCGCCGTCCGACACGGCAGAGCCGTGGTTGATCGCCGATCTCATCGACGAGCGTCTCCATGCCGGCATTCCCTCGCAGGAAATCGTCGTTCTTGTGCAGACGAATGCGGAGCTCCTCCCGATCTACGACGTGCTTCGTGCCAGAAAAATTCCGGTGATCCTGATGGGGAAATCTGATCTCCTCACGCATCCGATTGTTTCGCAGGCGCTTGCGATTCTTCGGAGTGTCGAGTCGTCTTCCGATACTGAATTTCTCCATGCACTTTCTTGCGAGTGTTTCGGTTGTCACCCCGCCGATATCGGACGCGTGATTGCGGCAGCGAGAGAGGCAAAGAAGAGCGGGAAGAATCTTCTTCTTGAGATCGAGACATCAGGCATCGACTTCACCGATCGTAAGACCCTTATTCGTGCACGGGATGCACTGCTCGATTTCGAGCAGAAACAGCACTCGCGTTCGGTGCTCGAAACCGTTGAGCATGTGCTTCGGGAGTCCGGTCTTTCCCTGGAGGATGGTCTCGCCGACCCGCTCGATCTTGCAGCAATCGAAGCATTCTTCCGGTACGTGAAACAGCGCTGTCTCGATCATCCGTTTCTGACGCTTCGTGCATTTCTGTCCGACCTGAACTTGTACGCCGACGAGGGCTACTCTCAGCTCCGCCTCACGTATCAGATGCCGCATCTGGTGACTGCAGGCGTGCAACTTCTCACAGCGCACCAGAGCAAAGGTCTCGAGTTCCATACGGTGATTCTCAGCGGTTTTCGGGAAGGGCATTGGGACGACCGTTCGAAGAAGTCCGGCTTGTCGGTGCCGCAGGATCTGCTTTTCGGATGGGAGAGCGAGCGGAAAACATTCGAGAAACATCAGGATGAGAGACGTGTTGCCTACGTTGCGATGACGAGAGCCAAGCGTGAACTCTTCATGCTCTGCCCGAAGGAATTTGCCGTCGGTGAGCGTGCCAGGGCAGTTGCTCCTTCGGTGTTCTTCGCGGAAGCTGGTCCGCTTCCGGAAATCGATGGAGCCCTGAAGGATGGGGAAAAGTCGTCACTGCTGCTCCTGAAGCCGGAGCGGAAGCCGGACAGAGAACTGGAGGCGTACTTGCGTGAACGGATTGCCGATTTTGCACTGTCTCCAAGCTCTCTTTCTGCATTCTTGGATGATCCCCGGGAATTCCGACGAACCTATCTTCTCGGGCAGCCCGAGAGGCTCACCGAATCGTCGGTGCGTGCCCTCGGCTACGGAAGCGCAGCCCACTGGGCTCTGAAAGAATGGGCGACTGCGGTGAGGAAAGGTACAACGTTCGACCTGCATCAATTCCTTGCGGCGTTCCAGTGGTATCTTTCCGAGAGAACGATTCTGACGAAGAAGCAGTGCGATGATCTTCTCTCACAAGCGAAGGATGCGCTGCCCCTCTACTTTGAACAGCGTCTGCAGGGCGCGACGCCTTTCATCTATGCAGTCGAACGCGACTATCGTGTGGTGTTGAGCATCTCTTCCGACTCCCCAGAAGCAGGGATTCCGATCAAAGGAAAAATCGATCGTATCGATACGGCATCGGCGACGTCGGCTGATGCGGTGGTCATCGATTACAAAACCGGAAAACCGAAAGCGCCTGCTGCGATCCGCGGTGGCATGGAGCCGGGGAGAGTTTCCCGCACGCGTGATGGCGACAATTTCCGTCAGCTTGTGTTCTACTCGTTGCTTCTCGAGCAAGCGGAACCGATGCTTGTGCCACAAGCATTCTCACTTGAATTCATCGGTGAGCGCGGGGAGCAGCACATCAGTCGACAGTTTTCCATTCTTGATGCTGAGAAAGAAGATCTTCGGTCGCTGATCAGACTTGTATGGAAGAAAATTCTTGCATTGGATTTCGCGCCGATTGAGAGAGGGGAGTAATAAGACTTTTTCGCATCCGAAAGGCAGTATTGCTTCGTATCTTCTTCATTATTTGCGACCTTCTTTGCGTACGGCAATACTCATGCATTCGCATGGCAGAACCTGTTCCCTCATGGGCAGTCGAAAGCGTGAAGGATCGTCTCGATGTGATTTCTGCTGCTATTTCTGCGGAAATCATGAGCAAGGACAAGGAGCTCTGTACGATTCTGCAACGCACTCACGACGCTTTGAACGTTCGTCTTCAGGAATTGAAAGAAGATAAAACCAAGATCGATGTGTACGAAGAATTTGAGTTTCTCTGCACGCGTGTGGGCAAAGAAATGAGATCGTCATGGTATGCGATTCTTCAGCGAGAGATGAAGTTGACGACGGTCGCTGCAAGCATCGGGCTGAGCGCGATGATTTTGCAGGCGATGGTAGCAGGCATGGTCATTTCCGTTCTGGGATCCACGGTCATTCGGACGAAAAGATATTTGCTTCCGAGTGAAGCGGCTCTGAATGCTCGCGATGAGCACAAACGAAGAGTTGCACTTCTTTCTCAGGCGATCAGTCGTACTTCGGATATTAGGTTTAAGGCGCTCGCCATCGAGGAATTGGGTCTTCCGAAGTTTCAGTAGTTGATGGACGAGGGTCAGAGAACGATGACTCCGCAACATGCTTCTTCGCATGGAGATTGCCATCGGTTCTGCACAGATTAAGAACACCATAGATGCTTTCTACAAGCCATTTCTTGGATTGTTTCCGTTGCGAAATATCGATGCTGTTTCCTTGCGTCATTCCGTACGGTGTACTGATCGATGATGCACTTCCTCTTGACTACTTTTCTTCTTCGGCCGCTCCTGCCATCGATTTTGTCTGTTGACGATTTTCTCCAAGGAGAGACAAGTTTTTCTCAGGTTGTTTCATTCATACCGCCAAATATTATTCGTCTCCAAAAGAACGGTGTTGTGCGTTCATCCAATCCCGTGTGGAATGTCTGTATTTCTGGACAACCGATTCGCAAGGGTCTTATTATGAAAAATACTGATGTTTTTGAGTACAGGAGAGGTCATTTGCACATGCATATTCCGTTCACCTGTCGTGATTATCATCGTGGCGACCTCAAAGTCTGGAAACACCCTGATTTTCCGAATGTAGAATTGCTGCTCGACGGAAAAGGTCGCTTGATCGGAGGGGTGCCCTTCTCTTTCATTGCTGTCCGGGACTAGTGTTCAGCATGTTCTCTCTCGAGAGTTTTCTTCAGAAATTCTTTCATCTTCTTCATCGCCCTTCCCCTATGACTTGTACTATTCTTTTGTTCAATACTCATGGCTGAATAAACGCAAGAAAATCCATCAGGCTTGAAACATGCAGAGATCGGAAGCCCAGGCAGATACGTCGCCTCCAGCGCCTCGGTGATCACACCGTCGCACGTTCCATTGAATACGTGCTCGGAACCAAGTTCATCGATGAAACTGAGGCAGCAGACGAATCGTGCTTTCTTATTTTTCTCTTTCTTCATTCTCTCGAGAAAGAATGAAATCCATTCTTCATCCGTCGCCGTTAATCCCGCTCCCCATCGGCGAGTGGACACACCCAGTTCATTCTTCAGTGCATCGACGACAATGCCGGAGTCGTCTGCAAGCGTCGGAAGTTGTGACGCTTGAAAGAAGTGTCGCGCTTTGATCAGAGAATTCTCCTGAAACGTCTGTCCTGTTTCATCCACGTCAGCATTCAGTTTCAGTTCTCCGGGAGTCAGAAGTGTCAGCGGAAGCCCGGAAAGCACCTCTGTCATTTCGATGATCTTGCCCTTATTGTTTGTTCCGAGGAGGAGCTTCATAGATGGAGTCTACCGCGGACTCGGTCATTGTGCCGAACCGTGCATTGAAGCGTTTGCGTGCTTCCGCCATTTCTGCCATCACTTTCTCATGCGACGCCGTTCCTGTAGGTATTTCGAATTGCAACGGCACAATGGGCGGGTTTTCTTTTGATCTAGGTCGAGAGGAGCCCAGAATCATTGCGCTGTCGGGATGAAGAACAATAATGCGCATGATCCAAGTTAGGCGACATCGGAAAGATTGTCCTCATCGGTATTCGGGAACCAATTGGTGTTTACAAGTTTATTCCTCACTCCAAATCTCAGTGAAAAAATTGCTTCATCCTCAACAGGGAGTTCTTCTTCATCATCGCCGATGATCTGTTTCAGATGATCATCAATGAGCGGCTCGTGGTCATCTAAATCGTGTTCTAGTGGCATAGAGGAAGAAAAGCATTGTATCCTATTCACTCTCCGCCATCTTGTCAATGTAGACCTTCCGTGGCTTGGCACCATCGACCGGACCGACGACTCCTTTCCCTTCCATGATGTCGAGCAGGCGTGCCGCGCGTGCGTAGCCCACCTTCAGATGCCTTTGGAGAAGGCTTGCCGATGCTTTATTCGTTTCCTGCACGACACGGACTGCTTCGAAGAAGAGATCGTCTCCTCCGTTGTCATCCTGGTCGAGATCGATCCCACCTTCGCCAAGGCTACGGTGGGCAAGCATCCCTCCTCCCTCGCCCGGCTCGCTTCCCTCACCGAACGTGATTTCCTCCGTCAGCATGCCTCCTCCGGCAACCTTCACCGAGTTGATGATCCGTTCTATTTCCTTCGTCGAGATGAAGATGCCCTGAATGCGCACGGGCTTGGGGGTCACGGCATTCATCAGCAGCATGTCACCTTTCCCGAGCAGATCTTCTGCCCCAATGCTGTCGATGATGGTTCTCGAGTCGATGGAGCTGACGACACGGAAGGAAATGCGCGTGGGGATATTCGCTTTGATGAGGCCGGTGATCACATCCACGCTGGGGCGCTGCGTCGCGATGATCAGGTGCATACCCACAGCGCGCGCCATCTGAGAGATGCGGGCGATCATCGTTTCCGTGTCTTTGCGGTGCTGGCGCATCATGAGATCCGCGAGTTCGTCCACGACGATGACGATGCGTGCCAGTTTCTTGTCATCTTCCGTCTGTTTCTCGTTATACTCCGCGAGGTTCTTGACGCCGATTTCCGAGAAGCGATGCAGGCGACGTCCCATTTCTGCAATCGCCCATCGTAGCGCTTGCAATGCTTTCTCGGATTCAGTAATGACCGGAGTCAGAAGGTGCGGGATGCCGTTGTAGGGCATCAGCTCGACGCGCTTCGGGTCGATGAGAATGAGCTTCAGTTCGTGGGGGGCGTTCTGGAAGAGCAAAGAAATCAGGAATGTGTTCATCGCGACCGATTTGCCGGAATTCGTCGCTCCCGCGATGAGAAGGTGCGGCATATCTTCGATGGTTGCAACCATCGCATCTCCGCTGACGCCGCGTCCGAGCGGGATCGTGAGCGGCGACTCCGACTGCCGGAAGACCTGCGATTCCAGCAGTTCTTTCAGGTACACCGTCGAACGTTTCTCATTCGGCATCTCGATGCCCACGAGTGCTTTGCCGGGGATCGGTGCTTCGATTCTCAGGCTCTGTGCTGCAAGCGCAAGGGCGAGATCATCCTTCAGGTTTTCGATTTTACTCAGCCGAATGCCTTCCGCCGGTTGCAGCGTAAACTGCGTGACGGTGGGACCGGGGTGAGCGTCTTTCATGGTCACATCCACGTCGAACTCGGCGAGTTTCTCCTTGATGCGTGCCGCCTGACGCTTCAGCTCTTCATCGTCGATGGTGAGCGTGCTTCTGCGCGAATCGAGCAAGTCAAGCTCAGGGAATTTCCATTCCTCGAAGCGTGTGTTCTTCATCTCGAGCATCTCGCCTGCTTTCGCTTTCGCAACCGTCTGTACTTTCGGCTCGTCTTTCTTCTTCTCTTCGAACGGCTTCGCAAATTCGGGTCGGACGATATTGAGATCCGCTTCTTTCGCACCCTGTTCGATCAAATCTTCCAGATCTTCCGGTTCTTCTTCCTCTTCCTTCTCTTCTTTTTCTTTTATCTTCGCACCTCGTTTCTCTTTCTTCGGAGTTTTCAAGCTCACAATCATTGCGGGAATATCAGGCTCGAATGTCACGAACAGTCCGATCAAAAAAACAGCAAACAGCATGATGTATCCCGCCCCCTTGCTGAGGAATGCCACGAAGGGAAACGCCACCATGAAACCGACGGCGCCCCCGAGCTCATCCCGATGATCCGCCATGTCGATGGCAGGGGAGAGGAGCGTGATGATCCCGAGAAACGAGCTGAGGCAGAGGAGGAGTCCAACGGTACGTTTAATTTCGATATTCGGGGATGTGCCGATCATCAGCAGACATCCGAGAGCGATGAGCATCGCGGGAAAAAGGACATTCCAGGTACCGAACAGAAACGTGAGAATTCTGCTGATGCCAAGCCCCATCGCTCCGGCACTGCCGCGGAGAGCGAGGAAGAGCACCAATCCGAGACCGATCGCAAGGATTGCTTTTACCTGCCTGCTGGTGTGTTCCTCAAGCACGAACAGAGGCTTCGATTTCCTCGGGGTTCTGCGTCGCCTTCGAAGTGTGGCCTTCCGACGGACTTTTGGCATCGGGGAAGAGTATAGCTCAGAGCGGGGGAATTCGGTAGATGACTCAAGAGGTACGGAAGGTTTGGAAGGTAGCGAAAGTGAGGAAGGGATTTTTTCCTCCTATACATTCCATACCTTCCGTACTTTCCATACATTCCTTTTCATGATGGCAGCTTGAACTTTCGTAGTTCCCTCACTCTCTTCCTGTACCCTGGCTCAAATTCTCCCACGGTTCGCCAGAATTTCGCCGAGTGATTCGGGTGCGGCATGTGAGCGAGTTCATGAATGATGACGTACCGGAGAATTTGGGGGCTCGTGAGGAGCAGCGGAGTGGAGAGTGCGATCTGCCCTCGTCGCCCGCAACTTCCCCACCGCGATCGCATCAACTTGAGCGCGACACTCGTGATGTTCACCTGCAGCGTCTCTTCATTGATGCCGCGAACCAGCGAGCGAACCGATACACTTGCCGACAGAGCTAGCAAATGCCACAGAGAACGATGAAGCGTTCGCTTGTCTGCGTGTGGTGCTCTCGTGATTCTCCATCCGTTTCGCATCGCTTTCGTCCGTGTTCTTCCGCCCTCTGCGATTTCGAATTGCACGGATTGTCCCGTGACGAGATGAACGGTTGTTTCGGTTTCTCCCTGAAGAATTCCTGCAAACGGATCGATGGTCGTTCGCGTTTTCTCCTTTATGAATGCTTTTGCCATGCGCTTCAGCAGCACGTCGATATGCCTTGCCTCCTCTGTCGTAGAAAGATTTTTCGCGAGACGAATCAGTATTGCTCCATTCCGGATTGTCGCACGTGATGTGCGGTTTTTCGTTCGCTCGATTTGAAAGGGAAGTAAGGAAGGTACGGAAAGTATGTGAGGTTTGGAAGGGGATTGATTGTGTGATTTATGATACGCTGTCCACTGTTCATTTTCTCGTATCACTTTCCTTACTTTCCATACCTACTCACCCTTCCTCACCTCACAGCCGTGTCCTCATCTTTGGCGGCAGAGGATACATTGCAGGGCATTTGAGGAGCGTGTTTCCGACCGCGGTTTTTCCTCAGGTTGATATTTGTGATGCCAGGGCAGTTGGGAAGATTCTCGATCTCGAGAAGCCGGACGTTGTCATCAATGCAGCAGGCAAAACCGGAAAGCCCAATGTCGATTGGTGCGAAGATCATAAGCTCGAGACGATTCTCAGCAATGTGCAGGGACCGCTGAATCTTCTCGATGCCTGCAGCAAGCGAAGCATCTACTGGGTGCACATCGGCTCCGGTTGCACGTATGAGGGGGATAACGGAGGAAGCGGATTTACCGAGAAGGATTCTCCGAATTTCACGGGAAGCTTCTATTCGAGAAGTAAGCTGTGGATCGATCAGATCCTCAAGGATTTTCCGGTCTTGCAGTTGCGACTGCGCATGCCGTTTGACGGGACGAGCCATCCAAGAAACTTGATTAGCAAGATCAAACACTATCCGAAGGTACTGGATGAACAGAACTCACTCACCTATCTTCCTGATTTTCTCGTCGCTGCAAAAACTCTCATTGCCAAGCGAAAAACTGGCATCTACAACATCGTGAATCCCGGTACGATTTCGCCGTATGAGATCATGGTACGGTACCGTGAGATCGTCGATCCCAAGCACGTGTTCGAGAGGTTGACGCTCGAAAATCTGTCGAATGTCGTGAAAGCAGGCAGAAGCAATTGCATGTTGTCTTCGGAGAAAATTTCGCAGGAAGGGGTGAAGATGTTGCCTGTGAGTGAAGCGGTGGAGGAAGCACTGAAAGCTCTTGTGTAAGCCATGGAAGATATTGACATATAAATATAATTGAATTATAATTTCATTGTAATAATTACGCAGTTCACTCGTCTTCCATTCATGCGTTCTCTTCTCTCCGCCATTAAAGGAAAGGCTTTTATCGCCTTGAGATTCCTTCGCAGTCACCTGAAGGCATCCATTGCCGTGTTCGTCGTTCTTGTCCTCGCATGGGTTTCGTACGCCGTCACGCGTCCAAAGCAAGCAACGTACGTCACTGCGGCTGCAGTGCGAGGTGATCTTCGTCAGACCGTCGAAGCGGTGGGAACGGTGATTTCCGAGAAAGATCTATCGTTGCAGTTTCCGACGATCGATGTCGTGTCGAAAGTATTTGTGAAGGAAGGAGATACCGTGAAGGCAGGGCAGAAGCTTGCTGCGCTCCGGTCAGGGAGTCTTGCCGCGAGTGTCGCGAGTGCAAGCGCAAACAGACAATCGGCGCAGGCGCAGCTCGATGCTCTGCTCCAGGGATCACGTCCCGAAGACATTGCGATCGTCGAGGCGCAGGTTGCGAACAAAGTCGCTTCGCTGGAAGCGGTGAAGCAGACACTAAGAAACGCAGAAGATAATTTGCTCATTGCGGAAGCACAGCTGAGGACGATTCAGAACGAAGCGTCGGTCAGTTTGTCGGGACAGGTTGCTGCTGCGGAGAGCACGATTTCTCAGCATCTTGCCACAGCAAAAACTGCATTGATCGCAACACAAGGAGTGTTCAATGCCAATGACGTACAGGATGCAGTTGTGAAGGGGAACCCGACCGGGTATGACACGATGCAGCAGAATATCACATCAACACTCTCTGCCATTGGTTCACTCCAACTCACCGCGTCTGCGGCGGATTATCAGACGGCTCTCAAGAACTACGATGCAGCACGACAAATTCTGTTCACGAGTACGGATATTCTGAACCGTGCCTACGATATTCTCTCTGCACTGCCGCTCACGTCGTACTTCACGAACGAATCGCGCGAGACGAACAAGTCGACCATCGCGACGCAGAAGTCTTCTGTGCAGTCGGCACTCTCTGCAATCGATACTGCTTCCAAGTCGCTCCGTGATGGATCCGCCGGATACGACACGAAGATTTCCGCTCAGCAGGCTCAGATTACCTCACTCCAGGGCACGCGCGATCGTTCGAATGCTGATATCGCGACGTACCAGACCTCTCTCCAGATCGACCAGGCGCAACTTGCTCTGAAGCGTGCACCGGCACGGCAGACCGATATCGATGCGGCAAGTGCACGCGTTCGGCAGGCGCAGGCGGATCTTGCGCGCGCTGCCGCGCAGTTCAATGACACGATCCTCGTTGCACCGGTTGCTGGCATTGTCACGAAGGTGAACGTGAAGGCGGGTGAGATGCGTCCATCGGCGGAGGCTTCTGTCACGATGCTCGGAGACTCTCCGTACCGCATCGAAATGTTCGTATCCGAAGTGGATATCCCCAAAGTCAAATTGTCGCAGACAGGTTCCATCAAGCTCGATGCGTTTCAGAATCAGGATATCCCTCTGATTGTGAGTGAGATCGATTCAGCAGCAACCGATAAAGACGGAGTGTCCAAGTATCGCGTGAAGCTCGATCTCGTTTCGCCGCAGGAAGGGCTCAAAGTCGGCATGACCGGTGATGGGGAAATCACCACCGGTATGAAGAAAGATGTGATCAGTGTTCCTCTTCGTTCTGTGCTTGAGAAAGAAACCGGAACGAAAGTAGTGCGAATTCTGCGTGCGGATGGAAAATCGTTCGACGAACGAACTGTTGTCACAGGGATGGAAGGGATCGGAGGAAATGTTGAGGTGACGGGAGTACAAGAAGGCGAAGTAGTTGTTGTTCTTATCAAACAGTGAGGTTTAAATTCTGAATTGTGAATGAAAAATTATGTTCACCGCTACACTCATATTGATGATTAATGCCCTTCATAATTTTTCATTCACAATTCAGAATTTATAATTCCTTATTCGCAATTCAAAATTTTCATTCAACTAACTTCCATGTCGACCACTCCTCTCATCGAAACCAAGGCACTCTACAAGTCGTATGAGAATGACGGCGTGCTGACGCCCGTCCTCTTCGATATCAATCTGAAAATCAGGCGAGGAGAATTCGTTTCAATCATGGGACCCTCCGGTTCCGGAAAGTCGACTCTGATGCACATTCTCGGGTTCCTCGACGGACACACGAGCGGTGACTACCTGTTTCAGGGAGAGCCGACCAAAAGCCTGAGTGATGATGATCTTGCACGCATTCGGGCGACGCGCGTGAGCTTCGTCTTTCAGGCGTTCAATCTGCTTCCGCGTACCACCGTTCTGGAGAACGTGCTGCTGCCGCTTCTCTACCATCCCACCATTCCGGTTTCGGAGAGGGAGAAGAGGGCTCTTGAGGCAATCGCGATCGTCGGTCTCACCGATCGCAAAGACTATCTGAGTAACCAACTCAGTGGCGGTCAGAAGCAGCGAGTTGCGATCGCACGCGCTCTAGTGACGAATCCCGATCTCATCTTCGCCGATGAGCCGACCGGTAACCTCGATTCCGCTTCCGGCACAGCCGTCATGCAGGTTCTGCAGAAGCTCAACAAGCAGGGGCATACGATCATTCTCGTCACGCATGAGCGTACGACTGCTGAGCATGCCGAACGCATTCTTCACATAAAGGACGGTCGCATCATGAGTGACAGCAAGGATTTCAAGCGTGTGATGGCGGGGGAGAAGGACGCACTCAAATAGATTATGCTTCTCAAAGACACGTTTCGCTCGGCACTCAGAGGCGTCACGGTGAATGCAAACCGTTCGATGCTCACGATGCTCGGGATCATCATCGGAGTCGGATCTGTTGTACTCATGAGCTCTGTCGGTCAGAGCATGCAGGGTGTGATTCTGGGACAGATCAGTTCGCTCGGTCCGAAGAGCATGGTCATTTTCCCAGGACAGCAGGAAGGCGGACCGAATTCGGTCTCGACCGGTCACGACAGTTTCACATTCGAGGATCTTCGAGAACTGGAGCAGCTGAAGACGATCACCGACATTGCTCCGGTGATCTTCATCACCGGAACCGTGTCGTACGGACACGAAGAAGGCTCTCCTCAAGTCTTCGGCGTGAGGGCGAACTTCTTCCGGAATCAGAATATCGTTGCCAAGACCGGACGCCTCATCGAGAGCGATGACAACGATGGCGCGAAAGCAGTCGCGGTACTGGCGCCTGATGCCGTGCAAAAATTCTTCGGATCGATCGACCCTCTCGGGAAGCGCATCAAGATCGGCGATCGCCACTATACGATCATCGGAACGACGAAGGCACTCGGGTCGCAGTTCTTCCAGAATGCGGACAATCGCATCTACGTCCCTTTCAACGTCGCTCGCGATGTTACGGGTCAGAAATTCCTGAACTATGCGACGATGCAGGCGACCGAGAGTTTCGATCTCGCCTTCGACGACGTGAAGACGCTTCTTCGTCGCCGTCATGGCATCGACAATCCAACGGACGATCAGAAGAAGGACGATTTCGTCGTTCGGTCTTCCGCGCAGGCGGGACAAATTCTCGGATCCGTCTCGCTCGGATTGACGCTCTTCATCACGACGATCGCTGCCATCTCCCTGCTTGTGGGCGGCATCGGCATCATGAACATCATGCTCGTCTCGGTCACCGAGCGGACGGGGGAGATCGGGCTCCGGAAGGCTCTTGGAGCGAGGCGCATCGATATTCTCCTTCAGTTCCTCGTCGAATCCGTTCTCCTCACCCTGATCGGAGGCATCATTGGCATCGTCGGCGGTGTCTTCATCGCGTTTCTTATCGCAGGCATTGCGAAATACTTCCTTGCTACGTACCTCTTCGCCGTCTCGTTTCAGTCCATTGTCGCCTCGTTTCTCATGGCTGCGCTCACAGGAATTATCTTTGGAATTTCTCCCGCACGGCATGCTGCGATGCTGCATCCGATAGAAGCTCTGCGTTATGAATGAACTATTAACGAATTATGAATGAAGAATTATGTTTCAACTCTATTACTCTACGCAGCATTCCATACTTCATAATTCTTAATTCATAATTCGTTGCCAACGCATATGTTGCTCGCAGACACCCTCACCACCTCCTTCAAAGGAATCACGGTCAATAAGAACCGTGCCGCACTGACCATGCTCGGGATCATCATCGGCGTCGCATCGGTCGTGCTCATGGTCTCTCTCGGTTCAAGTTTCCAGAATTACATCGTCTCGCAGGTCGAGTCCTTCGGTTCGAATACAATCGACGTCTTTCCAAAAGGCTTCGAGAAGTTCGGCGGCAACCTCGACAGTCTCACGTTCGACGATTATACGGCGGTTTCGCAGCTCTCCACTGTCACCAATGTCGTGCCGATCATTCTCGTCTCGAAATCCGTGAAAGTCGGGAAGGAGGAAGTATCGCCGATGGTGATGGGTTCGTACGGGCAGATCACCATCAACTACGGACTGAAGTTGGACCACGGCAGGCTGATTGATGAGAGTGATGTGGACGGAGCGAAATCTGTCGCTGTTCTCGGGTATCAGACCGCACAAGATCTCTTCGGCAATGCCGATCCTGTCGGCAAGAAGATCACGGTCGGTGACTTCTCGTTCACCGTCGTCGGGCAACTGAAGAGTGTTGGGTCATTCCTACTTCAGAACCTCGACAGTCTCGTCTTTGTTCCGTTCTCGACTGCCAAAGCCGTCAGCGGTCAGAAGCACCTGAGCTATATGACGCTGAAGGCTGTCAATGATACGGATCTTGCCAAACAAGACATCACGATGCTACTCAGGCAGAGGCATCATCTCGATAATCCCACCGGTGATCCCGACAAGGACGACTTCATCGCGCGCAGTGCCGAACAGATCACGCAGATCATCAATTCCGTCACGCTCGGGCTGACGATTTTCCTCTCGCTTGTTGCCGCGATCTCTCTGCTCGTCGGCGGCATCGGCATCATGAACATCATGTTGGTTTCCGTTACCGAGCGCACGAAAGAGATCGGTCTTCGGAAAGCAGTAGGAGCGAGGAGGGCGGATATCCTGCTTCAGTTTCTCCTCGAAGCCGTCTCGCTCACTCTCACGGGCGGTGCGATCGGCACCGTCGTCGGCATTTTCTTCGGTTGGCTCCTGAGTGCCGTCGCAGCACGTTTCCTCGGTGAGTTCCATTTCGTCCTCTCTTTCTCAGCCATTTTCATGGCACTTGCGATGGCAATAGGAACAGGCTTGGTCTTCGGTATCTATCCGGCACGGAGAGCAGCCGCACTGAGCCCGATGGAGGCGCTTCGGTACGAATAAGTATGGAAAGTAGAGAATGTAACCTTCCATACTTTCCATACCTAAAAAGGTCATCCTGCCTTTCGACAGAGATGACCTTTTTTATTTCAATTAATTAGCAGTCACATCCGTAGACTGTCTGGCGCTTGTTCTCCTTGCAGCGCATTGCAGCCTTCTTGACGAGGTTCTCGCACTCCTTGGCGAGGGCATCGCAGAAGTCGCCACCGCAGCGAAGACCCATCTTCGAGAGAGTTTCCTTGACGTGTGATTGAACGATCATGGGAATAAAAGGGGAAGAAGTAGATGGACGGGATTCTAGAGAAGACCCCTTACGAGCACAAGGAAGCATTCTAGACGGTGTTGACAACCGGATAGGGGAGTGGTACACTGTTTCTAAGCAATCCCTTAAAAGATTGTCCAGACTGGTCCTTCACCGGACTAATCGATTGGAACCCCCACTTCACTGTGTTGGGTTCCTTTTCTGATGGTGTGAAATTCTTTATAAATTGAATAATGAGGTTGCTTGCCATACACTCACGCAGTAAATACGTTCTTTCCCTGAAATCACCGTCGTTACTCGTGGGTCGGTAGCGAAGTGGACAAACGCATCAGACTGTAAATCTGACGGCTTATGCCTTCGCTGGTTCGAATCCAGCCCGGCCCACCAACCTCAAAAGCTTTTCAACTCACTGCCCGGTTCGCAGCGCATTCTTGTTCTGTTATAGACATTTTTCTTGGTTGTGTGGTTCTTTTCTCGGGGCTTCGTACAATCGAGTCGCGGTCTTCCTTCGAGGCTTCTCTTTTTTTTCGGAGATTCTTCGGGACAGAGTTCCTGCACCACTCTCCTGAATTCACTTCTGATCATTTGGTAGACACTCAGGAGATGAGGTTCGACATCTTGAATCATTCCAATGTCTTGGTAGTACCCCACGATGCCGTCGACAAATTTTCCTTTCAGAGTGTCTCCTTCGAAAAGTTTTCTTCGGGCAACGTCGATCAATCCTTCAATCGTCATTGCTGCGGTTTCAACAGTTTCCGCAAACGCAACGAGAAGAACTTTCTCAGTCAGAATCGTCGCATGTGCCCAACGCATATCCGTCATCGTGCCATGAATATCGATGTCCGATACATCATCTGCAAGATCGACATTGGAATCACGCAGGCACGCCTCAGCATGCTCGAGTGAACCTGCAAACCGTTTGGTGATGATGCATTGGGCGGCATTCATAGTTTGATGCACTGTAAACAGTATCGGGAATATGTCAAATGTAGAGAGCAACAGTATAGAAATGAGCTTTTCCCTAAGCCAAAAATCAGCCTTATTCCGTGAAGACCCCGTATCAGCTTCTCAGCAGCGCATCGATTTTCCCGCGTGTCATCAGCACAATTTTCCTGTTTTCGTTCAGGAGATCCACATCGATTTGGGAATGCACAAGTCTCATCTCAGCTACGCCGATTTTTTGAGCATCCAGCTGTTGGTTGACTGCCGTTTCCGCGAGGCAATTGAGAAATGCATCGACGGGAAGATCTGAACCGATCGTTCTCCATGCTTGAATACTGATGCGGAGATCCATAGCATCATTAATCGTGCAGTAGCGACCGAAGGCACGAATGAGGCTTTCAAGATTCTCAAGAATGGAAGGTGCTTCGATCTCTTCCATATCGAGAACTTTTTTCCACTGCCCATTGGAAAGACCTGTAAATCCGAGCGAGCGAATTTTCTGAGTCAATGCAGTAAGTTCCGTTCCCGAAGCACGAAGACCACCCTCAATGCCAACAGAATGAAGTCGAAGAGCGACAGATTCGATCATTTCGGTAAAGAGACGCTCGAGATCCACTTTCTGGTGAGAAGCCGCTTCTGCAATTTCTTCACAAGGCAGTTGCATATTTGCATTATAAAAATATAATTGAATTTGTCAACTACTGTGTTGTTTTCCTTAGAGACTCATGAATCGCTATTCAAATTTCCTGAGAAGAAATTGGTAGGCGAACATCATCAACAATATTGATCCGAGGAACACTCCCCATGCGGCAGGTCCTGTTGATGCATTCATGCTCGGGCGTCTGCGCGCTTGAAGAAGCGGTGCACCGCTATGAAGGTTCTTCGCGCTCTTCGCAATAGTCGATCCTTCATTCTTTGCACTTCCTACCGTGTACGGATTGATCGCGATTGTTCCGGATGGCTGCACAGACGTCGGCTCCGCAGAACTCTTCGATGCTCCGACGCTGAAAATTTCCGTTGCATTGCCGTCTTCCGTTGCCGCAGTGATCGTCGTTGCTTGTTCGGTCGGTTGAACCGAGACGCTTGTGTCGAGTACGGGAACTTCCGTCGTCTGCGCTGCGACCCGTGCATCAGATTCGCCGAATGGCAGTGGGATATCAGCGGTGTTCTGCGGTGTTTGGGTATCCGGAATCGGCACGACAGCCTGAGGGTCGGAAATGGGAAGAGAGTTCGTGTTTGATGCAGCGTCCGGTGTCGGAGCAGCAGTTGCTTCCATGGCAGGCGTGACCGTAATCGTCAGTTGCTGACTGTCCGGGAGCGTTTCGGAAACGTAGGTGAAGACGCCCGTGACATCCACAGGGATCACGAACGTATACGGTGTATCAAAGAGCACCTGTACAGGGAAGAGTTCACTGCCGCTCCCTCTCACTTTGATGACCTGTGGATCCTTGTTCTTGTTCTCGAGTACCAAGGTTCCCCCCGCTGTCACACTGACGTTCGACGGTGAGAATTGACCGTCTGCGGTGATGGTCACCGTCGTCCCGCTCGCAGTGTCGTTCGTCAGACTTCCACGGAGACTGTCGATGCCGAGGTACAGTGCTCCGAATATGAGCACGATTGCGATTCCGGCAAATGCCGATAGGCGCATCGCTCCGGGGTTCGGTGCGATGGACGCTTCGGCTCTTTTATGATGAGTGTGTTCTTGCTGAGGATCAACCGAAGCGGGAGACGCAGAAATTTTCTGCGATGCAGGTGCTGCGGATGATGCGACACGAACCGGAACCTGTTCGTCGTCCACGTTCGTCCAGCCGGAGGAGAGAGGGTTATCTGACATAAGGAAGGGGACGCAACAGAGCATATTGCCTGTGTGCGGCAAATGCGGTTCCGATGAAGGCGCAGAGAACGGCAAAGACAATGAGAGTGTCGCTTGTGCCGGTCGTTCCGTTGACCTCCGTTCCGCCGCGACTCTTGATCAAATTTTGAGGAGCGGTCTGCACATCCGGAATCCCTCCGACCAGTGGTGCAGACGAACTTTCCGGGCTGCCGACGGTGACGGAAACTTCCTGACTGAAGACCGTTTCCAGATCATTTGCGTCGTACCCTCGCACTGCGAAAAAGTACATTGTTCCCGGTTCCAGATCGCGAATCACCAGACTGGACGTGTTTGCCGGAACCGAGCGTCTCTGGATGTACCTGCCGCTGACGGTGCCGTAGTAGACGTTGTATCCGGCAAGCGCACTGCTCTGCAGCGGCTGCCATCCGAGGAAAATACTGCTGTCTCTGGATGTGACGCGCACATTCTGCACCTGCAGCAGCCCGAAGGACGATGCAGTGTTCGCCTGCACCGGATTCGTCTCAGCAGGTTGGCTGACAGGCGTGATCGGCATTGCCGCAGAACTTTGCAGAGATGCTGCCGGAGGGAAAACCAGATCGTTTGCCGCTTTCTTCATTCCCGCAACGAGAACCGCAAGCGCACTCGGCTCGGTCTGCAGCAGTGAAACCAGATCTTTTCTGCAAACCATTCCCGCAAAACAGGGAACCTCGCCAAGCCCCCCGTTCGTGTCATGAAGAACGGAGTCCCCTCGTACGGATGTCTGCCCCATGCCATCCTCGCGGAAGTTATCGAACGAGAGGAGATTGTTTTTTCCTGTTTCCTTCACGCGGAATGTGATGCGAGCGATGGACACTCTGTTCGTTTTGATGTCGCCCGTGTCACCGCCGATCTTGATGATCTTGAGTGTCGGATCTGCCTTCTGCTCTCCCGGGGTCGGTTTTGCGAGAACGGGCGTCAGGCTGACACTGCGAACTTCCAAACTCTCGGGATCGTACGAAAGCCAGCTCTGGATCGTCTTGATTCCCGTCTTCATTCCATTCAGGAGGACGACGTCGACATCGAGAATGTCACCGACTTCCAGAACGTTGGTCGAAAGATGCGTTGGATTCAGCACATCGAACACGGGGCAGTGCGTTCGATCCTCGTTCGCACAGTGCGGCTCGAGCACGAGTCCGATGGGATTGCTGTCTTGTGCCAGTGCCATCCGCGAAAACGCAAGAACAGAGAGGACGCTGGTTGCAAGAATTGATGTGAGTCGAGGGGACTTCATAGAGTTGTATGTTTGTATGATCTCTGAGACTCTTTTTATTTCTTGATCGAGTTGAGGATGGAAAGTACGTCATCGATCGTGATCGTGAAGTTCTGATCGGGATCGGCAGCCAGTTCCTGCGGGAGAGGGGTTCGCAGACCCTTCACGAGTTCCAGAGCTTTCTTCGCATCATCGATATCCACGATGCCGTTTCCATTCAGATCACCGAGAATGACGGCGCCGCCCGCACGCGTCTCACCGACGACCGGCTGTACGTCACCCGCAGTGCGAACACCGAGGATGAACGCAACCGTCATGCTGCTTCCGACGATGGCAATCGTGCGCAGGGATTTCTTGCCGAAGAAAGAATAGGAATGTTTCATTTCCTATCATTATAGCCCACAATGGCATTTTTCTCCACGGAGAAGAATTGACTAATATAGAGGATATGATGTTACGATAGCACTCTCATGGATCTCAAGAATCTCTACTTCTTCAGAGGCGAAAACACGTATGCCCTCTCGAAAGAAATTCTTCGTTGGAAGGGTATTTTTACGGAAAAGCACGGACCCGAGAATTTGCTGGTTCTGCAGGCACCCGGCAAGACGGTGTCGGATCTTCTGGATGCCGTCTCGGTCATGCCGTTCATTGCGGAGAAGAGATTGGTGATTCTGGAAGGGCTTCCGAAGATCGAGAAGGAAGATTTTCAGCGGGTTATCGAGAGTATTCACCCGCAGACGGTTCTTGCGATCGTCGAATCGAAACCGGATAAGAGGCTTGGGATTCTGAAGCACATCGAGAAGACTGCGGAGGGAAAATCTTTTCCGCTTCTCTCACCCGCAGAACTTCTTCAGTGGGTGCAAAAAACTGTGCACGCACTCGGCAGCACCATCAATTCCGATGCGGAGAAGTTACTGCTCTCGATTGTCGGTACCGATCAGTGGATGCTCGAAAGCGAACTCGAAAAGCTCTCGGCACTCTCGAAGGGCGAGATCGGCATTCGAGAAGTCGAGACTCTCGCGGTGCCGTCGGGAGACCAGATTGTATGGCAACTGACCGATTTGATCGGCTCGGGAAAGGCAACGGAGGCACATGCGTTCTTCGTCCGTCGCATTGAACGCGGAGAAGATGCGTACGGACTCTGGACGATTCTCCTCTCGATGATCAAGAATCTCACTCTCGTCGTTGCCTCAGTCGATGCCGGGATTACGAACGAGCGTTCCATTGCAACGTCGACGGGGTTGTACTTCATGCAGGTACGGGGGCTTCTGCCGCTTGCGAAGTCGATAGGTCTAGCTCGAATGCGTGCTCTTGTTGCGATGGCAGCCGATGCAGACATTCAGCTGAAATCCGGTGGTTACCATTACTCGGCAGACCGTCCGGGAGAGGTAATCGCACTGAGCGAGCGGATGATCTTAATGACGAACCCCCACTCCTAACCTACATTGCCTGTATCTTCCCGAGTATCTCTTCTTCGGTTTGCTCTTCTTTCTCCGCAGCCGCTTTTTCAATTTTTTCACGTTGCTTCTTCTTTGTCTTTATCTTTTCTTCCATCGCTTTGCTGTCGATCACTTTTCCGGATCCGGCTGCTTCCTTGCTGTACTTCTCATCGATGGCGGCAAGCTGCTTCTTCTCATTCGTCAGAATGTCATCCAGATTTTTGATCTGCTCGGGTGTCATGACCGGAAGGATGTTGATCCAGTACTGTCTCTCTTCATTATTCATGCTTTCCGATCCCTGGATGAGCGCAAGAAGCGAACCGAACTTTTCCTGAATTTCAGGAGAGATCACGAGAGCGGAGGTCTGCGGTTGGGATTGGTCTGCCATGGATGAATTATGAATTAAGAATTATGAATTAGGAAGCCCACCCAAGAGCAGCAATGTTCTATAATTCGTAATTCAATTACGCAACTTTCAGTATCTCATACTTAAACTTTCCCGCCGGTGCGACGACATCCACGATGTCTCCTTTCTCACGACCGAGCAGAGCTTTGCCGATCGGGGATTCGTTGCTGATTTTGTGCTCGATCGGGTCTGCTTCCATGCTGCCGACGATCGTGTAGGTCTCGGGCTCGTCGCTGTCCGTCTTGTTGCGCACCGTCACGATCGAACCGATATCGATCGTCTTGCTCTTGGATTTCGAGACGATGCCTTCGGTGATGAGTTTTGCGTTCTTGATCTGCTTCTCGAGCTCCAGAATGCGTCCCTCGATGAACGCCTGATCGTTCTTGGCTTCCTCGTACTCGGCGTTCTCGGAGAGGTCTCCATACGAGATCGCTTCTTTCAGTCGCTGCGCAATTTCCTGACGCTTCGTGGTCTTGAGGAAATCGAGCTCTTCTTTAATTTTCTTCAAGCCTTCCTTCGTGATGAGCATGTCTTCGTTCTCGACGAATCCGGCAGCGGGTGGGTTGGTGGTTGTCATAGCGGAGAGATTGTAGGGAGGAAGGGGAGGATTGACAATGGAGAATAGCAAAGCGGAGAGAGGAGGAGAAGATACAAAAAGGAGAGGGTGGCGCGAACGTCACCCTCTCGATCGGTTGCAACCAGCCGTGAGACTGATTGCTAGTTCTTTGTGGAGGCGACAGGCACATTCTGTTTTTTCTGAATGGCCTCATAGACCTCTTGGCGATGGACGGGCACCTCCTTCGGTGCTTCGATTCCCAGGCGGACTTTATCCCCCTGGATATCGACAACCATGATCTCGACCAGACGCCCATCGGGCAGTGTGATCAGGATCTTCTCATCGCGTTTTCGGGAAAGAACCAACATGGCAAGACTCCTTCTGAAAGACCATGATGCTTTGCGCAGCGCTCGGTGCAATACCGAAACAATAACTGCGCGCGGCATTGGCAAAGTATAGGGAAGATCATTGATATTATCAAGTAACATAAAGTAATAATGTCAAATTCATCGCAAGCCGAAGCCAAAATGAGCGATTCAGCATGCATTGATTCCGGTGCTTCGGATCTCTACACTGCATGAGACCTATGGCTGACAACAAGCAAACCTACGACGCGAATAAAATCCAGGTTCTTGAAGGACTGGAGCCGGTTCGCAAGCGCCCCGGCATGTACATCGGCAGTACCGACCAGAGGGGACTCCATCACTGCGTCTACGAAATCGTCGACAACTCGATCGACGAAGCGATGGCGGGACACTGCGATCATATCATCGTGATGCTGCATGATGACGGATCGGTGAGTGTCGAAGACAACGGTCGCGGCATTCCGGTCGACATCCATCCGAAGACCAAGAAATCCGCACTCGAAACGGTGCTGACCATTCTCCACGCCGGTGGAAAATTCGGCGGTGATGATTCGGGATACAAAGTGTCGGGAGGTCTGCACGGTGTTGGTTCGTCTGTCGTCAATGCACTCTCCAGCTACATGCGTGCAGAAGTATACCGGGATGGCAAAGTACATATGCAAGAGTACGTTCGCGGCAAGCCCAAGGCGGATGTGAAGGCGATCGGCAAGACTGAGAAACAAGGCACGAAAATTCAGTTCATGCTCGACAGTCAGATTTTCGATGCGCTCGAGATGAGTCTCTCCCTCCTCCTCGCGCACTTCCGGCAGCAGGCGTACCTCACGCGCGGGATCACGATCTCGGTGATGGATGAACGCGAGAAGCGTCCGGAGGAAGATAGCAGCCTGCCTCGTCTCTATAGGTTCCACTTCGATGGCGGCATCTCTGCGTACGTTCGTCACCTGAACCATGACAAGCAGGCGATCGGCGACGTGATCTGGCTCGAGAAGGAAGAGAAGGAAGGATTCGTCGAGGTTGCGATGCAGTACAGCCAGGCGTTCCAGGAGCAGTGCATCAGCTTCGCCAACAACATTCACACGACGGAAGGCGGGACGCATCTCACAGGATTCAAGGCTGCACTGACCCGAACCATCAATGCGTATGCGCGCAAAGAAGCGATTCTGAAAGAGAAGGAAGAGAACCTGACCGCCGATGACGTGCGCGAGGGGCTCTCGGCAATTGTGTCCGTGCGTCTCAAAGATCCTCAGTTCGAGGGGCAGACCAAGAGCAAGCTCGGCAATGCCGAAATGAAGACCGCCGTGGAGACCGTGGTGAACGAGAAACTTGCGGAGTACATGGAGGAGCACCCCGGCGATGCGCGCGATATCGTCGGAAAATGTTTGCTCGCAGCGCGTGCCCGCATGGCAGCGAGAGCCGCACGCGATGCCGTGATTCGCAAAGGCGCACTCGAAGGTATGACCCTTCCCGGCAAACTCGCCGACTGCAGCAGCAAAGACCCGAGCGAATGCGAGCTCTTCATCGTCGAGGGAGATTCCGCCGGAGGATCGGCGAAGCAAGGAAGGAACCGCGAGTTCCAGGCGATTCTTCCTTTGAAAGGAAAAATCCTGAACGTCGAACAGGCGAGACTCGACAAAATGCTCAGCAACAACGAAGTGAAGTCACTGATCATCGCCATGGGCATGGGCATCGGAGAGGTGAAGGATAAAACCAAGCTTCGCTACCACCGCATCGTCATCATGACTGATGCCGACGTCGACGGTGCACACATCCGCACACTTCTCCTGACGCTCTTCTACCGCTACTTCCCGGAGTTGATCGAGGGCGGACAGCTCTACATCGCGCAGCCGCCGCTCTATAAAATCAGCATGGGCAAAGATTCCCGCTACGCATTCACGGACAAAGAGAAAGAAAGCACCTTAAAAGAGTGGGGGATCGGACAGGCTGATCTGGATGCGGAAGGTGAAAACGAAGAGCCCGCTGAGTCTGCTGAATCAGATGTGAAAGAAGGCAAGCCGGCGAAGGGCAAGAAAGCGAAAGATGGGAAAGAGGCAGACAAACCGAAAGCAAGAAAGGCGAACATCCAGCGCTACAAAGGTTTGGGAGAGATGAACCCCGATCAGCTCTGGGAGACGACGATGGATCCCAAAGGACGCATCATGCTTCGTGTGATGCTTGAAGATGCGGAGAAGGCGGATGCGATCTTCACGACGCTCATGGGTCCGGACGTTCCTCCACGAAAGAAGTTCATTCAGACGCATGCAAAAGGTGTAAAGAACCTTGATATATGAACGACAATCTCTCCGAACTTGGCGTGTATAACCAGAACTATGCTCAGATCCCCGATGATGAGCGTGAAGAACACAAAGGTGAGTTGGTTGCCCGTTCTTTGAACGGAGCCTCGATTTTGGCGTACGCGAGGACGATCGATGAACTCAGTCTGGAAATTCGTTCCCGATACAACATGCGTCTGGATGAGGTTGTTGTCGGAAAGGTTCTCTAAGTCTTTCGCTTCGATCTAGCCCTCCCCCGGATCTGAAAACTTTCCGAACTTGTCCGTGATCGAGTAGCTGTCGAGATGATTTTTTCCGATCAATTTGACGATCTCGGGGATCGCTTTGGAGAAGGGGATTTGCTTCTGTTTCCCGGCTGCCATGTCGCGGAGAATGATCGTATCTTCCTTCACCTCAAGCTGTCCGAGGAGCAGCGTGTACTTTGCCTGGAAACGATCTGCGAGGCGCATCTGGCTTTTGAGGCTTGCTTCGCCGAGGGCACCGACGGTGTGAATGCCGAGGTCCCGGAGTTCGCTGACAAGCGGCAGAGACTTTTTCTTCGCCTCGGGTCCGAGCTGCGCCACGAAGACGTCCACCTGATCCTTGTTCGGGGCGAGAACGCCTGCTTCCTGCATGTGCCACATGATCCGCTCCATTCCTCCCGCGAAGCCGACACCCGGCGTTGCCTTTCCTCCCAGCTCTTCAAGCAAGTAGTCGTACCGACCGCCTCCACCGACCGCATTCTGCGCGCCGGTCGAACTGTCCCAAAACTCGAAGACCGTTTGATTGTAGTAATCGAGCCCCCGGACCAGCCCCATATTCTGCGTGTACGGAATGCCGAGCGTGTCGAGGTACTCCAGAAGCACCGCGTGGTATTTCTTGCTCTCCGTTCCGATGAATTGATCGAGCGTTGGAGCCATCTTGATGAGAATCATCGTGTCTTCCTCTTTGGAATCGAGGAGCCGGAGCGGGTTTACCGCAAGACGCTTCCGATCGAGTTCGGGGAGATTACGTTCCTTTCCGACGAAGTAATCTTTGAGTGCTTGGACGTAGTTCTTCCGATCCTCGGGTGAGCCGATGTTATTCACCTGCAGTGACAGACGACCGAGGATCTTCAGATCGGTGAAGATTTTCACGACCATATGAATGAGCTGCGCGTCGATGGAGGGATCACTGAGTCCGATCACTTCGAAGTCGAACTGGTGGAACTGGCGATACCGACCCTTCTGCGGTCGGTCGTAGCGAAAGCACGGTCCGATGGCATAGAGCTCCACCGGTTGCGGCAATTCCTGCATCCCTTGCTCGATGAAACTCCTGCAGATGCCGGCTGTGAACTCCGGACGGAGCGCATAGTCTTTGCTTGCGGTGTCCTCCGCACCTTTTCTGGAGACAGTGAATAGTTCTTTCTCGACGATATCGGTGTGTTCACCAATGCCCCGCTCAAAGAGCGCACGCTCCTCGAAGATCGGCGGATCAATGCGTTTGAAGCCCGCCTGGCGCGCGCGGTGACGCACTGCTTTCTTGATGTACGTCATGTACTGGTGATCCGACGGGAGCACGTCATGCACGCCTTTCGGTGAACGATATTTCAGCTCAGCCATGCGGGGGAGTGTAGCGGGGCGCACATAAAAAAGCTATGCTCTCGTCAGTTGTTCTTTTCTTTCTCCCATGGCGATCGTAGCTCAGCTTGGTTAGAGCATCTGGTTGTGGTCCAGAGGGTCGCGGGTTCGAGTCCCGTCGATCGCCCCAGTCACCATTTTCTTGACTTATGCCACAGGAAGCGCAGCATTGTGGTATATGAATAACGAACTTGTTCAATCATCGGCAGAGACTGAAGGGGTGAGTCTGCTTTCGCAGGCTCGTGCGAAACTAGAGCCACTTGGTCTTGGTGACTATCTTGCCAATCTTTCTGATGATGCGTCTGAAGAGATGTTAATGTCGAGGTTTATTGAGGTGCGACCGAATATGAATGATTCCTGGACTAGGGAGATTATGAAATTGGTCGTTGCTTTGAGTGAAGTGCTGACTTCGAAGAAGCATACGGCTCATTTGCTTGCACCAATCGAGAAGTTTGCATTCGATCAGCATTCTCCGTTTCGTCACGATGCTCTGCATGCTCTCAGTAGCATCAATCCTGCTGCAAAAGCCATACTCGACGATGAAAGAAAAGCGAGATTGGCTGCGCAAAAAAACGACACTGCGACTCAGGTACATGAATGCTGCGGAGATCACTGAATCTCCCTCTACTTCATCAAACTATCTGCTTTGATGATCGCAATCGGCGGTTCGTCGCCTCCGTTTGTCTTTGGTTTTGCCGAAGGTTTCGATGACGCTTTCTCATCTTTCGGAATATCCTGAGGGACTGGCTTAGTTGCTGTCTGAGCAGGGCTTGGTTTCACAGGAGCTGGTGTCGGCTTCTTTGGCGGCTGCGGTGCCGGTGCCGGAGCCTGCACTTTCACTTCCTTCTTCTCAGTAACTACAGGAGCTGTGATCGCCTTCGGTTTTGGTGGTTCTTGAAGTGTCTTCGGTGCAGGAATTGGTGCAGCCGGTACGCTTGGCTTCTGCGGCTTTGGTTGTTCTTTGGGTGCGGCTGCTAGCGGAGCGGGTTGCTTCGGTTCCTGTTTTGCTGCCGTAGAAGCAGGGATCGGAGTGACGGCTGCAGCGGTCGGGGCACTTGGTTTTGCTTCTTTTTTCTGTGGTGCTTCTTTCAGCCAATCCGGTACAGGAGCCGCTGGACTTTTTGGTGCAGCAGACGGTTTTTGCGGTTCAACTTTTGCGGGAGATACAGTCGCATCGATCACCGGAGCGGGGATGGGAGCAGGGGCAGTCGGAGCAGGGCTCGCTATCGGAGTGGTCGATGCTTTCGCGAGCCAGCTGGGAACCGGACCGGATGCGGCGACCGGAACGGCGTTATCACGCTTCGTGCCGGAGAACTCCGTCTTCGATTTTTCTTTGTCGAGGAGATCCCCCTGAACGGGAGTCCGAACCTCCGTCGTGGGATTGTCTTTCTTGATCTTCAGCGGTTCCGGTTTCCCGTCGGTTGTTTTGTCGCTCTTCACGATCGTCTTCTCCATGTTCTCGATCGTCGTGACGAGTGTCCCCGTTGTCTTCCGCTTGATCCACGTGAAGAGCATGTACAAACCGATAGCGAGTGCGATTAAAAAGATGACGATGAATCCAACTTTCACAGTCGACCAGAACCCCGATGGAGTTTTCGTGTCTCCTCCCTGCGAATCACTCGATGCTGAGCTTTGGCTGCCCATTGCAGCCGGCGATGCTTCCGCCTGCACACTCGTCGATCCTTGATACACGATCTGACCGTTCGAGATGTCGCGAACGGTGAGGCTGACTGCATACGTTCCGCTGATCGCGTACGTGTGGACAGGGGTCATCAGCAGACTCCTGCCTCCGTCGCCGAAGTTCCATTCGTAGAGCAGTTCCCTTCCCGCAGTTTCAGCGTCCGGCATCTGCGCGCTGAACCTGGCAATTCCGTTTGTTTGGTCGATGGTGATCGGACTGCCGGGATCGGTCTGCGGCTGACTGCCCATTCCTGCCGGTGCTTGCCCGAAGACCACATTGACGGATGCACGGCTCGTTTGCCCCGTCGTTGCGTCCGTCACCGTGAGTGTGATCTTTCGCGCACCGGACTTGTTCTTCATCAGATAGAGGATCGGCGATCCGCTCTGAGCGGAGTACGTGTCCTGATTGTCTCTGTCGTCGGTTGGATCTCCATTGCCATCCGTATCAACACCATTGTCAAGATCCAGGAAGTACGACGAAATCTTTCCGGTCGACGAGCTGCCGTCGATCGTGACGATGCCGCCGTTCGGTGAAACGTACACTGTTCCCTGGATGGAAGCCGGAATCGTCTTCAGCACAGCTTTCAGCGTTGTAGTGGTACTCGTCGGCGTCGCTTCCGTTCCGGGTTCCGTCACGGTGATATGGAATGCGTTGTAATCGTTCTTGGCAGGTTGTGCGTCCTGCACGCTCACATCCAGAATGTAATTGCCGGTCTGTGCGAATCGTGTCTGGAAGAACCTCGTGCGCTCTGCATTCAGGAACTTCCGGTCTTTCGTGAGGATCCAGCTGAAATCTGGTTTTGTCGTGATCGTATCGGTGCTGATCTCCAGCATCTTGCCGGCTTCGATCTGAATGGTGTCGACAGGGCTCCCGTCATTCTGTGCAAAAACGACAGACGCGAACAGAATTGCGCAGAGGCTGATGGTCGAGCCGACGAGAACTCTTGAAGCGTTTCGCATGGATGGTTCAGAACAAATTCTCTGCAATGAGAACGATGACACGAGCCATAACGATGACGATGATGCCGATCACGGCATAGAGAATGATCTTCTTCGCTTTGTCTTTCTGTCCTTCATCGCCTCCGCTCACGATGAGGTACACCCCCGCAATGATGATTGCCAGGATGGCAATAATGACGATGATATTCAGAATGAACGTGATGATGACGAGAACAATCGACACCACACTGGTTCTGGTGCTCATTCCCCCAAAGGGTGTTGCGTTCAGTCCTCCGCATGAAGCGGCACCCCCGGGACAGTAGACGGAGGCATATGCTTTGCTCAATGCAAGAACAGAAACCATCACGCTTGTGAGGGCGGTCAGGCAGTGTCGCAATCGTGGGAGAATCTGTTGCATGGAGTGAGTGTGAAATAATCATCTTATGATACCATACTTTGGCTTTCAGTACCAGATCTCTTCATGCCTTCTTCCAGCCGACCAAAGCCTTCGTTTTTGCTCAAAAAAGCATGCACGAAAGCACTTCTTGTCACCGATCTCACAAACATTCTGTATCTGACCGGTTTGAGTGTCTCCGCAGGGTGCATTCTCGTGACTGGGAAGGGATATTCTCTGTTTCTTGACAGTCGCTATCTGGAGTCGGCGAAGAAAATACAGTCGAAGGGGTTGAAGATTTGCCCGATCGACACGCTTCAGAACGCTCTCGAAAATCTGAAGAATGTCGGCATAGAATCTGACAATGTCACACTATCGAGAATGAACAGATGGAAGAGGAAATTTAAGAATACAAAATTTGTTCAAACTGTAGGAATCATCGAGGAGTTTCGACGATCGAAATCACCGGATGAACTTCGTCGTATCAAGCGCGCCTGTGCAATCACACAATCTGTCTTGCGTCTGATTCCGCGTTTTTTGAAACCCGGCATCACGGAGAAAGATCTTGCATGGATTCTCGAACTTGAATGTCGAAAGCGCGGCGGAAGCGGCATGGCATTCGAGAGCATCGTTGCATTCGGAGAGCATACGGCTGTTCCGCATCATCACCCGACGGATCGGAAGTTGCGGAAGGGCGATCTGGTGCAGATCGATGTGGGGACGAAATTCGCCGGTTACTGCAGTGACTACAGTCGTGTGTACTTCACGGCGAAGCCGACAGCTGATCAGAAGAGAGCGATGACAGCCTTGAAGAAAGCGAGTGCCGCGGCAATGAACATACTGAAGCCGGGTGTGACAAACCGTGCTCTCGATGCGTGCGCTCGCTCGGTGCTCAAGTCCTACGGATACGACAAGGAATTTTCGCATGCTCTGGGGCACGGTGTCGGTCTCGATATTCATGAAGGAGTGACACTGTCATCGCGTGCGCCGACTCAAAAAATAAAGAAAAATGAAGTGATCACCATCGAACCGGGGCTGTATTTCGAAGGCCGGTGGGGGATGAGGATTGAAGAAACGATTGTGGTATCCTGACCCCATGCCAAGACCAACGATTGCCATTCTCTACGTCGGCGGATCGATCGGAATGATCAGAAGTCGTAAGACCGGTCGTATTGAACCGATCGAATCTCTTGCCGAAATTCATCGTCACATTCCGGAGGCGCAGAGCGAAGCGTTACTGCAATTCCATTCGATTGCGAATGTCGGTTCGTCGGACATCACCCCAGCGCACTGGGTATCGATTGCGAAGATGATTGCGAAGCTCGAGAGTCACACTGAGGGTTTTGTCATCATTCACGGGACGAATACGATGGCGTACACCGCTGCAGCACTCAGTTTTGCACTTCAGAACCTCAGCAAGCCCGTGGTGCTGACCGGAGCACTTCTGCCGATCGGCGATGTCGGCAGCGATGCGAGAATGAATCTCGCGTACGCGATTCGCACCGCGGAGCTTGATCTTGCCGAAGTGTGCATCGCACTCGGACCCAGAGTGCTCCGCGGCACGCGCGCGAAGAAATCGGATCAGTCGATCCTCGAGACGTTCGACAGTCCGCGGTTTCCTCCGCTCGTCGAGTACAATCTGTCCACGTCTCTGCATCCGTGGAGAATCGTCCGTCGCAAGCGCACGCTCGAATGTCTGCCGACGTTCGACTCCAATGTCGTTTCCATCACGTTGCATCCCGGAATGCCCGAAGCGTATTTCGATGCAATGCTCGAAGCAAAACCCCACGGTATCGTTCTGCGCACCTATGGGCTTGGAATGCTCCCGGAGCACCTCTTTCCGTGGATTCGAAAAGTCACGAAGAAGGGGATTCCGATCGTCATCACCTCGCAGCTTCTCCGCGGATCCATCGATCTGCAGCTCTACATGAAGCAGCTTGCACTCGAGGAACTCGGCGTCATTTCCGGCAAAGACATGACGTACGAGTGCGCCGTCACGAAGCTCATGTGGGCGCTGACGCAGACGAAGAATCCGAAGCGACTTCGCGAGCTCATGGAGAAGAATTTGGTGGGAGAGCTGACAGAGGGATAATTTTGAACTTCGGGAGCGGGATGCTTCCTGCGTTTTCGAAGGCTATACTGAAGGTATGCCGAGGTGGCGGAATGGTAGACGCGAGGGACTTAAAATCCCTTATCCACTATCGGATGTGTGGGTTCAATTCCCACCCTCGGCACCAAAAATCAATAGTTTACAAAATACTTAAAATATACTATAATATAGAAAAGACAAACACTTACATTCCTATGAAATTGACCTACGAAAAACATCAGTACCACCTTGGCATCATCCTCGGATTTGGTGCACTCCTGTGGAATGGTACGTACAACGCGCTTGCGAAGGGGCTGACACCGTTTCTGTCACCCGTCACACTACTTCTTCTCAGTGAGGCGCTGACAGCACTCTTCATTCTGATGACCTTCGGGCTTTTCCCACTCCTGAAGGAACTGAAGAAGATGGATGGGAAATCCATTGTCATGTCCGTGGTCGTCGGACTCTTCTGCTCTGCCGTTGCGCCGCTGCTGTTCTTCACGGGGCTTGCGCGCACATCAGCGATCAATGCATCCATGCTGTCATCCGCGGATATCATCATCGTGCTCATCGGTGCACATTTCCTCCTCAAGGAGAAAGTGAGTCACATGCAGATGCTCGGGGGAGCGATCGTCATGGCGGGTGTGCTCATCGTGAATACGGCGGGAACAGGCGTCTCTGCCAGCGTGCATCTCGGTGACTTCTTCATCGTTGCCGGAGCGCTCTTCTCCGGCGCGGGATCCGTGCTCTTCAAGAGATACCTCTCGCACGTCATGCCGGAGCTTGCGATCCTCATCCGCAACATCGGCGCCATTGTCGTGATTTCTATTGTCGCGCTCTTCCTCCACGGATCCTTCGTGAAGGAAGTGACTGCATTCCCGCTTGAGAAAGTTCTGCTGCTTCTCGCGTTCACGTTCTTCTCCCGTTACCTGAACCTGACGTTCTTCTACGAATCTCTCGATCGTCTGAGTGCCACGACACTCGCGCTCATTCAGGTTGCGACACCCGTCATCGGTATTTTCTTCGCAGCACTCATCCTCGGCGAAAGAATCCAGTCGTTTCAGATCCTCGGTTGCATCTTCATTCTCTTCGGTCTGATGCTCGAACAGGTGAGTGACGGAGCGATGGATTCGATTCGCTCGCACTCCGCGATGTTCCATCATCTCCCGCTCCGAAAAGGTGCGACAACCGTCAATGGAAATGTGGCATTGCTGCCCAAAAACGTTTAAATAGGCAATGACTCCAGCCTCGACGTCGGTGTTTTGAGATCGTCTTTTACTTTCTCGCCGACACTGAGCGCTTCGCCCGTTTCCGGATCGATCTCATCTGCGGTCACGATCAAACGCCGAAGCGTCGTGCCGACCGGTGAGCAGGTCATGAGTGTTGCGGTGCGCTTGTTCGTCGGTTGATCGAGGACCGAGACATCGCTCGGTTTCACTTCTTTCTTCGCCGTGACGCGGTACGTGTGTTTGTCTCCGCCGTAGTAGACGGAGTACGTGTCACCGGGGCTCAAGTCCTTGAGTCTCGCGAAAACATCTTTGTACTTGCCGTCGTCCCACGGGTAGTACGAGCTGTGACCGGTGAGGAAGAAGTTTCCCGCTTGCCCGGGCTTTGCGGAGCCGGGGTAGTGCACGACACCGTCATGGAGAGCCGCTTGAATATCATCTTCAAATTTCTTCCAGTTCTCCTGCATCAAATTTTGGAGACTCGGTCGTACGATCGGAACGTTTTCTGCGAGCTTCGGAATGATCAATCTGTTCTCGTAGGGTCCGACGGAAGGGAGAAACGAGAGAAGATCAGATGAGCTTGTTGCATTGATATCACTTGGACTTTGGCTCTCTCCTGATTTTCCGCTGACGATCTGCTCCAGCCCCTGCTGTTCGTGCAGATCACTGCCGAGTGCCAGTTCCGCCTTCCCAATCTGGAAGAAACTCTGCGCGTTGATGCCGAGGAAGAGCACGAAGAAGATTCCCGCAAATGTTCCGCCGAAGCGGACGGTGTCGACGAGGAAGAGCTTCAGCCTCGTCGGCGGCTTTTTGCCCTGTTTCATGAATGACGGTATCCGGATTGGCGCATTGGCACTTTGCAGAAAACTGTTCAGTGCGCTGTGCATGCGCTTCGGCATCGCTCTGCATGCCGTCATCAGAGAGTGGAACTCCCTGCCCGTTTCGGAAACTGTCGCATACAGTTGGGATGCACTTTCATTCGTGCCTCGCGTGAGAATGTCTTTCGTTTTCTCTCCGAGTTTTTTCATTGCAGACTTTTTCGGTGCCTGCGATTGCAGAAGCTTCCTCGGTTGCTCCGGAGGAGTCTTCGGGACTTCCATCCTGTCGATGCGTGAATGTCTTGCAGGCGCATCGTGCATCGCAGTCCATGAAGTTGAGTGCGGCTTTTTCGGCTCATCAACATGCTTGCTGGAAACGTGTACTTCAGTTTCTTCCGAATCGCGTATCGAAACCCTCTCCCCGTCATCGAGGATGATATTGCCGAAGCTGTCGTAGTGAGCGGAGTGCACGGTGAGCAAAGTAGTCAATTATTATAGCACAGGAGCCGCTTCTGCGCACTTTGACAAAATACTACTTTCACATTGTTTAGTGAGCTTCCATCACCCCGCCACCCACGACTTCCTCGCCACGATAGAGCACGAGTGATTGTCCGGCAGCTTGCACTGGAACAGTACTGCTGAACGTAAATACTGCTTTGGAACCATCGAGTTTCAGCGTTCCCTTCCTCTTCATCGAAAGTGAGCGCGTTCTGCATTCGAAGGGAGTCAGTTCATTCTCATCCGGTTTCCACGAAATGAATCGAAGATCCGAGAGTGTCACGCAATTGCAGTGCTCTTCGCCTTTCGTCGCGACGACGAGTTCATTGCTCTCGGTTTTCTTTGCAACGACTTCAAGCGGAATCTTGAGTCCGCCGATCCCAAGCCCGCGCCTCTGACCGACGGTGTAGAGGGGCAATCCTTCGTGTGTGCCGACGACGGTTCCGTCACGACGAACGATGTTGCCCTGTTTCAGATTCGCACTCAGGTGACGTTTTAGGAATTCCTGCGGCGTTTTCTCCGGAAAGAAACAGAGATCCTGACTCTCGCGGTAGCTATCCGACAGAGGAAGATCGAAATGCTTTGCGAGTGAGTAGACCTCATCTTTCCGCATCCCTCCAAGCGGAAACATCACGGAACTGAGTTGCTTCTGGTCAAGTCCATATAAGTAATAACTCTGATCTTTTCGCGAGTCCAAAGCCTCAAGCAGAATCGCGCGTTCCGTACCGTCAGGCATGCGTTCGGTCGCCGTTCTCGCATAGTGTCCCGTCGCAAGTTTTTCGCATCCGAGTTCACTCATCAGGTTGATCAATTTTCCGAACTTGATCGTCCGATTACACCCGATGCATGGGTTCGGTGTCAGACCTTTCCTGTGTGAATCCAGAAACGGATCGACAACCTGTTTCTTGAATTCATCTTCCAGATTGATGATATGCAGTGGGATTCCGAGTTTCTTTGCAACGGTCGATGCTCGCGAGATGTTCTGCGTCGTACAGCACTTGCTCGGCAGTACCTGCGCAAGTGCCGGGGCGAGCGGGTCGATCCAGAGTGAGAACCGCACGCCGATAAGCTCATGTCCCTGCTCACGAAGCAGATGCGCGACGACGCTGGAGTCGACTCCGCCGGACATGGCAACCAGAATACGCATATTGACAGTATGACATAGATCCTCATACTCCTCTCTCACCTCTACTTTTCCTCGAATAGAAAGGAGGTGCAGCATGAAGCGCATGCTTTGTGCAGTGCTGGCCTGACCGCTAAGCGCGGTTAGTTTGGCGCCTGGGGGGAGTTCGCTCTCCTCAGGTTTTTTGTCGTGGATGTGCTACACTTCCCGTTATGCAAAACTCACTCTCGTCCTTCATCGCGCACGCCAGATCCAAAAATATGGATCATCAGACGATCCGCATGCTTCTCCTGTCTGCTGGATGGAAAGAGAAAGACATTGCCGCTGCCATGGCATCCGAGACACTCACGATGCCGATACCGCTGCCGAGTGACACGGGTTCCGCACGAGATGCATTCTTTCATTTACTCGCCTTCACGACACTCTACGCAACAGTCATCAGTTTGGTCATTCTCGCATTCACGTACATCGGTCGTTGGTTCCCCGATGCGGCGATTACGGATTACGCGTACGGAACGGCAGCTGATGCTTCGACTATTCGTTGGTCGATTGCGGTGATCGTTCTCTCGTTTCCGATTTTTCTTTTCCTCTCACGCATTCTGCATCGCGAATTCTGCGCGAAACCCGAGAAACTCAACTCAGGCGTACGTCGTTGGCTTACGTACCTCACGCTCTTCGTCACCGCCTGCGCGCTCATCGGTGACGGCATCACGCTGCTCTTTACGCTGCTCAGCGGTGAGTTGACCCTTCGGTTCGTTCTGAAAGTTTTTGCCGTGCTCGTGCTCAGCGGTTTGCCCTTCGGGTATTACTTCTCGGTGCTCCGCATCGAGCATGAGCAGTACAAATCGAGTTCGATTCATTCACGTTACCTTTGGTCGTCCGTCGTTCTCACGGCACTCTTCGTCGTCTACGGAATCTTTATCGTCGGTAGCCCCATGCAGGGGCGTGCAGAGAAGTTCGATGAGCAGCGCATCAGCGACCTACGGGCGATTCAGAACGAGATCTTGAACGTTGTCTACGGCGAAGCACGCGGAGTACCTGTTCCTGCAATTCCCGCAGGAACCAAAGTGCTGCCAAAGCCACTCCCGAAAGACCTGGAAACCGTTGCTGCGAACGCTCTTTATCAGAAGCTTCGCATTTCAGATCCCGAGACGTCTGCTCCGTACATGTACACAATCAACGGCTCCTCGTTCGAGCTCTGTGCGACGTTCGCACTCACGCGCGATCTTGGGTATGACATCTTCTGGAACCATCCCGCAGGAGAGCATTGCTTCGAGTTCGATGCGCTGGATCAGAGGACGAAGTAGGTGAGTGGCTAGTGGTTGGTAATCAGTGGTTAGTATTCTGCTTTTTACTAACCACTAACCACTACTTACTAATCACTCATTCCTTGTTACAATCCTTTTATGATCGACAAAGTCCGTGCCTGCATCGAAGAACTTCATTCCATTCGAAAGAAAATGGAAGATCCCGCAGTGTATGGAGATGTGAAAGAGGTGACGAAGCTCTCGCGTCGGATGAAGCAACTCCTTCCGCTTGAAGAGAAGTATGCGGAATACCGCAAGGCGGAGCAGGCGATTGCCGATGAAAAAGCATTTGCAGGCGATCCTGAATTGCAGGCATTTGCAGCTGAAGATGCCGCGAAAGGACGTGAGAAAATTCCTCTGCTCCTTGAAGAAATGAAACGTCTTCTGATTCCGCGAAACCCCGATGATGAGAAGAGCGTCATTCTTGAAGTGCGAGCCGGTGCAGGTGGAGAAGAGGCGGCGCTGTTTGCCGCCGAGCAATTGAAGATGTACTTGCGGTATGCCGAAGAGCAAGGCTGGAAGACAGAGCTGCTCTATCTTTCCGATGCCGATGCGGGAGGCGTTAAAGAGGCTGCTGCAAAGATCGATGGAGTCGGCGTGTACGGCGAACTGAAGTTCGAATCCGGCGTGCATCGCGTGCAGAGGATTCCGACGACGGAGGCGAAGGGTCGTATTCACACCTCAACGACAACGGTTGCCATTCTTCCCGAGGCGGAAGAAGCGGAGATTGAAATACGGAATGAAGATCTGAGGATCGACACGTATCGCTCCGGCGGCGCCGGAGGACAGCACGTGAACAAGACCGAGAGTGCCATTCGCATCACGCATCTTCCGACCGGCGTGATCGTCGCGTGCCAGACCGAGCGTTCGCAACTCAAGAACCGCGCACTTGCGATGTCGCTCCTGCGGAGCCGACTCTACGCGGCAGAACAGGAACGTCTGCAGAAAGAGCGAACGGATCTGCGCGCAGGGCAAGTCGGAACGGCAGACAGAAGCGAGAAGATCAGGACGTACAATTTCCCGCAGGATCGTGTCACGGATCACCGTGCAAATCTGAACTTCAGCAACATCCCGGCGATCATGCAGGGCAAACTCGGCCCGATTGTTGCCGGAATGAAGAAGTGGGAAGAGGAAGAACTGTTGAAACAGTTATGAATTGCCATGCTTCGAGACGCGCTCGCTGAAACTCGCACTCCTCAGCATGACAATTCACGAGGGTTTGTCACGGTGAGGAGCACATCAGTTGAGCCTGCCCTGAGGTTCTCGAAGGGTCTCGAACCGTTAATACACATTCCCCTCCGCAGGCTGGTTCCACTCCTGCGTTCTGCGAATGTTCCGCTGATAGCAGCGTGAGGCAGCTTCGCGGCTCGGTTCTTTGATTTGACACTCCTTCCAAAGCTTCTCGCTGCGCTCACGGATGAGCCTTTCAATCGGCGTTGTCAGTTGAACGCTGTTGCTTGCGCCTTCGCTCTCCGGACTTCGCTCCATCGTCTGCATGGTTTTTGGTGCAGGTGCGAATGCAGCGGCATCCTTGAGATACGGAACGGTTTCCAGAATGACATTCAATTCACCGGACTCATACGTTGCACGCAGGTCTGCGTAGGCACCGAATTCCTGCCTGCATGCTGCAAGATCGTTTTCAGTCGGACTGAAACATGTGTTGCTTCTGTAGGCTGTGAAATCGAATCCGCTCTCGTCGATGGATCGATTGGTGAATGATCCGGTCGTTTCCGCACCGGTTTTCTGGAAAACACTCACGAGATGTTTTGCATCGTATTCATTGCGTATTGCCACTGTCGTATCCGTACTTGCCGCAAACAGCGGGAGTGAGAGAAGTGCTGCTGTGACAATGCTCGCTGTCGCAGCGGTCTGCACTGCGCTCAGCTGACGGGTGAGTTGTTCCATAGAAATTGGAAGGAAATGTAAAAGGAGAGAATGTTAACACTATAATTACGATTGTCAATGACAGTATTTGACTTTGTTCAGAAAATTCATATTATTAAACTATGGAAAGTGAGTTCAATTCACAGAGCGTTTCTATACTTGAGCAAATTGCTTCGATCGATCCTGAAGCTTGTAATCGAATCGTAATAAATGAAGAGTCACTTTCGCACGAGCGTTCTGCAGCCAGGGAACTCTCGCAGGAAATTCTGAGTGCGCAAAAACTTCTTGCTGACGTGCACTCGAATGCCGTCAGACCGAATGTTGCCCATGCACTGATCGGTGCCATCAGGACAAATGTCTTTTACTTACTTGATCGTAGTTTGAGTCGTTGGCAGGGCTGCCTTGGAATTCCTGAAAATGGTCCTATTTTTCAGTTGAATGACGAATAGCTACCTCCTTCTCAATTTCTGCATCAGATCAACTCTCTTCTGAATCGATTCCACCGTCGCGATGTCTTCGCGAAAGCGCACCGGTCCGGAGATTTTCTCACACACTTCCTGCGCAAGTTCCTCTGCCTCATTGATCGTCGTTCCGATCCCGACGATGCCGATTGCGCGTGAAGTCCCGAGGAGGACCACTCCCGAGTCGCTCATGTGGGCATCGCCGTAGTAAATGCGCACGTTGTCCGGAACTTTATCCGGCACGATCACGCGTTGACCTTTCTCTTTCTTATCTTCAGGGTAACTCCGTGGCGTGATGTACTTGCAGACCGTTGCGAGAGGAGCGAAGCGCACGAGGTCGTTTGTGAGAGTCCCGGAAATAATCGCCTGGCAGATCGCAACGAAATCCGTCTCGAGAATCGGAAGAATATTCAGCGCTTCGGGATCGCCGAAACGGGCGTTGTACTCGATGATCTTCACTCCGTCAGCGGTCGCGATGAAGCCGCCGTAGAGGATTCCCTTGTACGGCTCGTCGCACTCTTCCATCAGCGCCTTCGCGATCTGCGCATTGAACGAGCTTGCAATCTTGACATCGGCTTCCGATAAAAACGGCAGAAGGTGATTACTGTCGCTGTAGGTGCCCATGCCTCCCGTATTCAAGCCTTCGTCATTGATGTACGCGCGCTTGTAGTCCTGGATCGCCGGCATATCGACGGTCGTCGTGCCCGACACGAATGACAGCAGACTGAACTCGACACCGACAAGCTTCTCTTCGATCACCACCGTGCCGCACTGTTCAATGCATTCCATCGCGTACTTCGCACCGAGGTCGATGGTCTTGAGATGTTCGCCGCTGAGTTTCACGCCTTTGCCGCCTTTCAGACCGTCGTACTTCACGACGTATTGACCCTTGAGCTCATACTCGAGGTAGTGACGGATATCCAGGTCGAGTTGTCTCTTGGCATCCATCGACGAGAAGGTGAAGACTCGGAATTTCGGACTGCCGCCGATCCCATACTTCTGCATGAGATTTCTCGCAAACCCTTTACTCGCTTCGATCCTCGCAAGGTTCTTCTTCGGTGCGACGCAGGGAACGCCGATCGATTCGAACCGGTCGCTTAAGCCCGCACCGATCGGATCATCCGGAGCGATGAATGCGAAATCCGGTTTCGTTTCCTTCGCGATCTGCACGATGCCGGAGAGCCCGTTGATGTCGACGACTCGCAGATCCTTCGCAAGCTTCATCATGCCAGGATCGCGAAGCGTGCATGCCGCGATGATCTCCGGATTCTGGGGACTTCTGGCAAAGGCCTCGGCGATTGCGTGACCGCGTGCGGAGTTGGAGACGAGAAGGATTTTCATTGTTCAAACGATAGCACGTCATGGTTCGAGACGCACTCATGAATGTTCGTGCTCCTCACCATGACTAGACTAAAGCCATCATCTTCGTCTGATCCGGGTTTCCATCCTCCTGTTTCCGAAACGATTCGCGTGTGATGTTCCGACCGCACCCGAGTTTGCGAAGCAACTTCGGTGTCACTTCGGGTGTCGGGTACTTGCCCGTGAAACATCCTTCGCTGAACCGGTGGATTTTTCGATTGCCGATGCGTACCGAATTGCGAAGATCCTGAATGGAGGTGAAGAAGAGACCGTCGGCACCGATCATTTTGCAGATCTCGGGGATCGTATGATCCGTCGCGATCAACTCGGTCGTCGTAGGAAGATCGATACCGTACGGATCGGGTCCGATGATCGGCGGTGAAGCGGAGGCGAAGTACACTTTCTTGGCTCCCGCTTTGCGTGCCATTTCGACGATCTTCTTGCTCGTGTTGCCGCGGACGATGGAGTCGTCGACGAGGAGGACGGAGTTGTTCTTGAATTCGAGATCGATGGGGTGCAGTTTGAAGTTGAGGCTGCGCTTGCGGAGTTCCTGCCCCGGCATAATGAACGTGCGACCGATGTAGCGGTTCTTCACAAAGCCTTCGCGGTACCGAACCTTCAGTTTGTCGGCGAGTCCCGCTGCCGCCGGTCTGCCGGTATCGGGGATCGGGATCACCGAGTCGATGTGGATGCCGGCGGCTTTGATCTGCTTCGCGAGCGACTCGCCCATGCGCACTCTCGCTTTGTACACGTTCACGCCGTCGATCGTGGAGTCCGGTGCCGCGAGGTACACCCATTCGAAAATGCAGGGATTCAGCTCTCCCTTCTTTACGACTCTGCTGTGAAGACGATTGTTCTGGTCGATGAAGACGACCTCGCCGGGTGCGATGTCGCGCACGAACTCGAAGTCGAGCGCTTTGAACACGGTATTCTCGGATGCGATCATGTACTCGTACTTCATCCCGTAGCGACGGCGACCGAGTTGCAGCGGACGAATGCCGTGCGGATCGCGAAATGCAACGATGCCCTGCCCGCCGACGAGGGAGACCACCGAGTACGCTCCTCTGCAACGGCGGAAGACCGTCTTCACCGCGCGGAAGATGTGCTCGGGATTCAGTTTCTTCGGTCGCTGCTTTCGAAGTGCGAGGGAGAAGACATTCAAGAGAACCTCCGAATCCGAGTTCGTATTGAGATGGCGGTAATCCTGTTCGCGGATTTCTCTCGCGAGATCGGCTGCGTTTGTGAGATTGCCGTTATGAGCAAGTGCCATGCCGAAGGGCGAATTCACGAAGAACGGTTGCGCCTCGAATTCGCTGCTGCAGCCTGCGGTCGGATAGCGTACATGACCGATGCCCATCGGACCTTTCAGACGTTGCAGTGAACTGCCATGAAAGACTTCGCTGACCATTCCGGTCGACTTCTTCAGGTGAAATTGATTGTCGAACGTCACGATGCCGGCGGCATCCTGCCCTCGGTGCTGGAGCACGATCAGTCCGTCATACAGATCCTGGATGATATCGCGGAAGCCGGAGACGGCGATGATCCCACACATAGATTACAGAAGTACGGCAAAGCACGCCTCCGTGGAAAACGAAGACGCCGATGGAAGGATTGAACCTACCATGAATGAATGGTACACAGCTTTCGTCCCTTGTACAAGCCTTGAAAAATCGCTACACTGCCTCGTCTTATGGAATTTCGAACCATCGCCATTATCGCGCACATCGACCACGGCAAGACGACGCTCGTGGATCAAATCCTTCGTCAGGGGGGTGCGTTCAATGAGCATGAGGAAATTACCGAGCGCGTGATGGACAGCAACGAACAAGAGAAGGAACGCGGAATCACGATCTACGCCAAGAACTGTTCGATTCTCTATAAAAATACGAAGATCAACATCGTCGACACACCGGGGCATGCGGACTTCGGCAGCGAAGTCGAGCGCGTCCTGAAGATGTGTGACTGCGTGTGTCTGCTCGTCGACTCGTTCGACGGTCCCATGCCGCAGACTCGGTTTGTGCTCAAGAAATCTCTCGAGATCGGCATCAAACCCATCGTCATCATCAACAAGATCGATCGACCCGGCGCAGATCCCGAGCGCGCACTCAGTCTCGTTTTTGATCTCTTCGTGCAGCTTGGAGCGTCGGATGCTCAGCTCGATTTCCCTTACGTGTATGCCATCGGCAGAGACGGCGTGGCAAAGCGGAAAGTAGCAGACGAGTCCAAAGACCTCACGCCGCTGTTCGATATGATTTTGGAGCACGTAAAGCCGGGAGCGAACGATGCGACGAAGCCTCTCCGATTTCAGCCGGTGAACCTCGGGTACGATTCGTACGCGGGACGCCTGGCGGTCGGAAGAATTTTCGAGGGAACCCTCAGCAAGAACCAGGCGGTCTTCGTGAAGAAGCCGGAAGGAATTTCGAAGCAGGGTCGCATCACCAAGATTCTCGTCTACAAAGGCATCGGGCAGGTCGAAGTGGATACGGCGGTTGCCGGTGACGTCGTGACGATTGCGGGACTTCCGGAGATTTACGTCGGTGATACCGTCGTTGCGGATCCTGAGACTGAGCCGCTCGCAGCGATTACGATTGATCCCCCGACAGTTGCCATGGACTTCATGGTCAACGACTCTCCGTTTGCAGGAAAAGAAGGCAAGCTGGTGACGACGCGCCACATCCGCGAGAGGCTTGAGAAAGAACTCGAGACCAACGTCGGACTGAAGATCGACTTCGGCGAGCGTACGGATGCTTTCCGAGTCTCCGGTCGCGGCGAAATGCACCTCGGTGTGCTCATCGAATCCATGCGCAGAGAAGGCTTCGAACTCGCGGTCTCCCGTCCTGAAGTAATCATGCACAAGGAGAACGGTGTTGAAATGGAACCGCTTGAAGTTGCGTACATCGATGTGCCGGAAGCGTACGCGGGAGGTGTGATCGAGAAACTCGGTCGCAGGAAAGGGCTGATGCAGAACATGGAAACGAAGAACGGTATCGCACGTCTGACGTACGAAATTCCAACGCGAGGTCTCCTCGGCTTCCGCAACGAATTCATCATCGATACGCGAGGCGATGGCATCCTGACACACGCGTTTCAGAGGTTCACTCCGTATGCCGGCGATATGCCCGGGCGTTCCACGGGGTCCATCATTTCCGGTGTCACCGGTCAGTCCGTTGCGTACGCCGTCTGGCAGTTGCAGGAGCGCGGTACGTTCTTCATTGGCTCGGGCGTTCCGGTATACGAAGGCATGATCGTCGGGGAATCGCCGAGCGGTCAGGACATCGAGGTCAACGTCAGTAAGGAGAAGAAACTCAGCAACATGCGCAGTTCCGGCGCGGACGAAGCCATTCGCCTCACGCCGCCGAGACTCATGACGCTCGACATGGCACTCGAGTACATCCAGGACGATGAGCTTGTCGAGGTCACGCCGATCAGCATCAGACTTCGCAAAAAACTTCTCAATGCGATCGATCGGAAGAGAGGCAGCAAGAGGACTGCGTAAGTGCATCAGCGAAGCGTCGGGAATGGCAGGAGAAGCCAAAATCTGCTATACTTTCCGGATGTCCGATACACAAACACAGTTTCTTGGACTGACGACAGCCGAGGCGGTGCTGCGACAGAAAGAATTCGGCAAGAACCTCATCCCGGAGCACCGGAAGACGACGCTGCAGATTTTTCTCGGACAGTTCAAGAGTGCCATCGTCATTCTGCTTCTCGTCGCTGCTGCGATCTCGTTTGCGGTGGGGGATTCTCAGGGTGCGGTCATCATTTTGCTGATCATCCTCGTGAATGCAGTCGTCGGATTTCTGCAGGAAGTCCGGAGTGAGAAGAAGCTCTACGATGTTTCGAAACTGGTGCAGCCGACCGCGACGGTCAAACGTGACGGCGTGTTCACGCAAATTCTCTGTGCGGATATTGTCAAAGGTGATCTGGTGCAGTTGATCGCAGGCAGCATTGTTCCGGCAGACATGGCGCTGGTGCATGCGCAGGGTCTTGCGATCGACGAATCGTCGGTGAGCGGCGAGAGCCTTCCGGTGGACAAGGCAGCGGGACCGGACAGCATTGCCGATATGGGCACGGTCGTCGTTCGCGGCATGGGAGAGGGGATCGTGACGGCTATCGGCAAAGACGCACTGTTCGGACAGATCATCAACCTTGCGGAAACGGGTCGTCCCACGAATTTCGAGAAGGAGATCCGGAAGCTCAGCGAGCTCTGCATCGGCATCATCGTGCTGACGGCGTCGCTCCTCTTCCTGACGAAACTTCTTCTCAATCCGTCCGCAGCTCTGAGCATCAACTTCATCATTTTCATTCTCGCCATCTGCATCGGCATTCTCCCCGAAACTCTGCCGCTGATTGCAACTGTTGCCCTGAGCAATGGCGCTCTCAAGCTCTCACGTCTCGGCGTCGTCGTTCGGAACCTCTCCGCAATCAGAGACCTCGGGTCGATTACGGTGCTGTGTTCGGATAAGACGGGAACACTCACCGAAAACCTGTTGACGGTGAACGGGCATTTTATTCATGACGAGGCTGCATTTACAGAAATTCTGAATATCGCTTCAGGGCTGAAGGATCAGATTGCTGATCCGTACCAGAAGGCACTTGCGGTTCAGAGAGGACTGACAGTAAAGGGAGCAGGCATTCCGCCTGCGATTTCCGGTCACAGCTTCTCTCATGTGAAATTATTGCATGCGAGACCCTTCGATGCCGCCAGTCGCTCTGCGGAATTTACAGTGATGTTTGAAAACCGTGAGGTGACGGTAATGCAAGGAGCGTATGAAGTTCTTTGCAAGAATCAAGGGGAGCGCGATGCTTCGCGCGTTTCCGCTGATGCAATGGACGAGTGGATCAGGAAGCGGGAGTCAGACGGTCAACGTATTCTTGCGTTCGCCGTCACCGAGAACGGAGTGTCGACTCTTGCCGCAGTTGTCTCCTTTACAGATCCCGTACGCGCAACTGCGAAGAAAGCTCTTGCACATGCGAAAAATCTCGGTATTCGAGTGAAGGTGATCAGCGGCGACAGCGAGCTTGTCACCGGTGCCGTTGCCAGGGAGCTTGATCTGCTTGGTGCAGGCGAGAGAGTCATCACCGGTTTCGACTGGGAACAATTTTCCGACGATCAAAAAAAATCAGTCGCACAAGCTTCCGCCGTCTTCGCGAGGTTCCTCCCGATTCAGAAGTATGAACTCGTCAGGATTCTCGGGCAGCAGGGGGAAGTCGTCGGCTACGTCGGTGACGGCGTGAACGATGCTCCGAGTCTTCGGCTTGCCGATGTCGGCATCTCCGTCAGTAACGGCACGGATATTGCCAAGAGCGCCTCTGATATCATTCTTCTGAAGCGCGGACTCCACGTCATCGTGAGCGGCATCGAGCAGGGGAGAGCGGTCTTCGAAAATGTGTCGAAGTACTTGCGCGCGACACTCACTGAGAACCTCGGGAACTTTCTCTCGATCTCCGTGCTCTCACTGATGATTCCGTACCTGCCGATGTTGCCGGTGCAGATCCTCTTCACGAACCTGATTACGGATTTCCCTCACTTCGCCATTGCCACCGATCACGTGGATCACACGGCGACGAGGAGACCGCGAAAGTTGAAGTTCGGGAATCTCATCCGATTCATGATCATCCTGAGTTTTGTCAGTTCCGCTGCCGACCTCACCTACTTTGCGTTTTTCAGACATCTGCAAGTCAGCGAAGTCCAGTCCGGATGGTTCCTGTTCTCGACACTCGCGGAAGTCGCATCGCTCTTCAGCGTTCGAAGCAGACGGTTTTTCTTTCAGGATGCGGCACCATCGATGTTCCTTTCGCTGATCTCCGTCGTTGTCGTCGCAGCGATCTTCGCTTGTGTGTATGTTCCTGCCTTCGCAGTTCCACTCAAGCTCACCGCACTCTCGCCAACGGTTGCGTTTGGCATCGCAGGTCTCGCAGTCGGGTATTTCCTGGTGTTTGATTGCATCAAACGAGGTGTGTATCGGGTGTGGCCGGAGACGTACTGACAATCCTCACTCCGTCCTGCGGGACACCTCTCTCCGCTACGGCGAAGAGAGGAAGATTTGTATTGAGAAAAGCTCAGGCTCCCCCTTCTCCAGCCGATGGAGAAGGGGCTAGGGGATGAGGATCGTTAAGCATTCTCCATCTGCCTTCGTTTCGCTGTGACACAATTCCGAATCAAGCTTGCAACCGTCAACGGTCCAACGCCTCCCGGAACAGGAGTGATTGCAGAAGCGACTTCGCTCACAGCATCGAAATCAACGTCACCGCACAGTTTTCCGTCAACTCTCGAGACGCCGATGTCGATGACAACGGCACCAAGCTTCACCATGTCTTTCGTGATCATCTTCGGAGAGCCGACTGCAGCAACGAGAATATCCGCCTGTTTCGTCATTGCAGACAGATTCTTCGTTTTGCTATGGCAGATCGTCACCGTTGCGCCGCGATTGAGGAGCATGATCGCAAGCGGTTTCCCGACGATGTTGCTCCGCCCGACGATGACCGCATGCTTTCCTTCAATTGGAAGTTTGTAGTACTTCAGAAGTTCAATCACCCCTGACGGTGTTGCCGGCGGCAGATGCTCAAACTCCACTGACAGAAACATCTTTCCAAGATTGTACGCACCGAAACCATCGATGTCTTTCTTCGGGTCGATCGCACGGATGATGTCAGGCACGTGTGATTGCAAATGTTTCGGAAGCGGCAGCTGCACGATGAAGCCGGTAACATCGGGATCGGTATTCAGTGTGCCGATCAGCATCATCAATTCACTGAGCGTTGTCTTCTCCGGAAGATGTTTATGCTCATGCCGCAGCCCGACCGCCTCACAACTCTTCAGTTTCTGTTTGATATAACTTGCACTCGCCGGATCATCCCCGACCTGCACAACCACTAGCTTCGGATTCAGTTTCTTGATCTCGCCTTTCAAGCTCCCAAGCAGTGAATCTGCAACAGGTCGACCGGAGAGGAGGAGGGAGGACATACGGATAATGTACAACACTTCAAGAAACCACACGAGTTGGTGGCTTATTGAGCTAAAATTCAGACACTTTCAGCAGGCATTCTGACACTGTAGAAGGGTTGGGAAAATGGTAGTGTCATGCCAAGGAGGTTTAGGACGTGTTGTCGCTCCTGCACAGACTGTAGTACTTGCGGTGCTCACACAAAAACAGGTCGGTGCAGTTCCTGAAGGCTTTTTGCATTGTTGATATCCAGTCGGAGCAGACGTGCAACAACGATCTTTCCTGGGAGGACCCGGATTAAGAGAACCACAGTTTGTAAGCGCATTATTGGTTTCTGTTGCCGTGCAAGCAGTATCGCATCTTCCGGTACAAGCAGGTTGTGGTGGCTCAGGCATACAACAAGACTGAAGAGCGCTCGGACAGGTCACAGTTGTATCAACTGTACCGGTCATACAGTTATCTGAAGCAATACATGACTTGCCAAGTGACGCACACGTGATAGCTGATGTAGGTGTACAACACCGATTTTGAGAGGAGCAATCCATTCTTCCGATACTGGTACCGGTGATGCATCCATTGATTGGAGGATTGGGATTGTTGCACGAAAGAGGCAATTTACACTTACAGTCCATTGAACATTGCGTCGCACCGGCTGCGCCCGTATAGGTTTGAGCAGTATTGTACCCTGCAGGGCAGTTTGCAGGACTTGTGACACATTGGCATAAATCATCTCCCGCAGTGGTGCATCGTTTCGTGGTCGGATTGCATGCCGCAGGACCTCCACATGTCGGACTTGTACCAGAATACGTTGGAGCAGGAGCAGTGTTACACGCTGGCGTCATTAATGGTATTGCTTGTTTGCATGTAGTTCCGACACAACAGTAGGCTACGTTCCCACAACTATTGTTGCATGTTGGATCATTATTATAAGTCGCACCACATATCATTCCTGTCGTATGCGGCATGCACGTTCCAGCCTGGCAGCAATATGTAGTCGAAGCCGTTGCCGCAGGCGCCTTAACAGCCGGAGACTTTGATGTCTTGATAATAGTAGGTGGCTTCAGAAGACCCCGTATCGTGGTATCCGATCCCAGCTCCCCTCCTATCTTTTGCTGCACCACAACTCCCGCTGCCACGAACATCACAAGTCCAATCACGACCGCAAGAAACTTCTGCATTTTTGGAGGGGGGAGGAGGCTTACTGAAAAGTATCCGCTCAGGGAGAAAGGAAATCAATTTTATTTCTTGATCTCACCTTTCAAGCTCTCGAGCAGTGCGTCTGCAACGGGTCGACCGGCGAGGAGGAGAGGGGACATGGCTCTATCATAGAGTCTCCGTTGACATTTCTCTACTAGCGAGATGATCGTACGAAAGCGGCAGAAGAGACACTTGTCTTTTTTTTCATAGCTGCTGAAGGCGCTATTGTTGGAGGTGCTGAAGCGGAAGTAGAAGTGGAAGATTTCAGTCTGCACTGGTACGGTCTATTGTCAGGATTCGGAGAAATAGGAGGGTTTCCAAATCTCCGGCATTCATTGTTTCCATCATCGCAGCAGGGTGTTGTTGAGGTATAGGGAGTGAGCGCATTTACACTGCAGCCGAGGGCAAAGGGAATGCATGAAGGAGGCGGAGGAGCCGAAGAGACGGGAGGAGGGCAAGCCGTATCGGCATTGCAGAGAGAGCTGTTGCCATAGGTATTGAGAGTATCGTCACTTCCACAGGGATTGAGAGCTCCAAAAGCAACAGTTCTGCATGTACAGACTCCTGTTGTACGATTTCTACACTTGCTCCAATCGCAATTGACGGCAGGATTTTGACATTGAGGAAGAGACAATGGATTTGCAGATCCTGCGCTGCTTGTGACACAAGTACTTGGCAGTACAGGATACGTGCATTGTCCCATATTTTGAGAAAGAGACTTGCAGATGCTTCTATTGCATGAAATATCACCCGCAGTGCAGTTGGAAGGAGACGAAGAAGGAGAGCATGCATAGCCCGCAGGGTTGAGCGTATTGCACTGACCATCGCATGTGTTTGTCGGGTGGTTACTGGTGAACGTGGCGCAATTGTCACCCCCCCCGGTGCTTCTTTGAATGCAGAAAGTAACGGCGCTTAACGGCAATGTTGGTGGGGAAAGGGGGAAAATTGCACAGCAATAAGGGCCCGTTGTGGAACTTGTCGATACGGTAGCCCCCCTCAAATGTCCCCCCGAAGGAAGTTGAAATCCAAATTGCTGAGTGACAACGAGAACGGCAACGCCGAGCATCGTGACGGCTGTAAGAACTGCAATTGGTTTCTGCATGTTTTTGGATGGAGGGGAATCTATTTGAAAGTATCCGCTCATAGGTTTGAAAAATCAAACACGCAGAGACAGATTATTGCGTCGACGCCTCATACACTTGCTTCGCAGCTGCTTCGAGCGATTTCTCCGTATCAATGTGGCGAATGCTTGGGTCATCGTGTATCGCACGTTCGTACAGATCATGCACTTTCCGCATGAACTTCGCGTTTTCGAAGACATCCAGCTTCCTGCGTTTCTTCAGTCGTTCCATGCAGACCGGGAACGACGGCAGTGCGATCATCATGATGTCCGGCTCGAGGAAGGGCGTGTTCACACGGAGCAGCCAATCGGGGTCCAAGCCCAGTGCTTCGCCGTACACAAGCGTCGAGATCACGTACCGATCCGAGATGACGATCTTCCCGGCTTCGAGCGCAGGTTTGATCACCGTCTCGATGTGCGCTGCACGATCGGCGCAGAAGAGAAGCTGGAGTGCGGATGCAGACGGAATCGTCTTCAGCTTCAGTTGTTCGCGGATGAATTTGCCGATGGCGCTGTCTGTCGGTTCCGCGGTCAGGATCACCTCTTTTCCCATCGAGCGAAACTTTTCCGCAAGAAGCTTGCTCTGGGTGGTCGTACCGGACCCATCCGGACCTTCGAGGACGATGAATTTTCCTTTCATGGAACGGAGTATAGCAGCCGTTATATCCTTCCCACCAAATCATTCAGCGTGTGCGTCAGCCCTTTCACGACACCCTTGAGCGGCATGTCTTTGAGGGAATAGACCATCTGCGTGTTCTCGGGATCGGTCTGGAAGCCGAGGACGATAAATCCTGGAAGTCCGGTGGATGCGAGAAACTCTTCGCACTTTTTCTGGATTTGCGATGTATCCATAGAATGTTGGGAAAACAAAAACCCCCGCTTGCGCGGGGGTGAGAACCGATTAGAAATCTCCCATTCCTCCGCCCATGCCTCCCGGCATCTGTGGCATTGCGGCAGACTCTTTCTTCGGTGCGTCTGCGATGGCAACTTCGATCGTGAGGAACATGGCAGCGACGGAGGCTGCATTCTGCAGTGCCGAGCGTGTGACTTTCTTCGGGTCGATGACGCCGATACTGATCAGGTCTTCAACTTTCCCGGAGACGACGTTGTATCCCATCTTCTGATCCTTCGCGGTCTTGACGTGCTCGACGATGACGGAGCCTTCGAGTCCCGCATTCGATGCGATGTTCTTGAGGGGATAAGGTAAGGCCATCCGGACAATGTCGATACCGATCTGCTCGTCTTCGTTGATGCCTTTGAGCTTCTCGAGAGAGCGAAGTGCGTGAATCAACGCGGCTCCGCCTCCTGCAACAATGCCTTCTTCGGCTGCGGCACGAGTGGCGGACAGAGCATCTTCCACGCGATGCTGGAGTTCTTTCTGCTCGACTTCCGTTGCGGCACCGACTTTGATGACGGCGACACCACCACTGAGCTTTGCCATGCGTTCCTGCAATTTCTCGCGATCGAAGTCGCTCTTCGTGTTCTCGATGTTCGCTTTGATTTCATTGACCCGTGCCTCGATGTCTTTCTTCGAGCCGGCACCGTCGACGATGAGTGTCGTGTCTTTCGTGATGACGATCTTGCCTGCCTGCCCGAGGTCTTCGAGTTTCGTGTTCTCGAGTTTCAAGCCGACTTCCTCGCTGATTACACGTCCTCCGGTGAGGATAGCGATGTCCTTGAGGATTTCTTTGCGACGGTCGCCGAATGCGGGAGCCTTCACTGCGATTGCACTGAACGTCCCTCGGATTTTGTTCACGACGAGCGTTGCGAGCGCTTCTCCCTCGACGTTCTCGGAGATAATGACGATTTCTTTCTTCCCTTTCTGTGCGAGTGCTTCGAGGACGGGGAGAATTTCCTGAATCGATGCGATTTTCTTATCGGTGATCAGAATCGATGCATTCTTGTAGATCGCTTCCATGCGAGCGGCATCGGTCACGAAGTACGGAGAGATATAGCCGGAATCGAACTGCATGCCTTCCACGTACTCTTTCTCAAGCCCCATCGTCTGACCGGCTTCCACCGTGACGACACCGTCGGAGCCGACTTCCTCCATCACTTCGGAGATGATCTGTCCGACCTGCGGATCTTGCGCAGAGATCGTTGCGACAGCGGCGTACTCTTCCTTCGTTGAGATCGTTTTCTTCTGCTTATCGAGATCGGCAACAACAGCCTCGACTGCTTTCATGATGCCGTTCTTCATGCTGATGGCATTGGCACCGGCGGTGAGGAACTTGAGCCCTTCCGAGATCAGACCTTCCGCGAGAACCGTTGCCGTGGTTGTTCCGTCACCGGCGGCATCATTCGTTTTCGTTGCCGCTTCCTTCACGAGCTGTGCGCCCATGTTCTCCCACGGATCTTCGAGTTCGATTTCTTTGGCAACCGTCACACCGTCTTTCGTGACCGTCGGAGCGCCGTAACTCTTGCTGATCAGCGCATTGCGGCCGTTCGGACCCATGGTGACTCGAACAGCGTCCGCGAGTTTCTTGATGCCGTAGACGATCTTGTGGCGAGCATCGTCGCCGAAGGTGAGGATTTTGGAAGACATAATTGTGAGGAATAAAAGGAAATAAAGGAGGAAAAAGAATCAAAAGTGCAGGTCTCCGACCTGCGATACTCATCAAGATTTTACGATGCCAAGAACAGAATCGAGGTGCAGCACTTTGAGCTCAATATCCTTTCCGCTCTTGGTTTTCACTTTCAGATCATCTCCTGCGTATCGGCCAAACAGAACAATGTCGCCGAGTTTCAGGTACTTGTTTGGATCGGGACAGAGCACGCCTTTGTCATTCATGATGCCGCCCTTGCCGAGAGCGATGACGACTCCTTCCTGCGGTTTCTCCTTGTTGCTCGTTTCCGGAATCACGATGCCTGAGGAAGAGACTTGCTCCTTCTCAAGGGGGTGAATGATGACGCGGTCGCCGAGCGGTTCGATTGTTGTTGCGAGGTCTTCGACCTTGCGGGAGTCTTTGGGAGACATAAGGAAGGATGGGGAAAAGATGGCAAAAGATCCGGGTGCGGAAGGTGCACGACGAATTATCAGTCTCCAGTGTAGAGTGATAATTTGGATGAGTCAAGCAGTCATCAGAATCGTTGTGCGAGCTGACGCTGGTGATTCCACTGGTCAGCAATCTGTTTTTTGCATGCATCAAGCACCAACTCCAATGGAACTTTATGCAGTGCGGTCGGTGGAAGCTTAGCGAGTTTCTTTTCGGTAAGATCGAGCGCTTGCCATGCCAAATGAGGATTTGACTCGAGTATCGTCAGCGATCTCTCCACCGGAATGTAGAGCGCCTCCGTGATTTGATTCTTTGAGGCTTCTCTCAGCTCTTCGATCGAGACCGGTGTCGATCTGGGGAAAAGTGTCGCAAGAACCTGTCCGATCCCGATCAAGTTTTCGCAGGATGTACAGTGTTCCAGTGCCGCATCAAGATCGACATTGATCTGCTGAAGATGCGCAATGTCTTCCGGACTTTGCTCGACGGTGAGCACGGTCTGTGAATCGCGCGGTTCATGTTCTTCGAACACATTTTGAATGTTCATCTGTCCGGCTGCAACAAGCATCGAAAGGGTGACAGTAATCGACGGTGATACATGTGAACTGCGATTGATTCTGCTTTTTGGAGACTCGTCCCTGCGTTCAGTAGACCGCATAATGGAATGCTAAGGATTTTTCCGGACAATGCAATATTTTCTCAGAGACAAGCCGAGAATTTCCCTATGGGCTGCGAAATAGTCGAAAATCTCTCTGAAAATATTATGCTGACAACAATGAGAAATCATCCCGTCATCGCTGAAGCTGCACCATCACGAAAGCAAGCGAGTCAGAAGGAATCTTTCGGATACTTGGGGCGCACGAACATCGAAAGGGCTGTTTTAGGTGGAGTGATCTCTTTACTCGCGTGGGGAGGATACGAGTTGGCAATGCAGCAAGCGAGAGAATCCGATACGCAGACCGCGAAGAAAAAAGCAGATGAGTGGAACGCACAGAAGAAAATGTATGACGAAGCTGAGAAGAACAATGACCAAGCACTGGAGAAAGTTCTGAGGAGTTTGTAGGAACGCATGACCAAACCAATACGATATTCTCTCATGCCTGAGCCAATATTTTGACTGCAGCCTGCAAAGTAGTCGAAAAGTTGGAAGAAACATGTACTATTTCGGTCATGGCTGAGCGTTTCCAGGAGTATGCGAATCATTCGGTGCCTGAGAATCGCACGACTCAAAAGCTGTCGCTCGGGATATCTGCAGCAGCACTCCTTGCTCTTACGACAGCATTCAAAGATCCTCATGCAGTTTCGACGGTGAATGTTGAGAGTGCTTCTCTGTTGCAGACGCTCCCGGATGCGCCTCCTTTGGAAGACAAAGCTGTTGAAGTAGAGGAGGAAGAGCATGTGGAATTTAAAGACATGGACGAAGGTCCAATAGAACTGGGGTCGACCATCTACGTTCGCGTAAATGCAGGCACGCCCGATGCTCCCGTCGAGCGAGTGGTTCCAATGACATTTTCCGTCGACGGAAAAACCCTGTCTGTCAGTGGGCGAGGTTTCCGTCAGATCTCGACAACCGATAACAGTCTCGTCACGGTTGATTCCGTTGAGAAGAAGATTGGTCAGGTGCTTCGTATCGGCGGCAAAGCTCGTCTTCGTGGAAATTCGAATGTTGATGAGGAGGGATTGAAAAGTATTGCTTTGGCTCTTTCCGCGGGGAACTCGGTCACGATCACAACATCCGTCTTCATCCTTGGAACATTTCCGATCAGAATCGAACCTGTCGATCAGCCTCTGGTGCAGGTCACCATGCCCGAGGAGGAGGAGGCGGGTGTGGAGGCGGCGGTGGAGGATGTGATTATGGGAGAACCTCTGGTGAAATAAGTAAATTGCGGATGTCCGAAAGGCACGGTAATGTTTAGTCATGGATCCTCTCGTACACTTCGAAATACCGGTTGACGACCTCGAACGCGCACGCGGTTTTTACAGTTCCGTTTTCGGATGGAACCTGATGGATTTTCCGATGCCGGACGGTTCGAAGTACATCGGTGTGCACACGACGCCGATTGATGAGAAGACCAGAATGCCGCTCAAGCCCGGTGCCATCAACGGCGGCATCATGAAGCGCACGAAGACCGCGAAGGCACCGATCTTCGCCATGAACGTTCCCTCGATCGACGAGCGCATCAAGCAAATCGAAAAAGCCGGCGGAAAAGTCGTGATGCCGAAGATCGATATGATGGGCATGGGCTACTACGCCTACGTCACGGATCCCGACGGGAATGTTCTGGGGCTTTGGGAGGACATCAAGAAGGCGTAAATATTTTTGTGTGGTGCCGATGGCGAGACTCGAACTCGCACAAGATTGCTCTTACACGCTCCTGAAGCGTGCGCGTCTACCAATTCCGCCACATCGGCACGATGATGAAATGAGCGAAGCCATCCTAGCTGGAACGCTCACATCATCAAAGATGAAGTCTCAGTTGAGAAATTACCCCAACTTGCTCAGGTCAGCCGCGACCTGACTCTTCTGGCTCTGCATCTGCGAGATCTCCTTCTCGAGATTTGTAAGCTCGTGATGAAGAAGCGTTTTCTGATCGCTGATGAGCTTGCCGGTCTGCCTTTTCTGCTCTTCGATAATTTGCTGCTGGTGTCTGAGATCGGTTGCCATAATGAGTGGGGAAAGGAATTTAAAAACTATGTTGCCTTCAAACAGACGGATGAGGCTGGAAATTCTTTCCGAGTAAGAACGAAGCTTCCGTACCGTCTTCAGACTATGACCATGCGTTCTGCCCTTCACCTTTCTTGCCTTTGCTTGCTGCTTGTCGGTTGCACGGCGGCTGCGATGCAGGTTCCGATACACGATATCGGCATTCGACCGACTCTCCTCACCTTCGGCATGTACGTCACGCCGGATCCCGCGAATAATCCCATCAGCCCGCCGGAGCGTTTTATCGGATACCATGTGGGAACGGATTTCGAAGTGACGAAAGAGGAACTCGACGTGAATGTTCCGGTCTTTGCCATCTGTTCCGGAAAAGTTGTGATGAGTGGATTCGTCGAAGGATACGGAGGGCTCATCGTGCATCGTTGCAAGATCAACGGAGAATCCGTCACTGTTCTTTACGGTCATCTGTTCCTCTCCAGTCTTCCGAAGAACGGTACTTCGGTTGTTGCAGGGAAACAGATTGCCCTTCTCGGACCTGCCAGAAGTCATGACACCGATGGCAATCGCAAACACTTGCATCTTGGCATTCACCGAGGCACGGGTATTGATGTGCGTGGGTACGTTCAGACGAAGGAGGAGATCAGTGAGTACATCGATCCGCTCTTGGTGCTCCCGAAAGGCGGAGCACTCCAAAATCTCGAACTCAACATGGTGTCCTATTGGAAAACAGAAACCGGTTTCGTCGTGCATCCCTAATGCTCGTTTACTGCTCCGGTACGAACTTCATCGACAAGGAATTCACACAGTGTCTCGTATTCTTCTCGGTGAAGTGCTCGCCTTCAAACACGTGACCGAGGTGACCGCCGCAGTTCTTGCACTGGATTTCGATCCTGTGTCCGTCCGCATCCGGTATGCGTTTCACCGCACCTTTTATTTCCTGATCAAAACTCGGCCACCCGCAGCGTGAGTGGAACTTATCCTCGGACCGATAGAGAGGCGCATTGCATTTCCGACACACGAACGTGCCCTTCTCGAAGAAATTGTCGTACTCTCCCGAGTGGGGAGCTTCCGTGCCTTTGTTCTCGATGATTTCTTTTTCTGCCGGTGAGAGAGGGTTAAATTCCATGAGTGAGACGATTATACACCTTCGGTAGGGTATGATTTCAGCATGCGATTGACACTCCACCGCTCCGCTCTCTCCGCCTTCCTCTTTCTTCTGCTGATTTTCTCGATCCTCTGGAAAGGAGGCAAGGCGCTTGATGCTGTGTGGATGCTGTCGCTTGTTGCATGCGGAATTACTCTGCTGCATGCGTTCTTTCTGTCACGTGAAGAGAAGCAAGCACCGGCGACGATTCCGTGGTTCCTCGCTCTTTTCTTTCTCTTCTGGACGATCCTGAGTTTTCTGCAGTCGACGACGAAGAATTATGGGCTCGATGAAGTGATGCAGACGGCGTCCCTCTTTCTGATCTTTCAGATCGCACTCTCAGTTCCCGATGCACAGCTTGAAAACGTTCGATCCCGCTCTGCAAGGATTATTGCTTTCTCAGCACTCATTGCCTGCGGCATCGGGATGGTCGTCTACACACTCCAGCCCGTCAGTCGCTTCGTCGGGACGTTCTTCGACGCTCGTTTCTCGACGGATTACTGGCCGAATGCCTGGGCGGAATTTTTGCTGTTCGCATGGCCGCCGATGGTCTGGGCACTGTGGGGAAGAAAGCAGGAGAGTCGAGCGCACCTGCTCAAAATTTTCGTGATGGGCTTCCTTCTCAGTTGCCTGCTCCTCAGCTACTCGAGAGGGGCGATTCTTGTTTTCTGCATGCAGATTGTTCTCTGTACAATGCTTTTTGTTCGCAGAGGGCTGCGAGGAAATCAATGCCGGAAATTTTTCACATCCGCACTCTCGATTATTGCCGTCTCGATTCTTTTCTTCGTTCTGTCCAATCATCTGAGGTCGAACTTCCATGCCGTCGAATCGGTTGCGAAGAAGGCGACGTTCACTTCAGATGAAGGGACATCGTCCGTTTCGGAACGCAGGCAATTCTGGAGCCAGGCACTGACATTCATACAGCAGAAACCGCTCTTTGGTTTCGGTCCCTACAGTTTCAGGTTTCTGCAGCCGCACATACAAACCGATGTGCTTGCAACGTCCGATCATCCGCACAACGTTTTCCTGAAGCTTGCGATGGAGAGGGGAGTTGCTGCTGCGGTACTTTTCGCGCTGCTCGTTTGCATCTGCCTGATTTTCGGTGGAAAGGAGAGTAGCGGGAAGCGAGTAGCGGGAAGCGGTGATGTGCTTCACAGATTGATAGTGGTCAGTGTTTCAGGAGTGCTTCTCCACAACCTCATCGATTACAATCTGCAGTTCGTCGGAATCGCACTTCCGTTCTGGCTTGGGCTTGGGCTTCTGCCGAACCGGAGATCGCTTCCTTCCAAATTTTCTTTCGCTTTCACGCAAACACTATCGGTAGTCATTGCACTTGCACTCCTTCTCCTCACCCTGATCGAAGGACGGTATCTCCTGTTTAGTTCTCTCGCTCGCAGAGCGGAGAGGTCAGGAAACTATCCTCAGGCAATGCTTCGTTATGCTCTCACGGACGACTCTCTTTTTCCGAGAGACGGTTGGCTGAGTCGAGCAGGGATCCTTCTTGCGAAGGGAACGCCGGATGCAGCGCAGGAAGCAATCAATCATGAAATGAATCTGAATTCTCAGGACTATCGTATTTGGAAATTGCAGGGTGATCTCTTTCTGCAACAGAAGAACAACGACAAAGCGTTGGAAGCATTCTGGAACGCCTATCACTATGGTCGTTACAACGATCTCGGCATCACGAGGGTTCTTGTTGAACTTCTCCGCAGTGGCCGAAAAAATCTCGATCTTCACCGTCACGAATTCGAACTCCTGATGGATGACTTCGGGCTTGCCATCGAACAGGATGCGCACTTCATCGATCTCTCCACGAACGTGGAGGAACTGTCGAAGCTCTGCACGCTCTTTGCGGAGATCTACCCCTCCGATGCTTCCGTCTACCGTTCACTGCAGCAGAGAAGCGAGCAGCATGCCGCTCTCGAACGAAGCAGGCTCACGGGAAGACCACGAGGGTACTTGTGGTAGATCGCTGTCAAGACGCATCGCTTTTGCTCTCTCCTCGAATCGCACTATGATTGCTTTGTTTCCCCCTTGCCCCCATGAACAAAACGTACGCACTCCTTTTCATCTCTCTCGCGAGCCTCGCTGCCTGCGGCTCGACCACCGTGAAGGTGGATGACGGTAAAGTTCTCGAAGTGCAGAAGTACAATACGGTGATCCAGGGATCCAAGGATCCGGTGCACGGAACGCAAGTGGGCTTCAAGTACGGGGCAATCGACGGTGTCGGACAGACGCACGCAAACGGTGTTGCCTACTTCCCGACGTTTGACGATGGTAATTCTGTTCTCACGGTGAACGTGAATATTCTCCTCGCCCCGAAGGGCAGTCATTACCTCGCGATGCTTACAGACGGCACATCGAAGGGCTTGATGGAAGTCGGAACGCTCCAAAGCATCGTCGGTGATGTCCGTCACTCCGTGAAGCTCGAGACCAAAGCAGACGTCACGAACTTCAATACGGTGCTGGTCTATCTCGTGAAAGATTCGGGTTCCGGCAACGAGACGCTCGTTGCAAAGGGCACCTTGAAGAAGGTGCAGAAATAGTCTCTAACCGATCAGGTTATTGGTCGGCAGACTGACGAGCATTGCGACCGTCACCAACGCGATCAGCGCGATGTGCGTCATGAGGATTCTCATGGGCAAGTCCTTAGAAATCTGGGGGGTCGGATTCATAGGATTTGTAAAAAGGGTTGCAAATTGTAAAGGCAACTTTTCTTTTGTCCAGAACTATACGTACATTATGAGTAAATTTTGTGTTCAACAAATAGTGAGCATAGTTCTAAAGCTTTCCCTGAAGCCAAATCTTCCTGTATCTTCTCGTTCGTTCATTCCACATCATCACCGTATTTTGTACCATCATTAATATCTGTCGGGGCGTAGCTCAGTTGGTAGAGCGCGTGGTTCGGGACCACGAGGCTGGAGGTTCGAGTCCTCTCGCTCCGACCAGTTGTTATTTATAAAGAAATATGCTATAATATTTCTATGGTTGAATCATCGAAATCACCAGAAAAAGGCAGGGAAATTTTGCAGGAGGAGGAATGTGCGCTTCTGAACAAAATTGTGGCGAGGCTAGAAGCACTTGAATTCGGGAGGGGGCAAGAAATTTTAAGGTCAGCAGATGGAATCATTCATGATTACACTGATCAAAGTGATCCAGATGCTCCTCTTGATTATCAAGTTGTACTTCGAAGCATGAATGCAGGAGTAATTCTGCACCTGCTTCGATCTCCTCAATCTACTGAACGAAAATTGGAAGTGTATATGTCTTTACCGGGAACTTTTTTGTCGACTGAATTGATGTATCACATTGAAGAATGTCTCGATCCGAATTCCGCTGTCGCCACTTCAATTACAGAAATCTGTGAACTGCTGGGTGGCGGGGAACCTTCAGTATATCCCACGCCAGACATTCCACCTTTTATGCCGGGTGGTTTATTTCATTATTCAGGGAGAACCATTCGATTTACCGGAGCTTACGATAGATTTCTTCTCTTCATCGATATAGAGACCCGTGAATTACTAAGTATAGATAGAGCAACTTTCCGCGAGATGGCAGAGAAAGGGACGGTTTATCCAACATCGAACTCGGTATCACAGTTTAGAAGGGAAACACACGATCGAGTGCGACAGCTAGGTCAATAGAAAGAATATTTGGTGTCGTCCTGAATGGCTGGCCTTTGGAGTATCATTCAAACATGCTCAGTATCGGAGACACCGCACCGGCATGGAAAGCACTCGATCAGAACGGAAGCGAAGTCTCGTCATCGGATTTTTCAGGCAAGCGATATCTTCTGTACTTCTACCCCAAAGACGATACACCCGGTTGTACGGCTGAAGCATGCGGATTCCGTGATCAGTTTTCTGAGTTGTCGAAAGCAATCGCGATTGTCGGTGTGAGTGCAGATAGCAGTGAAAGTCACAAGAAATTTGAGGAAAAATACCGGCTGCCGTTCACGTTGCTTTCGGATCCGAATCGACAGTTGATCGCAGCGTACGGCACAGACGGGACGGTCTTCCCGAAACGCACGTCGTTCCTGATTGGATCGACAGGAGTCATTCAGAAGATCTACCAAGGATTCGATGCTGCTTCGCATGCAGGGCAAGTACAGGCTGACCTCGATGCACTGAACATCTAGGACGAATGATGCTCATTCTCCGGTCGCAATTTTCCCTATTTTTGCTATACTCCCGAAGCTTACTTTCTCAACCTTCCCTCATGCGCAAAATCTCTCCTCTTTGGATCCTTCTCGGATGCATCGTTCTCGTTCTCCTCTGGGCAGTCAGCAGCTATAACGGCTTGATCACCGCGAAGGGAGGTGTCGACAATGCATGGGCACAAGTCGAGACGCAGTACCAGCGCCGCATTGATCTCGTGCCGAATCTCGTGAGCACCGTGAAGGGTGCCGCAAAATTCGAGCAGGACACATTCACTGCGGTCACGCAGGCTCGAAGCAGTTGGTCGCAATCGAAATCGATCGGTGATCGCGGCGGGGAAATTCAGGCGGCATCGGGTTTCGATTCCGCTCTGTCGCGTCTGCTCGTGACGGTCGAAGCGTACCCGCAGCTGCAGGCGACGCAGGCGTTTCGTGATCTCATGACGCAGCTCGAAGGAACGGAGAACAGAGTCGCTGTCGCACGCAAGGATTACAACGATGCCGTGTTTGCCTACAATGTCCGCGTGCAGAGATTCCCAGGCGTTCTTGCGGCGAAGCTGTTTGGCTTTGCGTCGGAGAAGTCATTTGAGGCAGTCGAAGGCGCGGACAAAGCTCCGGTCGTCGATTTCACCAAATAATGTATGAAATCTCTTCGCGGTACGTGTCTCTTTGGAGCTTGGATTCTCAGCGTATCAATTGCATGTGCTGCCTTCGTGATTCCTCCGAATGACGGCTTCGTGACTGACGCCGCAGGCATTCTGACTGCAGAGCAGAAATCCGATCTCGATTCGATGTTGCAGCAGTACAAAGATGCGACGAGCAACGAGATCGCCGTCGTGATTCTTCCGGATCTCGGCGGAGAAGCCATCGAGGACATTGGTCTGCAGATCGGTCGTCAGTGGGGGATCGGTTCATCGGGGAAAAACAACGGCATCCTGATGCTGATCGATTACGCCGGACACACAGTCAGATTCGACGTCGGCTACGGTCTCGAGGGTGCGGTACCGGATATCGTTGCGAAGGGGATCATCGACACCGATATCGTTCCAAATTTCAGGAACGCGAAGTACTTCGAAGGCATCTCCGCCGGCATCGATTCACTGAAGAAGCACATCGGCGGTGAGTTCACTGCGGATCGTTATGCGCAAAAAGATACGGGAAGTCCTTCCGCCGGAGTGATCTTCCTGATTGGTTTTCTCCTGCTGCAATGGCTTGCCTCAGTTCTCGGTCGCACGAAATCCTGGTGGCTTGGAGGAGTGCTTGGAGGAATCGGCGGACTGATTCTGGCATTCGTGTTCGGATGGTGGCTGCTGCTGCCGATTCTCATTCCTCTCGGGTTTCTGCTTGATTACCTCGTCTCGAAAAATTACAAATCTCGTGGGGCAACGAGCTGGTGGGCGGGTGGAGGATGGGGACCGGGAGGGGGTTTTGGAGGCGGACGAGGTGGCGGATTCGGTGGTTTTGGCGGAGGTGGCTTCGGTGGCGGGGGGGCGAGTGGGAAGTGGTAAAATTCAAAAGTTTCTTGTTGCTACAATGATTCTATGAACATCATTTCAACTGCGTTCGTTTCCCTCATGCTGCTTGATCTTCTTCAGCCTGCCGTATCGACTGCAATTCCCGCACCCGATACGCAGTACTCCGAGAGGGGATCAGGAACACTGACAGTTGTGACCGATGCCGTCCAGACCGCCGGTTCGCTCCCGCAGGGCGCATCACATGTTCCCTTCCTGACAGTCAGTCTCTCCGCATCGTGCGACAGTGAGATCAAAGTTTCTTCCATCGACCTCACGCACATCGGACTCGGGCTTTCGACCGATATCGCATCCGTCTACGCCGTCGACGGTTTCACGCGCACCACGCGCGCTGCGCACTTCGATCGTCAGCGAAACAAAGCCACGCTGCGTTTTCGTGCACTGACGTTGCCGAAATGCGGTGCGGTGACTTTCACGGTGCTTGGCGATATGCGCACCGATTCGCAGGTTGCGTCCGAACATGGGATTATTCTCGCGAGTGTCACTGATATCGTCTCGAGTGCGAAGCGGACGAATCTGACGATGGATGATCCGACGAAAAAAGTGATATCGATGTCTCCGGCTCTGGCGGGAGAATCACTGACAGTTCGTCTCTTGCCAACGTCCGCTCACGTTGAGTACGGACATATCGAGAGTGTTGCGAGGGTGCAGCTGACGGCGGGACCCGGGACTGCGCACCTCCTCAAGAGCATCACGTTCACGAATGTTGAGACGGCACGCGATATGGATTTGCAGTGGTTGTCCCTCGAGACGCTCTCCGGAACCGGGCTGACTGCTCCCGTGCCGCACCTGCGCGGATACACTGCGACACTCGAGTTCAGTCCCACGATCATCCTGCAGGCGGGAGAAACGAAAGTGCTGAATTTGAAGGCGGAGGTGCACGCTTCGAGGAGCAAGAAGATCAACTTCGTCATCGAGGAACCGTCGGACATTGTTGCCACTCCGTATCACGAGAGATAGCAAGATATGAGTTTTGACATCATTTTTCGCGCTGCACCACTTCCGCTCGGCACCTCTTGCGTGGATACTGACCGACGATGGCGCAGGAAAACCCTCCAACACCAACGTCCGTTGACGGCATTGCACGAGCGGCGGAAGTTCCGGTTCAAGGGTCTCCCGTTGCTCCCGCAGCAGCGAAAAAAGTTCTCACTGATCAAGGAAAGAAGCCCCGAATGCATGCCGTTTTGCTCACGACCTTCGGAGTCGCGGGTGCTCTGTACGTTGCCTATGCCGTTTTCCTCCTCGCGAAGTTTCCAACGCAGGACGCAAGCGGTGCGGATTTGAAACTCATTGGCACCATCGTGATGGCACTCGGTGCTCTCCTTGCAGGATTTGTCGGTGTCCTTGGGATGATGCGCATCGCGATGGTGGGAGGGACACAGCAGATGAAGCTGGTGGCTTTCGTCCGTTTGCTCATCGGTGTTCTCCCTGTCCTCGGGGTCAGCGCACTCACGCTCTTCATGATCAACCGTGAACCGACTTTCCTTCTGGAGGTTATCAAGCCTGCAAATGCCGAGGAACTGATCGCACCCGTTTCCGTGACGTTTGGTATGCCCACGACCATGCAACTCTTCAATCAGATGCATCTGGTACCGCTCAAGTACCAGTGGGACTTCACTTCGGATGGCACGCCCGATCAGGAAACATTCGATCCTCAGGCGACGTACATCGTCAATCGTTCCGGCATTTACCCGATTGCCGTGACGGTGATGATGACCAATGGCACGGTGAAGAAGGTTGGCATGAGTCTCGTTGTTGCCAAGCAGAGCTTCGGCATCGAGCCGATGAATCCCGTAATCGATGACCCTGTCCAATTTTCTCTTCAAAATTTGCTGCCACCGGGTGGGGATACCGCTCCCAAACTTGAGAAAGCAACATGGGATTTCGAGAGCGATGGAACGGTTGATCTGGAGACCGATAAGACCGTTGCCACGAATGTCTACCATAAGCTGGGTGAGGTCACGGTCACGGTGACGATGAAGTTCAGCAACCAGACGCAGACGGCCTTTCAACGAAAGATCGAGGTGGTGAAGCCTGCGGAGCAGCCGTTTACGATTGAACTCGAGACCGAGCCGTCGACACTGCTCGGTCCGCCTCCGTTCGGCGCGGTGTTCACACTGAAGACCAAGGAGCCCATCGCCAGTGCTTCGTGGGATTTCGGTGACCAGAAAACGGGCGAGGGACTTCGGATTGCCCATGTGTTTTCCTCCGTTGGAAGTTATGCCGTTACCAGCACTGTTCGCTCCCAGAGCGGAGCGACCGCAAAGCTTTCGAAGCTTGTGCGCATCACGAACCCACTTGTTCTTTCCGATCTTACCTTCCAGGGTAGGCCTGAGGTGAAAGGGTTCACGATCACGGGAGAGGTGCCGCTGACGATTGATTTGACACCTATCACCTCGCAACCGCTCATCTCTTTTTCATGGGATGCGCAGAGTGCAACGGAAGTACTTGCAACCGATAAAAGCTTCCATGCGGTCTACCGTGACATCGGACGGTACTTTCTCGATCTCATTGCCGTTGATCCCGATCAGAATGTGTTCCGCAAGCGCATCACGGTGACGGCGGAGTCTCCTCAGTCGGTTGTCAGCTTCACGATGGATCCTCCCACACCGACGGCTCCGGCGATCGTCACCTTCGATGCTTCCGACACGTACGTTCCGTCGGGAGAGGAAATTACCGGTTTCGTCTGGGATTACGGCGATGACAGATCAAGCGGAGGAGACAGCACGGGTACCAAGTTTTCCGGTTCACGCATCACGCATTCGTACCAAAATCCGGGAACGTACACCGTGACCTTGACCGTGCGCACCACATCGAATCAATTCTACATCGGAAAACAGACACTCGTGGTGAAGGCGCCGATCATCGACGCCTGCTTCATGCCCAGTCGAACGAACGGCAAGGCGCCCCTCGGAGTGCTCTTCGACGATTCCTGCTCGGCGGGGAAGTTCGTCTCCAAACTCTGGGATTTTGGCGACGGTTCACAGAGCGATCAATCAAACCCAACACACGTTTTCGCAAAGCCGGGAATCTACAGTGTCTCATTTGTTGCGGTCACGGCCGACGGACGGAAAAGCAGCCAAACTGCTATCATTACCGTGACTGCACCATGAAAACACGTTCCCTCATTCGCGGCGTGGCCATCGCAGGAGTTCTTGCGATTATTTTAGGTGCACTGCTGCCTGCACTGTCTTCTTTGCAGTACTGAGCAACCTCTGAAAAATGCAGTCTGCTTCGTCAGCTGCGTAAAAATTTCGTTCAACGTATATGCATACGCCTCACGAAATTTTTACTTGCTTCCTCGCATTCTGCGATTTTTGAGAGGTTGCTTTCCGAGCAGTATTCTCTGGCGAATGGTCAAGGAGTTTTTCTAGATTCGCCGTCGCACTTGTCTCAAACTCGGCACCGAGCATCTCCGGTTTTTCTTGCACGAGAAAATATCCGGCTGATGCGATCATCGCACCGTTATCGGTGCAGGTGCGAAGAGACGATGGCCATCGAACAATGATTCCATGCTTTTCCCCGAGCGCGCGCGTCATCATTCTGAGTCGCTCGTTTGCCGATACTCCTCCGACGATGTGCACTTCTTTGATGTCCGGATGACTGTTGATTGCCTTCTCCAATGTCGAACAGAGATGCCTGCAGATTGCGAACTGAAAGCTTGCCGCAATCGATGCTCGAAGCGGCTGAATACTCTCTTGTTTTTCCAGATCTCGAAGCAGGTATTTCAGTGATGTCTTGAGACCGGAGAAACTGAAGTCGAGCGTATGTTCTTTCTCGAGTGGATTTGGAAACGAGTACGTCTTCTCGTCGCCTTCTTCCGCAAGTTTTGCGAGCGCGGGTCCCCCCGGGTAGGGGAGCCCGAGCATCACGGCTCCTTTGTCGAACGCTTCTCCCGCAGCGTCATCTCTGGTTGAGCCGATGAGCGTTCCGGAAATGTGTGAGGATCGAACCCAGAGATCCGAGTGTCCGCCGGAGACGGAGAGGGTGAGGATGGGGAAAACAGGGCTAGGGTTAGGGTTGGGATTGAGGCTCTGATTTGGAGAGAAAAGCCAGGTTGAAGAGAGATGCCCAAGCGTGTGATGCACAGGAATGAGTGGTTTTTTCCAGACGGAAGCGAGCGTTCTTGCCGTTGTCGTCCCGACGAGCAGCGAACCGAGTAATCCCGGACCGAACGTGACTGCAATTGCATCGATGCTTTCTTCCGTACATTTCGCATCATCCAACGCCTTCCGGATGACAGGCAAAATCACTTCAAGCTGCTTCCTCGCTGCGTCTTCCGGGATCACGCCTCCTTTCCTCTCGAAATCTTTCTGAGAGCTTGCGATGACGCAGCTTTTGACCCTGCATCCGTCCTCGACGACAGCGGCAGAGGTTTCATCGCACGATGTTTCGAGACCGAGAATACGCATATGCTTGCTTTACCTCATCACCTTCCAAACCTACCATACCTTCCGTACCTTCCATACCTTGATTTCTCTCTTCCCCTCCCGCGCCGTCGCCCTCTCCCTCGGTCCGATTGCCATTCACTGGTACGGCATTCTCTATCTGCTTGGATTTTTGATCGGTGTCTGGCTGCTGCCGAGAATACAGCGATACAGAAATATCACATTGAACCATGCGCAGCGGGAATCCCTTCTCTTCCATGTGTTTCTCGGCGTCCTCCTCGGCGGTCGTCTCGGCTTCGTGCTGTTCTACGGAGGATCGTTCTATCTCGATCATCCGCTGGAAATCTTTGCCGTGTGGCATGGCGGCATGTCATCACATGGAGGTTTCATCGGTGTCACGCTTGCGCTTGTCCACTTTGCGCGAAAGAACGGGATCGACTTGTTTGCACTCACCGACATTCTCGTTATTCCGATTGCCATCGGTCTTGCCCTCGGCAGACTCGGCAATCTCATCAACGGAGAGCTCTATGGGACATTGACGACTCTGCCATGGGGAATGCAGTTTCCCGGCGCTGAAGGCAGTCGTCATCCGACGCAGATCTATGCGATCATCAAAGATCTTTTCATTGCGTTTGCCTGTTTCAGGCATTTGAAGATTACGTCATCCGAGAAAGACAGCTCAGGCAAAACAACCGCACTGTTTCTGATGCTCTATGCCGTTCTTCGTTTCATCGTCGAAATCTTTCGTGATCAGCCGTACGGATACACACAGGTGCTTGGATTGATGTTGAGTCGGGGACAGCTGCTGACTGTACCCGTCTTCTTGATTGGGTTTGGTATTTGGTGTTGGAGGAAAAGTAGTAAGAAGTAAGTAGTAAGAAGTATAGCAAGCATTGCACCTCGAGTGTTGGATGTTATTCTTACTACGTACTACTTATTTCTTAATTCTCTTCGTACTATCTCCCTCTCATTCCACGGTATCTGCCCATGTGCCGTCATCATCGTCGTGTCAGATCCCTTCCCGGCGATCAGAACGATGTCACCTGTTTTAGCATGCGATAAAATCCATTGGAGCCCTAGAAGACGATCTGAAATACGAACACAAAATTTACTCTGCCCTGCACCCGAAGTGGTGTCGCGGTTCATGACATTTGCTGGAATCTCGGAGGTATTTTTGTAGATTGGCATCATCCCTGCAACACCCGTGAGAATTTCATCAATGATTTTCTCCGGATCCTCTGTGTAGGGATCTTCATTCGTGACGACAACAACGTCTGCAAGAGCTGCGCAGAGTGAGCCGATGATCGGTCGTTTCATCTTCATGCGGTCGCCGCAGCTGCCAGTGAGGACGAGTAGTCGCTTTCCCGGAGCGAGCATCGATCGCAGTGTCTTGAGTGTCGATTCATACGATTTCGGCGTGACCGTGAAGTCGATGACTACAGAGAAGTCCTGCTGCTCCTCAATTCGTTCCATGCGCCCGGCTACTCCTTTGAATGTTTGCAGTGCTTTCACACTGGCGCTGAGTGCCGGAGAAGAGGGCAAACCGCAGATGCAACCAATCGCGCAGAGCGCATTCTCGAGGTTGAATCGTCCTGGAATATTGAGAGAGAGGGAAAGGCGTTGCGTTCCGGAAGATCCTCTGTCATCCCAAACAAGTGCTGCGTTTGATCCGGTGCCTGTGACAGAAATTTCCTCTGTCCAGAGATTCAGCGGTGCACCTGTGCGGGAATCTATTTTTGTCTCTTCGAGATCGAAGAGGATCGTTTTCTTTGATGGAACAGTGCGAAGCGTTTCCGTGGATCGATCCGAGTAATGCAATACTTTTGTTCCCTCGCCTTCAAGCATCGTAAAGAGAATGGATTTTGCCTGAATGTACTGCTCCATCGTTCCATGGTAATCGAGATGTTCTTCCGAAACATTCGTGATACCTGCGACTGACGGGTATGTGTGATTCAGTCGACCTTGCAGCAGTCCGTGCGACGAACACTCGAGAACGGCATGCGTGCATCCGGCTCTTACGAGGTCACGCAAAAACTTCTGCACCAGGAACGGTGAAGGCGAGGTCTTCTGCGTCGGATTGAAGCGGACATCATTGCCGATCTGGAAGAATGCAGTCGAGAGCGCTCCGGTCTTGATTCCGCATTCATTCAAAATATGTGCGACCATGCCGACGGTCGTTGTCTTGCCGTCGGTACCCGTGATCCCGATGATCGTCAGCTTCTTTGCCGGAAATCCATACCACAGCGCTGCAATCAGCGCTCGTGTGCGGTGGTACGCAAGTCGGAGTGGCGACAGCTCAGGAACGATGCTTTTCAGAAGCTTCTTCATGTGTGTTCAGCATAGCACGTGTTGTCTTGATATCGGCTGCAATGGCTTTCTGTAGGGCTTCGACGCTTTGGAAGTCTGCAATGTCACGTATTCGACCGGCAATTTCAATGTCGACTGTTTTCGGCAGTGTTTCGATCGTCGCATCCAGCACGTGCACCTCGAGTGTCTCGGTATCCCTAAAGACCGGTCTCGGTCCGAAATGCATCGCACCTTTGTACTTTTTCCCGTCGATGAATATGAAGCAGGCGTAGATGCCGTGCGTCAGTTCTTTCGGAGCGGATGCCGGTTCGACATTGATTGTCGGTATGCCGATACGACGACCACGCCCAGCACCGGAAACTACGGGAGCGCTTTGGATGATCACTGATTGCATGACCAGATTGTACTTCATATTTGAGTATTATTTTTTAAGCGATGGTAGATTTGCAGATCGCCCTGTGTGAGACCTTCTTCGTAGTATGTGATACCGGTTTTGTATGCATGCCGTTTCTCTTGGCAGTACGCGAGCATTTCTTCAAAATCACCTCGAATGATGGTTGCAAGCTTCTCACGGATATTTTTAGACGACTTATTATTTTGCTGATAAGCAACTACCATCGAGACCGTTAACATTCCTTCAAAAGCTGTCATCAGTGCTCCGTGTGATATTTCTATATATTCATCGACAGCATCTCGCAGTTCCCAGTACAGAGGATCAAGACTGCCATCGTCGTAGTCCGCCATTTCAGCAGCCGTGTTCATGGCACTAGTCAATGACGAACGAAATTCTTTGTCAAGAAATAGGCACGTCTCGCTTCATTGATCTTTGGAAGCTAGAATCTCCTGTGGAGAGGTGGCCGAGTGGCGTGCCACGAACCGGAGCGAAGCGACTGGTTCTTTCTGGTGATGTGAAGTGACACCTTGCTATGATGGATATGGAGAGGTGGCCGAGTGGTCGATGGCGACAGTCTTGAAAACTGTTAACCCCGCAAGGGGTTCGTGGGTTCGAATCCCACCCTCTCCGCCATTCGACTCGGCACTGTGGTGCCTTGCTCATGGTCTGCGACCTCCTTCAATAGAGGTATCATGCGAGACGAATGCCTCGAGCGAGCTTCAGCAAGCCGAGGGGCATGTTTCATTACCTTCACTGAGTGCTGTTTCTGATCCACTCCAAATATTTCCCATACCCATCCTCAATCTTTATCGCGATAATGCAGGGACAGTCGTAGGGATGCATTTGCAATGTTCTTCGTTCGATTTTTCGGAATAACTTCTTCACCGTCTTCGCAACCACAACGATCTCACTTGACCGTTGCTGTTTTCCCTTCCAGCGGTAGAAAGACTCGGACTCCCCAAGGATGCTTGCACATGCTGCAAGTTTTTCTGTCACCAGTGTTTTCGCAATGCGCTGTGCGACACGCTGCGTCGGACAGGTCATGTAGAGGAGAATTGCGACTGATGTGGGAGTTTTCCGCATGGGCGGCTATAGTATAGTCATGAGTCAGGCACTCCGTCTCTCTATTCTTCGCTCGCTTGGGGTCAGTGAAGGGGGACTGGATGCCGCTTCCGTTCTCCGGAGTCGTGCAGGCTCCGGTCTCAATGAAATTCCACCGAAGAAGCGATCGGCGCTGAAGCTGCTCCTCAGCCAGTTCCGGGACACGATGGTTGCGATTCTGCTCGCGGCTGCCGCCGTGTCTGTGCTGGTGCCGCTTGCACAACACGGAAGAATCGATATTCAGGAGTTCACGAATGCCGTGGTAATTCTTGCGATCATTGCGTTGAATGCAGTGCTCGGTTTTGCGCAGGAGTGGAGAGCGGAGAATGCCATCGCTGCCCTCGCAAGTTTGTCGGCTCCGCGCGTGAAAGTCAGGCGTGAGGGCAAAGTAGCCGTCATCCCATCTCGGGAACTGGTTCCCGGAGACATCATGCTGATCGAAGCGGGAGATAGAATCAGTGCCGATGCCCGACTGATTGCAAGCTCATCGCTCGAAGTGGATGAGTCGAGCCTGACCGGAGAATCTGTTCCGGTAGAAAAATGTCCCGAAGAGATGCTGACAGGAGGAGCGATTTCCGGAGGTTGCTTGTACTCCGCAACACTTGCGACGCGCGGTTTCGGTGAAGCAGTCGTCACGAAGACCGGGCTCGGAACGGAGATCGGGAAAATCACGTCGATGGTGATGCACTTGAAGTCGCCGCCGACGCCGCTCCAGGTGGAGCTGCAGCAAGCAGGCAAACGCATCGGCATCGTGGTACTGGCTCTGTGCTTTCTGATCTTCGTGGCAGGAATTCTCTCCGGCATGCAAACGACGGACATTTTCTTCACGGCGGTCAGTCTTGCCGTTGCTGCAGTTCCGGAAGGGTTGCCTGCCGTCGTGACGATCTGTCTTGCGGTTGGCGTACAGCGGATGATCAAGAAGAACGCGCTGATCAGCAGGCTCGACGCGGTCGAAACACTCGGCAGTGTCACGGTGATCTGCGCGGATAAGACCGGAACAATGACCGAAAACCGCATGACGGTGCAGCATATCTGGGTTCCGACCCGCGGAAGCAGACAGCTCGCACTCGAGATTGCCGCTTCCTGCAACAGGAGCGAACTCCCGGATATTGGCGATCCGACCGAAGTTGCCCTTCTTCGTCAGGCGGACCGGGACGGCATTCTGAGATTGCCTCTTCTGGTAGAAGAAGTTCCGTTCACATCCGAGGCGAAGTACATGGTGACGATTCACGAACGAGATGCAAAGCGCCTTCGCTATCTGAAAGGCGCACCTGAAGTCATCGCATATTTTCTCTCGGAGAAGGAACGCAAAGAAGTGCTTGCGGAGAGTGAGAAGCTTTCGCAGCAGGGACTTCGGGTCCTTGCGGTTGCTTCTGGTACAGAAGGACATGTGCAATGTGCGGGACTGATTGCGATGATGGATCCTCCCCGCAGTGGCGTTGCAGCCGCCATCCTCGAAGCCGAGTCTGCAGGCATCCTAACGATCATGATCACCGGTGATCATCCTGCAACGGCGTTTTCGGTATCGAAGAGCGTTGGCATCGTTTCCGACGGAGTTGTCGATGGTGAGATGCTTGAGCGAATGGATACGGAAGACCTGCAACATGCACTCAAACGAGTCTCGGTCTTTGCGCGCGTGCAGCCGAAGCACAAAGTGAAAATTCTGGAGGCACTGCAGGGGCTCGGGCACATCGTCGCGATGAGCGGCGACGGCGTGAATGATGCGCCGGCGCTCAAACGCGCGCATGTCGGCATCGCGATGGGCTTCCGGGGAACGGATATCGCTCGCGAGGCGGCTTCCATGGTGCTCACCGATGACAATTTTGCAACGATCGTTGCGGCCATCGAGGAGGGAAGACGCATCTACGATAACATCAGGAAATTCGTGATTTTTCTGATGCGCAGCAACCTTGGGGAGGTGATGATCATTTCCGGTGCGATGCTCTTTGCCATGCCGTTGCCGCTTCTTCCTCTCCACATTCTGTGGGTGAATCTCGTCACCGACAGTTTCCCGGCTCTCGCACTTGCGCTTGAGGAAGGGGAGCAGGGCATGATGCGGAGAAAGCCGAGAGCGAGACAGGACGGAATCTTCACCGGAGAGTGGCCGCTTTTAGTTCTTGCCGGAGTTCTCAATATGATCGTCACACTCAGCCTTTTCTCGTACGTCAGATTCATTGCTCCGGAGAACCTTCCTCTCGCTAGAACTGTGGCGCTGACGACAACAATCGTCTTTCAAATGCTTCTCTCGATCTCCACAAGAACCAGAGCTCTTGCCTTCCTCGAATCGCCACTGAGGAATCGGTGGCTTGCCTTTGCCATTGCCTGCTCGCTGCTTCTGCACATCCTCTTGCTCTCAACGCCGATCGGACTGCTCTTCCACGTCGTCCCGCTTCCGCTTCCGCTCTGGGGCTTGTTGCTCGGAGCTTGTTTCACATGCTTCGTGATTTTTGAGGCGGGGAAGGTGATGACATACAAAAAACATTCCTAGTCAGGAGTCGACAGCTTCACCTATACTCATTATGGAGAGGTGGCCGAGCGGCTGAAGGCACCACACTGCTAACGTGGCAGACCGAAAGGTCTCGAGGGTTCGAATCCCTCCCTCTCCGCCACAAAGCAAATAATATTACTGTTGCGTATTCAGTGCACTCATTCTCTCCCTCAGCATCTCGAAAGAGATCGACTCATCCCCAAGGCTTTGAACGGTTCGCACCGTCAGCGCATTGCCGTTCAGTGCGAATGATTCGATGATCGTATCGAGCACGTTTTCGGAGACGATGATGCAGCCCATGCTTCGGTAACGATCCGTGCTTGCAAGCATTTTCTCCGCAGAGGCATGGGAGTGGATGCCGTACGGTGTTCTCTCCGGTTCACCGTCTTCCGTGTTATAGAGTCGCAGAAACCGTCCAAGCTTTCCAAACGTGATACGGTCACCTTTCGTCTCCTCGTTCAGTGCCTTCCATGACACTGTCGGTGTCGAAGCATTGTAGGTTCTTCCAATGTATCTGACCGTTCGGCGCTGACCGGTGACGACAGGAAATGTCGTATAACCACCATCAGCATGAAGCAGGTATCCGACATTTCGATCGGTATCAACGAGGAAGGAATCTCCTGCAGATGCTTGCCATGCTTCAAAGGGCGTTGGTGGTTCTTCCGAAGGCAGAATACTTGCAGCGAGTGCAGTACCTGAATAGACGGTTACCGAGGCAATAACAGCCAGTAGAAGCCGAAACTGATGGAGGGTTTGGAGTGACAAAAGGTCATATACTACTATAAATTATAAATAAGTCAATATATAAAAATGGTCCAGAACGAAGTCTGGACCGGTGTTGCTGCTGACTTTCGATTACGATTTCGTGACGATAATCATGATCGTGCCGATGAGCGGCGGGACAAAGGTGATGAGGGACAGAATCCCCCAAAACTTTCGGGACATAACTTCAGCTTTTTCCTTGCCGAAGTGATAACCGAGGGATTGGCACGCAAGCCCCAGCCTCATGAAGAACATGAAGAATGGTCCCATCGCCGTGACGGTCGCTCTTCTCCAGAAGGGAATTCCTTCGGTGATGGCGAACAGAAATAAAGACATTAAAATGATCAGCACAACATCGAACCAGAATTCATATCGCAGTAATCCCGGTTTTTCGAGGTTCATGCACTCACGAACGTACCAGTCGTTGAAACGACTGAAGGCTCTGAATAACTTTCTCATGATTCTCCCTTTCATTCATAAGAAGCACCTTTCTCCATCCCGAACATCGGTGATGTAAAGATCGGCAGCAACTTGGTCATATTGAATGAAAATCGTTATAAGTCAACATTCTCTTACATGCTACTATTTCCACATGCGCATCGGAATCCTCACCTACGATTTCAGCCCTCCGATTGGAGGGCTGGGGATTGTTGCACAGCAGACGAAGCAAATGCTTGAGACGTTGTTTCCGGAGGATACGCTCATTGCACTTTCTCCGAGCGAAAACGCCGATGATCGCGTGAGTTCACTTGCCGCTTCACGGTGGAAGAAGTCAGGCGGTTGTCCTCTGTTTTCCCTGATGCTTTTATTCAGGCTGCCATCGCTTATCATAAAACACCGTCTCGATCTTCTTCATGTTCACGCAGGATCGGGTGGAGTTTTTTTGCTTCGAAAGCCGTCGTGTCCTCTTGTTGTCACCGCGCATCACACGTACCTGCAGGAAGCGGAGATTGTTTTCTCCGGATCACTTTTCAAATGTCTGTGGAAAAAGTTCATGTCAAAACTTGAGAAGCGAACGTACGCACTTGCCGATCGCATCGTCTGCGTTTCGAAAGACACTGCAGATTTCCTTGTACAGAGGTATGACATTCCGAAATCGAAAGTGTGCGTGATCGAGAATGCTGTAACGGCTGCCTCAAACAATTCTTTACAGAGAAGAGATCCCGCGACGATTCTCTTCATCGGAAGGCTTGAGGAGCGAAAGGGCATTTGGACGTTGCTGAAAGCAATTGAAATTCTTCGAGTGTCGCATCCGAGCATCAGAGTCAGATTGATCGGAAGAAATCTGATCGGAGATGCACTGGAAAAATTTCTGTTTGAGAAAAATCTGACCCACGTTGTGACTCTGCTCGGGCACACCGACGATGCTTCGATGTACCGTGAACTTGCAGCAACGACGGTGCTTGTCGTGCCGTCGCTTCTCGAAGGCTTCGGTCTCATAGCGGCGCAGGGAATGCTCGCCGGGACGTGTGTCATCGTAAGCGATGCACCGGGTCTACGGAGTATTGTGAGAGATCACGAAACGGGACTTGTCTGTACGGCAGGTGACAGAACCGACTGCGCGCGTGCAATTGTCGAAGCGCTCGGTTCTCCGGAGCTTCGTCAAAAACTTTCGGAGAAGGGGAGGGAAGATGCACGGAAAAGATTTTCACCTGAGGAGAGGGCGAAGGACTTGCATGCGGTTTTTGAGACGGTCCTCACCCCCAGCCCCTCTCCATCGGCTGGAGAGGGGTGACTCGAGCTTCTCTGAGTACGGACATTCCTGTCTTCGCCGCAGCGGAGAGAGGTGTCCCGCAGGACGGAGTGAGGATAGACTTCCGTCGTGCAGCAGCATATTCCAGTACTCCTCAAAGAAACTCTCGAGATTCTGTCTCCGCAAGCAGGTGATCGCATTCTCGATGTCACACTCGGGCTCGGAGGACACAGCGAGGCATTGCTCGAAGCAGCAGGAAAAGCAGGGTCGCTCGTTGCACTCGATGCTGATATGGAAAATATTGCGATTGCAAAAGAAAATCTCAAAAAATTCGGTTCACGAGTGACGATTCTCCATTCCAATTTCAGCGAGCTGCCGAATTGTTTGCCGGAAGATCAGCGACAATTCGATATCATCCTCGCCGATCTTGGACTCAGTTCTCCGCACATCGACGATCCCACACGCGGTTTTACGTTTCGAACCGATGCGCCGCTCGATATGCGATTCGATCGCAGCTCCGGCATGACCGCTGCGATGCTCCTTGCATCGCTCGATGAGGAGAAGCTGAGAAAAATATTCTGGGAATTTGGAGAGTTGCCGAAAGTTCGTCCATTGGTCACGGAGATTGTTGCAAGGCGTACGGAGAATCCTATTCGGTCGAGCTCGGATCTCACGGATGCAGCGAAGGTCGTGTACGGGTACAAATCGCCTCAGATGCTGCCGCAGTTATTTCAGGCACTTCGCATGGCGGTGAATCGTGAACGCGAAGCACTCGGAAACTTGCTTGCAGCGATTCCGTTCCTCCTTGCTCCCGGAGGACGCTGTGCGGTGATCGCCTATCATTCGATTGAAGATACGCTCGTGAAGACAGCATTCCGATCTCTCGCTGCAGATGAGAAGGACTTACTCACAGGATCGATCTCGAAGAAATCTGAATTTGTACTGCTCACGCGGAAGCCTATCGCTGCGAGCGAACAGGAAATTCAGAAAAATCCTCGATCGAGATCAGCGAGACTGCGTGCAATCGCGAAACGAACCGAGTATACTGACCATCGCACCGCGTCATGCTGAACCTTGTGTCATTTCCGTCTTTGCCGTCTGCGCTCTCCGTGCAGCGTCGCCATTCGCTTGGTCGCATGATGTCGAGCAGCACGGCTCTCTTGCTGTCGGTGATCGGAACGCTGATCGTCGTGCTTGCGCTGCTCATTCTCTTTCATCACAACATGAATGCGACGAAGGGCTACAAGCTTCGTACTCTCGAGCGTGCACGCTCGGATCTCCTCCTTGAGCAGGAAGTGGTGAACATGCAGATTGCCAAGTCCAATGCACTCGTATCACTCCAGAACGATCCGCAGATTCAACTCATGCAGAAACCGACAAAGCCGAAGTACGTTCAGGCGGATCTGTCGGTTGCGGAAGCGCACTAGTTGATGGTTCGTATCTGAATCGTCATCACCGGAGTCATTCCGGTTCGAATGTCGGAGACAACGACCACTCTCTGTCCCTTCTTGACGAGCTTGTTCTTGTCGAGGAACGCAAGTGCACGATCGAGAGTGTCCTCCGGTTTTTCAGAGAACCGGATCGTGTGAGGGGTGATGCCCCAGACGAGCATCAGTTTTCTCTGCCTGCTCTCGGTCTCGACGAACGCATGAATGGGGACGAGCGGGCGACAGTTGCTCACGGCCATCGCCGTATGTCCGTGCTTGCTGATGACGAGGATGATGTCAGCTTTCAGTTTGGTTGCCAGCACGCTCGCAGCAACTGCCTGTTCTTGCCTCGGCATGTTGTTTGCGATGTTCTCCGTTTTTCGAAGCATCGATGAGGCCATGTCTCCGTGTTCGATTCGTTCGCTGACTTTCAGCACCCGATCCATGGCAGAGACCGCTTTGAAGGGATAGAGACCCGTCGTCGTTTCACCTGAAAGCATGGTGGAATCGGTCTGGAGCATCGCTGCGAATGCGATGTCCGTGACTTCGGCGCGCGTGGGCATCGGCGAGAGGATCATGCTCTCGAGCATGTGCGTGGCAACGATGACCGGCTTTCCGTTCAAGCGGCATTTCGCAACGATCATTTCCTGTATCTTCGGAACATCCTCAAACGGTACCTCGGCTCCGAGGTCGCCGCGTGCAACCATCACACCGTCTGCCGCATCGATGATTGCGTCGATGTTGTCGACTGCCTGCGGCGTCTCGATCTTCGCAATGATCTCGCCATCACTTTTGTGTTTCAAAAGAAATGCTTTGAGCGTACGAATGTCCTTTCCGGTGCGCACGAACGACGTCGCATAGAAGTCCACGCCGTGCTTCACGCCGAAGCTGATATCCGCCCAGTCTTTCGGTGTGAACGACGGCAGACTGACATCGGCGCCGGGAAGATTGACGTGTCTCCTGGAACCGATCTTTCCATCTTCAAGCGCTTTCGCGATGACGATGCCTCCCTTCTCGATGCTCTCGACGCTGAATTCGATGGAACCGTTGTCGATGAGAATGCACCTCGCGTTCTTCACGTCTTCCGCAAATTTCGGATAATCCACCGTGATGGTCGTGAGCTTCTCCTTGCCTGTTGCCTTCGACGTGAAGATCACCCTGTCGCCTCTCTTGATGACAATCGCCTGCGTGACGTCTCCCGTACGAATCTCCGGTCCTTTGGTGTCGAGCATGATCGCAAGCGAGTATCCCTTCTTGTTGACTGTTTTGATGTTCTCCATCGTCTGTCCGTGCACTTCATAGCTGCCGTGAGAAAAATTCAGACGGCAAACATTGACACCGGCTTTTGCAAGCTGCTCGATTTTTTCGACTGACGATGTCACAGGACCGATGGTCGCGACGATTTTGGTGAAACGCATGATGGTGAGTGGGAAGGTGAGAGAAAAAAGCGGGCAGAGTCTACACACAAAATCCGGAATACGTAAGGCAGATATCTAATTCCCGGTCGGCACCACAAGCCAACTGAGTTTCTGGCAACGGACACAGGTCAATTCCCACATGGTCACGATTGCTCGTTTCTTGAATGCACTGTCGGTCAGCGGCTCGTAATAGGTGAGCGGCCTCATGAATTGGAATGCACCGAAGATCAGAAGACCGAGAATCGTCATGAAGACGATGCGCCGATCATCGGTGACTCTGTACCGTCCGATGGTTCGGATATTGATGAGGACGAGCGAAAACAGAATGAAGCTGAACAGGAGAGGCAGGAAATAGTGGTAGAGGTACATCACACGCGTGATGCGGCTGATTGCAATCATGTATGAGCAGTAGATGCCAAAAAACGACAGAAGCAGAAACGGCTGCTGCAGTTTTTCTTTGACTGTGAAAAGTTGTGAGCCGATCAGAAGAACGGCAGTCAATAAAATGCCAAGCAGCCCAAGCCCCCATGCGACGGGATTGCTCACGAGGTAGAGATAGCGATACGCATTCTCATTCTCCTGTTGCCAGCGATAGTTGATCGACCGTGCCCCGAACGGCCAGAAGTACGAGGGGCTTCCGTTCTCATCTTTCTTGCACAGGTCGAGACGCGGCACTCCTCTGTTGTAGTGCGGTGCGAACAGCAGGTGATCGCGAAGCATCACGGGGAATGACGACAATGTGTTCTGCGCATGCGAACTGAGAATCGTCTTCAGCTCGCTCGATGCCTGGTAATACCCGTTATCGGGGAGTTCGGGCACGACTCTCTTCCCGAGTGAGAAGTGAATCTGCCAGACACTGACGTACATTGTCATCATTCCTACCATGCTGAGAACACAGAAGAGCGTGACTTTTCTCCAATCGGGGAGCAGGCGCAGGATGATCAGCGGGAAGAGCAGGATGAAGATGAGTGCGATGACTTTCGTCGCCATTGCAAGCCCGAACGATACGCCGAGGAGAAGCGAGAGAATGCAATGCTTCTTCAGCGTGACCTTCCTTTCTCTTCGCTGGAGATGGAGGAAGAGCAGCACGCAGAGCATTCCGAAGAACGTCAGTGTGCTGTCCACCATCGCGCCGCGGCTGTGGACGATCTCTGCATTGTCGAAGACGTAGAGGAAAGAAAGGAGTGCGGAGAGGGGACTGCTTCCCGTGATGAAGAGAAAGATGAAGAAGAGCACTGGTGCAGTGAGCCACGCGAACAGTGTCGGGAAGAGTCGGTATCCCGCGAAGTTGAAACCGTTCGGAATATTGTTTGCGTAGTCGGTCGTCAGGAACTGATCGTTCCGTGCATTTCCGTGCACGATCTTTTCTCCCAGAGCGATGAACAGTTTCCCAAGCGGAGGATGCTGCTCCATGAAGAAGACTCCGTTCAGGTACTTCTGAGCGGAGACGATGTGGTACGGCTCATCCCAGAAAGGATTCGGCGGGAAGTCGTAGCGGTACATGTACGTGAAGAACGACGTCACGAGGACGAACAACGCATACAGCCACACGTGGGACGGTTTTTTTTTCTCGTCTGATGTGCTTTTTCTGATCATGGACGGCAGTGTAAGACGAAAAATTCCAAAAACCAAATTCTGAGAAGATCGTATTGCTTCAGGAAGTGCGCAACCTTTAGGATGAAGATAATTGTATGAAGCATTTCTCGAAGCACTCATCCACTGCTATCCGTGTCACAGCTCTCGTAGTTCCGACCGTTCTTTTGGTGGTTGTTCTTATCATCAAGTCATCGCTCTTCTCAAATACAACGTCTCTGAGAGGCATTGTTTGTCCATCTACAGGATGCGTGTTCGCTTGCAACACATCGAATTGCATTGCGCCGGCGGTGTGTCTTGGTTCTCCTGCAATATGCACTTTCCTTGGACCGTGTCCCGACGTCACGATTCCCACGTGTGGAAATGCCTCAACGTGCAGACCTGACGGTAGCACCAGCTGCCTTTCTCCGGGAGCGACGACCGCTTGCTGCGTCGGACCAATGCCTTCCACCGAAAAGCCTCCTTGTTGTGGAACGTGCTTATCAGGAACGTGCGTGTCTGCTTGCACTCCACCGATGTGTAACCCGGGAGTTACTGTCTGCGTTGGCACTACATGCGTACCGATTGGCTCCTGTGGAGACAATGCCACAGTGGCTCCGGAGGAGTGTGACGACGGGAATACCGTTTCCGGAGATGGCTGCAGTAACATTTGCAAAACCGAATCATGCGGAGACGGATACAGAGATGCCAATGGCCAAGACAATGCTCCGGGTGGCGGAGACGATGAAGCCTGTGACGACGGCAACAACACGAATGGAGACGGGTGTACTGCAGCCTGCAATATTCAGAACGGTTGGTCTTGTGAAAATCTTCCACTCGCTACTTCCACCAGTGTCTGCACCGTCGCTTGTGGAGACGGAATCGTCACTGCACCGGAAGTCTGTGACAATGGAAAGCATTGTCCGAATGGTCCTCCGGATTTAGGGAAGCAGTGCAGCGTCGCTGCAGACTGCCCCGGTACAGGAGCGTGTGCCGTTGTCCAAGACGGCTGCAGTGCAAATTGTATGCAAAAGAGGTGCACGGTCGCACTCGGCTATCCCGGCTATCCGCCACAAGTTCCCCCACCTACGACTCCACTTCCACCGGGTAACACGCCACCGATCACCATCGACTGCGCTATTCTTGGTCCCTACATGAACAGCTTTAAGACACTTTGTGAAAACACATGCGGAGGACCGGGCACGTGCATTGGCGTCAACGAGACACCGGCAAAGTACATTAAATGCGATGGACCGGACGCGGGCATTATTGCCGGGGATCATGGCGTACTTGAGGCGTACTACTACTGTCCGCATCATTTCGGTAATTGCCCTCTCCACCCACCACCGGGACCGCCGCCGTTCCCTTGGTTGTGCAAGGCTCCGTCACCACTTCTTCCCCTTTGCACTGCAGTAGCGTTGCCTCCTCCGCTCGTCGTAGCTCCAATCGCTCCCTTAGTCGCTCGTATTCTGACCGCTCTCGACGTCGATCGAAGCGGTGTGCTAAGCAACAGCGAGATGTACAGGGGAATCACGATGATGTTCCAGGACATGAAAATCAAAAATCTCAGAAATGACCTGAATAATGACGGTGCCGTGGATCGGAAGGACTTGATTCTCCTCCTCACCACGCTCCGCGGTCTTCATGCGGCAGTCTGCGGCAATGGGACGATCGATACCGGTGAGCAGTGTGACGATAAGAACACGAAATCCGGTGACGGTTGCAGCAAGTTGTGCAGAGCAGAATAGGTCAGTAGGATTCAAACAATTCTATGAAGCATCCCAAGAAGTTCTCCTCCAATATCATTGGTTTCACAGCCATCGTTGTTCCTGCAGTTCTGTTGGTGATTGTTCTTGCGATGCAGCTCTGGTTTAGAGTGAATAGTGATGTGAAGGGAATGGCACTCACTCCCCCGACCGCTGCCTGTTGTTCCACGGTGCCAACACCTCACTGTATCGGTGTAATGACCCCGACTGCTTGTACGACCGCACTGGGAAATTTCTTCCCAGGGGAATTAACGTGTGCAGCAGCACAGACTGCACATCCGGGAGTGTGTGGCGGTGCATCTGCCAGCTCAAATTCCTCAAGCATGAGCACATCTTCAAGTTCTGGCTGCAATACCGCTCCAAATCCAGATGCATCATGCATTGGACAAGTGAGCAATATGCAGATCTGTAACAATGGTTGCCAACCTGCAGGAGGAATGGGGCACTGCACGTGTGACCTTTTTTTCAATTTATGCGTTATGGTTACTCTCCCCGATCCATTATGTCCTGCCTTTTCCAGCTCAGGCGGCTCCGGTGGCTCCAGCGGTTCCACTGGTTCCTCCGGCAGTGCGGGTTCCGGTGGCTCCAGCGGTTCTTCAGGCAGTGGAGGTTCGGGAGGTTCCAGTGCCAATTCCTCCGGACAGTCTTCCATAAGTTCCAGTAGTAGTGGAGGGGGGGGTGGAGGAGGTTCCAGTGCCAATTCCTCCATTCGGTCCTCCAGACGTTCTTCCTCAAGATCTTCCAGACGCAGTTCATCGCCTTCTTCTCAGCAATCATCCAATCCTTCCTCTTCTGCTTCAGCAGCATGTGCCTCCGGTAATTTATGTTCACCGACGAGCCAATGTCCGTTGTCACACCAGACGGGTGGCGCATGTCCCACAGGCACGATTTGCTGTACATCATGCGGTCTCCCCGATTCATGTAAAAATCCTGCCTCCTGTCCAGTATCAAGACGGATGCCGGGAGTTGCCTGTCCCACCAGCAGTCCGCAGTTGGTCTGCTGTCGCGCTCCGACATGTCAGTCTCCGAATACATGTCTAACGACTATGCTCTGTCCGGCCTTGAGCCGCACAACAGGGGCATGTTCCGGTACCAATAAGGTGTGTTGTGACCCGGTGACGGCGTGCGCTTCTCCGAATGCATGCGCAACAAGTGCATCGTGTCCCATAGCGAGGAGGACCAATGACTCATGTACCGGCGGCAAGGTGTGTTGTGTTCCGCCATGCAGTTCCCCGAATGCATGCAGAGTCACCGCGATGTGTCCGAGCTCGAAGCAGACTGCAGGTGCATGCGCACCCGGCAATTTTGGACCGACAGTTTGCTGCAGGCCATAGGGAGATTTCATAGTGAAGCGTGCAGTCGTAATTGCTTGTAGCTTCCTCACGGATAAGACATAATCAGCATCGACTTCCATGATGCCAATAAAGTTCCCCCTGAGGCTTCTGATCGGTGCGCTTCTCGGGCTCGTGATGACGATCGTTCTTCTGCAATCGAATGTGTTGCGGAATCCTTCAAAACTGAAGGGCTGTATCGTCGGAACGCCCGGATGCAGTATTACATGCAACTTAAACGGTGTCTGCGATTCGGCACAGGAGTGCACGAGCGGCTGTTCCGATTGCGCAGGACAGGGATGCGGTACGGGCGGAACAGCATGCAATATGAATGGCATCTGCGAACCCGGAGAGACGAATGCTCTCTGCCCGGCTGAATGTCCGTTGTCCACCACATGCAACCAGAATGGAATTTGCGATGCCGGAGAAACCAATGACTCCTGTCATGCAGACTGTCCGCTCTCTGCATGTTGCTCCGCACATGCATGTGAACTTATCACGTCGTCGGCATGCGCGGTGAAGTCAGGCACGTACTTTGCGACGCAGAATTGTGCAACCGCCTTGGCAAGCAACGTCACACTCTGCGGACCTGTCATTACGCCGACTCAATCCGTGTACTGCTGCGATCACCTGCAGCACGCTCCTCCCACTTGCATGCAGCAGTCGAATTCCTCGCTCTGTTCCGGGCAGCCGGTGTTTGACACTCTTGGAGCCTGTACTGCAGCATGCGGGTTAACCTTCTCTTCTTCATCCAGTCGAATCTGTCCGACAGGAGTCCCGCTCTGTGCCGGTCTTTGCTTGCAGGACGGAGCTGCCTGTCCTGCAATTGCCGGTCCATGCTGTATGAACGACGGCTTCGTGACGCCGATGACTCCGGGCTGCTGTAGCAATAACTGCTCAGGTGGCAAGTGTGCACCGCAGGCGTGTGCCTTCGATCAAATCACCTGCACGGGTGGTCCGGTTCACTGCTGCAAAGTCGGTCAGTACTGCACGTACGATGCCAGAGGATGTGCGAATTTTCTCACGTCTTCATCGGCCTCCCCGGTCGTCAGCTGCACGGTCAGCGCAATCAATGGGCAGTGTCCGCAGGGATCCTATTTGAATGGCGGCAGTTGCTATGTGAACGAAGGAACGAAGTGCACAGCCATCGATCCGACAGCGTGCGGCTCCGGTGTGTGCGCTGCCGGAGCATGCATAGCCGATGTTACCTGCTCTGTTGCTTCCTCAAGCTCTGCAAGTTCTGTGCGATCTTCAAGCTCCAGCAGTTCGCACTATACGAAAGAAGAATGCGATGCTCTGCGCGCTGCGTTACTGCGCGATTACACGGCAGCGATTGCCGCACTGGACGCAAAATACGCAGTGCTCTTTGCCAATCTTCTCCGTGACTACAACACCTCGCTTGCAATTCTCGATCGGGATTACCCCATCGCAAGAACAGCTTTATACGATAGGTACAAAGCCAAGGTTGCGGCGTTGCAGGTCGAATACACTGCTGCGAGTGCAGCGTTGCGCAGTGCCTACAATACTGCGATTGCTTCCCTCGGGGATTTTGCGACATGGAAGGCGAATCTCTACAAAAATTACCTTGCTTCCGCTGCTGCATTGGAGAAGGAGTACCAAGCAGCGCTCGCCGCTTTGAAACGTCCCTACGACGACGCACTCGCTGCGATGGAGAGCAAACAAGCAGCGGAGCTTGCAAAGCTGGACAGCAACTTTGTCGCTTCCAGAGATGCCATGGACAGTCAGCTTGCCGCATCGCTCATCACGCTCTACGAGCAGTACACTGCCTCGCGTGATTCCTTCAATGCGCAGTACAAAACGGAGTTTGACGCACTGACGGCGAGCTACCTTGCTTCCCTCGATGCTTCGGATGGCAATGCCTACACGATCCGGCAACTCGGTTACAAGTACAGCTCTGATCGAAATAAGCTCAAAACGAAGTATGGTAATTTGCTCTATGCTTTGGAAAGGAAATACTCCGATGCTCAGCATGCTCTTGGTATTCAGTATCAATCAGAGAGTCAGACTTTAGTCTGGCAGTACAATGATTTGGTACGGAAATTGAACGGTATCTACGCCTCGATTCGCAGTCAGCTGGAAAGCAAGAACATTGTGTCGTCGAGGGCACTCACGAAAACCTACGAGGCGAAGGGTGCTCAACTCGATAGCGAGTACCAGGCTGCGCTGAGGGATGGGAAGAAGACGTACGATGAAACGCTTGCTCGCATCCAGAATGAGTACTCTGTATCAACGAATGCACTCTACAAAAAGTACCATGGATACTACGCGTATTCGAGCCAGCTAGGTACCCATTGGGTCAATAGTGTCTTCGATGACGCGCGCATTGAATGGCAAACGGCGCTGAGCACTTTAAACCGTGAGTATCAGATTTCACGCGTTCGCGCTAAAAACGAGTATGCACTCTCGTATGATGCCTTGCGGTCGTCATACACTGCCACACGCTCGGTGCTTGACCGTAATTACAATACTGCACTCGCAGAACTTAACTTGCAGTGCATTCCGGAGCCTTCCTCTTCTTCGCTCTCTTCGTCAGCGCCTTCGTCGTTCTCCTCCGCTTCCTCTCTCTCAAGCAGCCGACCGCAGGTATGTGAGCTCGATGTCTTGCAGTGTCCCGATGGCAGTTACGTCGCTCGCACGGGACCGAACTGCGCATTCGCTTCATGCCAGCCCGTCTCTTCCGGTTCTTCCTCCTCTTCGAGCCAAGAGGACGGATATTACTGCGACGGAGTTTTCCAGGCGTTGCCTTGTCCTTCGTCCTCGTCCTCACTCTCTTCTTCCCGCTCTTCCGCAAGCTCCGAGCCTGGTGATTGTAGCGATCAATTCGCTGCCCTCGACCGAAACTATGCTGCAGCGGTTGCCGCCCTCGACGCCAAGTACAATGCGTCCAGGGATGATGCGACGACTGCGTACGAAACGTCCGGAAACGCTTTGCTCGCCAAATACAATACCGATCGCAATGCATTGCTTTCGTCGCACGAGGCGGCGCGCAATGCCCTCGAGACCAAGAACACTGCGTCGCTCAATGCTCTTCTGAGTACGTACCAAACGTCAAGGAATACGCTGGAAACCAACTACATCGATGCGATCAATGCAGCGTACCAGACCTATGTCACCTCGACTGCCGCTTCGAGGCTCACGATCTACCAAAACACTCTCGCGACGCTCAAAAACACGTACCTCGCATCGAGCGCCACCTTGGAGAAAAGCTATCAAAGCTCTCGCTCGATCATCACTCGTGACTATACCGCCGCCCGCGATACCCTGGACCGAACTTTCGCCGCCTCAAACGACGCTTTGTATCGCACCTTCACTGCTGCCCGTGCGGCTCTGGACAGAGACTACGCAACTTCACGCACTTCTCTGTACAATACCTACCTAGCCAATCTGGATGCCTTGCATCGAAACTACATCACGGCGCGGAATTCATTGAATCGGGATTGTACCGATCCTCCGTCCAGTTCATCTTCGTCAGCGAATAGCAACAATTCGAAGGTGTCCAGTTCTTCGAAATCTTCCTCATGTCTCGTCTGCGACCCGGGACCCGGATGTACTTTTTCCTCGATGGTTTTCGGTGCGAATGGTTGCGTGATCTCCTGCGGTCCGGAGTCTTGTTCTTCGGCCAGCAGCCTCAGCTCCAGCATTACCGGGTGCGGCGACGCAGAGCCCGTGTGTTCCGGCAATTCGTATGCATATTGCTGCGGCAACGGAAATTGGATGTGTTTCGATCCTTCGGTGAACGGTCTCATCGTCGACGAGGCTCCCGGTGGGGGATCAATCCTAGGAGGGAACTTGCTCTTCGGAGGTCACAAAACAGCGCTCGCATCGAATCAGTCCGGTTCAGGCCTGATGCAGTGGATCATCGATCTTGGCAAAAGCGTTCTGCATTTCTTTGGAAGCATCTTCAATGGAGCGGGTGACACCTTGAAAGGAGATCTCACGGGAGGAGTCGCTTCTCCGCAGAATACTTGCGTGCAAGTTGTCGATTCGATGAGTGAGTACGGTGCGAAACGCAAAGCGATGGACACTGCATACCGCAATTCGATTCTGCAATTGTATGCCATCTACCATCCTTATAATCCTGCGACGTACGCAGACCATGTTCCAAGAATCTTCATCAGTGCAGAGGTCGATGCCATCCTCGCGGTGTTGGACGGGAAGTACGCCGCAGATACGGCTGCTCTCTCCAATGACTTGTTTGCAGCCCTCGCTGCGTTTCCTCTGAATTGTCCCACACAAAGCACTGTGTTCCCAGATACATGCGGAGTGTCGGCGGTCGACATGATGCGTGTCTACGCTGAAAAGCGCAAAGCGATGGACACTGCATACCGCAATTCGATTCTGCAATTGTATGCCATCTACCATCCTTATAATCCTGCGACGTACGCAGACCATGTTCCAAGAATCTTCATCGGTGCAGAGGTCGATGCAGCACTCGCCGCCGTGGACAGCAAGTACGCTGCGGATAAGGATGCGCTCTCTCATGATTTGAACGCTGCACTCGCCACGCTTCCCGGAGACTGTCCTGTTCCCCCTCCGCCAACCGAGTGCGTTCCTATCGCAAGCTCAGTCGCCAGCTACGCTGCAGCAAGCAAAACGCTTGCCAGTACCTACAACACCGCAATCTACAATGTGTACGCCATTTACGGTGTTCAAAACCGCGACAATCCAAGATTCTTTCTGAGCGCAGAGGTCAAGGCTTCGCTCGATGCGATGGATAAGAAGTACGCCGCAGATACAGCTGCTCTCTCTCGCAACTTTCTTGCAGCTATCGGCGCATTCCCGACGAATTGTCCCGTGGAGAGCTATACGTTTACGAATTCATGCGTGTCCGTTGTTGCGATGACTGAGGAATACAACGCAGAAACGAAAACGCTCTCAAATGCGTACAGCACGAATGCAAATTCCATCTATGCCACCTACGGCGTTCAGAATCGCAACAATCCGGAATTCTTTCTGCCCGCAGAGATCAAGACTGCTCTTGCGGCTCTCAGCACAAGGTACACTGCAGATACAGCGGCTCTCAATCGTGACTTCCGTGCCGCGGTTGCCGCCTTCCCATCGAGCAGTTGCCCTCCGCCTCCCCCTCCTCCGACCGAGTGTGTACCCGTTATCGATTCGATCACTGACTTTGCCGCTGCGAAAAAAACACTGACTGATACGTATAACAGTACGATCAACAGCGTGTATGTTCTGTACAAAATCGATGTCGGCTACTGGCAGGCCAGGGGGATCGATCCCAAAACACGTTTGCCTGCGGATGTTCAGACGGTGCTTGTTGCTGTGGATGGAAAGTATGCTCAGGATACAGCCGCTCTCTCTCGCGACTTTCTTACCGCAATTGGCGCATTCCCCGCGAATTGTCCGGTCGAGCATTATACGTTTCCGAATGCGTGCGTCTCAATCGTCGCGATGACGAAGGACTATGGAACCATTCGCACAGCATTGGACACTGCCTATAACAGTACGATCAACAGCGTGTATGTTCTGTACAAAGTCGATGTCGGTTACTGGCAGGCCAGGGGGATCGATCCCAAAACACGTGTGCCTACGGAGATCCAAGCCGGGCTCTCTGCTTTGGACGCACGGTACGCTGCAGACAAGGATGCTCTGTCTCGTGACTTCCGTGCTGCAGTCGCCGGGTTTACGTACTGCTCTTCCTCAAGCTCTCCCCGTTCTCGCAGCAGTTCGCGTTCGTCTTTGAAGAGTTCTTCTTCCTCCAACAATTCTTCTTCCGGAAATTCTTCCTCCCTATCCTCAAGTTCTGATGCAGGCTTCTGTTCCGATGCAACGAAGCCGCAGTGCCAAAACACGCTCTTCTGCTGTCCGGACGGCACTTGGTCCTGTCAGGATCTGACACTTCAGTGTCCCGGTACTTGCTCCGGTGGAGGATCATCGAATTCCTCTGTTTCTTCCATTTCTTCGATCAGATCCAATTCAAGCAGCTCCCGTTCCGGTTCTGCCGGATCCAGTCGCTCCGCCGGTTCGGTATCTTCGGTTGTCTCTTCACAATCACAGAACAGCATGAGTTCGAGCAGCGAAGCATGCCCGTCCGATTCTTCCTGCAAATATTTCTTCGATTGTAATCCCGAACAGACCCTTGGCGCATGTTCTCAACTGGAAGTCTGCTGCCAAAACACATCATCGAGCGTTTCCAGTTCTCGTTCCGGTTCTGCGGGATCCAGCCTTTCTACGAGCTCCGTGCAAAGCTCCGTTGGTTCCTCGAAATCTTCTGTCGTATCCTCACGATCACAGAGCAGCATGAGTTCGAATAGTTCAAGCAGTGCGGGGTGTCCCGCTGATTCTTCCTGCGTCTACTTCTTCGATTGTGATCAGGATCACACGGTGGGCGAGTGTTCGTCGCTCGAAGTCTGCTGCCAAAACACATCAAGCGTTTCAAGTTCTTCGGTTTCTTCCAGTTTCTCTGCCGGCTCGAGTGTGAGCAGCAGTCGTTCCGGTTCTGCAAGCTCAGGATTCAGTGCGAGTTCTTCACTCGCAAGTTCCGCAGTTTCTTCCCGTTCGTCGGTCAGTTCCAATACAAGCAGCTTGTCTTCAAGCGTCACGAGCAGCAGTTGTCCGTCCGGATCTTCCTGCAAGTATTTCTTTGATTGCACTCCCGACAATACCGGTGATGCCTGCTCATTCGACAGCGTTTGTTGCAACAACGGTTCAAGCGCTTCAAGCGAGAGCAGCATTTCTTCCAGTGAGCAATCTGCTTGCCCCGAAGACTCTTCCTGCGTCGACTTCTTCGAATGCACGCCGGAACAAACCATTGATGTCTGTTCGGAGACCGGAGTCTGCTGCCAAAACACATCGAGTGTTTCAAGTTCCTCTTCGTCATCTTCATTCATCGACGGCGCAGGATGTCAGGGCGTTGCCCCGGTCTGCACCGGCGATGCGTACGCATACTGCTGCGGCGACGGCAGTTGGATGTGCTGGGATCCTGCCGTGAATGGAATTGCCGTTGACAGTGCAAGCAGCTCGACGCTTGGAGGAAATCTTCTCGGGTCCTTGATACCGGGAACTTCCAACTCGTCCGTTTCAACCGGTGGCAGCGGCGTGTGGCATTGGGTGACCGGTTTGATCAGGAGTTTCACAGATGCCATTTCGGGAGGATCATCGATCCTGAGAGGCGACATCACGTCGTCCTGCACCGCCATCGATCCGATCGGGTGCATCCGCGAAAGCACGCACAATGTTGATTTTGTCTCGATGGACGGACCGAATGCCGCTTGTACTGCGACTGGAAAACGTTTCACACTCAATCCCTTTCAAGAAGCAGGCACATGTACGCCTCCCACGGTTCCCGATTTCATGAGCTTCGCCAAAAATGATGCGACGGATCCGGACAGAACTCAAATGAAAAATCTGATTCTCAATGTTGTTCAAAGCTCCCCCCCGGCCTGCTCGGGTTCCGTTGTCTCATTCAATCACGATGTCAGCTGGGCGACTGCGCCTGTGAGCTGCGGACCAAACTGTGCCAGATTCGTGTCTCTTGGAGGAAGAGGATTTGCGACTACATGCAAGAGCCCCGACATTGCGTGCAGACACGTGAATCCGTTTGTCTGCACTGCACAGGCTCTCCCAAAAATCGGATGGCAGCCTGTTTCGATGGATGGACCGGATCACATCTGCACATGGCAGGGCGTTCAGTATTCGATCAGTCCCTTTGCGATTTCGGGCACATGCACGCGCAGCAGTACGTCACTGGGCGGTTATAACAGCACCTACTATCCCGACTATTACTCCTTCGATCCGGCCGATCTCACGGACAAAGACAGGCAGGAATATATTGATGCGATCGCAATGACTGCTTCGCCCTCTGAACCGCTCTGCCAGGATACGTCTGTTTCTTTCCCCGAGTACATTCACTGGGCAACCACGCCGGTGAGCTGCGGACAGGGCTGCGTACGATTCGTTTCCCTGTCGAGAGCAATGGTGTACACCTGCAACAGCACGTCCACCTTCCCTCCCATTGTTCCCTCCTCGAGTTCTTCATCCAGTTCAAGTGTCAACAGTGTGAGCAGCTCCTCTTCTTCCTCGTTCAGCAGTTCGTCCTCAAGTTCTTCTTCGAGCAGTGAAAATTCGAGCTCAAGTTCCAGTTCTCTCTCTCCAGCCTGCAGCATTGGAAACAAGCCTGCATGCGAAGATAAAGCGATTTGTTGTCCGGATGGCAGCTGGTCATGTTGGGATTCGAGAGTGTCCTGTCCCGCGGTGTGCGGATCGCAGTCCTCATCATCGAGTGTTCCGGATTCCGTCTGCCCGGGCGGTTCCGCTTGCGTCAACTATTACGAATGCACGCCGGAGAGCACAGTCGGTGCCTGTTCGGATACCGGAGTGTGTTGCCAGGGTGCCGTGCCGAGCTCCTCAAGTTCTCTCGATTCCTCCTCGAGTTCAAGCAGTTCAAGTGATCTGACCTGCCCCACGGGTTCTTCCTGCGTTCCCTTCCAGGAGTGTCCGTACTCTCAGACCCTCGGCAATTGTTCGCAGTCGGAGGTGTGCTGCCAAAGCTTGAAAGATACCTCGAGCTCGAGTCAATTTATCGCGAGTTTCCCCTCAAATCCTTCGCAAAATTTCCAGCAATCTTCCAGCGAGAATCAGTACCCTGCTTCGAGTATTGCCTACTGCGGTGATGGAATACAGCAAGCGGGGGAGAAATGTGATCTTGGCTCTCTCAACGGACAAATCAATCAGAACTGCACGACTACCTGTCAGATCCTGACGGTCACCACTTGCGGCAACGGAGCAATCGATGCGGGAGAAGAGTGTGATGATTCGAATGCCATCGATGGAGACGGTTGCAGCGCGCAATGCAAGGTCGAAAACGGTACCTGCGGTGACGGACAAATCAACAGCGGATCCGGTGAGCAGTGTGACGATGGACCTCTCAACGGTCAGCCTTCTTCGCATTGCACGGTACTCTGCCGAGTGGTGAGGGTTCCGCAATGCGGCAATGGCGTCATCGATTCACCGTACGAGCAGTGCGACACGGGGATCAACAACGGGAACTATGCATCGACGCGGTGTCTCGACAATTGCCAGCTGCCGTACTGCGGCGACGGAGTCGTCGCGGTGAATGAGGAGTGTGACACCGGAGACACGTTCGACGGTGACGGGTGCGATCACGCCTGCAGGAGAGCGGTGCATCCCGCGTCTCCGGTTGTCGGAACGCTGATTCCTCCGCAAGGGGTCCGAAGCTCTGCAGATGCTTTCGATCAAGTGACGAAAGTTCCGACTCCAGCGCGGTCACAGGAAGGTCCGGGTATGGTGATCTTCATCGTCACCGGCGCAGCAGCCGGCATTGGGCTTGCGAGGAGGAGATTCCTGAGACGTTCGTAAGATGCTATCCTGCCCTGCGTTCGCTCCCGTAGCTCAGGTGGATAGAGCAGCAGGTTTCTAACCTGTTGGTCGCAGGTTCGAGTCCTGCCGGGAGCACCACTGTTGTTTTTATGATATAATGTTCTTGATGAACATCATACAAATACCTGCGAATGAGACTCCCGAGCAGCGGGATATTCGTGAGAACAAAGATATGGCTGCCTTCAGTTACATTTGGATCATGTCGGTGCTGATCTACTTCAGCAGGAAGGATTCGGCGTTCATTCAGTACCACAGCAAGCAGGGGATCGTCCTCTTCTTGCTCACGATTCCAGTCAGCTTTATTCCGGTGGTCGGCAAGTACCTGGTCTTCCTGATCGTTGCCGGAATGCTGCTTGGCTTTCTGAATGCGGCGAGCGGGCAGATTCGAGATGTTCCTCTTGCCGGACCACTCTCCAGAGGAGAACTTTCGGCTGGAGATCTTCTGCATCTCTCGGTGACTGGACTGAAAACACTCTGGGAAACCTTGCAGAGGCTTCTTAAAGATCATGTATTCAAGCGCTCAAATCCTCCGTCGCCAGAAAAGCTAAAAACTCCCGAAAAGGCACCTGCTTCTGCACCGCTCGAGATAGACAAGAAGTGAATTTCTCTGCTACGCTCGTTTCACTTTCGTATGCCAAACTACAAGCGTGTCCTCCTCAAGATCTCCGGTGAAGCACTCGCCGACGGTTTCGGTTTCGATTACAAAAAATTGCATGCGATCGCCTCGCAGGTCGTGGATGTGTGGAAGGAGGGGATTCAGATCGTGATCGTCATCGGTGCCGGCAATATCTGGCGCTACCGCGATACGACGGAGAGCGGCATCGAGCGCACGGCGAGCGATGCGATGGGCATGCTTGCAACGATCATGAACGCCGTCGCACTGCAATCCGCCATCGAGAAACTGGGCGCAGTGACGCGTGTCTGCTCGGCCATCAATGTTCCGCAACTTGCCGAGCCGTACCTTCGTCGCAGGGCGGAAAGGCACATGGAGAAGAAGCGAATCGTGATCTGCGCGGGAGGAACGGGAAATCCGTACTTCACGACCGATTCTGCGGCAGCGCTCCGTGCACTCGAACTGGAGTGCGATGTCATTCTGAAGGCATCGAATGTCGACGGGATTTACGACAAAGATCCGAACAAATTCAAGAATGCGAAGAAGTACGACAGCGTAACATTTCAGGAAGTGATCGAGAAAAACCTGAAGGTGATGGACCAATCGGCATTCAGTCTCTGCCGCGAACAGAATCTGCCGATCGTCGTCTTCAACTTTTCAAAGAAGGGCGCATTGCTGGATGCGGCTCTTGGAAAAAAAATAGGTACTATAGTGAAAGATTAATACACTCCTCTTCTATGCATCCCTCACTCGAACTTTTCTCCGCTCACAGTCAGAAGACGATCGAGCATCTTCATGCTGAATTTTCCAAATTGCAGACCGGACGAGCGAATGCATCGCTCATCGAGCATGTCACCGTCGAAGCGTACGGTCAGCGAATGGAGTTGAAGGCGGTTGCGAGCATTTCCGTGCAAGACGCTCGGTCGATCGTGATTCAACCGTGGGACAAGTCGGTGCTCGGGGATGTCGAGAAAGCGCTGCAGGCTGCGAATATCGGCGTGAATCCCGTGAACGACGGCATCGTCATTCGTCTCAATTTTCCACCGATGACCGAAGAGCGCAGAATTCAAATGAAGAAGGTCGTCAGTCAGCTCTCGGAGCAGGCGAAGATCAGAATTCGTCAGGATCGCCAAGCGGCGAACGACCAGGCGAAGGAAATTGCGGAAGAAGACGAAAAAGAACGCGTACAGAAGGAATTGCAACACCTCGTCGACCTCGCAAACGGCAAGATCGATGAAGCGGCGAAGCAGAAAGACAAGGAGGTGATGACTGTTTAATCAGAACCGAATGTTGCAGAAAATTGCAGGTTGAGTACACTTATGGATATTCAGTAATTCTCCCTCCTCCAGTTTTATGACCAAAGCCCTGCACACGCTTGTGATTGCCGGGTTCATTCTTGTCGCGCTTGCGGTGATGATGATCATCTACTCTTCAAAGTCGTCGAATCTCGATGCGAGATTGAGCCCAGTATGCAAAGATTGTGGTCCAAGAACATGCGGTGCGTGTGAGAATGGCAAAAGATGGTGCTCAGACAAAGGTTGTAATGCAAGCGGAACTGCTTGCATCGACTTGCCTCGGTTCCAAATGACGTGCCGTTCCTCTGTTTCTGCCGAATGCGTCCGCATGTGTACCGGGAGAGCGTGCACGTCATGCAGGAACGGTAAGAAGTTGTGTGATATCAAGGGCTGTGTCCTTGCTCCGGGATCTGTGAGTGGAGAAGTTTGTACGATCGTCGACCGAGTGCAAGTGTCATGCTAGGATCGGGCTATGAAGAAGCCTCTGTTCGCCATACCGTCCTTCCCTGGTTCCAATGGAGAAGTAGACAACATGAAGACACTCAGGCGCTGTGGGTTTGATTGCTTCGTCTTTCGCTGGAACGATTCCCTTGAGAAGCTGAGCGATGTCGACGGATATTTCTTCGGTGCAGGTTTCAGTTACGAAGACAGAGGGAGATCGGGCATGGTTGCCGCACGCGATCCACTCTTCGCATTCATGCGTGAAGAAGCAGCGAAGGGAAAAGTAATCATCGGGAATTGCAACGGTGCGCAGGTTTTGGTCGAGAGCGGGCTGATTCCGCTTGGAGAAGGGCTGAAAATGTGTCTCGCACACAATGCACTGAAGAACTCTGACGGCAGCTACGGGTCACCGGGGTTCCTGAATGAATGGGTCTGGATCAAGCGTTCGTGCAGTGTAGATCGTTGCGCAACATCGAATTGGTCTGGGACTCTTCATATTCCGATTGCACACGGAGAGGGCAGATTTGTGACTCGTGATCCGGACTTGATCAAGCAGTTGCAGAAGGAAGATCAAATTGCATTTCAGTACTGCGATGCTGAGGGAAAAGTCGACGAAACGTCGCCGACGACTCCGAACGGTTCGACGCTTGCAATCGCAGGAATCTGCAACAGAGAAGGGAACGTCGTCGCACTCATGCCGCACCCGGAACGCACACCTCTCGGCGATCCGTACTTTCTCTCTGTTCTTCAGTGGATGAAAGTGAAACACAGCATTGCACAGAAGGTTTCTTCTGCCAGTCAGGAAGCAAATCTCAAGCCAAAGAAGAGGTCACAACTTCCGCTCGAAATTTTCATCGATACGATCATCACGAATAACGAAGAGCGAACGGTCGAGCAGGCTGCGCGAAGAATCGAACCGAATATCAACCTGAAGCAGTATCGTTACGTTGGGCTGCAGAGAGATAGTGTGAAAGATTTACTTTCATCGCTTTCATTCTTCAATCCGAATAAAGAGATCGCATACGTTCGCTCGAAAGGCTCTCTCTTTAGGTGGAACAGTGCTACAGGAAGCCTTGCTCCGGCATCCGGCACGATATTCTCCGGTATCACACTACTGAGGCGTGATGAACCGGACACGGGAGCAACGGGACTCGGAAAAGGATCAGAGACCGGAATTTGCTACGATTGCAGAGACGTGAGTGAGGAGAAGCTTTTCTCCCCGCAAGTCTGCGAGGTTTTCTGCAATCCGCATGCGAGCACGCTTGAAGTTTTGTCGTAAAGTGTTACAGTACTTTTATGAATACACCTGAGGAAATACAGCTACGGAAGCGCGTTCTTGGCAAAGAACATCGTGAATACAAAACGAGGGCGCAGAAGGAAGTAGGAGTCATACGTTATGCAGCGTATCAATTGCTGTCTGCTTTTTGTAAGCCGCATTCCAATGCACGCACAAGTCTGAAATCATTCGATAATCTCGACGATCTTCTTCCCTATATCTCAATGGAAGAAGGCGCTGATCTTATGATGGATGAGCAAAATTGCCTCGAGACACTCGGAGAGGATCGTGCTCTGATTTTTCGCTATACCATCCAACGTGATTACACGTTGCAACGAAATATCACAAGGGTTTGGCAAAATATCGATGTTCTCAATTCTCCTGAATGAAAACGAACATCGTCCTCATCGCTCACAATATACGGTCACTCTGGAATATCGGATCATTCTTCCGCACTGCCGATGCGTTCGGCGTGAGTCACATTCACCTGACGGGCTACACAGCTATTCCTCCACGCACAGAAATCAGCAAGACAGCACTCGGAGCAGAGGAGTGGATTCCGTGGTCGCACACGAACGATCCGATGACGGTGATCGAGAAGCGACGAGAAGAGGGATATGAAATTGTGGCACTTGAAATAACAGGAAAATCGACTGCGCTCTCGGATTTCAATTTGCAGAAGCCGATTTGTCTTATCGTCGGTCATGAAGTTTTAGGAGTTTCAGATGAACTTCTGAAGGTTTGCGATACTGCCCTGCACATTCCGATGGTCGGAAAGAAGGAATCGCTGAATGTATCGGTCGCACTTGGGATTGCTCTGTATGGACTCACGGTCAGCAATTAACCACTACTCACTTGCCGCTGCGTCAAGCTCAGTATAAGCTTCATCCTGTTTTCCTCCTCCTCTATGGCTGACCAAGCTCAAGGCACCAACCCACCGCGTCCCGGAGATCCTGTTCCGACAGAAGGGTTGGACCCGACACAAGTTTTCGGTTCTCCTCCGCCTCCTCCGGCAGGGCAAGCAGGAGCACAGGCACAGGGTCAGCCCGGTGCCGCGAATCCTCCGGTCCAAGACACCAGCCCTCCACCGCCTCCCGTCGGGACGGTTGCGACGAAGGAGATGGGGTATGACGACGAGGATATCAAGATTCTTGCGGAGATCGGCAATTACCGCTTCGGTTCTCTGATGGCGACGCTGAATAACGACAAAGTCGTCGTTCCGGCCCATCCGGAAACAAACTTCGATGAGCAGACATTCCTGACACTGCTCAGGGGTTCGATTTCTCTCACGAGAGACGAGAAGTGGCGCATCGTGCAGGCGATCCCAAAGCTGAGTCAGTTCCAGATCGATGAGCTTCAGAAGATTCTTGAGGAAGAGCGATTCAAGTTCAGCCAGCTCTCCCCGAAGCACTTGAAGCATCTGCAGCAACTCGAGAAGAAGCACGGCGAAGACTGGAAGGATCTGCAAGCTCTGTATGTGCAGACCGCAGCGAAGAAGCAGGAACAGTCGCAGGCTGACGATATTCGCAAGCAGCTGGGGCTTTAGACGACACTCATCCTTACACCGACCAGTGCACCGATTCCGAGAAGCCCGAGAACGATGCGGCTTGTCCAGTGACCGTTGACTGCCCGGTGAATGCTTCCAAGCATCAGGAACAGGAAGATCGCAACGGTGAAGCTGAAAATCAGCGGTGAGACGAAGAATGCTTCGACGAACGGAAGATCCCAGGGGAGCGCGCGGGTGTGCGCATAGTAGCCCAGTGCGACGAAGAGCCCGTACCACGCAAGAAGCCAGCCGGCATAGAGACGGAGCGTTGATGCGAGAGGATGGTATTGGTGTGAAGAAGGAGCGACCGGCTGCGATACTGATTTTTGCGGTGGAGGGGTGCTGGCAGTCTCTGCGAAGCCGATGGATTTTGGTTTTCCCTGCTTCAGGGGTTGAGCCGATACCGATTTTGCAGGTGAGGGCGACGAAGGCTTCGAAGGTGCCGTACGGATCGGCGGAGGGGGAGCTGATTTCTGCCAGTTCTCGAGGTCGTTGTCACGGTACTGCGGCGTGACACCGAGAGGAGAGAGCATTGTCAAAAACAGCTCCTGATCGTTTTTAAGTTTCTCAAACGCCTGGTACTTCGTCTCGGATTGCACCGTGCCTCGGCGAATCCCTCCGCTCGTGTCTTTTCCTTCGAATGCGAACGTCGTCTTGAGGGAAGGAGCGTCGGTCGGAGCATCGGCTACGGCTCCGCTTCTCCTCGATGCTTCGTGAATTTCGACGACGTCGAGATGCGTTGCCTCAAGTGCTCTCTTTGCAGAATCAAGATCGAGAGCATCAACCTGACCCCTCACCTCCTTGGAGTCTTCGTTCATCGCTCTGTAGGTGAAGACAGGCATAGAATTTTACTCCGCAGGAGTGTAGGAAGAGATGGAACGAAGCATGATTTGGACGGCATCCTTCAGCCTTGCATCGGCAATCAATTCAAAGTGCGTGCCGCCGGTCCAATCTTTGAAGCCGATGACGTCACTGCCTTCCGAGCGAATTTCTCCGTCTTTCGCGTTCATCGATGCGCTCGTGCCGGTCACAAGATTGAGGACGATCGGTCCCGTGTGGAGGTCCTCAATCGGCGACATGCCGAATTCGACATGCCAGAGATTGGATGTCGTCGCTCCGAACGATTTGAAGTACCAATTCTTGTGTGCTGCAATGCAGAATGCGCTGTGACCCGTGCAGTACTTCTGCGTCCAGAGGGCGTCATCATTTTTTTGCTTCGCCATGAGCACGATTGCAGCTTCCAGTGATGCAGACAATGCGTCTTGAGCACTCGAGAGCGAGGAAGATTGAGTCGGCTCGACAGAAGCTTTCGAGGAAGCGGAAGATGTCTTGGATGATGCCGGCATCATTGCATGAACACATATTCCACCGCAGTCCGCTCCTCCATTCTCAGGATCGCAACTGTCGTCCGGATTGTCGACGCATGACATTCCTGATGGGCAAGCGATCCCTGCAATGCCTCCGCAGAAAATGGTTGCTGATTTCGATGACGAAGAGGTCGTCTGCGCCTCACTCCCGGAGAAGGCCTCGAGAATCGTCACTTCCTCGACTCTCATGATTCCACCGTTGCCTTCCACCGTCGGTGAAACGCTTCCTCGCACTTCCACCTGCTTTCCGAGATAGGTATCCAGGTTGAGGTTTGCATCGGTCGATTCGAGCAGAATGAATTGCCCGTCGGCGAGGAGAAGTTTATGAGTGCCCTGCATGGCAGCGGACACACCAAGCTCCGTCACCGTTCCAACGTAACTGACGTTGCTGGTCACCGTGACCATCGTACTGCCGCTCTCGGCTTCCGAAGCGGAAGTGCTGCCGGAACCGGTCTGCACTGTGCTGCTACTGCCAGGAGACGCGGGTGAACACGCCGCAAAAAGCACTGTCGAGAAGACGAAAAGGAGAGTGGAAAATTTCTTCATTATTGTGGGGGGAGAGAACGATCCAAGTATACGCAGAAGCGATGCTTTGCACCAATAAAAGTACCTATGTATAGTTGCTTCATGTTTCAACCGGAACCGGTCATTCTCAGGAAGTACGCAGACCTCCTCATCAAATTTGCCCTTGGAGGAGGGGAAGGCGTACAGCCAAAGCAGACAGTCGACTTGAGCGTCCCTGACAGCGCAAAACCGCTGCTTCCGGAACTGGTTCGTGCCGTCCTTGAATGCGGTGCGTACCCGAAAATTCACTTCATCCCGACGGAAGTTGATTCCGTCTTCTTTCAGTGTGCCTCGGATGACCAACTGACGCATTTCCCCGAAGCCTACAAGCGGGCGGAAGCGGATCTCATCGATCACCGGGTATCGATCATCGCTGATCCGAATCCGAGGGAGCTGCAGAACATCGATCCGGTGAAGATTTTCAAGGCGATGGATTCAAGACGCGTTGCCCGTGATTGGTTATTCAGAAAAGAGCAGGAAGGAAAATTCACGTGGACACTCGCGCTCTTCGGTACCTCTGCGATGGCCAAGGAGGCGGGAATGTCTTTAGAAGAGTACTGGGGTCAGATTATCCGTGCGTGCTATCTGGATTTCGATGATCCCATTGCCGAGTGGAAGGGTATTCAGCGCGAACAGGATCGCGTGAAAGCCGCATTGGATGCTCTGGCGATCGAATCAGTGCACATCGAAAGCGCGCGTATCGATCTGACCGTGCAACTTGGGAAGAATCGTAAATGGCTTGGTGGAAGCTGCAGAAACATTCCGAGTTTTGAAATCTTCATCTCTCCGGATTGGAGAGGAACGAACGGAAAGATTTTTTTCAATCAGCCTCTGTACCGCTACGGAAACATCCTCAGGAATATTGCACTCGAGTTCAAGGATGGAATCCTGACGAAGGCAACTGCCGAGGAGGGACAGAGCGTTCTGGAGAGTATGATTGCCAGAAAGAATGCGAATAAAATCGGCGAGTATTCGCTCACCGATAAGCGATATTCACGCATCACCCGCTTCATGGCGAACACGCTCTTCGACGAGAACGTCGGAGGCGCATTCGGCAACACTCACCTCGCGCTCGGTCGCGCGTACAAAGACAGCTTTCCCGGTGATCAGAGTCTTCCGACGGATGCGGAGTGGGAAAACATGGGCTACAACGACTCGCCGGAACACACAGATATCATCTCAACCGAAGACCGCACCGTCACCGCACTGCTGCCGGATGGCAGCAAGAAAGTGATTTTCAAGGACGGGATGTTTACGGTGTAACAAAAATTCCAAATACCAAAAACCAAATTCCAATTGGAATTTGGCATCTGGATTTTGGATTTTCTTTCAATTTACATTATCACTCGCCATGACCTCATCAGTGAAACTCCAGAACGCATCCGTTCCGCCAATTTCATTCGCGCACTCGGCAGCTGTTGCGAGAGGAATTGCATTCGGATGGAAACTGAGAGGGAAGTGTCTGTAGACCCAAACAACTTTTCCGTCATACTTCTGCATCATTTGCTCCAATGTCGGGTGAACACGGTGACAGAACGGACACTGGTAGTCGGAGTATTCGATCAGTGCCAGACGTGCCGTTTTGGAGCCTCGGACGTGATCTTTCTCGAGATCGACCGGAACGACATTCGTCGCCTGAGGGGTTGCTGGATCCGTGCTCTTCGCCGTCGGATTCTTGAGCATTTCGTCGATGTTCTTCTGGAAGACCTCGAACGGCTGCGCGCCGGAGAGCAGTCTGGCATTGCCGGTCTTCATGTCGATCAGAATATTTCCGGGTGTGCCGTTCACTCCGGCCGTCTGACCTGCCGCCTCCTCATCTGTGAACATCTGCTTGAACTTGTCTGCCGCGAGACAACCGGTGAACTTTGCCTCATCGAGACCGACTGTGCGTGCAAATCCGAGAATGGTGTCCTGAAGATTTGCCGTCGGAGCTTCCGGAGCATTCGGTGCCGTCGGCGAAGGCTGACCGCTCGGAGCAGGCTGACCTTTTCCGAAAGGGCTGATGCCGCTTGCACCAACGAGGATGACGCCGACGATCATGCCGCCGAGGAACATCGAGAGACCGAACCATACGTTCTGCTGTTGTTCTTTTGTTGCCATACTCTGCGAGGGGAGAAAATAAGCTGAACAATGATAGACAAGAGTCTTCAAAAAGAAAATGGAATATGAACATCGGAACTCATCGCTATTTTCAGTGACTTTTTGGCTGATTTCTGCTACAATACGAAGATTTCCCTTTCATTGTTGTCATCAACAATTCTGATCATCGGCGGAGGATTCGCAGGCACCGAGGCTGCGCTCTGTCTCGCGAGAAAAAAGTTACCGAATACCGTGATTCGTCTTCTGGAGCCGAAGACGTACTTCGAGTACCACGCTGCGCTGTACCGTTTTGCAACGGGGAGATCTCCGATGGAGAGTTGCATTCCGTACAACGATATTTTCGATGACTACGACATCGATGTCGTACGCGACTCTGCGCAGACAATCGACCTCGAGAAGAAGAGCGCGCTCGGAGCATCGGGATCTCACTACCACTACGACAAGCTGTTACTTGCGCTTGGAAGCACCGGCACGACATTCGGAATCGAAGGTGTATCAACGTATTCATTTGGCATGAAAAGCGCAACGGAGGCTCTGCGACTGAAAAATCACATCGACGAAGCTTTCAGAACCGCGAAATCCGTGACGGGGGAGAAACAAATGCCACTGCTCCATATAGCAGTCGTCGGCGGAGGAGCATGCGGAGTAGAGATTGCAGCAGAACTGGCTTCCTATGCGAAGAAACTTGCACTTTCGTCAGGATTATCTCCATCGCAAATCCGCATCGATTTGATCGAAGCTACAGAGCGCGTGCTTGGCAATTTGCCGCTCGCCGCATCCAATGCCACGGAAGAGAGACTGAAGGCGCTCGGTGTTCGGGTGCTGCTACAGACAAGCGTTCTCAGAGAAGAGCAGGGAACACTCGTTCTGAGTGACGGCACGATTAATGCAAGTACGGTCATCTGGACTGCAGGTCTCTGCGGACATCCTCTTCTCAAGGAAACAAAAGGCTTACAGACAGATCGTAAAGGAAGAGTGGAGGTTGATGCATTTCTGCAAGCGAAGGGAACTCAGGATGTCTACGTGCTCGGTGACTCGGCAGCGACACCGGGAAGCGGAATGGCACAGACTGCTCTGCATGACGGTCGATACGTTGCAGGAGTGATTGCGGCAAAGCACAGCGGCAAGACGCCGGCTGCGTACCAGCCGTGTCCACTCACCTACGCAGTTCCCGTCGGTCCGAAGTGGGCTGTCGTCGTACAGGGAACGAAGGTGACGAGCGGGTACAGGGGATGGCTTCTCCGTCGCCTTCTCGATCTTCGAGTGTTTCTGACGCTGCTTCCGCTGCGCAAGGCACTGCGAGCGTTTCGATGCGGGTACAAATTGCAGGAAGAAGATGTAGGATAGGTCTCAATGTTGCCTTCCCTTCCTCGCCTCCCTCAACTCGCCTTGGTCACTGTGTTTTTCTTCGTCGTCACGTTCGGCGTGTACGGAGCGTCTTTGCATAATCAGTTCGTCTCTTGGGATGACTCTTTTCTGATCGTCGAAAACCCCATTGTTGCGTCCATGAATGAAGACACGATCAAGCAAGCATTCACGTCGTACGATCCGGAGCTCTACATTCCGCTGACGTTCCTGTCGTATCAGATCGACCACGCTATTGCCGGCCTCAATCCGCTCATGTTTCACCTGACGAACCTGATTTTCCATACGCTGAACGCGCTGCTCGTTACATGGTTTCTGTTTTTCCTGCTCGAAAACGGTTGGCTGGCACTTTCGCTTGGATTGCTCTTTGCAGTTCATCCGCTCAACAGCGAAGCGGTACTCTGGGCAGCTGCGAGGAAGGATGTACTCTCGACGTTTTTCTTCTTTGCATCAGCAATTGCGTACCTCTATGGCATAGACAGAAGCAGCCGAAAACTTTTCTGGCTGTCGATTTTCCTCTTCACTCTCGGGCTTCTTTCGAAAGTCATGGTGGTGACACTGCCGATCGTTCTTCTTCTGCTCGATGCTGCGAGAGGAAGGAGCCTGAACAAGAAGACGCTTCTCGAGAAGGTTCCGTACTTTCTCCTTGCTTTCACGTTCGGAATCATCGGAATCTTCGGGAAAACAAAAGTGCTCGTATCGTCGACGCTCTGGCAGAAAATTCTCATGGCAGGGAAGAGCATTGTGTTTTACCTCCAGAAGTTTCTTTGGCCCACCGGCCTCTCGGTTGTCTACCCGTACACACAATCAATCGAGTTTACTTCTGCTGATTTTGCCATTCCGTTTGCACTGACTCTCATTCTTCTGATTGCAACTGTTCTTCTTTGGAAAAGAAATCGCATGGCATCATTTGCACTCGCTTTCTTCGTCATTACCCTTCTTCCGACGTTCATCAATTTCGCGAAAGGCGGTGATCTCTACTTCGCATCTGATCGGTATGCCTACGTTCCGATGGTCGGGCTTTTGCTTTTGGTTGGTGTTTTGCTTCGAGCATGGCTGCAGACCGCATACACCGTTCACTCGATTGCACTGCGCAGAAATGCAAGCATTGCAGGATCGTTGATTGTTCTGGTTTTTGCAGCTGCTCTTTCTGTGAAGCAACCAGCCGTTTGGCACGACAGCGTTTCTCTCTACGAGAACGCGCTCGCGTTCTACCCGAATGCAAGAGCAGCGCACAATAACCTCGGCATGGAGCAGATGCTTGGAGGAGACGTGCAGGAATCGATTCGGTCTTTCAATCGTGCGCTTGCCATACAACCGGATCCGAAGACGAAAATCAATCTTGCTGCTGCGTACGTACGTCTCGGTCGCCTTGATGATGCAGAAAAAATTTATAGAGAAGTCCTCGCGAGCGATCCGGATCTTGCTGAGAGCGAGTACGGGCTTGGGAACATCGAACAGAAACGGGGGAATCTTTCGGACGCGGTACAGCATTACCGGAAAGCAATCGGGATCGATCCGGAGTACTTCAACGCCTACAACAACCTCGGCGGTGTCTATCTTCAAATGAAAGACTGGACGAATGCAGTCGCAATTCTCAAGAAGTCCATCGAACTGAAACCGACATTCATCGAATCGTCCTATAATCTTGCACTTGCACTCATGCAACTTGGACAGAACGATCGTGCGGAAGCGCTGCTTCTACATGTGTTAGAAATGAATCCGAGCGATGCCGATGCGCTCGCAAATCTTGCCTTACTTCTCTATAACCGCAAAAACATCGACAGTGCTGCTTCGTACCTTCAGCAGTCTCTCGCAATCGACTCAAGTAATCCAACGGCGGTTGATCTCGTGCTTCGCATGAGAAAAGACGGCTACGTACGGTAGGATAGTGCAATGAAGTTGCTGAGAAATCTTATTCTCGTCTGTCTGATTAGCGTCAGTGTGCTGATTCTGATTGACCAGTGGATTGTTTTCTCTGCGAGAGGCGAGATCATTTCGAATGCATCGAACCTCCCAATTGCCGATGTCATCCTCGTTCCGGGTGCTCAGGTCTATGCAGGGGAAGTATCTGGAATTCTTGCGCAGAGGCTCGATGCGGCGATCGACGCATTCAACGCGAAGAAATCAGACAAAATTCTCGTCTCAGGCGACTACAGCAGCCGCTACTATGACGAAGCTTCTGCGATGCAGAAGTATCTTCTGAAGCACGGAATCAGCAGTGGAAGCATTCTTCTCGACCATGCAGGATTTTCGACATACGACAGCGTGCTTCGCGCCAAGACGATTTTCGGTGCCCACTCGGTGATCATTGTTAGTCAGGATTTCCATCTGCCGAGAGCGCTCTTCATTGCACGCTCGCTCGGGCTGCAGGCAGTCGGCTTCAGTGCATCGAAAGTGCCGCTGAGTGCAAAGCAGTCGCTTCGTAGCGAATGGCGCGAGCCACTTGCGAGACTGAAGGCTGTCTACGATGTTCTGCGAAAAGCACAGCCGGCTTTCACAGGGTCAGGGTTGCCGATCGACAAACTCGGCAACGTCTCTCCGCACTGATATGGATGGTGGCCCAGGGCAGAATCGAACTGCCTACGCCTGCCTCTTCAGGGCAGCGCTCTACCAATGAGCTACCGGGCCACGGTGCACTGCGATACTACCAAGAATCTCCTTCACTGCAAAACCTTATCGCAACGCCGCATTCGTCCCTGCAACAAATCCCGTCGTCCAACAGATCTGCAGACTGAATCCTCCGGAGGGTCGATCGAAGTCGAGAAGGTCACCGATGACGAAGAGGTTCTTGCAACGCTTCGATCGCATCGTCTTGAAATCAATCTCGGAGAGCAGCACGCCGCCTCCCGTGACAATTGCCTTCTCGGCTCCGAGCAGTCCGGAGACCGAGAGCGGAATATCCTTGAGAAGTTTCGCAAATTCCATGCGCTGATCGCGCGTCAGTTGATGTAGGAAGGTCGAACCGTCGATCCCTGCAAGAGCGAGGAGTGTATGCCCGAGTCTCGGCTGCACGAGCTCCCCGATATTGTTCTTGATCATCTTATTCTTCCCGCCTTCGAAAACGGAAAGCAGCTTGCGATCGAGTGCTCCGAGATCGAGGGAGGGGAACAGATCAAGCGAAAGACTGACCGATCCGGTTTTCAGAAGTGCTCCGATTCCCTTGCTCATATTGAGTACGAGAGGACCGCTGAGCCCCGTATGCGTGAAGAGAATTTTTCCGCTGCGGGAATCATGCTTCTTGTCATTTTGAATGACCGTCAGCTTCGCCGCTTTCAGACTGATCCCTGCAACTTCCTTGATCCACGGATTTCTGATTGTCACCGGAACAAGTGCTGGATCTGGCTCTGTCACCGTATGCCCGAGCTTCTTCGTCCACAGAAATCCGTCTCCTGTTGACCCTGTCTCCGGTCGTGACTTTCCACCCGTTGCGAGAATGACCTGCGATGCTTCGATTACCGCAGCCTTGCAGATAATTTTTGCAATGTTGCCTTCAGTCACTTCGAAATCACTGACCTGAGCATTCGTCATGACGTTCACCTCTCCCGCAGTCATGTATGCAATCAAAGTTTTCTGCACATCCTCCGCGCTGTCGGTCACGGGAAACGCACGTTTCTCCGGCTCGACTTTGATCTTCAGTCCGCGTGATTCGAAGAAGTCGATCGTCGCTTGCACGTCAAATTGAGAAAAAGCGGAGAAGAGAGACTTCCCCTTCTTGCCATACTTTTCTGTCAGCAATCGAGTATTGAATTCCGCGTTCAGAATATTGCACCTCCCTCCACCGGAAATCAGCAACTTCTTGCCGAGAATCGGGTTCTTTTCAAGAAGCACGACAGTCGCTCCAAGCTCCGCCGCTCTGCCGGCTGCCATCATGCCAGCCGGTCCTCCGCCGATGACGGCAACGTCAAAATTCATATATAACATAGAGAATAGCACGCTCGCGATCGTTTCGATTACGTCCTCCAGTCGGTCTTCTCCGCAGTGACTGTGAATCGATCACCGACCCTGATGATCGCTCCGTGGAATTCCGGATTCATATCGACATTCGCACCCAAGGTTGCAAGCTGATCCCATGGGCGAAGCGGTCTGTACTTCTTCAGCCAAAGCTTGGGCTCCGCATGAATCTCACCGGTGCGAACATCACGCTGAGTGACGAGGCAGCGTGGAGTGAGACTCGTGAAATTGAGGGGAATGCGTCCATCCCGCACTGTCTCGATATCAATCTCACCAATCCAGTCTTCGATATTCGGAGGCAGTTCTCCTCCATCGAATTCAACGCCTGCTCGCAGACTCTTCATGCCGAGCAATGCGCTTTGCTGATCCTCAACGGTTCCCCTGTTCATCACGTGTATCTGCGCACCGTCGGAGTAGAGAGTATCGATATTTTTCTGCGGCACACTTCTCGTATCGGACGAACGATGAAACGTCGGGTGACGGAGCAGAAGACCGATGTTTTCGACTTCTTTCTCAAATGAACTGAGACACTCTCGAATATGATCAGTCAGTTTTCCTTCCTCCAGTACTCCGTCAAGGACTGTACTTACACCGAATTTAGCAGAAATGATATCACCCTCTCTCGAATTGAGGATCGATGCATCGAATATCTTCTTCTCCGTAAGCAGCAATCCGTCATCACCTTCTGCCCAGAGAGAAAATTGTGCCGTGCTCGGGTCGTAGCTCGAGAAGAGGCGAGTGGGATGAGCGGAATCCTTCCCGGAGTAGCGCTTCCATACGCCTTCGAAGTTCCTCACCATCGCTGCACCACAGTCAAAAATTTTCCCGTCACTCGTCGCAAGCCCTGTCGTTGTCAGCTGTGCTTCTTGCAAGCTCAACTGATTGATGCCTTTGACGATGCGAAGATTGATAGCTCTGATTTCTGCCTTGCGATTGACCGCAGTACTGATCTGATCGAAAGACTTCTGATACAGCTCTCTACCCTCGGGGTGGACGCTGTCGATGAGCTGCTGGCGGAAGTCGGAAGACATAGAAATTGAAAAATATTATACTTTTATTTGTTAATATGTCAATTACTGTGGTGGAGCTGAAGGGAATCAAACCCTCGACCTCGGCAATGCGAATGCCGCGCTCTATCAACTGAGCTACAGCCCCAATGAAATGATTGTATGCAAAAAAAGAAGCCATGGCGAGTCCCCCCTAACGATCATCGAAGGTGCTCCTCCACCCTCGTCTGTCCGACGAAGATTTTGTCTTCAGGCTCGACGATTCGCTCGATCGCTTTCAGCAAGCCAATGCGTGAGACGACATCGCGGAAGCGCTGACGGGAACCGGCATTCTTGAAGTTCGTCATATGGGTGAACTGTTCGAGGCGCGTGCCGGAAATATGAATCTCACCTTCCCTGCGATTAATTCTGTACGCACCCATTTTACTGCTCAGAAGATGCGGCTGCAGAACGGGCAACACTTTCTCGAATGCATCGTCCTCTTCCAGAGGCTCTGCGAGTCTCTTCTCACGTTCTTCAAGCACTGCAGGCAGCAGCTTCTTCATAAGGTCATCCGTACCGCTATGGGCGGCTGCAGAAATCGACGTGAAGACTTTGATCTTCGCTTTCTTCAGCGCATCCAGCCATGGCTTGGCGTCACCTCCGACGAGATCGATCTTATTCAGCACCACGAGTTCTCGTTTCTTCGTGAGAGCAGGGGAGTATGCCTTCAGTTCTTTGCGGATCGCTTTGTAATCGGCGACGATATCGTCTCGGCTGACATCCAGAAGGTGAATCAGAATGCCACAACGCTCGATGTGTTTCAGGAATTTATCGCCGAGCCCTTTGCCTTCCGATGCTCCTTCGATGAGCCCCGGCACATCACACAACACGAACTCGCGATCAAACGCCTGCACGACGCCGAGGTTTGGCACAAGTGTCGTGAAGTGATATTCGGCAATTTTGGGTCTCGCCTTCGAGACGGCGGCGATCAGTGACGATTTTCCGACACTCGGATAGCCGATGATGCCGACATCAGCGACCAGTTTCAGCTCCATCTTGACGCTGCGCTTCTCACCCGGTTCACCGAGTTCTGCAAAGTCCGGTGCCTGACGCGTCGAGGTTTTAAAATGCGTGTTGCCGAATCCTCCGCGCCCTCCCCTCGATCCAATGCATCGCTCACCCGGATGCATGAGGTCCGCAATGAGCTTCGGCTGTGCGGGATCGGTGACATCGAGAATGATCGTGCCCGGCGGTACAAAGAGAATTCGATCTTCCCCCGCATGTCCCGCGCAATTTTTGCCGAGCCCAGGAAGTCCCGGGTCTGCGGCAAAGCGTTTCTTGCTCGCGTAGTCGCTGAGGGTATCCGTATTGGAATTTGCTTCGATGATGACATTCCCTCCGTCTCCTCCGTCACCACCGTCAGGACCTCCGTTTGGCACATACTTTTCCCTGCGCCATGCAACGCAGCCGTTTCCACCCTTGCCGCCCGTGACGTCGATCGTGGCTTCGTCCAAAAACATATCGTCATTCTACGCTATTTTCAGCCATAATCACAGCAGAGAAAAATCCTGCAAATTCCTATTGACGACGAAGGATTATCACTCTACACTCCCGAGTGATAATTCATTTCCCATTACAACCATGTCAAAAATCATTGGAATCGACCTCGGTACCACGAACTCCTGCGTCGCCGTTATCGAAGGAGGAGAGCCGGTCGTGATCCCGAACAGTGAGGGTGCGAATACGACACCGTCGATCGTTGGCTTCAAGGATAACGAGGTGATCGTCGGTATCGCCGCGAAGCGTCAGGCTGTGACGAATCCGAAGAACACCGTGTTTTCTGCGAAGCGATTCATCGGACATCGTTTTGAGGAAGTGAAGAAGGATGCGAAGAACATGCCGTTTGAGGTGAAGGGCGGGAAGGAAGGTCGAACGGTGATTTCGATCAACGGAAAAGACATGTTCCCGCAAGAGATCAGCGCGAAAGTACTCATGAAGCTCAAGAAAGATGCGGAGGCATACCTCGGGCAGACCGTGAGCAAAGCGGTCATCACCGTGCCGGCGTACTTCGACGATAACCAGAGACAGGCGACGAAGGAAGCCGGAGAGATCGCAGGGCTTGAAGTCGTGCGTATCATCAATGAGCCGACAGCGGCAACGCTCGCGTACGGTTTGGACAAGAAGAAAGAAGAGAAGATCATCGTCTACGACCTCGGTGGAGGAACATTCGACGTGACAGTGCTCGAGATCTCGGGCGATGGTCACTTCGAAGTGCAGTCCACGAACGGTGACACGCATCTTGGTGGCGACGACTTCGACCAACTGATCGTCGAGTGGCTCATCGCGGAATTCAAGAAGGATCAGATCATCGATCTCAGCACCGATCGCATCGCGCTCCAGCGCATCCGTGAAGCCGCCGAGAAAGCCAAGATCGAACTGTCATCGCAGACTGAGACCGAAGTGAACCTGCCGTTCATTACGGCGAATGCCACGGGTCCGAAGCACCTGAATATCAAGCTGTCGAGGTCGAAACTGGAAGCGCTCGTCGCGGAACTGATCGAACGAACGGTGAAGCCTTGCGAAGCCGCCTTGAAAGATGCAAAGCTCAAGAAATCCGAGATCAGCGAAGTGGTGCTCGTCGGTGGTATGACACGCATGCCTGCCGTGCAAGCGAAAGTGAAGGAACTCTTCGGCAAGGAGCCGCACAAGGGCGTGAATCCGGACGAAGTCGTCGCAATCGGTGCCGCCATTCAGGCGGGGCAAATCGGAGGCGACATCAACCGCGACATCACCATCGTCGACGTTATTCCACTGAGTGTCGGTATCGAAACGCTCGGAGGAGTCGCGACGAAGGTCATCGAGAGAAACATGAAGATCCCCACAAGCAGAAGCCAGGTTTTCTCGACGGCTGCGGATAATCAGACATCGGTCGAGATCAATATCGTGCAGGGTGAACGCGAGATGGCAGCCGACAACAAATCGCTCGGTCGCTTCATTCTGGATGGCATTCTCACCGCACCTCGCGGCATGCCGCAGATCGAAGTAACGTTCGATATCGACACGAACGGTATTCTGAATGTGAAAGCCAAAGACAAAGGAACCGGAAAAGAGCAGCACATCACGATTCAAGGCTCAACGGGCTTAAGCAAAGACGAAGTCGAACGCATGAAGAAAGATGCGGAAGTGAACGCCGAAGCGGACAAGAAGAAGCGAGAGTTGATCGACGCGCGCAATGCCGCCGACAGTTTGATCTTCAACCTCGAGAAGCAGATGCGTGAGAACGATGCGAAGATCCCTGATGCGACGAAGAAGAAAGTGAATGACAAGATGAACGAGCTTCGTGAGGTGCTCAAGAAAGAAGGTGCAACACTCGAAGAGGTGAAGAAGGCAACGGAAACGCTTGCAACCGACGCACAGGAAATCGGCAAGATTGTCTACGAGGAAGCGCAGAAGAAGCAGGCGGAGGAAGCGAAGGCAGGGGAGAAGAAAGGCAAGGACGATGTCGTCGATGCCAAAGTAGTGGATGATGAAAATAAGAAATGAAGATCATCATCAGTCATCGCTGCGTGGAAACACACTCGCATCGAGCAGGTGAAACGTTTGCCGCTGGCTGTGTCCGACGTAGCCTGCATTGGTTCCGTGCACGGTGACGGGAGTTTTGATGGGAACTCCATTGATCAAGCCTCTCCTGAGGATGAACCTCACCTGTTCGCTGATGAACACAGTTCTTCCCTCAATGACGATCAGGTCACTGGAGCTGTGAATAGTGACAGCCACATGATTTTTGGGCATGTCGTGGCACTCATGATTGTTGCCGTTGTTTGGGGTCAAGCCGCTCATACTTTGATCGGCGACTTGTATCGGAATGCGGTTTCCGAATCAAGCCTCCTAGGCTGACTTTTTCATGAACACAAGCCAAGGAGAGTGCCAATGAAAGCTATTTTCAGAGCATTTGAAAGAGTTGCGAGTTGTCGAGAAAATGAACAGATAGTCTTCATGTTTCATTGACAAAAATATATTCAAGACAGTTACTTGCGAGATGGCAATCGTTGCGAACGGCGTATCATAGAATTATGGAGCATCGACCGGATCATGCTGCACAGGAATCGACGGAGCTGCCGTTCAGGACGGATATGAATCGACGTGATTTCCTCGGAAGAATGGGGCTTTCCCTTGTTCCTCAATTTCCTGTCGATTCAAAAAAGGGGGTAATCTCAGAATCTGTCATTGCTTCACTCAGCCAGTGCCTCGGCTTATCAGAAAAAGGAAACGAGGCAATACTTGCTCGATCGTTGCCATATTTCAAAACATCAAAGGCCCGTGAAACATTTCGTGGATGGTTCGGTTTTTGTCCCGAAAAGAAAGCTCCAATACCACTTGAGAGTTATCTCACGCTGATGTCAGTGAGGATTGTCAAAGAAAATCCTCTGTACTATTTATCCAAATGTTTTGATCAGCCTGACGATGTATCTATACATGACGAGCTTTTTGCCGCTGCATTAAGGGGAGCTAATCCAGATGAAGAAGATCGTGTACTTTCTGCATTTAGGAAGCTGCAAGGAAGAAGGGGGTCTGATTTTTCTTATCAGAAATGGTTACTTGAAACTGCAAAAGCATCGTATGTGATGGACTCTGTCACGTATCGTGTTCAGGAATGCATTTTTGAAGAAATATACGAGTTGGAGAAACCAAACATCACAGCTCTTGTACGAAAGGAAATAAGACGTCAAAGCATAATGTCACCAGCAGTACATGACCGCGATTGGGATGATTATTGGATCGATTCCATTGGAAGATCGTCTCTCAAGAAAAGCTTATTTCAAGATGATCGAAATGAGCATCTCGAGCTCTGCACGGATGACGCAATGCAATCGGCGCTTCGTCAGATGAGTAACCAAGAGAGTGAGATGTATATCATGATGAAGGAAGCGATCAAGAAACAGGTTCCTGCTTCAGCACATGTGATACAGCTCGTGCAGCGTCGCATGCAGGAATTGAATGAATTGGATGTATGGGAAAAATTCTCTCAAAAACATTCTTCAACGGACGGTGGCGATCATTCTGATTCTAGGCAAGGAGCGATCGCACAAGTTATGCAAGAACTGCAACTACCTCTCCAGCGACTCATGAGTCAGATCCAACTCCTCGGCGACCAGAACTACGAGAGGAAGTGGGAAACTCCTACAGCTTCCCTCCCACAAACGCAGCAAGCTCCGCAAGACGATTAGAGTATCCCCATTCGTTGTCGTACCAACCGAATGCTTTGACGAGCGTTCCGCCGATGACCTGCGTGAGCGCGGAATCGATAATGCAACTTCGCGGATCACCGACGAAGTCTTTGAGGACGAGCGGACGATCTTCCACGCCCAGAATTCCCCTCATCGCTCCTGCTTCGGCTTTCTTGAACGCTGCGTTCACTTGTTCCACCGTCGTCGCTTTCTTCGTCACGACCGTGAGATCCGTGATGCTTCCGGTCGGTGTCGGCACGCGAATCGAAATACCGTGCAGTTTGCCGTTCAGTGCGGGAATCACTTCACCGATCGCCTTTGCTGCCCCCGTGCTCGATGGGACGAGGTTCACTGCAGCTGCGCGTGCTCGACGCAGATCTTTGTGAGGCAGATCGAGCAGATTCTGATCGTTCGTGTAGCTGTGAATCGTATTCATGAGTCCGTGTTCGATGCCGAACGTATCGTCGAGGACTTTTGCCATCGGTGCGAGACAGTTCGTCGTGCAGGAAGCATTGCTGATCACGTCCATCGTTTTCGCGTTGTAGGTCTCGTGATTCACTCCGATGCAGAACGTCCCGTCCGCTTTGTCTTTGCAGGGAGCAGAGATGATCACTTTCTTCGCACCGGCTTTCAGATGCAGTGCCGCATCATCACGCTTCGTGAAGAAACCCGTACACTCGAGAACGACATCGACCTTCAGTTCCTTATGCGGCAGCAGCGACGGATCCTTGATTGCGGTCAGCTTCGCTTTGCCATGAGCGGTGATGAGCATGTCGCCTTTCAATGCGACGTTCTCACGGAAAACCCCGTACGTCGAATCGAACTGAAAGAGGTGTGCAAGGGTAGAAGGCTCCGTAAGATCGTTGATGAGAACAACGTTCAGATCCGGATGTTTTTCAAGAATAATCCTGAGTACCTGACGACCGATACGACCGAAACCGTTGATGGCGATGTTCATGGGGATGAGACGGAAGATATAAGTACGTCTTCTATCTTACATCTTTTCGTATGTTTGTTGCATCCTCACCGTATCCGCTTCCAGAAGCGGTGACTCACACACGACCACTCCGGCAATCTTTCTCCTCTTCAATACCCTCAGGAAATCTTTCCACTTCGCATCGCTCTCAAGCAGCGGCAGGTGATGTTTCTCGCCCTTCGGACCATACGCGATTCCGGAGAAGTGCATGTGCATGGATTTCAGTGCACCTTTCCCAAGGTGCGCTTCGTATAGGTCCAGCATCTCTTCCCACTCTTCCGTCGAATTGACCAGTCCGTTCGTTCTCGCATGCATGTGCGCGGGGTCTACTGTCGGGTAGATACCGAACTCTTTACTGATTTTCAGGACTTCTTCCAGTGTTCCGAACTGCGTCGGCTTGCCCATCGTTTCGAGTCCCAGATTCACATTTGGAAAAAGCTTCTGCTTGTTCTTCATGATGTCATTCACTGCGCGTCTCACGTTCTCGAATGCAACTTTCGGATCCATCCCAAGGTAGAACGCAGGATGAACGCAGACGGAATGCAGCCCTGCGATCTCGCCCATTTCCAGTGCAAGAAGTATGCGTCTCTTGCTTGCTGCGAGCGTCTCACGATCAGGCGAATTCAGATTGATGTAATACGGCGCGTGACACGTCAGATACATCCCGAGTGACTCTGCAGTTTTCCGGATCTCCAGCATTCGCTCAGGATTCTTCGGTACCTGCTGCACCCATTCGAGCTCCATCGCGGTGATCCCGAGCGAGTGCGCATGCTTCAAACCTTCGACCGTTCCTCCAGGCTTTGGAGTAGAGTGAGGAACACCGGCGACTGCGAAGTGAAGCATGCTACGATCATAACCTATCCGATGCCACTCTCCAGAGAAATCATCGACCGCACTCTCGCTACAAAACAAGGCGAAGCGGCGTACGCAGTAACAGAAACCATGATTGATGCAGGGTACGAATGCTTCTGGGTCGGAGGTGCCGTTCGCGATATGTTCGTCGGTCAGTCTCCTGCGGATATCGATATGGCGGTCTCTGCAAAGCCTGAGGAAGTAATGAAACTGTTTCCAAAATGCGACAGCTCAGCCGCAGAACTCGGGAGTGTGGTTGTTTCTCTGAAAGGACAGACGTTCGAGCTGACAACATTCAGATCCGATCACGAAATTTCCGATGGCAGGAGACCCGAATCCGTCCGCTTCGGAACTCGCGAAGAAGACGCTCTCAGGCGCGATGCGACGATCAATGCCATGTACTGGAATCCGGTCTCGAGAGAGCTGTTTGATCCCTGCGGCGGCGAGGCGGATCTCAAGGAAAAACTTGTGCGTTTCATCGGGGAGCCGAATGTCAGAATCAAAGAAGACGCACTTCGCATTTTTCGTTTGGTGAGGCTGCGAGCGCTTATTGACGGACAGTATCATCCTGAAACATACAGTGCTCTCAAAGAAAACGTAGCGCTTGCAGGAAAGTTATCCGGTACGAGAATTCTCGAAGAACTCGAGAAAATCTTGCAACTGAAGAAGCCATCGAAAGCCCTGACTGATCTTCTGGAGCTCGGAGTACTTCAGGAGATTCTTCCGGAACTGGAAGCATGCAAGGGCATTGCACAGCCACAGCAGTATCATCATGAGGGCGACGTGTGGAATCATCTGCTTCAGTGCATCGATGCGTTCACTGACGATCACGGTTTCGATGTGAGAATCGCAGCCCTGTTTCATGACATCGGTAAACCGAAAACATTTTCGCTGACGGATCGTATACATTTCGACAAACACGCCAAGGTATCGGCAGAGACGGCGAAGAGCATTCTTCATAAACTGCAGATGCCGAGCGCACGCTCGCAGAAAATCTGCTGGCTCATTGAACATCACATGATGATGGGTGCGTTCAAAACCTTGAGCGACGAACGCAAGGCACACTGGTACTTCCATCCCTGGTTCCGTGAGCTTCTGCAGGTGATGTCACTCGATATCGCAGGCACGGATCCTGCGGATTTCGAGCTCTACGATTCGATCATCAAGGATTACGACGAGTTCCTGAATGCGCATCCGAGACCGGAAAAACCCCTGCTGAAGGGTGAGGAGGTGATGCAGATTCTTGGTATAGGATCCGGAGAAAAAGTCGGGAAAGCACTGCAGGCACTGCACGATGCACAGATGCGAAAAGAAGTGACGACGAAGGCGGAGGCGAGGGCATTTCTCACCCGTCGTAGCGATTCTTAATCGCGAACCGCGGAAGATAGGGATCTTCCGCTGCGACTACTCAAACTTCACCGGAATTTTAATTTCTGCATCCCGCTCCGGATCTCCAGAAGGATTGTCTTTTGCAACAACAATGAAACCCGTTCTCGCCGTCGTCGTAAACTCAAGGTGCGCTTCAAACTCGATGATCCCAGGCGTCATCCAGTCGGTCTTCGCCTGACCGGGCTCGGCTGCGAGGACGTTCCCATCGGCATCGACCACCTTCACAGGCAATGACCCCTCGAAGAACCAGCTGTTGTCCGCTCGACCGGTGACAACGAGAGGGCTCGTCACAACAGAATCCGGAGCAGGGGAGAGGATTGTCGCTTCGGCAGCAGGGGAGGAAGAGACATCCGATGAAGAACTCGTTCCTGAATCCACCGCCGTTGGTGCTGATGCGGAACAACTTGCGAGAAGTAGGACAGAGCCGATGATCGTGAAAGTGTTTTGAAGAGACATGCCCGTATGGTCGACGATGGCGGACTGCGAGTCAAGATGCTCACGATAGAACTTCACTTCAGCAGAATATCGAAGAAGAGTATTGTCTTGATCATGGGCGAGTAGCTCAGTTGGTTAGAGCTCAGGACTTATAAACCTGCGGTCGGTGGTTCAACTCCACCCTCGCCCACCACAGAAATCCGTTACGCAGCCACCACACTCACAAACGTGCACATCTCTTTATTGCCGTTGAATTTCTCACGCTTGCACTTCTTGAACGCAACTCGTCCGGCAATCGCAGCATGAATCGTCCAGTCGCTCCCGACGTAGGTGTTCGGTCCCGTGCGGTACCACGATCCCTTCTGGCGTGCGAGGATCTCTCCCGCATTCACGAGCTGTCCGCCGGAACGCTTAATCCCTCGGCGCTTTGACCGACTATCTCTGCCGTTCTCTGTAGACCCACCGGCCTTTTTTGTTGCCATAACTCAAGAATTATACGGATTTCACGGCAGTCTTCAAGGGAAAATCTTCATCAGAGGATTCTTGGCTAAGAAAGTGCTTCATCTGCTTTTTAAGCAGTCTCCATCCAGATCCACTTTTAAGAAATTTTTCCCTTCCAAGAGCATCCATCTTGTTGCAATAAGTTTCACAGTAAATCAGCTTCCACGCAGTTTCATGAACTGTAGAGATATTTTTATGGTTGTTGTGTTCAGCAAGCCTTCTTTGTAAATCGGTCGTAAATCCAATGTACCAAGTTCCCTTGGAAGTGCCTTCAATAAGGTAGACATGATACATAGCGCGCTATTATAGCAAATCTATGTACATCACAATTGATCTCTACAAAAGTCACGTAAAGCTCACTTCGTTCGCTACGTGACACCTAAAATCGCCGTACATAATTGGCTGTGCCACGTGATCGCCGAAAAGTGCCGCAGCACTTGAGGCGATTTTACGTGGTTGCGGGGGCAGGATTTGAACCTGCGACCTCAAGGTTATGAGCCTTGCGAGCTACCGGGCTGCTCCACCCCGCGTCGAAACTGCCCGCGCAGTATGCAGCAGACAGCTTCCGAAGGCAAACTGTTGAGCTTCGACCATCATGTCCGGCTTTTCAGTTCATCGATCTTGTCACGGTGGAAGAGGTACAGCTTCCAGTGATCGACCACACGAATGTTGCGCAGGTTTTCCTCGTAAATTGCGGCTTCTTCCTCAGGCGTGTTCTCGTGCACGGCATTGAACGAAACGGTCTCCGGAGGAGTGCTGACGTAGAGTACTTTTTCACCCGGTCTGAGGAGATTGAAATATTCCTTTGCATACTTGTCTTTGTACTGCGACGACTGTCGGTACCGGAGTTCCATGTAGCTACGCATGACATCGTCACGGAGCTTGTTATTGCGTTGTTGCATCACAACCAACTGCTGATCGAAGAGGATGTTCTTGTAATACGACAGTGCCAAGCCGAACGCCATCAAACCGACGACGATGAGACCGCTCATAATGACCATCCGCTTCGGAATGGGGGTGATGTCGTTGTACTGCACGGCATGAGTATATATTCTTCCGAAGTGAAAATCTTCTGTTCCGGCATCGGCGGTATCGGTCTCTCTGCTTACGCCTCGCACATGCGAGCGAGCGGGCACGATGTTCTTGGGTCAGACAGGGCTGCATCGCCTCTGATTGATGACCTCCGGTCGCAGGGAATCCTCGTCCACACAAAACAGGTGGGGAGCGGTATTCCCGGTGACGTCGATCTCTTCGTCTACTCGGAAGCGATTCCTGAGGATTCGCCGGAACGAGCGGAAGCAAAACGCAGAGGCGTGAAACAGCAATCGTACTTTCAAGCACTCGGAGAACTGACTGCAGGCAGCAATCTCATTGCCGTGTGCGGAACACACGGTAAATCGACGACGACCGCGATGGCGATCGGTGTGCTGACGGAAACAGGACTTGATCCGAATGCGATCGTCGGCACGAAGCTCTCCTTCCTCGACGGACAAAATTGGAGAAGGGGAGCGACTGACCTCTGGATTGTGGAGGCATGTGAATACCGCAGATCATTTCTTTTCCTGAAACCGACGATCGTTCTTCTGACGAATGCCGACGGCGATCATTTCGATGCATTCAAAGATGCTCAGGATTACAGGAGTGCATTCGTGGAATTTCTCTCGGGAATGCCAAAGGACGGCATTGTCATTGCGCATGGATCGGACGAACAATCGAGAATGATTCTCGAGTCTTCAAAAAAATCGTTCATCGATGCAGATCTCGAAGACCTTCCGGTGCTTTCAATTCCCGGAATGCACATGCGAAAGAATGCTCAGCTGGTAGCTGCTCTCGGGAAGCATCTCGCTCTCGATGAATCTGTCGTAAAAAAATCTCTGCGAGAGTACGCCGGATCGTGGAGGCGAATGGAAGTGAAGGGAACGAAGAGCGGCATCACCGTCATCGACGACTACGCGCACCATCCGGTCGAAATTCGAGCAACGCTCTCCGCGATGAAGGAAGCGTATCCGGGACGGAGAATCGTCGCGGTCTTCCAGCCCCACACGCATGACCGCACGCTGAAGCTCTGGGATGATTTCGCGAAGTCTTTTCAGGACGCTGACGAAATTCTGATTTCGTCCGTCTACGATGCTCGTCCGGATAAAGACAGTGAGAGAGTCGATGAGAAAAAATTTGCAGAGGCAGTTGAGAAAGAAAGTAAGAAACCTTGTAAAGCTTCAGGAGGAATCGAGAAAACTGAACAAATTTTATGTTCAGAAGTCCTGAAAGCAGGAGATGTTGTTGTTGTTATGGGAGCTGGAAATATCACAAAACTTAGCGATGATCTGATGAGAAACCTCTGAAAACAGGCTGTTTCGTGTCATGCTGAGGAGCACGAGCATCAGCGGGTGCGTCTCGAAGCATTACTTGCGTTCACCCCTACGTTTGAGCTCCCTCTCTTTTGCATACTCGACGAGTGATCTCTTCGTCGGACGAGTGTCGAGAACCGTCGTCCCTGTTTGTGCCTTCTGGCAGTTCATCGTGACGTGAATCGTGCTGCGTTGTTCCGGTGTCACGATTGCAGACTGCGCTGCAGGCTGGGTGCAGCCTTCGGGAGCAGCAAGCTGCACAGAGTAACGACCTGCCGGAATATTCGTGAACGTAAAGGGAGTGATGCCGGCATACGTCCTGGCGGATTCACCTTTCATCCTAAACCGAACGTGCGGCGGTTCACTGGTAATGCCAAGCGAGCCTGTGCGACTCAGTGAATACTGAATGAGGAAACGATAGGTATCGTTCGGGTAAAGCGTGAACGAGTACTGAGGTGTGAGGACATTCTCCACCAACTCTCCGCCATGGTAGACGGAGATCTTCACCGCCATCCCCTGTGGTGCGGTGACGCTCAGTGTCATGGGACCGAAATCCGTGAGCCCCATTGATTGGCTCCTCGCATCAATCCCTCCAACACTGCTGGATCTCGAGGAACCATCCCCAGAAATCAGCGTCCATGTACCGACTGCACCGGAGGAAAGCTGTTCAATTGTGACATTTGCCTGAGTGCTTGCATGCGTGGTATTCATTGCAGCAACAAACAGGATCATCAGGGTCAGACTCAACACAGAAATCTTTCGAATGCGCATAGACGACTATCCAACCAAACACCGTGAACAATGGCAAGCATTTTGGCTTGTATTATTCCGAACCGAGAATACGAGTGAGTGACTGCTCATAGAGCTCGTTCAATTCGTGAAGCGGAGAAGAGAGAAGGGTGACTTGATCTCGCTTCAGAACAAATGTTGGTGACGAAGTTGTCGTACCGATCTGAATCATCTCGAATCCTGCTTCTTTTGCGAGAGTCTGCAGCGACTCTGCATGCTGAGACGAAACCTCAACGACAAAACCTCCGGTCTCGGAGAACAGAACCGTATCACAACGTAACCCTTTGCCGACAGCAGAGAGATCTGCCGCGATGCCAATCGCACCCCCGGTGCGCCTGCTCTGACGAGTCATCTCGAAGAGCGCAAGCGCGATTCCGCCCTCACTGATGTCGTGACACGAACGAATTCTGCCATCCGCGATTGCGCGATGCAGAACACCAATGTGTTTCTTCGTTTCCGAAAAATCAGGAGAGGGAACATTGCACCCGAGAAGCGCGTTCGGCTCCGCACCAACCATGTCTTCAAGCATTGCATAGTACGCACTCCCGCCGCACTCGTCTCGCCTGTCACCGACGAGGAACAAGAGTGAATCCGGAGATTTCAGTTGCATCGAGATCGCCTTTCTCGCATCGAACAGAACTCCGATCATGCACACGACAGCCGTCGGATCGATGGATTCGGCAGGCTCACCACAAGTGGGACCGTTTCCGCTTACATTGTAAAGACTCACGTTTCCGCTGATCACCGGAATCGAATCATCTTCTATGGCAAGTCCGCGGGAAGCTGCAGTAATGCCCGCGACGCCTTGCTCAAGCGCCCAGAGTTGCTCGGGGATTTCCGGATTGCCGTAGTTCAGACAATCCGTGATAGCACGCGGCATCGCACCGACTGCCGCGACGTTTCGAACGTTCTCAGCGACGGCATTCACTCCCTGCAAGTACGGTGAGATTCTTCCGTACCGACCGTTTCCTCCCGATGCGAGTGCGACTCCTGTCATGGCATCGGACGGCGGGAGTGCTTTCACCCAATCGGAATTTTCTTCGTCAATCGCATAACTTGAAAGATCGAGAAGCGGCATGATGACGCTGGCATCTGCTTCTCCTGCTTCGATGAGCGTGTTCCCGAGAATATTTTTGTCGTAGTGCCGAAACACTCGCGCTTTGCTCGCATGCGTTGGATGCGATACGAGTGCCTTGAAAATTGCATCAAGAGTGATGCATTTTTTTTGTACTGTCACTGTTGCCTTATCGCACCTAATGACCGGTTCAGAAAAGACAGTCTTCGGATCTTTTGTGGGACGAACGTACTGCAACCCCGACGTCATATCGGTTGACGACGCGGAGCAGACGACATCGCCGTGATGCAGAAGCGTATAGATTCCGCTCTCGTTCACCTTGCCGACAGCCGATGCTCTCGCACCTTCCGCAACACTCGGCAAATCCCACGTCTCATTGTAGTGCTTCAGAATGTCGTCCGTGAGATCCGGATGACAGATCCAGCAGAAGCGTTCCTGCGTTTCGCTGCAGGCGATGACCTGAGGCGGAAGACCTTTCAGTGCCGTATGAATTTTATTCAAATCAACCACCGCACCCATACCGAGCGGTGCAACTTGCTCCACCGATGCGCAGACATTGCCCCCCGCACCCAAATCTTTGAAGCTGACCTTGTCGAGTGCTTTCTCCTGCACAAGTTTGTCGAAAAGCGCGTAGGTCGAGGCAAGCAAATGTCTCTCGAGGAACGGATTCGGCTCCTGGACGGCTCCGGAATTCTTCTGCTTGTCATCGCCGACGATCGAGAGACTCGCAAATGCCGCTCCGCCGAAGCCGCTATGATCCGTCGGCTTACCGATGATGATGATGTCGTACCCGACTTTGCCCGCTTCTTTCTGGACGTAGCTGTGGATGATTTCGTCTTCTCGAAGAATGCCGACGGAGACAACGTTCACGAGACAGTTGCGGTTATAGGCTGCATCGAACACGGTGTCACCGCCAAGATTCGGAATCCCCAGCGCGTTGCCGTAGCCGGCGACACCTCTGATCACTTCGGTTGCGATCGATCTGCTCTCATCGGTCTTCAGATCGCCGAGTCGAAGCGAGTCGAGCGAACCGATGACTCTGGCACCCATGCACACGACATCGCGCACGCACCCGCCGACTCCCGTTGCCGCTCCTTCGTACGGCACGACTTGCGATGGATGATTGTGAGACTCATGACTGACCACAAGCCCCCAGCGCTTTCCGGACGGTCCATCCGTGATCGCAACGATGCCGCTGTCTTCCTTCGGTCCGAGGATCACATGCTTTCCGGTCGTCGGAAAAGTTTTCAGAAACCGTCTGCTTGATTTGTAGCTGCAGTGCTCGCTTCCCTGAATGCCCCAGATTGTCGCTTCGGTAAGAGTTGGAGCGCGCCCGAGCATCGTCTCGACTTTCCTCGCTTCTTCGACCGTGAGTCCGATGAGATTTTTTTTGAGACACGTTTTCACTTCTTCATCGGTCATGTCGGAGAAGGGGAGAGTGGGAACGGACATAAAAGGTGGAAAAATTGTAGCATCTTTATTCCCCATGCGGGACCAAATAAATATTGCTTCTGCTAGACTTCACATGATGAAAAAAGTTCTTCTCTCCCTCCTCAGCCAGAAGCGCATCGCAGGCGGAGCCGCGGTGCTTGCCATCACGCAGCTGATCTCTTCCGGTTGCGGGTTCCTGCGTGATCAGGCATTTTCGATCGTCTTCCCGCTCGACAAGGATCCGATCGGCATTGCGTCGGTCTATATCGCAGCATTCCGACCGAGTGACCTCCTGTTTCAGATCTTCGTCATGAGCTGCCTCAGCGTCGTTCTCGTTCCCTTCCTCGCGTCTCATCTCGCACACGACAGACGAGAGGAGATGAACAGAATCACTTCGAGCACCATGGTCGTCTTCGGCATAGTTTTCGGACTGATCGCTCTCCTCATGGCGATCCTCTTCCCGATCCTCGCACCGCACATGGTGAAATTTCAGGGTGCGAGTCTTGCGCTCTATGTCCGCTTCGGAAGAATCGCACTCCTCACGAACTTCCTCTTCGTCTTCGGCAATACGCTGGGTCAGTACCTGATCACCGTGCAGCGGTATTGGATCTACGGCATCACCCCGATTCTCTGGGCACTCGGCACAATCGGCGGCACGTATCTGCTGAGTCCCGTGATCGGATCGATGGGACCGATTATCGGCACACTCCTCGGCACGGTGATCTATCTGATCGTGCGCCTCATCGGCGCGAAGAACGCCGGATTCAAATTTTCGTCACTCTCGGAAGATCTTCTGCATCCGGAACTGCGGCAGATGGGGTTTCTGATCCTTCCGCGCATGGCAGCGCTTGGCGCACTGCAACTGCAGCTTCTGCTCCTCGATCGTCTTGCCTCGGGCTTGGCACCCGGCATGGTTGCTCTCAATCAGTTCGCGAGTAATTTTGAGTCGGTCATTCCCGGCATCGTCGGTATTTCCATCGCACAATCCGCATTTTCGATCCTCAGTCAATCGGCGGCGAAAGGGAACATTGCTGCCATGAAGAAGAACATCGTGCACGGTGTTCTCTTCAATCTCGCTCTCTCTATTCCCGGTGCTGTCGCTTTGGCACTGCTCACGCAGACCGCAGCGTGGGTACTTCACCTCGGCGCAGCAGTCGTCCCGCTCTTCACACATTCGCTTTGGATCTACTGCATCGCCGTTCCGTTCGAAAGCACGAACCACATCGTCCTGCGATCGTTCTATGCGACGAAGAACACATTGTGGCCTGCGATTTCCAGTGCCGTCAGCTGCATGGTCGCAGTCGTTGCCGGAACGATCCTCCTCCCGGAGCTCGGGGTTTTCGCGCTCGCGATTGCGTACGTCGTCGCACAGGTCGGACAGACGCTGTTCCTGGGAAGTTCGCTTTCGGTGATCCTCTACAGAAAAACGGCAGCTACTTCTTCAAGATAACTCCCTTGTTTCCTGTGATTCTGAGAATGCGCACGAGAGAAGAATTGAGAGGGTTGAGTGTCAGGAGTACCTGTTTATTGACGAGAGACAATGCCTCGCCTCCCGAAAGCTCGTAACTGATGCTGACGGTCGTTTCATTGGTAACAGTCAGCGTCCTCGTCTTGCCGTCATCGGTCAGAACGCTGATCGTATTGCCATCGATCGACTGCAGCACACCGCTGAGGCTCAGTACCGGATTCAGTTCGATATTCTGAATGATGATGAGCGCCGCTGAAACCGTTTTGCTGTCCACTCTCCATCCGACGACTCTCACGAGCATATTCGGCTGAATGTTCTCGACGATGAGAGATTTTCTACTCAAGCGTCCTTCAGAAATTATTTTCGCTGTGTCCTGAATGGGAACCGTCACGATCTGACCGTTCGTTGCTTTCAGAATGAGCTCGCCTCCGATCTGGTCAAACTTCTGCTTCGCTGTCTGATGAATTTCCTGCACGGTTCCGGTGACGGTGACTCTCGGACCGATGCCTTCGAGCGCGAGCGCGGTTGCGGGAAGAGCAATCGCAAGGGAAAGAAGAATAGGAAAGAGGCGTGAGGTGCGCATAAAAAAATGGAGAAATGAAATATTACTTTTTTGAGAGCCGCTGTGAAGAATGTTTCACTCTTGAATGCGTGTCTCGACGAACATCTTCAACAGATTTCCCTGCAGCTGCAGCAATTTCCATTCTTCGTATTTCTCTAAGAGGCAATTCTCCGCCATTATACAGATGCATTGGACTTGAAAAATCTCCGTCAAAAATAGTTTTATCACCGAACATGCGTAGAGAATATCACTTTTTCCGTACCTGTGTGAAATCGAGCTCGACCGGCGTATCGCGATCGAAGATGAGCACGAGCACCGTGAGCTTGCCTTTGTCCACGTCCACGGCATCCACCGTTCCTTCGTAGTTCTTGAACGGTCCATCGATGATGATGACGAGATCCCCAACCTGGAAATCGCTCTTGAACTTGGCAGTCTCCTCACCCATGCGACGCTCGACGACGCCGAACTCTTCCGGAGTCACCGGAACCGGAATATTCCCGGAACCGACGAAGCCCGTGACGTTCGGGGTGTTTCTGACCATGTACCAACTGTCATCCGTCACGATCATGTCGATCAGCACGTAGCCCGGAAAGAGTTTGCGCTCTTCTTCAATCGGCTCGCCTTTCTTGAAGACAATCTGCTTCTCCTTCGGAACGACCACGCTGAAGACGTAGTCCTTCATGCCGAAGGTCTCGCTGCGCTGCTCGATGGACTTCTTCACGCTGTCCTCATAACCCGAGTACGTGTGAATGACGTACCAATTTCTCCCTGCTGACGGATCTTGTTTTGCCATAGAAGAAGGAGCTGAGTATTTAAGATCTGAACGTCGTGCGAATAATCTCCACAAGGAAAGCATCCACCAAACCGAAGAACGCGGCACTGACGGCAATGAAGCCGACGACGATCAGCGTGAGCCGTACGGCTTGCTGCTGCGTTGGCCAACGCACCAAATGCAGCTCTTCAAGGCTTCCGCGGATGTAACTGAGAAAGGCAGTCATAGTCTTGCACCTACGCAAAAAAGCGGTCGGCTGCGGCCATGGTACTCGGGAAAGAATGATTCCGCAAGGCAATTCCACCACCAGAAGCAGCTCTACAGATGGTACTCCGGCGTCTCAAATGCATGAATCTTCGTGATCGGCAGTGCCACGAACCAGACGCTTCCTTTGATATTCGGCTGCGGGACGAAAGCGGTTTCACCCGTCCCGAGGTGACCGAAGCTGCGGGAGTCCAAGCTTCCGAGGCGGTTGTCTCCGAGGAGGAAGTACTGACCATGCGGAACGCTGAAAACCTCTTCGCTCGTGTCTCCGCTGTTGACCGGATAGCGATAGGTCTTGCCGGCATTGATCGAACTCAGGTACGGCTCCTCCAGCTTGATGTCACCCTTGTTCTTGTCGCGAAGAAAAATAAAACCGTCACGGACGACAATCGTGTCATCCGGCAAACCGATCACTCGTTTCACGTAGTACTTGCTCATGTCGGTCGGCGGACGAAAAACGACGATGTCTCCGCGCTTCGGAGCATCAAAGAAGTAACGAAACTTGTTGATGACGATGTACTCCTTGTGCTCGAGCGTATCGACCATCGAATTTCCTTCGATCTGAAACGGCGATACGACAAACGTTCGAATGATCGCAACGATCGCAACAATGATCACGATATTCAGCGTGACATCGAACAGGTGAAACCAGAGACTGCGTTTTACTGGGGTCGGCATACGGAAATGCAGTGTAGTTGGAATGGATGGAAGTGGCTAGTGATTCGCGGCTGGTATACACTTTCTCCATGCTCGAATCATTCTTCTTCTCGAAGCACCTCGATGACGAGGAGGAGATCCGGATGGTCGTGCACAAGCACTGGCTGATGGGACTGCGATCTCTCTTTTTCCCTTCGCTGCTTTTCGTCGGTCTCTGGAGTGTTGTCGTGCTGTCGCCGACGAGGAGCATTGTCTACGGCATTGCTCTCGCGGATGTCTTCGTTCTGATCTGGTGGATCCGCAACTTCATGGATTACTACCTCGATGCGTGGATCATCACCACGAAGGGCATCATCGATCTGGAGTGGCACGGATGGTTCCACCGAAGTTCGGCACGCGTGCTCTACAGCGACTTGCAGGGAGTGAGTTACGAAATCAACGGGATAGTCGGAACGATCTTCCGATACGGTTCGATGGAAATCGAGAAAATTTCAACGGAAACAACGATCGAAATGGACTACATTAAAAACCCGAGAATGGTGGAGTCCACGATCCTCGAATGCATGGAGGAATACATGCACACGAAGAATCTGCGAGATGCAACGACGGTGCAGGAGATGCTTGCGGAGTTTGTCGCAGGATCGCTGCAGAAGAAGAGTGCGCAGGAACAACATTCCAAGATTCAGAAACCAAAAGCCAGGAAACAATGAAGCCACAGTTCCTCCTCATCGGCCTCGGCAATCCCGGAGCGCAGTACAGAAACACGCGTCACAACGTCGGTTGGTTCGCGATCGACCGTGCAGCGGAAGAACTGAAAGCAGGGGAGTGGAGTGACAAGCCGCGATTCCTGAGTGCTGTCTCTGAAGCAGACATCGACAATGTTCCCTGTCTCCTCATCAAGCCGCTCACGTTCATGAACAGGTCGGGGGAAGCAATTCGAAAGCTTGTTGATTTCTACAAGCTGAATCCCGCCACGCAGATTCTCGTGTGCTGCGACGACATCGATCTTCCTCTCGGGACACATCGTCTGCGGATGACCGGTGGTCCGGGGACACACAACGGACTGAAGTCCATCGTCGACACGTTCGGGGAAAATTTTCCGAGACTCAGAATCGGGCTTGGGTCGCAGCCGACCGGAATGGATCTTGCGGCATGGGTGCTCTCCGCAATGACGATGGAAGAGAAGAAAGCTCTGGAACCGAGCTTGAAAGCAGTCACGACTGCGGTGAGACAGGTGATGCAATCATCAACAAGTTAATGCCTTCTTAACCTTGCGGGTCTACACTGCGAGTCTCATGCACATCCTTCTCATTGAAGATCAGGAAAAACTTGCGGACAACATACGAAAGTATCTTGAGTCGGAACACTATGCCGTGTCGGTGGCACACGACGGCAGGATCGGCTTCGAGAAGGCGATGACTCTCGACATTGATCTCCTGATCCTCGACATCAACTTGCCGGGGCTGGACGGCTATAGAATCTGCACGATGCTCCGTCAGCATAAGAAAAGCATGCCGATCCTCATGCTCACGGCGAGGGCGAAACAGGAAGAAGTGATTCACGGACTGAATATCGGTGCGGACGACTACCTGCGAAAACCGTTCGATCTGAACGAACTCCTCGCACGCATTCGCGCACTCCTTCGAAGGAAGAGCGAGGAGAAGCAACCGATGATGACCGTCGGAAAGCTCACCCTCGATACCAATACGCAGGAAGTGCGGAAAGGAATAACGAGAGTGAATTTGTCACCCAAGGAATACGGACTCTTCGAATACCTCTTGCGGAAAAGAGGCAGCGTGCAGGATCGCCCGAGCATCCTCGAACACGTCTGGGGTAACCGTGATGATCTGCTTCTATCCCAAACCGTCGATGTGCACATGGCAACGCTGCGGCGTAAGATCGGAAAGTCTGTGATCAGAACCGTACCGGGAAAAGGCTACATGATTCCCGCCTGATTTTGATTCCTCACCTTCCGCATGTTCAAGAAGATCGAACGATCACTGGCCCTCCAATTCACGGGATTTGTCTTCCTCCTCCTGATGGTCAACGGAGCTGTGTTCCTCATCATCGATTTCGGGAATGAAATTCGCCAGATGCATGCGCGGCTCCAGAACCAAATGAGTCTTATTCAGACGGCGCTCCCCGACATTTTCATGGGAAAGACCGACGAACTGTTTCTGCCGCACGTAGAGAGACTGCGAGTGGTGAACCAAAACGGAGAATCGATCTTCAGCGGTGAACTCTTTGAAGACCTTCCTTTCGTGCAAACGGAAGGATTTTCCTCGGCGGTGATCGGACAGGAAGAATTCAGCCTCCTTACCGAGACAATGGTGGAGAACGGTGAGACCGTGGGGTACGTCCAGATCGCAGAACCCGAGTTTGCAGTGATGAGAAATCTTCAGTTGCGCTTCCTGCTGTACATGCTCGTCAGCATCCTCATTTCTCTGCTCACGTACCTCTTCGGACGACGGTTCGCGAAGAAAAGCTTACGACCCGCCGAAGCAATGTTGATTCGCCTCGAGCAATTCACGCAGGATGCGAGTCATGAACTTCGAACGCCTCTCGCCGTTCTCGGCTCGACGCTCGATCTCGCCCTCAAGACGAAACGGTGTGAAGAAGGCATTCTCTCCGCGAAAGAAGACTTGAAGCAAATTTCCGCTCTGGTCGAGCGACTGCTCGAACTCGCGAGAGCCGGACATTTTGCACTCGAACGCTCGAGCCTTGATCTTTCGTCACTCGTGAAGGAGTCACTGCTCAAATTCAAGCCGCTTGCCAAGAGCGCATCCATCACACTCCTCTCGAACATCGAACCACACGTGCTCGTGTTCGCCGACAGCGTGCTCCTGCAGCAGGTGCTCAGTAACCTGCTCTCGAATGGAATCAAGTTCACCAAAGCGGGAGGAACGGTTGAGGTCTCTCTGACGCGTCACTCGCTCGCTGTTGCCGATACAGGAATCGGAATCAGCGCTGAACATCTCCCTCACATGTACGAACGATTTTACCGCGCAGATTCGTCACGATCGACGAAGGGATTCGGTCTGGGGCTGTCATTCGTAAAACAGATTGTTGACATGCACGGATGGACGATTCTGGTGGAGAGCAAAGAAGGAAAGGGAACGACGTTCACCGTGCTTTTCGATTCCGAAAAACATCGAAATTCTTAAGCTCGTCTTAAGGTCTCATGCATAGAATGCACTCGTACACAGAGTTTCCTATTTTATTTCCCCACATTCCGTATGAACAAGACCATGAAGAAAGTACTGTCAGGTATCACCGGCTTGGCTCTCGCTGCACCAATGGCAATGAACATTGCGTTCGCAGAGAGTGATACTGATACGAAGACCGATTCATTCACGATAACGCAAGCATGCGTTGATGCCCGCACTGCGGCGGACGATGCAACCATTGCTTCGAAGAACACCGAACATGCAAGTGAGATCGCTGCCATTCAGGCACACAAAGCTGCACTCATCGCAGCTGCTGCGCTCACTGATGCGACTGCGAAGAAAGATGCATTCAAGAAAGCCGAGACTGATCTTCGCGCCGCACTGAAGTCCGCAATGGAAACATCTCGCACTGCAATGAAGGCTTCGATGGATGCCGTAAAAACCGCATGCGGCAAGCCTCTCATGGGGAATGAAGGTCGGATGATGGAAGGTCGTGAGAACGGTAAGAAGGGCTTCCTGAAGAGAATGATGAATGCCTTCGGGCACGGAAAGAAACCGAAGGGAGAGATGATGCAAAGCTCGTCACCAAACGCTCAGTAAATAGGTGGAAGGGAAAGGGGCTGCTGGAGGGCAGCCCTTTTTTAGTTGCGATGTGGAAAATAATTGACAGAAGGATTGGGGAGTAGTTCGATAGAGGTATGACCATCCTCACTCCTACTTCACCGGAAACAAGATTGTCCGATACTCATGAACGAGCGTTGCGAATCAAAGAATCAAGCAAGCTCGAAGCTGCAGTACGTGAAGTCGTTCAGAAATTCAGAGTGGAAGGGAAAGAAGCACTCAGAGGCACGATTTTGCTCTCGATTCCGCTTGGCGACATGGAAGGAGATTTTTTTTCATCTGACATTAATTTCAATATCGCTCCGCATGTTCCGGATGCCCGACACTCAGCTAACTTCGAAAGGAGAAAACCCGATGCAATTGTTCTTCGTCCGAACGATAGCAGTGTCGTATTCAGGCTGGAGGGAAGTTTCACCGGTGGAGATGAAGCCGATGTGTATCAGTTGAAAGAGATGCTGATACAAGCTCTCGATGGCATGAAATCTCCCCGCGTTGTGGTCAATTGCGAAAGTGCAGAGCATATCTGCTCCGATGGAATCATTCCTCCGATGTACCACCTTCATGCTGCAGTAAAAAAAGCTGAGGGAAAGCTCGCTCTTTCGAATATCCCACCTGATTTGCATGATTTGCTCAGATTGACAAAGCTCAACACGATTCTACCTCACTATCGAACCGAAGAAGAAGCTCTACATGCGATTGGTGCGCTACAACAGAAGAGAAAAACAGGAGTCCGGAAGTAATACATTGTCGCCTCCATGCACGGAAGCGCAGCGAGTAGTGCATGGCTGG
>JAHFJM010000007.1 GCA_023245935.1 Candidatus Peribacteria bacterium | reverse complement strand
ACGTCCGGGATGTAGGCATTTGAGACTGTCAAATTATTCAGGAACGTCGCCGCGTTTGTCACGTTCAGTTTTCCGTAAACCGTTGTCTGCGCTCCCACAAAATTGACCGTGTCGGAATTGACTTGGAATTGCCCGCCTCCGTTCAGGGTGTTGAATCCGAAGCCGCTAGATCCAAATGTCCAAAGGGAAGGAATCCCGTTCCCAGCAGAATAATAATTCATCGTCCCATCTGTTCCAAGAAACCATTTTGAAGGATGGATCACGTCATTCGAATTCCCGATGTAAATCGCTGGCCGTCCTCCAGAAGCCGGATCGTCTGGATAAATTGCGATGTAACCACCCGCCGCATTGGTGAACGTCTGCGAGGTAGTGAAGACGTTCGGCAGCGCGACAAACGCAACTCCATTTGAAGAGATGCCGCTTCCCCCGCCGCCACCGCCGCCCGATGATGCAATGATGTCTGCGAGTCTTTGACGGGTTGCCGCGTCGATGTGCTGAATATCGGAAACATTCTCACCAAAGAGAATGCCCGAAATCAGAATAAAAAAGATGAAGATTTTTTTCATGTGCTTCCCGCCCTTTCGTTTTACCGCTGGCTTCGATTGCTCTCAATCCACGCCGAGATATTTGTAACCGCCTGGCCGAATGAATTTTCAATCACGCCTTCCTTGATGAACCGCGCCCCGCTCACGACAAACCAATCCGAAGCAGTAGTAGCCGCTGAACTGGAAATGTTCGTCATCGTAAGCTGGATGATGCTGGTTGCCGCCGTGTCATAAGAATTCGTATAGGACGATCCGGGAGCACCCGCGCCGCAAGCCGTGACGAATCGCATGGTCAGCTTTCCGCTGGTTGCATCGCTGCCGACCGCTTGAGCCGACATCCGAATCCGGACGATTTGCTGCCCGTCGTAGAGTTCATAAACGCTGCTCGCCGTTGAATTGGTTGATCCTGCCGCAACGTAATTTGTGCAGTTAACGACCTGATAGCCGGCTTCATCTGCCGCAAAAGCTGAAATTGCCAGAGCAAGAATCGCTCCGAAAATAAAAAGATTTTTCATAATTTTCCCCAAGGAATCCTCCCGCCCCGACCCCCATCAGGACGGGAGGAAATCCAGTTTTGGTTTATTTGTACGCCGACCGAACGCCGCTAATGCTGATAGCGCATGAGGTGGTATTCCCATCGAGCGTGATTGCCGCAGGAAGGCTCTCAGGCAGGTAGAGATACTTTTCAGCTTGCGCCGTAGCAGAGATGGCATTCAACGCCGGCCGCTGCACCGAGGTATTGAGCGGATAAACGAAATCGTTTACCGTCATTGCCGCAGTGATGGTCTGATAAACGGTAACGCTCGTGGTCGCCACTGCGGATGCCCGCAGAAGCTGATACGACCCGCTGCCGTCTTTCACCAGCAAGTAACCGCTGGCCGCGACAAGGGAAGCAGAGTTGTCAAAATAGACAACAGAGCCACTTGCCGAGGTTGCAGAGGTAACCGGCTTGACCGCTTTCGCAGTGCGAATGTGCGTTGTAGCCGTCACGTTTCCAGCGTCGTACCGGGTAATCATGTCGGTGATAACCGCTGTACCCTTGCCGGGTGGAACGATTGCCGTAGCCGATGTGGTGCCGGTTGCGCCAGAATTGAACACCGAGTTTACCTCGTTGTCCGCATAAACGCCGAAGGCAAAGAACGCCATCAGCCCGAGTAATGAAATGATTTTTTTCATGTAATTTTCCTGATTCATTTCTTTTGGTTAGGACACGTTTGCAATGCCGGGATTGGCCGCAACGGACTTGATCTGAACGCCAAAGGTGGCATCCAACACGATAGGAGCAAACGGGATGCGATAGCCGATGCTGGTAACAGCGCCGGTCTTCGTCACGTCCTGAACCTTGAATTTCGGCTTCCAGCCAGTCTTGCCCATGATCTGAGTCACGCCCAGGGCACCTGAACCCAAGACGTAAGTGGTGATCACGTCGCCGCCAGCCGCGTAAGTTCCCTCATTTGCGGCCGCGCCGGACTGTTCGCGGAACGGCTCGTCTTCATCGTCGATGAATGCGCCCGCCCACTTGGACAGCTTGCCTTCCTTCATGGCTTCCATGTTCAGCTTCCAGAACGAGCGGAAATCCGCATCGTAGGAGAGCAAGTCTTCCTCAGTCCAAGGATTGAGCAAGCACATGTAACCGCCATTGATTTTCGGTGCCCCGCGCTGACGCAGGAGCGAAACCGCCCGCTGAATGTCAGTGTTCTTGATCTGGTCATTCGGCCCCAGTTCAGCGAAGGATTTCTTGCCATTCGCGTAGATGATCGGCAGAGCGGTGAAGCTGTTGCCGGTCGCGGTGATCGAACCATCCGCCAGAAGAGCCGCAGTCAGAGCGGTGCTGCCACCGTTCACGCCAACCGTGGTATAGTACGAGCAGGAACGCTCGGCCTGTTCCACGAATTTAACGTAGGACTCTTTGATGAGGGATTCGATGCGTTGAACGTCCGAATAATTCGGGACGTCGATGTAGCTGGCGATCTCGTTCACTTCAACGGTGACTTCCGAGACGCTGGCAGCAATGCCGGCGGCCGGGTCAGAGTTTTCAGCGACATACTTCGCTTTGGCAAATTTCGCCCACTTGTGGAAGTGTGCAATTTTGCTATTGTTTTTCGGAATGTTCTTGTCCTTGTCGCAGTACTTCAGAAGGCCATGCTCAAACACGCGCTCCTTCAAAGCCTTGCGCTCGTAATACTCTTGAATGAGTACGGACGTATCGCTTGCCAAGTTATTAACTGAACCCATATTTTTTAATTTCTTGAAAAGCGCATCCCGTCAACTGAATTTAGCCTCTGCCTTCCCTCAATCCGCGTGAGAGAATTGCGTCCGGATCATCGGTACTGTCATCTTTCCCTAGATCCGCTTCGCCTTTGGGCTTCTTGCCCGGCAAAAGCTTGCCTGTCAGTTTTTCGATTTGCGCTTTGTATTTTTCATTTTCTGTTTTCAGCGCACCCAGTTCCGCGTCGTGCTTGGTGTTCTTCACCAAAACGTCAGAGATTACCGCCGCCCAATATTCGCCAGTCCCATCCGCCCGATTTAGCAACTCGGGGAACCTCGACGAGACGTTTTTGAACGTCTTGAATATAGGTGAATCCGAGTTTTTCAGTTCAGGGAATTTCTTGGCGGCCTCGTTCCGATAATGCTGAATCACATTGTTGCGATTCTGGAACGCCTGGCCGTTTTCGATCTTCCAAGTAGCGAGGTCAATTTTGTACTCTCGCCATGCGTTGAGTTCTTTCTCAACTGCATCCAGCAGCTTTTCGTCTCCGTTGGCTTTAGCATCCATCCGCAACTTTTCGAGTTGCTCGATTGAATACTGCGGAGCTTTCGGCTTTGGAACCACTTCGGGAATTTCAGGAGGATTTTTCGAATCAGCCTTCTTATCTCCCGCAACTCGCTCTTCGATTTTGGCGAGCCGCTCTTGCCATTGCTTTCTTTCGTTGGCAAGGGCTTCCTCTGCCGCTTTTTTCTGTGCGTTAAGCTCACGGATTCTTTTCTGTCCCGGCGTTTCTGGTTTCTGCGGTGCTCCCGTTCCCGCCTCTTTGTTCGGCGTGGAATTGGGCGCGCTGTCGGTTGTCGCGGACTTTTCCGTCTCAACCCCGGTTTCTTTTTCGGTGGCAGTGTCGGCCTCACGAGTGCCGGCGTCATCAGCTTTTACGTCTGCTTCTCCACCCTCAGACGAGGCAACCAGGGCTTCAACCCCTTTGCTCAAAAAATCGTCTGGATCTTGGTTTTCGTTTTCCATATTTTCTTGCCGCTCTGTTACACTCCCCGCACGCGGCTCATGCGGTTTGTGAAGTTGACCTTTTTACGGGAGAGAGTCGGTCAGGCTCTCTCTCGAAATTGTCAGGGTTTCCTTCCGCCCTGTGCGGACATTTCCTTCAGTTTTTCGTCGATCTCTTTCTGCGAAAATTCTTCCTCGTTTTCGTCAGGCTCTTTTTTGTCGGGAGCGCGGAGCCAGAGAATCTTTGAGCGGATATTCCCCACGCCAAACGCAATCCCCGCCCGCCATTCTCTGTCTCCGATCCCGACGCCGCAGGCTTCCGCGTTCTTCAATGCCTGCTCGTTGGTCATCAGTACGAGAAGCTTTGTCCCCGTTGAGCTTTCGAGGAAATTTTTCAGGCAAACCTTGTCGCCTTCCGTCCATTCCACATCACGATAAATAGGCGGGCGAATCGCCTTTGCCTTCATCCCGAAAATTTGCATGATCCGTTTCTTCATGCCGCCATCCTTTGCGGTTGCTGTGCCTGCTGGTTCTGCATGTCGATCTGGTTCAAAGCCTGATTCAGTTGCGCGTAAGCCTGCTTGTCTTGGTGCTTCAGGGCTTCACGATGGCCGGCAATATACTGCCCAACCAACCGCATGAGTTGCGGGTCAACGCGCTCATTCTTTTTCTGCTTCGCCTGGAGCCATTGCATCGCCGTCATGCAGGCGATCCCGTGATTATCCGTCGGCATCGGGGGTACAGGGAACCCAATTGACATGATTGCAATATCGCTTGCCGTCTTCATCGCGGCTTCCTGCTGGTGTTGCTGCGGGTCAACGGCAAACCGTGACACCTCGCCGGGATTCATGTTCTGCACCAGATTTTTCCATGCCTCGAACCCGTTGGCGTAGGGGTTATTTTGGGCAGCTTGCCAGAGTGCTTGGGCTTTCTGCACCATCCATTCCTTGTTGATTGCCTCCGCGCTGGCCGACACGGTGATGATGAAATCATTGTTGAGCGCATCCGGTTGAAGCTCGCTCATTTCTTTGCCCAAATAATAAATCAGGGACTGCGGCTTGAATTGCACGATCATTGCCCAGCATTGCCCGCAGATTGCACGGATGAACCGCTTCCAGTTGCCGGCCTCCAACTCCACGCCCATCAACTGCTGATTGTCGATTGACTGGATCTCCTTCGCTGTCCGTTTCTCTCCGAGCGTGTTCGCCCGGCCAAGTCCGAAGTCAGGAGCACCCGCCCTCCGTTCCCAAATCCCCCGAGTGTTCGCCATCTCGCCATCCCATTGCTCAAAGGGATATGATCCGCTGGAAGACATTTTGACGCCTGGCGGAAGGAGCGTCCCCGGTCCCATCGTGATATTTTGCGTGCTGCCGGGAATGTTGCCCTCGTAAACGGGAACAAGGCAGAGAGACATTGCGTTTTGCTTTGCCCGCCACATGGACGTTAGGGAAGCCTCGCCGTCTGCTACCAGTTCGGGGATTCCTCGGGAAGCGTGCATCTTCCGATTCGTAATCTCGCGCTTGTCATGGAGGAAACACCATTCTCCATGGTCGAACGGATATTCCCGATCATCGAGCAGGTCAAAATCTTCGTCGTCTGGAAGGATTGAGCGTATGAACTTTTTTTCTGTGTCGTCTTCATAGTGACACTCCCAAACGACGATCTTGCCTCCCAGCACCGTCCGGTTGATTCCCTCGCGCATGTATTCGTCAGATTCACGATTGCCCTGATCGTTTTGCGGCTGTTCATTGTCACGGATGGAGACGGCTTTCTTGCGTAATTCCTTCGCCCGCTCTTCCTCCGTCTGTCCTTCTTTCGTGTACTTTTTGAACGCCCCGACGAACTGCTTCACGGACATTTGCCGCACATGGATGATCCACGGAGCGGAACTCAAATCCCCGGTGTTTGACGGTGTGATGATGAAAAGATTGTCGATATGTTCGACGGTCGGAACCTGCTTCTGAAAATCCCATCCAGTTTTCATGACGGTCTCGCCGTCCTGATAGCGAGAGTCCCCGCAAAGCTGTATCTCAGATTCAAATTCCGTTTTCTCTTTCAGAACAAAATCCAGATAGGCCGCCGCGCTGTCAGTGTACTTGACGTTCGACGGCACCATTGCTTTGAAAAAGGCAATGTTCTGCGAGGAATACGTCAGCTTGTAGAGGAACGGCTTCTTCTGGTCGATGATCGTGTCGGAAAGCGGATAGCGGACATTACTTGCCCTTGGCCATGGGGAATTGTTGACCTTGTTGCGATCCGCGCAAAAACGTTGGAGCTGCATCCGTGCAAGTTTGCGTTCCCACTCGATCCGCTCCGAGAGCGCTCGTTGCGCCCGAGAGACAATATCATGATTTGACGGTGATTCGCCCGTCAATTCTTCTTTTGCACCGTCCGACACCGGGACGATTGTTGAAGATTCTGCCATTGACGGGAAAGTATTACGGAAAGCTTTTTCATGCAAGGTTTATTTTTACGGTTTTTACCGTAATAAATCGGATTTATTTATATCGAAATAGGCAAATTTGCCGATTTCAAAACCCGCCCAAGTCGAAGCCCGAAGCGTTCACCCGCCAGTTTCGTCCGCGCCCGTCATCCTCGTCATCGTCATTTCCACGGTGGAATCCGTCCGTGCGTTTCCCGAGAGTTTTAATCATCGGCATGTCTTTGTCCGCAATCAAGCAGAGCACAAAGGCGTCGGCGCGGTCAGGTGAGCATCCGATTCTTTTCTTCATGATGTCCTTGGATTCAAGCCTGATCTTTCCTTCTGAATTCGTGAAGACTTCTCTGCTGGTCATCTGCGCCTGTAATTTCGGATCGTTCGGGACAATCACTTGGAATTTTTCGACGTACTGCTGCGCCACTCCCCAAAGCTCTGCGATCCGATTGTAATACCCGGCTGACTGATCCAAAACCGCTCCGTTGAAATTGATCCGATTGAATTGAATGGTCTTGTCTCCTTCGCAGACTTCGCAGAGCCGTGCAATCATGGGACCGCCCAGGCCGCCCGCGTCAGCGTTGACCACGTTGGCCTTGATCTCCCGAAGGTGTTGGAGAACCCGCCCGACAACCTCCATCTCGTTTGAGGAAATCGGAACGATGAACGGCGGGAAGACTTTGTTGCCGTCGCGGTGGAACAGGACGCACTCGTCGCCGCCCTTCTTTGCCGCACTCAGGTCAAGGCCGCAGACGATTTTGCCGGTGCCTTGGAAGAATGGCGGTGTTTTGAGAACCCGCATCCATGCGTCAATTGGGATGATTGACCGCATCGAGGCATCGTTGAACTCGTTGAAGATCATGGATTTGATCAAAGGACTGTCCCGCCCGTTGGCGATGATCTGCTCGGCAATCCACGCTTGGCTGATCCATGGACAGTCAAAGGCGGTTGCCTCCACGATGTCCCAGAATTGCCGTTGATCCGTCCAGCAGGAATGGAATTTTCCCGACACCAACCCTTTCGAGGAAACGAAAATGGACAGGGACGGATTCCAGCGGTTCGTTGCGTCGACGATGTTATCCCCCATGGATTTTACCTCGTCGATAATCCGAATCATGAATTTCGCATGCAAAGACTCGACGCCGCCTTCGTCCTTTGCCGTGAACCATCTGGCAAAATTGCCGTTCGGATGTTCAAGCCGTCCTTCGATCAATTTCCAGTTGCGGAAATGCGTGGCTTGATGCCGACGCAAATAACCTTCCAACATCTCGCACTGTCGGGAAACATGGCTGGTAAAGCCCACGGCGCAATCCGGCACCATATCCAGAAAGTAGCGGATCAATTCCGCAACGAGAAAGGTTTTCCCGAATCCGTTCACACAACCAAGCGCGACGTTCCGAGGAAACCTAGACAAATCCAAAACGCCGTCACCGTTTATGACACGACACGCACCGAGGAATTCAAGTTGCTTTGCTGAATATCGGAATTCTGGCTCGTGTGCGTGGCAGAAGGTGCGGGAGTAGGTGGCCGGGTCAAATAGCGGTCGCAAAGCATCTTGCCGAGCACGTCGGGCGATTGCGTCTCGTTCGCCAATGCCGCCGTCTTCGTCTCCTGGATCACCCTCACCGATTGATTCAGCTGGTTCAGAACCAGCGTCAGGGTATCCGGTTGCCCCGTCTCCTCGGCCTTCAACTGGTGCGGAGCCGCGTGGATCTTCATGATCTGCATCGAGTACAGGATGGCCTTGCTCTGACCCTCCGGCAATATCAGTTTCCCGCTCATCTTTTCCCAGTCCAGATTCATCAGGAATTTTGAGCACTTCTCCACCGTTGCCGCCCAATTTTGGTTCACCCGTTGCTGGGTCGCGTTTGATAGCTTGAGTTTTTGCATGATTTTTTCCTCGTTGCTTCCTTGAAGTGTCGGGGAGCGGAAATTGCGCCCGCTGCGCCGCCTCAGCCGCCACACGCTTCCTTTCTGCCTGCCTCCGCTTGTTCTCCCTATCGTATGCCCGGTCTTTCTCGGTTCTGCGGTGTTTGGCCATGAAAGAAGAGTAACGGGAATTTTCTGGATTTTCAATACTGAAAAATAATTTGAGAATTTTATTGACCAAATCAATAAAGTGTTCTATTGATAAAACATATGAAAAACAAACTCACGCAGTTGCAGCAAGGCGACGTGCTCTTAAAGCGCGTCGAAAATATCAACATCCAAGACGGAAAGAAGGCCAAGCGCGATCCTCGTGGAATTGTCCTGGCGGAGGGCGAAGTCACCGGCCATTACCACGGGATTGAATGCGATGAGTCCGAGGCCGAATTAATCCAGATTGGGGAAAAGATGCTGCTGTCCGTAAAATCCCCCGTCACCATCAAGCATCAAGAGCACGGTCCGGTAACTGTTCAGCCGGGCATTTGGGAAATCGGGCGAGTTCGGGAAGAGGATCACCTCTCGGAAATGGTTCGACCTGTAGCTGATTAATTTATGAAAAAATATACGCTCACCGAAGAACATAAATCTAAGATTCCAGATTGGAATAAAAGATGGATTGAGAACGCAATGTCCTGCAAAAAGATGGAGAACGAAGATCGGAATAAAATGATTGATGCGGTAAACGGAATGTACGATGCCGCCAAACTTCCAAGACCGAAGCATATCGTTTTTGTTCCGTCTCCTTTGGTTTTGGCTTTAGCCGGATCATTTGCTGCGGCAATTTGGTATTGTTATCATAATCCAAAATTTATCGGATCAATTCATGGAGACGAAGCCACCAGAGAGGCCACCAGATCGGCCACCTACGCGGCCACCGGAGCGGCCACCGAAGCGGCCACCGAAGCGGCCACCTACGCGGCCACCGAAGCGGCCACCAA
>JAHFJM010000001.1 GCA_023245935.1 Candidatus Peribacteria bacterium | reverse complement strand
CCACCACTGAAAGTGAGACTCACTGTTCTATCAGAACGAAGATCATCGTTTTTCTTTTATAGGAAACAAAATTTTCAATTATCAATTTTCAATTTTCAATTCTGCCGAATACAAGAACAAACAAACATCTATCCTCAATTCATGATCTCCCACGTCCTTGACCTCCTCTTCCCCAAACACTCACTCACTGGTGAGGAAGGGCAGTGGATCACGGAAGATGAGCGGAAACGCCTGAAGCTCACACCAATCAGACTTGATAAGCAGCTGCTCTTGAAAAGAGAGATTAAGAATCTTGATTGTTTGATTGCCGCCGGAAGTTACCAAGACTCTCCCCTGCTCCGAAAAGCGATCAGGTCGTTCAAGTACAAACGAATGCCACAACTCGGAACGGAATTGGCTGAACATATTGTTCGATGCTTACCGGGTTTGCTTCTGCTGCCGCAAAGAAAAAACTTCACTCCGGTTCTCTGTCCTGTCCCTCTGCATTGGACTCGAAGTTTTCATCGAGGATTCAACCAAGCTCAGATTTTGGCACAGGAAATCGGAAAGCAGAAAAATTGGAAGGTGGAAGAATTGCTCAAACGAACGCGCAGGACCGGACACCAGGCATGGCGAAAACGCGAGGAGCGACTGCACGCTGTCCAAAATGCATTCGTCTGCACATCGACCGCTCCCGCACCCTGTGTCCTGCTCGTCGATGATATTTCTTCAACCGGAGCAACGCTGGACGCTTGCGCGAAAGCATTGAAGAAAGTGGGCGTGAAACATGTAGTGGGGCTGGTGGTTGCGTATGGATGACTCCCTTCCGCCTCATCCCCAGCCCTTCTCCCGCTGCGGCTGGGGAGAAGGGAGCACTGTTTTGATTGTCAGAAACCTGTTTCAAGTCATTCCTAAGGTTCCTCTCTCCCCTTTTGGGAGAGAGGTGGCTCCGCAGAGCCGGAGTGAGGCGGCGTATAAGAAATATTTATATAATATTTCATAAATATTGCAACTTCCTACGATCGCAAAAACCTCCGTTTTCTGCTACAATAAGCAGATTTATGCACACAAATACCGAAACAATTCTCCTCGAGTGGCAGGCACCTGCGATGGTCGCGCATGAGCGATCCGAAAAGTGGTACGTCGTGATGGGACTTTTCTGCCTCAGTATGATCGTCTACGGCATCCTGAGCGGAGCGTGGAGCCTCAGCATCAGCTTCGCAATGCTCGCGGGTCTCTTCGTCCTGATCCGAAACCAAGCACCAAGCATTCATCACGTTGTGCTCCGTGAAACCGGAATTGAATTCGACGGTCGGGTGTCCATCTGGTCCGACTGGAAACATTTCTGGATTCTCCGCGCGGAGGGATACCACGAACTGCACATCGAATCCAAGAAGTACATGGTGCCGGATCTCGTGATCCAGACGGGAACAATCGATCCGTACAGAGTGCGTGACGTCCTCGGTCAGTACATCCCGCAGATTGATACGAAGAAAGAAAAAATACTTGACGCCATTATTCGTTTCTGTAAACTATAGATGCTGCGCCGGTTCCAAATTGCGCGCCTTGCCTACGATCACTCTCCCGAGAAGGAGCAGCGACTCTTGGCGTTCGCCGGTACAGGTACTCCGGATCCGAATGCGGCAGGAGGTGCGGAAGAGGATGATGCAGCAGAGGAAAATTCGGCACCGGAGCCCGAAGCAAAAGATGACAAGTTCGGCGACATGACTCTTTCCTCACGTCAGCGATTTCACAATGCCGTTTTCAACGCAGTGGATTTGGAAACACAGCAGAAAGTGTTAGCCGACTACCTGCCGGACATCAAAAATAAAATCAAAGAAGATGTGGACGTGGCAACACTAAGCCCGAATGAATTGGGGAATATTCTGGAACGCACACGAACAAGCATCCTTGAGGATCTTGATCGTGAAACAGTCGAAAGGAATCAACTGGCAACCGCACTTGGTGACATCGACACCGATACCGTAACGGATGCAGAGCTGACGAACCTGATCAACGCACACCGTCCGATGATCGAGAGATACTTTGTGCTGCCGCACACACTTCCCTCTCACTCAATCGTGAACCTGCTGCAGGCACTCCTCGCGAAAGACATCGAACGCATGCGAAGGCAGAAGCACAAGGTGGAGACGGGAGTCACCTGGAACTATCTCTATTCAGAACAATTTGAAGCACTCTACAGAAAACTCCAGAAGATACCCCCAACAAAGAAGAATGTGCCGATGCCAAACTCGTTCTCGTACGGAAACACGATGGTCTTCAATATCGAACATGAAGATTTTAAAAAGGAAGGTATCGGAAAAAAACTCGCCGAGCGCGCGATGCTCCATTCGGCAGCGAACCTCGCACTCGCGAATGCGGAACCGAGATTTGGCATCGGTATATGGACAAGAATGTTGAAACAGCATCCCAAGTGGAAAGAGCTTTCTCAAGCAATCGAGAATGTCTACGGTGGAGACAGTAATTACCTGAAGGGAACGAAGAAGCAAGAGAACATCGCAAGTGCGGCGCTGTCCATCTACCTCGTCAATAAGAAATCTCCATTGGATACATCGACGATTGCAAGCAATCCATCAATCGATGCGCAGGTAAGGGTGCATAAGATCATGGATGAGATCTTTGCAGATCCGCAGACAGGTCACTTCGATACACTTCGACAACAGTTGGAGGGAACAGTAGATCGCTATCTTGAAGTTGAGAAGAGGAATGACAGCGAGGATGCACCACTCTCGGTCGCGTCGCTCCTGTTGCAAGCATCGAAAGATGCCAAAATACAGAAAGAGCTTCTGCAGGATCTGGAGATTGATAGACAAGGTTTGGAGAACGTGGGTGTCAATCCTGACCAAGGGGTCGGTATTGCACAACGGAGACTCGCGAATGCGGCAGCGGAAGCAGAGAGTCTCACCGCTGAAGAAATCAGTGCAAAGATCGACATACTGCTCAGTAAGTTGCAGAAGTTACGGGAACGATACCCCGCATTACAGGCGATCATCGAAAAAGCAAAGATGGAAGCGGAAACCAGAGCGCAGCATCTTGCCATAGTGAATCAGAACCTTGAATATATGGATGACTCGGGCACCAAGCTTCTCTCACTCAAGAGGAGAGCCGATATACTGAATCGGTGGAATCTACCTGAAGCTGAAGGAGGGCTCTCTGTCGATGACAAGAGTCGTTTCGCGGAAGCGGAGGGATTTGCGAATCACTATAGACATCTGCAAACCACTGTCGAAGCCGCGGATGCGCTATCAGCTGACAGTTGCCAGAATACCCTGAATGAAGTGAGAGAACTGATGTCGGTGTACGAACCAATCTTCAAAGAAATGGAGGAAGAAATAGATAAAGCTGAGGAAGGCGACAAAGGACACACGGAAGATGCAGGAGGAGAAAAAGAGACAGTCGGAGCGTGGCTCAAGAAAAACGTTTTCAGCAGCCAAGGCGATGTGGTGTGGCTCACGCCACTCAACATCATGCATATCATCAAAACCTACAAAGATGCGATTACGCAAAACTATAACTCCAACCAGAGAGTGAAGGAGAACAAAGTCGCGAAGCAGATTAACTTCTACACTCCGATTCAACACACACTCAATAAGCTCGCACGTTCGACGAACAATACCGAAACCTCGGAATTCAAGGAATATATCGAAAGGGAAGGATTCACGTTTAATCAGGTATTCGGCACGGACGGAACAGGGAAAAATGGCGGACTTCTCTTTCAGAACAAGCATAACTTTAACCGTGCGAAAGCGGTACTTGAATACGCTGCTGACAAAGCGTGGATGTACACCTTAGACCCTCTCAACGGACATAATGTCTACGGCATCGATTACGAAGCGATCGAAGGACATCAGGCATTCGAAGACCTTGTGCAGAAACACGAGTCGGGAAAGTCGCACGAAATTCAACATGGCTATGATCGTGTCGACAAATATCCGGACGTTGTACCCATTATCAATACGATGATGCATGAACTGCATCAGAAGAATATTTTTGCAGTACAGGGCATTATGAAAAGATTGCAAGAGAAAGCCAAATACTCACACAGTAACACGTGGATGTTGACGACACTTCTCATGTCGATGAGAGACCATCCGGAACTGAAGATCTGTTTCGATAAGGGTATGATCGATAACATTTCAAACTTCACGATCTCGCAATCCGCATGGTCTGTGACATGGCTCAAAGTTCTTCGTAATAAAATGATGGATTTTAAAAACGACAAAGTGGAATTTGGAAGTGACATTTTGACCGGGACAATGGTAAAGATCGAAAAGCGTCTGGAGCGTGAGGGCGTACACTTCCCTCCAGATCCTGAAGGTGAAAAACTGAAACATGAAGCAATCGGCATCATTCTTGCAGGCAAAACATATCGAAAAGGTACAAAGCGTGTGAATGAAAAATATTTGCCTCTTCATCCCATCTCGATCTTCGATGACGAATTCAATGACTACCGTGAGAAATATTCAGACGCTGCCAGTTCGAGTACAGAACCAAAAAATACCGATGACGACTATTGGAACGCGGACAATGGGGGCGCTGATATCCTTCTTCTTGGCAAGATTCCGACGGTTGACATCATCGATCGTAAATCCACTGGTACTTTCGAAAATCGACTGCAGGCACGCGGATTCTTTGCTCAAGTTTTTGACCGATACGAAGATCTAACAACTGAAGCGGCTAAAGCAACGGACTCACTAACCAGACGGCGAATTTTAAAATCAAGACAGAATTTCATTCTGGAAATGAAAGAGAAACTCCTCGATGAAAGAACAAGAACTGGCTGGATATACGGACAAGTGCTGGGTAACACTCCATCATTGAAACAATTTACCAGTGAAACGGATACCAGAAACAGAAGTATCCTTGAGCAGTTGCTGAGAGTGGGTATCCTCTCGCAAACAACATATGACGAAATCAAGAATGGATCTGACCGAGAAAACAAAGTGGGTAGGTTTGCGCCTCCATAGAAAGTATAAGTTTCACCCCGTACTCCCAAACCCACCCCGGGTCTCTGCGCCATGTGAGTCGACCTCCCGCCACTCCGCACGATCGGTTTTGACGAACAGCCCCTGTGCGATGCGCTCCCCTCTCTCGACTGTCACCGGCTGACTGGTGACATTCTGCACCTGCACGAAGATCTCGTCCTTCGGTCCGTGGTAGTCCTGGTCGATGAGCCCGAGCGAGTGCGGGCAGATCAAACCTTTCTTCCTCGGAAGCGATGAGCGGGGAAGGATGAGAAGTGCATAGCCCTTCGGAACCTTCACGACGATATTCCCGGGCACGAGACCGGTCTTCCCGGCTTCGATGATCGTTGTTTCGCGCGTCACGAAATCGAATGCTGCAGCCCCGGACGTGTGATATTCGGGAAGAGGAAGCGTGGGGTCGATGCGGTGGAGGGAAACACGCATGAAGGTTGGGTAGGTTCGGTAGGTATGGTAGGTGGTGAAAGCAGCAGAGGCAAAGAAAGATTATGTCTTCAGCACACAAAAAAGTAGATGGTCGCCCATCTACTCTTGAGTATTCAACGTACCGAACCTCCCACACCTACCAAACCTCCCCTACTTCCCTCCTATCTTCTTTCGCATGAACGTCGGTACTTCCAGCTCCTCTTCATTCAGCTGCTGACCGGCGAGCTTGAGAACCGCCTCATCGGGTCGGTTGTCACTCCGAACCTGATCCTGGAGCTTCTTGAGCGTTGGAACGCTCTTGAGCATCGGAGTGGCGGATGAAGACATCGACGATTCCTTCTTCTCGTCGAATCCCGTGGCGATCACGGTGCACTTCACCTGACCCGTGTACGCATCATCGATGACAGCACCGAAGATGATGTTCGCCTCCGGATCGGCTGCCTCGGTGACGATGCGTGCGGCTTCGTCGACCTCGAACATCGACATGTCGTTGCCACCCGTGATGTTGAACAAGATGCCCTTCGCACCGCTGATGCTGAGCTCAAGGAGCGGAGAATCGATGGCAGCACGCGCAGCTTCAGACGCACGAGAATCACCTGTTCCGTATCCGATACCCATGAGTGCGGAGCCCGCATCCTGCATGACGGAGCGCACGTCGGCGAAGTCCACGTTCACGAGCCCATGCACGGTGATGAGGTTCGCCACACCCTCGATACCGTGGCGGAGAATCTCGTCGACGATCTGAAACGCCTCGGTGAGAGGAGTCGTCTTATCGATCAGAGACAGAACTTTGTCATTCGGAATCGTGATCAGCGTGTCGACTTTTCCACGGAGCGCTTCGAGCGCCTCATCCGCCTGTTTCCTGCGCCTGAGTCCCTCAAAGCTAAAAGGACGCGTGACGACACCGACTGTCAGGATCCCGATGCTGCGTGCAAGTTCTGCAATGTACGGAGCTGCTCCCGAACCCGTTCCACCGCCTAAGCCTGCCGTGATGAAGATCAAATCCGCACCTTCCATCACCTTCTTCAATTCCTCGGAGCTCTCCTTGGCAGCCTGCAATCCGATATCCGGATTCGCACCGGCACCGAGCCCGCGCGTTGTCCCGCGACCGATATTCACCTTCGTCGCAGCAGCGTTATGGAAGAGCGCCTGCGCATCTGTATTCACGGCGATGAACTCCACCCCTCCCACCTTACTACTGATCATCCTCGACACGGCGTTGGTTCCTCCTCCTCCAACACCGATCACACGGATCACCGCATTCGGAGCAATATCCGGACGCACTTCCTGATGACCAGGCAAGGATGCGGGAATGCCGTCATCGGAACCCGTTGGTGCCTTTCCCTGAGAAGAGAAGGAGCTCTTGGAACCGGAGAAGAGATTTCTGAGTGTGTCTGACATGGGAAGGGGGGTAAATAAAGTGCGGAAGTACGGAAGTAAGAGAAGTGAAGAAGTGCGGGATGCTTCCCGCGGAGAAAATTACGGAAGGAGATTTTTAAACCATGAACCAACTTGTCCGAAAGCGCGCTTCACATCGAAGTCAGCCATCGAGAAGCTGCCTGAGTGACGCTGCCCCTCTCGCACTCCCCAGAGGAGCGTGCCGAGTGCAGTGGCGTAGGCGGGATCGTCGACCTTCTCGATGACGCCGCCGATCTCGATCGGGAAGCCCATCTGCACGGGAAGTCCGAGGACCTCTCTCGCGATATCGAGAACGCCGGGTGCCTTGACGGCAGCTCCGGTCAGGAGTGCGCCTGCCGGGAGAAGACCGTCTCTGCCGAGGCGCTTAAGCTCCTCTTTCACGAGGGAGAAGATTTCGTAGTACCTCGCCTGCATGATCTCCGCCATGTACTTCTTGCTGACGGTCTGCGTATCCATCTTGCTCACCGTGGAGAGATCGATCATCTCGCGTTCCTGAATCTCGGCGGGAAGCACGGAGCCGAATTCGATCTTGATTTTCTCCGCCGTATCGATGGATGTTCGAAGTCCGATCGCAATGTCGTTGGTCACATTCTCGCCGCCGACCGGCAGACAGACGGAGTGGAGAATCGTCCCCTCTTCGAAGACGGCAACACTCGTCGAGCCCGCACCGATGTCGATCGTCACGACACCCAATTCCTTCTGACGCTTGGTGAGGACGGCCTCGGAGATCGCAATCGTCGCCGGAACGAGCGAGTCGATATCCACGCCCGCCTGATCGACGCACTTTTCAAGGTTCTTCACGTGTTGAATTTGTCCGGTGATGATGTGCGCCTCCACTTCGAGTCTGATGCCGGTCATCCCGACAGGATTCTTGATGCCACGCTGCTCATCCACCGCATAGGACTTCGGTTCGATGTGGAGGATTCTCCTGTTACTCGGAATGCTGACGGCCTGCGCCGCCTCGAGCACGCGCGCGATATCCTCCACCATGATCTCGCTGCCTGAGATCGCAATGACGCCGCGACTGTCGAATGCTTCGATGTGACTGCCGCTCATCCCGACGAACACGTGGTTGATCGGAACCCCCGCCATGCGCTCCGCGTCTTCGAGAGCGGAGATGATATTGTGGATCGTCTCTTCAATATCGATGACATGACCTTTGCGCATGCCAAGCGACGGAGACAGTCCGACACCGATCACGCTCGGTACCTGCCCGCCATCCCGTTCATCGACAACGGCAACGATCACACGAATCTTGGCACTCCCGATATCGAGACTGGAAAGCACGCGTTCTTTAGCCATAGAAGAAATTGGAACTGGAAGAAAATATAATCATCACCTCTGCTGCGTATGGGTGTCAGTCTAGAGAACCGCATGAACCTGTCGCAATAGTGCATTGACTACGTTTGGTATTCAAGAATGAGAAAAAATCATCATCTCGGTACAATGCATTTTGAGTCAGAGAAAGAAAAAAAACTCCGCATTTCATTTTTTGTGTTCATTGAAATTTTGAAGAACACAAAAAGTAGACGATGGCTTATCCTAGAGAATCTTAAGAAAGGAGCGGCATGCTTGCCCATCCGTAGCCCGCAGGCGAAGGCGGGCTTGCCGCGTGTATGGCGTCAGAACAATTTACAGCAAAGATAATTGTGCACTTTCTTCCTGAACTTTTTGATTTTTCACACTCCGCTCTTCCGCAACGTTTTCCTGCAACGACCGATCATTCTTGAAATGCTTCTGTCCGTAGGGAGTGCTGAGCAAGGTTTCAAACCTCTTCATGACGAGGCTGAATTCGAGAGCGGAAAACAATGATCGTATCCTCGCCGCTTCAATGCCGAGAATTGCAAGATCTTCAACCGGAACGGGAAGAGGAACATCCGATTTGAGAACTGCCATCCGCTGACAGAAGAATGCCTGCTCTCTGCCTGTGTCCAGCTTCATCCTCCACGATGATTTGATTGCCTCCAGATTTGCGTAGATCTCTTCGAGTGTTCCGTACTGCTTGAGAAGCGCTTCGGCTGCCTTGGGTCCGATCCCCTTCACACCGGGAAGGTTGTCGGACGAATCGCCGACGAGTCCTTTATATGCCGGAATCTGCGCGGGAGTCACGCCGTACTTCTTGAAAATTTCATCCGAACCCATGTACTCCGGTGCGCTGTACCCTTTGTGAGGAATGGCAATCCGAATACGATCCGACGCCATCTGAAAAAGATCTCTGTCTCCGGTCACGATGGTGACTCTATCACCTGCCTCCTCCGCTCTGCGTGCGTACGTACAAGCGTAATCATCCGCCTCGAGAAGATTTCCCGAGACACTCCTGATCCCGAACGTATCGACGAGTTCAAGCGCACGGGGAATCTGCGTATAGAAATCATCGGGAGTCTCGGATCGTCCTGCTTTGTACTCCGCGTACTCGAGATGACGGAATGTCTTCTCGTCCGCATCGAAGCAGAAGAGGATGGCATCCGGTTCCTCAACCTTGAGAATCTGGAGAAGCATGGAAGCCATGCCGAATGTCGTATTCACCTGTTCACCCGTAGACGTTTTCATCGTCCGTGGAATCGCCCAGTACGCCCTATAGAGGAGGTGATGCCCGTCAACGATGACTAAGTGCTTCATAAAACTGAGATGAAAGAGAGGCAGCCTCGCTCGCCCCTCGTAGCCCCAACGTAGCGGAGGGGCGAAGTGGGGTCGACGATGACCAGATGCTTCATCGTACGCAGCTTAAAGCGGAAACCTCGTAGCGGAAAGCTATTCTGAATACTTGAATAATGTATAACAATACGTAGGTTTCACAACCCATCACACGTGATCCGGAAGCCAAAATATGATAGAATGGTCAGATTCATCAACAACAAAAAATTCATGCCTCTCCTCTCTCCAGCCTACGACAATAAGATCGTCCGAAAGTATTCGGCGCGCACAGTCGAACATAAAATCGAGAATAAGACTGCGCTCCAAGAAAATGTCGGGTGGGTGGACGAACCGAAACAACCGATCGTCTGCATTCTGAGCGGGATGACCGATACTCTCGGAGGAGAGCTCCTCGAGAAAGTCATGGAGGGACTCTTGGAGCTGCCGATTTCACTCGTCATCCGCGGTCGCGGATCGAAGAAGTACGGTGAGTACTTCACGAAGCTGGCAAAAACCAATAGTCACCGCATCGCGATTCTCCAGGATGACGAAGCACACCTGCGCGCGATGCTCTCGGGATCCGACATGGCGATGTTCTTCTCGACACCGGAAGAGGAGGACATTCAGAACGCTCTCCGGTACGGAACCATTCCCGTCTCAATGCCGCATGACCTGCTCGACAACTATAATCCCGTACAGGAGAGCGGCAATGCGTTCGTCTACGAGGAAGCAACCGTCTGGCAGAGCTTCGCCTCCCTCGTTCGCGCACTGGAAACGTTCAAGTTCCCTCACGACTGGCGCACGATTCAGAGGAACGCAATGGAGGGGATGGATCGGAAGGATGCAGCGTAATGACAGTGCTACAGTTCTTCTTTTTCCCCGATCCTCGCCATCTTCGCCTCGTTGTCATCCTCATCCCCCTCTTCTTCGTCATCGTCATCAAATGAATCGGCATCAAGGTCATCGAGATCAACCGGATCGTTATCGTTATCGTCATCGTCATCACCGAGAACATGTGAATTCAAAAGGGTGTCCGACATGGGGAGTGAAGAGAAGAGGCTAGAACGCGCGAAGTATAATGGTCGCCGTTGTTGATGCAAGATGATTTTGAAATAAAGGTAAAAATAATCCAGCATGCCTGCTGGCTTGCGGTTCTTTCGAAGGTGTAGGCTCGCCGTCTCCATGAAAACCATTCCCATCAGCGTCGGCCTGCTCTCTTGCACAATGCTCCTTGCCGGATGCGGCACTACCGGAAACGGAGTCACCGTCGGTCAGACTTCTTCTTCCTCTTCCCAAACAACATCGATCGGACTTTCAAGTTCACACGGCACCGAGTCCAAAGATACATTGGAGAAAAAAGCGGAAGCGGGTGACAAAGACGCACAGTTCGATCTGGGTGCGCTCTACCATGATGGGGACGGCGTAGCCAAAGATCTGATACTCGCGAAGAAGTGGTTCGAGAAAGCCGCGGCGCAGGGTGAGGCACATGCAGAGTTCAACCTCGGCGTGATGTACTACACGGGAGAAGGAGTGACGAAGGATCTCGCGAAAGCCCGCACACTCTTCGAGCAAGCTTCGAATCAGGGAAATGCCCGCGCGCAATTCAATCTCGGTGTTCTCTTCTACCGCGGAGAAGGAGTGAAACAGGATTTTGCGAAAGCGTACGCACTCTTCACCAAGTCAGCGATGCAGAACTTCGGTGAAGCCCAGTTCAACCTCGGTGTGATGGAAGCGAAGGGCGAAGGAAAAGAACCCGACATCGGCAAAGCGTACGCATGGTTCACCCTCGCACGCGAGAACGGCAGTCCGAAAGCGGAGGAAGTTCTCAAGAATATCGAAAGGGCACTGCAGCCTGATCAGCTCACGGCTGTGAAGAAGATCACGGATGAACTACGAAAGCAGGTGGCTGGATCTGCACAGAATGCGAAAATGTAAGCGAAGAAGCATTTGATACGCAAACGTTGTTTGGGTACTCTTCATCTCGCTCCGGATCGGTAGCTCAGTTGGTAGAGCAGGAGACTCTTAATCTCTTGGTCGTGGGTTCAAGTCCCACCCGATCCACCATCATTCTCAGATGTCTCAGTGTGCTCTGTCCACGAGTAGACAATGGTTTTTCCGTTGTTTTCACGCGGAATTTGAACCATCGTAGCCCTTCCAACTTCTCGGATAAACATCAATCCCCTGCCGGTTGTTTTCTCTAAATTTTCATCGTCTGCCGGATTTGGGACTTCATTCAAATCGAAACGAGGAGAATGATCGTCGAGCAGTAAAACACAAGAAAGGAGTGCAATGCCCGCATCTCCACGCTGCTGTTCAACAATGAGATGAATATCCGATTTGAGCACGGCATTCCCTCTGTTTCCATGAATCATCTGATTTGCCAGAGCCTCTCGAATCATAAGATCTCTCCTCATCTGATCCATCGGATCCGGAGTATGAATGGAATTTAACAAAGCAATCACCGCATTCTCCACATTGTGTTGCTGCTCGGAGAGAACGACTGGGAGAGGAAAATTGTCTCGTTCCTCAATAAGAATGACACCTTTGCTCAAAGCCTCATCCTGGCTGAATCCACCAACCGTCTCCGTGAGCTCATAACGTTGTATCATACAAGTAGTATGATGATATCATCTATATTTTTGTCAATTTTTTCTACAGCACCTTCCTCGGTTTCAGCATCCCTTCGCGCTTTCTTGACCGTTCGAGCAGCGCCACCGGCAAGCCCTCAAACCACGCAATGCAGGGAAGATCCGGATCCATCGTTCCGATAATGCTGCGTCCGTTTTTGATCTCTTTCCATTCGACAGAAGTGAGTTCACGGGAGAGAAGATCGTTGAGGATATCCTTGAGAGGCAGAACGTGAGTCCATCCGATCAGATCGGGTGTGAGAGCGTTCGAAAGACTCCACTCCCCTACCGTTGTCCGGACAAGACCCGAGAGATGCCCACCACAGCGGAGACTGACACCGAGATCGTGGGCAAGTGAGCGAATGTACGTTCCGCTGTCACAGTGCACCGAGAGCGTGAGCACGGGATAGTCGTATGTCTTCACTTTGCACACGGAGATCGTCGCTTCTCTTGGTTTCATTTCGACACTCTCCCCACGCATCGCTTTCTTATACGCACGTTCACCGCCGACATGGATCGCCGAGAACGCAGGAGGAACCTGCTCTATCTTTCCGAGGAAGCGATCGTTGATGATCGCCTGAATCGTTGAGGAATCGTCCGGTGGGAGCCACCCCGCTTTCGGCTTCAGTGCTTCGAGCACGCCCTCGCAGTCGTACGTCGTACTCTCGATGCCGAGCGTTACTTCCGCCTCATACACTTTAGGAAGCGCATTAAAAAGCTCGACAACTTTGAGCGCCTTTGCACCGACGGCGAGGACCATCAGACCGGAGGCGAGAGGGTCGAGTGTGCCGAGATGTCCGATCTTTTGTTCCCCGAGTGACCTGCGAAGTTGTGCCACAATATCGTGACTGGTGGGACCGCGAGGTTTATGAACGAGGAGGAATCCGTGACGCATGCGGAAAGTGTACACTGCTTCCATGCCGCCGTTGACACTGACTTGGGATCTCTTCATCGTCGTATTCTTCGCGGTCGTGATGAGTTACTCATTTCTTATTGGGAAAGATCAAACAATGAAGCTGATCGTCGGCGTCTATGTCGCCGTCATTGCAACACTTGGCATCGGCGATCTGCTCGTACGACTGATCGGAAACGGAGAGATGGTCTTTCAGACCGTCGGCATTCCATTCGACATCACCCTCATCTCGCTCAGTAAGATTTTCGTCTTCGCCGTCTGCATCATTATCTTCGCCGCGAGAAGCGGCATCGAACTCACGCATGGGAAAGACACGGGAACGATCCTCACGATTCTGTACACCGCGCTCTTCGGGTTCTCACTGTCCGGGCTTATCGTCTCTACGGTGCTGGCGTACGCCGGAGGGAATAGCATCCTCAGCGGTGCCACCACCTCCAATATTCTCACTCCGCTGATCGCTAGCAGCCCTCTGCTGCAACTTTTAACCGTCAATCAGGATCTCTGGTTCACGCTTCCGGCCTTCCTGATCATCGCCGTAGGGCTCATTCACCCTAATGAAGCCGCATAGATCCCCTTGTATCGGATACGCTTGTATGCTATAATGGTGTTGTCTTTATCCGAGTTCTCACTCAGATAAAACAAATATCCAATTCCTTATTTCTTCCCAATCCTTCTTATGAAGAAGTTTCTTACTTCCGTGACGGGTGCAGTCAGCTCGTCCATGTTCGCTATGAGCAGCGCTTTCGCTCAGGCACTTCCGCCACCTCAGACCGTTCCAGGTCTTGAGACCACGGGTGGCACGTCGGCTGACGTCCAGTCGATTATTGTCAAGGTCATTACCTACGTCCTTGACCTCGTCTTGATCATCGGCATCGTGTACGTGATCGTTGCCGGTATCCGCCTCATTGTCTCCGGTGGAGACGAGGGCGAGAAAGACAAGGCGAAGCAGACGATCATCCACGTCATCGTGGGTATCATCGTCGTGATCTTCGCACGCGTCATCGTGAACTTCGCAGACGCTTTCTTCCGCTAATAATTTCTCGAAGAACGAACAAAAAGCCCTCTGACTGGAGGGCTTTTTTGTAAATCAACCTTCCTTGTATCTTATCCACTTTTGCACTTTAATTTCTATTGTAGAATGTGAATATCTCTCGGATAATAAAACCAGTACTTCTTTATTTCCTTCTTTCCCTTCCCCTTCTTTCTATGAAGAAACTTCTTACCACTGTCTCGAGCACGATCGGCTCGTCCTTGTTCTTTATGAACAATGCTCTCGCAGCTGGAAATCTCCCTGATCCAGGTCCAATCAACGGTCTTGAGTCACAGGCTGGTGATTCTGCGAGTGTCACAGCCATCATCATTAAGATCATCACCTACATCCTTGATCTTATCTTGATCATCGGCATCGTGTACGTGATCATCGCAGGTCTTCGCCTCATCGTCTCCGGTGGCGACGAAGGAGAGAAAGACAAAGCGAAGCAGACGATCATCTACGTGATCGTCGGTATCATCGTCGTGATCTTCGCACGCGTCATCGTGAACTTCGCAGACAACGTCTTCCGACAATAATTGTAGGAAACACGTTTCAAAAAGCCCCTCGGCAAACACGAGGGGCTTTTTTTGATCCAACCATTCTTTCCGGTCGACAACACAGAAATAGGATAAACCAATACGAATTGAATCCAACGCTCTTTTCGGCAACACTGTCTCAGTATTTCTCATCCCTTCTTTCTATGAAGAAACTCCTGAGCTCTGTCTCGAGCACGATCGGCTCGTCCTTGTTCTGTATGAATAGTGCTCTCGCAGCTGGAAATCTCCCTGATCCAGGTCCAATTAACGGTCTTGAGACACAGGCTGGTGACGCTGGAAGTGTCACGGCCATCATCATGAAGATCATCACCTACATCCTGGACCTCGTCTTGATCATCGGCATCTTGTACGTGATCATCGCCGTCATCTCCGCCCCCGCGGCAGGTGAAGAAGGGGGAGAGAAGGTACGGAAATCGATTCTCTACGTCGTCGTCGGCATCATTGTCATCGTCTTCGCTCGCGTCGTCGTGAACTTTGCCGACAACGTCTTCAGGCAATAGTTCCGGGTGACATGTCCGGGAGAACGCGAGCAGCAGCCCCTGTCCTTTCTTCTTGTATGTTCTCCTTCTCTTCTCTGAACGGATCGTTGACCCAAATTGCTTCTTCGGTCACCTCGACAATATCGCTTGCTGCGATCGGCTGCTTGGTGAACAAAAAACCGCGAGGGAAGAGCCATTCGACAACAAAGTGACGGGTGTCGAACTGGATGTCACGGCAGGTGCCGACGGTACGACCCGATTGCCGGATGCGAATCTTCTGACCCAGAAACGATCGCGGATCCGCCAGATGCTGCTGCAGACGGATGAGTTCATCGGGCGGTGCAAGAACATCCATCGACCGAATGTGAACCCTGGTACCGACACTGAGAATATCGAGTGCGGAGAGAAAGTGCGGAAGCGAAGAAAATCCGGTTTGCATCCGAACGAAGAATCCAAGGATGCGACCGCTGTCAGCGTCGATCAGAGGATCCGTGAGAATTGCGACGCTCTCCTGCGCCTGCTCTTCAGTAACAGGCATGCCTCGAAGCGCGGACCAGCGAACGTGCATAGGAGGAGATCGTAGAGGAATTTTATGCTATACTATACACGCATGTATCTCTTCGCAGGATCGTCGCACCCGGCACTTGCGCAAAGCCTCGCTCGTGAGCTTGGCTGCACACTCGGAAGGGTGAAACTGAAAGCGTTCAGTTGTGGAGAGCGTTATGTCCGCTACGAAGAGTCGATTCGCGGGAAGGATGTCTACATTCTGCAAACCGGAACCGGAACCCCGAATGAGGATCTTCTGGAGCTCTTTCTGATGTGTCAGGCGGCGAAACTCAGTTTCGCGAAATCCGTCCACGTCCTGCTCCCCCACTTCCCCTACGCGCGTCAGGACCGAGTCGCAGAACCCAGAGAACCGATCTCCGCGAAACTCATCGCATCACTCCTCGAGCGTTCCGGAGCCGATCACATCATCACACTCGATCTCCACTCCGAGCAGATCCAGGGCTTCTTCAGAGTGCCGGTGGACGCACTCGACGGACGACCGATCTTTGCCGAGTATCTGAATGCAAAGAAGCTCAAGAATCCTGTCATTGTCGCTCCCGACGCGGGAGGCGCGAAGCGCGCGAAGAAGCTTGCCGATCTCATGAACGCCGATCTCGCCATCATGCACAAGAACAGAGTCGCCCATCACCAAGCGGAGATTCTCGAAGTCGTCGGTGAAATCGAAGGGAGAACCTGCATTCTCTTCGACGACATCATCGATACGGCTGGAACGCTTCTGAAAGCAAAAGAAGCACTCATCAAGAGAGGCGCGAACAAAGACGTGTACGCGGTTGCCACTCATCCCGTGTTCTCGGGTGATGCCGTCAAGAACCTAACGAAAGCGGGCTTCAAGGAAATCATCGTGAGCGACAGCATGCCGATCGACCGAAAGACAATCCGAGGACTGAAGGTGCTCACCATTGCACCGATGCTTGCAACGGTCATCCGGCACATCGAGAGCGGGGAGAGCGTAACGGAGATGTACAAGCGAAAGAAATAATCTGGCACAATGGATCGGATGCAACGATTGCTTCGTACCTTGCCCGTGGAAACCTACGTTCTGCTCCTCCCGGCGCTGGCGTTCATCAGTACCACGCAAACCTATCGCATCGTGTGTGCGATCACGAGAAACTCTCTCTGCGATCCGGAGTCACCGCTCCGGCACAATCTGCTCTTCCAGTCGATAAACACCATGATTCTCACGATCATCGCGTTGCTCGGACTGTACGTGCTCTGTGCCATCGTGCTGCGCTCAAGAAGTCACTTCTCGACGATCGGAAAACCACTCTTGCGATACGGAAGAAGTTTTCTCTTCGTCTTCGGAACACTGTACCTCGCCATACTCGCCCATGGTCTTGCCATCCGTCTTCTCTTTCTCAGTGCCGATCGAACGCGAACAATTGCGCTCTCGCACATGATAATGAACGCCGACTTGAAAATCTTCGGATTCTCCCCGCCATTTTTTCTGAATGACATCATTCAATCCGAAGTACTGAGTGCATGGATCGTGCAATCGTATCTCCAACTGCTCCTCATCGCAGGATGCACGGCAATCGTCCTCCTCTTTCGAAGCACCTATCTCTTCAGAAAATACATGCTCTCATACTTCATCGCCTTCATGATCTCCTGCCCTTTCTGGTACACCTTTCCGGTTCTGCATCCCGACTACATGTACCGAGCAAATGTTCTGCACATCGAGATCCCCGAAGACATCCAGCACATCGTGCAGACAACTCATTTTCTTCCCGCCATGACGAAGCAATTCGATGAACTTGCAAAGATATGGGTCGACAGCGAAAACCGATTTCTTCCGATCTCAAACTTCCCGAGCATGCATGCGGCACTCGGCATCATCACGGCAGCAGTACTGATCGAAATGTGGCTTCCGTTCGCCATCATCGTGATCCCGTGGCTGGTGCTCATGCTCACCGGAACCATGCTTTTGCTGCAGCACTACGCAGTGGACGTGATGCTTGGAATCGTCATCGGCTGCGTCGCACTGCAATGCGCTACGACACTGCTTGCTCTGGAACAACGCGCTTTCATCGACCGCTACGACATTCTCGCGACACCGAAACTCTTCGCAGCACACTTCCAAAAAAGCTGGCAATGGGTAAAGGGAGAAATTCTTGCACTGTTCGCACCTCTCTAGAAATGACGTTTATTGCCATCGGATGGCGGAAGGAATACCATGCTTTCTTGCCATGGTCTCCGCCTGGATTATCGTCGGCGTGGTGATCGTCACACTGGAGTTGATTCTCTGGATGGTCTTCCATCGCAAGGTGGAAGGACTGTCTTTCCCGCGTGAAACGGACGAATCGCTCTTCCGGTTCTTCACCGTCACGAGGCTTCGACTCGTTGCCATTCTGCACACTCTCTTCCTCCTCGCTGTCTTCATACTCTCTTCCTCCTTCTTATGGTGAACGATGTACCGGAGTCGGATCACTTCGATCTGCACTTCCAGGGCAGAGACGTTCACGAACACTTCCAGTTCTACTTCCGCCAGCACTGGATACGACTCCTGAAGCCGTTTGTCGTCACCCTTCTCTGGTCAATCATCATCGCGGCATCGTGCGCGTTCATCTTTTTCCGGTTGGGAGTCAAAGACTCAGCAAGCAGACATGGCATTCTCGTCACATGTTTTGCCATCTTCACCGCCATCCATCTGAGTTTTCTCCTCCGCTTCTACACCTACTTCCTCTACGTAATCGTGATCACGGACAAACGCGTGCACCGGATCAAAAAGACGCTCTTCTCCGTCGACGATCATCAAACCATCGACCTCTGGACGTTCCAAGACATCCACAAATGGCAACATGGTCCGATTCAGAATTTGCTCGGCTTCGGCAGCCTGATCATGGAGGCGCAGGAAACGATATTGAAAGTGCACTTCGTCCCCCGCATCGGAAGAATCTACGCTCGGCTCTCCCATCTCAGAGAGGCTGCCCGAGAAAAGATGACCAGCATACGACGACCGTGAAGCGAACATGCACTGCTGCCACTACTCAACGCGCTCCGCTTCTCGTATGACACGTACCAATGCATGATAATGTTCTTCGGTGACTCCCAATCGACGCAGCCAGTTGCCAAAGTACAGTGAAAGTTCTTGACTGCGAGGGTGAGTGGCTTGGTGGAATCTCTCAAAGTCCGCCCTGTTTTGCACCTTGTCGCCGATGAGCATGTCATTGACCTCATTCAAATGACTCAGGCGAATTTTCTCAATCGTCTTTTCCGTATTGCGTGAAGAATAACCGTTCGCAACGCGACGGTACTCCATGGCAAGCATCAACACAGAAGGATCAATGGCGTGTTTTCGCAAAACGCTTGATGCCTCGAGTGCCAACGTAAGATCATCATCCAGTTGCACGATGGGGTGGAGGCAATACGCCTGCTTCGCACGCAACGATGTCTGAATCGCATCCAATACCACCAAACCTTCGTCAATATGATGCATGTACGGAATTCCTGATCGTTTTGCAGCACGATCACCGTAAAATTCTTGTATAGCCCGGTAGTGAGGATCGGATTTTTCAATCATAAAAGAACTGCAGTATAGCAGAGAAAGATTTCCAATCTTGGTGGGCGATGGCTGATTTGAACAGCCGACCTCGACATTATCAGTGTCGCGCTCTAACCAACTGAGCTAATCGCCCGAGACCACGGAAGAGGGTACGAATTCTCAAGCGATTGGTCAACTCGAAGTCCAATCGCCGAGAATGAAAAAAAACTTGGAATTTCCGCCAAAAATTCCTTGATCAAAAATTTTGATCAAATAATATTTCGTCACAAATCTTTCCTCTTGTACAAGCGAAGAACTTGCCAGAAAGAGGATCGTATCGTGTAGAATGAAATCGAAATCATATTTCCTTCCCTCTCCCTCCTATGTCCCAGAAGTCCACTTCCAGCGAAGTCACACACATGCTCATCATGATCGGTTCCCTGAACTGGGGGCTCATCGGAGCCGGACGTTTGGTTGCGGGTGCGGATTGGAACGTACTTCACATGGTATTCGGCGCTGCGCCGATGTTCGAAACGTCTCTCTACCTCATCATCGGTTTGGCTGCTCTCTACAAAGTAGCGGGATGCTCGAAGTCTTGTTGCTGCAAGTAGTCACAGATCCTTCGTCATTCAGAAAGCCCTCTTCGGAGGGCTTTTTCAGAGGAAAAATTTCTCAAACGGTACATCGTTCGGGAGTGACTTCCCATCGCGCTCGATTCTTCGGATCATCTGTTCTCCCATGCAGAGGGAGAATGCATACGGATGATCGGGATCGGATCCCAGAAAGACTCCAGACACTCGAACGCAACCTTGGAATTGTCGGTCCGCGGCAAAAGCCGTCGTCGTCGTGAAGAGTACATTCTTCGACAGGAGAAAATTCCGCGATGCCGACAGAACCTGATCCGACAATACCGAAGCCGGCAGAGCGGAATCATTATTCTCCCGAGCGCCATCTTGAAGCGAAGACTCCGGTGAAAGATTCTGAAGCACGCGTGCGATGTCTGCGGTGAAATTTTCGCTTTCCGCTCCGGAAAGAAGCGGTGAAAGGAGGACGCTGACTCTGCGTATGGCATCGTGCCAGAGGATCGCCTGCTTCGGGTAGCCGGCTGCTTCGTAGGCGGAAGGAAGCGGAAGAAGATCGTGAAGCACAGAAGCGGTGAGGAGAGGATCTGAAGCGGCAGAGGTATTCGCAACCTGCACCCAGAGATCGATCAGGGATGACGGAAGCGGACGGAGTACCGAAAACGCAAGTGCAGGGATGCTAAAGAGCAACTCGGACGTGCCGAGTGACCGGAGAGTTTCAGAGAGAAGAGCACCGTCCGATGCTTCCGAATTCGTGCGATCTGCAAGAAGCGAAAGATCCAAAGCAGCGATGCAGCGAATGGATGGGGTGTCGCTTTTCAAAAGCTGAACGAGCAGCGACTGTTCGGAAAGGGTTGAAGACGGCAACGGGGTAACAGGCAGCGCACGACTGCGTGACAGCTGCTCAGTGAACCATTCACCCGGGACTTCGGATCTCTGCACAGATCCTGACGCATCGACTCGCAGTTGGTAAGCAGGAGGCAGGATCCATTCCTTCCCGGCAACAGTGACGATGAGCGGAAACTGAAACGCAATGACCGTCGACGATGCATCGTCACGGAGAACCATCATCGAACCCATGAACTGCTCTGCCTTTGCATTCAGTCCAAGATCGACCGATGCAAGCCCTGCCTCTGCCATCAGCACCGTGCCGAAGGCAATGCGGAGAATCTGCGACCGGCTGTCAAACGATACGCGTGTTTTCGGCTCCAGCAGGAGACTGATCCCGGCGTCGGGAAGAGAAAGCTGCCTCTCCTCATTCTGCGACGCAACGGTAAAATCCCGACCAAATGCCGACGGAGCATCCATTGCCATCGTCAGACGATTCATACCCGCGACACCGAGCAGCAGAAGCCCAAGAAGCGGCAGTGCGACGAAGTGACGGTGGCGTGGTTTGTGTGTCAAATGGGAACTGAGGAAATCCCCTTATTGTAGCAGAAAACAGGCAATTTTTGAAGTGGCAGAACTTTCAACTTTACACGTTCAACTTTACACTTCATCCATGCGCATCCTCGGAGTCGATCCCGGGCTCACACGAACAGGGCTGGGGCTCATTGAGGTTTCAAGCACCGGTGAACCGAAAGTCATCGAATGGCTGACGATCGAAACGCCTGCAGGCTTGCCACTTGCAGAGAGACTTCGCGAATTGGCTGCGGATTTGAAACAGTACTTGGCGGAAGCAACACCCGATCTCGCCGTCGTCGAGAAACTGTTCTTCGCGACCAACAAGCGCACGGCGATGGATGTGTCTCAGGCACGAGGCGTGATCGTCGCGGCTCTGAGTGAGGCGGGAATGGAAGTGATGGAAGCAACACCGATGCAACTCAAAACGACCATCACCGGCGACGGGCGCGCCGATAAGAAACAGATGCAATCGATGGTGAAACGCATCCTCAAGCTGAAAGAGATTCCGACACCGGCGGACGCCGCCGATGGGCTTGCTCTTGCACTGTACGGAGCATTCACTCAGAAATTTTCTTCACCTGCCCATCACCGACATTCCACACATCAACAGTCTCCTCCATCGAAATCGCGTGTGTCGTCGTGATGAACACTTGATGTCCTTCGAGCGAGGAAAGCAATGCTTTCCGGTGACGATCATCCAGTTCCGACAACACGTCATCGAGGAGAATGACGGGGCGTTCGCCACGAACTTCCTGAAACAGAACGGCGCTCGTGAGGAGGAGCGCAATGAAAGCCGCTCGCTGCTGCCCGCGTGAAGCGAAGAGCGAAATATCATGTCCCAGTGCCTGCAGATGCCAATCGTCACGATGCGGACCGACGGTGGTCGTGTGGAGGAGAAGATCGCGATCACGCACCTCGAGAAGCATCTGACGCATCTCAGCTTCGAGCACTGCTTTCTTGGTTTCCTTCGTTTTGCGATCATGCACCATCCTGATATCGGACCATTCCCCTTCTCCGAGAGCGGCAATCCTCTCCTGCACATTCCGGTTGAAGAGACCGATGATGTCATCACGGAGAAGAATAAGATCAGTCGCAGCCTCCGCAAGACGATTGTCCCAGAGCGAGAGATCGTCGATGCCGGCAACACCGTCTGCAATACGTGAGAGCATCGCATTCCTCTGCTTCAGTATGCGTTCGTACTCAATGCGCTTCGCGGCGAAATCAGGTTTCAGTTGGGAAAGCAGCACATCGAGAAAACTCCGTCGATGCGACGGCGTGCCGGTGAAGAGATCCAGATCCTGCGGCAGGAAGACGATCGTGGGTAGCGCACCGATGAACCGAAGCAGCGGTGTCTTGATATCACGAAGGAAGAGTGCTGACTGCCGCCTCGGGCTCCGTTGCCACACGTACTCGACATTTGAGACTTCACCGCTATCACTGCGTGTCTCTGCGCGAAGACGGAAGTACTCCGCTGCCCAGTGTAAAGCATCCTCCGGAAGAGCCTTGAGACACGAACGACCGATCGAGAGAAACGAAACTGCTTCGATTAGGTTCGTTTTCCCCGCACCGTTCTCGCCGACGAATAGCAATCTGTCCGTGCCGGAGAAATCAAGTTTCAACCGGTCGTAGGAACGGAATTGCTCGAGGGAGAGAGAGGTGAGACGCACAGAACAAGCGTAAAGTTGAAAGTGGAAAGTTGAAAGTGGAAAGTACCTGTAAAAGAACTCTGTCGGTTACTTTTAACTTTTAACTTTTAACTTTCTTGCTTCCTCCAGCACTCTCTCAATCACTTTCAGATACTCCTGACGTTTGATGTAGAGCAACAGCTGTTCCGGAAGAACCCACACGAACTGATCCACCTCATGGTGATCAACCTGCACAACCGCATCCTTCAATACACGAACAGACGTGAAGCAGAGAGTCTGACCATCATTCACCGGATGATTGCGCGCGATGAAGTCTGGAGGGAAATCGTAGCAGTACGTCTCGGTACTGGAATGCAACACCGCAGGTACATCCAGCCCTGTCTCTTCCCGGAGTTCACGAAGCGCCGCCTGCTCGGGTGTCTCCCCTTCTTCAATCCCGCCCTGCGGGAGCTGCCACGCATCGGACGGTCTGGGCTTTCGGACAAGAAGAATCTGATCGACGGTACCGCAGCCCGTCGGCGTACATACCTCGGTTTCTTTGAGAACGAGCACGGAAACGGCACGGCGGTATTTCTTCATAGAAGACAGTGTAGCGAATGGAAACCTCTCAAAAATAGCAGGATGCGAGGAAACAAGCTGAAATTTTTTGAGATGTATTCGTATACATTGAGAAAAATTTCAGCGCAGTTGACGAAGCAGCATGCATTTTTCAGAGGTTTCTGTTAACTGGAGTGCTTTTCTTCCTTCAGCTTCAACTTCGTCTTCTTCCTGCACACCTTGCAAAACTTCTCCGGCACCTTGAAATCCGCTTTCTTTGATTTGGTGATTTTGAACAGCGTATCACAGCGCGAAGCGCATTCGGTGCAGAAAGCCGCATAATTTGTTCTCTTTCCTCTTGGCATAGCCGCGCTACTTTACTGGGAGAGGGCAAGGAGCGCAAGACCAATGAATGCGATGAAGAAGGACAGGGCTTTGATCCGGATGCTCTCCTTCGTCACGATTTCATTGGGAGCAAGATGATGACCATGCCGATGCAGGAGCCACGCAAGCCCAAGAACGAAGAACGGCTGCACATTCCCGACAACCGAAACGATCGAGAGAGGACCGATGGCAAGTGCGCGAAGCGTCACGTATTCGACGGTGAAGAAGAGCGTGATCGGTATCGCGCACGTCACGAAAAAACTGAGTGGCAGTGTCGGCAACGTACGCATGATCTTCCTTCGTTCCGAAGGCAAAAACCACGGGACAGTGAATGCGAGCCCATCGCGACAGAGGAGAAGCCAGAAGAATATCGGAAGAATCGGCATGCCAGCAGTCAGCGCTACTTTCCTCGCAAGCGCGTTGGGGATGTAGAGGAGAGCAAGAGGAATGATGAAGAGAGCCGTCTTGCCGAAAGAATGCGTGCTTGCCCGCAGTGAGAGCAGGAGTACGCCAAGAATGACGAGTACCGCTCCAAGAAAGGTCACCGGCGTCCATAGTTCATGGAACAAAAAAATCCCAGCCGCGCTCAGAATCACGGATTGGAGACACCAAGCAGCGTTCATGACCGAGATATCGAGACGACTGCAGATCCAAAAAAATAAGAGATCGGCGAGGTATGTGATCACACCTACCGGCAGGAAAACGAGAGACATCCGCGGATCGGGATGTGTCAGGAACCCGATCATCGTCAGAAAGATCATGCTGAAGCAGACCTGTACCCACAGGATGACGGACGGATCTTTCGTATACCTCTTCGTGATTCCGGAATTGATCACATTGATCAAAGCCCACAGGAACGCGGTGAGAAGCGTGAGAGGGAACCACATGGAAAGAGCTTACCTCCCGCTCTGCAAATAGTTAAACGCGCTGTTCGCCGCGACCGTCGCCTCGCCCGCCGCCGTCGTGAACTGCGCGAAATGGTTGCTCGCACTCGTGAGATCGCCGGCACCGAATACCCCTGCGATGTTCGTCCGCTGCGCCTCGTCGACCTTCAGAAAACCAATGTCATCCAAACTGCATCCGAGTTTCTTCGGAAGTTCCACCGCAGGATTCGAACCGATCTCGATGAACACGCCGTCGACCGGGATGATCTCCTGACCGTTCCACGGCTGATCGAGCTTCATGCCCGTTACTTTCTTATCACCAATGACTTCAACGAGATTACGTTCAAGAACGAACTCCACATTCTTCTTCTCCTTCACTTTGTCGACCCAGTACGGCTCGGCACGGAAGTCTTTCTTGCGATGGACGAGGTAGACTTTCGCGGCAACCTGCGCCGCAATCGCAGCTCCTTCGACCGCGCTGTCCCCTCCTCCGATCACCGCGACGGTCTTGTTCTTATAGAAGAACGCATCACAGGTGGCACAGTACGTCACCCCTTTGCCGGAGAACTCCGTTTCGCCTTTGACACCGAGGTGTCTCTTATTCGAGCCTGTAGCAAAGATGATCGTCTTTCCCGTCACTTTTTCATCGCCCTCAAGCATCAGCTCGAATCCGGTCTCTGTCTTCTTCGCATCTTTCACCGTGGAAATTTTGAATGTCACGAGATCTCCGAAACTCACCGCATGGTTCTTGAACTTCTCCATGAGATCCGGACCTCTGATCTCTATCTCTCCCGGCCAGTTCCCGACTTCCGCAGCCGTATTGCCCATACCGCCGGCTTCCGCACCGACGAGGAGCACCTTCAGTTTGTAGCGCGCGCAGTAGATGGCTGCGGTATACCCTGCGATTCCAAGCCCGACGATGACGATGTCGTACATGACGTCAGTGTAGCACCTGAAACATCCATCCAAACAGTCTCTTCGCACCTTCAGTCAGTCTCGGTCCGGGTCGATTGAGCAGTGAGTCATCGATCACGAACAGATGATTCTCAGAAACCGCACGAAGTTCGTTCCATCCCGCACGAGCGGTCAGCAGTTCTTTGCTTGCCACCGATCCCGCTCCGCAGATACTGAGAACGATCAAATCCGGATCAAAAGTTTGAATCTCAGCAAGACTTACTTCTCTGCTCGGAGGATTTTTGCCCGGATCGCGGGCAGGAATGCCCGCACTGGAAATTGGAAACGAAATACCACCCGCAATCTTCACCACCTCCGGCACCCAATTCCCGCTCACCATCGGCGGGTGATGCCATTCCTCGACGTATACTTTCGCTTTGCGATGCAGGAGCCCCGCCTTGCGTTTCGTATCGTTGAAGCCCTGCTGCATCGTCTCGATCAACGCATGAGCTCTTGGCTCGCATCCGAGGATCGTCCCTATCTCACGAATGGATTCGTAGATCTCGGGAACCGAACGCGGATCTTGGAAAATCACTCCGAATCCCTCTTCCTTCAGTTTCTTCGCCAGTTTTTCCTGCACAAGTGTCGACGTAAATACAACCTCAGGATTGAACACTCTGAGCGCATCGACATCAATCTTCTGATGATCCTTCAGATGCGGAATCGCCTTCGCTGCCTCGGGAAAATCACTGAACTGGTCCGTGCAGACGACAAACTTCTGCTGTTCCAATGCAAACAGTATTTCGGTGACAGCAGGCGAGAGTGAGGCGATTTTCATGGAGTAATTGTAGACCAAACACGCGCGAAGCCCTCCTTCGCTTTCGAGCTTCGGAGGGCAGGCATCACGCTCCCTTTGAAGATCATTATTCATAAAAGGAGTGGCATGCTTGCCGCGGCAACCGATCACTTCCCCCGCCTCCACGTCGCCTTCTCCCCGGTCAGAGAACAAAGAAGAACCAGAAGGAAGGAATACAGAATCCAAAGCGGGACAAATCCGATGAGCGTGTCGCTCACCGAATGCGAGTGAACATCGATGCTCCGAAATGTTGCAACGACTGCGATGACGTACAGAAGAAGAGCAAGCCATCCTTGCCACGATGCTGGCGTCCAACCGTAGCCGTATCGCTTCGCGCGGAACCAGAGAGTTTTCATAGAGTGTGTGGTGCCATGGGAGGGACTTGAACCCTCAATCCCTTGCGGGAACGCGATTTTGAGTCGCGCGCGTATACCATTCCGCCACCATGGCTCAGGTGCGCGCTCAGCGTACAACGTTTCCTGCTGAGGTTCCATGATAGATGCGGTAGCATACCGGAATGCACATCGACCTCGACTACCTCAGGCGCATCGGGAAGCGCGAGAGCCCTGCGTCGATTCTCAAGGAACCAAAGTTTCTGCAGGCACAGACACTCTTCTTCTCGGTCATCGCTGATCTTCATGGAACCGTTGATTTTGACATTGCAGACATGCGCGAAGTGCACGCCGTCGCCGCACTCGGAGACGTGAAGGGAAAACGCGTACTCGATATCGGTTGCGGATCGATGAAGCCGTATGTGCTCACGGACAGTTTTCGCGATCTCTATCCTCCGTTCTTCGCCGAAATGCTCACAAAACTCGGCGCGAATGTCACGGGCATCGATATCCGAGAAAATCCGACGGCTCGGTACGATCATCGCGTCCTCGATCTCACGAAACCACGCTGGATGACGACGCTCGACCCTCCGTACGACATCATCACGTGTCTTAACCTATTCAATGCACCAAACAGCCTGTTCGAGCACAATGCCGATCTTTGTGAGAGCATCATGAACGATATGCATTCGCTGCTTGCCGCAGACGGATTGCTGATCGTCACACTGCGTGATAAGACCATCGATCCTAAAGCCTCCGTTGAATCGAAGAAATTCAAGCTGATACACCTCGATGGAAATTGCGCGTGGCTGCTACCACAAACGTGAACCATCCATCCGTCTTTCCTGTACACTGATGCTTCCCATGAAATCCTACTCTTCGTTCATCTTCGAGAAGATCGGCTGGAATCACCATGCACGGAAAATCGTGCTTCGCTACTCATTGGATGAGAGCATCGCCTTCGAGGAAACGCTCCTCCTGCCGAACGAGCCCTTCACGAACAAGATGCAGCAGCGAGCGCCGCAAATCCAGAAAGCGCTGCTTGCTCTGCACCTGATCGGCGGCATCAGCTACTACAAAACGTGCCTGCCGAAGAAGATCGAGATTGGAACGGGAACACTGAACAAAGCGGAAGCGAAATTCTGGAACACGGTGTATGAGAACGGTCTCGGAGAATTCTTCTTCAAAAACAATATCGATTTCCGGAGTCTCCTCAACTTCCCTGCGACGGAAACAAAGCCCGATGAATCCCCCGGGATGCGCACGAGGCTCGAGCCGAACCCGATGAAACGCGTCCTCGTGCCGATCGGCGGCGGGAAAGATTCCATCGTCACCGCGGAACTCCTGAAGAAGTCCGGCGTGCAGGTGACTCTGCTGCGCATGGGCTCGCACCCGATCATCGACGAGCTCGCGCATGCGACGGGGCTCCCGATGCTGACGGTGAAACGTTCGATCTCCGGCAACCTCTTCGACCTCAACGCGCAGGGAGCGCTGAACGGTCACGTGCCGATTACGGCGTACCTGTCGATCCTCTCCGTCCTCATCGCGCTGCTGTATGAATTCGATGCCGTCATGATGAGCAATGAGCGGAGTGCGAATGAAGGCAACATAAAATTTAAGGGGATGGATATCAATCACCAGTGGAGCAAATCGATCACATTCGAGCGCGCCCTTCGGCGTTATCTGTCGGAATCCGTTGGCACAAGCATCGAGTACTTCAGCCTGCTCCGTCCCCTCTCGGAACTGAAAATCACAGAACTCTTTACGGGATTCCCACAATACTACGGTCGCATGACGAGCTGTAATACCAACTGGAAAATTCTCGCCAAATCCCCAACCCTAACCCAAACCCCAAACCCTCCCCTCAAAAAAGAAGAGCAGCAGAGTTCAAGTAAATGGTGTAATAAATGCCCCAAGTGCGCCTTCGTCTTCTGCTGCATGGCTGCATTCTTGCCGAAAACGGAGCTTGAGAAGATGTTCGGTGCGATCCTGTTCGAGCACGACTGGCTCATGCCCCTCTACCGGGAACTCCTTGGCACTGCCAACTTCAAACCGTTTGAGTGTGTCGGCACACCGGATGAAACGAAAGCTGCGTTTCTCCTCGCGATGAAGAGAAATGAGTTGAATGAGACTCCGGTGATGAAGATGTTCATCAAGGAAGTGCTGCCGACAATCAAAGATCCAGAAGCGCTGATCGCAGCAGTGATGCAATCGAGTGATCAACACTGCATTCCGCCACTCTTCCTTCCACTTGTCGCACCTCGCTAATCGCTCCCCGCTTCGCATGGACATCCGCTCTCTTGCAGGCAAGAACATCTGCATCCTCGGCTATGGAAGGGAAGGACAGGCAATGGCTCTGGCATTAAAGAAGTATGCCTCAGGATGCGAAATTACCATTGCGGACAAAGATGAAACGGTACGATCGGAGAATCCGAAACATTGGCTGCAGGTAGGAACAGGTTGGCTGAAGAATCTCGAAAAATTCGATGTGGTTGTCAAATCACCCGGCATACCTCCACATGAACTTTCAACGTGTAACTTTCAACATGTAACTTCCGCGACCGAAATCTTCCTCGACTCAATCAAAAATTCAGGTGCGACCGTTGTCGGAGTCACCGGATCGAAGGGAAAGAGCACGACAGCGTCCCTCATTCATCACATTCTGCAATCAGCCGGGAAGAAATCCTTTCTCGTCGGCAACATCGGTGAGCCTGCGATTTCTCATATCGCGGATGCAAGTTCGAATACAATTTTTGTTCAGGAGATGAGCAGTTATCAATTGATGGATTTGACTTCAAGCCCTCAGATTGCAGTGGTGACAAGCTTCTTCCCGGAACATCTGGACTACCATACAAGTTTGGAGAACTATCTTGAAGCAAAGAAACACATCACACGATTTCAAACCAAGAATGATGTTGTTTTTTTCAATGAAGATTCTGACGGTGCACAAAAAATTGCAGAAGAGAGTAAAGGCACGAAAATTCCGTTCAGCAGAAACGATGCACAGGTGACACTCGAAGACATTCAACTCAAAGGTGCACACAACCTCGGCAACATCGCGGCGGCGTTCAAGGTCGCTCTGCATCTTGGTATCGATCGTGCTGCAGCAATCGCAGCAATCAAGTCCTTCAAAGGCTTGCCGCACCGGCTCGAATCCCTTGGGATTCATAACGACATCGAATGGGTGAACGATTCGATTTCGACAACACCTCAGTCGGCAATCGCAGCACTCGATGCACTCGGCGACCAGGTCAGCACGATCATCCTCGGCGGTCAGGATCGCGGCTACGACTTCGCTCCTCTCATCGAACGCTTGAAAACATCATCCGTGAAAACGGTGATCCTGATGCCGGATAGCGGGGGGACGATTCGAAAGAAACTGGAAGAAGCGAAGGTAAAACTTGTCTTGATCGATGCAGAGACAATGGAAGAAGTAGTGGCAATTGCTAAGAAAAACACAGAAAAAATCCTAACCCTAAACCCTCACCCTCAATCCCCCATTGTCCTCCTCTCCCCTGCCGCCCCCAGTTACGGTCACTTCAAAAATTTCGAAGATCGGGGAGAGCAATTTCAGAAATACGTCAATCAATAGAAACAATCTTATGAAAGTAAACTTTGAGCAAGCTCTCTCTTCAGCATGGCACGCTGACTTGTATCTGTGTTTGCACACTGTGCCTCAAGAGCAATCCTGACAGCATCAGCATTGATTCCTTGCGCTGCCATGATTCGAAGATGGGAAAGAGTGCTCCCTCCATTTTCTTTCTCAGTCGCGGCAAGATCAAGAATGGAATCTACAAGCATTGCTGCAAGCTCATCACACTGCTCCTGATTATTCGCATTATGAGAACTCATAGAAGATGATTGTGATGAAAGTAAAGGAAAACATTATGATAAGAAATTAAATATGTGTCAACTTCCCCTAAGGGAAGCTTTATCCTCCTCCCGCCTTCACCTTCGCGGGGCGCACTACTTTGCCGTGTAATTCGTATCCGTCTTCAATCACCTCAATCACCTTCCCTTCTTCTCCCGCAACCTGCATCAGTACTTCGTGACGTTCTGCATCAATCGGCTGTCCGACAGACTCAAATCGCTTCAGCCCCATATCGCCTACTTGCTTCAAGAATTCCTGCTCAACGGCAACGATGCCTCTCACCCATTCGTTCGCCTCTAAATCCTTCGGCAGATGCTTGAGTGCTCGCTGAAGATTATCGATCGTCGGCAGAAGCCTCATGAGTACCGCTTCCGATGCAAACTTTCGCAGTTCGCCTGCTTCTCGCTCCACTCTCGCCTTCACATTCTGCAACTCCGCCTGCGCGCGCGATGCAACCTCCTGCGCCTTCTTCACTTGCTCCGTCAGTTCTGCAATTTTCTTCTCGACACCGACTGCGTTAGAATCTTTCTTCGCCGCATTTGCTGCCGCTGCAGCGACTTTTGCAGCGAGGTCGTCATCCTGTGCGGGATCGGGTTTGGTCATGAGAAAATCATACCATACATGTTCAGCCCAAACTTCTCCGAATCACCGCCGCCTCAATCAAATCTCTCTGTATTGCCTCTTTCGATGAATCTCCGGAAGTCAGCCTCTGATAAATCGACGACGTCAGATTGCGATGAATGACATGTCTCGGTTTCTCCGCACCCAACTCTATCTCCAAAATCTTTTCGATCGCATCGATGTCGCATTCAATCTCCTTGAAGACGTTTTTCTTCTTCGCGAGCAACGAAAGATTCTCACGGTTCAAATACTTTCCTGCATGTTTCAAATCCTCACGAAGCGCCGGATAGTGATCTTCGATGACATCGAGAAGCCCCATCTCCCCAGCACGAATCAAACCTCGACCCGTTGCGATTAACTCCGGTGGAATGCCGAGCGAGTAGAGCGCTCCGGTAAATCCTATTGCGCGCGGCAGACGAACTTTCCCGATGCCACGGCTGTAGCCGAAGAGTCCGATGTGCTGCAGTCGTTCGCGGCGCTGCGGAAGGTACGCTGCCACTTCATTGATGAGCGGTGCGATCGATTCGATGGTCGGTTGCCAGATCGCGGTAAAAATTTTGCAGAGCTTTCCGATGCTCTTCCTGTCCGTATCCGGCACTCGAACGATGCGATGCTTCGGCACTTCTTTCTGCATCCGCTTGAGCGCACTTCTGACTTCGTCTTTCGGATAGTCATACCGAAACGCAGACTGGATCGAGTACGTTCGCACCCCGCTGTACTGATGTAGAAACGTATCGAGATACGTCGGATTCACACTGCCACGAAACGGGAGCGATCCGGTACCGAGGATCGGATACACGTCCATATCACAGTCATCGGCGGCACTCTTTGCGAGACTCAGCGCCACTTTCACTGCAAGTACTGCGGGGACAAGACCGGCGTTCATTGCGGGATCGGAACGAGCCAAAAAAAGTCTCTGCCCCCTCTGTCTCGCTTCCGGACATTCTTTCAGAAGCTTCCTCCAGTACGGCAAGACGATGCGATCGATCGAGAGGAGCGACGGCACATCTTCGATGAGCGGTGTGACATCGAACATCTTCAGTAAGTCGGAAGCGGCATGCTTGCCGCGGTGAAACACCGACCGGTGATATCCCGCAATTTCTTTGAACGCTTCACGCACTTTGATCGGTTGCATTGCGCTCGTCGTCAGTGGCAGGAACATTTCGGTAACAGGAGGACGTTTCACTCCGATGTCTTTGCTGAGATCCGCAAGCGCGAGAATATTCATGAACGCCCGTGCCATCCGATGCATCTTCTCGCCGTCGAACGCGGGAATGCGGTACGTCAGGTGAAGATCCGTCCCGAGCGGATGCTTCGAAAAAAGTTTCTGCCCCCTCGAAAAGAGCTTCTCCCCCACCGCTTCATCCACGTACTTGCCTTCCCAGTCCCACATGTACTCATCGATCGGAAGATCCTTGAAGAGGATCATGACTTCTTCGATCTCATCCTGTGTCGCGATGAACGCATTCTCCTGCCACCACGGTGCACACGCATTATCCGGATGCTGTGTCGCCATGGTGACGGGAATGTTTCGCACGACACCACGATACCATACGGAGAGGAATGGAGAAGCAGACGAAAAAGTGCTATAATCTCAACATGAAGGAACACAGGAAAACATCTTGCGAATGTGCCGCAGGCACATGCACTGATACCTCACGCAGCAGCGTGACTCAAATCGGCGGCATGCTCATCCTTGTCGTTGCAGGCTACGAACTACTCTCGAGATTCGATCTCTTCTCATCGTCCGTGGCAACAGACACTGCTGTCGGACTCGGGACGGTCTTCCTGATCGGTCTCACCGCATCGTTTTCCAGTTGTCTTGCAATGGTCGGAGGGCTCTTGCTCTCGGTCTCGGCGCAGTGGAGTGAGATGCATCCCGCAGAAAGCCGTATGAGGAAATTTGCTCCTCTCCTGCAGTTCAATATCGGACGCGTTGCCGGCTACTTTCTCTTCGGAGGGCTCACGGGATTTCTCGGTCAGTCACTCGTGCTGTCCGTGAAAACCACAGGCATTGTGAAAGTGCTTCTGGCACTCGTGATGATCGTGCTGGGCTTAAGCATTCTGAAACTGATCCCGAAGAATGCATGCAAGATTCCTCTGCCGAAAGCGCTGTGGCAGAGAATCCAGCGATTGCAAACATCCGATCATCCGTTCGCTCCTGCCTTGCTCGGAGCGGTCACCTACTTCGTGCCATGCGGCTTCACGCAATCGATGCAGCTCCTCGCACTCGGTTCCGGAAGTTTTCTGTCTGGTGCGGCAATCATGACGGTCTTCGCTCTCGGAACGCTCCCGGCGTTGCTTGGCATCAGTGCGGCAAGCACCTTCGCGGAAGGAAAAACCGGCAAGCTCTTCTTCACGTTTGCAGGAACGCTCTCGGTCTTCCTGGGACTTCTGAATGTCCAGAGCGGGCTCGCGCTGACAGGCGTGCAATTGCCTGCTTTTGCGATGAACCAGAGCCAGAGAACCGATGATCCGAATGTGACGATCGATAAGAACGGTCAGCAAGTGATCAGCGTGAATGTGAATAATAGTGGATACAGTTCGAACGCATTCACGATCGATCCGAACAAATCGACATGGATCTACGCAACGGCTCCCGAGCAACTGAGCGGCTGCTTATCGAGCATGGCAATCCCCGATTTCAACGTCTCAACACCTCTCCACAAAGGCGAGAACTGGGTGGGACCGATCAAGCCCAAGAAGGATTTCGCTTTCATGTGCTCGATGGGAATGTTCCGGGCGGATGTACACGTGCGCAGTTAATTCTGCGTGCACGGTACATTCGGATCCGCGATGCAGTTCTCCGTCGGTGCATCTCCTCTCCACGGACACGTTTTCGAGTACAGACAGGCATCGTCGGTCATCAGCCCAAGTTCCTTCGTGAGCTCTGTCTGATCGACCGCAGTCGTGATCAGAATCTTGTCTCCGTCTTCAAAGACGTAGTTCAGATCATCGAACGACTGCTCGGTACCATTCACGAATAACCGGAACAGATTTTCCGAACACGTTTCTCCGTCCTGCATGGGTACACCGGAGGTAAAGCACTTTCCGGAGAACCCGATGCGGATCGACGTGAAGAAGTCTGCGAGCGTGAGTCCCGACTTGTGGCGATGGATCACGTGACCGTTGCCGTCATGCAGATGCAGATACTTCTGTAAATTTACAGCGGAAAGATCCGTCACCGCACCCGTCTCGTGCTTGAGGACTTCTTCCTGCGCCGGAGTAAGTTCTTTCTCCATGAATTTCTCACCCGAGAAATCCATCTGCTTCCCATCCATCCACACTGCGAAATCCGCATGGGTGTGATTCGGATCAGGATTCTTTGCAGGAGTATGCCCGCACGCGACGAGTACGGAAGAGACGAAAGCAGTCGCCAGCAGAACAGTATTGATTCTCATGAGTTGAGGGGAAAATGAACAGTGGTAGTATACCAGCATGTCACGTATCACTGTCGCCCGCTGGATCCTTATTCTCGGCATCGCATTCGTCTTCCTCTACTTCGGCATCGACAAGTTCGTGCATCCGAAAACATGGATCGGCTGGATGCCCGACTGGATGGACGGCTTGCTTGGAATGAAGAACGACCTCTGGATGCAGATCGTCGCCGTCACCGAGATCATGATCGCCATTGCACTGCTGATCCCTGTTCGAATCCTTCAGCAAGTCGCAAGCATCGCAGCATCGCTGCACCTTCTCGCAATCCTCTCACAAGTCGGTTGGAACGACATCGCCGTCCGCGACATCGGACTCCTGTTCATGTCGATGTCGGTGTGGTTTTTAGTGTGATGGCGCTTTCCGAGCAGAGAGACACATCTCCATGTTCATCCTGTTCACTTCGTTCGCCATATCACAGCGATTCGCAAAATCGGCACTCGCCTTTTCATAATGCGCAGGCAGAGCCGATAGTACTTCCTCGAGAGAAGTTTCTTGAATGTCCATCCCATTGAAAACAAGATGCATCGCGGTGGTAACGTCATCTGTTAATTGCTGAACAGCCGGAAAAGACGCCACAAGAGTCTCGAGCGGTACGCCCTGCTCGGCAGCAACCCTGCACAGTGCATCCACTTGTCTCGATAGACGATCTTTCAGCGGCTGATGGTCAGACATGCCGAAATTGTCCACTGCACGATTGTTTCTGTCAAAAAATGAGGCATAGGCATCGATAAACGATCTTCCTTGAGCCATAAAACCGCTACAATCGCATTTGCATGGAAGCGCGTGAACACTGCAGCGACTCGATGGAGCAACTCAGGGAAAACCTGGAAGCATTTTCTCTCGCGACGCACAATGCATCGAACCCAAATAGCAGATGGAACGATATTCGATTGAATGCGGATTCTCTCAGTATGGATTTTGCAACTGCTCTCACCCTCGAAGAAAATATCGATGCTGAGTTTCGATCCGAAGTTGCAGCGCTCCTACAGCAGGCTGTGAATATCATGCCTTCCGATGTCGATCCTGATGTTGTTGAAAAAATGCAGAGCGACATCGCGGATGTCCTTTTGGCAACAGCGGAGGATATTTGAGGTTGGTGTCACGGGTCGGGATTGAACCGACGACCCCGGGCTTATGAGTCCCGTGCTCTACCAACTGAGCTACCGTGACACGTGTTGGCAGCGGGGATTATGCAGGAAAACAATAAAGAGCGGAAGGCACGCACAAAGAAACGCGGTCGACTATTGCGACCGCGTTTCCGCCAACAGCTCCGCTCTCGTTTCGTACTACAACGAGAGATCCAAGTTTGCATTACCGTGTCCATTCACGTTGAAGCCGTTCTTGAGCTGCTTCTTGAGCTGCCCCAAGTGACGACCGTTATCGTGATCATTCTCTGCCTCAGTCTTCACTCTGACATCGGCATCGACATGGCACTGCTTGCTTGCAGCGACGAAGGTTGTCCATGCTGCTTTCACGCTTGCCCGATATTGTGCGCGAGCATCGGCGATTGCTTTCACGTAGACATCGAAAGCCGCCTTGATCGCCACTTTCCTGTCGGCATTATTGCCAATGGTGAAAGCGACTTTCAGAGAAGCGCGACGGGTCGTGAGAGCGGCAAGGATCTTCGCATTGAAATCGGTACGTGCGGTGAGGACGGCACCTTCACGCGCGTCGACAGCAGTACCCATACAGGTGAGATCCGCACTGGACGTCACCTGCGTATCCGTCGTGACCGTCGTGTTCGTATCCGCAAATGCGGGAGCCGCAAGAGCGGTGCTCATGAGAAGGGCAGCGCTTGCTGCAATGAATTTATTCATAGAAAGATGGGGTAAGAAATAAAAAAAATCGAACCGGCTCAGAAGACGAACCGACATGCATCTTCTTACCGACTTTTTTTCTTACCTCGGTCCCCGATAATCCATCACGTTTCGATTCTTACTGAAGACCATCTGCCACAGCTGCATGGCACCCGCGCGAAACGCACCGGCGCACGACAGGAGATAATACTCGAACATGCGCCTGAATCGCTCATCGTACCGGTCTGCAATCGATGACCAGTTCTTCCGGAAATTCTCATTCCACGCCATCAGCGTCGGATCGTAGTGCTTCCCGAGATTCTGCGCATCCTGGAGTATGAAGAGTCCGTTCGCAGCGTGGCTGATCTGCTCCTGCGAGGGAAGCATCCCGTTCGGGAAGATGTACTTGTCCATGAAAGGATCGACAATCGAGGTCGACGTGTTGCTTCCAATGGTATGGAGAAGATACAGACCGTTATCACTCAGATGATCGTGGATAATCTTGAAAAGAGTTCGATAATTTTTCTTCCCGACATGTTCGACCATCCCGCAGGTCAGAACCTTATCGTACATACCTTCAAGATCTCGGTAATCGCAGTGCCGTATCTCCACCGGAAGCCCCTTGCAGAAATTTCGCGCATACTTGATCTGCTCCTCCGAGATGCTGATGCCGGTCACCGAGCAACCGATATGTTTCGACGCGTACTTTGCGAACCCTCCCCAACCGCAGCCGATATCGAGAACCCTGTCCTCTTTCTTGAGCTGCAGTTTCCGACAGATCAGATCCAGTTTCTTCTCCTGTGCCTGATTCAAATTCTCGGTGCCATCCCGAAAATAAGCGCAAGTGTACTGGTTGTAGGGATCGAGAATCGCATCCGGGAGCACGCCCGACTCGTCGTAGTGTTTCCTTGCGACGTGCTTGGCTCTCGCACGCGTCTGCATATTGGTGAGGTTTGCACGAATCAGCGCAAGCAGCGTGTGCCGATTCAGTTTCACATGCCGTTCAAGGTTTGCACGAATCACCTTCTCGAAGAACGCATCCAGATGATTCGCATCCCAGAGCTTATCCATGTACGACTCTCCAAGCCCGAGAGAGCCGTCTGCAATCACGCGTGCATAAAACGCATCGTTATACACGCGAATATCCTGAGGACGCGTGCCGTCGACGGATACGTCTGCCACCTTGAGCAGTTTCTTCACAAACAGCTCCGATGCTGACGGTGGAGGAACCGACATGATTGGGGACTGTAGAATATCTTCGGAATATTGACAATATCTCTTCCCCTTGTTCAGAGGAAATCGTTCGACGTTCTCGTCAGCAGAAAGAGCCCGACCATCATCGGCAGCACGCCGACAATCTGCTTGAGCGTCACGGGCTGACCTAGAAGCAGGTACGCGAAGAAGAGTGTGAGGAGCACTTCGATTTCCGTGAGTGCAACCGTCTTCGTGATCGGCAAACGATGGATCGCCTCAATCCAGAGAATTTTTGAAAGTCCGAGAAGAAAAATACCGCTGAAGAGTAAGTATGGAAGCGAAGAGTGAAGAACCGAAGCAGAAGGAACCGGCTCGAGCACCAGAGCGATACTCAGAAGAAACGGCGTCGCAATAACACTCCTTACAAACATCACCGTCTCCGCGCTCACAAGCTTCCTCGCGCGTTTGGCAAACATGTTGCCGAGTGGCGGAAAGAGCGTCGAGAGAAGAATGAGCAGATCACCGATGTTCCATGATTCCGTTCGATGCGGGAGGAGCACGAACAGCGCGCCGATCACCATCAGGAGTGCGCCAAGCCCGTGCAATGGATCGAGCCGTTCATGCCTGAGAAACACATTGACGATCAGAAATGTGAAGAAGACTTCCATCAGACTGACAACCGCGCCGTTGCCGGCACTCGTGAATCGGTATCCGACGAAGACAAAGCCGTAGAAGAGAATGCCGATGAAGAGCGTTGCCAGAAGCATATCGCTCCACGCTGCACGCATGAGAAGTTCCGACCAGTGCTTCCGGAGAAAGAGGATGCACGCGAAGAAGAGTGCCGAGCATCCCGTTGCAACGGCAGCCGTGAAGAGCGGCGACAACCTCGAAACCGTGAGCACGGTTACGACCGGAAAAAGACTCCAGAGAATCGCCGTACCGTACGCCGAATATTCGCCTTTTCTGTGTTGCGAGAGCATGGACAGAGAGTAGCAGAATGTGTAATACTAGCGGAACATGACGATAGACAACGAACCGGCAGCAACATTCTCTTCACTCGGGATTGCGCCGAACATTCTCGGCGTTCTGACGGAAATGAAAATTTTGGTTCCGACTCCCATTCAACATAAAGCGATCCCATCGGGTCTCGAAGGAAAAGACATGATCGGCATCGCACAGACCGGAACGGGCAAGACGCTCGCCTTCGGCATTCCCCTCCTCCAACGGTTGCATCAGGGAAAAGGACGCGCACTCATCATCGTGCCAACGAGAGAACTCGCGCAGCAAGTCGAAGAATCGCTCCGGAAGATCGCCTTCAAACTGGGCATCGGCATTGCCGTCTTCATCGGCGGGGCATCGATGTCGTTGCAGCGCCAGATGATCAAAAGGAACCCGCGCATTCTGGTTGCCACTCCCGGTCGCCTGATTGACCACCTCGAGCAGCGCACAATCACACTGCGTGAAGTGACAGTGCTTGTGCTGGACGAAGCCGACCGCATGCTCGATATGGGCTTTGCGCCGCAGATTCAGAAAATTCTGAAAGTGGTTCCACCCGAGCGTCAGACACTCCTCTTCTCCGCCACCATGCCGCTTGCGATCGCACAAATCGCCGCAAAGCACATGCGTCTCCCGATCCGTATCGAAGTCGCTCCTGCGGGAACGGCTGCGGAACGCGTGGAGCAGCACATGATCATTCTGAAGAAAGAGGAGAAAGTCGGACTCCTCGACAAACTCCTGAAAGATTCGACGGGAACGGTCTTAGTCTTCGTCCGCACCAAGCACGGTGCCAAGAAACTTGCGAGCGCGCTCATTGCGCTCGGTCATAAGACAGCGGAGATTCACAGCAATCGCTCGCTCCCGCAGCGCAGGGAAGCACTCGCAGGATTCAAGACGGGAAGGTACCGCGTCCTCGTTGCCACCGACATCGCCGCACGCGGCATCGATGTGGTGGACCTGGAACTCGTCGTGAACTTCGACCTTCCGGACAATCCGGAAGACTATGTGCACAGGATCGGCAGAACGGGAAGAGCCGGCAAAGCAGGACAAGCGATTTCATTCGTCAATCACGATCAGCGCGGAGAAGTCCGCACGATCGAACGACTGATCCGCACGACGATCGCCGTCACCGAGATGCCATCAGTCCAAGGCATGAAACATGTTGCCTCCGCACCCAGACCTGCATATAGACCGAGGCCGGCTTTCGGTCAACGTCGCACACAAGGAAGAGCGCATGGGGGATATCGTCGTCGCTAGAGACGTTACTGCTTCTTCTGTACTGTCTCACAGACTTTCTTCCAGTGCCCGATAACTTTCAAGCATCCTTTTTGAGTTTCATCCAAAGCGTCAAATTCTTCAGGAAGAGGCAATTCCTGAAGCACTTTCAACATCGTTTCATTACCGCTGAAACCGGCTATCGGTGACGCGGAAGCATTCTCGCCGAAACAAGGTTTGAACGTATTCTTCTCAGCATTGGAAAACACAGAAACACCCTTGTCCGAACCGACTGCCCATCCCATTCGCTCGGGAGCAAAGATAAATTCATTGCCGGGATTGACGATAAGAGTGGCGGTAACGGATTTTTGCGTCTTCGCCACTGCATCCAAAGGCAATGCTTCCTCCGACATTCCGAAATATTTCGCAAGCTGAGGAATAGTCATCGAAAACTGAACGATACGAACAGCTCCTCCACTCATATACGTCGTGAAAGCTTCGGGAGCCATCTCACAAGACTTGCCTGAGAACAGAATAAGCTTGGTCAGCTTGCCATCCTTGACCGTTCCCTTAAAAAGATCGGATGACGGGAAGATTTTTTCTGCGGCAAGTTGCTCTGGGGACTTTGTATCGCTCACAGGCAGCTCTGCAGATAGCGTTGGTGTTGCAAGTTGATCGGGTACTGACTCGTGAGATACCTTCTGAGCCACGGGCTCGGAAGGAACGTCCGGTTCAAGAGGTCTGACGACAGGAGGGATAGTGTCATCCTTCTCCTTTCCGTCATTTCGATGCGAGAAGGCATAACCGCCTCCTGCCGCAACGGCTGCGACTCCGAGTGCAACGACAGACCGGAGAACGCGACCGACACCTTTTCGAGTGGAAGCGACCACCTGTTCCGGATACGCATCTTTGAGAGCAGAGTACATGCTCTCTGCACCCTTATCGTCCCGATCATTCGGACTGGAAGGAAATCCTGAAGGAAGCGGGGCATCCGCCCTTGTTACTTTTTGAAGAAGCTCCTCCGGCAGTTGAAGCTTCATCAGACCCTTCTTCGCTTTTTCAAGCATGTCTTTTGGCTTCAATGTCCGATCAAAACTTGAATGCTGCAGGAACACAGTCATCAAATCTTCAACGCTCGGTCGCTGCTCGGGGTTTTTCGCAAGAGCGTTTGCAAGCGCAGTCACCATTTCTTCCGGAAGACCGAGGGTCCTCAAATGATCGATGGTGTCCGTTGGAGATTTGTTCAAGTGTGCCAAACGATACTCCGTCGCATTTGCGCACTTGAAAACCAAACGACCGGTCAATAATTGATTCAAGGTAACGGCCAGAGAATAGACATCCGACTTTTCATCGACGGATGCGGGAGAATCAAATTGTTCCGGAGACATGTACGGCGGAGTTCCCATCAGGACGCCGGCTTGCGTCAGCACAGTCATGTCTTCATCGCCTTCATCATCATGCTTCCTCTTCGCAAATCCATAATCGATGATCATCGTTCCCTTGCCGTCAGACCGGATGACAAAATTTCCGGGCTTGATATCTCGATGAATGAATGTAGCCCGATGGAAACCATACGTACTGATGAGCATCTGCAGTGCCAGATCATAAAAAGCGCGTAGAGGCATTGTTTCCTCACCCATGCCGTCCCGAAGATGCTGTGCCGACATGCTGCGAGCGAATTCATACTGAATGAACGCATGAAATTTTTCCTCACCTGTTTCCGTTACCGTCCTGCGGGTTCCTCTCCCCAGAAATTTCGGAGCGATGTACTTCAGGTCTTTTCGTGAAAGCTCTTCGGCAATACTCGCTTCCCGTGAAAGACGCGCAATTTGAGACTGCGGATCAGGTTCGGCGGCAATCCACTTTTTCCCTCTCGATTTCTCCATCACATCGATCGGGCATTCCTTCACAACCTGATCATGTCTGCCGTCTTCGATCGGAAATGTGGAATCTTCGACAAGCAAAACAAATCCTTGCCCCCCTTTCCCAAGCTCCGGATCGATAATGGGAAATTTCCGACCATCGGTAGCCTCGATGATGGAGGTGGCAGGAGAAGCTTCATGAAAGCGGAGAGCGACAGCTTGAGGAGCGGCAGGATCTTCGTAAATTTCACCCGACAGAGCTGCGATAACCTGATAGCGGTGAGCACTTAAGTCTGCCGATGAAAACTTGCTGATCCTTTCCCTGATACGTTCGCTTCTCGGATCTCCCTTCGTAAGACCGTACAGATATTCAAATTTACTCAACAAAGTCTCCGCCGAATCTTCGTCGCCGGGGGCTTTCGAAGAAACCGGAGTATCCATCGAAGCGATCACCTGAGAAGGAGCTGCTGAACCGGGAGGATCTGAGAGCGCAACTGCGCCGGGATGCCAACGGTCTTGATGTGATGAATCGTGATCCAACATTAAGTTGTAATCTACATTTTTTCTCGATATTGTCAATTACTTCTCATTCTTTTACGCTTCATTGCAATACAAAAAAAGTGAGCCCGGAGGCTCACTTTCAAGAAAACGATCGATAGATATTACATGCAGTCTATGGGACAGGTTGCCGGGCCCTCACCTACTTCGCAGATCGCATTGCCGCAAGTGGAGACAGGCATGCAGTCCATGGAGCAGGTGGCGGGCGTCTCGGTTCCGTTACACAGGGCATCTCCGCAGAATGTAGAAGGCATACAGTCGATCGGACAGGTTGCCGGACCCTCGCTTGCTTCGCAGATCGCATTGCCGCAAGTGGAGACAGGCATGCAGTCCATGGAACAGGTGGCGGGCGTCTCGGTTCCGTTGCATAGAGCGTCTCCGCAAAATGTGGCAGGCATACAGTCCGCAGGGCAGATTGCAGGACCCTCGCTTGCTTCGCAGATCGCATTGCCGCAAGTGGATGCAGGCGGAGCAAGAGTTGCTGCTGCCGGAGCAGACATGGCCGGCATAGAGGGAGCAATGCTCGAAGAGCTGCTCATCGGAGGAGGCGGCATTGCAGGCATCAAAAAGGAGGAGCTTGAGCTGCTGATCGGAGGAGGTGGCATTGCAGGCATCAAGAACAAAGAACTCGAAGAGCTGCTGATCGGAGGAGGTGGCATCATGGGTGGCATCATCACCCCATCCGCATGCGATTCCTTGAGAAAGACGAAGACGGTCGCAAGAAGAATGAACGCTAAGAATAAGCAGACAACAACAGTATGTTTCTTTTTCTCTACGGTATTCGTTTCCATATTGATATGTGTGTAAGAATAAATAACATAACTATTATATACTATTTTATAATATTTAGCAAGTTCCCGGAAAGAGCTATACTTCATGAATGAAGCACGTACTTGTCTGTCTGCACGGTTGGGGAGGCTCGAAAGAATCCTTCACGGAGCTTCGAGCAACACTGAAAGGCGAACAAATCGACATCCTCACACCGGATCTTCCGGGCTTCGGATCCGAGCCGGAACCGAAGAAACCATGGAAGACCGATGACTATGCGGATTGGGTGGAGGAGTGGATCATGAAACAGGTGAAAGCTGGAAAAGTAAACGTGGAAAGTGGCATTCATCTTCTCGGACATTCACACGGTGGTCGCATTGCTCTCACATTGGCACATCGTCAGTCTTTCCCTATCCCAAACCCTCGATCCCAAACCCCAATCACCCACCTCTACCTCTGTGCCGCAGCCGGCATACGTCATCCGAGACACTTCAAACGCATTCTCGGACTGACGCTCAGCAAGACCGGGAAGTTTTTTCTCTCGATTCCGGGACTCACGCTTCTCGCTCCGCTCGGAAAAAAACTCCTCTACAAGCTCGTACGCGTGCATGACTACGAAACGGCGAGCCCCCTGATGCGGCAGACACTCATCAACGTCAGCTCGGAAGACCTGCGACCGATCCTCAAAGAAATCCGCATCGCAACCGATATCTTCTGGGGCAAAGAAGATCGTATGACGCCGTTTTCCGATGCATTGGTTCTGAAGAAAGAAATCCATGGAAGCATACTGCATGCGTACGAAGGCGTTCGGCACGGCGTGCACAGAGACAGAGCCACCGAGATTGCAGCCGTGATTCGCGCTAGAATGAACCCCTCATGATACTCATCATCCTCGTCCTCACATTTCTGGCGTGTCTCTCCCCCACTCTGACACTGCTCTCACTCTGGCAGGTGAAAGAGTGGCGACTTGATCGGTTGATGGAACATCTGAAGCGCGAAGGCATCGCTTCGCAACTCTACGGAACCCTTCGCCCGAGAATTCTCGGCGCATCGATGCTGATTGCCATTGTCGGATTCATCTTCACGGATCCTGTCTTCATCGGAACGGAAGTGACACTCGGATTGCTCATCGTCCTTGCCGTCCTCTCCTGCGTGCAAATACTGCTCCGGAAACAGCCGCTGCCCGTCTTCACAGCGAAAGCACTTCTGATGTTGGCACTGAGCATTGTGATCCCCATGCTCTTTTTGATTTCTCTGTCATCTCTGCCACTGCTCGTCATCATTCCTTTCCTCTGCCCTCTCTGGATTCTTCTCAGCTGGCTCCTCACAAAACCCATCGATCAGTTCTTGAAGAAGCGAACGCTGAGCACAGCGACAAACCTGCGTCTCGCTCATCCGAATATCACCGTCATCGGCATCACCGGAAGTGTCGGGAAGACGACAACGAAAGAGCTGCTTGCACACATTCTGAAAAAACAGGGCGCTCTTGCAACTCCGGTTCACGTGAATACGGAAATGGGTGTTGCCGCATGGTTCATCAAAATCCTCAAAGACAAGCCCACGGATTGGCCGGGAATCCTGATCGTGGAAATGGGCGCGTATACGAAAGGCGAAATCAAACTCCTGAGTGAGATTGCACGACCGAAATTTGGCATCATCACGTTTATCGGAGAGCAGCACCTTGCCCTCTTCGGCAGTCTGGAAGCCATTCGTGATGCGAAAGGAGAACTCTTCGCCGCACTGCCCGATGATGGCGCCGCATTCATGAACCATGATAATGCCATGAGTGAGAAACTCAGGGATCTGTGTCGCTGCCCCGTCACAACGGTCGGTACGGACGGACGCGCCGACCTCTGTGCTCTCGATATTGAAGAAACGGGGAACGGTATCCGATTCACAGTCGAAAACCAACGATTCCTCGTACCGCTCGCCGGAACACATCTCGTAACCAGTGTGCTGTTTGCGATTGCCGCTTCGCTGAAACTCGGCATGACCCTTCCAGAAATCGCGAAAGAGCTCAAGACATTTGTGTCGCTTGCGCGTTCGTTCCAAGTGAAGACGATCCGCGGAGTGACGGTTCTGGATGACACGTATAACTCAAGCCCCGATAGCTTCCGTGCGGCAATTGCATGGGCGAAAGAACAACCGCATCTGGAGAAAGTGCTTCTCGTTGATGGCATCATCGAGCTCGGATCATCCGAAGCATCCGTGCATGCGGAACTGTCGAAAGAAGCCGCAAAAGTATTCGGGAGAGTCTGCATCGGCAATGCCCGCTTCCTGAAGTACTTCAGAGACAATGGCTTTGGAGATCGTGCCGTACTCCTCTCATCGAGACCGCAGCCACTCAAGACAGGCGATCTGCTCGTCTGCGTGGGTCGTGTGCCACGCACGGCGATCGATGAACTTCTTCCGGTATCCACGGAAGATATGGATCTTCCGCTACGGAAATAAACCGTTCAATCATGCTCTCCCCCATCCACCACACCTTCGGTCCGCATGTCGATCGCGAAGCGATGCGCAAGATTCTTGCGGTGTCGTTCGCGCCAAATCGATACGTGCAAGGGAAAAGCACGGAAGAACTTCGTGTTGCACTCTCAAAAAAAATTGGAGGGGACGCTTCGCTCTTCGCATCGGGGCGGGAGTCGCTTCTCGCACTTCTAAAAGCGATGAATCTCCGGTCGGGAGAAGAGATCATCGTGCAGGGATACACCTGCGTCGTCGTGCCGAATGCAATCCACGCAGCAGGCGGAGTGCCGATCTACGCGGATATAGACGAAGCAACACTGAATCTCACGCCGGAAAGTGTCGCTGTGTGCATCACACCGCGCACACGCGCCGTGATTTGCCAACACACGTTCGGAATGGTCGCCGATACGAAAGGGCTTCGGGTACTCTGCGACCTCCACAACATTCTTCTGATCGAAGACTGTGCGCACGTCATTCCGGATGACTCTGGACCGAAAGAAATCGGAACACTCGGCGATGCGATCATCCTGAGCTTTGGTCGTGACAAAGCCATTTCCGGCATTACAGGCGGAGCAGTAATCACGAGGAAACCTGATCTCGGCGCAGCGATACGATCACTCGAATCAAGCGCGATCGATCTCTCCTGGCATGAAGTTACCACTCTCCTCACGTACGCTCCGCGCATGCGTTGGATCGTCAGACCACTCATCTGGTGCGGGTTGCAGAAACCGATTCTCGCACTGCTGAATGCCATCGGTCTCTTCTCCCCCATCCTCACGGAGGATGAGAGAGAAGGGCACATGTCTCCCCTTCTCCGAAAACTTCCGAACGCGTGCGCCGCTCTTGCGCTTCATTCGCTCTCGAGATTGAAAGAGATCAACGATCATCGCAGAATGCTCACTGCCTTCTACCTTGAGGAAGGCAAGAAACGGGGATGGCCATTACTTTTAGCTATTCGTAGCGATCTTCCCCTGCAAAAATTTCCGCTCTTCGTCTCGAATGCGAAAGAAAAACGTGCGCTGCTCAGGAAAGACAACATTCATCTCGACGACGGTTGGACCGGCTGCGTCGTTTGTCCGGATACGGTCGATCTTGATGAAGCGGGATATGCATCAGGTTTGGATCCGAATGCCGAAAAAGTCTGCAGAGCGATCCTGTCGCTTCCGACTCATCTGACGATGACGATGAAACAGGCAAAGGTATTGGTGGAGAGGATTGGTATGCTGCTGGGTTGATCGATCCCCACACGGTCCTCATCCCCTGACCCCTTCTCCATCGGCTGGAGAAGGGGGAGCCCTGTCTTTTCTCGATACAAACTTTATGTTCTGAAAAGCAGAGCTCCCCTCTCCTGCAGAAGGAGAGGGGTTGGGGGTGAGAACCGAGATGCAGACTGCTACACTCTCTCCAATGCACATCACCCACGCCACCGACCTCCATGCTTGGGACGATTTTCTTGCATCGCAGCCCTGGAGCCCGTTTCTCCAAAGCTTCACGATGGGTGAGGTGTACCAAGATATCGGTCAGAAACCGATCAGACTGGTTGCCGAATTGCACGGGAAGATCCACGGCATCTGCTTCGCGCATCTCGTCTCTGCGCGCAGAGGGAAACATCTCTCGGTTCCCTACGGTCCTGTGATCGACGACGCAGTGAATGAGCATGATGCGACGCTCATGACAAAAGGCTTCATCGATGCACTCGTGAAAGAAGCGAAGAAGCTCGGTTGCTCCTTCCTTCGCATCAGCCCTTTCTGGATGCAGGGAAGGCATGCTGCAGCAGAAGAAGCACTGGGCAGTGTGCAGTCACCTCTGCACCTGCTTGCGGAGCACGTGTGGTATCTGCCACTGAGAGATGCGGCAGGAAAACTGAAAAACGAAGAAGAAATTCTGATGGAGATGCGTAAAACCACGCGCAATTTGATCCGGCGTGCGGAACGCGATGGCGTGACTGTGAGAGCATCGAAGAATCCGAATGAAGAACTGAAATACTTTCTTGCATTGCACGAAGAGACGAGGAAGCGGCATGGCTTCACGCCGTACTCCGACAGCTTCTTTACCTCCCAAGTAAACCGCTTCAGCAAGCGCAATGAATGCACTCTCTACTTGGCAGAATACCAAGGAAAAGTCATCTCTGCGTCCATTCACATGCACTGCTTCGGTGAGACGAGCTATCACCACGGCGCGAGCGACAGTACGCACAGTAAAATCCCCGCGAGCTATCTGCTCCAGTGGACGGCGATCTGCGATGCACTGAAGCGCGGCGACAGCATCTATAACTTCTGGGGCATAGCGCCTCTCACCCCCGTCCCTAACCCTGTCCCTCATCCCTTCTCCGGCGTCACCCTCTTCAAAACCGGCTTCGGCGGACAAATCCTCAACCTTGTGCACTGCAAAGACACTCCCGTGACGAAAGCGTATTGGCTGACGTATGCATTCGAGAGAATCAGAAAGTGGCGGAGGGGGTTCTGATGAGTGGTGAGTGGCTAGAAATTAGTGGCTAGTACTGTTGTTTCATTTATCGTACTAACCACTAGCCACTAATCACTAACCACTTCATAATGTTCCCATGCCCGCCGCCAAACCCACTCCTCCGACGACTCAGCAAAGTCTCGAATCCAAACTGGATCAAATCATCCTGCACCTCGAGAAGATGGATAAGCGCGACAAATGGCGAACCGTAGGCGGCTTCTTCAAATTCTGCATCACGATTATTCCGCTGATCCTGCTCCTCGGCAGCGGATGGTACTTCGCACAGAACTGGCAGGAAATCATGAAGAAGATGGCGACGATTTCGGCATCGGTTGCAGCGGAGTACTCGAAGAATCAGAGCTCGGGGATGCTTGAACAGTTCATGAAACAGTACTCGACGCCGAAGAAGTAATCGAAGAATTCCCTTTCGTGACTCTGCAAAAGTGCAGAAGACCCCCATCTCCTGCACTTGGTCGGTTGCGATGATGAAGACTCGTTCATTTCGCCAATTTCACGATGTCATCCGCGGTCATGCCCGACGTCACGGATAAGCTCGGAAGACGCAGGAACTGGCTCCTCGTGAACTTCTTGTCCGGTGTCTGCGTGAGCCCGAACAGATACCCGAGCTCGCTTGCCTGTTTCAGAATGCGATCGTTGACGCCGCTGTTTGGATACGCGACGGCGTACACCTCTTTCTTGCTTAGGTCTTCAATCAGCTTCTTGCTCTGCCCAAGCTCCAGCATCACCTGCGAATCGGTCATCGAGCGGAGATCGTCGCCCGTGTGACCGGCAGACTGCAGATCGTTGCCGTTTGCGAGTAAGTTCAGAATCATCTTCTCGGTGATCCCGGACAAACCGATGTCCTTGGTACGGATGAAGAGCGTGGCTCCCACTCCTGCTCCCTGCAGCGTATCGCTGACAGAACGAACGTTCTTCGCTGTCACTCCGACGACCGTGAGAATGACCGTATCGGGACTGATGCGCGCATCACGTGTTTCCTGGGCAATCACCGTGTCGTAGAGCGTCTTCAGTGTGACGACTTTCTTCCCGGCAGCCTTGAGTGCTGCAATGTGCTTACTCAGAGCAGCGATGCTCGCGCTGTCATCGGCTTGGTACTGGAGAATCGGAACGGCCTCATCGTCCTGCCGCACAAGGAATGCAGGCAGGAACGGCTTTAAGTACTGCGAAGACACGTATCCTTCTTTTCCGTTGTAAGAAACCCTCGCCCACTCGCCGCTCATCGAGAGCGGCTTCAGGATCGTCTGACCGGGAAGCTCCCCGACTTTCTCCGCCTGCGTCGAAGGATCCTTGCGAATGTTCAGGAACTGGAAATCGACGAAGTACTGCCCTTCGAACTTCTTCTTCTCCTCGGGAAGTTTCGCCTCAGTCACCAGTTTCGCAATGTACCGGAATGCCACATACCCCTCCTTCTTATCCAGCAGTTTCACTTTCGCCCACTCGGCATTCGGGGTATCGACGACGATGAGCATGTCTCCCTGACCAAGACGCGAAACGAGAGGAGAACTCACGTTCATCGACTCGCGGACATTCAGGAACGGATTATTGACCTTGTAGAGATTCTCGCCTTGATCCTGCACCGCCATCCGAAGCCCATCGTAGAGCGACTGCTTCTCTTTGTTCGCGGTAACAGCAACGGTCTCGCTGAGAACGGATCCTGAGCTTCCGACACTGAGAACATCCGCAGAACCATCCGAAGACGCACTTCCTGTAAATTGCGCGGTCAGATCGATAGATCCCGTGCTCCCGAGTTTTGCAACTTGCTGGAGATCCTGTTCCGTGAACGTAAAATCATTGAGGCTTTTATCCGGTTCCGGCTGAGCGCACCCGGCGAAGAGAATCCCGAAGGAAACAATGAGGAGAAAGAATGTGATGGAACGGGGCATGGGGAAAAAAGGGAAAACGGTTACATGCGTTCGGGAACGCGGAGAGTGAGGATGGAGGCGCCGGTTTTGAGGATGTCGGCGGTGCAAGCGGTGAGATGCAATCGGAAATCGCGTATGGCGCCGGTGGCGCTCAGAATCTCATCCGACGCGTAGAACGAATTGAATGCCTGACAGAGCTCATACAGATAATTCGCAAGGGTATGCGGTAAATGCTCCCTTCGTGCCGCTTCGACGGTCTCGCCGAAGAGAAACACCAACTTGAGAAGATGTCTCTCTTTCGCTGTGAGATCCTTCACTTGGGCATCCGCACCTTCACTTCCCGCTTTCCGAAGCACCGACCTCGCACGCGCATGCGTGTACTGAAGATAGGGAGCGCTGTTCCCTTCGAAGCTCAGCATCTTGTCCCAATCGAACACCATATCCATCTTCCGATTCTGGCTCAGCACGCCGTAGACAACGGCACCCACGCCCATCATCTCGGCAAGATCCTTGGGGTCATCCGTCTGGATCCTCTCTCCACGCTCTTTGATGATCGCATCCGCACGTTTCACGGCTTCATCGAGCACTTCCTCGAGCTTGAGGATATTTCCTTTGCGCGTGCTCATGCTCTTGTCTGCAAAACGCATGCGACCGAAGATGACGTGTTCCAGATGCGGAAGATCCCAACCAAGCAACCTCACGGTTTCAAAAAGCTGACGGAAGTACAACTGCTGGGCGATGTCTACGACGTAGAGAATGGCTTCCGGATGCCACTCGTCGATGCGATACCGCATCGTGGCAAGATCGCGTGTGAGGTAGATGGTCGAGCCATCCCCTTTCACGGCAATCGCAGGAGACATCTTCAGCGCTTCCTCGAAATTCACGATGAGAGCGCCTTCGTTGCCCGCAACAAACACACCTTTCTTCTTTCCCTCCTCAATGATCGGATCCATCAACTTCTCGTAGAAGCTCTCTCCCATCGTTCGATCGAACCGAACGGAGAGACGACGATACAAGTCATCCATCGATCGCATGGTGATATCGACGACCGATTTCCAGAACAACCGAAGCGTCGCATCTCCTTTCTCGAGTTTCGAGAACGCACTTCTCCCGAGAGATTCCAGAGATTCGTCCTTCTCAAGTTCATCATGAAAACGAACGTACAGCACGAGCAGTTCATCAATGGAGTATTCGGCAATCGGCTTCGTACCCCATTTTTCGTATGCCACAGCCAATTTCCCGAACTGAGTCCCCCAATCGCCGATGTGATTGATCGAGACGGTCTCGTATCCCTGATGCGAGTAGAGATTCACAATCGACTGCCCGATCACGGTGCTCAAAATGTGGTGAATGCCGAGTGGTTTCGCAATATTCGGCGCCGAATAATCGACGACAATCGGCTTCGAACCTCGCTTCTTCATCGGCACGCACGCTTTCCTTGCCGTCTTCAACCCTGCGATGATCGCATCGGTCCCAAGCGTCACATTCACGAATCCCGCTCCGGCAACTTCGACCTTCTCGATGCCCTTCACCGACTTCAAACCTTCTCTCAGAAGCTCTGCAATATCACGAGGGGATGATCCGACTTTTTTGGCAAGCTGAAGAGCAACGGATGTCGTCAGATCACCATGACCATCTTCAAAAGTAACCTGAAAGTGGACAGTTGTCGAACTGCCAAATTTTTTCTTTAGAATTGCCTCAGCCGCACCCTGTAATGTATCTCGGAGTTCGTACAAAGGAAGTGATCAGGAAAACGTCGCAACTCTATACCGAAAATCATGAATTCCTAGTCGAATCAATAATTTGTTCTTGATCACTCTTTTTCTTCATTGTTTAACACTGTTTTGAACAAAAAATGTATGCACGATCGTACACCTGATTTGGATACAAAATATGATCAATAATGTGGAGAACTCTGTGGATTATTTGTGTACAAGATTTTGTATCTGAAAAGCCAAATACAGTTAGGAGGGTAATGGGGGTTTGGGGGACCTAGGGAACCGAACAAGGTTCCCTGGTCCCCCAAGAATAAATCCTAAAATGATATTCACTTAATATTAAAAATAGTATATAATATCAAATGAACATGAAACGCAACATTGCTCTCGCTACTTCTCTCACACTCCTACTCATCCTGAGTGGATGCAGTTTGGGAAGTAACTCAACGACAGACAAGCTGAAGACCAACGGCAGCCGCAGTGCAATCTTCACAATCGACAAGTTGATCTCAGACTCATCGAAACTGCAAAGAATACGGCGTGCAGCTCTTCTCGGTGTCTTCGTCACGGAGTACATTTCCTTCGCACAGACAGCAGTTGCTGCGCAAGGAGCGCTCTCCGGCATCGCTATCGACTCACATGTTCATGCGCAGGAAAACCATGTCACCGATCCGGATTTTGAGCTCCTGCAGGCGTTCTCCGATGCATTGCAAGTGAATGTCTCGGATCTCCTCAATCGAAGCACGGATCGTGAAGCTGCGCTGACTGCGTACCAAACGTCGCTCACGAATGTCGCTACCCGCAGCAATGAGAGGTATCAGGAACTGGCGGGAACGGTGGAACAACTGAAGACTCTTCTGCGAACGCAGACCAAAGAGCGAGGCGATGCGGAACGCGCACTCAAGGATGCCATCAAGAAAAAGGACTTCTCGCAGGCTAGCGAACTGCAGAAAACTGTTCTGGAGAAGCAGAAAAACTACGCGGAAACGGATCTGACCCGAAAGCAGGCGGAGGATGTCGTCTCGACTCTGAACTCTCTTCTGACACTCTATAAAGAGAAAATTCTTGCGATTGAGCAAAACCGTGAAATCCTCATCGCGGGGAACCATCTCATCGATGTGCCGGGGATCGAAGAGCTGAACATCATCGAACGGAAGAAGGCGAAGAGCAACAGTACGCGCAAGACGGGAAACGAGTTCAACAGCCTGTTTCAGGGAACGGGACTGCTATAGAAATCCCTTCCCCGGGCACTTGGAATGTACGGCGTTTTCTGCTATACTGATCCGATGGCTCAAAGCGCTTCAAACAAACCAAAAACGGCTGCAGCGAAGGGACCGAACAAGCTCCTCGAAACCTTGGATGAGATGCTTGGGCTCCACAGACACGTCGAAGACATCATCGTCGCCGAAGACAACAGTGCGTTCACGACGGAAGAGAAAGACACCATCAAGAGGTACGAGGAAGGCATGCAGAAACTGATCGATGTCATTGCGCCGTCCGGACTGAAGTTCGATCGCAAGATGATCGAATTGAATGAGCAACTCGTCGCGCGCAGTTTCTACACGTACAACTGGCCGAGTCAGATCTACCCGAACTGGCTCAGTCAGCTCATCAACTTCGACATTCAGATCGACATCTCCATGTTCATCTACCCGGCATCGAACAAGGTCATCATGAAGATGCTCCGGAAGAAAGTCGCCGAAATGAGAAGCAGCATCCGCATTCTCCAGCAACGCGGGATCGTCCGCGATCCGGCAATCGAAGCCGCTCTCCAAGACGCCGAGGAACTCAGAGACCTCCTCGCCCGCGGATCGGAGAAGCTGTTCCAACTCGGCTTCTACTTCACGATCTACGCGGAGAACGAAACGCGACTGAAGAAAATTCAGACCGACGTCGAAGCCATTCTCGGAGGAAAACTGATTCTCACGAAACCGGCATCGTTCCAGATGGAACACGGTTGGAACAGCTGTCTGCCGTACTGCCTCGATGAGCTCGACTTCAATCGCAACATGAATACGCAGGCACTCGCCACGAGCTTCCCGTTCAGTTCCTCCGACCTGACGGACGACCACGGCATCCTCTACGGCATCAACCGTCACAATGATTCGCTCATCATCTTCGATCGGTTCGATCTCCCGAACGCCAACAGCAACGTCTTCGCGACATCCGGCGCCGGAAAATCCTACGTCGTGAAACTCGAGATCCTCCGCTCGCTGATCCAAGGCGTGCAAGCGTACGTCATCGACCCTGAGAACGAGTACGTCGATCTCTGCAAAACCGTCGGCGGCGCGATGATTCCGATCTCGCTTGAGAGCAGTTTCCGCATCAACCCGTTCGATCTCCCGAGTGCGATCCGCGGCGATGAAGCGGAGACCGGAGAAGTGCTCCGCGGAGCCGTCATCAATCTGCACGGTCTCTTCAAACTGATGCTCGGCAACACGACGCCGGCGGAAGAAGGCGTGCTCGACAAGGCTCTCCTCGATACCTACGCGCTCAAGGGCATTACCTTAAGCACCCTCGATCCGACGAAGATGGAAGTGCCGACGATGAACGACCTCATCGACGTGCTCATGACGACCGCCGGAGGCGAAACGATGGCACAGACGCTCCAGAAGTATACGACCGGCAGTTTCTCGGGGCTCTTCGATAGACGTACGAATATCGAGCTCGAGAAGGAAATGGTCGTGTTCCAGATTCGCGACCTCGAGGACGTTCTTCGCCCGATCGCCATCTACGTCGTTCTCAACTTCCTCTGGAACCGGATCCGATCGGACATGCGCAAGCGGCTGCTCGTGGTCGATGAAGCGTGGAACTTGATGCAATATGAAGATTCGGCGCAGTTCCTCTACGGGCTGATCAAACGCGCACGCAAGTACTACCTCGGCGTCACCACCATCACGCAGGACATCGACGACTTCTTGAACTCCCCGTACGGAAAACCCATCATCAGCAACACGTCGCTGCAGATGCTCCTCAAACAGTCGGCATCCAGCGTCGACAACCTTGCAAAACTCTTCTTCCTGACGGAGGGAGAAAAATACCTGCTCCTCAACTCCGGTGTCGGACAGGGTTTGCTCTTCGCCGGCAACACGCACGTTGCCATCCAAGTGGTGGCGAGCGCGAGCGAACATGCCATCATCACCACGAAACCGGAGGAAGTGATGCAGCGGAAGCAGACGGAGAAAGATGAGAAAGCGAACGAAGCGGGAGCAAGCGGAAAGGCGAATGACTAACCACTTGTCTGTACCTTCCACCTCGTCTCGGGCACCAGCTTGCCTTCGACAGCAAAACCGGCTGCTTTTCTGTGTCCGCCGCCTTGGAACGTCGCAGCCATCTTCGCGACATCGATGTCGTCACGCAGCGTTCGAAGGGATCCTTTCACTTTGCCGGCACGCTCGGTCAGAATGAGAGAGAAACGCATCCCCGGAACGGCGTTGACGTAGTCGATCGCACCGGTGAGCTCAGAGTAATCCGCACCCGTCGCACGGAAATCGCTCTCGGTGAGTGCGGAAATCGCGCCGCCTTCATCCGTCACATTGATTTTTTCAAGCACGCGACCCCAGAGCTTGAGTGTCGAGAGCTTCGCCGTGCGGAACACGGACTGCGTCATCGTTTGGTGCCTGGCTCCGGCGCGTAAGAGACGCGCAACCGTCCGGTACACGTGCGGCGTCGTATTGCTGTGAAGAAGTCCGCCCGTGTCGGTATACACGCCGGTAAGCAGGCACGTCGCCGTCTCCGGGGAGAGGGAAAGTCCTGCAAGCTCCGCAAATTCAACGATGATCTCACAGGTCGATGCGGCATCGGGGACGACGAAGTTCACGGTTCCGAATCCCATGTTCGTTGGATGATGATCGAAACAGATCGACGGCCACGTTCCCCCGAAGATCTGCGGAAACCGTTCGTGATACTCGGTCAGCTTCGGATCGGCGCAGTCGACGAAGATGAACACGTCTCCCTCGGTCGGCTGCATCTCGCTCTCGATCCTTGCAGCGGAAGAGAGATAGGAAAAAGGCGGCGGCGACGGATCGACGCAGTAAAGCTTGATGGGCGTTTCCGGTGCAATCAGTGGAAGAAGCTCCGCGATGCCGGTGATCGATCCGATCGCATCCCCGTCGGGATTGCGGTGGCAGATGCAACAGAGTCGTTTCGCATCCTTGATCAGTGACTGTGCCCGGTCGATCGTTGCTCTCTCAAGCATAAGGGAGCGAGTGTACGTCCGTGAGTGAAGACGCTCAATCATGTTCAGCTTCCAACTCCACGAAGTTTGTGACGCGGTAGTACTTAGGAGAGCGAACTCAACAACCGATCGATCCTCTCTCCTCTCTGCCCCTCGACATCAACATGAAAACGGAGAACAGGCACCCGGTGCGTCTTTAATTTCTCCGCAAGCTCACGCCGCATTCGGCTCTTCTTGGATGCAAGAAACTTCACGGCAGCCTCGGTTCGATCGACGGAACTGACAAAAATATCCGCATAACTCAGGTCTGTGCTGACTCTCACATCCGCAATGCTCGTGAGCCCTGCGACTGTCGGAGGAATATCGAGTGCGATCGTCGCGACGAGCGAACGGATGATGCCGGCAATCTGAGGAGCGCGGTGAGACACAGACGGAGTGTAGCATTCGGAAAGAAGATGTAAGATAGGAGAAAGATGCCTTCCTCCGTCGTTTTCCTCGGCACATCCGCGTTCGCAGTTCCGAGTCTACGATTGCTTGCCTCGGATAACCGTTTCGACGTGCAACTCGTCATCACACAGCCCGATCGTCCGGTCGGTCGCAAGCAAATTCTCACGCCGTCATCCGTCAAAATCGCCGCGCTGGAACTTGATTTGAAGATAGGGCAACCTGAGAAAATCAATTCTCAATTCTCAATTCTCAATTCTCAATTTCCCCGTCCGGACTATCTCATCGTTGTCAGTTACGGACAAATTCTCTCGGAAAAAGTTCTCAAGTGGCCGAAGGTCGCAGCAATCAACATCCATGCTTCGCTTCTGCCGGAACTTCGCGGTGCATCGCCGATTCAACATGCGATCCTGCAGGGAATGCCTGAGACCGGTGTCACGATCCAGCGTATGGCAAAAGAGCTGGATGCGGGACCGATTCTACGTCAACAGTCGATTCCGCTGGACGAGAGAGAAACATTCGAGAGTCTTCACGAAAAACTTGCGCTGCTCGGCGCAGATCTCCTCATCAAGACACTAACATCACCCTTCAGAGAACGAGAACAGGATCATTCACAAGCAACATTCTGCAAAAAGTTACAAACAGCCGATGGAATTGCCGATCCGGAAGCGATGACCGCAGAGAAGATCGATCGGATGGTTCGTGCACTCGGCATGGAACCGGGTGTACGATGGAACGAAGCAAAAATTCTCGAGGCGTCTCTCGCTTCCGATCCTGAGAGTTTTCCTCTTCCCTGCAAAGGAAAATCCCTGCTCTTCGTCTCAAGAATCCAACCGAACGGCGGTAAGCCCATGAGCGGAAGAGAGTACATGCAAGGACATGACATCCCTCCTCCCATAGCATGAAACAGCGAATTTTTTCGATCATCGTGATCGCACTGCTCTTCGTAGCGACAACGCATGAAGTAGTGCATGCGCTATCATCCGATCAGGACACGGATGGTGACGGTATTCCCGATGTCTCGGAAGATGCCAACGGCAACGGAACGCTGGATGCCGGTGAAACGGATCCGTACAACACCGACTCTGACGGAGGGGGAGAAGCTGATGGTTCGGAAATCCGTGCCGGTCGCAATCCGCTTGACCGCACCGACGATCTGACAACCGACACCGACGGTGACGGCTGGGTGAACGGAATCGAGCTGATCCATAACACGGACCCGAAGAAAGCTGATACGGACGGTGATGGAGTGAATGATCCGGAAGATCCGTTTCCTCTCGATGCAAAGTACTCAACCGACGCGGATCACAACGGCTTGCCGGATGACTGGGAACAGAGCACGCAGCTGAGTCAGCAACCCATCCCACAGAGCAAAGTGGACGACCCGGACGGCGATGGTCTGACGAATGCCGAGGAACTCGCGAAGGGAACGAATCCGGTCGAAGCAGACAGCGACCGCGACGGTGTGGACGATAAAACGGAATTGAACGATGGCACGAATGCACGGGAGAATGCGTGCTTCCTGTACGCGAGAGAAGACCGACCGTTCGGCGATATGAAGAACCACTGGGCATCGAACGAGGTATCGATTCTCAAGAGCACGAGAATTCTTCCGCAAAAAATGCCTCTTGTCCGCGGATATGACGTACGGACAGGCAGTGGAATCTCGGCACAATTCTCTCCCGATCAGCCGATCACGCGCTTCGAATTTCTGAAGATGATCTTACTTTCGACCTGCACGCACTTCATCACCGCAACCGACAGGGAGAAACGCTTCAAAGACATCATGAATGTTCCATTCATCGGTGAAAACGAAGACATGAAATTCCGAAGGCAAGTGATCTACAGTGCGGCGCATTTCGGTGTGACATCCGGATACGGTGATGGCTCCTTCAAGCCGAATGCAAACGTCAATCGTGCAGAAGCCGTGAAAATGCTGATCCTCGCGGCACAGTTTGTTCCGGCTGCTTCGAGCGGGACGACGCTCTCCTTCTCGGACGTGAAATCGACCGACTGGTTTGCGGCGTACGTGGCAACGGCTGCGGATCATGAAATAGTCCGGGGATACCCCGATGGGACATTTCATCCGGACCAGCCGATCACACGCGCGGAGGCTGCGAAGATCATCGTCAGTGCGATGCGGCAGAATCCGCTGGTGAACGGGTATGTGTTGCCGGAGAGGGAGTGATGCTTCGAGACGCACATTGCTGAGGCACCGTGCTCCTCAGCATGACAACGCAAAAACTGTCATGGTGAGGAGCTCCACAGAGCGTCTCGAACCATGACAGTGATGAATCAGTATGCGATTTTTAGAGCTTCGTCTGCATTTCCTGTAGTGCCGCAATGAATGCGGGCAGATCTTCAATATCGAAGATAATCGTCGTCTTCTGTCCTCCGCGGGACTTCTCGGAGATCTTCAGAAATTTTCCGCTGCCGGACTGCTTCAGATCGATGTAGAACGTGCGCTGACGTGCGCGGATGGTGACGGAGTGCAACTCTTCGCCGTAGCGGCTGCTGGAACCGCCTCCCATTGGGGCGCGCGGCGGACGGGCTGCCGGAGCTTCTGCAAAATTGGAAGTCGGTGCGAGCGGATCATCGCTGCCGGGATTTGTGAGGTCTCCCATAGGATCGAACATACAAAAGAGAAAGAAAAGAAGTAAGTGCGCTCCCCTCTCCACCCATTTCAGACATTCTCGATGCTGTCATGCATGAATACTCGGGAGCTGGATACAGTGTACATCGAATACGTTGCCAATGCCATCGGAACACACCAAAGATGCCCCACAGCTGAGACGCAGCGTCTCAGTTACGGAAGAAGCGGTGGGAACAGTATCGACGGCTCCCCCACCCTCTTCCAGTCCTTCACTGCCCCCCACGTTCTCATTTCTTTTGTGATCACAAAATCTTTCTCAAGCATCTTCTTCGCGTACGGAAGACCGAGCTGCGTGCTCATGTTCTGAGCTGACTCCGGAATGAACGGCAGGAGCATGAGCGATGCATGGCGGAGCATTTCGGCAAATTCGGAAAGAACATTCGCTCTCGCAGCACCTTCCAGCTTCCACGGTGCCGACGAATTGAACGCTGCATTCATGCGATCGATCCAGACCGTTACCTGCTGAATTGCCTTGTGCAATTCAAAATTCTCGAACGCTTCATCGTACTGCTTCCACTCCAAAACGACCTGATCGTCGAATGCTCTGGAACTGTTGATCTGAAGACCAAAACCGTCTTTCTTCATCATCACGAGCACTCTGTTCAGCATATTCCCGAGCTGATTCCGGAGTTTGCTGTCGTACAGCTCATCGATCCGTTTCCAGCTGAAATCACCGTCGTTGCCGACCGGCACTTCGGCACTCAGATAGAACCGCAGCGGATCGGGATTGCCGTTGAAATGTGCGAGAACCTCCTCCGGCTTCACGACATTCCCGAGGGACTTGCTCATCTTTTGGCCTTCACTCGTGAGGAAGCCGTGAATCAGGAGCTGATCGGGAATGCGTACACCGGCTGCCTTCAGCATCGCGGGCCAGATCAGTGCATGAAACCGTGCGATGTCTTTGCCAATCACGTGCGTGATCGTCGCATCGTCCCACCACTTCTTCTCTTCATGATCCGTGAAATATCCGAGCCCTGAAATATAATTCGTCAGCGCATCACACCACACGTACATCGTCTGCTCTTCATCGCCAGGGACGGGAATCCCCCACGACAGACTGCTCTTCGGTCTCGAGAACGACACGTCTTCGAGCCCCTGCTCGAGAAGCGCAAATGTTTCGTTCTTACGGAACGACGGGGTGATTTTGTACTCTTTCTTCAGCAAACCCTTCAACCACGTCGTTTCGGTACTCAGCGCAAAGAACCAGTTCTCCTCCTTCACTTCCTGCGGTGCAATTTGGTGGTCAGGACACAGACCGTCGACCAAGTCTTTCTTCGTCACGAACCGCTCGCAGCCGCTGCAATACAGCCCCGTGTACGTTCGTTTCTCGAGGACTCCCGCATCCTGAAGCTTCTTCCAGAGTGCTTCCACCGTTGGCCAGTGCACTTTTTTGTCAGACGTCCGGATGAAGAGATCCGCTGAAATCCCGAGTGTGCGATACAGATCCTGAAACAGGGGCACATTCCGATCGACCAAGGCTTTCGGCGTCATCCTCTCTTTCTCAGCAGTCTGCTGAATCTTGATGCCATGCTCATCCGTTCCGATTTGAAACCTGACTTCATCGCCGCGTAGCCGAAACCACCGCACAAGAACGTCCGCAAGCACCTTCTCCAACACATGCCCCATGTGCGGAGCGGCATTCGGGTAATCGATGGCGGTCGTGACGTACTGACGCTTCTTCATGACCACCAGCTTAAAGCGGAATGCCGAAAACTTACAGCCATTCGTGCCGCAAGCTTTTCAGAAAAAGAAGAACGATGTCGGGCAGCCTGCAGGAGTTCCGCCAACATAATAGAGATAGCCGCAAATGAACTGAAGGATCATTCTGGTCAGAAGCGCAGCCGCCAGCCCCAGAGATGCATAGATCATTGCTTTCTTGCCAATCTCTTTCCCTTCTTCACCCCTCGAAACCGCCATGCGGAGAGCACCGTAGAAAAACGAAACGACGGCGAGAGCGACAATGAAAGCCCCGATCCATGCGATGAGCTTGGTTGCGATACCGGTCACGGCATTGAGTGGGGAATGACAGTACACAAACCCCGTGCAATCGAAACCGTAGTTATCGATATTGACCCCGGCAAGAGCGGTGACGGGGAGAAGGCAGCCGATGGCAATGAGAAGAAAGCGTTTCATGAATGCTACAGAGTAGAAACAGCAAGATAGATTTTGTATGAAAGATTGATGATGATCGCACCGAGCGCCGCATAGAAGAGTCCGTCCTCTCCCTTCTTGAATTCGGCTTCCTGACCGAACGCAAGCACCATGCGCATGCCGCTGAAGATTGCAATGCCGATGAGTGCGACCTGCAAGAGATTGAAGATGGATCCCGCGAGTGTTTGGACAATGGAATCAACCAAATCAGCACCGGAAGTTCTCGTGAGAACTTCGCTCTGCACAAACCCCACGAACTGCTTTGCAAATTGTGCGATGAAGATGGCGATCACCGCCCATGTGATCGTATTCTTCCCCTTCGTCACGTACTCACTGTTACCGGCGCTGAGGAGAATGTACGCACCGCCGATCATGATGAAGAGCACGCCGAATCCTTCCACGTAGTCTGGAAGTCTCATGATGAGAAGATTCAGGGCTGACGTCAGGTATTCAGTGACCGGTGTCGGATTTGCCATGGTTCCGGTACATCCGGGGAGATTGCCGCAGTAAATGGTCACTTGATCTGCGAATACGAGAGTCGCGGAGAGGAAGGAAAACAACGCCGCAGAGAGGGAGAGAGTTTTCTTCATGTGATATTGACGAAACCGAACGGATTGATGGCGTTGAGAAGTACGCCGGAGAGCAGGAGGAGGATGAGTCCGACGATCGACCAGAAAAACCGCGTTTTTCCCCCTTCGATCTTGCCGGAGTCTCCGTTGCTGAGAACGATCATGGCTCCCGCTTCCACGCCATTGAGCACGGCGACGGCGACACCGATGCCGAACACCCACTTCCAGAGACCGCCGTTGATGTATGTTGTGAATGCACCGAGATTATTAATTTTATCGGCTGGGATAGCATTGAGTGCAGTACCTCCAGGAACCGGTAATGGCTCAAGAATGCAAAGGTCATTCGCTGCAATGCAACCAGGGGCAGACGGATACAATAATGCTCCCGGGCACTGTTGTGGATAGTCGGGACCCGGGCAGGTCGCAGCCTCCACCGCACCGGATGCAAGGAATGAACCTGCAATAACAATGCCAAGAATAAGTGCACGAATGGCGGAAAAAAGTGTTCGCATAAATCCCATTATTATAGCGGAAAGAAGGGCAAAAGACCAGCCCTCCGCCTCATCCCCTAACCCCTTCTCCCGCGCTACGACATCAGCAGCTTCGCCAATCCCAGAAACACGAAGAACCCGCACACGTCCGTGGTGGTCGTCACGAAGACCGTACTTGCCGTCGCGGGATCGATCTTCAAGCGCTTGAGGACGAACGGAATGAGTGCGCCAAAGAAACCGGCGACGAACAAATTCACGATCATCGCGATAGCGAGGATGAACCCAAGTATCGGAGGCACGCCGAACGCCGCCATCATCGCGGCGGCGGCAACACCGGTAATGATGCCATTTAAGGCACCGGCAATCGCTTCGCGTCGAATGACGGACCACGCCTTCGACCAGTTGATTTCACCGAGCGCAAGTCCGCGGACGACGACGGCGAGTGCCTGCGTTGCGGCATTGCCGCCTTGCCCGGCAACGATCGGCATGTAGACGGCGAGGATGGCGAACTTCGCAATCGTGCTCTCGAAGAGCGACACCACGAAAGCGGCGAGGAAAGCCGTGAGCAAGTTCACGAGGAGCCAGTTGTAGCGACGCTTCACTTTGGAAAACGCGGAGTCCAGCGCGTGTTCCTCGACGTCGACACCGGCGAAGCGGTAGATGTCTTCGGTCGCTTCGGCTTGAGCCACTTTCATCAGATCGCGAAGGTGAATGATGCCAAGCACCTGATCTTTCTCATCCGACACGCAGATCAATTCCGAACGCATACGGGACATCATCTGCATCACTTTTTCACGATCCACCTTGTGAGACACCATCGGAAGCGGTTGGGTTTGCTGCTCAACCGTCGCATGGGAGGGAGGGAACAGGAGACTGCGTTCCGGAATGTACCCCACGAGGTGTGCCGCCTTCTCATCGACGACCATCACGGTCGGCATATCGCGCTTTCCTTCGATGTGGTGCCGCACCTTATCGAGCACATCCCGAAACGTGAAGGTCGGTTTCACGAGAATGAAGTTGAGATCCATGAGACCTCCTGCGGTCTCGGAACCGAATTTCAACAGCTTCTCGATTTTCCTGCGCTTCTCTTCCTTCATGTGTTGCAGGATCACGAAGCGACGGATCGGCGAAAGGTACTGCAGGATATCGGTCGCATCGTCTTCATCGTTGAAGTGCAGGAAGCGCGAGATCACATCGTCGGGGAGGCGCGGAAAGATGCGTTTCTTGCTGTCTTCATTCAGCACGAGAGCCACCTCGGCCTGCTTCTCGGGTGGCAGAATCGCAAACGTCTTCCGCTTGCCGTTGCTCAACCCGTCGATCACCTGCGCCGTGATGTGAAAATCCTGTTGCGACAGAAGAGCACGCAATTCCTTGTCGTGCTTCTTCTCAAGCAAGAGATCTGCCTGTTCTATAAGCTTCTCCTTCATAAAAACGGCGGAGGGTCAGGGATGGTATACGCCCGGGAACAGGAAAAGTGAAGGCGGATGGAGCGGGATACGAGAATCGAACTCGCGTCTCAAGCTTGGGAAGCTTGCGTACTACCACTGTACGAATCCCGCGCGCGGAAGAGCATAGCAAACACCGAACCATCTTACCCTTGCGCGAAGGTGCCTCCTTTCGTAGGATACTCACGCTCTTTCCAATCTCCGCGGGTATAGTACATTGGTAGTACGCTGCCTTGCCAAGGCAGATAGACGGGTTCGATTCCCGTTACCCGCTCCAACTTAATTATGATAACCGCAAAATCTCCTCGTACAAGATATATTGCAGTACTGGTTCTAGGCGTCGTAATAGGTTTTTCGGTAATTACATATTTTTTTCATAAATCCGTATATAACTTCGTGAGAAAGGACTATTTTCTAAATGCAATATTTTTCCCCGTGGATCCACACCAAAGAGAAAAAATTACGCGAACTGCAATTGAAAAAAGTGATCCTGCTCTTTGTTTACAAATTGAATCGGAACAGTGTGGGGAATTAGGCTGGTGTGATCGAAGAGATGTATGCTTACGTGATGTTGCAAAAGCGACAAAAAATCCCCTTGCGTGTACATTGCTCAGCACAATCGACGGTATAGGTAAGCCATATTACATCGATGTAAATTCTGGAGAATGTCTTTCTTCAAACAATAATAGAATTACTGTATGCACTGATTTGCCAACTCCACGCGAGAATGGAGACTCCGTCTATCCATCATTTTCTGAATATAGACACCTCCGATTTATGGGGTCATTGTTTACTGCTGCAAGATGCGGAACTGATCGCCTAAAACAGGTTGCTGGCGGCGAAAATGCAGATTACAAACTAGGTTCATCCATTACATTGCAAGTTGCCCCAAACCCCCAATTGCGATCAGTATTGGAGTCTATTGGCTACCAATGTAAAGGAAGCATCTGTAAAGATTGGCAACTTTGGGCAACGGTCAAAGTACAGGATTTATTAAGATTGATGCCCTACGCATCTGACATATTAAAAGATGATTGCTTGAATTGTGGATAGATTCCGAATAAAGATTTTCGAAGATAGTACTCATCATGGTTGTACTAACATCCAGTACAGAGCTCCAAAATCAGATCGTCACTTGCAAGAAAGAAGGCATGGGTTGAAACTGCCGTCATGCACACTGGAAATTCGCAATGCTGGAAAACGTTTGGCGTGTACCTCGTGGTATTTGTGCTTGGCATCGTGTCGTTTGCCGCTCTGCAGAAACTGTGGAACGCAGCGCACGCATGTGTCCCGGAGTTTGACCTGCTCAGTCCCGCCAAAACGTGTGCGAGCACAGAAGCGGCATTGTCCGAATGGGATTACGAACCGCTGCGGCAAGAACTCATCAAGAGAATCGCACACTACACTGCAACCGGCGGCACCGTCCCTCATATCGCTCTCTACTTTCGCGACCTCAAGCACAGTGCGCGCCTGAGCATTCGGGAAAATGAAATTTTTGAGCCGGCAAGCCTGATTAAGCTTCCGATCATGATGACGATTCTGCATGAAGCGGATCGTCATCCTGAGCTGCTCGATGAAAGCATCCCCTATGAAAAGGAAGACAGTTACCGTTTCATTACCGGACCGCTGGATAATACTCTCAAACTGCATTCCTCCTATACCGTACGGGAGCTGCTGCAGAAGATGATCCGGTACTCCGATAACAGTTCCACCACTCTGCTGCAAAATAAGATCAATGAACTCGGATTGCTTGAGAATTCAAATACATTTTCGGATCTTGGCACCATGCAACTCGTGCTGAGCGGTCAGCTCGATAATACGCGCCTCATCTCGCTCGTGAATATTTTCGTGGCGCTCTACAACGCCAATTATCTTTCCCAGAATTACTCGCAATTTGCGTTGCAACTTTTGGTGCAAACGAATTTCGACCGGGGGATTGTCGCCGGAGTGCCGAAGAATATTCGCGTCGCTCATAAGTACGGTTTGCGTGTTGGGTCGACTCCTGCAGAGAACGAATTGCACGACTGCGGGATTGTCTACCACCCGTCCTCCCCGTACATTCTGTGCATTCTCACAGCCGGTGCAGACCTTCAAACCGCATCCTCGGCCATTCAGGATATATCCGGGATTGTCTATGACAACATCGATCGCTTGAAGCAGTGATAGGCTACAATTGACGCACCATGAAGCATGTGAACTGGAGAAAATACCGAACGCTCTGGAACGATCGGCACTTCCTGTTCTCACTCTTGCTTGGGCTTCTCTTCCTGATGGTCGGTCTGGAGTTGTCGGAAGCATCCAGACATCACCTGCAACAGACGCTCCAGGGAACGTGGGAACATGATCTCTTCCTCGATCGCCTGCCGGTGATGGAACTGGAGTATCTCCTCGTCTGGGGGATGGAACTTCTCTTCGGATTTCTCGCGGTGATTGCTTTCCTGTATCCGGAGTACCTGCCGTTCTCCCTGAAAACCATCGGGCTTCTGTACAGCATTCGTTCATTTTTCATCATTCTCACGCCGCTCGGAGCCAGACCCGATGAGGTGAAAGCTCCGACGGAAGAATTTTTCTACAACATTGCGTACGGAACAAACGAATTCTTCTTCTCGGGTCACACTGCGTTTCCGTTGATGCTCGCGCTTATTTTTTGGCACAAGCCCTTCATTCGTTCCGTATTACTCCTCTCCTCTCTCGTCTTCGCTATTGCCGTGCTCCTCGCACACACGCACTACTCCATTGACGTCTTTGCGGTGCCGCTCATGATCCCCACGATCTTTCTGCTCTGCCGCACTCTCTTCAAGCGGGATCTTCGCTTCATCAACGATCACGGCGGCGGCAGAAAGAAAAATACGATCACTTCCCTCTTCCAATGACCATCAGTGTCGTGGTTCCGGCGTACAATGAGGAGAAGTACATCGGAGCGTGCCTGCAGAGCCTGCTTGAGAATGCTCCGAACGCATTCCTCGAAATCATCGTCGTCGATAACGCGAGTACTGACGGAACGGCTCGCGTTGCAAAGCAATTCCCCGGTGTCAGAGTGGTACCGGAACCCAAAAAAGGACTCACGCAGGCAAGGCAGCGGGGTCTTCTCGAAGCACAGGGAACACACATCGCCTATCTGGATGCCGATACGCGTCTCTCTCCGTCGTGGCTCCGTACCGTGCGAAAAAACTTTGCAGCGAATCCGAACCTTGTCGCTCTCAGCGGTCCGTACGACTACGACGATCTTCCCGTATGGCAACGAACACTCGTGCTTGCATACTGGCAGTTTCTCGCGATGCCAGCTTCGTGGATCACGGGGTACGTCCTCGTCGGCGGTAATTTCATCGCACGGAAAGACTCCCTTCGGGAGATCGGCGGTTTCGACACGACCATCGCGTTCTACGGCGAAGACACGAATATCGCCCGTCGTTTGCATGCCATCGGAAAAATCCGTTTCGACCGGAAATTCCTCATCTTCACATCCGGTCGCAGGATCGTGAAAGAAGGACTTTTGAAAACGGCATGGACATACGTCCTGAACTACCTGTCGGAAGTCATCCTGAAAAAGCCCGTCACCGGAACCTATACCGATATTCGCTAGTCCCTCTCTTCCATGAACATCGATGCAGTCATCCCCCTTCTCCTCGCGTACCGCTACTGGATTCTGTTTCCGCTTGCATTCATCGAGGGGCCTATCGTTTCGTTGATTGCGGGACTGTTCGTGGCGAAAGGAACACTGAGTCTCCTCCCGACGTACATCCTCCTCTGCCTTGGTGATATCGTTCCGGATACGCTGTACTTCGGCATCGGAATCCTCGGTCGTTCTGCAAATTTTCTCTCGCGCTACCTCCACCGTTTCGGATTTTCCGAGAAGCGGCTTCTGAGCATCGAACGTCTGTGGCAGCAACACACTCTCAAATCCGTGCTCCTCTCCAAATGGGCGTATGGCCTCAGTACTCCGCTGCTCATGACCGCCGGTCTTGCGAAGATCCCCATCGGGAAATTCCTGCGCTTCGTCATCCCCGTTGTTCTGACGCAGTACGCAATCCTGCTGATGATCGGCTACGAGTTCGGCACCTCATACATCATGATCGGTGCGTACATTCAGGATGCGGGGTGGCTTGTCGCTCTCATCGTGATCATTTTTCTCACTGCCTATTTCTTCGTCTCGCAACATGCCAAGCGAGCACTCCTGCGGGAGAGCCAATAACCATGCGTATTGCATTCTTCTCCGATTTCTCTCCGGCACAAGTGAACGGCATCAGTGATGTGATCAGAACACTGATGCAAAAACTGGAGAGCCAAGGGCACGCCACGTGTCTCTTCGCTCCATCCGAAGGCTCCGGAACGAGGAACGGAGAACCGTGCAGGCATGTTTCTCTTCCGAGTATCGGAGTGCCGTGGGCGCCGACGTTCCGTTTCGTACTGCCATGTTCTATCAAACAGGAACTTGACAGGTTTCGGCCCGATCTCCTCCATACACACACGTTCGGAACGGTCGGAGCCAAAGCGGTGCGATCGGCGAGAAGATTCCGTGTGCCGCTCCTCGGAACACAGCACACGCTTCCTGCCGAGTACGCACACTATTTCCATCTCGATTACCATTGGACAAGGGAACGATTGAAGACATTCGCCGCGAAGTACTACCAGAAATGCGATTCCGTCACGGCACCGTCGCACATAGTTGCAGATGAGCTCCGTAGGTACGGCGTCACGAAGAACATTGATGTCGTTTCGAATCCCGTCGAGACGGATCACTTCCGTTCTCTGCCCGAAAAAAAACATCTCAAGCAGAAATTCGGCATCATAAAATTCGCCGTGCTGTGTTTCGGCAGACTCGCACGAGAGAAGAATATCGGAGAGCTACTCGAAGCATTCGCACTCCTGCGGAAGACTGTGGATGCGGAACTCGTGATCATCGGCTCGGGTCCAGAGGAGCGCACACTTCGTGCGTGCGTGCAGACGCTCGGTATCGAGAGTGACACTCGTTTTCTCGGCATGCTGCGCGGCAAGGAGCTCATCGAGGCAATCAATGCCACCGATGTCTACGCAATCACGAGTCGCTCGGAGAATCAGTCGATGACGACCATGCAGGCGATTGCGTGCGGACTTCCCGTCATCGGTGTGAATCACGGGGGACTTCCCGAGCAGATCCGAAACGGTGAGAACGGCTTCATCGTCGAGGGCGGAGACACTCGTGCCTTCGCAGCGCGTCTCACTGAACTCTTCGCAGATCCGGCGAAGCGGGAAGCATTCGGCAGGAACGGTCGTGCGTTTGCCGAGCGCTGTGCCCCTTACAGAGTGACCGAACGCATGGAGAAAATCTACGAAGCAATGCTTCGGAAAGAAGCATAGATCTCTCTACTTTTTTCTGTGCTTCAAAAGTTCCTCGCGTGTCACACCGGGTAAATTTTCGGAATGAATTTCCAGCCCCTGTTGCTCCAGCCGCGGCACAAGTTCCTCGAGAGCCGCATCGACATTCTGACCATTCTTGAAAAGCATCTCCGCAAACTGCCACTTGATGCTGCCCGACTTCAAACCGGCACCGAGAAGAATCTTCCGCACGTTCACCCAGTCTGATGCGTCATAGTGCCCTTCATCAATGGCGCGAATCAGCTGCGTCCCGTGCGTATCCCTCAGTCCCTCCACCCGCCGTCTGAAGAAATCGATCATATTGGAATCAAGACTTCCGATCATCGTGCAGAGCAAGCGAGCCAGGGGCTTCTGAAATGATGTGGGGCTGAAGACCTGACATCCTTCCGTCAATTGCTGCGGAAAGCGCTCATACCAATCCAACACAACATCGGGGGAGAGTGTCTTTTCGGCAACCCCTTGCGCCATCACGCGCAAGCAACGCAGCGGCGGAACAAACGTGCCGGATGCGACATCGAGAATCAGATCCGATCGCAAGCAATCAGGAGAATCCGCCGATGCATAGTTTTCCATCGCTTCGGTAACGTACGCAGCGCCTTTCATCCCCTTCACGCAATGTTCGGCAAGCTCCTGCACCGTCGTCCAGATCTTCAGTGCTTCCGGAAATTCGTTGAGCGACCGGAGAGAGACTGTCGCTTCCTCTTTTCTTTCCGCGATCGCTTCAGCCAAAATTTTGAATACTCTTCGAAACGAAATCGGGTGATCCTTCAACTCATTCCGTTCCAGTCGCTGCAGCTCAAGATCTTTCGCACGCACTGTCATCTTGTCTTTCTTCTCCGAAGCCGAGAGAAAATGCATCGCAAGTTCTCCCATGGACATATTGGCAAGCTCACGTTGAATGCGCATCTGCAAGCCGTTTCCTTCGAGTCTGTTGCCGATTCTCCGGTAGTATCTCTCGCGCTCAGAGACATAGAGATTCCGAAGTTCCTGATACGCCGCATCGTCACGAGTCAGAATCCTGATGAGTGATTCGATGGAGATTTGGCTGCTCTGAGCGTTGTCATGGATGATGTGCCGAATGACATTCTCAGGTCTGTTGCGTGTCTCACCCTCATCGGAAACGTTCGTCATCGTGGATTGTTTTTCATCATCCGTCATCAGTAGATCGTAGAGCATTCTGTAATTGAAACCGCGTTCTTTCATCGCCTGTTCGGCAGAATTCCCGAAACTGACTCTCTGTTTCTCCGCGGAATGCGCGGCATACCAGGAAACTTCGAAGGTCTGAAGCGCCTTCGGATCGATGACGCGGGCGGCAACGGTTTCGATATCCTTCCAGTCGACGAGCTCGCACTGGATCAAGCTCTGTACGGAAACATTCGGAATGTCGTACGCTTCCCGAAGCGCTTCGGCAGTCAGTGTCATGCCTTCACTCTTCTTCTTTTTTCCGTCGTCGATGTGCCACTCGAAGTTCTCCGCAAGATCCATCTCCATCTTCGCGAGAAGTTCACAGAGTGGTTCCTCGATGCCTCGACCGCGGTACTGATTCTTCTTCGCTTCGATCCAGAGCGCTTTACCTTCAGCCATTCGGAGCACACGCAGCTGAGCTGATGCATCATCTTCTCCGGCGTACATCGCCTGAATGACATCGAGCAATTCCAATGCAATCGGAACCGTACCTGTTTTCTCCCGTTGCCAGAGCTTGTTCCAGAACTTCGGGAAGTGCTTTGCCACATTCGGATGACCGTTCTCGAATCCGATGCGGTGGTAGAACGCAGTGACGTGCGAATCGTTCAGAATCCCGAGAGCCCCCGAACGCACTTCGTCGATCTTCTGGAGAAGCGTCGGCTGCGGATCGTACGTACGATTCTTTTTCGGATTCTCCTGCTCGAAGAGAGCAGGAAACGTGAGGAGATCGAGCAACTGATCGCGAATGCCTCGCGAAATTCCGATTGTTTCCCAATGCTTCAACAGCAAATGATACGTATGAAACTGCGGCTGCCTCCCTTCCAGATCTTTCTCCGTTGAAAAGTATCCATGACCGCTGAGTCCGATCTCGTCGGCAAAATCTTTGCCGGGACTGTGAAACATGGACCAACGAACGGTGGCGATCAACTTCGGCAAGCGTGACTGTGTCCTTGCAAACAACTCCAGAAAAGCCGTATTGCCGCGCTTCATGGCCATTTTTTCGTAACTTTGAAATTTTTCGGGATCCGGAAGATCGATATCCCTAAGATCGAGCGTCAACCGTTCATCCCACGCCGGCGGGAAACTCTCCGCATTATTCATAAATTGACTTGTGCTTCCTGAACCACGGAATGTCGCCAAGCGACGAAAACTCGACGGGGGGTTTGGAACCGGATGCATGCTCAGAAAATTTCGGTCGGGAGGCGGGAACTTGCAGCAATGCCTCCAACTCTTTCTCTTCCAGCCGCTCCTGCTGCTGTCTCGCTTTCAGCAAACTCTCTCTCTTTTTCCTCTCTTTTTCTTTCTTACGGTCATCCAACATTTTCGCATGGGGGTTTCTGTATCCCAGTTCGGTTCCGACGAATGCCGGAATCGAACCCTTGGCACTCATCTTGCGTCTGCGCGCAACGGGAGCATCCGGGATGGATAAAGCCTTCACCTTTTTCAGTTCCTTCCGTGCGGCATCGATGTCGTGTGACTTTCGGTCGATCATCGAGTGGAGCGGTCTCCACGCCGCATCTTCATCCGGCAGTGCGTATCCCTGTTTGCGAGCAGCGGTGCGGACGTAGGGGTCTCTGCCTTTATGCAAAAATTGCTGACGGATCACCGTGCGAGCAACCGCCTGTTCCTGTTCGATATCAGTATTGCGAACGTGTCCCAGCCGTCCGCGAATCTGATCCATATCGAAATCACTGACGACATCGAGGATGTCGTAACACTGTGCATTCGGGATCGTGAGCGACTCGGCAATCAGTTTGTCTTCGGCAACGAGAATGCGGCGCGGTTCATTCTTCTTCTTCGGCGCTTTGAACGCTTTCAGGACTTCAGTCTTCCTGTTGCCGGCACCGGTCGAATAGATGAAGACGTTCACCGGCACGTTCCTCGCCTCATGCGCAAGACGAATGCGCTTTGCGTACTCGTGCACGCGCGCCGCTTTCAGCACCACGACGGTATCGACTTCATGCGGCTGGCTGATGCCGAGAATCTCCGCCGTTTGGTAATCCTCGAACATTGCTTCTTCATACGCTTGCCATGCTTCCTCAGATCCTGCTGAGGGCGGATTCTCCGGATCACCGATGCCTGCATAGGAAACCGGTTTCATGAGCCCGAGTTCGATCATCTTCGCTTCGGAAATCGACGGTGAACGCTGCCAACCGGCAACGCCTTTATCCTGACCGGTCACGCCGATCACGATGGGCTCGTGAGATACGAGTTGCGTGACGGAATCTCCGATCACTGCCGGGTTCAGAAGCCCCGCCTCATCGAGGAACAAGCCTTTGCATCTCTCGGCGATTTCCCCGCGGATATCGCGACGGATCGTCTCCGGATTTCTGGTCAGTGCGGTTCCGTGGACGATCGCAAACTGAGCGGGATCGTCCGCATTCACCTTTGTCGTATGCGTCGATCGGTCGGGTGACAGATGTCTGTCCGATGCCTTGATGCGGTAATGCTCGCCTTCACGAAGCGCGAATGCGGAATCTCCCGTGAGACCCGTTCGCACGTCGCTCTCCGTGCAATCGTCACGCAATTGCGCGGGAACCGGAACCGGAATATTTTCTTCATTGAGGATGAGAACGATCTCACCGTCAATCAATTGCTTGAACGCCGACAGCATGTCAGAGACGGGTTTGGTTCGCTTCCCGATCGTTCTGCCCGTTGCCTTCAGGTATGCCGAGAGACGAGCATCGATCGACCCGGCACTCGACCCATCTTCAAATTCAGACTCGAAAATTGCATAGAACGGATCACTCGCCTTCTTCGGCTGCGGGAAAAGATCCGTGAAGAGCGAACCGTACATTGCCGCAAGATCCTTCCAGTGCCGGTTCATCTCCGCCCGCTCGAGGTGCTCGGAATCCAACACGGCATACTGCTCTCCCACCGCATTCTGAATCAGGTGTTCCTTGCGCTTGCCGATGAGCGCACCCGTCGGAATTTCTTTATGATCTTTGCCCTGTAACAACATCAAATCGAGCTGCGCATCGCGGAACGCTCGTATCATGAGTCCGGTCACCTTGCTCTTGCCGCTGCCATACGGAGAACGGAGCAACAAATTCGCCATCTCCTCACGCATGCCGGTGCAAATATTCAGTGCAGCCCATGCAAACAGCGCCTTCTGGTGCTCCCAAAGTTGATCCCCATTCACGACGTATTGCTCCTCCTTCAGTTCTTCCCATACGAGAAACAGTCGTCTGGTGAACAGCTTGCTGAAATCATCAGACCCCTGAAACTTCTTCTCGAACCAATCGTCATACGCATCGAGGGGACGCTCGATGGTCTGTACTGCAAATGTCTCATCCCTGTACGACCATGCAACTTCGTCATTGTCCGGAAAAACATCGGCGATTTTCCCGCGCAATTCTCCGTAGATTCTCTCGGCGGGAGACCTCTGCGTTTTTCGTCCCGCAGCTTTCCCGATTTCAGGAGCCTCCGTCGGAGGACTCAAAGGCTCGTAAAGCCTCTCTGGAAGTTTTGAATCAGGAGATTCCATAAGTAGAGCAGCCTAATGGCTCTTTGGTCTTTTGACAAGATACTGCCTAACACTCTTGAACGATCAAATGCTCTAGAATGGAACAGATGCAAAACATCTACTCCCTCCTCGACTTTGGACAAGGCAGAAGGCTTGAGCAGTGGGGAACATACAAGTTGATTCGACCGGATCCGTCCGCAGTCGGCGCTGCGTCAAATCCGGAACTCTGGGACAGTGCAGATGCTGTCTATGAGGGTGAGAAAGGGAAAGGAAACTGGAAAATGAACAAAACGCTTCCGGAATTCTGGACGATCGACTTCAACGATCTCAAGCTCACGGTACGTCTTGCACCGTACAAGCACACGGGTGTTTTCCCAGAGCAGGAAGAGAACTGGCGATGGATGAGAATGATCACAAAAAAATCCGGTCGACCGCTCACGATGCTCAATTTGTTTGCTTACACGGGTGGCGCGAGCATCGCATTCGCGAAGGACGGGCACTTCGTCACGCACGTCGATGCGTCGAAACCGGCGATCACCTGGGCGAAAGAGAATGCACTGTTGAATGCGATCCCGGAAACAGGCATTCGCTGGATCTTTGACGATGCACCGACCTTCGTCGCACGCGAACGGAAGCGCGGGAAGACCTACGATGCGATTCTTCTCGATCCTCCCGCATTCGGTCACTCCCCTTCCGGAAAAACGTGGCGAGTGGAACGAGATCTTGCGCCGCTTTTAGAGCAGTGCTGCGCCATCCTCTCGGAGCATCCGTCATTCCTGCTGCTCAATGGTTATGCGCATGGCGATACCCCCGACAGTTTCAGGAGACTTTTGACCGGCGTAATCAAGAAGCAGAGACCGGAATTGAAGTTCGATATTCACGCGGGAGATCTGGAACTGAAATCCGTAGATGGAAGAACCTTGTCGACGGGTACGGTTGCCAGATGCTCATTTCGTTGACGATCCTCACCCCCAACCCCTCTCCTTCAGCAGGAGAGGGGTGACTCATGTTTCTCTCAATACGAATCTTCCTCTCTTCGCCGCAGCGGAGAGAGGTGGCGCATCAGCGCCGGAGTGAGGACCGCGCTAAAGATCGCCTAAATTTAGTGTTTCGTTTACCGTCACCTGATTCACGAAATCCATATCGTGACTGACGAGGATCATTCCGCCTTCGTACCGATTGAGCGCTTCGGCGATCACGGGAATGTGACGGAAGTTGATGTGGTTGGTCGGTTCGTCGAGAATGAGCAATGTCGGTTTTTGGAGCATGAAACGTGCGAAGCAGAGTAATCCTTTCTGTCCTTCGGAGAGCTCGATGGCTTTCGCCTGCAACTTGTCACCGGGCAGGAGAAATCTTGCCGCGGTTGCATAAATTTCCTGATGCATCGGCTTTTCCATTGCCTCTTCCAAAATCTGATACAGCGTCTTGTCCATCGGTAGCCCCGAGAAGTCCTGACGGTAGTATCCGACGCGCACACCGTCGGTCATCACTGCTCCTTTCTCCGTCCCGTTTGCGATCGCCTCCAGAAGCGAACTCTTGCCGATGCCGTTCGGTCCGGTGATGAGCACTCTGTGCCGCCTGCGCACCGTGACATCGACCCGTTTCTTCGTCGGCTTGTGATCTTTCATGATCGTGACAGAGGTAATCTTCACGAGCGGCAAGGCGAAGGGTTCAGCAACGATCGAAAACGGCGGAATGGTTTTGTCATCCTGACGCACGTCGACGATATTTTCTTCCGCTTCTTCCACGGCGGTGCGCATTTTGCTCGCAAGTTTGCGCATCTTTCCGCCCTTGTGGGAGAAGAAGTTGATCTTGTCCTTCTGCTCCTGCATCTGCTTCTCCATCCGCGCGTTCTGCCGCTGCTCACGCTCGATCTGCTCGCTGATCTGCGTCACAACATCGAAGTAGTCGCCGATGTACTGCGTCACTTTGTGAGTGAAATTGTCGAGGTGCAGCACGCCGTGCGTGAAACTGTTCAGGAACGCCGCATCGTGAGAGATGACGATGCAGGTTTTTTCGTACATCACGAGGAATGCCGTGAGATGATCAATCCCCTGCTGATCCAGATTGTTCGTCGGCTCGTCGAGAAGCAAAATATCGGGTTCCTGAATGAGAGCGAACGCGAGGAGCAGTCTCGCTTTCTGCCCGCCGGAGAACGCACTGAGTAATTTATCGAGAGGGGCAACCAAGTGCACGACATCAAGAACTTTGGCGATGTGTCGATCGATATCGTGCTTCTTTTCGGAGAACGCGCTCTGAAAAAACTCTCGAACCGTTTTCTTCAGATCATCGTGCGGAATCACCTGCTTCGCGATGCCGATCGTGATGCCTTTCTTGATGTGAATCTCGCCCGACTTCGGCTTCAAATCCTTCGTGATCAGCTTAAAGATCGTGCTCTTCCCCGCACCGTTCTGCCCCATGATCGTAAGCTTGGCGTTCTCCCGAACCGAGAAACTCGTCTTCTCGAGAATCGGTTTCCGGTGATCGTAGTAGAACGTCACCTCATCAAGCCGAAGAATGGTATCGCCGTGATCCATAAAAGTTGCGCAAGTGTAGAGGAAAGAGACAAAAGCATCAATCTGGGAGCGGATAGATGCAAACCCGCCGGGAAGATTCTTGAATCGGTGATGGACACATGGATACGATGATTTCCTCTGAACGAAGCATTGATTGCTGAAAGGCAGATGGATGCTGAGCGTAAGCCGCTTGAAAAAAAGAACAGCGGCATGACAATGAATCGAAGACAGATGATTTGGGGAAGCATTGCCTCTCTTCTGGCAGCGTGTGCGCACAAAACTCTCTCGGCTGATTCAGGGGAAGGATCCTCTCCAGCCGAACAGAGTGCAGCCAAAACCGAATCACTCGAAAGCCTGAGCTTTGATGAGATTACCGAAAGGCTCAAACCCGTCTGGAGAGAGCAACACGAAAAACTCCAGATAAGACAAAAAGAGGTGAATGCACGATGCCGACGATTGCAAGCAGTGTTGTCCAACAAAAAAGTTGCACTGAACGTGTTCTTGAAACGATGGAATGCAGTCACCGATCAATTTGCGAAAAGAAACGGCATGGTGGTGACATCGATGGACGTGTACTACGCACTCCTCAAGCGCATCGAAGGCGTCCTGCAGAAAGCTGAAGAAACACTGGGAGAGGAGGAAGATCATACGAAGAGCGACACTGCATTCCACGAACAATACGCAGACACTCTGAGTCGGCGTCGTGAACTCGAAGAACTCCATAAAATTGCACTGATGACAGATGTATGGGGAAGGGTCGAATTGTATCGCGAAGAACAGAAAAAATATCCCTCTCTGACGAGCGAAACGTACATCGGAAAATTGGCACAACTTCTGGACACACCGGAGCGTCTCGCGCTTTTTATCAGGTACTTCATTGAATACACACATGACTCTCCGGATCCTGAAAAGGATCCTCTTCTAAAAGGTACGGAAGAAACCGCGAAAGATTTCTTGCAATTTCCTGATGACACACTCTGTCGTGTCGACAATGGAAAATATCTCGGAGATTGCGAAGATACAGCCGTTCTCGTCAAAGAGATCCTTGTGCAGCAGAGGAAAAAACCATTCATTCTGTATATTCCGGGCTATCCAAGATCGCACGCCACCTGTGTATGTATCGAAAAAAATAGCCATGGAAAATTTGACGTATTCGATTTCGGCGTGCACGGAGTGGAACGCAACGGAAGCGCATGGGGCGTGAATCAGAACGGTGTAACTGTCGGCTTCGGATACGGCAAAGCTCCCGAAGAATTTTTTACGGGATTCAACACCCCAAAAGAGGCACTGCTCGCGATCCTGAAAAAATATAAAGACATCATGTCTCTGGATCTAGAAGCATGGAACAACAGTCCGGGATTTTACGTCTTAAAAGACTACAGAGATATTCCAAAGGCAAAGAGAGCAAAAATAAGGCACCCAGAAGATGATGTATACGTCTCATTCGATGACTTGCTTGATAGATACGTCAGTACAGTAGACATCGTTACGCCGCCGCCACCGGAATTGGCTATGCCATAATCAACATGGTGCGCTTGGCGGGACTTGAACCCACAACCTCTGCCTTCGGAGGGCAGCGCTCTATCCAATTGAGCTACAAGCGCAGACCAAAGAACTCTACTGCATTCTTTGTCGTGATGCGATCGACCTCCTCGAACGTCATCCCCTTCACCTCCGCAACGATCTTCGCGACTTCGACTACATACGCCGGCTCGCAACGCTTTCCGCGATGCGGAACGGGAGCGAGGAACGGCGAATCGGTTTCGACCATCAGTTGAGCAATCGGACACTTCTGAATTGTCTCTCTGACCTCTACCGATTTGGGATACGTCGCAATGCCCGTGAACGAGAGCATGAAACCCGCCTTCACAAATTTTTCGATATCCGCCCACTTCTCCGTACAACAATGAATGACAAGCTTCTTCGGCTTGATGTGATTCACGATCGTCCAGATATCATCAACGGCATCTCGACAATGCACAACCGCAGGAAGATCCAGTTCTTTTGCGAGTGCCAACTGTATTTCGAATACACGCTGCTGACTGTCTTTCGGGCTGTTCATGTAATGATAATCGAGCCCGATCTCGCCGATGGCTCTGCACTTCGGATGAGCCGCCGAGGCGCGGATCGTCGCAAGATCATTCACCGAATCGAACGTCGATGCATGGTGCGGATGCACGCCTGCCGTATAAAAAATGTACTCATACTTCTCCGCTAATTTTTGAGACGGAAGAATATCCTTCACCTCATCGGAAATCGTGATCATACGCTCCACTCCCGCCTCACGCGCACGTGAAATCACGGCATCAATATCCGAAGAAAATTCCGACGCGACGAGGTGGCAATGCGAATCAATCATAACCTCGGCAGTATCCACTGTTTAAGGCTATTCGTCATCAGCAGCGACCATGCCGACATGCTTTCGGATGCTGTAAGTATCCTTCATTGTCGCCGTAAGATCTTCTTCGAGCGCGTCGATACGAGCGGTAAGATTGAGTTCCAACGTATCGATACGGTGTCCAACACCGTCGAGCTTCGATGATAATCGTTGATCAACACCTTCAATCTTCGATGAAAGCCTCTGATCCACTTCGTCAATTTTGGAAGTCAGTCGCTGTTCCATATGCTCCATATGCACAACAACATCACGGAGAGTGATGTCTTTTGCATCGCCTTTCGATTGGTTATCCTTTCTTCCTACCATAGGAACGGAGCATAGCGGGAGACAGCAGTAACTTCAACTTCTCCTCTCTCGACATCTTCTTAATCACCGCTTCGCGACTGCGTGCTTCCCCGAGCGTTCCGTGCTCTTCGTGATACACGAAACGTACGGGTAGTCGTGCCCGCGTGTACTTCGCACCTTCCCCTGCGTTGTGCTTCTCCTCACGCGCTTTCAGATCGATACATGTTCCTGCATAGAGCGAATCGTCGCTGCAGCGGGCGAGGTAGACGAAGTGAGGCATACTCCTATCCTACCTCTTCTAAATTCAACGCAACTGAGACATAATCAACACAGCAACTGTGGGTCGGTAGCTCAGTTGGTAGAGCAGTGCCCTTTTAAGGCATTGGCCGAGGGTTCAAGTCCCTCCCGACCCACCAAAATTTTCCACCCCATAAACAAAACCGCCTCGAGTATTGCTACAGGGAGGGCGGTGTTTGTTTTTGATCACCGGAGGAAATAAAGGATGAACTCTATTCACCCGATGACAACATTAGTATAGCAAACTTTACAACGGAATGGAAGAGCATTCATGTGTGGTTCGACATCCCCCCTGTGGCATTTTGCTTCTGCTCAACATTGCCAAGCAAACCCATCTCCTGTTTCCTCCGAATTTTATCGGACAACGGTTGTGATGGCGCAGGATGCGATTCAAATTCATGAACCCAGCCCGGAAGATGGTCGGCAGGTTCTTGTGCTTGCACGGTCTTCTTTGCGCTCTTGGAATTCCCCAAAAGCCGAAGAAGTGATTCCCTCGATTCCAGACTCACGACCTCTGCTTCAGATACGTCTGAAACCGAGTCCTCATCCCAATCATTCAGCTCATCAAAGAATTCACCGCCATCCCACGCAGAGCGGAGCTGAACTTCCATAGCCCTTGGAAAGTGCGCATGTCCCGATGATGATTCAGAAAGAGGCATAGAAAGGAATGGCGCAGTATTCACGGTTCACAATGCGGTGAACAGAGAAAGCATGTACGAAGTCACCCGGCACCGATTTTTTCTCAAGAAAATAACAAAAAAACGATGGTGACGAAGTCAGAAGTTCGCTCAGAATTATGCTTCGTAGCGCTGCGTGTTGTAATTATTCCTGCGAATCCCGGCTTCCGCATCTTGTTTTGCTTCCATGCACGTATACACCAATGCAGCATAGCGCTCTTCTTGTTCCGCAAGCAGTATCTCACTCTCGGTGAGAGGAATAACATCACTCGTGGGCGTTGATTCAACTGCAGCGAGAATGTCTGCCGACTTGGATGGAGTGAGATTCATGAGGTCGGCATTCTCGTCATTTTTCAGACGAAGTCAAGGGAAGGGAAACAAGGTATGCTGATTGTGATGAAAATCGCTCTCGTCCATGAACTCCTGACTATGCGCGGTGGCGCGGAACGCGTTCTCCGGATACTCGCGGCAATGTTTCCTGATGCACCGATCTTTGCGCTTCTGTATGACGAGAAGAAGCTCGGTGACTGGTTCCCAAGAGAACGCGTACGCACGAGTACGATTCATCCTCTTTTCGGCTCCTACAATCATCATCTCTACCTCAGATCGTTCCCCCGCGCGGTCGAAGCCTGGGATTTTTCTGAATTCGATCTTGTGATTTCGACTTCTTCCGCATTCGCACACGGGATCATTACGAACGGGAAGCCCAAGCATCTCTCCATCATCAACTCCCCTGCGCGCTACCTGTGGGACAGAACGCACGATGTGATCCGGGAAGCATCACATGGACCGTTGGGATTTTTGAAGAAACGATATCTGCAGCGCATCTTCCACACACTCCGTATCTGGGACTGCGAAGCGGCGGATCGACCGGACACATTGCTTGCGGCGTCGAAAACGGTGCAGCGAAGAATCGAGTTGTACTGGCGAAGAACAAGCGATGTTGTCACCCCGCCGATCGATGACTTCTGGTTGCAAGAACGAAAACCGATCAACGAACACATGCAACGCCCCGACTACTTTCTCATCGTCTCTTCTCTCGTCCGTTACAAGCGGATCGACCTCGCAATCGAAGCCTGCAACAAACTCGGAAAATATCTAAAAGTCGTCGGCGAAGGATCTGATATGCAGAGGCTCAAGAAACTTTCCGGTCCGACGATCGAATTCTACGGATGGAGACAGGGAGACGAACTCGCGGATCTGTATGCATCGGCGATCGGGACGATCTTCCCCGGCGACGAAGATTTCGGCTTGGTTCCGCTTGAATCCATGGCATGCGGCACACCGGTGATTGCCTATCGGTCGGGCGGAGCACTCGAGACGATTGTTGAAGGAAAGACGGGAGAATTTTTTGGTGATCCGACAGTGGAGGCACTGCAAGAAGTTCTGGTGAAATTTGACAGTACAAAATATTCGCGCGATGCATGCAGAGAACAGGCGAGGAAGTTTTCGCAGGAAAAGTTCAAGCAGGAGCTCTCTCAAAAAATCACCGAAGTGATGGGGGGGAGGGTATTATAGTTGTGTACGACATTCGTACGACTATACTGGTAGCATGCGCAACGCAAACGAGGCAAAAGAGACGTTCACGACCACTTCTGAAAGCAACTCCACACGCCGAGACTTTCTGAAAGAAACGCTGATGAGTGCATCCGTGATAGCCGCCATGAGCAGCGCTCTTGGAAAGGGCGAAGATGCGGAGAAAAAAAAAGGAAGTGAAGGATCTCTGGAAAGCGAAAGACGGACCGATTCCGCTCGGAGAGGAAAGGGAAATCGAGGTAGAGATCGGCGAAGGGGAGAAGAAGATGAAGAAAAAAATTATCGTCAAACACTCGGAGGACGGAAAGGTGCTCCTTGTCGATGGACTGCCGGTCGTCATTAAGGAAGAGGTTTTTGGATCAGAGATCCAAGTACTCTCATCCGAGAAGACAACCCCGAGTAAAGATGCGGAGAGTATACTCACGGTCACCGGTGCTATCGCCAGCTTCAGCGGAAAATCCGTCTTCACTGAGAAGACACTAGCCGCCGCGTGTGCACAAATTCTCAGTGGAAAAGATGCCAAGATTGAAATCATCATAGACATCGGAAGATTCCCCGGGGTCCTGACTCTGAAAAAAGAGAAGAAATAACAGAGCTTCAGAACAATCTCCGCTCCCCTTCCGGCATCTGTATCCCCAGCAGTTCATATGCCATCTTCGTCGCAATGCGTCCTTTTGGCGTGCGCTGCAAGTAGCCACACTGAAGCAGATACGGTTCGTACACATCCTCCAGCGTCTCCTGCTCGTCGCTGAGCATCGCGGCAAGTGCCGAAAGTCCGACGGGACCGCCGGAGAATTTTTCGATGATCGAGAGCAGAATCAAGCGATCGGTCGTGTCGAGCCCATGACTGTCGATCCCGAGTGACGTGAGTGTCGCCTTCACACGTGCATGTGTCACCGTTTCTTCGTTGTTCACTTGCGCAAAGTCACGAACAGATCGGACGAGGCGATTCGCAATACGCGGTGTGCTGCGGCTCGCGCGCGCGAGGAGATCCCCGGCATCGGCGTCCATCGCAACCGAGAGAATCCCCGCAGTCCGCGCAATGATCTTCTTCAATTCCTCGACCTGATAGAACGCGAGTTTGAAGTTGTGAATAAAACGATCCCGAAGCGGCATGCTCACAGCACCCGCTTTCGTCGTCGCGCCGATCAGCGTGAACGGCTGCAGATCGATGCGCATCGAACGCGCGGACGGTCCCTTGCCGATCACAAGATCGAGCGCGTAGTCCTCCATTGCGGAGTAGAGCACCTCTTCGATTGCGGGTCGCAGGCGATGGATCTCATCGATGAAGAGAATGTCGCCCGCCTGCAAGTTCGTGAGCAGCGATGCGAGATCTCCCGGCTTCTCGATCGCGGGTCCCGACGTCACGCGTATCTGCGCATTCATTTCTTTGGCAAGAATATAGGCGAGCGTGGTTTTCCCAAGTCCCGGAGGACCGTGCAGAATCGTGTGTCCGAGCGGCTCGGTACGCTTTTTTGCCGCCTCCAAGTACACAAGCAAATGTTGCTTCAAATCCGTCTGTCCGATGTACTCATCCAGCGTCATCGGACGGAGCGACGCTTCCGCCTCGGCTGCTTCCTCAGGAACGAGAACCTTCTCGAGGGTCTCGTCTTTGCGCTGAGTGCGTTTGAGAACCATACGGAAAGTGTAGCACGGTCATCCCTTGGCAAGCGAAAGCTGCGAACGACTCAAAAACTCAGTGACTGCAGCATTCTTTCCGAGACGGGATTCTCCGGTCCCCACATGGATTCAAAAACATAATAGTATCCGTTTTTCTGTGTCAGGTAGCCATACACGTCACCCAAGCACCCTCCTTTGCATCCGTACTGTTGCCATGGAACGGCATTGACCATTTTCGTTGTTGTAAAATCATTTTCCTTATGCAGATAATCGAGGATCCGCGCATCCTTCGTTCGGTAGAATTCGACATGCTGTCCCTCAGGCATATTGTCTCCTGAAGCAACTCCTTCAATGGCGATTTTCTTGCCGCCAAATTGGATGTTGTCATCCGACTGATTGAGTGTCACAAAGTACTCATCGGAAGGATAATCGATGCGGATGCCGGTTTTTGCATCTTGATACGTCTTCCAATGCACATACTGCTCTGATGAAGCCTGCTCACTCATCGCAGAACTGTCGGAAGTCCCTACGTTTTTCTGAGGTGACGGATTCAGTTGGCATCCCGCAAGCAGAAACAAAGAAAGCAGCAAAGAGTGAAAAGTATATTTCATGCATCGATCATGGCAGAAAGGGAGTCACAGCACAATCATACGTACCAATCACAGTATTGCCGAGGGCATTTCCCCAAACTGGATAGTGAAACCACTCAATGTGAAGGCGAGGAATATGTATGCGAGCAAGTTTCCGATCGACAGGGGAAGAAAAAGTCTCTTCGATGATTTGCCGAATGCTTTCGCAACAACAAAGGATTCAAGGACTATGCTTCCTCCAAACATCAGCAAAATAGTCACAATTTTGTTGAACGGATGGAATGTCCCTCCTAGCAGTTCATCGACGAGGAAGTGCCACGGAAGCATCGCCAATGCCATGACCACTGTCCCAACGACAAATGACCACATATTACCAATTGCTGCTGCAATAATTGCACGTTTTATGGGGAATATTCGCTGCTGATATAGGGCAAAAGCTTCAACAATAATTGCAACAGGAATAAGTACAACACCGAAGTAAAGTATTTGTTGCGCTATGATCAAACCGGGCCACCACATAGAATAGACTGAAGCTACAAGATATCCTAAGAAGATGCAATACTGCGCATGATGTACACTCTCCCCCATGTACGTCCTTGAACCAAAGTCCGTCGCACTGATCGGTGCAAGCGACGATGAAACGAAGCTCGGATGTTCGATACTGAAAAATCTTATTGGAGGAAGCTATAAAGGAGAGGTGTTTCCGGTGAACCCGAAACATACGGAGATGATGGGAAAGAAATGCTTTGCGACAATCGGTGATATCTCGGGGGCTGTCGATCTTGCCGTGATCGTCACACCGGCGGCGACCGTTTGTGCCATTGCAGAGGAGTGCGGGAAGAAGAAGGTGAAGACACTCGTCGTAATTTCCGCGGGATTCGGTGAACTTGGCACGAACGAGGGAAGAACACGTGAAGAAGAACTCGCGACCATCGCAAAGAAATACAAGATGACTCTCATCGGTCCCAATTGCCTCGGCATTCTCAGACCGAGCATCGGACTGAACGCATCATTTGCCGCAACCCCAAGCGCTTCAGGATCGATCGCACTCATCAGCCAATCCGGTGCGATGGCGGTCGCGCTGCTCGACAGTGCCGAAGGATCCGGAATGGCGTTCTCGATTGTCGCAAGCATCGGCAATAAAGCGGCAATGGACGAATCTGATTTTTTGGAAATCTGCGAAGAGGACAAGAAGACACGAGTGATCGGTCTGTACCTCGAGAGCATCAAGGACGGCGCACGGTTCACCGAAACCGCGAAACGGATCAGCGCGAAGAAACCGATCGTGCTCCTCAAGGCAGGAGTATCCACGCGCGGAGCGAAAGCCGTGTCGTCACACACAGGCGCACTCGCGGGATCGGATGCGGCACTCGTTGCAGCCTGCGACGCTGCCGGTATCCACCGCGCGCACGGTGCGGAAGAATTTTTGGATCTCCTCTCGGTACTTTCCAGCGAGCCTCCTCTTCTTTCGCCGACGATTGCCGTCATCACGAATGCCGGCGGACCGGGAGTGCTGGCAACCGATGCAGCTGAGCGTGAGAAACTACTACTCACGGATTTGGATCCGGAAACGAAAGCGGCTTTGAAAGCCGCACTGCCCGAGGCTGCAAGCATCGGTAATCCCGTCGATGTTCTCGGTGATGCAAAAGCGGATCGATACAAAGCCGCACTGCATGCCTGCGCGCAGGATCCGGAGGTTGATGGCATTGTCGTCCTCCTTACACCGCAGGTGATGACGCCGTGCGAAGAAATCGCGAAGGCTGTTGTCACGATGAAGAAATCTCATCCGCTTGTCCCGATCATTCCCTGTTTCATGGGCGGTCCGCACGTAGAAAGTGCAAAGAAAATCTTCAGCGATGCCGGTCTCCCCTGCTTTATTACTCCAGAAGCCGCGATGCGAGGAATGGCAGCAATGCTCGAAAAGACAACGCACACACCAGAAAAAACCAATCACGACCGCGATGATGATCGATCTTCCGGTGCATCGGGAATCCTCAAAGGGCAAACCGGACTGCTCGAAGAAGAACTGACCGAAGACCTCTTCGAGCTCTACGATCTCCCAACACCGGACCAGGCGGTTGCGAGATCGGCGGAAGAAGCAGTAGAACTTGCGAAGCAAATCGGCTACCCCGTCATCGCTAAAGTCAGCTCGCCGGATATTCTCCATAAGACGGATATCGGCGGTGTGCGAACGAATCTGCAGAGCGACAGAGAAGTGGCATCAGCGTACGAAGACATTCTGAAGAACTGCAAGAAAGCGCTGCCGACGGCGGGTATACGCGGCGTACTCATCCAGCAGTTTCTCCCGATCGGAAACGAATTCATCGTCGGTGGCATTCGCGATGCAAGTTTCGGACCGCTCGTGATGGTCGGGCTCGGCGGCATCTACACGGAACTGTTTCGGGACACGTGCTTCGCACTCGCGCCGGTGACGATGAACCAAGCCTACGACATGCTGAGCTCTCTCAAATCCTGGCGCCTCCTCACCGGCATGCGCGGAAAAGGCGCACTCGACATCGAGAGTCTTGCCAAAGCGATCGTGAACATTTCGACGATGATGCACGATTGCCAGAGGATCAGTGAAATCGACCTGAATCCCGTGCTCGTCTCGAAAGATAGGATCGTCGTTGCGGATGCGAAGGTGGTGTTGAAATAGAGAAGTGATACACTTCTTTCGTGTCAAACTCTGCTGTCCGTATCGGTGCGGTTCTGGTCCTGATCGTCGCTGCGATCGGTCTCGCGGATTATTTCATCAAAGAACGCCCGCAAGAACTTGCGATACATCAAAATAATGAAGAGCAAAACAGCGCATCGAGTGCAAGTGCAGTGATGCCGGACATTGCATCCTCCGAGAGCGATGCAATAAGTTCGAGTGAGCAGATGCCAAACCCGGAGATGCCGCAACCGATCGAAGCGACCAGCGGATCCTCGTCATCACGTCGCGTCGTGAAGAAAGGAGTGTCGACGAAGAAACGGAGCAGTATCGATATTCCGACAACACTCGCATCACTGCAGCTGCAGACATCATCGACGAGCGAGAAGAGTCTGCTGTCCCTGAACGCGCAGGGAGCGAAGGTCGAAACGACGGTTCTCCTGTTCAACAACGATCGTGCCGCGCTTTTTTCATGGATCGAGAGTGACGACGTGAAGACGATCTTCTCGTCGCTCAAACAGACGTTGCAGGAACAGTTTTCGCCGCAACTCACGGGGCTGACCGACACGACGCAGACTCCGCAGAACGGCCCGCCGGTGGATATTCTCTCCTTCAAAGATCCCGCCATCAGCCCTGAAGTCGTGCTCTTCATCCGCGTGCGGAATCGTCTGTACGAATTCCACATTGCTGAGAAAGGGTCGGAAGTGATCAGTAGGTTGATCGGAGAACTGAGTAAGTGAGTGTTGACGCACCCTTTCTCTATCCCTACACTGCCGCAGCTATGGCAAAGAAAGTCATGAAAGTCATCAAAGTGCAGGCGAAAGGCGGACAGGCGAACCCTGCCCCGCCACTCGGTCCCGTGCTCGGACAAGCGGGCATCAACATTCAGGAGTTCTGTCTGAAGTTCAACGAGAAAACCAAAGGGCAGATGGGGCAGGTGATTCCGGCGGAGATCACGATCTACGACGATCGAAGCTTCACCTTCATCCTCAAGAAACCACCAGCCTCTTTCCTCATTCTCCAGAAAATCGGCAAGGAGAAGGGCAGCGGCAAGCCGAACAAGGACAAGATCGGCACGATCACGATGGCGCAGATCGAAGAGATCGCAAAGGTCAAAATGTCCGATCTCAACACAACCGATATCGAGTCCGCGAAGCGTTCGATTGCAGGAACGGCGAAGAACATGGGCGTGACGATAGCGGCATAAGGGAAGCTACATCACTGAATTAGCGCTTCAGCAACAGATTTTTCCCGATGCATGCGCTACGATTTCATCCACTGCCTTCCCCAATTTTTTCATGAACACTCTTCCGAGCCTCTTTCAATCCTCCCTCCTCGTGTACGTCCCGCTTGGAGTGTTTCTCACATTCGCTCTCCTGATGACGGCAAGTCTGCACGCATCCGGAGCAAAGCCCGAAGGAGCCGCGAAGGCGATTTCCTGCACGATTCTCAAAACACTCGGACTCCTGCTCGTGAGTCTCAGTTCCGTACAGATCGGCTACGGTTTCCTCACGATGTCTCTTGTCATGTCCCAGACTCTCCTCGCACTCGTCATTCTTCTCGTCATCGGAATCGGAATCATGATCCACGAAAGTCGGAGCATGGCATCCGTCGATAAAGCATCTGCGAGTGTCCCGAATCTCATCTTCGGCTACTCCTGCAAAGTCATCGGATGCTTGATTGCGATTGTGTCCGGTCTGTCCCTGTCGATGACTTTCCTCCTGACCAGAAGTTTTGAGGGTGCTGAAATGCCTGCAACGCTCCTGTTTCTTGGCATGCTCCTCTCTCTCGTCTCCGGCATTCATGCGAATGGAGGAGTGAAGAAAGCGAAGAAGAAGCGCTGATTTCTCTTGCGCTTCCTTAAGCACATAGGCACAATGCCGCGGCTCGTGGGAGTCCTGTAGCGACGATCGCGTCTGCTACCGGGACGACCCCTTTCTACCACGTTCCCCATTCTCATCATGAAAACACAGCATGCAATGGCCGCCCGAGGCGGAAAGAAGTACCGTGAGAAAAAGAAGTTGATCACGAAGTCTTCCTATCCCCTCGCGGAAGCGGTGGAAATTCTGACAAAGGTGTCGTCGGTCGGTTTCGATGCCACGGCGGAAGTTCATATCCGCATCGGGGCGGACATGTCGCAGGCAGACCAGCTCGTGCGCGGCACCGTCAGTCTTCCGCACGGCACCGGAAAGAAAGTCCGCATCGCGGCATTCGTCACCGAAGATTTCGAAGACGAAGCGAAGAAAGCCGGAGCGGCGTTCGCCGGAGGAGCGGAACTCATCAAGAAGATCGAGGGCGGCATGCTCGATTTCGATTGCACCGTCGCGATGCCGCAACTCATGAAGGATCTCGGAAAGCTCGCGAAGATTCTCGGTCCGAAAGGACTGATGCCAAGCCCAAAATCCGGCACGGTATCGGACAAACCGGTGAAAGTGATCGCCGAACTCCTCAAGGGTCGCATTGAATTCAAGATGGACAAACAGGCGATCATTCACTCCCCGTTCGGCAAAGTGTCGTTCGGGAAAGAGAAGCTCAAGGAAAATCTGGAAGCGCTGCTGCAAGCCATCAAAGATGCGCAGCCGACCGGCATCAAGACCGCGTACATCCTGAGCGTGAACATCAACCCGACGATGGGTCCCGGGGTGAAGATCGAGATGTAGAGTGCGATTTTCTTGACAGTACTACCCTTCGTATCACACTTGTGGGGTGCAAGCCGCATTCGTCAATGATGTCGCAGGCGCCACCATGGAAGATCTGAACGGACTCAGAGAACATTTCCGTGGAGAATTTCCGGAATACCAAGATGTCCTTGATGCGGCAGCCAACACTCCCGAGCATGTTCGCTGTGCCACACTGATGCATGCGACGAACGGCGTGATCGGAGATGTCTTCTCAAGACACGGCAAGCCATACAGAAGCAAGACACGTGATCATCGATCACTGGAAACACAGGAAGACTTGGCACTCATCAAAACACAGCGAGCTCTTGCGTCGATGACTGATGAAAAATGGGAGGCACTTGCGAAGAAGCAAAATCGCAATCCGGTAGATTTGCGACGTGAAACATGGAGCAGAGTGTTCAAGTCATTCAGGCAACACGATTGATCTGCTTACACCGACGCAAGCATGCGCCGCACGTCCGGATAGTTCTCGAGCGTCAGCACTTTCATCCTCAGTTCCTTCGCGCCGTCGAAGCCTTTGACATAACTGCTCAGGTGCCTCCGCATCTCGAGTACTCCCCTCTTCTCGCCCTTCATTTTCACCGACAGCTCGCAGTGCTCGAGAATGAACGGCACACGCTCGCGGAAAATATTCATGCGATTTTCAGGTGAAATAGTAGAATCATTCTCAGTCAGTGACTGACCACGAGCCACGAGCCACTGACCACTTTTTTCATCTCTCTCCTGCAGTCCCTCAAATGCTCTGCTTATCTCGCCCATCACCCACGGATTGCCGAATGTCCCGCGACCGACCATCACACCATCGAGATTGCCGATCTTCGCGAGCGCATCCTGAGCAGAGGCAATATCGCCGTTACCGATGACCGGAACGGATACTTCGCGCTTGAGCGCATAGATCGGCTCCCAGTTCGCAGCACCGGAGAATTTGTCATGGTAGCGCCGACCGTGAATCGAAAGCGCTTTGGCACCCGCTTCGACCAAACCTTTGCAGAACGGAATGAGCGTATCGACGCTGTCCCACCCGAGACGCGTCTTCACGCTCACGGGAATGCGCACGGCATTCGTCGCCGCATGCACGAGCTCGGCGGCAAGTTGCGGATTTCTGATGAGTGCCGATCCGTAACAGGATGAAACGATCTTCGCTGCCGGACACCCCATGTTGATGTCGATGCCGTCCGCTCCGATCTGCTCGATCACTTTGCACGCCTCGAGGAATTTCGCGGGACTCGCGCCGAAGATCTGCACGATGAACGGACGCTCGATTGCGGGATCGAACTCGAGCATCTGCAGCGTGCGCTCGGCACCGTAGGCAAGCGCATCGCTGCTTAAGAATTCGGTGTAGACGATGGTCTTCGGCGCGATTTTCTTGATAAGCTGCCGGTACGACGCATCGGTGATGCCTGCCATGGGAGCAAGGGCAACGATGGGTCTCTCTGTAGTGGACCAGGAGAAAGGCATGCGAGCGAGGATTGTAGGCAAAAACAAACTTCAATGCGAGGCACAATTTACTTTCTTGCCACTCTGCGCTCATACTCTCCTCCATGTTTGGGCTTCTGCACGATCTGATCATCACCACCGCGTACGCGCAGACTCTGGGTCCTCAGTGCAATGGCATTTTCAGCAACGGCGGATTCAATGATCCGGGTGGCGGCTTCACCTGCCTCACCGAGTACATCCGGTTCCGGACACTCTTTACGATTTCGCTCGTCGCTTCCATCTGCCTGATCATGATCATCATCAACGGTTTCCGGTGGATGCTCGGTCCCGCGGTTCCCGGCGGCAGTACGGATTCCGCGAAGAAAGGAATCAGTGCGGCACTCATGGGACTCGCGCTTTCCCTGCTAGCGTACGTTATTCTTGCTACAATCATCAGCAGCGTTACCAACTGAACCTATGGCAACAAAGAAAAACCCGCAAGATTCGTTCACCTCCATGCAGATCCTGAGTGCGAAGGCGCAGTCGCTCTGGGCGAAAGCCAAAACACGCATGCAGGTCCCGCAGGAGAAAGAGGCGTTCAGCAAGACGACGCTGCCTCCCGAGCAGAAGAACCGGATGGTCACACTGATTGATATTCCAACCACCACCGTTGCCAAAGCAACCTTAACCATTCTCGCGGTCTGTGTGCTCGCATGGATCTTGTTCATCATCCGGGACAAAATTTTCGTCCTCTTCCTGGCATTCTTCCTGGCTCTCGTCATGGATGCGCACGTCCGCAGACTTGAGAGGTGGCATGTCCCGCGCGGGATTGCCGTTGTGTTGCTCTACCTGCTCTTCCTATCCATTGCGATCTTTCTGGTCGCCTCTCTCATCCCGATCGTTGCCGAGCAAATTCAGGAAATCGCACGGTTCATCAATCTCAGTTCCGATTCCTTCCTGAGCAATCCGCATGTGCATTTCAACTTCCTCTCCGCGGGAATGAACGAGCGACTGACGGAAATGACACAGCAAGCCCTGCAATCCATGGGCATCAAAGATCGCGCATCGGCACTCTTCCAGTTCGGACAGAACCTGTCTGCGGTCGCCCAGAGCTCGCTTGGTTTCACCGTGCAGATCGCCGGCTCCGTCGTCAACTTCGTCATTCAGCTGATCCTGATTCTGTTCCTCGCATTCTTCATCCAGATCGAGCGTGAGAAAATCGCCGACTTCATCCGTGTTCTTCTCCCGAGGAGTTACCGGAGTTACTACGATGCGAAAGCCGAAGCGATCCACCTGAAGGTATCGCTGTGGTTTCAGGGACAACTGATCTTGTGCCTCACAATCGGTGTGCTCGTCTTCATCGCGCTGAAAATTCTCGGCATGCCCTACGCCGTGACGCTTGGGCTTCTCGCCGCATTCACGGAATTCATCCCGTACGCTGGTCCGATCATCGGTGCACTGCCCGCAGTCTTCATCGCACTGACGCAGCAAGGCTTCGTCTGGGCTCTCGTCATCATGATCGTGTACTACATCATCCAGATTTGCGAAAACAATCTCCTGGTGCCGCTGATCATGAAGCATGCGGTCGGACTGTCACCCATTGCCATCATGTTCGGGATGCTCGTGGGCATCAGCTTCCCCAGTACCGTGCATCCCATCCTCGGCATCATTCTCGCCGTCCCGACCACAGCCGTTCTCACGATCTTCGTGCAGGATTACTATGCGTTGAGGAGACGAAGATAATGAAAAAAGCTGATTTGTTAACTATCAATAACTTTCTTCTATTTCAATCCACACATATTAAAACTCAATTCATTCTTCTATCAAGAAGACCCTATCTCATGATAGTATTCTCGATCCACAAATGATCTTGTCACTCTAATGCTCCGAGTGATAAACTCTTCCCACTCTCGTATGCATCCCTTCGACCGATTCACACCCAATGCCAAGCTCGCACTGCAACTCGCGGAGCAGGAAGCGAAGAACATGAAGGCGCAGTACATCGGAACGGAGCACCTGCTCCTCGGACTCCTCGGTATTCCGAAGTCTCTGGGATTCTCGATCCTCACCGGAGCGGGCGTCACCCATGAGAACATCCGCATTCTGCTCAAGGCGAACAGGAACGACGAGATCGAAGGTCAGAACATCAAGCACGGACTCTCACTGTCACTCAACACGGCAATCGAACAGAGCGTGCTCATCGCACACAAATTCCGTCACGCGAACATCGGTACGGAACATTTGCTCTACGCACTTCTCAGCAGCGGGAAGAATGCGGCAACGGGACTTCTCGAGAACATGCAGATCAGTCCCGATGACCTGAAAGTGCACATCGAGGAAATGTTCGGGCAGATCAATCAGTTCAGGAGCCAGAACAAGAATCTGGAATCGTCACTGGAATCGTTCTTCACGGGTCTCCAGGGCGCACTCGCCGGCATGCAGGGAGGAATCCCGCAGGATCCGGAGAGTCTGAAGCGCAAAAAGACTGATGGAAAGAGCAAAACTCCCGTCCTCGATTACTTCAGTGAAGACATGACGAAGAAGGCGAGCGAGAAAAAACTCGACCCGATCATCGGTCGCGACAAAGAAATCGAACGGCTGATCCATATCTTGAACCGCAAGACGAAGAACAATCCGGTGCTCATCGGAGAATCCGGCGTGGGAAAAACGGCGATCGTGGAGGGGCTTGCGCAGAGACTGCACGCCGGCAGCGTTCCTGTCGCATTGCAAGGAAAGCGCGTGCTGCAACTCAACATGGGATCGATCGTCGCGGGAACGAAGTACCGCGGCGAATTCGAACAGCGCTTCGATGACATCATCAAAGAGGCGACGGAGAGCAAAGGGGAAATCATCCTCTTCATCGATGAACTGCACACGGTGGTCGGCTCCGGCTCCGCGGAAGGATCCTTGGACGCCGCGAATATCCTGAAGCCGGCTCTCAGCCGTTCTGCGTTGCAAGTCATCGGCGCAACGACGACGGATGAGTACCGCAAGAGCATTGAGAAAGACAGAGCTCTCGAGCGTCGATTCCAATCCATCATGGTCGAAGAGCCCTCCACGGAGGATGCGATCACGATTCTCAAAGGTCTCCGAAAAACATTCGAGACATTCCACCGTCTCCACATCAGCGACGGTGCGATCGAAGCCGCCGTGAAACTGAGCAAGCGCTACCTCACGGAGAGGTATCTCCCGGACAAAGCGATTGACGTGCTGGACGAAGCGTCCGCCGGCAAGAGCGTACTCCAGAAGGAAGATCACTCGCCGCGCATCAAAGAAATCGAGAAGGCGCTGAAGGATATGGAAGGAAAGAAGCAACTGGCGGTGCGCGAGCAGAAGTACCAACACGCGCTGAAACTCCGGAAGGAGGAAGAAGAACTCGAGCAGGAGAGAAAAGTGTTGATGAGCCGCATCGACGGCGATATCCGGACGCCGGTCGAGATCGGCGAAGACGACATCAATGCGGTGATCGCGCGCATGACGGGAATTCCCGTTTCCAGACTGATGAAATCCGAGAGCAAGCGCCTTTCGTCGCTCGAATCCGTGCTCCGAAAACACATCGTCGGTCAGGACGAAGCCCTGGTGAAGGTCGCGAGAGCGATCCGCAGGAGCAGAGTCGGCATCGCGGATACGAGACGACCGATCGGCTCGTTCCTCTTCATGGGACCCACGGGTGTCGGAAAGACGGAGCTTGTGAAAGCGCTCGCGAAAGAAATTTTCCAGCGCGACGACGCGCTCATCAAAATCGACATGTCCGAGTTCATGGAACGACACAACGTCTCGCGCCTCACCGGCACGACGGCGGGCTACGTCGGCTACGAAGAAGGCGGACAACTGACGGAAGCCGTGCGCAGAAAACCCTACTCGGTGATCCTCTTCGATGAAATCGAGAAAGCACATCCCGAATTCTTCAATATTCTCCTCCAGATCATGGAGGACGGCGAACTCACGGACGGACAGGGAAAGACCGTGGACTTCCGCAATACGATCATCGTGATGACCAGCAACATCGGTGCCGACAAGCTGACGAAGGAAGCCGGGAAAATCGGCTTCAAACTCGGTGACGATGCGAAGCGGGAGGAACAGATCTACGAAGAGAAACGCCAAGAGGTGCTGCGGGAATTGAAGGACAACTTCCGTCCCGAGTTTCTCAATCGCATCGACCAGGTGATCATCTTCAATGCGCTCTCACAGGATTCCATCCGCAAGATCGTGCAGATCCACCTGAGCCAGCTCGGAAACCGTCTGAAGGAACAAGGCTACGACCTGAGCGCGGATACGAAAGCGATCTCCGTCCTCGCGAAGATCGGCTTCGACCCGGAGTACGGTGCACGTCCGGTTCGGCGCGCCATTCAGGAACATCTGGAAGATGAAATCGCCGAGAGCATCCTGAAAGGCATGTTCAAGAAAGGCGATACGATCCGCGTGATCGGCAAAGAGAATGACAAGCTGATGCTTCTGCATGGAACGCAGGCAATCGAAGTGAAGCTGGAGGAGAAGAAAAAGGCAGTTGCCTAGACCTCCAATGCACGAAGAAAGGTTCTTCCAAAACCTGCTCTTTTGTGCTATACTAAGAAGATTTCTCGAACCCTCGAGCCAAACCCTTGTCCCTATGCCTATCGAAGCCGTCAAAATACCGCAGAACGTCCAATTCGAAGACCATATCATCGGTCCGGTCTCACTGCGGCAACTCGCGATCACCGGCATTGGAGGAGGCATCGGATACATGCTCTACTCTTCTGCACTCAAAGCGGGTGTCACCAATATCGTCTTCCTCGGTGCCTGCTGGCTTCCGGCGGTCGTTGCAGCGGCATTCTCGTTTCTCAAGATCAATGACCTGTCTCTCCTCACGATCATCTTCCTCTGGATCGAAGGAATGCAGAAACCGAAAGAACGATACTGGAGTCCGCATGCGGGTTTGTCGATCAATCTGATCACGGGACAGGCAGTCAAAGAAGTGGACGATGCAAATTCGAAGATTCTCAGTAACGCCACTCGTCTTATCGACATCACGCACGAGATGGAGCAGAGGGAGAAAGCGATGAACGACCTCGCTGTACAGAATACAGAGACCGTCGATGCATCCCACGTTTCAGCTGATGGACTCGATCCGCTCCGATCCATCGACAACATTCTCCATCATGCCGCATAACCCATGGAACCGACTCTCACACAAATCGGCAGAGACGGCACGAAGCAGACGGGAGCAAAAGTGAAGGATACTGTGCGAAGCAAGAAGAAATCCTCCGCACTGTCGACACAGCGCTACCTGCCGATTGCCGAAATCAAGGAAGACACCGTGCTCCTCAAGAACGGCGGACTGCGCGCGGTGCTCAAAGTGAATTCGCTGAACTTCAATCTGAAGAGCGAACTCGAGCAGCAAGGCATCATCGCGGGGTATCAGGGATTCATGAACACGCTGATCTTCCCGATCCAGATCCTGATCCGATCCACAAGACTCAACATCGATCCGTATCTCAAGAGCCTCAAGGACAAAATAAAAAACCAGACCAACCCCTTGGTCAAAGAGCAGACCGCCGACTACATCAATTTCATGGAGAAACTGGTGGATATCGCCGACATCATGCAGAAGAATTTCTATATCATCGTCCCGGTCGATGCGCCGACGAAAGTAAAACGAGGCACCATTATGCGCTTCCTCGACTGGCTGAATATCGACGACACCCGCAGCAAGGCGCTTGCGAGAAACCGCGACTTCCACGCGTACTCGAAAATTCTCAAAGACCGCATCACGCTGATCCAATCGGGACTTGAGAACGTCGGCATCACGATGCATCGGATGCAGACCGATGAACTGGTGCAGCTCTACTACACGATCTACAACCCGATCATCTCGCAGAAGCAGAAATTCGCTTCCGTTGTTGACCTGAATGCGGATAAGGCGGCATTGTTCTAAAAAAACTTGCGCGAGATGCAGCAAAAAGTAGTATGGATTCATGCGCACGGCAAGAGAATCATTCGATATCGCAAAGGGTTTGGATGATGCAGGGGAATTGGAAGAAGAATTGAAGGCTCTTGTCACCATCCTTGAAGTAAGTAAATTTACTCGGGCACAAGTAATCGACTATTTTGAAGGCATCATTGGACCCATTTACTTCATGGCAACGATGGGATTGGGCAGAGACCCAACCATCGAAGAATATCGAGCCGATATTCGTGAATATTTTACTGACAGAACTCATCTGATCGAAGACTGCATGCATTTCATGGACATTGATGCGAAACCGGAGATTGAAATGTTACTGGATAGTCTACGCATCATGGAAAATTATGACTGGCTTCATAGTCTTGAAGAGAATGAAAAAAAACCGCCGAGCGAGCCAAAGAATGATTGACACCATCGTACAGAATACCGTACAGTGACAGCACTTCCTTCGTGCTGCTCGTGCAAGAGCCCGGAGAAGTTCTTACCCTTCATCTTGCACCCCACATTTTTTATGGCAAAAGCAAAAAAGAGAGAGTCGAAGCAGTCAACGGTCATGTTGGAACTCCTCAAGGATTCGCCGCAGGTACTGAGAGCACGTCCCGGTGAATTGATCGAAGGCATCGTCATCTTCAAGGGCAAGAACAAGATGCTGATCGACCTCAACGGCGTCTCGACCGGCATCGTTTCCGGACGCGAGCTCCGCGATTCGATGAACACGTTCCGCGAATTGAATGTCGGTGACACCGTCGCCTCCCTCGTCCTCGAAGAAGAGAACGACGAAGGCATGGTGGTGCTGAGTCTCCGCATGGCGAGTCAGCAGAAAGCTTGGGGACGTTTCAACAAGATGATTGAGGACGACCAGACGATGAAATTCATCGCACAGGAAGCGAATAAAGGAGGACTGCTCGCCAATATCGACGGCATCCGCACGTTCCTGCCGGTCAGCCAACTCTCCCCCAGCAACTACCCGCGCGTGAACAACGCCGACACCACGGAGATCATCAGCCGCCTCGCGAAATTCATCGGTCACACGTTCACGGTGAAAATCATCACCCTCGATGAGGAAGCCGGAAAGATCGTCGTCTCCGAGCGTGAAGCGATGGCGGAAGAACGCTCGAAAGCGCTTGAGCACCTCGCAGTCGGCAGTACGAAAGACGGTGTCGTCAGCGGCATCGTGAAATTCGGACTCTTCGTTGCGTTCGACGGACTCGAAGGATTGGTGCACATCTCCGAGATCGCATGGGGACACGTGAAGAACCCGTCGGAATTCGCGCAAGTCGGTGACCGCGTGAAGGTGAAGATCATCGGCATCGACGGCGAGAAACTGTCCCTCAGCATCAAGCAGATGAGCAAAGATCCGTGGGAGGAGATCGCACAGCGCTATCCCGTCGGCAAGAAAGTGGAAGGAACCATCGCCCGCTTCGCCGATTACGGAGCCTTCCTGAACCTCGAGAAAGACATCACGGGACTCGTCCACGTCACGGAGATCAGCCACGAGAAGATCCAGGATCCCGCACAAGCACTCAAGATCGGACAGAAGGTCGAAGCGCAGGTCATCAATATCGATATCGACGAGCGCAGAATCGGCCTCAGCATCAAAGCCCTCAAGCCGATCGACGCCGCCACTCTCGCCCGCATTAAGAAAGAGCAGGAGGAGAAAGAGAATGCGAAGAAAGAATCAAAGGAAGTGAAAGAGGAAGAAGAGGAGAAAGAAACGAAGAAGAAAACGAAAGCAGAATAGGCATATACGTCAAAAATAGAAGTAGGGACACGCGACTGCGCGTCTCTACTTTGTTGTGCCTCATCCTCTTCAACGGTCCTCACTCCGCCCCGCCGAGCGGGGCACCTCTCTCCATCGGCTGGAGAGAGGAAGGTCCGTAATCAAAGATTTCTACAACTTCTGCTCACTCAAAAAATGCAGATGCAGATAAGGCACTTCCTGCCCTCCACCCTTGCCGACATGGAACGTGAGCTTGTATCCCTCAATCCCCTTCTCCTTCGCAAATTTCTGCGCCTTGAGAATCAGTAATCCTGGAAGATGTTCCGTCACCGACGTCAGATCGGCAATCGATGCGACGAACTGCTTCGGAACGAACAGGAGATGCGTCAGAGCTTTGGGATGAATATCGCGAAAGACGAGAACCGTATCGTCTTCGTACTCAACCGTCGCAGGAAGTTCCTTGCGTAGAATCTTGTGGAAGACGGTGTCGGGAGACTGCATAGTGATGGGGAACGTCAGTCCGAATGATAGATACAAGAAGAAAAGTATGGAAGGTATGGAACATACGGAAGGTGAGGAAAATGACTTTTTCGCCAAAATAAGCTATAATAGAGGCACTATGGACGGAGCGAAGATCGAAACACAGATGACCACCAGAAACCGGACTCCGGAGGCTGTCTCGGAGAAGGTTTTCCAGCCGCCGAAACTCCGGGAAATCGTGGAAGTCATCGATCTGATGGGAACCGTGGCAAGCCGCGTACGCGAAGACAAGCGTGGGGATCTTCCAGTCTCCGGAGCAGCCGCAAGCTCGGGAAAAACCGGACAGGGTGCGGTCACGGCGAGGGACGAGGCGATCGCAAAAGCTCCGCCCGTACTCATCATGCAGAAGAAACTCGTCGAACACATCCGCAAAGAAGTGCGCTCCGTTGAGAGAGAAGCAAAAGTGCTCTCGAGGTCGCAAGCCCGAGGCTCCGCCTACTCGCTCAGCGAGTTGTACCGGAAAATCCGTCGCCTGAGCTCGCTTATCAGCGATATCTTGCAAGCCTCAACAGAGATGATTAAGAGATTTTATGTCTCCGTCTTCATCGACCGTCATCCGCTTGTCGTGAGCGACGGTGTGGGGAAGGAAAAGAGTGCATAGTTTTCATTTGCATCGGGGGAGAGGGAGAATAGAATGCACTGCAAGATGCCTCGCCCTCCTCAGAAGACACCAACGATCCAACGGAATCGGTTGCTGTTTTCGATTCTTGGATTGCTCGTTTTGGTACTGGTTCTTCAAATTCTGCTCTTTGCAAATTCATTGACTGCGGAACTGACTCCGAAGAAAACTTCTTCCTCGCCTCCCCCTGCCGGAGGTTATGCGCCTGATCGCGTGATCATCAAAATGAAGCAAGGGTACAGCGTGGACGAAACATTGCTGAACCAATATGGACTCAAGAATAACAAAAAATTGCTCCAAGGGCTCTCTCAGAAATTCTCTCAGAAGAATGCAGCAGTCAAAGTAAATATAGAGGGTGCAGGCATGGATCGTCTGCACCTTCTTTCTATCGATAACGGCGTCGATCCGCAGACTGTCGCAGCGAGCCTCAAGAGTGATTCCCGCGTCGAGTACGCTGAACCGGATTACACGGTCTCAGCCCTCAACACCCCGAATGATCCTTCGTTTGGTCAACTCTGGGGTCTCAATAACACCGGTCAAAGCGGCGGCACTCCGGATGCCGACATCGACGCTCCGGAAGCGTGGAATATCACGACAGGCTCCCCAACCGGTATCGTCGTCGGAGTCATCGATACGGGGATCGATTACAACCATCCAGATCTCGCTGCCAATATCTGGACAAACCCGGGCGAGATCCCGGGCAATGGCATCGATGATGACGGAAACGGATACATCGACGACGTGCACGGCTACGATTTCGCGAACAACGACGGCGATCCCATGGACGACAACAATCACGGGACGCACTGCGCAGGGACGATCGCCGGAGTGGGGAATAACGGTGTCGGTGTCACGGGCGTAAACTGGAAAGCAAAGGTCGCGGCACTCAAGTTCCTCAAAGCGAACGGTACTGGAAATATCAGTGATGCGGTGAGAGCACTGATCTACGCAACGACCATGGGCTTCAAGGTGACAAGCAACAGTTGGGGAGGCGGTGGCTTTTCGCTCACCATGAGCAATGCCATCACTGCGGCGAAGAATGCCGGATTTCTCTTCGTTGCAGCTGCCGGCAACTCTGCGACGAACATCGACGGTTCCCCCTTCTACCCAGCGTCCTACTCTCATCCGAACGTCATCGCTGTTGCCGCAACCAATCGAAATGACGCTCTCGCTACATTCAGCAATTACGGAGCAGTTTCTGTGGATTTGTCCGCCCCCGGCGTCGACATTTACAGTACGCTACGGAATGGTGGCTATGCTCTCTTCAGCGGTACGTCGATGGCGACTCCGCATGTGGCAGGTGCAGCGGTACTGCTCTGGAATACGAACACGTCACTCGGTTATGCTGACGTAAAGAACAAGATCCTTACATCCGTTGATGCCCTCCCCTCTCTCACGGGAAAAGTCGTGAGTAACGGTCGTCTGAACATCTGCAAAATGCTCAATGGTTGTCTCTCTTCCTCTTCGAGCAGCTCGGTTGCTTCGTTCTCAAGTGCTTCAGCGACTTCCTCAAGCTCTACGCCCTCCTCCGGTTCCAGCTCTTCCGGTGGTGGCAGCTCCGCACCCTTCTCAAGTTCTGCTCCTTCCTCGAAATCCAAATCTTCTTCAGCAAACTCTTCCGCCTCTTCAGCTTGCAAGGTCAACGGCTCTCTCTGTAAAAGCGCTTCTGTTTGCTGTTCCCACACTTGCAACCACTTCAAGTGTGGTCCCATACAGTGATTTTTTTGCCTCAGAATCAAATGATACCGATATCCTTCTGCACTTCCCTCTCCGTTCCGGTCAGTGGATTCAGTGTTGCCGTCGTATCGACAATCGAAGCGAGAGCCTGCAGCAGTTCTTCGTTGGTCGGTAATTTCTTACGATCAATCTCCCGTGCTTTCCACACTTCACGAAGCGTTTTCACGTAGCCGGGATCGGCAAGGAGGCGGTTGATGAAGAACCGTGCCCCGACGGGGAAGCGTGTCTCGAGGATCCGCGTGGAGAGTGCATACAGACACGCGACGAAGGCTTCTTCACTCCCTGCAAGACGGTACGCAAACTGATCCTCCACGGCATTGGCGATTTCTTCTGCATCGAGACCGGCAAGCACCATCAATTGTTCCGCAGGTCCCGAAGGAAAATAATGCCGAACACCCATGCGGCGCATCGTGCATGGCACGGAAAGATCGGCGATGATATCGGCAACCTGCGACGCGAGCCCTCCTTCCGTATTGTGATCTTCCACGACGATCAGATGTTGTGTCTCGAGCGCCGCTGCAAGAACCGCTGATGCGTCGAGCGGACGAATGCAACCGACATTCAGCACACGCACCTGTCTCTCGTTCCCGCGAAGAATATCCGCTGCCTTCACCGCTTCATGGAGTGCTGCTCCGTAACTGAGAATCGTCGCTTGGTCACGCGTATCGCCGCTACCGCGTACAACAGTTGCCCGACCGTCGAAGACATAACCCGATCCGTAGACCGGCTCCCCTGCCGATGTCAGTAGCTGCGGATGATTCGACCTTCCGGAAAACACATAGATACTCTCGCTTCCAGCAGCGATAATCTCCATTGCGCGCTCCGCCATCGCAGCAGCCTGATTGCTGTCTCCCGTCACCCACACCTGCGTGTGGTCGAAGGGAATATTGACGTAGTTTCGCTCCTGATGTGTCTCTCCGTCCTCTCCGACACTCAGTCCCGCGTGCGTGCAGTCGTGTAGAACCCCGAGCGGGATGTGACCCGTGTTCACATCGATCAGACGCGCATTTGCCCTCGCTTCGTTCATCCCGAATGCCGCAAACGTGTACGTGACAGGCAAGAGTCCCGCTTGCCGCATCCCCGCCGCCGTCATATACATGTTTGCTTCCGCAACACCGACGTTGATCACACGATCCGGAAAAGCTTTCTCAACCGCACCGAATCCGCCGGAATCGGCAAGATCGGCATGGAGCACGACAATGCGGGAGTCTCCCGCCATGAGAGCCTTGAGGTGCACCGCACCGAAATCCTTGCGTGCGGCACCCGGCTCTTTCGTGATTGCGCGTTTGTACGATGCGGGAAGCGTAAACGGCAGACGAAGACTTGAACGCTTCTTCACTGCTGTCTCAAATTTCTCACGATGTTTCTTTCTCACCGGCTCGAAAGCCTTCGTCAGCTCCGACATCGTCGGAAGCTTGAGCGTATCAAGCGCAGTCTTTGCCTCTGCTTCGGAGAGCGGTGCACCATGAAAATTTTTCTTGCCTGTATTCGATCCCTCTTCCATGAGGGCAACACCGTTGCCCATCGTCGTGTAGTAACAGAGGAAAATCGGACGACCTTTACCAACCAAACTGTCTGCTTTCTTGAGAGCCGCACACACCTGCGCCTGATCGTTGCCGTTCTGAACTTCGATCACGGCAAAGCCGATTGCCGCGGCAATACTGGCAAGATCCGTCGCCATCGTCTTGCTTGGAATCCCCGAGAGCTGAATGTCATTCCAGTCACCATGCACGATCAGGTTATCGAGCTTGAGGTGCGCTGCGAGACGGAACGCCTCCAGCACCTGCCCCTCCTGGCTGTCTCCGTCGGCAAGAAGAACATCGACGACTCCTTTCTTCTTCAAGTACTTCTTCCCGAAAGCGACGCCAAGAGCATTTGATACTCCCTTCCCAAGCGGTCCCGATCCGAAGGGAATATCCCCCACTCCCGCTTCCGCATGCCCGGGAAGCCCGGAGATTGTCCGGAAACTGTCCAGAATCGCCTGCGGGGAAGCAAGCCGCAGATCGTCCCTGTCCGTCCCGAAGAGCCATTGCAGATTGTATGCAAGGAGCGAGAGATGCCCGGCACTGAACCGGAGTGATTCATCGCACGCAGGATCCCTGCGGCGATAGAGTTCATAGCAGAAGGTGAACGCCGAGAGCGGTCCACCGGGATGCCCCGACTTGTGCTTGAGCGGCGCTTCGATCGACAGACGCATCATGATCGAATGCGCAGTCCGGTACGCATCGCTGTCTGCTTTTGCAATCGCCACCGCATCCTTCGGTCCGATCCAATACCTTTCGATTGGCAATACTGCAGCGGCAATACGCTGCAGAGACATCGGCACGGTTTTGGTGTCCTTACCGATGAACTGCTTGAGATCGGGAATAGTCATGCGAGCTAAGTGTAAGGGAAACAAAGAGGAGAAGTAAGTAGTAAGAAGTAAGTAGTACGGCAAGCATCACACGCCGGTTTTTGCATGCAATTCTTACTACGTGCTTCTTACTACTTACTTCTTATGGTGTGTTTTCTTCTCCTCCACTTCCTTCCCCGCCCTCATCCCCTCCACCGCGCTCGCGAACCAGTCGATCAGGTACTCAACCGCTCCGATCGGCTTGAGCACCAAGCCTTCGATCTCCTTGCTGAGATCATCCATGCGATCGGCAATGCGCCGGAAAGACACCGATACGAAGATGAGGTGATACAGAAGGATGATCACCATCAAAACCGCGATGACCGAGAGGAGCGAGAGAATGTCGTTGAGGGAGAGCTGCATATTGCAAGTCGGTGTATGATGGGAGATCCTACTCCATGCAAGCGCGACTTCGCAAAGCACTGGCTACCGTTTCCGCTCTCCCTGCAATAGTTTCCGTAGGGATGATTCGACTCTATCAGAAGACAGTCTCGCTTGATCATGGACCGCTGCGGCACTTATATCCGCACGGATTTTGTCGTCATGAGCCCACGTGCTCGAGCTACGCCATCGATACGCTGAAGACGCGATCGTTCCCAGTCGCAATCGTGCTCATCACAAGAAGAATTCTCAGCTGCAACCCATGGACGAAGGTTTCGGATGAACGTTTGAAAAAAGTGATTGCAAAGCAACAGCAATAATCCTGCGCACCTCAAAAAATCAGAATGTCGGAAACGTTCCGTTCGATTCCATCTTGATGTATCGAACACCGATCGCTTTCGCTATTCCCCCATCGGCACTCTCGCGATCACCGATCACGAACGATCTCGTCTTGTCGATCTCGTGTTCACGAAGAAACTCATCCACCATGCCTGTCTTCGGCTTCCGGCAATTGCAACCCTCGCCTTCACTGTGAGGACACAAGAACACAAAATCGAATGCAAGACCCGCACGCTTGAGTGCGGAAAAGAGCATCTCCTGCGTTTCTTCAAAGCACCGAATGCGCGAAGCATCGCCGTAGAAACTCTGATTCGTGATCATCACGAGCGTATATCCCTGCGCCTTCAGAGACTGCAGACCTTCGAGAACACCTTGCAGCAAGCGAAAATGTTCCGGACGCACGAGCCCGTCCGGGGGCTCATCAATCAGTGTTCCGTCCCGATCAAGAAATGCGACGTGCATGAGCGAAGTGTAGCAGCCAAAGCCGGTGCATAAAAAAACGGAGAGAGCCTGGGGGAGCTCTCTCCAAGAATGAACGTCGCAATGCGAATTATTGCACGCTAATCGTTCCGACTTCGTTTCGATTCAGGTGATTATGGTATCCCCACGTCCCGGTCTTCGTGAACGTGAAGGAATAGTCCTGCCCGGGCGCGATCTCTTTCAGGGAATCGAAACCGGGATAGTCGGTATGCGTCGGATGCGGATTACTTGCCACCCACATCGGCGTCATGCTGCCATTATGAAACGTGACCATCGTTCCAACAGGAACCGACAGAACGGAGGGGCTGAATGTGCCGTTCGCGTACGTCACCGTGTTGCTGGATGTCGGCTGAATGGGCGTCCTGTCTTTGCCCGGTTGACCGTACTTCGCGCGGGCACCCATCGCAATCTTCACGACTTCCGCACGATTGATATTGGAAGTCGGTCTGAAGGTGCCGGTGACCTCGCCCTTCATATCCGTATCACCCGAAACGACACCGTCTCTCTCGAGAGCTTCGATAGAAGCGGCATACCGCACGGAGAACTGCACATCCTTGAACGTCGTGCCGCTCGGTGATGCAGGAACCGTCACGCGGAATGCGGAAGCAACCATCGACGCCACTTCGGCTCTGGTCGCCGGACGGTCGAGCCTATACGGATTATTCAGAATCTCAAAATGTTCCGCTCGGGCAACCGAAACATACGCAGAGGACCAATGCTTCACACCGCTGTCGACAACGGCACCGTACGCATGCTCATCGTATCCTGATGATTCTGAGGCGATTTTGAGAGCTTCCGCCATCGTCACATCGTTCTCGGGACCAAACTTGCCGGTGAACTTGCCGTTCGCATCCATGTAACCGTTCACAATGCCGGCTTCGGCAGCATCACGAACGTAGGTTGTGAACCACGCCGACTGCGACACGTCGACGAAGACGAGAGCCTGCCCGTTCACGATCACTTGCAGACCGACGGCATTCGCAAGCATCGGTATCAGGAAGGCAACCGACGCTGCGGTGGAGGAGAAAAAGGTACGCATAGAAAAATTGGGGAAGGAACTGCCAAAGAAGACGAGCCACTGAGAGAGTTCTGACACGGAGGAAGTTGACTGTTTATTAAATTACATCGAAGTATAAGATTAATTTAGCGCCTAAATGAATTTTTTTTATCGTAATATCCTGTGAGAATTTTTGTGAGATGATCTTTGGTTCCAGCAATACATGTGAGCGTATTGCGGATCATTGCTTCCCTTTCCCCTTGTTCGAGACCGTCCTGCCTCGTGAGATAGGTTTCTAATTCCTGTTCGAATGCAGCTATCAGGCTAATATTGTGCACCAGATTTTCCATGTCCGAATTCCGGAATTGGAGAGTATTGTGCTGATCCCGGTGCTTGTATACATCCGAAGGCATTAACACAATCTGGGGAGCCTGCGGATACTGATGCTCTTTCAGAAAGATATCGTGCAGTCGTCCTCGAACACTATCGCGTTCTCTCTGAATTTCTTCTGATAAATCCCTGAGTGCTTCCGCATTATGCTTCCACGCACGTAGTTTTACTTCCGCAGTACGTTCTACTACTGCAAGCCGCTCTAAAAGGCTGGCAATTTCTTCATACAGAGGATTCGCAAATTCTGTGTGCTCGAGGTCACTGCGAATCGTGCGGGCAAGATCCGCCGGAGAGAAAATCAAAGTAGGTTGCTGATCTTCAGATGAATCCATCATGGATATGATAAACTATAATATTATTATTGTCAATTATTCGGAGCGGTAGAGTTCGTGGTCCATGAAGTTGGACACGAGGGAAGTACAAAAGGTGTAGCTAACAAGTATCACTCATCCTCCAGCGTCTTTGCGGCAATTAGTATCTTTTTAATATGTGAAACAGCAAATTGTGAAATTAATAGCTGCTCTTGTGAATATACATCAGTTTCTTCGTTTCTTATTAGGATTGTTTCACCCTGCGTTTTACCCTTTCTGGCTCCCGCTTCAAAAAGCGTTAGATTACAATAGTCATTCGCCAATTCTATGAATTTTACAAGCTTTTCTCTGCTTAAATATAGACTTGCTTCAAATATCTCAGCAGTGACGTCTTTGGAAATGGCAATTGTCATGCTGTACTGATTCTTTCTTGTATCTTGAGAGTGATCTGTAGTGTCTCTCATTAGTCCCGCAGCTATTGTAATAAATTGATAAAATACTGCTCGTGTTCCATCCGGATCTTCCACGTCGTCGTCTTCAAAATCAGCGGGGTAAAGTTTTACCATAAGTGTCGCATTTTAAATGAATGCTGAGGGTATTAGCAAGCCTCTGCTGAACTAGCGCTCTCTTACGACGGACAGCCTACGCACTGGATAGAATGGAGCGGGTGAACGGAATCGAACCGTCGTCACCAGGTTGGAAACCTGGGGTAATAGCCATTATACGACACCCGCAAAGAGCAGCCGGAGCAGGATACTGCGAAATGACGTGCGTGAGAAGAGGCAGGGAATGAGATGATCCGCTTCAAAAGACAAGACAAATGTCTGAAGAAACCTCTCAAAAATCGCAGAATGCGAGGAAACAAGCTGAATTTTTTTGAGATGTATTCGTATACTTCGAGAAAAATTTCAGCGCAGTTGACGAAGTAGTCTGCATTTTTCAGAGGTTTCTTTTATCTTTTCTTCTCCTCATGATACTCGTCATCAAGATTCACCTCCCATAAGTTCGACTTGTCCGTTCGACCTGAGACGATATTATCCACCGCGAACATCGCGGTGAGCATGCTGTGATCCTGATTGTTGTACCGATGCATGCCGTTCCTGCCGATCAGGAATAAATTCGGGATACCCTCTACATACTCACGAACGACCGGAAGCTGCGTGTAACTGCCGATGTACGCGGGGTACGCCTTCGGCATGCGAAGCACGCAGCCGTCGAGCACATCCTCACGACGAATCATGCCGATCTTCTCCATTTCACTGATGCCAAGCTCGATCAATTTCTTGTCTTCCATCACCCACAGATCCCCTCCTTCGTTCACGAAGTACTCGAGCCCGATCCAGATCGTATTCTTGCGATCCGTCACCATGTACGGGCTCCAGTTATTGAAGATCTGCACGCGCCCGACGCGCACGCCTCCCTCCTGAATGTAGATCCAGTTGTCCGGCACATCACTCTGCGGTTTTTTGCCTTTCTCCTGCACGTGCAATTTTTTGAGGAGCAATCCGACAGTCAGGAAGTCACGATACTGCAATCCTTCGGCGACTTCGACGACCCTCGCATCCGGTCGCGGATGCATCATGCCGAAGAGATGCTTAATCGGCATCGTCGAGAAAAAATAATCGCAGGCAATCTGCTCCGTCTCACCGGTCGTCGTATTCTCGATCGTCGCACTCCAAACCTTGCCATCTTTCATATGCACGCCAACAACGCGCGTATGCATCCGAACCTCCGCGCCGCATGCCAGAATCTGCTGCGTCACTTTCTCCCACATCTGCCCCGGACCGAACTTCGGGTAGAAGAACCGCGTGATGAGGCTGGTCTCGCGCTGCTCCTGCTGCTTCTTGAAATCACTGCTGAGGAGATCCTTCACCGCGTGAATCACGGCGCGCTTGAGAGAGAGTCCCTTCACGCGCTGCGCGCCCCAATCAGCTCTAATCTGGCTGCACGGCACACCCCAGACTTTCTCGGTGTAGGCTTCGAAGAACGTGTGGTACAGACGATCGCCGAAGCGGTTCTTGTAGAACGCATCGAGGTACGTCTCGTCTTTCAACGGAAACGCATGTCGCCAGATATACGAGCATCCGATGAGCGCGGTGTTGAAGAATCCAAGACGTTTCGCAACCGTGATCGTGATACCGATGGGATACGGAAAGAAATTCTTACGGTAGAAAATGCGCGACACTCGCGGTCGCTGAAGCATGACGTCGTCTTCTTGCTCCGGATCTGGTGCAGGTATGCGAAGAACGGAGGAGGGTTGGGGACTTGGGTTAGGGTTGGGACTTTGATTTCCTAACCCTATCCCTAACCCTAATCCCTTCTGTGTCGGAATACATGCCCCACACAAATACTCCACTACTGCCTCTGCGACGTACTCTATTTCATGTTTCTTCTCGATCGTATCCGCCGCGGGCTTGCCTTGTCTCGGCAGAATGTTGAACCACCACTTCATGACGCGATCACTCTTGCTGAAGAACCGGTGCCCTCCGATGTCGATGCGATTGCCTTTGTAGTTAAACGTCTGTGCAATACCGCCGATTGCGTCCGTTGCCTCACAGACGATCGGATGAATGTCCGTGCGTTTGAGAAGTTCGTATGCAGCGGTTAAACCTGCAGGACCTGCACCGGCGATGATCGCGATTTTAGAAGACATTTGTCTGCGTTGAGGAGAAGTGAAGAACGAGGTGCCCTGAGCGTAGTCGAAGGGCACCGGCGATGATGGCAATTTTTTTGGACATGCGGGAAGAGGATAGCATGTTCAGGGAACGGTCGTTCCCTAAAATACGGCAATCTCCGCCTCGATCGGTACCGGCTCTTTCTTGAAGATAAACAAATGTGAGAACGTGTAATTGACGACCGCGGTGACACCGATCGCGAGGACTTTTGCGCCGTACGTGATATCGAGAGTGGAGAGTGCGTACGTGCTTGCAATCGGCAAAGGCAGAACGAAGTGAACACCGAGCAGATAGAACGTTGAGGAGAGGAAGTAACTCAGGAGGAAAGTAAGCGAGTAGACGAGAATGAAGCGCTTGCTCTGCTGCTTTGTATTCTGATCGGATACGCGAAAGGTCACGTGCCGGTTAAACAGAAACACGAAGAGCGAGGGAAGCCCTCCTGAGAAGACGTACGCAATGACGGGGCTGATGTGCATCCTGCCGACGAGCACGTAGAGAACGGAGAACTCGATGAATGCTCCGATAAGCCCACAGAGGATGAACTTGGAAGCCTGTTTGAAATGCCGACGAATGCGTGAGTGAAGTTGCACTGAACAAGATTGTAGCGCTAAGACTTGCTTTTTGCCTTCCACCCTTCATAGGTCTTCTTCAATCCCTCGGAAAGCGGTGTCCACGGAAACTTCCTGAGGCACTCGTGCATCGGAAGAGCGGGAATCGTGCGCTTTCCCTCCGGTCGAGTCGGGTCGAAGACGATTGCAAGGTCCGGCTTCACGAGATTCCGGATCATCGTCGCGAGCTTCGACACCGTGACGACTTCGGATGGCAAGACGTACTGAATGCCGGATGCATTCTCGTCCATGAGACGAAGAACGGCGGCAACGAGATCAGGAGCGTAGAGAAACACACGTTCCTGCGCGCCCGTACCCCACACGATGAGCGTCGGATCTTTCTCGGCTTTGACCATGAGCGATGGGATGACATTTCCATCCTCCGAGAACGTATCGCGTTCTCCGTACGCACCGACCGGTCGAACCACGAGCAGAGGAAAACCATACTGCCGTGAAGAGATCAACCACAGTGCTTCCGACAGCGCCTTGCCGAGAACGTATCCGTCCGTCGACGACTCCTGCGCGAGACGAATGACGTCGATCTCCGGCGGAATATTGGCGGAACTGAAGAGCGTCACGCCGGCGTGAGGATAGTCTTTAAGTGCCTTGAGAAGAGCCAGAGACATCTCGATGTTCGAGACAAGAACATCCGCACTGTGATCGTGATGGAACTCGACATTCCTCCGATGCGAGGCGATGTGGAAGACATGGTCGACTCCCATAATCAGCTTCCTGCAGTACTCTTCATCGCGAAGATCGCCCTCCACCCACTCGATTTTTGCGCGGAGCTTCGAGAGTGAACGGTAGTTCTCGCTGCGGATGGGAACGCGCACGATCGCACCACGATCAAGCAGAGATTCGACCAATACACTGCCGACGAATCCCGTTCCGCCGGTGACGACAACGCGCTTATCTTTCCAGTTGATCATGGGGAAAGGGTACCACACCGGTAGATGCGATACGATCCGACTGTTTTTGTGAGCGGACAGAGCGAACGAATATCCGATGGCAGCTTGTTCTCACTGATAATCAGATCGACCTGAAATTTTTTCAGCATCGTTCGTCGATCCACCGTTCCGGCTTCGAGACGTTGCAAGAGATCCTGATGAATGATGAACGAGCGCGGATCTCTGCTGCAATTTTCGTGAGTGAAGAATGCTTCGAAGCGGCATGCGGTTTTTGTTCTTGCTGCGAGATTGCCTGCGTACAAACCGAAGACCCAACTGAAGAGCGGATCCTTGTCTTCGCGAACGATCGGGAAGAGCGATTTCTCGAGCAGGAAACGATCGGTGAGTTCGGAATCCAGAGCAGGTTCGAAATGCGCGTACTGATTGAACACGACGAAGTGCGAGGTGAGAACGGGAATCAAATTGGAAATCTCGATCGGTGCCAGAATCACCTCTTCCGTTTTCGGCTCCGAAACGAGTGAAGCGATCAGTGCATCGTACGAATCATTCCGCGAAGACCGATTGCCGAGACCCGGAAGCGAAAGAAGAAGAGCGAATATCACAAGAAGCGCAGCCAGTACTCTTCGCAGCAGGAGAGGCGCCGGAGTGAACGCGAGGAGGAGTGCCAGCCACATCATCCGAAGCAAAATCACAATCGGAACGGCGAAGTAGAGCCCGAAGACGAGATCGAATCCGGAGACAACCGACTGATTCAGACAGAGCAAACCGCCAAAAAGAAGAAGTGAAATCCCGTCGAAGATCGGAGAGACTCCGCACAGTCTTTTTTTTCGGAGCAGAAGGAAGAGAGCAATCGTGGCAAAAATCGTGAGCTGCATCATCGGTGCGGCAGGCAAATGGCTCGGGATCGCACCGAGTCTCCGGTACGTATCGACGGAAATACCGGGCGGCATCGAGCCGGTGATGAGTATCTTGATGCCGCACGCAACGAGAGGCGGAAATAATGTCAGCATCGAACGCTGGAAAACCGACCGTCTATTTTTCGGAATAAAGAGGAGTCGCAACCCGAGAAGAACCAGCTCCGACGCGATCAAAAATTCGGCGTAGAGCACATGAACGAACACGAGCAGTGCTGTGAGCAGTCCCTGCAGCAGCAATTGTCTTTTCGACGCTCGAAACGAGAGGAGAAATAAACCGATACAGAGAAGCAGTAGAGGAACGCTGATCTGCGGATTCACGCTCCGTTGCCACGCGACCGAAGACAGCGAGAAGAGGGTTATGAGTGCGGCATCGACAATCGGAAACCTGAAAGCAGAGAGAATACTGAAGAGAATAAACGCTCCGAGAAACGGAAAGAGAATGTCTCCGAGGAAAATCACACTCTCGAGTCTGAGCCCGAAGAAACGCATCAACGATCCTTGCAAAAGTGGAGCGAATGTCGAGACGTTCGGATCGGAACGATGTTCCTTGAGTGATGTGTTTCCCAGATTGAGTGAGCCTTCGGACGCATCTTTGATCATCGCGAAATAGTGCGCTTCATCGGCACTGATGTTGTCGAGCCCGAGTTCCGTGATCGTCAGTCGTCCGTGAGCGAGCGAACGAAGCGACACTGCATTCAGAAGAAGCGTGAATGCGGCGGCTACGCAGAGTCCGACGACGGTACGTCGAACGTTTTCAGTGCGACCGACGGAGGAGTGCAGCGCGTGCATGAACATTCTTTATCTGAACAATGAGGATTGATGCAGTTTCCACTTCGCGAGCCGGTAGAGAACCGAGACCCCAAGCACTCCAAAACCATACCGTACCGATCGAAGAAAATTGATCGACGATGCTTCGCTGAAATACTTCGTCGGACACGAGACTTCGCCAAGCAGGAAATTCTTCCAAAGAATCTGCGCAAGAATTTGATTGTCGAAGATGAAATCTTCTGAATTGTTCTGATACGGAATGGACTGCAGGACTTCACGCGAGTATGCCCTGTAGCCGCTGTGGTACTCGGAAAGCTTGGCACCGAGGAGGAAATTCTGCGTGAGCGTAAGGAAGCGATTGCTCACGTACTTCCAGAAAGGCATCCCCCCGAGGAGCGCATGACCGCCGAGAATGCGCGAAGCGACGATGGCATCGTAGGGTCCGTCGATGATCATCGAAGACATCGCAAGAATCAGATGCGGATCGTACTGATAGTCCGGATGGAGCATGACCACGACGTCCGCTCCCTTATCCAGTGCGGTCTTGTAGCACGTCTTCTGATTGCCGCCGTAACCGCGATTCCGGTCATGGACGATCGTCGTGATCCCGAGTGCGTGCGCTTTCGCCGCGGTGTCGTCTCTGCTGCAATCATCGACCAAAATCACTTCGTCCACGATATCCTTCGGGACATCCTTGTATGTATCGTGGAGCGTTTTCCCCGCGTTGAACGCAGGCATGACAACGATGATGCGTTTTCCGTGCAGCATAAGCGAAGAGAAGTGTACACTCTTCTCATGACTGAACGCACCCGAACTTTCATTCACCTCTTCGTCGTTTTCGTGCTCGGTCTTTCGTTCAGTCTTCCGCACGTTCTCTTCTCGCTGCGAGCAACCGAGCCGGAACTGATGAAAATCACCACGACCGATGACGGTCACTACCTTGCGCGTGTCAAAGCGGCACTCCTCCGAAGAACGAGTGAAGTCCGAAACGGTGTCACGGGCGGTCATCCTCCGGTGGATGGCAGCGCACCCGCACTCGTCGAGCTGATCGTCGGCACGGCATTCTCGTGGACGACACTCAAGGCGCCGCAAGTGATGTTTCTGCTGACAGTACTCCTGACACCGTGGATATTCCTACTCCTTCTGAACCTGCTTCGGTCATTTGTTCCGTGGAGTACGGCGTTATTCGGCTCGCTGCTCTACGTCACGGTATTCCTGAGTGCGCTGCAGAAACCAGTCAACATGTCACTCTCGCTTCCGATCTCGATCGCGACGATTCTTCTCCTCTGGAAAAACTGGCAACGACCGAACGTGTGGTCAACGATGCTCACCGGCATCCTGCTTGGCGCACTTCCGTCGGTCTACTTCTGGAGCTGGACGTACATCTGGAGCTTGTTTGGATGGCTTCTGATTCTGCACTGTGTCTGCTCTCCCCCGTCGCCTCTCAAAACCAAACGAACGAAAGCATTGCTCGTAAGCGGCATCATCGCCGGCATTGTCTCATTCCCGTTCTTCATCGACCTTCTCTCGTCCTTCCACAGCGGAGGCATCTTCACCGAAACAGCATTCCGGAGCACCATCATTCACTCGCGCGGCATCGAGTCGGTTCCGCGTGCGATTCTCCTCGGACTCCTTGTTTTTTCTTCGATCATTCTTGCACGGAAAACGAAGCACGATATCGAGCGTTGGCTCCTGCCTCTCGCAGCAATCCTCGGCATCGCAACCGCGATGTATCAGAACCTGATCCATGGCATCATCTTCAGTTTCTCCAGTCACTTCTACCCTTTCGTCTGTCTGTCTTCTCTCATGGTCGGTGTCTGGGCATGGTCGATCCCCTCGCTTCCACGCGCTCGCATCGTCACGGGGCTTGCCGGTATTTTTCTGATCCTCGGACTGTGGGATTTCCGCTCGGTGTGGTCGGTATTCGCCGGAAATTACTACGTCCGTGACATCGCGCATCTGCGTCCTGCAATCGAGATCCTTGACGATGGACACAGAAATACCGTTCTCAGTGACAAGGTCTCATCCCATATGGTCACCTCGTGGACGGACGATGACGTCGTCTTCACTGCGTACGTGAAGCACATGCTCGTGAGCGACCGCGAATACGTCGAGCGGTACTGTCTCTCGGAAGCATTTTCAAAAAGTGGTCCCGATCTGCAGTGGCTTGCTTCCGAAGTCGTCGAGACAAAACAGGAAGAGCTGATCGCTGCGAAGAAAATCGAATTCACTTCGTACTGCAATCCGGTGCTCATGTCGCCGCTTCAATTTCTCAAAAAATACGACGTTCATTTCCTCCTCTGGAACGAGCGTCTGCGTCCGGACTTCGGAGCGAAGATGCGATTCTTCTCTGCAGTGAAGAAAGGCAACGGATGGAGTCTGTGGCAATTAGACGAAGCAGTGCGGTGAGTGTACGCTGCCGACAAATTATTTCTTCCGGAGACAATTTCCATGAAGGCAAATCGTTGTAATTTCTGCGGAACCGAAACGTCGTGCGTGCAACTCTTTCAGGCGAAGGAAGGCGATGCAATTCCACAGAAGTATCGCATTACCGAAGAGGAACACAGTACCTGCTGGGACATCTGGAAATGCAGCACATGCGGGCTCACCTTCTCGGATTGCCGCTTGTCACCCGAGTCGATCCAGAATCTTTACGTCACAATGGAAGATGCCGTGTACGAACGTGAGGATTTCACGAGACGACTGACCTTCCGCAGGGGGCTGCAATTTCTCGAATCAAAGATGTTTCCGGTCGGATCCAAAGGGCTGCTCCTCGACATCGGATGTGCAACGGGGGGTTTTCTGCAGGAAGCGAAAGATCGCGGATGGAACGTGGAGGGCGTCGACCTCTCGCACTGGGCGGTCTCCAGAGCACATGAACGCGGCATCCCCGCAGTTCACCAAGGGACGATTCACTCCCTCCCCGGAAACACAGCACGGTTCGATGCCGTCACGATGCTGGATTACATCGAACATGACCAAGACACGAGCCGATTACTGAGCGCAGTTGAAAAAGTCATGCGAAAAGGCGGCTGTCTGTATATCACCACTCCCGATATCGGAAGTGTTGTCGCACGCATTCTCGGTCGACGTTGGTGGGGCATCAATCCGTTGCACCTCTACTATTTCTCAAGATCGTCGCTCGGAAAGATGCTTGAGAAATACGGCTTCGAGGTCGTCGTCATGCGTTCGTACACCAGAGTCTTCACGCTCGGATACTGGGCAAGCAGACTGGAGCATTTCCATCCTGCATTGGCTGTTGCTATTGGCACACCTCTGAAATGGCTGCACATGAGCAATATTCCTGTACCGCTGAATCTCGGCGATATGATGGAGGTCGTGGCAAGAAAGAGATGAATTTAGGGAAGCCATCGGTATAGAACAAACCCCGTTCCTGTTTTTTGAACCATCAGATGTACTGTCGGATACTGATCCATCTTCCAATCCGGATGGTCAGCGGAATTCCAGAGTACGTGCGTCACTCCATACTTCTGCAGATACGTTGCAGGAGATGTTCGAACGCGGGTACATGCTTCACTGACAAGAGCTTTCTCATGGTCCCGCATCGCCTTCGAATCGAGAATCGCGTTGTACTCCATGTAGAGCGACCGGTACGGATCCGGTGGTTCGGGTGAGAAGAGGTAGCTCACACAGTATCTCTCCGCCATATCACTGTCGCTGATGAACAGAAAGCGTGCGTGTGTGGTGTAGATGATGCCGTCGTCCGTCCATGCGGTCACCACCCGACCGGTTGCCGAATCGGTGAGCACCGTCTCGCGCTCCCCACCCTGCAATACGGCAATCGCAGGCAGCAAATGTTGATCGGTAAAATTCGGAGGCGTAGGAATGAAAAACTTGTACCCGGGAAAATAGTCGACAGCGGCTCCCGCAAGAAAGAGTGCCGTGATGGAGAGAATCGAAAACTTTCGAACGCGATCAATCGGCTCACTGAGTGCGAAGCATCCGGCAGTCAGAGTCGATATCACGAGGAACGGATAGAAGTGCGAACTGAACATCAACAGCTTTCCATGGAATATATTCTGATGCATGGCAACAGTGATTCCGAGAAGGAATGCGACAACCCAAATATAGCGATTGTTCTTCTTGAATCTGGGAAACAGTGAGAGGACCAGCAATGCCTGCAAAGTGATCAATCCAGAACGAATGGGTGACTCTACTCCTCTCGTATTCACGAAATCCGAACGCAGAAATACTTCCTCTCCCAGAGATCCTTTCAGAGTGAAGAGAACTCGCCAGACGACAGGCAGTGACAGAAGGAGCAAAACGGTAACGATCGGAAGCAGGCAAAAGAGTCGCTTTCGTGCGGCAATATCGGCATGCAGGAACACGAGTATGCATGCGCCGAAGAAACAGACCGCCCACACGTACGTCCACGCCCAAAAATAAACATATGGAAGAAGCGCAAGCAGAAGACCCGAAAGCAGAGCACGCAGGAACGTCGGACGTCGTGAAAAATCAAGAAACAAGAGGAGTGCGAGCAGTGCGATAACGAGACTCCATCCGGGATGCACCACGCGGGAGACGACGTGCAGGAGAATAAAGTAATACGTCGACGACACGAGCAGTGACAGTCGATGGGAGAAGCCGAGAAGAAGGAATAACGAGTACAAAAGAAAAAACGACACTCCGGTCAGAAGTGCACTCACAATCACCGCGAGCGGCGGCGCACTGAGCCCCGTCCAAGAAAGCAGTGTGCCGACTGCCGCTTCCATTCCCGCATCCTGCATGCCGGTAATGCCGCTGCCGACTGGCGTAATGCCATTGCCCGCCTCCCCCGGATGTCCGGTGAGTGCACGCTCGAAGCGGCTGTAATAGTTTCCGAAATCTTTGTCGCGGATGACCGTGAACCCTTGAAAAGATGGACTGAATGTATGAACAACGTACGGGAAAATCGCGAGGAGAGAGAAAACGATCGCGAAGAGAAAGACGATTTGGCGCTGACGGAGAAAAGTTGAGTGTGACATAGGAAATCTGAAGAAGAGTGTAACAGAGAAACTGTGAGAGGGGTCGGGGTGAGGTGGCGGGTAAGCCCCACTCTCCAGTACAATCCGGTCATGCCTCAGAAATCTGACACTCCCGTCATTTGTATCGTGGGACTCGGCTACGTCGGTTTGCCGCTCGCAGCAGCATTCGGACGCACGGGATGGAAGACGTACGGCTACGACATCAATAAAAAACGCATCGAAATGCTGAAAAACGGCGAGGACTGGACGCATGAACTCTCATCCGAGCAACTGAAGAAAACGCAGATCGAGTACTCGTCGGACCCAGCTGTGATCGGCAAAGCCAATACGATCATCGTCGCGGTTCCGACTCCGGTGGATGACAACAATATTCCCGATCTCTCCCCTCTCACGTCTTCCAGTGCGGCAATCGGGAAACATTTGAAGAAAGGCTCGGTCGTCGTCTACGAAGCGACCGTCTATCCCGGCGTGACGGAAGAAATCTGTTCTCCGATCCTCGAGAAGGAATCAGGGTTGATCTACGGGAAGGATTTCACAGTCGGCTACTCACCGGAACGGATCAACCCCGGTGACAAAGAGCACACCGTCGACAAGATCGTGAAGATCGTTGCGGGACAGGACGCAGAAACCACCGAGTGGCTCGCGAAAGTGTACGGAAAGATCGTCACGGCGGGCATCCACCAAGCACCGAACATCAAAGTCGCAGAACTCGCGAAAGCACTCGAGAACACGCAGCGCGACATCAACATCGCACTCATGAACGAAGTTGCACGCTTCTGCGATCGCCTCGGCATCCGCACGAGCGATGTGCTGAGAGCCGCCGGAACGAAGTGGAACTTCCTCAAGTTCTCACCGGGGCTTGTGGGCGGTCACTGCATCGGCGTCGATCCATACTACCTCGTTCACAAAGCCAAAGAACTCGGCATGCATACGGAAGTGATCAGTGCAGGACGGAAAATGAACGACACGATGTCGACCTTCATCGAGAGGCAAATCACGAAAAAACTTGCGGAGCGCGGTGTTTCCCCTCTCGGCGCAAACGTTCTCGTCCTCGGACTGACATTCAAAGAGAATATTCCGGACACGAGGAACTCGAAAATCCATGACGTGATCCGAAAACTTACGGATTCCGGCTGCATCGTCTCCGCTCACGACCCCGAACTCACGAAGGAGCAGGTGCAGGAACTCGGCTTCGCGTACGGATCGATGAAGGACGGTCCGTTCGACGTGATCGTCGCAGGAGTTCCGCACGCGGAGTACGTGAAGAATCTCACGGAGAAAGATTTCATGAGCGCACTCAAGAAAACAGGAATCTTCTACGATCTTAAATCGATCTGGAACGAGCAGAAATTCAAGGAGAAAGGCATCGCGTACCTCGCGCTATGAAGGGAAACTGTCTGCGTTACCGGCCGGTCGCACTTCTGGCACTTGTACTGACGCTGTCCGTTGCGATGAATATCCGGAACTACGACTGGAACATCACCACAGTCTTTCATATGGATGACGTTCTGAATCAGAGCCATCCGATGCCAAAAAACTTCGTGATCCTGAAGGTTCCGAGTTACGACGGTGCGCAGTACTACCAGATCGCACGGAACATGCCGGCGATTTTTGATTCAACACGTTGGCATGAACTTGCAGAGAAAAGTCCCGGATCGTATGCGTATCAGCGCTTCCTCTTACCGTTTCTGGCATACGTCCTCTCGCTTGGATACGAACCAGTTCTCCCGTATGCGTTCGTCCTGATCAACATTCTGTCGCTGCTTGGAACCGCATTCCTGATCTTGCGAAGCGATAAACACAATGCACTCTCCGCACTCGCCCTCGGGCTCTGCCCGGCTGCAGCAGTCGCAATGCACTTCACGCTCGCGGAACCGCTCACGATTCTCCTGATCACGGCGTCGCTTCTCAGAATGGAGAAATACAAGAAGATCGACGCGCTCACGATTTTCCTCCTTTCACTCGTCGTTCTCACGCGCGAAGTGAATATTCTTCTGATCGCATTCCTGATCGGTTATTCACTTCTGAAAAATAAACCGTTGGATGCTCTCAAGCTCGTCATTCCCGTTCTCTGCTTCCTGCTCCTGCATAGCCTGATCTACGTCATCTTCGGAAACATACCGTTTCTGATGAGCGCCGCCGCACATCAGTTCCCCGGACGCGCAGCGTTCGATATTCTGATCGGCAACCGCGGCTACAACCAGTACACGCTTTCGTCCGTTGCACTTCTTCTCGGCTTCGTGATCCCAAACTTGCTTTGGACAGGACGGGAAATTCTGAAAACACGATCCCTCGAACTCTTCTCTTTTGGTTCATTCGCATTCCTCTGTCTCATGCTCATCATGCCCGACTACATCTGGGGATCGATCACGAGCATCGGACGCGTCATCACACCCGTGTATCCGCTGACGATTCTCGCGCTTTCGAATCGAAAGACTGTCCTCACTCGCCTGCTGACACTCTCGATTCTCTGTCTCGGCATCGGAACATCCATCGGTCTTGCGTTGCAGGTGCATCCGTTCGGGATTATTTGAACGTATTGCACAATTCAAAACGTGGGTGTACGTTCGTACTACCGAGCACGGGGGCCGTGACCAGGTTGGTGCGGAGGACTCGACATTCCTTCGCTGGGGTTCGATTCCCCCACGGTCCACCAGCTCGGTATTTTTGCAACAAAAAAAACCACCCCGTAAAGGGGTGGGATTCTTTTCCCCAGAGGGGTACGAAGGACTCGACACAACCAGTATAGCAAATCCACATTTTTCGTCAATCTTTTTCCGCTATGCTTAGCTCGTATGCCTCTCCTCACCGTCCTCGTCCCAATCTACAACGAAGAGCGAACACTCGCGGAAGTGATGCATGAAGTGAGCGCGGCACTTCCCGAAAGTGAGATCGTGTACATCGATGACGGATCCAAAGACGGATCGCTTCATATCCTGCAGCGGGAAAAGAGACCGCAGGACATCGTTCTCACGAAAGAAAACGGTGGCAAAGGATCGGCGATTCGCGAAGGACTGAAACATGCGACAGGTCAGTACTGCGTGATTCAGGATGCCGATCTCGAGTACGATCCGAAAGAAATTTTGACTCTCCTGAAAGAAGCGGAATCACATGCAGGAAGTATCGTCTTCGGTTCGAGATTCCTGAGTTCGAACCCGAACATCTACTCGCTGTACCTGCTTGGCAATAAAACGCTCACATGGATCATCAACGTCTTGTTTGGAGGGCACCTCACGGATTCCTACACCTGCTACAAGCTCTTCCCGACGGATATCCTCCGAAGTTTGCCGCTCACCGCACGAGGCTTCGAACTCGAAGCCGAACTCGCCGCCTATCCGCTGAAATTCGGACACGACATCCGCGAGTGCGCGATCAGCTACAAACCAAGAACCTTCGAGGAAGGGAAGAAGATCAACGGAAAAGATGCGGTGAAGGGCATTCTGACGATGCTCCGGATTAAATTCACAAAAAGCTAGACCGAAAACCTCAGTGGAAAAGGCCGAGCAAATACGTTAGCCTGCCCGTCGCCAATGCAAACGCTCCCCTTCGTCCATCCGCTGTCTCATGCCCCTCTCGTCCGCGAAGGAAACGGATACCGATGTCCGGGCACGAACGAATTCTTTCCGGATCAACACGGCGTGCCTTCATTCGTTGCCGCAGATCTTGCGAGCCACATGGACGAAGAACGAACAGGGCTCATCAACACGGTCAAAACACTGCTTCGGAAGTACCCGAAGTTCTACGTCTTTCTGATCTTCATGATCAGCCCCGTGTGCTTCACGGGAATTTCTGCAAAGCGTTTCCTCAATCGTTACAAAAAAGACGCTCTCATGCTCAACATCGGCTCGGGGGTGCATCGACCGCATCCCGATATCATCAACACCGACATCTTCTACTACAAAGAGGTTGATCTCGTCGCGAATGCCGAGCAACTGCCGTTGCCGGATGGTTCCGTCGACGGGATTCTGTGCGAAAGTCTTCTCGAGCACGTGCCGCATCCGGAAAAGATCGTCGCGGAAATGTACCGTGTCCTCAAGCCGGGAGGCGCGATGTACATCGTCATCCCCTTCGTGTATCCGTTCCATGCCTGCCCGAATGATTTCTATCGCTGGTCGATCACGGGGCTACGGGAAATGCTGAAAGCGGGAGAAATCGAAGACATCGGCGTGCGAGCCGGCGCGAGCTCAGCTCTCATGGGACAGCTCTGCACGTGGACAGCGATCGTCTTCTCCTTCGGATGGGAGCCGCTCTACAACGTGCTGTGCCTCCTCACGCCGCTCGTGTTCTTCCCGGTGAAATTCCTCGATCTTCTCTTCGGATGGTACCCGACGGCAATCCACGGTGCGGGGCAGTTTTATGCGATAGCGAGGAAGAAGTGAGGGAGGTAAACTACACGCATGTCCGAATCGATCGTCCACCGCCTCAGTATCGTCATCCCCGTCTATCAGGGAGAGAACACTCTCGAAACTTTGATTCGTGAGATCGAACCGTTGACGACCGAAAAGAAAACGCCGAAAGGCAATCGTTTCTCTGTCACGGAAGTCGTTCTGGTGCACGATTGCGGTCCGGACAGCTCTGACAAAATTCTCGAAGAACTTGCGAAGAAGTATCCGTTCGTTCGACCCGTCTGGCTCTCGAAAAACTACGGACAACATCCGGCAACGCTCGCCGGCATGGCAAGTTCAACGGGAGACTTCGTCGTCACGATGGATGAAGACGGTCAGCAGAATCCTTTGGAAATATGTTTGCTGCTCGATGCGGCTGTCGAAGGCGATGCACAACTCGTCTACGCAGAGCCGATTAACCCGCCACCACACGGATTCATGAGGAATCTTCTCAGTACGAGTGCGAAGAAAATCGCATCGGTGCTCCTCGGAAACCGCGAAGTGCTGCACTTCAACAGCTTCCGCCTCATCGACGGAGAGACCGCGAGGAGCCTCGCAGCCTACTGCGGCAGCGGCGTGTTCCTCGACGTCGCGCTCTTCTGGATCACGGCACGAACGGCGCACTGCCGTGTCACGCTCCGACCCGAAATGGATCGAACGTCGGGATATTCATTCACAAAACTTTTCGGGCATTTTTGGCAGCTGCTCCTCACGTCGGGTACGAAGCCACTCCGGCTCATCACGCTGATGGGCTTCGGGTCGGTGATCCTTGCGATGCTCATTACGATCTACACGCTCTGGGTGAAATTCCATCTCGAAGTACCGGTGCAGGGCTGGGCTTCCATCGTCATCGTCGTCGCATTCTTCTCAGGCTGCATTCTCACATCGCTCGGAATCATCGCCGAATATCTCGCCGTCACGATGACCATCGTCATGGGCAAACCGCTCTATGCAGTGTCAACGAAGCCCGTACGTTTCAAGAAATCATGAGACACGTTTGGATTCTCGGCAGCGGCGGTCTTCTTGGATCCGCGATGAAACAGAGTCTTTCTGAAGAGAAACAAGTACGCATTTTCACCGAACCCACACCTCTTTCGTGGGCAGACAAAACCGCACTGAATCGTGAGCTCTGCGAAGCGGTTGACTGCTTTGCGAAGATCATCGGAAAGGATGACTCATGGGAAGTGTATTGGATGGCGGGACGGAGCATTATGAGCAGTGAGAGAACCGAACTGGAACAGGAAACATCCATCCTCTCGCTTCTCCTCGAAAGAATCGACACGCATCCGTCGATATGCGTAGCGGAAGGAACGATCATCTTTGCGAGCTCTGCGGGAGGCGTCTATGCGGGATCGACGGAGGAGACGATCAGCGAGTTGTCGGTTGTCTCCCCTCTCTCCGCGTACGGCGAGGAGAAACTGAAACAGGAAGAACTGATCCGAACGTGGGCGAAGTCACATCCGACACTATCCGTCTTGATCGCAAGAATCTCGACACTCTACGGACCGAAGCAATCGCAGGGAAAGAAGCAGGGACTGCTCACCCACATCGCGCGATGCATCCTCCGGAAAGAACCCGTGGAAATTTTCGTGCCCTTCGACACGATCCGCGATTACATTCATGTCCGTGATGCGGTGGAAGAAATCAAACGTGCACTGGAGAATGTTCGCGGAACGCATGCAGTCACCATGAAAATCGTTGCATCGGAAGAGCCGACAACGGTCGCGCAGATCATCCAACTCTTCCGGCACGTTACGCGGGTTCGACCGCGCATCGTCACGAGCAGCAATCCAAGGAGCAGTCACTATGCTCGTCGCATGTGCTTCAAATCATCGATATTTCCGAGCAAGGAAACGAAGAAACGAACGAGCCTGCTTCTTGGAATTGCGGAAATACTCAGTGCTGAACGGCTTGCGATGGCGAAAGGAAAATAAAACTCAAGGAACGCGCGAAGCATCGCGCTCCCTTTGAAAAATGTTAGAAACTCTTTAATGAAAAAACTGTGAACCGACTGTCGCTATAGGCAACTTTCCCAAGCTTCTTCAATGCACGCAGGGCAGACGTTTCTTTGTCCTCTCTTTGGAGGACAAGCATGTGGAGAGGATGCAGCTTCAATTTTTCTTCAATCGAAAGATTGTAGTACTGATGATACGCACGGGAAGCGTCAGCAACTTCCTCATCCGGAATCGCGCGAATGTCTCCTGCAAATTCACGGAAATAAATCGCATGCAGCGCACTGCTGAGATCGGCACGAAGATCCGTCGGAAGCCGCCTGTCCGCCTCATCCGGTGCAACATCTTTCATCCACAGTCGAAAAAAGAACGCGTCCTGTGCTCGTGAATCAGGGACAAGGAAGAGATTCGCGTAGAGCGTCGCATACGAATCGGCGGACGTGTAGACGGGAACGTACTCATCGATGAACCCTTCACTCGCACCGGTGACGACAATCCCCGGCTTCGTGTTTTTCCTGAGGAAAGTAAAGAGATCAGCTGACTCCTGCATCTCACCCCACTGTTGCCGCTGCTTTTCATAAATATCTCGCTGCTGGAAAAATCCGAATCCGATCGAAGAAAGACAAATCAAAGAAAGGAGAGGCACGAAAATCTTCGCAGGAAGCATGCGCCGTAGGAACACAAAGATCGTGACGAGGAAAACCACACTCGCAAGCGGCTGAATGAAGTACCAATGATAGTGATGCGGGACGAGAGCGGAACCGGTGATCACCTGCTGATTGAGCACGAGAAGCCCGCCGAAAGCGAGTGCGGGAAGAAGCGGCATCGTCCTTGGAAACAATCGACGCGTACACATCGAGAGAGGCAGAAAGACCAAAACCCATGCACCGAGAACGATGTGTCTCGAAGCAACGAGCCCCTGACGCATCGCAGACTCCGCGTACCACGGATGATGCATCGTGCTAAAGACATGCAAAAAGTACGGCAACCCTCCGAGGAGACAGAGAAAGGCGTAGAGAAACAAATCACACAGTCGGGGCTTATCTTGTCGAAAAAGAAAGTAGAGAAGAAGCAGGAAGGCAATCACTGCCATAGTCGTCCATGCATACACGTATGAATAGAACATTACGATTGTCGTGACTGCGGCAAGAATCATCTTCCAACTCTTCTGATCTTTCATCCACGACGAGAAAATCCAGAGTGTTGTAAAAAAGAAGAACACCGGCCACTGCGGATTGATTGGGCGCGAGAAGCGCAGAAACCCGGGCGAAAGCTCTCCTCGAAGAATTGCAGGCAGATCCCACGGAGCGTTGAGAAGTGCGTTCGCAAAAAGAAGAACACAGACAGCAACAAGAGAAAGCCAAGGCATGGCGGTGATCGAAGAGAACGCACCGACCAGAACGATAGTCAGAAGAAACGCGAAGAGACCTTTGCAGAGAACAAATGCAGTCACGGGATCGATCGAAAGCATCTGTCCGATGCTTGCAACAACAATCTCCGGAAGCGGCGGCTGCACGGACGGCGTGTCTTTCAAATCCGCATAGTACGCGTTCCCGAGAGACGGAAAACCGTCACTCACCTCCCGCACGCGCGCGGCATAGTAGTTCTCCGCATCGGTTCCCATGATCTCGATACCGCGAAATGGATACTGCCGATCATTCCGCTGCAAAATATGCGGCAGGAGAACGGCTGCAGCGAACAGCAATCCCAAAGAAAAAGCTGCAAGGAGGAAGAGTGAACGATTCAAATGCACGATAGTGCAAAGTGTACAGCTATCTGTATTGTCATGCTGAGGAGCACGAACGACAGTGAGCGCGTCCCGAAGTAGGACAAGAGAAGCCTTGCCCTTGAGGAATGGGCTCCATACAATCCACAACAAACATTCTTCTATGTGCAGCATCTGCGGAATGACATCGGGAGAAGGGATCGAGTGCATGATCGATGCGCAGGAACACCGGGCACCGGATGAGTCGGGCGTGTACCGCGACGGCGAACTTTCGCTTGGCATGGGGAGACTGAAGATCATCGACCTAAAATCCCCGGGGCTTGCACCGTACCGAGAGGATCACTTCGTGCTCTGTTATAACGGAGAAATCTACAACTACCTCGAACTCAAGAAAGAACTGCAAACGCTGGGCTGGGTCTTCACAACGACATCTGACACCGAAGTGCTTCTGAAATCCTACCGTCAGTGGGGAACCAAAATGTTCGACAAATTGAACGGCATGTTCGCCTGCGCGATCTACGATTCCAAGAAGAAGAAACTCTTACTTGCACGCGATATCTGCGGCGAGAAGCCGCTCTACTACTATCAAAAGGGCAAGAGGCTCGTTTTCGCTTCCGAAGCGAAAGCACTTGCGGAAGTACTGCCTCTCGAGAAACGGGAAGACGATTTCTTCGAAGCATTCCAGCACTGCTTCATTACGACGCTCTGGAAAAACGTCTATGAAATTCCTCCTGCGCACTTTGTGCTCTTCGACACGGAAACCGGTGAGAAGAAGATCGTCGAGTACTGGAAGTTTGAGCCGCGTGACATTGTGCTCAAGACTGCAGACGAAGAACTCGAGAGTCTGATCAAAGACGCAGTGAAACTCAGAATCCGGAGCGATGTACCGATCGGGCTCTATTTCTCCGGCGGTATCGACTCCTCGATCCTCTCAAAACTTCACACGTTCGATCATCAGTATTACTTCGATAGCGGCAAACCGGAACTCCGGAAAGAATTCTTCAAAAAAATCCCGAAAATTCTCAAGCATCTGGATTTCCCGGTCGGCTCCTTCGGTTTCTTCGGTATGTGGAAACTCGCGGAAGCGGCTTCCAGAGACGTCAAAGTGATTCTTTCGGGTGAGGGCGCCGACGAGCTCTTCGGCGGCTACGTTCGTTATCTGCCGGTTGCGCGGGAGTACGCACTGCGGCAGAAATATCCTTCCTACGACTATCTCTTCGGCAAACATTTCGGGAAACCAAACTACCTCGACGACTTCGCACGCATCACGTGCCGCAACGACAAGTACTTCGAGCTCGTGCGCGAAAAACTGAAACCGTACTTCCAAATGTTCCCTGATCCCGTGAACGCGATGGGATTCGCCGACTTCAAACTCGTCTTCCCGAGCCTCCTCCAGATGGGTGACCGTATGGCGGGTGCATTCGGCATTGAGAATCGGTGTCCCTTTCTGGATCGCCGCATCCTCGAATTTGCTTTCAGCTTGCCCGTGCAATGCAAAATAGATAACCTTGAACAGAAGGTGATCCTTCGCCGTCTCGCAGCGAAATATAAGCTCCAAAGCGCACTCGATATGGAGAAACGAGGCATGTCTCTTCCCTACAACAGATGGAAGAAACAACCCGGTTGGGATCGCACGCAGTACTTCCGCTTTCTGAAGACCACATGGAACAAGCTCTACCGATGACATTGAAAGGAAAGAAGGTGCTCGTCACCGGTGCATCGGGCTTCATTGCTTCACACCTCATTCCGAAGCTTCTGATGGAAGGAGCGTCTGTCACGGGTCTCGATCGGCTGCCCTGCAGACTCCTGAAACCGTCAAAAGATTTTGATTTCATTCAGAAGGACATCGAGAATCTGGAGAGCGTTGAAGGGATGGGTGCTGTCATTCACCTTGCGTTCGAGACGAGCATCCCCGGCTGCATGAAAGATCCCGTCGGAACGACGTACAACAATGTCGATCTCGGTGTGAAAATGCTGGAACTGAGCAAGCGTGCAGGCGTCAAAAAATTCCTCTACCCATCGACTGCTTCGCTCTACGGAAATCAACCACTTCCCTGGCACGAAGGGCTTCCGGCATTCCCGAACGAACCCTACTCGCTGCAGAAATACACGATGGAGCGCTTCCTCAAGTACTACGCCGACAACGGTCTGCCGACGGTGATCTTCCGACTCTTCCAAGTCTTCGGGGAGAACCAGAGACAAGACCAGGTTCTCGCGAAGTTCTACCAATGCCGGAAGGAAGGGAAACCGATTCCCGTGACTCAGACGGCAGCGGCGGGAGGCGGAAGTGCAAGGCGCGACTTCGTCTACGCGGGAGATATCGCCGAAGCGTTCTGCATGGCGCTGGCATCGGACACTGTCGGTACAGGCGAGATCATCAATATCGCCTCAGGCTACAACTACACGATCCGTGAAATCGCGGAGATCGTCAGCGATAAGATCGAGACGATTCCTCGTCGCAGCTTCGACCTCGATGAACACCTTGCGAATGTCACGAGAGCAAAAGAACTGCTCGGCTGGCAGATCAAGACCGATGTGAAAACGTGGCTTCGTTCCTACCTGAAAACCCTATGATCACCCACCACGACAGCTGCCGTATGTGCGGATCAGGTCACTGCACGATGTTCCTCGATCTGCATGACCAGCCGCAGGCGAACCTGAACCTGAAGCCGGATTCGTGGCTTCAGCATCCTGAAATTTATTACCCGCTGCAGGTCTATTTCTGTCACGACTGCAATCTGGTTCAACTATTGGATGACGTCTCGAAAGAAGAACTCTTCTCGGAATACCAGTTTGTGTCGTCCGGTGTCGGCAACACGCCGGTGCACTTTCAGGAATATGCGAAGTTCGTCACCGAGAAATTTTTGAAACCCGGTGATTTTATCACCGAAGTCGGCGGCAACGACGGCGTGCTCCTCGGAGAAATCAAAGGCATGAAGACGCTGAACATCGAACCGGCGCAGAATATCGCACCGATGTCCCGGGCACGCGGAGTGGAGACGATCAACGATTTCTTCACGTGCACACTGGCAAAAGATGTGGCGAAGAAGCACGGAAAAGCCAAAGTCGTCATGGGCAACAACTCCATTCCTCACATCGGTGCTCAGGCAGATGTGATGAAGGGATTCAAAGAGTTGATCGCCGACGACGGCGTCGGGATCATCCAAGCACACTACCTCGGCTACATTTTCGACACTCTCGGCTACGGCGACGTCTACCACGAGCACATGTCGTACTATGCGATTCGCCCACTGATTCAGTTCTACAAGCAATTCGATCTCGAGATTTTCGACTACGAAATGCTTCCGTTCCAGGGCGTATCGATCAGAATTTTCTTCGGTCACAAGGGTCGCCATCCGGTGAGTCCGAAAGTGGCGGAACTCGCAAACGAAGAACTTGCGAAAGGTTGGGACAAGCTGGAAACGTATCAGAAGCTCGCGAAAGACGTGGAGAAATCGAAGAACAAACTGGTGGGTACTCTCACCGAGCTGAAGAAGCAAGGCAAGCACATCGCAGCCTACGGCGCAGCCGCAAAAGGCGTGCCGATTCTGAACTACGCAGGCATCACGAATGAGATCATCGATTTCTGCGTCGACGGTCTGCCGCAGAAACAAGGGCTCTGTATGCCGATGTCCCATATTCCGATCATCTCACCGGAAGAAGCACGCACGCGACCGGTCGACTACTATCTGCTGCTCGCATGGAGTTTCCGCGATCACATTGCGGGGAAAGAGAAGGAATTCATCAGTCGCGGTGGGAAGTTCATCATGCCGATCGGGGAGATTGAGATTTTCTAATTCCCGAAATCATTGGAAGGATGAAAATTGACATTTTATAGTAATAAATGTATATTATAATTTGTATGACTACAGAGAATTCTCTCCATAAAACCGACGCAGGAGACCTGGAAACCTCTACTGAGGAAACGGTGAATGCTGATTCGCTGCATCCCGCCGGTACGGTTGCTGCCGATGCAGAGACCACACAAGCTCGAATACGAACTCTCTTGGCTGGTGTCACCAGTAAAGAGCAACTGGAAGCCCTCATGAAAGAACTTCCGCACACCGCAGACGCCGTCGGCATGATCCGAGAGAATTTACCTGTCGGACCCGAACGGGCACGCATTCTTAATTTTGCGACAGAGATTCTTCTCGATGGTTGGAAACGCAACTCGGGAAAGACGGGAAAAATAGCAACCTTGCTCAGTCAAACGAGGGAGAACTGGCAACCGACAGCAGAGGTTGCCGATCAGCTCCTCGAGGCATGTAGAAAAGCCATGACAAAAGACGACGTATCGAGAGTCGCAACTGTTCAACCGCTCGCCTATGCACTCGGTAGCCTCGGGCACCGGGAGTTCTACAGCGAGTGGCTGCAAACCACGACGATGAAACCGGCATGGCGTGAGACAGATTTGAAACGAAACAAAAAATATTATGCATCCAAGGAAGGAAAGCCCCGCGAGAATCAGTTGGCAGCAATCGAGCGTCATCTCAACGATGCGAATCGAACCGGTCTGCTGCGGGCACATGACATAGGACTTCTGTTCCAAATCCGTGAGGAGCAGCTCGATGAAGGACGCGGAAGTGACGATCCTGAAGTGATGCGGACGAATGCGCTGCTTCGGGAAACAGTCGACGTTCTGGAAGCGCATCAGCAAGATGAACTCGTAGCCTACATTCGACAACACAGGACAATCTAAGTAGGCTGAGGACATGTCCATGCAAACCAAGGATGGCGTCTTCGGCATGATCATGACCTACAACTGCGGTGCGTTTCTGGAACACACGTATAATATTCTTCCGAAGGAATTGTTTCAGAATATCGTCATCGTCGATGATGAATCGACCGACGACAGTGAGGAAGTGGCGAAGCGTCTCGGCATACCGTTTTATAAGCATCCGCACGGGGGATACGGTACGAATTTGAAATTCGGACTGAAGAAATGCGCGGAACTCGGAGCAAGCATCATCGTCGAAATCCACGGTGACGGACAATTCGCATCGTCGATCCCGGATGCTCTCGTGCAGATGAGGCAGGGCGCCGATCTGGTCCTCGGAAATCGGTTCTACGATCTCCTGCAACCGCGCAGGGACGGCATGTCCTGGATCCGCTACCTCGGAAATTCGATCCTCTCCGGGCTTGGAGGCATCGTCCTCGGCATCAGACCGCAGGATCTCTTCACGGGATTCCGCGTCTACAGCAAGCGGCTCGCAGAGTGTTCTGATTTCGCCGTCACCTCGGAAGACTACTTCTTCAGCTTCGAGATCATTGCCATGGCACGCTTCGCGAATCTGAAGATCGCACACGTTCCGGCACGCTCGTACTACAACCAAGCACACACGTCGATCAGCCTTTGGAAAGGTTTCCTCGAAATCGCACAGACACCGTACACGCTCATGTTGTATCTGCTCGCGAAGATGGGAATCAGACTGGGAATATTCAGGTCGAAGATACAAAGAGAGAAGTAAATCCACTGCTTACAATCCTCATCCCCTAACCCCTTCTCCGTCCGCCGGAGAAGGGGGAGCCTGAGCTTCTCTCAATACAAACCTTCCTCTCTCCAGCCGATGGAGAGAGGTGGCGCATCAGCGCCGGAGTGAGAACCGTTGTGAAGATAAATCACCGACTCAATTTTCTGAACACCCAATCATACCCAACCGCAGAAAAAACCGCGTAGCAGAAAATAATCGGGAGAAGGTACCGAGGTGTTGCATCCGTGAGGCTGAAAATCACCGTGCAGTAGAGAATCAGAAGCAGAAAAATCGCGTACTCACGCTTGAAGAAAGCGGGAAGTGCGAAGAGACAGCCGACATACAGAATCACCATTGAGAGTGCTGCAAGCGCGTTGTAGACAAAGCCCCAGCCATTCACATAGGGAAGGTGGAGTTCCAGAACCTCGAAGACCGAGAACCAAAGATAGTAGGGGAAGAAGCGGAGAATCTTCGCCTTCCCCTCACTCGAAATCGATGCGGGACTCTCGGTCTTCACCCGGTCGCCGAGAGCATGCATCACGCCGTTGAACGAGCACTGCTTCGATCTCCCGTCCCAGTTTCGGGAAATATATTCCGACCACAGACAGCGAAACGGTTCGAATCCGCGGATGTGTTCCGCCTGCTCCCCTCTCACGTGAAGCATGATCGCCGTGCGCATCGGAGCTGCGATGCGAAATCCGTTTCCTTCTGAAAAATTTCGACCCGCCCACAGCAAGACGAAGAGAAACGGAACAAGAATAATCGTGAGCAGATATGGCTTTGGTAGGGGCAAAACCCACAGAAGCGGCATCAGGAAGAGCGGGAAGAAGAGAAACGGAATGTACGTCAGAAGAAGTGCGCCGAGAATGATCCCGCTGAGCATCGCCTTCGGAAAAGTCGGAGAACGCTGGAACCGAAGGAAACTCGTGGCGAAGAGAAGAACCAGAATGAGCGCGAAGTTCTCGCGATATGCGCTGAAGACTGTGTGGTAGACCGACGGCAGCAGTACAAGCAGCATCAGCGTGAGCGATGCGATGCGTTCACTCGAGACATGCCGACGAAGTTCGGACGTGAAGAGGAGAATCGCAAGAAGATACAACGCTCCCTGCATCAGGAAGATCGCGAGACGGTTCTCGAGTCCGAAAATACGGTAGACCAGAGAGAGAAAAGCACTGTATCCCGGCTCGCGCTCAAACGAGGGACTGATGCCATCGAGGGAGTACATGCCCTCAGTCACCAAATGGATCGCTCCTGCATTGTACTCACCGGGATCGTGAGAGAATGTGTCGGAAGGCGGGAAGGAGAGACGGCTCGGAAGAAGAGATACCCACGCGAAAGCGAAGAAGATGGAAGAAACGATGACGGTTTTTCTGAAAGACATGAAGGCAGCATAGCATTTTTGTTGTACTCTTCTCTCATGCAGCAGAAACAATCCGCCTGGGACTGGCAGTGGCAGCGAATGAAGAACAGCAGCGAATGGCTCTTCTGGGATTGGATCGCGCCGAATACGAAAGAGACTTTCAAAGACAAAGACGTCCTCGACTGCGGCTGCGGAGGGGGGCAACACCTCGCTGCTGTCGCTCCGTACTGCAGGAGCATTCTCGGAGTTGATTTGAATGCAGGAGAGAGTGCGAAAGCGAATACGGCACACCTCAAGAATGTGACCGTGCAGGAAGCAGATATCGCACAGATGAAGCTCGGACGAATGTTCGATGTCGTGTACTCGATCGGCGTTCTGCACCATACGGATGATCCGACGGCGTCGTTTCGAAACATCGTCGACCACTGCAAGTCGGGAGGTCGGGTGATCGTCTGGGTGTACGCGCAGGAAGGCAATGCACTGAACCGGTGGCTTGTGGAACCGCTCAAAAGTCTGATCGTCCACCGGCTACCGAGATCGGTCGTGCGCATCATTGCACATGTTCTCACCGTTCTTATCTATATCCCCGTTTACACCGTCTACATTTTCCCTTTTCAATTCCTCGCCTACTACGAATATTTCCAGAACTGGCGGAAGCTGACGTACGAGCACAATATTCTGAACGTCTTCGACAAACTGAATGCGCCGCAAACGCATTTCCTGAGATTCGAGACACTGAAGTCGTGGTTTAATGACAACCAATTCACCGATGTTCATATCTCTTGGTATCGAGGAGTGAGCTGGCGCGGTTCTGGAACGAAGAAATAGCGCTATACTCTTTGTATGTGTGGTATTACCGGATTCACAGGCGAGGATCATGCGCGGATCGATCGAATGACGGCTGCGCTCGTTCATCGCGGACCGGATGGAAACAGAACACTCGTCACACACGGAGTGTCGCTCGGGCATGCGCGTCTTGCGATTCTGGATCCTACTCCCGCAGGAGACCAACCGATGTGGAACGAACAAAAAACGGTCGTGATTGTCTACAACGGTGAAATCTTCAATTACCGCGAACTGAAATCTGCAGAACGCATGAACTGCAGAACGGGAACGGATACCGAAGTGATCCTGAAACTGTACGAGAAGTACGGCATCGACTGTGTGAAACTGCTTCGCGGCATGTTCGCGTTCGGGCTCTACGATACAAAGACAAAAACATGGCATTTGGCTCGTGACGGAAGCGGTATCAAGCCACTCTTTATTTCGACGGTCGATGGAAAGTTACATTTCGCCTCGGAGATGCGCTCGCTCATGGCAGGGCTTCCGCAGAAACCTGCGCTGAATCTGCGAGCACTCTCACAGTACCTCCGCCTGCAATACGTTCCGGGACCGGAAACGCTCTGCGAAGGCATTTCCTCACTGCCGCGAGGAACAATCCTGTCCTTCAACGAAGGAAAAGAAGTACGCAAACATTTCGAGACCGCACTGACGCCACCAACGTACGGATCGAAACAGGAATTCAGTGAAAATTTTCCGGAGCTGATGGACCTGTGCGTCAGGGATCACCTTGTCTCGGATAAACCGCTCGGCATTTTCTTGAGCGGCGGTATGGATTCCTCGATCGTGCTGCATCACATGAATCATCACGCGGCAAAGCCGATCAAGACATTCACGATTCGATTCGATGCACGAGACAACGAGGATAAGGCACGGTTCAACCGTGATGCGGACCTGGCGAAACTGACGTCGGTGCACTATGGAACGGACCATCATGAGATACTGCTCACCGCAGAGGAATGCCGAAAAGTCTACAGGGACTCCGCACGCGCCTCCGACCAACCGAATGCAGACTCCGTTGCAATGGCACAGTACGTGATGGCGCGCGAGGCGAAGAAACATGTCGATGTCGTCTTGAGCGGTGCAGGAGGAGATGAGCTCTTCGGCGGCTATCCGCGCTACCGCGTTGCACGCATACTGAATGCACTGCGATGTGTTCCGTCCGGAATGCGCTCACTCTCGGGAGGAATATTCGGATACCCAAAGGACGTACTTGCCATGAGCCCCGGTCCCAAACTCGCAGAGCGTCTTCTTGCACGACCGCTCAAAGAGCTTTTGCCAATCGTTCGTGGAAATTGGTTCAATCCTCTGACTACAACTGAATTATTCAGGGATCGTTTTTCCTCACTAACCACTAACCACCCATTCGGGCCTGAGGGCCTCAGAGCCTCGAACGGCTACCCACTAACCACTGATCCCATTCGCGCCTTCATGGAATTCGACCGCGACCTGTGGCTCGTCGACGAGTCGCTCCGCCTCACCGATGCAATGACCATGGCGAGTGGACTTGAGTGCCGCGTCCCCTTCCTGGATCCGCTCGTGATTGCGGCGTCGCACGCAACCAAAAGCGAGTGGCACGTCGGGTACCGACGAACGAAAGCACTCCTCAAAGACACGTACTACCCGATGTTGCCCTCTCACCTGCAGACCCTTACGAAAGCATCGTTCTACCCGCCGCTTGCGAAGTGGCTCCGCCGCGAATGCGCACCGCTCGCGGAAGAGATGCTCGAAGGAAAGCGCATTGCGGAATTCTTCGATATCGAAAAAGTCCGAACGATCTACAACGATCATAAAAATCACGTACGGTACGGGCTGCACACACTCAGCTCACTTACTCAGCTGCACCACTGGTTCGAGACGGTGTATGACGCGTAAGTCTTTATAACTTCAGGTAATCTTCTTCTTTTGACTCCAGCACCCATTTGGTAAATGCAGTGAGATCGGCTGCCTTTCGAATATCATCAAGAGTGCTCACTCGCAAAATCGCATCCTGAACGATCGAACCGGTCTTCTTCACCGGAGCGATCTCACAGGAAGTAAACGGAAGCGTGCGACACTGGAAAAGTGCGTAGGCATGACGTCTCGCGAGACTCGTCTCGCTCTCGGAGAGTGCCGGGAACGCATGAATCGTGCGCATTTTTTCGAGATATTCCTGCTGCGTTTTCGAATCGTTCGTGAAACCAAGCCCCGAGTAGCGACCCGTACCGGCGGTGAAGACCGGAATACCGAAGCACGGCGCTTCGATGCCGATGGTACCGCGAACGGTGATGCAGTAATCGGTGAATGCGAAGAACGAGTACGTACTGATATCAATCTCCGGCGGAACGATTTTGATATGCGGCGGCAACTCCCCGACTCCCGCTTGAATCGCAATCGCATCGCGCGCGGCAGCCCCGGGACCGAGCTGCTTCACCTTCCAGACATAATCCGGATGCAGCTTGATCAGCCAATTCACGTTCGTATTCTTCACGGCAACTTTCACGGTCTCCACAAGCCACTGCTCGTAATCGACAAACAGGTTATCGCCGAAGAAGAACGTCGCATCCCACAGAACATGGGAGAAGATGACGGCTGTTTTCTTCGCAGGATCAAGCCCGAGTTGTTTTCTGCACTCCTCAGGACTTTTGAGTTGCTTATCAGTGAGTAGGAACTTGCGATTGAACCAAGAACCGTTCTCATAGCCGGACTTCAACTCACGCATGAATTGCTGTTCCTGGTCGCTACTCCAAGGCATTGCTTTGATGCGTGCCCAACTCGTCTGAGAGAGAGAAAAAGGATGACTGAATCTATTCTTTGGAGAATAACGACGCATCACGAGCCGATCGGACTGATGTCCATGGTGGTACTGGATCACGTCCAAATTTTTGGCGATCGCAGCATCGAAAATTTCCCCGTACGGTGTGTAGCCCTTCTCGAGAAAAAGAACCGTATCAGGACTCCCATGAGCAAAGAAACGACATGCGGCATCGGCCGTATGCACCGAACGCACAAAACAATCACGGATCATCGTTTGAACCGCGGGATCATCGAATGCCGCACTGCCGGTTTTCAGCCGACGGAGAACGGTCGAGAGAACATTGCGACCAACATGGAGCCCACGGTACGTGAAATCGAAGAGCGTCTGAAACGTCAGCGGAGAAGGAAGCAGCGCAAGACTATCTGCATCACTCTTATCCTTTCCTGCTGCGGAAAGCTCATCATCAAAAAACAGGAAATCCCGGACACCGAGAGCCCTCAAATATCGCTGCGTCCATGTACAGGAACGCATCGTCAATACGAGAGGCTTGGCTCCCTGCATGCGCATCGCGGCTGCGATGACCCCGTCCAGTTTTCCTCTTGCTTCCCAATCGGAAAAGCCGACAAAGAGCACACGCTTCCCCGTCTGAGGCAGCAGAGAAATTTCACGCCGAAGTCCCGAAAAGCGAAAAGAGAAGAACAGATACTCCGAATACCGAATGAACACATGCCAAAACTTTTGAGGATGCAGTAGAAGATGCCGAAGAGTGGAGAAGGAAACCGCCATCGAGCGCTGCAAGGCAGCGATCGCTACTGTGCCTGCTGCAAGATCATTTCCGCAAGACGAAGATCGAACGCATCGTCGATATCGATCGACCTCTCGCGCGGCATGATGAGTGCACGAGTATCTCCCGAGTAGAAATTCTTCGCTTTCTTGAGAAAATCCGTTCGAACCGCAAGAACCGCCGGACCGTTTCTCGCGTACAGGCGCTGCTTGCCTTGTCGAAGCAAGGGTGACAACGGATCTCCGTACGGATGCAGCTTCCCCTCTTCCAAACGCATGAGCGATCCCGGTACAAACTGATGCGGCACTTCGATAACACTAACAACCGTATCGGCACCGGTTTTCTGCAGAAGTTCTATGGCATCATCGATATCGTTCGCATTCCGAAGTGGAGAAGTCGGCTGCAACAGAACAAGAATATCTGGTTCCTCTTTTGCTTTTGCAAGCACTGAAAGAATCTGCAAAAGAACATCCATCATTGGTGTACTGTCGCCTGCCAATTCCTGCGGACGTAGAAACGGAACCTCGATGCCGCATCTGATCGCAGCGTCGGCAATATCCTGATCATCCGTACTGACGATCACCCGTGTGAGCATCGTGGAAGCTTTCGCAGCATCACACGTGTACTGAAGAAGAGGCTTTTCATGAACCAGCACAAGATTCTTACCGGGAATACCCTTGGATCCACCACGCGCAGGAATCAGACCGAGAATAGTCATGGTTATTTTCGCAGAAGTACATTCTTCAAAAACTGAAACTTTGCCTTGAGCATCAAACCCCACGAGGAAGGGCTGAGAAGGAGGACACACTTGAGCTGGAAGAATAATTGCCACTGATGCCTGCGAAGAAGAAGGATCAGCAGTTCCGGCATGAGCTTTCGCCGCTGCTGGTAATCAGAGCCGAGAACCACCCCAAATGCCCTCTGCGCACACCGATGCGCTTCGTCCTGATCTCCGATTCGCTGATAGAGCTCACAGAGCTTCATCAAAAAGCGATGACGGTTCACGCGTGTCGGATCCGTCACGAGGACATGCATGATGCGACTGAGGACGATGTCGGCTGCAACCGCATCACCGCGATCGATCAGAGAAACGGCTTCTTTGATCAATTCATCAAGCCCCGGCTTGAACGTGACCGGCGCATCCGCATGCGTGAACGGTGCACGAATGATGAGTGAATTGCTGCGAAGTCCTCTGCGTTCCGCGATATCATTCCGAAGATCCGTCGAACGGACATCCTTCTCGAGATCACCGAGAAGTGTTGCGTCAATTTTCTCTCGCAAAAGCCAGTCAAGCATGAATGTCGCCTCGGAGCTCGACTCCCTGCGATCCCAATGTGAAATATCCTGCACAATGATCGTGCCCCGCACGCGTGGGAACACCTCCGACGTGAACCACTTCGCGAACCAGTCGGTGTGGCAACTGTCGATCAGAAGGAACTGAATCTCTCCCGGAACCGTCTTCGCCGTCTCACGCGCATCGCCGATGTGCAGCTGAAAGCGCGAGAGATCGCACAAGTCACACTGATTGCCCCTCACCGTCTCCTCCATCGGACGACCGAACATATGCGTGAGAATATCAAAGGAGTGCAGTGTGCCTTTCTTGTTCTTGGTCAGAGCCGCGAGAATGTAGTTGGTGGACCAACCTGCATTCGGAGAAATTTCAAACACCGTCTCCGGCTGGCCCTCGCGAATCAGCATGTACATCATCTCGCCTTCGACGTCTCCAAACGTCGTGAGATATCCTGCTTTTTGCATCGGATAGAATTTCTTCCGAAGAGAACGACTGAGAACGGAGAGTTCGTCGTGGTATTTTTTGTAGAGAGCGCGAGCGTCAATGGGCATGGGAGGGAGGGTTAGAGATGAGGGTTAGGGATGAAGGTTAGGGTTGGGCACGAGGGTGAACGAAATCAATACTGAATGCGTTTTTGGACGCTCAGAGGACATACCGAAAGAATCGCTGCAATTTTTCGACCTGCATCTCCATTGCCGTAGAGAGGATTGGCACTGTAGCGCCCATGCTTCAGCTGAGCCTTCACGGCTTTCAGAATGTCTGTGCTGTGGTAACCGCAATTCAGAACGTTCTTGCCATGTTCCCGACCCGTCTGACGCGTGCCGATGTTTACCGCCGGAGTACCGAGGAAACTGCCTTCGCGGATTGCGGCACTGCTGTTTCCGATCATGCACGCGGTGTGCATCATGAGTGGAATAAACGTATGAAGCGGTAAGTTCTTGTAGAAACGAATGTATCCATGCTCATGCTTCTCGCGGAACTTTCGCATCCCGCGTGCGATGTCCTCAGACCCCGCATCGGCATTCGGCCAAAGCATGATCGTCGGCATCTTCAGAGTTTCGACGACGGTGAGCGTCTCTCGAATCTGCTGCTCTCCGTCACCGAACTCCGTCGTCACCGGATGTTGCATGATCAGCAGAAACGGCTTTGTAAAATCGACCGAACCTCCGACACCTTCTTTCTTCAGAAACGATTTGTCGGTGGTATCACGATACTTCTTCGCAATCTCATCGACGATGTCCATGCGCGGGCAACCCACCATGTGCACCGTTTTTGGATTCTCCCCCATTCTGATAATGCGCTTTGCCGCATCCTCGTTTGCGGGAAAATGAAGGTGGGCAAGCTTCGTCACCGCATGGCGGATACTCTCGTCGATCGTACCGGAAACTTCACCGCCCATCGTGTGCGCAAGGGGAATATTCATGTAGGTCGCGGCAATCGCCGTAGCAAGCGTCTCGAAGCGATCTCCAACCGTCACGACGATATCCGGCTTGAGCCGATCAAACACGGTTGCAAGCTCCAGAAGTCCAAGTCCTGTTGACTTCGCCATCGTCAGAGGTGTCTCTCCTTCGACGAGCATGTGAACCGTGGCATCCGGCACAAAGCCGTCCTCCTCCATCGTCTGGACAACGGCACCGTACCGATCCAGCAGTGCGGACGCACCGACGACAAGCTGCAGCTTCAGTTTCGGATGCTTTTTCACAGCCGTCATCACACTCTTGATGGAGCTGTAATTCGCTCTGGAGCCGACGACGACACAGATTTTACGCATAGGGAGTGAATGCCTGCACAAACGGAGGCAGGTCTTTCGTATCATAGCGCGGAATGCGATAGGCGTCTGCTGTAAGAAAATCTACTCCGCTGCGGGTGGTTGCAAACGCTGACGAGTACCCGCTTTCTTTCAGGATTTCAATCGTCTCCTCCGTGTATGTCTGCGAATGACCATAGGGATAGCAGAAAGGAACCGATGATTGGCCGGTAAGCTTACGGATCGTTTCGGCACCGGTGGAGAGTTCAGATCGCTGATCGTTTGCATCGAGCCTGGAAAGCACACGATGAGTCTTCGTATGACCACCGAACGTCATACCTTGAGCAGCCATGGAGCGAATTTGGTCAGAAGACAAGTATAGCGAACGTGCAAAATCAACCGGATCGCCAAGATGGCGACGGAAGATGGTATCAAGTACCGCATCGGCAACCTGAAACGGAAGTTCATAATTCAAAAGCCTCTTGATGTCGCCATCCTTTCCGGCATCGTAGCGATAGAGATTCTCTCGCTTTGACACATCGGAAGGCAAAGCATCGAGGGAAGAAAGCTCGCTTCGAACAGCGGCATCGAACGAATCGGCTCCGAGTCTTGCTAGCAGGAAATGTGTCTTGTGAACATTGAGCAAAAGAGGTTTCGGATCGAGCGTTGCCTCGACGAGGAAAAAAACACCGCTGAGTCCACGTGATGCAAGGAGCGGAGCAACCGTCTCCGCATGATCAGAAAATCCATCGTCGAACGTGAGTAACGCAGTTGGTATATCAAATACCTTCCTCTCAGAGAGAGCTGTTTCAAATTGGGAATAGGACAGAACAGTAAACCGCTCCTGAAACCAATGAAGTTGATGTTCGAAATCGGTAATTGAAAGCGCTTTAATCTCGGGAAAAGCAGTCTTTTTCGTATCACGCACATAGTGATACATAACGACAGTGCAAGGAACACTCATAATACTATGAGGAAGATCTAGCGTTTGGAAGCAAGACGAGCCGTTATCATAAACGTTGAGGCAAAAGGAATAAGCGAAGGAGAATCCTCGGCAATGCTCTGAAGAAGCTCGGCAATCTGAACATGAATCTCCGGGTGTTTGGCTTTCATCATGGGTGTCATTCCGTGATAATGAACCGGCACGAGCGCGACTGTCTCGAATCCATGACGTGCCATACGATCAATGAGTTCAGCAGGCGTATATTGGTAACGTATCGTCACTCCAATGCCTGTATCGGGATGACGTTCATGACGCGGATAATGAGTAGTTCGCAGAATGAGATCTTTGATGAGAGATTGCTGATCTTTGCCATTCGCAATGAGCATCGCTTCGTCGATAAGCGAAAGAAGGCTTCCGTTTTCCTTTTCCATTACTGTAAAATCGTTGAGCGAGGGGATATTGAACAATCGATTTCTAGAACCGACTACCAATCGCCCTTGCGGCGAAACAAGCGTCGCCATGTGAGCAAGGAAACGATCGAGTTCCTCATCCGATACGTATTCAATAAATCCATTCGCTGCGATGAGATCGTAAGAAATACCGACGGGAGCGTAATCATAAATCGATGCATGCAGAAACGATGCCTTCTTTGCACCCTCCGCCGCCGCTTTCTCCTTGCAGAGAGAAATCATATCGGGAGCAAAATCGATGCCAATTGCATCGATGCCCCTCTTCGCAAGATCGATCACAAGCTCTCCCGTTCCGCAACCAACATCGAGCGCTGTTCTCACTTCTTTCATCGTATCTGCAACATGCAGAACACAGTCGTTGCGGGCGGCAATCACGTTGAACTTCTTCTTCGCATTGAGTCCCTCCGCCTTCTGACGCCAGTTGCCCGCAACCCGGTTGAAGTACTTGAGCGTCTGCCGTTGCTGTGGAGTTTGAGTCATACGTGAAAGTGCAACGATACTAAAGGATTCCTTTCCCGAGCGGAAGTCACTCTCAAGTCAGATCTTCCTTCTGCAATACGCTATCCGCAGCAATATTTCTCTTCGCCGTTCTCCCGACAACATCATCGAACTTCCTCGCAGGAATCCCCGTTCCCGGCTTTTTTACCGCAATCATTTTCTCGGTGATGACCGTCCCCTTCTTGATCTGACACACCGACACAACACTCTTCTCGAAAATTTCCTTCATCTCTTTCATATGCTTTGCATCCTTTACAATCGTCGAAGCAAGCATCACTTCAATCGCGCGAATGCCTTGAACCATATCGGCAAATTCAGCGGGTTCCAGAGAATGTTTGGCATCACTGCCGTACATCTTCCTGCTGAAGGTGAGATGTTTTTCGATCACCGAAGCACCTAGCGTGACCGCTGCAAGGCACGCATACGTCGTGAGCGTGTGATCCGAAAGCCCGACGAAGCACTTGTAGCGCTTCTTCATGTCGGCAAGCACATTGAGTCCGACCTGATCGTACGGGCACGGATACTCGGAGGTGCACTGAAGAACAATCACGTCGTTGTGCTCAGCGCGAATGGTCTTCAACGCTTCATCAAGCTCTTCAAAACTGCTCATACCGGAAGAGAGAATGACCTGCTTTTTCGTTTTTGCGATTCTTCGAATCATCGGAATATTCGTGATCTCACCGGAAGGAATTTTGTAGCGCTTCATCCCGACTTTCTCGAGAAGTTCTACGGCTTCGACTGAAAACGGCGATGAGAGGAACTCGATCTTCAGTTTGTCACAGTGCGCTTTCAACGCTTTCCACTGTGGCAACGAAAACCCCGTACGCTGAAAGTACTCGAATCTCGGTTCACCCTTGAAATACGGCGGCTGTGGCGCATTTCGCAGTGTCTCTGCCTCCGCAATATGCGTCTGAAATTTCACAGCATCAGCGCCACATTCTTTGGCAAGACCAATAAGCTTCATAGCATTGCCAAAGCTTCCGTCGTGGACGGAGCCGATTTCGGCGATGATAAAAACTGGAGAAGACATACCAGAGAAATCATAGCACTTGCATGCAGGGTATGGCAGCACTAGAGTGACCTTATGCCCTCCCTCATCCACAAAGTTGCTGATTCAGTTCTAAAACGCATCCGCAGGTCATCTCTCTATTACGGGAGGTACAACAATACACTGGATTTTGCGACGAACAGAACATACACGCGGTATACGAAGGAATGCAGGGCTGCATACGTTGCAAAAGACGGAATCATGGATCTGCCCCCGTCTCCTCTCTGCAAGAACGGAGCGATGCTCGTGAAAGGTGCCTTGCCAACAGCAAAAGCAATCGCCTGCACGGCAAAAATCACCGAACTGATTGAAAAGAAAGATCCGAGGATCGAGCAATCGAAAAAAGACAGCCTCTCGCTTCATCTCAGCGATACTCTTCTCACACTCGGAGCGGATATTCTGGATGTCCTTCGAAACCCCGAGGTACATCAGAATCTCCTCGCATACTTCAGAAGCCACTACCGCATCTACTGGGTCACCGGTTACCGATCACTCCCGACAACGGCGGCAGTAAAGGGCTCGTGGCTCTGGCATTCGGATTCCTTCCCTCCGCACACGTGCAAAATGTTCCTTCACCTCACCAAGGCAACAGGCGATACCGGAGCAACGGATTTCATGAATCTCGAAGACACGATGATGTACCGCCGTGCCGGCTATTTCGGTCAATTCCAAAAAGAGCGCTACGCCGAACTGCAGGATTTTGCCAAAGACCATAACCTGCCCTACCGTCCGTTCCACCTCGATGCCGCTCCGGGTGACGTGACGATCTGCGACGTGAACTTCTTCCATCGCGCCGTGACTCCACGTGCTGCCTTCCGTGACATCGTATCGTTCTTCTTTGTACCGAATCCGATTCACTGGGAAGAGCAACTCAAGCTCGACGGCATTGAAAACATCAGCAAGAGGGCAGCGATCCTCCCGAAAGATCCTCACCCGGGAGTAGCCATTGCCACGAAGGGAGAAGCAAGGATGATGTAGAAAAATGTCGCGCAAAGCATTGCGCACCCATTCTAACTATTTTTTGTATGGGGAGCGGGATGCCTGCCTGTCGGCAGACAGGCTTCCCGCGATGAAGCAGCGACTATGCAAGCATTGATAACGCCTGTTTGTGCAACACTCCATTCGTTGCAACGAGTTCAGATGGCTGAGTGCCGAGAGCTTTGCCATTCATATCCGTAACTTTGCCCCCCGCCTCCTGCACCAGCAGTGCCGGAGCTGCGATATCCCACATCTTCCCAAACCGCAGAACGGCAACGAGTGCCGTACCGAGTGCGATTCGCGTCATTCCAAAGGGTCCTTCGCCGAGGAACCGGAACCGACAACCGGACGCTTGAAATGCCTGAATGTCTTTCATGGTTTCTCGAAACTGCAGATTTCTGTTCCCATCTGCAAGAAACACGCTGTCCTCGAGCGACGTGGCTTTTGAGACACGAATGCGTTTGCCGTTGAGTGTTGCTCCCTTCCCCTTCTCCGCAACAAAATATTCATCAAACATCGGAAAGACGCAGAAGGAAAGAATCGTCTCGCTATTTTTTTGAAGCGCGAGAAGAATCCCAAAGATCGGAATGCCAGCGAGAAAATTATGCGTGCCGTCGAGCGGATCGAGAATCCATCGGTATCCGCTCGTTCCAGGCGTCTGCCCACTCTCCTCGGAAAAAATCGCATCCTCCGGAAACGTTTTCCTGAGCATGCTAAGGATTCTTTTCTCGCTGCCGTGATCGGCGACACTCACGAGCGTCCCATCCGTTTTCTTCGTTCCGGAGTGACCGTTTCGGAATTCTTTCTTCAGAAAAACCGACGCCGCTTTCATTGCCTGAAGTGCGACGATTTTTCTCTGCATACATGTACGGGAAGAATAATCTCTCAGGGATGATCACGAAGATAGGCCGTCAGCAGATGATTCAGAATCATGTGCATATCCTCAATTGGTCCGTAATCGTCCGAAGGAACAATAATAGAGATGTCGACCAAAGGTTTGAGAGAACCACCGTTCATCCCTAAAAATCCTATCATCTTCAATCCCAATTTTTTGGCAGTCGTTGCAGCTTCCAGAAGGTTTTTCGAATTCCCGCTGCCGGAAATCAAGAGGAGAATGTCTCCCGGACCAGCGAGGACTTCCAGTTGTGATGAAAAGACACGATCGTACGATTCGTCATTCGCAATGGCAGTAAAAACAGGAATGTTGTCGGAAAGGCAAAGGGCTTTGATTCCTTTCCCTCCAGTTTTGGCAATCGTTTTCAGAAGATCATTTGCCATGTGCGATGCTGTCGAAGCACTGCCGCCGTTCCCTGCAAGGAACACCGTCTTTCTCTCATCTCGTGCCTGACTCATGAGCTTCAGAAACTGTCCGATATGCTCGAGAGGCATGGCATCCATCACCTTCGCCAAGATTGAAAAATAGGAGCGAGGGAAGAGGGAATGATCGGACATAGGGTAGGGAAAAATAACAAAACTATTTCAGGAGAGTCGTGATGTACTTATAGAGTCTGGCAGAATCGATTGATTCACGATTCCCGAGAATCCGAATCGCAAGAGCGCCGACCGCATTGCCGATGAATCCAATGAGTTCCGGATCAAAACCGGCGGCGGCACAGGGTGACGTGATGGCAAGGAAAGCATCGCCGGCACCCATCGTATCGACGACATCAGTGGAGAAGACGGGGGTATTGATGATGACACCGTGAGCAGAAACCGTCGAACCACGGTTGGCACGAGTCACTGCCACAATGTCTGCGGACATGTCAGATTCCGCACGTGCGATAATGTCCTCGAGCGCACCAAAGCGATCGTGGTACGCCAAGCGGATTTCCTCCTGATCGACACACACGTAATCAGCACGCGGATACTTGGTCACCGGATTATAACCCATGTTCGGACTATTGGTCTGCGCATTGAGAGCCAAGTACGCGGGAGAATCCGTCAGAACTTTCACCGTAGACTTGTGAATCATCCCATGTCCAAAATCAGCAACGATCACGAGATCGTACTCCGGCAACAGCTCTTGTATGGACGCATCAAGCTGGCACTGGAGCGATGAAGGAAGAGGTCGATCATCAATGAAGCTCTCCTCAAAAAGCTTCTGGAACTTAAAGGAATCGATGAAACGACGTTTCAGAATCGTGGGTCGATCGGGCACCGTAAAAAACTTCCTGGAAATATTCGGACGCAGATTCTTCTCGATAAAAGAGAGATGACTGTCCCGTTCACCCAGACACGACACGAGATGCACATGATCGCAGAACCCTGCGACGTGATTGGCTACCGCAAGTGCCCCGCCGGCGTACGTCTCGGCATCGAGAAAACGCGCATTGATAGCGGTCGTCTTAGAAGCGCGACCGATGACCTGACAGGTGTGGTATTCATCGATGATACTGTCGCCAACAACGAGAACGCGCTTGCCCTTCAAGCCCTTGAGCAGATCGATGACCTGTGACGCAGAATATTTCTTCTTGAATGCATCGAGGGTGGCACGCACTTCGTCGGACCACAAACCGAAGTGCGTATTGAGTAATTTGGTCGAACTGTAAACAACGTCGTGCGTAAATTGTATCCGTCCCCCCACCCGGTGCACCGCCTGCTCCTCATCAACGATCTTGCCCGTGAGATCGTTGTCGGATTGCTCGTACTCTTCTCCTTTTGCGTACACGTCGGGACGCAGAAGTTCGATCGCCTCGATCGCCGTTGGCCAGCGATTGAGTGCGACGTAGTCAATCATGCTCAGGGCAGCCAATGATTCGAGGCGCAGCTGCTCGGGAAAGACCGGACGACCCGGTCCCTTGTTCACATGCTGATCCGGAGTCACCGTCACAATCAAGACATCACCCAGAGCGCGTGCGGACTGGAAATGACGAATGTGACCGGGATGCAATAAATCAAAAACCCCATGACACAGCACCACAGACTTGCCGGAAGCTTTCAATGCCTGAACGCTCGCAGCGAGAGACTCGATGGAGAGAATTTTTGGATGCATCGAAGACTGGAATGAATGAAGAGGATAGCGGGACAGCAGTATAGCGAATGACCTCTGAAGGAACCAGAAAGGGACTTAACCACATACGAACAGTCCTCTATAGTGCCAATGTGGCTCTCTCTGAGCGTCCTTTGTCCTCGCATCTCCCATGCATCGTTTCGTTCGCTTTATCGCTTGCAGCATCACGACAGTCATTGAGATCGTGCGGGTGCCGCTCTTTCTCCTGCGTCATCGACATCGGATTTTTTATCACGGATTCGTCTACCCCTGCTTCAGCCCCAGCTTCGGACACTCGATCGTCGAACTGGACTATCTCTCGCGTCTCTACGCTCCGCATCGCGTATCCGTGGTGTATTTCTCGCATCCCGGGAATAACGATTACCTACCGGATTGCTTCAGCCAAAGTCTCACGACGGTGTTGTACCGACAAGCCTTTCTGATACCGAACATTCCATGCACAAAACAAAGTTGGCAGATGATGCGTTTCTTCCTGCTCATGGTCGCTGCCTTCAAACGCAACGTTCACTGCATTGATCAAGCGATGTTCTACAAAACCCTCTCCGTTGCGAATAACGCGCTGCAATTTGGTCGGGAAGAGACGGGGAAATTGGAGAACGATGATGACTACAGCGGCTATTTTCACTTGCTCGATCGGCACATCGGACCTTCGCCGATGCTCCGGCACGATCTCATCGTCCGGTGCCGGGAGGCCATCAAAAAAAAGTATCCTCATTTCTTCGATAAACCCTTCATCACGCTGCTCCTGCGACAGAAAGGCCTGCAGAAAGAACACTCCACCGCTTTCCGGTCATCGGGACCGCAAGAAAATTACCAGGCGGCTGTGCAGTTCGCGACAGAAAACGGATGGCATATCGTCGGAACAGGCGAGACTGACCATCGGATCTTTGGAAACATCCCTGGCTACTTCGACTTCGGAAAAACAGGAATACCGCCTCAGTTGATGAACGTCTTCCTCCTCACACAGTGTCGCCTATTCGTTGGACAAATATCTGGTCCCTACCTCCTCCCCTCCTCCTGCGGCATCCAATGCATCATCACCGATGCCATGCCACATCGGCTTGGCGTCTTTGGTCGAGATCATCTCGTCATCCACAAACGGCTGCAGAGTCGCCGCGAAAACAGGACCCTTTCGCTGGTTGAAATATTCCGGGAACACAAAGATCTGGCGTTCGGTTACAACTTCGGGAAGAAAGGCATCACGATTCTTCCGAACACTCCCGAAGAAATCCTGGAAGCGGTACAAGAAGGAATCTCAATTTTGGAAGGACAATTCACCCTCTCTTCAGAGGACGACGAACTCATCAAAAAATTCCGACTCTTGCCATCGGCAGGAATGCATCTCCTCTTTCAGGCAAACCGTCCGTCTCTCGCTATTTTGCATAGGCTTCGAGAGCAAAGACTCTTATAATCCAGCGCAAAATGAACGTCCCCTGTCTCCTCTGCGGCAAGAATCTTTCCTCTTTTCACGTTTTCGATAAGAAGGCAGTGGTCAACAAACCCATTGCCAGACCTGCTGCCGACCACACTGTCACGATGGCGGTTGCCTGGTGCCCGGAATGCCGACATATCTCATCCGCCTTCGACGATCACGCCTCGCGAGCGTCGATGACGAAAGAAATTTACGGAGAAACATACGCCGGGTATGTACCGACCGGTCTTTCCCCTACACAACTGCGATACACCACATTCGTTGCCGACTGGCTGGCGACGACAATACGGCAACGCGGTAGAATGGTGGAAATAGGAGCGCATGACGGCTTCTTTCTTTCGTTAATGCGTGACAGGGGCTTTGACTGCGAGGGAGTGGAACCGTCCCCATTCGCCGAGAATGCCATCACGAAGTACGGCTTGTCGATCCGCAAGGAATTCTTCCGCGCAGGATTGTATGAACCGCAAAGCGTCGATGTCATGGTACTGCGTCACATCGTTGAACACCTGACCGATCCGGTACCGATGTTGCAAGCTGCATGGGAGGCAGTGAAGCCCGGTGGCATGATGTACGTCGAAGTTCCAGACAGTCTCGGATCGCTGCAGACCATGTTCTATCCGGAATTTCATGTCGACCACATTTCCTACTTCACTCCTGCTTCACTGGAGAAAATTCTTGAGCTCTGTGGCGTCAGCACGATCCTGCACCGTGAGAGCTTCTCTGCTTACATGCAATTCCCTTTCCAGATGGCACTATGCAGAAAAGATGCCGGATCCGCGAGACGCACGCCATCCTCATGGTTCATGGATTTCCGTATGCACCAAGTCCTCGAAGAATTCCCGCGGCGTTTCCGCGAGAAGTATCTTCCCCGATTACACGCACTCAAGAGTGCTCACCCACTCGCCGTCTGGGGAACGGGGTCCATCGGTCATCAGTTCGCCATTGATGCGGGATGGAGTCATGATGACGTCGTCTACGTTGATCCGAATCCGGCGAATCAGGGAAAGTTTCTCTCGATTGCCGGTCACGAAATTCATCCACCGAAAGCCATCGATGAGAAGAACTGCGATACCATCCTCATCGCAAGCGGTTGGGAAGAGGACGTGAGGAAACAGATCGATGCCACCGTGAAAAAACCCGTACGCGTTCTCAGTTTTCACGATCTCATCTGCTGATTTTTATGAAAAAAGCTTTGATCATCGGCGCCGGATTCTCAGGCGCTACGGCAGCATGGCTCCTGCAGAAGAAAGGCTATGCAGTGACCGTGCTCGAGGGAGACAAAAACCCGGGAGGAGGAACGTGGACGCAGTTCTACGGAGGACACCCCTATACATTCGGACCGCGCATCTTCTTCACGTGGGATCAGGAGGTCTACGCACACATGACAAGCATGGTGGCACTGCGAAAATTCAATACCAAGACATGGACATACGTAGAACAAGATTCCCAATTTTACCACTATCCACTGCAAGAAGCTGATATCCGACTCATGCACGATCACGAGAGAATTGACGCTGAACTCGCCGTGGCAAAAAAGAAAAAACCATCCGTCAAGAACTTCGAGTCCTACTGGCTCGATGCGATCGGCCCTACACTCTACGAAAAATTCGTCCACCACTACTCCGAGAAAATGTGGGGCATTGATTCAAACCAAGAACTCGTCGCCGACTTCAATTGGGTGAATAAAGGAACGCCGATCCGAACCGGAGACGACCGTCTCTATACGGATCAATTCCAAGGATATCCCGAAGACAAAGAGGGCTATAACAGTTACTTCAAAAAATCGTTGATGGATGTCCAAACGATCTACGAGTGTTACGTTCAACGCTTCGATCCGGAAACGCGTATCGTTCATACGACGAAAGGCGAGTTTACGGGGGATGTCATTATCAATACGATTCACATCGACACGCTGTTCTCACAGGCCTACGGGAAGCTACGCTACTGTGGCAGAGACTTCCTGAAAGTCATGCTACCCATCGAATACGCTCTGCCGCCGGAGATGACCTGGATCCATTACAGCGGAAAAGAGTCCTTCACCCGCGTGACAGAATTCAAGAAAATCACCGGTCATCAATCACCACATACGCTTCTTGGGATTGAGATCCCATCGAAACGAGGTCGATTCTATCCTGTGCAGAGTGAACCGGAATTGAAACGCTTCGAGCAGTACAAGGGTCTGTACCCAACGAACTTCTTTTCCATCGGACGTTTGGGGACATTCAAATATAAAGGAATCGAAGATGCCATCCGTGAAGCACTTGATCTTGCAACATCACTATGAGCATTCGTTGTCTTGTCACCGGTGGTGCAGGCTTCATCGGCTCTCACATTGCCGAACGACTGCTGCGTGAAGGATTTGAGGTGACGATCCTCGATAATTTTTCGACAGGAAACCGTGCGAATATACCGGCTGCTTGCCAGATCGTCGAAGCAGACATCACGCAGGCAGACTCTCTTGAAACGGCATTCCAGGATATGGACTACGTTTTCCACGCAGCCGCACTTCCCCGCATACAGCCCTCATTCGATGAGCCGCTCCTCCATGAATACGTGAACGTGATCGGAACGATCAACTGTCTGATGGCCACCCGCAAGCATCGTGTCCGGAAATTTGTTATCTGCAGTTCGTCCGCCTGTTACGGCACACCCACGGAACTCCCCACAACTGAAAGAGCGGTAATCTCCTGCCTCAGTCCCTACGCACTGCAAAAATACACTGCGGAACAGTACTGCTTACTGCTCGGAAAAAGGTGGAATATCCCGGTTATCTCACTTCGATACTTCAATGTCTACGGTCCACGCTCCTTCAATCCAAAGAATCCTTTCAATGCGTACTCGTCTGTGATCGGCGTTTTTCATCACCAGCATCGAAATGGTCAACAACTGACGATTACCGGAGACGGCGAACAGTCGAGGGATTTCGTTCACGTCTACGATGTAGCCGAAGCGAATCTGCGGGCTGCACTCTGTGATGTACAAAATGAAGTATGCAATGTCGGCTCCGGAAAGGCATACACGATCAATGAAATCGCTCAAATGTTCCTAGGGACAGCAACTCATATCCCGGAACGCGCAGGGGAGGCACGCATCACCCTTGCAAATATAGAACGAACAAAGAAGCTGATTGGCTGGGAACCAAGAATCAGTCTCAAGGAAGGACTAACCATTCTCTAAACCGATAGAACTACTAGATGAAACTGGCATTCTTCATAATCCTCGGTTCCGGCAGCGGCACGATGAAATCACCCTTGAATCCCCGCTTCTTCAGATTTGGCATGAGTTCAGCTCCGATATGCCAGGAAAGCAGCAGTGCATACTCGGGCTGATCCTGATAGAGCTTCGCTTCATCAAGAACGGGAATATGCCGACCGGGCATGTACTTGCCGATCTTCTTGGAACCCTGGATCTCCAGAACACAATCGATGATGCCGTCATCGAGCCCCACGTAGTTCACGAGCGTCGAAGCACGCGAGGGCGCGCTGATGGCATAGATACGCTTGCCGGAAGATTTGATCTTCGTAAGAAGTTCATAGAGTGCGAGCTTTGAATGCAATACACGATCACGGAAAGGCTTCACCCATGCGTCACCTTGAAGTCCTGCTTCCTCTTCTTCTTTCAGCATTGCCGCAACCGATGCATTCACTGCACGCTTCGACTTACTCGCATACACGCGGATGGAGCCACCGTGCGTGGGAATGCGTTTCGCGTGAAAAATAGTAAGCCCGTACCGCTCGAGCAGGAAGCGAAGACTCGTGACCGAGTAATGTCGAAGATGTTCATGGTAGATGGTGTCGTACTGAACGGTTGTAAGAAGATCGAGCAGATAGTGCGATTCCGAAATGAAAACGCCATCGTCTTCGAGCAGGGCAACGATACTTTTCATAATCCCATCGAGACCGTGGATATGCGCGAAGACATTGGCAGCCGTGATGACTTTCGCCTTGCCATGACTCTTCAGAATCGGCTCTACAACGCTTGAACCGAAGAATGTCATCTTCGTTTCGACACCCATATCCTCCGCGAGCTTCGCATTCAGCGACGGTTCGACTCCGAGAACACGGTTCCCGCCGTCTAGGAAATTCTTGAGAAGCGTGCCGTCGTTCGAACCGATGTCGATGATGAGATCCTTGTTCGTGAGACCGAGGAGAGCCTTCGCTTCGCGCTGGAGATCGGCAAAATTCTCCCGCAGAATCCTCGTCGTACCGCTTCTGTACGGATAGTCCGGTGGGAAGAGAACATTCGGATCAGCCGCGTACCCGAGCTGAACAAGAGAGCACTCGGGACAACGGAGAATTTCAGCGGGGAACCATTCCTGTTTGTCATGAGCCGTGCCGATCGTCTGCATGGTATTCACCGGTGGCAGGTAGCCGAGGAAGAGAACCGACCGAAGATCATTGGATCCGCAAATTTGGCAGGCAGTGATGGGACCGTACGTCAGTGTGGTCATGGAAGAAAGAGTGAAGGAGACGAAGAAAACGAACGGAGAGGCTTGTCGTGATCACGGTACCATGCAACCGTCGGCTGTAAGCCTGCGGCAAGACTGAACGTCGGCGAAAAACCGAGTTTCTTGAGTTTTGAGATATCCGGACAACGTCTCGATGTTCCGCCGTCAGCCTCCGGACCGGGCTGTACGGCGATTCGAAGATCCATACAGGAAGCGACCTGCTCAGCAAGTTGCCTGATCGTCACTTCTTCCATCGTCCCGATGTGATAAATATTCAGATGCTCCCCACGGTCGATGACGGAAAGAAGACCCGCCGTAAAATCATCAATGAAAATGAACGAGCGAGTTTGGGTACCGTCACCCTGAATGGGGAAAGGCGTCGGTACACTGCTTGAGGTCTGCAATGTTTTCAGACGCTCTATAAACTGCGGAATCACATGCTCAAATCCCATCATCGGACCGTAGACATTGTGCGGGCGAAAAATGACACAACGCTTCAGGTGCTCACGACCGTAGTTCAGGGCCAGAAGCTCACTGATGATCTTGCCGCCTCCATACGAGTATCGAGAATTGAGGGGATCAGGAATAGAGAGAGGAACTGATTCATCCGTCGGTACTGTTGGTGGCGTCTGATAAACCTCAGAACTGGAAGCAAGAATAAGCTCTGGAATGCCATGCTTCATGCATGCATCGAGCACATTGACCATACCTTTGACGCCGACATCCAGCACGTAGGCAGGATGTTTGTAGAAGAACTCTGTTCCATTCACATAGGCAAGATGGATCACACTGTCGACTCCCTTAACTGCCCTTTGCACAATCAAAGGATCGCGGATATCGCCTTCGATGATTTCAACCGACACACCCTCACCCAGTTTCTCCCTGGATCCCCGAGAGGAATTATCAAGCACCCTGACCGTATCACGACGAGCGTGCAAAGCCGACACAAGCGACGCTCCGATGAACCCAAGACCGCCGGTGACTAAGAACTTCTTTGCCATAATAGAGAATCAATAATTCGGCGTTCTGCCACTGCTCCCGATCATAGAGCAATTGCAACAACACGTCATCGGCTGCTCTTTATCATGCGCTCACACTCATCCGAAAAGCGTTTCGCAATACGGGGAGGGGTGAAACACTGCTCATAGGTTCGTCGACCGCCTTCGCGTATGCGACGATTGAGCACAGGATCGGTGGCAGCACGGACTATCAATTTTGCGATTTCTTCACCCGAAGAACCAACGAGAGCATTCTCGCCGTGGACGATCTCCGGCATTGCCTTGCGGCTCCCGCTATGAACAACAAGACAGAGCCCCATCGACCATGCAAGAAGATGGCGCGTATAGGCAGCCTTATAACGACCAGCATTATTCAGCAGGAGAAACACATCATTCATCGCGAGTTCCGAATCCAGATCTTCGACGAATCCGCGCATCAAAACGTGCGGAAAAGATGTCAGTGCAATAAGAGAAGGAAGAAGACGTCCTCCTCCAAGAATATGGATCTCATGAGGATAATCTCGAAGCATTGACGACAAATGTGGCAATACATCCTGCAGCAGGCACCGTAACCCATAGGCACCTCCAGTTCGATTCAAGTAACCAACATGCCCGATGATGCGAACGGTTCTTTGCCCCGATGCATGCGACCGCTGAACTGCAGGAAAAAGTTTCTCTTTGCCCGGATCGCTCCAGGTATTGCCGATATAAAAAGATCGTGGATGTCCATGTCGTGTATAGTATTCGACATTGCAAGCAGACACGTGAGCAATCGATTCAACGCCACGCATCAGACGCAAGTGTGTGCGTTCAAAAAGCCAGAGACGCACTCTACGATCGAGAATGGCGCACCACCTGCGCAGAGAACTACCGGCATTCGAATCTGCCCCAAAAAAATCACGGTCGAGAAACTGGCAGAGTCGCGGCTCGAAATCGATATCCCCCTGATACACCATACGCGGTATCTCACATCCTTCCGTCGCAGCAGTGCCATCAACCGACCAGAGCGGAAAAACAATATCCGCCTTTGCTTTTTCGATACGACTTCGCATCAGAGTGTGCAGTTGTGAAGCAGGATAAAAGTGCTTGAGACATTCAGACGGACGAAGAAGTAAAGAGAGCGTACGGAAGCTCTTCGGTCCTTTCAAAGGACGGTATGCATCGGGAAAAATCGGAGAAAGCACGGTGACACCGCACCGTAGAAGATCGTCGACTTCCTTCTTCTCCGCATCCGAGAAGACCTTGGTCTTGCGGGAAAGCGGTAGAATGATCTGCAAAATAATCTGATGCGTGCGTGCCAACTCCACAATGATCTCGCGTGTAACGATATGAAGCGCGGTCACATGTTCCCGCCCATGTGCACGACAGGGAAGGTCACTCGTGAGAATGAAGATTTTCATGATGGAGTCGATGAACCGAAAGGAATCACTCCCCATAAATCGATCACATGCTTCCCCCTGGGAATCTTGAGTGTGCGGTACGCCGTGTGCGGTACGCCGATAATGATGATGTCAGCCTCCTTCAAAACCTTCTCACTTGGAACAAAAGACAGATCAGAAGCAAACTCATCGCTCACGAGAACCGTCGCGCCATGGAAACGTAAAATCTTCAGCAGCTTGAACGAGAGAGAATCTCGAGTGTCATCAATATCTTTCTTAAAAGCCATGCCAAGAATGCCAATAGTCTTCCCGGCAATCGAACCACACTCTGCAAGCAGCTTATCAATGACAAAAGCAGGCAGACCTTCATTCACCATCATTGCAGCATGACCGATAAAGAACTGATTGCGATAAGCAGCCGAAAGCTGCATGGTGTCTTTCAACAGGCACGGACCTGCAGCAAACCCCGGACCAGGTATGCCTCCCCTGTCATAGTGGTGTGTCATAGCATGATAGATCTTTGCATAATCAAGCCCGCGATCCTTCGCCATCATGTAAAACTGATTGCCAACGGCGAACTGGATGTAGCGCCAGGCATTAAGGAAGAGCTTGGTTAGCTCAGCCTCTTCCATGCTCACCTCTATAATTTCCACTCCAAGCTTTCGAAAAAGTGCACTCGCAATCGAGATCGCCTGGGGCGAAGTCCCCGATACCACTTGCGGAAGAGTCTTCAACTCCCGAATCGCATATCCTTGAACAATGCGTTCAGGACAAAACGCAATCTGAACATCTTTACCCATCTTCTTCCAATGATCAGAGAGTGACTGAGAAGTCCCGGGGTACACAGTACTGCGAAGAATCACACACTGATCCTTGGAAAGATACGGAGCCATCCTATCTGCAAGCTCGAAGAACGGACGCGTTTTCGGACTCAGGTATTCATCGACGGGAGTGCCAATCGTAATAATGATGGTCTTCGCTGAAGCGATTTCTTTCAGGCCATCGCACACCGTGAGCGACTTTCCAATGACTCTTTTGAGAATCGGCTCCGCATCGTACTCGATGAACGGCATCGTGCCCGCTTCGATCATCGGTCGCTTGCCCGTATCAATATCGAGGAGTCCAACACAAAGACCGCTGTCTGCAAAAGCAATGCCGAGGGGAAGTCCAACATGTCCGAATCCGCCGATGATGATGACGTCGTACGAAGGAGTGCTAACCATGATAGTGAAAAAACTCTACGCCAAAGGCTCGAAAATTTCCACCGAAGTCCCGAGTCGATGTGACTCGCGCACTGCATCCAGAATGATTTGCCCCCTGACCCCGTCGAGAAAGGAAGGACGGACATCCCTGTTGCCTGTGCGAATGGCATCAGCGAAACGGGAGGCCAGAATACGCACTGCACGGATACGCCCATCTTCGGTATCGATTGTTTCTGTCTTGAGAGGAATCGGCTGCCAAACTCCATCGACCCCTTCATCAAGATCGAAGCGTTGCCCATAGTGCTCCGCATTCCCGCTCCCCACGCGTACGCTTTTCTCAGTGCCGATCACCGTCAACCACTGACCGGCACCAGACGTTTGCACATTCGATAGTCGCAGATTGCCAGAGATTCCGGAAAGAAACTGCAGATCAATTTCCGCAGTATCTTCTGCAGTGACAGGTCTGGTTGTTCCATTGGGGAGGGATCGATGAGCGATGGAAGTCGAAAGCTTGGCACGCACGGAGCGAAGCGGACCTATGGTGAACTCAAGAAGATCAAGCATGTGCATCCCGAGTGCTGTCAGCACGCCACCCCCTTGCTTCAGATCACATTTCCAACTCCAAGGACGGGAAGCATCGGCCCATGTCCCAACCGACCACTCTGCCAAAATCGATTGTATCGTGCCAAGAGCACCGCTCTGAACGATGCTTCGAAAAGCGCAAACTTCGGGGAATTCGCGAAACTCAAAATCAACCATATGCACAATATTTGCTTTCTTTGCCGCTTCCATCATCAAGCGTGTATCTGCAATGCGAAGTGCCATCGGCTTTTCGCAGAAGACATGTTTTCCCGCTCTCACCGCTTCGAAGACGACTGCAGGATGCTCCGCTGGAGGTAACGCGATTGCAACAGCACTGATCATCGGATCCTGCAACAGTTCATGAGAGGAAGGATAGAATCGAATGCCGAGATCGGACGCAGCTTTGGCAGCATGCGCGGAATCCCTAGAAGCGACACCGAGCACGGTGACACTCGGAAGAGCCTTGAATGCCGGAACAAGAACATACGATCCAAATCCCGTACCGATCACGCCGATACCAATCGATCTTTTCGTCATGCGTTCATTGGAACATCTGCTCCTGCCACAGCCTGTAAAAAAGACCCTCTCTCTTTAGCAATTCTTCGTGCGTTCCTTCCTCAACGCATGTTCCCTGATCGATCACCACGATCTTGTTTGCATTTTTTATGGTCGAAAGTCGATGTGCGATGACAATGGCGGTTTTCCCGAAAATAACCTCGTCAATCGCCTCTTGCACAAGCTTCTCCGTTTCGGAATCGAGCGAGCTTGTCGCTTCGTCAAGGATCAGGATATCTGCCTTCTTGAGGAGTGCCCTCGCGATCGACACTCGTTGCTTCTCCCCTCCCGACAGTTTCACACCCCTGTCGCCAACAAGCGTATCCAAACCCTGAGGAAGGAGTTTCACATACTCCTCAAGTCTTGCCCGTCTTACCGCTTCCGAGAGTTCTTTCTGGGTGACTTTCTCCTGTCCATAGAGAATGTTGCTACGAAGCGTGTCATGTAGAAGAAGCGTGTCTTGGCTTACGACTGCCATATGGGTGCGCAAGGAAACCGTAGTGAATGAACGAATGTCGTTGTCATCGAGAAAAACCGAACCTGTAGGACAATCGTAGAAACGAAGAAGAAGATTGATGATCGTCGTCTTGCCCGCACCGGTCGGACCCACGAGAGCCGTCACTGCATTTTTTTTTACGACAAACGACAATCCACTTAGAATCTTACGATCGGCAGCATAGAAAAAATCAAGATGCCTGAACTGGATAGCTTGCTGCAATCCGAGAAATTTCTTCGATCCTTCCGGCACAATGAACTTGCCTTCCGGCTCGAAAACGCTGAGCACCTCCTTCACTTGCCCACTCGCATTCGCGAGATTACTCTGGAATCCGGAGAAGACACCGAACTTATTCGACATGTTCAGAATCAGATAAAAATAGACGAGAAAGGAAGGAGGATTGGTTCCACCCTCTCGCACGAGAAGATACAGCATGCCAGAGAGCAGGAGCAGTGCTGCAAACAGCGTGATCGTCTCCTGCAGTGGTCCGATGAGCTGTTTGAGAACGCTTGTCCGATACTCCAGCTTCGCACGATCGTCACTGATCTCGGTGTACCGATGACGTTCCTGCTCTTCCGTATTGAAAGCCTTCACAAGAGAGATCGTCGAGAGAATCTCGATGACCTTCTTCCCAGAATCACTCGCTCTCTCGACACTCAGTCGAGACATGCGACGAATGACAACGATGAGACGCTGCACGCCGAAATGGAGAATGGCAAACAGCGGAATGCACACGAGTGTCAACTTCCACGAAATGGCGCACATCACGATGAGGTAAGCAGTCATCGAGAAGACCGCATGGAAGAAACGATCGATATTAAGAAGCGGCTGCAGCGCCTCAGTGGTGAACTGGGAGAGGACGATGCTATGATGTCCGACATTGGTTTGATCGAAGTACAGCTTCCCAAAACCCAAATACGCATTAAACACCTGCTTACGAAGATGGTGAACCGTCCGCGTCCCGAGGTACGCCATGCTCACAGACGCCGAGTACCGGAGAATATTCTTGAGAAGAATCACAGAAACGAAGACCCCGATGAGGACGAAGAACAGCATTTTGTCACTCGACGTAATACTCAGCGGTAACATCGCTACCAGACGCCCGAGGATCGGAACCGTCTTGATGAAGCTGTAATCCTTGCTGAGGAAGCCGCTGAGCATCGGGATGAGGAGCCCCATACCGACTCCTTCGAACGTCGCGGCGCCAATCGAAAGAAGAATGGGGACGGTAAAATACCCCGGATGAATGTGAATTTTTTTGAGAAGCGCGAGGATGGAACGGAAGGTGGTGAGCTCGTTTGCCATGCGGGGCATAGTTTGGCTGTTTTGTGTGCGGAAAACAACGGAAAAGACATGTAGAAAATAGGGTAGGTTTGGTACACTTCCTCCATGATCGTCACCCAACCCGACCGCTATCTCTTAAACGAACAAATCGCTCGTCATGCAAAGAAGCTCACTGGCGACCTCCTCGATGTCGGCTGCGGGCGATGCAGGAGGTACGACGCGCTCTTCAAACATGTGTTGTCGTACCGAACCCTCGACCGCGATACGGACTGGAAGCCCGATCTCATCGGTTCCGCGGAAGCGATCCCGCTGCAGGACAAGAGTGTGGATAGCATTCTCTGCACGCAGGTCTTCGAACATCTGCCGCATCCGTGGATCGCCATCAAGGAGCTCTTCCGCGTGCTGAAACCGGGTGGCTACTGTCTGTTCACCGTTCCTCAAACGAACGAACTTCATGAAGAGCCACACGACTACTTTCGCTACACGAACTACGGGCTACGCACACTCTTCACCGAAGCAGGGTTCACCGTGGAAGCGATGGATCAGCGCGGCAAATATCACTGCATGATGATGCAGATAAAGATCCGTCATCTGATCAATACGTGGAAGCCCTACGAGAACAAGCTCGCAATGTGGATTCTCTGTCCCCTCTCAATCCTCCTGAACAAGTACGCAATCTGGAGAGATGAAATCTCGAAAAGCCCGGCAGTCGCTCTGCACACAATCGGATGGTGTGTTCTTGCCAAGAAAAGCTGAACAAATGAAGTCCTACAAGGCGCTGCCTGCTGATTTTTTGACTGAAAAGAGTGCTACCAGATTTCCATGTGTAGCCGGAGGCGGAAGAATATCTTGCGCAAAATAAAGATGATCAACACAGGGCTCGAAGCAATCAAGAAGCTCTTGAAAGGTTGGAATCCAGTGACTCACTCTCATGTCTGGTGGAACATTTGAACCTTGTACCCTCTCTCTTTCTTCAGGAGTAGCCGATGCACAGCCGACAGCAATAATACCTCCATCTCGAACGACTCGAATTGCCTCAAGCGCTGCTTTGCGCTGATTTTTGCTATAGGTAAGCACCCATCCGATGATCACCACTGCAAATTGGTTATCCTTGTAAGGCATGGCATGAATATCACCCAGCTCAACCCATGGGGAGTACGTAATAAGATCCAGAGCACGAATATTGTGAAATCCTAATCCCATCAGATTTAAAATCTCACCCTCTGTTCGTGGTCCAATAGACAATACAGGATCTGCTTTGCTTATGCGGATAGCTGATAAAGGATAGAGCAACAAGCTGGAGCGCGTAACAGAAAGACCTCCTACAGTCTTCAGCATACAATCACGATTGTGCGACACTGCATAAGACTTCAAATCTCCAGTCTTAGAATCAAACGTTCTCAATCGACGGCAGATGACTACAAAATAAAAGTAGCGAATGCCTGCTATCGTCGTGCGAACCCCGTCCACGAGGAGGAATTGGTACAAAAATTTCTTCACACCAAAGGCAAAATCGGCCAGATGCAACGACCGAAGACAGCGAACGATCAGACTGGGATGAGCCTTTGGCTTATGATCTTTTGTGACTGTTTGCATGAGTAACGATGAGAAAGGAATGGGCGGAGTATAGATGCAACGACCTGGCGTTATGACGCACGCCGGCTTGAGGCATCAATACTCGCTGAAAAAATTTAGTCTGTAAAGCGCCGAATCTACAACAATAATCGATTGATCTATACACTTCCTCCATGCGCATCCTTCAACTGACCGACGACCTCCCGCCCGCTGTTCTCGGCGGATCGGGACGTATCGCGTGGGAAACGAGTCTCGGGCTTTCTCGTCTTGGGCATGAAGTGCACATTCTAACTGCGGGAGCATCTGGAAGTTTCCCGGACACAAAAGACGGGATACGTATCCATACAATTCCTGTCATTCCTCGCAGATGGGCGCACTATCGAAGTGTCTTCTCTGTGCGTCGTGAGCGAGAGGTCATGGAAGTGATCGAGAACATACAACCTGATCTCATCCATGCGCACGGGCTTGCGTGGCAACTCGGTTACCGCTGGATCAAGCCGGCGACGGAACATGGCATTCCGGTGATCTACACGGCTCACGGTGTGATGACGGTTGCGTATGGCAAAGTCCTCGATGGCGTTCCTCACGAAATATCGCAAGATTTGCGCCGCATGCGATGGGAATACAATCCGTTTCGGAATGTGCTGATTCGGAAAGCACTGAATCACTGCAAAAAAATTATCTGTGTCAGCGATGCGCTGAAAAACTTTCTTGCGGAAACCGGACTCCGGAATCTCACGACGATTCGCAACGGAATCGATCTGAATTTCTGGAAGGAACAAGTATCGAGAGAAGATGCACGGAAACAACTCGACATACCGAAAGCAAAAACCGTGTTCCTCTTCGCAGGAAGAATTGGGCACGATAAGGGCTCTACAGCGCTCGATTCGGCACTTCCGGAGAACGCGCTTCTGATCGTAGCTGGCGACACACGTGCCGGTGCATTCGGTCGCATTAAAAATCGTGTGCTCTGCTACGAGAATCAATCAGCGGAGCAAATGCGTCTTCTGTACGCGGCATGTGACGTTGCCGTCGTTCCGTCGATCTATCTGGACCCATTCCCAACGGTGTGTCTCGAAGCCATGGCATGCTCCCGTCCCGTCATCGCGACCTGCTTCGGAGGATCGAAAGAGGCTGTTTTAGACTCTATCACAGGTTGGATTGTGGATCCGAATAATCAGATACAGCTACGGGAGAAATTGCAGTGGTGTATCGATCACCGCGAGGAATGTGAAGTCGTTGGAAAAAACGCACGAAAACATATGGAAGAGAGCTTCTCGATTGAGAGGTACCTCCAGAAGGTGATGAAGATTTATGAAAGCAGTCGCTCATACATCCCAACATAGATCCCCGTAATGATCTTCCACGAACACTCCTTCTCAACAAACGCCCGTGCTTTCTGTGCTTTCTCAAGTAGCGGCACAGGATTTTGCAGGAACGCAAGGATTGCATCGGTAAGCGGCTGCAGACGCTCTGCAGACAAACGATCCGGCGGACCGTAGGTGCAGGCTTCGCTGTCGTAGATACGAACGAGTTCGCCGTAGCGACTGTCACTTCCAAGCAAATCGATCAATCCGCCGACTCGGCTCGCAATAATCGGTTTACCCATTCCCATCGCCTCGATGCACGCGATGCTCCTGGCTTCCGCGCTCGAAGGAACGACGATCAGATCCGCATGTTGATAAAACGACGGCAACGTGTCGTTCCCCCGCTTCCCGAGAAGTGTCACGTGCTTCTCAAGTCCGAATTCTTTGGTCAGTTCTCGGATGAATCCTTCCACCCTTCCCTCGCCGATTGCAAAGTAATGAAAATCCGAACGAGTTTTTTTAACGAGTGCGAGTGCCTGAATGAAGATATGAATGCCGTTCTTCGGAACGAGTCGACGCACACTCAGAATTTTTTTCGTGCCTGGAGGAATCGGCAAAAATTCCTTCGGAACGGGAAGAGAGGCATTCGGTGCAAATTTTCTCGCATCGTATCCGTTGCTGACGAGCGTGATCTTCGAGCGCGGGACGAACGCAGCCGTGAGATCGAAAATCTCATCACTCGTTGCAGTGAGATGGGTCGCGGTTCGCATTGAAACATGCTGACAGATTTTGATCAGCAGCGCATTGAGGAACGTTGAACCCGCCTCAGGCACGATGCCTTTCCCCTGCTGCGTCAGGAGCATCGGTCTGCCTCGAAGACGCGCGAGAACACCTGCAATCGCAGCGATGCGAAACGAGTACTGACAGTGCACAATGTCACAAGCACCGATCAGTCTCCAGAGAATCCGAATGTGGGAGAAGAAAGACCTTGGGCTCAGGCTCCACCCCAGACGAACGACGCCGTCTTCATCATCGGTCTTCGCAGTGGTATTCGTGAAGAGCGTCACGCTGTGACCGAGCAGGCGAAGTTCGCTCCGAAGCGCGTTCACGCAGATTTCCGCACCGCCGATATGCGGAAAATAGTCTTCGCACGTGAGGAGAATCTTGAGACTCATACTTTGGGAAAATGTTTCTGATGTTCTTTGAGCCACTGATACGTCACCTGAAGCTGTGCGTCGAAATCAATCACGGGCTTGTACCCGAGCTCTTTCACTGTCAGCGAAATATCCGCACAGCGATTCTTTATCGAATCCCACACACGCGCAGGGTGCATCGTGATCCCCGCCTTGTTTCCCGTGATCGCATTGATCTTCTTCGCGAGTTCGACGATCGTGATTTCGTTGCCCGAACCGATGTTGTAGATCTTCCCCGCACTGATCGGTTTCTCCGCGGCAAGAATCGTCCCCTGCGCGGTGTTTTCGACGTAGTTGAAATCGCGCGACACCGTCTCGTCTCCGGTGATCGGCAGATCCTGTCCATTCATCGCGCGTGCGAAGAAGTTCGGAATCACGTTGCGGTATCTGCCGGGGAGCTCCCCCGGACCGAACGAATTGAAGTACCGGAGAATCGTCGTATTCATCCCGTGGTGCTCGCGGTAGAAATTTACGAGGTACTCTCCGTGCAATTTGTTGATGGCGTACGGCGTATCGAGATGGAAGTCTTTCGTTCCGACATCGTAACTTTTTGCGTTGCCATAGACGCACGACGACGAAGCGAACACGAATTTTTTCACGTCGGCTTTCCGCGCGTACTCGAGCACTTTCGCCGTGCCGAGACTGTTCACTTCACAATCGATGATGGGATGATCCAGAGAGCTCTGGTGTGCGAAGTTCGCGGCGAGATGAAACACGATGTCCTGCGGACGCTCGAGGAGTGCATGACGTAAGCACTCATCACTGATGATCGACCGACGGAGGTGAATGACACGCGAATCATGCACGATATCGAGCGTGGCATCCGGCGAGCTGGAACTGAAGTCATCGATGATGGTGAGCGTTGCGATATCACGCTTTAGGAGCGCACGGGAAAGTGCGGAACCGATGGCACCGAGTCCGCCGGTAATGAGCACATGTGCACGTTCAAGCATGGTGAGTGCGCAGTATACCTTACCAATCATGATTGTTGATGCATTCAATTTCTATCTTGGGGGCAAGGGAACCTTGTTCGGTTCCCTATGCCCCCAAACCCCTTTACCCTCCTAACTGTACTTTTCTCTTCAGAATACAAACGCTCATGTGAGTAATGCTGCAATCGTGGTTTCAGGTCAGCTATAAAAATAGCAACATCCAAAGGGATGGCGCGCGCCACAGGTGGGGGTCTGCTGGGGGGAGTTGGCGCGCAGCGTTTTTTGGTTCTTTTTGTCGCGACAAAAAGAACAAGTTACTGATTCGGATTTGTTAACCCCGTCCTCGTCTCCTGTACCGGCATCTCTTTCACAAGCCTTTGGCAGAGAGCAAGGTACGCTGGCTCTGCGTTCTGCGGACACGCACGATTTCTGAGCTGTCCGCGAAGCGCTTCCCGTTCACCATACGTCAGATCATCAACAGTCAGAGGCTCGACTGAAGATTCCGAAGAAGAAGCAGCCGGAACCGGATCGCACGGATTGACCGTCGTTGCCGGAGCATTCGTATCCTCGCTGTCCGGAACAGTGATATCGGGAGCAGCTGCATGCCGCTCTCTGCGACTTCTGAGGAATTCCTGTCCGTTGAAGAGCGAAAAATCGAAGAGCTTCTGCGGTGCATCGATCTGTTCAGCCGCAAAGAGAGGCATCGCACCCGCAGCCAACACGGGAGCCAAAATGGCGACGAGTGCAAGCACCCACGACGGACCGTGCTTTTGGGTCTTCTTCGTCTTCTTCATGGATTTATTTTTCATAGGTGTTTGTGTGGAAGAATCAGAACAGTATACACCAAAATGACGCGTAGCGGAAGATCCATATCTTCCGAGGTACAAGAAATGATTCTCCTCGGGCGCGGAGGTTACCTGCCCAACTGCGTCATTCAGGCGGGCGAACCTCCGCTGGGGTTCAAATATTACACATCCAATCCAACTGCTTTTCTCACTCTTTGCATCGTCCCTCCTGCAACAATCGAAGCCTTCTTCGCTCCTTCCGCGATCACTTCCTTTATGTATGCCGGCTTCTTCTCAAGTTCCGCACGCTTCTTCCTCATCGCGGCAAAGTAATCCATCGTCGTCTCCAGAAGCATTTTCTTCGCATCCCCGTATCCCAGCCCTCCCGCCTTGTACTTCTCTGCGAGCTTCTTCGCTTCCCCAGCACTCAGGAATAATTTGTGCAACTTGAACACTGTGCAGCTCTCCGGATCTTTCGGCTCCTCCACTCCTTTCGAGTCCGTCACGATCCCCATGATCGTTTTCAAGGTCTCCTTCTCATCACCGAAGAGAGGAATTGTATTGCCGTAACTCTTGCTCATCTTCTGCCCGTCCGTACCGGGGACGACGGCACTGTCTTCGCGAATGAGGGGATCCGGCACCGTGAATGTCTCACCGAACGAGTGGTTGAATTTCATCGCAAGATCACGTGCGATTTCGATGTGCTGTTTCTGATCCTGACCGACGGGCACGACAGTCGGTGCATAGAGGAGAATGTCGGCAGCCATCAGCACCGGATACGTGAAGAGCCCGACGGAAGCGGCAATCCCCTTCTGTACTTTGTCCTTGTAACTCACGGCACGTTCCAGAAGTCCCATCGGGCAGACGGTGGAGAGAATCCACAACAATTCCGCATGTTCCGGAACATGCGACTGATAAAAGAGAACCGATGCTTCGGGATCGAATCCGCAGGCGAGATAGTCGAGAATGATATCGGACCTCGCTTCCCGGAGCACAGCGGGGTCATTCACCGTCGTCATCGCATGGAGATCCGCGATGAAGAAGAAGCTCTGTTCCGCTTTCGTCGCAAGTTCCAGATTCGGACGGATAGAACCGAAGTAATTCCCGAGATGCAATTTGCCAGAAGGCTGGATACCGGAGAGGGTTCTCATACGGAAGGATTGTACGGAAGGTTTTGAAGGTAAGGAAGGTAAGGAAAGTGAAAAAACCTCTTTCTATACCTTCCGTACCTTCCTTACATTCTCTACCTCCCTCCCACCAACCTCCTCATCTTCTCCAACACCACCTCAAACATCTTCGGCATCGGCGCAACAATTTCAATACTCTTTCCCGTCACGGGATGCAGCAACGTCACTCGCGACGCATGGAGAAAAAATCGATGCAGCTTCAGGAATTTCCCGAACTCTTTGTTCGCTTTCGCAATGCCATACAGCTCATCGAGAATCAGCGGATTCCCGATCATCGAGAGATGCTTTCTGATCTGATGCCGCTGCCCGCGCTCGATCGTCACCTGCACAAGACTCACCGGACCGATTGCCTCCACCAGTTTGTAGCGGCTTTCCGCAGGTACTTTCCCGTCCCCGCTTCGCGCAGGCAATCGAAAACTGATCGTTCCTTCCGTACGCTTGAGCGAACCGAGTACGAGAGCCAGATACTGCTTCTGCCAACCTGTAAACTTGGTCTGCAGAATCTTTCCAAGTACCCCTTTTGATTTGGCAAACACAACAACGCCGGACGTCTCGAAATCTAGCCGATGAATCGCACAGATTCCGGGGTGATCTTTCCGAAGGAAATCCAGCAGCGGCAATTTATCGAGCCTGCCTTTCCCGCGCACGACGAGTTCACCGCTCAGTTTCGTGACGGCGATCAACCACTGATCCTCAAAGAGAATGCGCTGCGGAGCAATCGGCATACGCGGAGTGTACAGGAGACGCGATTATTTATCGTACAGAAGCTCTTGGCGATCCCAACGCTCGCCGTCATCCCCAAGCAACGTATCCGAGTGTGTGCAATCGTCCCTGCGAGGTGACATCGAACGTACGGAAAGAACCGTTCCATCATCATTGATGATTTCCTCGCATATTTGAGGCGTCACGGAGCTCGGCAAACATCCGAACGAAGTCTGAAATCGCTTCACCTTCTGGCGGACTGCGTCCGTAATCACGCCGCACGCAGCAAGATCCACTTGGATAAGAGCATTCACCTGAGCGTTCTCGCTGAGGAAGATCTCTCTGATGTCGGGAGTTGTACTGGGAGTATTCATGAACATATTGTAATCCAGTATAGAAGTATGTCAACCGTCCCGTAATGCATGAAAACGTCACTGGAGAAATTGCAGAACTCAGGCATTCTGATCCCCGTATGATCGCGATCATTGATTATGGCATGGGCAACGCACGTTCAGTGGAGCGAATGCTTGCGCGAATCGGCGTACCGGCTGTTCTCACCAACGATCCTGCGGTCATTGCGCTCTCCACTCACATCATTCTGCCCGGTGTCGGCGCATTCGATGCGGGAATGCGCGCACTACGATCGAGCGGACTTCTTCCGTTGCTCCGTGCGAAAGTATTGGAAAAAAATACGCCGTTTCTTGGAATTTGCCTGGGGATGCAACTGCTGACGAAACGCAGTGAGGAGGGAACGGAAGACGGACTTGGATGGATTGATGCAGAGACGGTGAAACTGAGTCGAACGGATCTGCGCATTCCGCACATGGGCTGGAACACGGTCACCGTTCAAAAAAACTGTCCGCTCTTCACCGAACTCACCGAAAACGTGCGCTTCACGTTCGCGCATTCGTATCATGTGAAATCGAACACCGAGGACATTGCCGCGACGAGTGAGTACGGAGGAACGATCGTCGCGGCGATCGGTCGGGATAACATCCGGGGTGTGCAATTCCATCCGGAGAAGAGTCACACATTCGGCATGCAGCTGCTCAAAAATTTCTCTTCCCTCGCTCTCTGATGCTGCGTCCAAGGATCATTCCCTGTTTGCTCCTCAGCGGGTCTGCGCTGGTCAAGACCGTGCGTTTCACAGACCCTATGTACATCGGTGATCCCGTGAACACGGTCCATATTTTCAATGAAGAAAACGTCGATGAGTTGATCGTGCTCGATATCACACAGGGAGACGCAGCAAAGCCTCAACTTGAGATCCTCGACCAACTCGCCGGAGAATGTTTCATGCCTCTGACGGTCGGCGGAAACATCAAAACGATGGATGATATTGCAGCGATCCTCGCACTCGGGATCGAGAAAGTATCACTGAATACGGCGTGCATCACTTCTCCATCACTTCTCACGCAAGCAGCTGAGAAATTTGGAAACCAGAGCATCGTCGCATCAATGGATGTACGATCGGTGCATGGAACATGGGAAGTGTTTTTGGATCATGGAAGAGTCGCGACAGGGATCGACGCAGTGACGCACGCGAAAGAAATGGAGCGACTTGGTGCAGGCGAATTGCTCATCACGTCCATCGATCGCGACGGCACGATGGAGGGCTATGACCTGAGGTTCATCCAAGCAATTTCCAATACCGTCGACATCCCGATCATCGCTTGTGGCGGGGCAAAAGACACTGCCGACTTGAGTGCCGCCGTTCGGGCGGGAGCGAGTGCTTCCGCCGCAGGAAGTCTCTTTCTGTACCAAGGAAAAGGTCGAGGCGTCCTCGTTCATTTCCCTCCGTTCCACTCATGACAAACGTGCGACTGTGTCGGCGTTGCTTGTATGACGCTCTGACTCCTGCGATGAGGTTTGATGAAACAGGAATGTGCAACTACTGCAGAGTGCACGACGAGATGGATCACAGTCATCCGACAGGCAAAGCGGGGAAAGAATACCTCCACACTCTTGCTGAAAAAATTCGCCAAGAAGGAAAAGGCAAAGAGTACGACGTCATTGTGGGAGTGAGTGGGGGAACGGATTCTTCCTATCTGCTGTATCAGACGAAAGAATTGGGACTCCGACCGCTCGCGGTGCATTTTGACAACACGTGGAATTCGGCGACGGCCGTCCGCAACATGTCACGCGTTCTTGATGCGCTCCACGTGCCGCTGCAAACGCTGGTGGTCGATAATGAGGAGTATAACGATATGTACCGCGCATTTCTGTTGGCCGGTGTTCCGGATATCGACAGCCCCACTGATATGGGACTTGCAGCGACGCTCTACCGTGCCGCGGAGGAGCATGGCATTAGCACCATCTTCGAGGGACATTCGTTCCGCACGGAAGGCATCGCTCCCGTCGGCTGGAACTACATAGACGGTCAGTACATCCAAAGCGTCGTGAAGCGATTCGGGCATTTTGATGAGCATCGAATGAGGACATTTCCGAACATGCACCTGCGGGATTTTTTGCGGTGGATCCTCGTGAAGCGCATCCGAAAAATTCGCCCGCTCTACTGGATGGATTATCAAAAATCCGATGCGCAGAAACTGCTTGCGGAAAAATTCGGATGGCAGTGGTACGGCGGGCATCATTTGGAGAATACCTTTACCGCATTCTTCCACCGCTTGTTCATGCCACAGCGTTTTGGCAGAGACTTGCGGATTCTCGGCTACTCCGCCCTCGTCAGGTCCGGACAAATGACACGGGAAGAAGGGCTCGCACTTCTGGCAACACCGATGGAACCGGATCCGGTGCTCCAGGCACTCGTCCAAAAGCGCCTCGGGTTTTCGGATGAAGAATGGGAAGCAATGATGCATGGACCGCTGCGGTCATTCCGGGATTTTCACACCTCGAAACAAACATTCGAAAGACTGCGCCCACTCTTCTGGATCCTCATGAAATGTAACTTGGTTCCGGAAAGTTTCTATCGTAAATACACATCGAAGAAAAATATTTAGCGGAATCACGAACAGACGGTTTCAGGAACGCACTTCTGATAAGCGCCGATGAGTGCCTCCGTCACGCGCAATTGATCCTCTGCGGTCATCTGCACATAGAGAGGCAATGCAATGCTCAATTCTTGTGCGAGGTATGAGTTCTCGCAAAGCGTTGGAGTGTAGCCATACATCTTCGCATAGGAACTGAGGAGGAACGGTGCGTGCGTGCCTTGCGATGTTGCGATCCCCTCTTCCTCAAGCGACTTCATGATCGCATCGCGCTGCGCTCTGAGCATCGATACGTTTTCCATAGTCGGTATTTCTGGAGCAAAAAGGCAAACGTATGACTGATAGTTATGAGTGGCATAATCAGGAACAAACGGTGTTCGCAGCCAGGAACACCTCGCCAAGAGAGTATTGTACGTCGATGCGAGCTCTTCGCGCCGCGTGAGAATCTCCGTGAGCTTCCGCATCTGTGCAATCCCGAGACTTCCCTGCAGATCGGTGAGCCGATAGTTGTACCCGTGCATCGGATGATCAGCCATCCGATATTTTTCTGGAGAGTGGAACCGATCATGGGAGGAGAGTGCAGCACCGTGACTGCGCAACATCACCGCTTTTCTCGCAATGTCTTCGCTCTGCGTAACCAGCATGCCGCCTTCGCCCGTCGTGATGATTTTTCGCGGATGAAAACTGAAGCATCCGCAGTCACCGAGATTGCCGGCGTACGTTCCTTTGTAGAATGATCCGAGTGCGCACGCTGCGTCTTCGACGAGCCAAAGGTCATGCATTCGGGCAATCGCAAGAATGGGATCCATATCGGCACACAGACCGAATTGATGAACGGCAATGATCCCGACTGTTCTTGGTGTGATGAGGTTCTCAATGTGCTTTGGATCGATGTTAAACGTCTTCAAATCAATATCGCAGAACACAGGTCTAGCACCCATGCATTGGACTGCATTCGCAGTCGCAACCCACGTGAACCCCGGAACAATCACTTCGTCTCCGGGCTTGAGTCCAAGGGCTGCCACTGCAACATGGAGCGCTGCGGTGCAGGAACTGACGGCAACCGCATGGGGTGTGCCCGTGTATGACTCCACTGCTTCCTCGAATCTGCGAACTTGCGGTCCTTCGACCAACCATCCGCTTTCGAGCGGCTTGAGGATTTCTGCAAGCTCTTCGGTGCCGATGTACGGTTTGGTGAGAGGAATCTTCATGGATGAGCGCGATGCCAATCGATTGTCTGCCTGAGTCCGTCTTCGAATGGCGTTGCAGGAGACCATGATAGCAGTGCGGATGCCTTCTCGATGGACGCTGCTTGTCTTTCGATGTCACCGGGGCGATCCGGTCCATGCACAACGTCCGTGCGAGCGCCCATCAAGGAGAAAATCGTCTCGATGATCTCGTTCACACTGCGTTCGCGCCCGGATGCAATCTGAATCACGTCTCCACTGAGGAAAGCATCTTGCTCGACGAGACAGGCAAGAGCGAATGCAAGATCTGTGACGAACAAAAAGTCTCGCGTCTGCTTTCCGCTGCCGTGAATCGTGATCGGTGTCTTTTGCATCACCGCATCGATCACCCGGGCGATCAGCGCTCCGTATCGTCCCCGCTGCTGACGCACACCGAATTGATTGAATGGGCGCACGATCACGCTCCGCGAATGGAATGTCCGGACGTACGACAAGACGATTGCATCACACGCAGCCTTTGCCGCAGCGTAGGGAGTCGTAGGATTCGGTGGCGTTTCCTCTGTGATCGGCACGACAGAAGACTGTCCGTAGACTTCCGATGAGGACAGATGCACGAGTGTTCGAAATGTTCCGAGTCTCTGCAATTCGCACAGTGCCTGCGTTACTCCGATCGTCTCCCGCACCGCTTCGAATGGAAAGCTGAGGCTGTAGGGAAGCGACCGCGTTGCAACATTGATGACCGTGGTGATCGTCTCCTTGCGCAGAAGATCGCCGAGCGCCTGCATGTCCGCGCAATCACACTGATGAAAACTCGTGCCGGTTCCATCGCAATTCTCCTGCTTTCCGGTGCACAAATTATCCGCGACGACACACCCAAGTCCGCTTCGGGCAATCGCTTCCACGATGTGGCTCCCGATGAATCCCGCACCGCCGACAACGAGAATGCGTTGCTTAGTTTCCATGCGATGCGAGTGAGAATCCATCGGAGATACGCTCCAATGTTTTGTGACACGCCGGGCATGTCACACGTAGCGCAGCCTCCGTCACAGTCAGCTGCTCACCGCACACGCAGACCCATCCTTGGATGCGAGCAGGATTTCCAAAGACAAGTGCATGCGCCGGCACATCTGCAGTCACGACCGAGCCTGCCCCGATCAGAGCATACTCACCGATTCGCACGCCGCACACAATCGTCGCATTCGCCCCGATCGATGCGCCTCGCTTGACGAGCGTTCGAGCATAGTCGGATGCTTCCAGATCGATGAACGCACGCGGTCGCAGTACATTCGTAAACACCACGGACGGTCCGACAAAGACATCATCCTGCAATTCCACTCCGCGATACACCGATACATTGTTTTGAATGCGCACGCCATTCCCGATCTTCACGTCCTCGGCCACGAATACATTCTGTCCAAGCATCGCATTCGCTCCGATCGTTGCTCCGCGCATCACGTGGCAAAAATGCCAGATCTTCACGCCCTCACCGAGGGTGACGGGGTGATCAAGAACAGCCGTCGGATGGATGCCTGAGGACGTCACAGAACAGGAAGGTGATTGTCGACGAGGGGGTGCCTGATCCGCGTCGCGGTCTGTGGAAGTGACGGATCAAGCGGATGATAGAGACGCAGCAGATCAGTGGATTCGCCTCGAAGGAGGGTACCGTAGACCGTATCGAAGAGAAATCGCGCAGCGTCATGGGAATGATATTTTTCGGCGTACGCCCGACCGGCCCTCCCGAGTGTTTCGCGAAGCGAAGGATTCGTGATGAGTGCCCGCAAATTCTTTTTCACGGTCTCGGGTGAGGACGACACGATCGGTGATTCATCCAGGAACGAATAACGGCGAAAGAGTCGTGTGAGATCTTCTCTCTCGGCATTCGAGAGAACCGGAAGCCCGGTCGCCATCGCTTCGATGGCGGCAAAGCCATAACCGGTGACAATCAGTTCGTCTGCAAAAATATCCGCCGTCAGCATGTGCTCCAGCACGACCGATCTCGGAACTTTCTCGAGGAGATCGAATTCAATCTGCAGACCCTCATCTCTGAGTTCACTGACTGCCTTCACAATGAATTCCGTCCCTTTGTATCCGCGGAACGACGGTGCATGGAGAATGCGAACGGAACCATTGGTGCCATCTGTCGAGAGGTAGCGCTGCTTGCATGGATGAGCAGCCACATCGATGACACAAGGATTCGGCGTCAGGACATCAAAGCGAGGCAAAGCATCAATCGCGCTGCTCGAAATAATGACGTCTGCGTGCTTTGCCCAATACGCAATGTTGCGAGTACTGCGCCATTCTTCCCTGGCTGCACCGGGAAACGCGCGAAGGAATCCATGTCGCAACGACAGATCGAACATTGAAGACGACGGGTACGATTCACTTCCAAGGGGAGTGCAGATCGTGCGGATGCCTGCGCGTCGCAGGAAAAAAGATTCGAATCTCCACAGAGGAGTGGACTCGAGTGGTCCACCCATGGCCGTATGCATCACGGCTGCATGCCGCAGAACGTATTGAAATGCACAGTAGTGTTTGACGTGCTTCGCCCAGAACCTCAAGCACCACGGAACAAGTTCCGTCATCGTACGATCAAACTCTTCGGGAGTGCTCACCGGAAACCAACTGCCGTCGACAACCGTCACTGTTTTCCATCCGAGTGAGCGCATCGCAATCGCCCAATCGCGAAACGGTCGATACGGAAGCGGACACCACACGAGCGTGTCTTTCCTGCTCCGCCATGCGGGAGTGAGCAAAAAAACACAGAAAAAAATGACTGACCAACATCCCGCCGCGAGAGACCCCAACAATCGCTTCAGTTGAATGACCCAAAAGGCGCCGACTGTTGGCATATGCTCCATGACTGCATGGATAGCAAAATACACCAGACCATACGAAAAATTCTCTTGCAAGCCCGCGGCAACTCTGAGGTATACTCGCGATCTCCATGCCTCTTCTCTTCACCGGCGACTGGTTCAGCGGCAACATCCCGGTATGGGAGAAGACACTCGCCCATTTCAAGGGAAAACCCGATCTCCATTTTCTCGAAATCGGAAGTTACGAAGGCAGGAGCGCGTGTTGGTTGCTCACCTCCGTGTTGACGCACGAAACATGCCGACTCACCTGCATCGACATCTTCCACCTCTGCGATGAAAGCGTTGAAATTTCCACGAGATTGAAGCTGCCGATGTCCAAGGGAGAGGACTGCGAGAAGAGATTCGATCACAATATTCGAGCGCTCCGCGCGGAGCACAAAGTGACAAAGCTCAAGGGAAGATCGGACGAATTGCTCTACACTCTGCCGCTCTCGAGCTTCGACTGCATTTACATCGACGGATCCCATACCTCCAAGGCGGTGCTCACGGACGCCGTCCTCTCGTGGGGTCTCCTCAAGAAAAACGGAATCCTGATCTTCGACGACTACGGGTGGGATTGTTTCCCGGAAGCGCCGCTCAAGAATCCCCGGATCGCCCTTGATGCGTTTCTCGAAATTTTCGCAGGCAATTACGAGCTCATCGAAAGAGGTTGGCAGGTGATTGTGCGCAAAGTTTCATGAGATCGATGGCATGCAACGCAGCGACTTCAATTTTTGAAACAGCACGTCCCTCGTTGCAAAAAAATCCTCATCACGCCACGTCGCGACACCCTTTTCGCCCTGAGTGCAACAATCCAGATACGGACCGACATCGTGCATGAGTGGCAGACCGGTTCCTGCGAAACTCAGCAAGAGATCATCTGCCTGACGCAGAACTTTTTGGTCGCATTCGGAGCCGGTTTCCCTGAGGAGCTCATGCCACCCTAGAAGCACCGGACGCGAAAATACGTACAATCTACTGATGATATCGATGCGTCCAACATGATTCGAAACGGCATGGCGAAAAGTGCCGTCCTTGAGCAGCTCCTGTCCAAACATGCCATGCAAGACAGAAGGATCCTTCAGTGTCTCTTCGCAGATTTTCTGCACCTGCGACGGCAGCAAAAACAAATCGTCATCGATGCACACGAAGTACTCCCCAGACGTTTCGCGGGCAATGAAGTACCGCTCCGCACACGGCTTGCTTGCAAACTGCTCGACGACACGAACGCGCGGATGAGTGAAAAAAAACCACTTCGAAAGATCGCACGCAGGATTGTTATTGCTGATGATGACGTTGTTGATGAGCGGCACCTGCAGCAGCATGCGCAGAAGGAGTTCGATATTTTGCGGACGCTTATAATTGAGAAGAATCGCAGTAAACACTCCATCGGGAGCTCGTTCGGGGCAGGGAGCCTTCAGAATGATCTTGTCATATCGCCGCATGGCAACGAGCCACTGCAGATGTTCAAGCCACGAAACATGCTGAGGTTTATGGAATGCGCGATGAAAAAAAAGAGGAAGGTATGCCACGGACGGACAGTCTACAGCATCCCATCTCTCCGCGAGATCTGGCACACTGCCTGCATGATGCTGATCTCGATCACCTGGGCCCGCAATGAAGCAGATATCATCGAGTCGTTCGTGAGGTGGAACAGCAAGATCGTCGATAAGATGATTGTCATCGACAATGCGAGTACCGATACGACTCCACTCATTCTCCAAAGACTCGTTCGTGAAGGACTACCCCTCGACGTACGCAGGAATGAAAGTATCTTCCATAACCAGGGGCCTGCTCTCACGGAACTCATGCATGCACTCGCAGTGCACGAAAAACCTGATTGGATCCTCCCGTTGGATGCGGATGAATTTCTCATCGGCACTCGGGGGAATCCAAGAGAGACCATCGAAACATTGTCAAAAAGCCATGTGTCCATGATCCCATGGCGCACGTACGTTCCCACTGCCGCCGATGATCCGAAAGATAAGAATATTCTTCGTCGCATCATCCATCGCAGATCCGCCGAGCATCCGCAGTACAGGAAAGTTCTCATTCCTCGCGCCTTTCATCATGAAGCAAGAATCCCGCTCGGCAGTCACACGCTCCTCAGCAGTGGAGGCGTCGCTCCGGCACAATCGATCGACACGCTCGCTCTCGCACATTTTCCATTGAGAGATCCTCTGCAATGCAGGAGAAAAATTATCGAAGGATGGGAACGGCACCGAGCCAATCCCGATGCAAAACCGGGTGAGAATTTTCACTGGGAGCGGCTCTACCTAGAAATGAAAGACGGATCTCCAACCGTGCAAAGACTTGAAGAAATTGCCCGCAACTACGCAACGACGGATGAAACAGCGGTTGATCTCGTTGAAGATGCTGTTCCTCTCTGCGAGGACAAGTCGTCTACTCCATCAGTTTCACGCCATACATGATCAGCATACCGGCAACGATGCACACAAGCTGGCCGAGAGTTTTTCGGAGTTCTGTTTCCTTATGCAATTCGGGAATCAGATCGGATCCCGCGATGTAGAGAAGATTTCCCGCCGCAAACGGCAACATCAGGCTGCCGATCGCTCTATCGGATGCGGAGAACAGGAGAACGATTCCTGCACCGAGAATCGACGTTGCTGCGGAAAGACAATTGAACAGAAGGGCATTCTTCTTGGAGTACCCGCTGTGGAGAAGCACGGCGACATTCCCGACCTCATGCGGAATTTCATGCAACACAACCGCAAGCGCCGTCGAGATACCGATCGGAACGCTCGCGAGGAATGCGGCGGCGATCACGAGCCCGTCGATGAAGTTATGCATCGATTCTCCAACGATGTTGATGATCCCCATCGGATGATGGTGCGTACCGGAAGGCAATATGTGACAGTGCCGCCAGTGAATGACTTTCTCGAGAATGAACGAGAACAGGATTCCTCCGAGCAGAATGTAGAGACTGCGCGAAAATTCAGGCGACTGCGCAAGATCCGGAATGATGTGGATGAAGACATCGCCGAGAAGCGCTCCCGTCGAGAGACTCACGAAGTACAGGAGCAACTTCCGAATCGTGCTCTCTTCAAAGAGAAAGAAGAAGATCCCGAGAAACGACAGGAGGCTGATGAGAACGACGGAGAGGAGGGTGTAGAGAACGACGGTCATAATCACCAAATGAGAAAAATGGTGGACGATCCCGGATTCGAACCGGGGACCTTTCGAATGTGAATCGAACGCTCTAACCAGCTGAGCTAATCGTCCAAACGCTTCATGATCTTACTATGTTTTCACGATTGCTGCAGACACAAATGAATGAGAGGAAGTGATCGGTGGGCAAAATCCCCTATTTCATAAGTTCACTGCGAGCTTCTTCCAGCACTTCCTGAAGTTCTGCTTTGCTTGAAACAGACCTTGCGTAGTAGCTATCAGGTTTTTGAGATAAATCCTGCATTGACTTCCCCACAGAATCGAGAAGATGACTGTGCAGCTTCTCAGCGAGAGCATTTGCCCGCGGATTTTTCTGAACTTCCTCGAGTACCCGAATCGCCTTATCCCATAATCTCTTCAAAGATTCTGCCGTGCAATCCGCATGCCACATTGAAGGTCCCCATCCTTCTCTGGGCATAATGTGTGCCCTCTGAACAAGAAGATCCTCACGGAGATATCCTGCACGAGCTTTCTCCAAATAGGAACGGAGCGTATTCACTTGCTCTTGAAGACCAAGACGATCGAACTCCTGAACGATGCTTCCCATCGACGCAAGGAGATTCAATGCTTCGTCGGAAGGTTTTTCATAGCTGTAGTGATCTTTCATTTGCTGTTCCAACACTCCTACAAGCTTTCCAAGATCCGAAGGTAGAGTACGGTGTTCCCTTACATCTTCAGCGGACAGTGTCTGCAAGAAGTGCAAAAATGTTTCCTGATTTCCAATATTCAAGCGCATTTCTCCCGTACCAAGTTGATCGCCTCCTGCAAAAACTGTCGCCGTTTTTCCGGATACAGGTTCGGCTCGTAGTCCCATGGCATTCAGAATATTTGCATGCGCATCGACAAATGATCCCACGGCAACGTGTCTGTCTTCACGCTGTTTTTCGAGCATTCCTTTCTCGTTATCAACACGATCATCGATCGATTCTCGAACTGAATCAAAAATTACTTTTGCCATCATGCTCCCCAATGAAAATTGCTTATTGTGTTTTTCAACGTCTCGAAGCAGTGCAGAAAGTTCTTCAGCAGACGAATGAGTATTCTCAGGCGTTTCTTTGGTCATATTTGTTTTGGGAGTGATGAATGAACAACATGTATTTTAACATAATCCAGAAGTTTTATCAATATCCAAACCTACCCAACCTTCGCCACCCTGATCACACCGCGCCAACCCATCGTTTCACGATGATCGAGAGCGCCGTGTTGATCGATGAGCGGAAGCTTGCCATTGATAAGACTACCGCGAAGGGCGCGCATCTTGCTTCTCATCCTCTCATCCGTTTTGAGCCAGCTCCACGAATTACCGTCAAATTTTCCCAGCGTTTGCATGATGAGATAAAACTCCTGGGACATCAGTTCTACGCCAAAGTCTTTCGCCATATCGACCGCATTGCCGCGACATTTGTCGCCAAAAGACTTTTCGGCAAATTCGTCGTAGGCACAATTTCTGCGACCAACCGGAGATTTCCTCGAGCAATCGGCAAACACGAATGCACTGCCTTCGACCGCCACAATGTCCGGTTCACCACCCGTCTCTTCCATCCGAAAGAGACTCCGGAGTGCGGCAGGATTTGCTTCGAGTGATTTCTTCACTGCAGAAAAATCGATGCCTTCCGGCCTCGCATAATGTTTCTGCGCCTGACTCCAACGAGAATCTAACACCGCAAAAATCTGTTCGCTCTGCTCTGGCGTAAGTTCGCGCTTGGGATCAACAAGAGATGCCCGTGCCGCATCACTGCTTTCGCTCTGAATGTTTGCGACAGCTGCTGCATGCTGTCCCACAGTGTCGATGCGAGGAGGTGCTTCTGCGTTCGTAAGTGCCTGTTCCGGAGAATGGGTCTGCATGGATGAAAGCGAAAGAAGTAATAAATCGTACAGGGAATAGCAACGATGTCAAATAATCTTGACCATCCTCCCTACGCTTCGTTTCTAGGGACTTCGTATTGCTGACATAGTGTAGATCTATCAAAAAAACTCGAATCTGACTACAATCGAGATGTGACACGCACTCTCACCCTTCTCTACTCGACCTCAACGGGACATACGGAGTTTGTCGTCGATACGCTCGCCGCTACGGTGAACAAAGCACTGCCCGACCTCAGAATCATCAAGCAACGTGCGGAGATGAGCACGGAGGAGACTCTCAAGAAAAGCGATATCCTCCTCCTCGCGTGCGGTTCGTGGAATACAAACAACGTCGAAGGGCAGTTGCAACCGCATATGCATGAACTGCTGACGGTGCGCGCTGCGGATGTTGATTTGAGGGACATGCCCGCTGCGGCGATCGGACTTGGTGACGATCGGTATCATTTCACGGCGCGCGCCGCGGAGAAGCTGACGCAGTATCTGACCGATCATCATGCAAAAGTTCTTTTGCCGACACTCAAGATCATCAATGAACCGTTCGATCAGACTGTAAAAATAGAAGCGTGGGCGAAGGAACTTGCGTCTGCCATCGAAAAGCTTCCCACCCGAGTCCCGAGTCCCAAGCCCTAAATCCATGTCCCGCATTTCCCTCAAAATCGTCGGCTCATCCGGACAGGGCATCGATTCGATCGGTGAGATTATGGCGAAGGCGCTGAAGCGCAGCGGTTACTGCGTGTTCGGCTACCGTGAGTACCCGTCGCTCATCAAAGGCGGACATGCCAGTTATCAACTGGACACCTCGGATGAGAAAATCGGGAGCACGGAAGTGAACGTGAATATCGTGATCGCCCTGAATCATCACGGACTTGAACACAATCTGACGGACTTGAAGCCGGGAGGAATCCTGATTCATTCGACACCGGACTGGAAATTCCCGAAGGAACATCAGAAGCTGATCGACCGCTTAAGCCTCCAGGTCATCGAACTGCCGATCGAGACGGTGCTCAGAAAGCTCGGCGCAAAGCCGATTCTCGGCAACGTGCTGCTCTCCGCATTCATTTGGTCCGTCCTCGGACAAGACATCGCGGGGCTGAAGAAAATGGTCGGCGAGAAATTTGCGAAGAAGAAGGATCTCCTGGAACTCAACATGCGTTGCATCGAGGAAGGCTTCGCGATGCACAAAGAAAACGCATCGTTCACGGTCCCCATGCCGAAGCCGCAGAAGAAATGGCAGAAGCAACTGCTGATCACCGGAAGCAAGGCGATGGGGCTGGGAGCTGTTCATGCGGGGATGCGTCTTTTTGCCGGCTATCCCATGACGCCGAGCAGCCCGCTTCTCAACTACGTCGCCTCGACTCAGAACGACACCGGCATCGTTCTCAAACAAGCCGAAGATGAGATCACGGCTGCGCAGCTCGTCTCCGGTGCGATGTTTATGGGAACGCGCGCACTGACCGCAACCTCCGGCGGCGGGTTCGATCTGATGAGCGAAACACTCTCGATGAATGCGATGATCGAGAACCCAACGGTGTTCGTGCTGGCACAACGTCCGGGACCCGCGACGGGACTCCCGACATGGACGGCGCAGGCGGATCTTCTGATGGCAGTGCATACCGCACACGGAGAATTCGCACGACTTGTACTATCAGTTTCAGACAGCAACGATGCGTTCACACTGATGAACGACGCATTCAACGTTGCCGAAGAATTTCAGATCAGCGTGATCGTGCTGACCGACAAACAGATTGCCGAGGCGCTGTACACGCAAGAGCCGTATGAGCTGAAGAAGACGAAAATCAAGCGCGGGCTCGTGACAGACCCCGAGAAACTGAAGAAGTTACGATCCTCCGATCGGTACGCAGCGAACGCAAAAAATGGCATCTCACCGAGATGGCTCCCCGGAGCGGATGCGGCAACCTACGTCGCACAGGGAGACGAGCATAGTGCCGACGGCAGCGTGGATGAAACGGCTTCGAATGCCAAGGCGCAACTCGAGAAACGGATGAAGAAGATGGAAACGTTGAAGGCGGCGCTGCCTGAACCGGAACTTTACGAAGCTGTGAGCTGTGAGCAATTAGCTATGAGTAATGACGCTGTTCCTGAAATCGATATTTTGCTTGTTGGATGGGGTAGCACGAAATCTGTGATTTTTGATGTCCTACGAAGCTCAAAGCTCAAAGCTCAAAGCTCAAAGCTCGCGTACCTCCACTTCACCCACCTCTGGCCACTCAAAACCGAGAAGTTCATACAACTCTCGAAAAAAGCGAAGAAAGTCATCCTGATCGAAGGAAATTACCAAGGTCAGCTTGGGATACTTCTGAAACAGGAAACGGGAATCGACATTCAAGAGAAGATTCTGAAGTACGACGGTCGTCCGTTCTTCTACGATGAACTCCTCAAAGCAATCCAAGAGAAAATCGAAGCACTACCCACCCGTTCTGGGTCTGAGGACCCATCAGGGTCTCGAACGACTAACCACTAACCACTCGTCTCTCGCATGTCCATCCCTCTCCAAACATCCCATTCGGCACACTCAGGGTCTGCGACATCGCCGTCCATGAAGGACTACCACTCCGAGAACCGCAGTACGTGGTGCGATGGCTGCGGCGACTACGGTATCTGGGCGGCGATCAAGCAGGCACTTGTGGAACTGAAGATCCCACCGACGCAGACGCTGCTCTGCTACGACGTCGGCTGCCACGGCAACATGTCGGACAAACTTCTGGGATACCGATTTCACGGTCTGCACGGTCGTGTCCTTCCGTTTGCCGCAGGCGCAAAGCTCGCGAATCCAAAACTTCCCGTCATCGCCTTCGGCGGCGACGGTGCGAGTTTTTCGGAAGGCATCGGACATCTCGTGCACGCCGTACGCAGTCACTATCCGATCGTCTTCGTTCTCCACAACAACGGCAACTACGGACTGACGACGGGGCAAGCGAGCTCACTCACACCGCAGAACCAGCAGATGAACACGGCACCGAACGGCATACCCGAAGCAACGCTCAATTCGATGGATTTCCTGTTCTCTCTTGAACCCACGTTCGTCGCTCGCGGGTTTTCGGGTGATATCAAACAGCTCAAAGAAATCTTGAAGGCGGCGATCTCGCATCGAGGTTTCGCGTTCGTCGACGTGCTGCAAGCCTGCCCGACGTACAACCACTTCGCAACACACACGATGCTGATGCAGAAGTGCTTCAAAGTCGAAGACGAGAACCATAACGCGTCCGACTTTGCGAAAGCACGAAAACTCGCAGTGGATACAAGCAAACGCATCGCAACGGGAATCTTGTACCGAAACGAAAACGTTCCGAACTTCATTGAGCGGCTTGTGCCGAGACAGGGAAAAACGACGACTCCGGTGGAGGAAGTGGAGACGTTTGACATCACGAAATTGATGGAGGAGTTTGTTTGACAAAAACAAATAATTGATCAAAAATCCATCAATGTCGTCAAGTCCTGAAATAATGGCAAAGTATTGGGAACCAATCTCACGAACATTGGACGGACATGAACGTGATCGTTTTCAGGAAGCGGAAGATGCAATGGGGCACAAGAATTTTCATAGTCGTCTCGGCACGCTCTGCACGACACACTTGCAAGAAAATAATGTACATCTGAAGAATTCTCCCCCAAAGGAAATACGATTGGCAATCATCGGTGCAATCAAGGATATCGTACGCATCGCACTGGAACCTTCGGATCCGATCCCCACCTATTTCCCTAAAAAAACAGAAATGCCCATGGATCCGCGAGACATAGAAATTTCCATAGAACGTCGAGAACAAAAGAGAGAAGGTCGCCCAAGATATTTACGAGGAAAACTGCGTCACATTGAGAATGTCGGCTGGATACCGACTCCGGAAGAATTATGATGCCTTGATGATCTTCAGAAACAGCTGATGAATCCGCGCATCGTCTCGCACTTCAGAATGGAACGTTCCTACAAGCACTTTCCCCTGCCGAACAAGCACCGGAACTCCTTGATGTTCAGCCAAAATCTCGACTCCCTTTCCGACTCTCGTTATCTTCGGTGCACGGATGAATGAGACGGGGATTTTCTCGCGTATGCCCTTCACTCTGATGTTCGTTTCGAAACTGTCGAGCTGTGTTCCGTAGGCGTTGCGATCGATCGTGAGATCGATCAATTTGAGTGACCTCGGTGCGTTTTTGCCTGTGACTTTTTTTGCAAGCAGTATCGCTCCGGCACAGGTGCCATAGACAAAAAGTGGGGGAAGGGTTCGGGTTGGGGTTGCAAGCACTCTCCTTACAATTTCTTTGCCTACTCTTGTCTCATCCAGAAATCTTGCGATCACTGTCGATTCGCCTCCCGGAATGATCAACGCACCGACTTTCGAGAGATCTGAAAGAGATCTGACTTCTACTGCAGGAACATGCATCGAATGAAGCACGGCGATATGCTCGGAAAAATCGCCTTGAAATGCGAGGACACCTACGACAGACATAAGATGTAAGACATAAGATGTAAGAAACGCAGCTGAACTTTTATCTTCCGTCTTCCATCTTACATCTTCTCATAGTCCCCTCTCCTGCATCCTCGTCTGAAGAGTCGACACCTCCAGCCCCGCCATCGCAGCACCCAGGCCCCTACTCACTTCCATCACTTTCACCGGATCTCCAAAATGTGTCGTCGCTTGTACGATCGCTTTCGCCATTCTCTTCGGATCGCTCGACTTGAAGATTCCCGAACCGACAAACACACCTTCCGCACCGAGTTCCATGAGGAGTGCTGCATCGGCGGGAGTCGCAATGCCGCCGGCGACGAACGTGACGACGGGAAGACGCTGTGCTGTACGGACGTTCAAGACCAGATCGAGAGGAACACGCTCTTCTCTCGCATACGTCTTGAGTTGTGCCGGTTTCATGTGCTTCAGAGCAGCGATCTCCCCTTTAATAAGTTTCAGGTGACGTACGGCCTCGACGACATTTCCGGTTCCTGCTTCGCCTTTGGTACGAATCATGCACGCACCTTCACTAATACGACGCAGCGCTTCGCCGAGGTTCGTCGCACCGCAGACGAACGGTATCTTGAATTGTTTCTTCTCAACGTGATCGAAGGGATCGGAAACCGTGAGCACTTCGGACTCATCGATGAAATCGACCTTCAGCTCCTGAAGAATTCTCGCCTCCGCCGTGTGTCCGATGCGGATCTTCGCCATCACGGGAATCGAGACCGCTTTTTGAATCTGCGCAATCAATGCGGGATCACTCATGCGCGCAACACCGCCCTGCGCACGGATATCGGACGGCACGCGCTCGAGTGCCATCACGGCGCAGGCTCCCGCGGCTTCGGCGATCTTCGCCTGCTTTGCAGTCACGACATCCATGATCACGCCGCCCTTGAGCATGCGAGCCAAATCGGAGCCGACGCTGTTCTTGATTCGAAACATACAGAAACTAAAGATCGACTTTTCCTGCCGTCACAAATTCCGGATCAATACTTAAGCGACTTTCTTCGGGAAGCACCTGATTCTGGTACTTGCTGAAGGGCTTCATGTTGTACGGAGTCTCTGCGGGAGACGTCATCATCTCGAATGCGAGCTGACAGACGCGCATACCCGGATACAGAGCGACGGGAAGACGGTTCAAGTTGCTGATCTCGAGTGTGATCGTGCCGGAGAAGCCCGGATCCACGAATCCTGCGGTCGAATGGACGATGATCCCGAGACGACCGAGAGAACTCCTGCCCTCCACGCGCACGACCAGATCATCCGGCACCGTGATCTTCTCCTGCGTGACGCCGAGAATGAATTCTCCAGGCTGCACAATGAACGGATCGCCATCGGCAATCGTGATGATGCGCATATTCTGTGCGAACGTCTTCGGACTCTTCGGATCGAGAATCGCGTATTTGCTGTGCTCGTAGACTTTGAAGACGTTCCCGAGCCGCAGATCCATGCTGCTTGCGTGAATGTAGCGGAAGAGCTCGGCTTGATTGGATTCGATCTTCACTCTGCCCGATTCGATCGCCTTCTTGATGTCTCTGTCGGATAAGATCATGGGTGGAGAGTATCACAGTCAAACCGTGCGGGAGAATAGAAAAATTGCAACGGAAGTGACATTCAAAGAATACAAAAGAATGTATACTCCATGATCCATGCCACCCTTTGAGCGATCGGAACCCGGCTCAACCGTCCTTGACGGACACGGTACTGAATCCACGGATCAGGGAGATCTGCGAGGTCGCATGTCGGCGATCCAGAATAAATATCGAGAATACTTCCGCATCACTCTGGATGATCTTGGTCTCGCCTCCGAACAGCAAACGAATGCACTCATGCGTTGGGCACTTGATTTCAATCCAACGGAAGCAGAGGTTGCCGAGCGCGAAAAATGGTACGAAGCGGATTATAAAAATCGTATTGTAAACGCATACTCGTTGCATCAAGAATTTATGTCCGTACTGGAGAGAGCAACGAATGAACACTTGATTTCCGATCAATCGAGAAGAAAATGGATCGAGCGCTTTCGTGATAGAAATACCGATTACAAGCCAAAAGAAGATTGGGTGAGAAATAAAATGCAGCACTACATCACATCGTGGAAGAAAGCAGAGGAAGATCGAAGAAAGCTCATTTCCAGCAAAAACTTCAAGGATCTCGAGAACTTCGACCCCCGCTTCAAGATACTGGAACAACCGGATGAGTTCCTGAATCTCCACTATGAGAAACGGAGGGGTCTACTCGCAGAAGCAGAAGCACTGCTTCTTGCCAAAGAAAAGATACAACTCGATCTCTATGCACAGGCAAAAACAAAGCTGCAGACCGCCTCCTCAGGAAGATATCTCGCAGATGGAAAAGTCGGTCTCTGGCTCGAACGCATCTTCAAATCCAACACCAATCCCAAGAAAATCGACGAATTCGTAAATGGCTCAGGGGCAAATTCACTGAGCGGTTTGATGGAAAACTGGATGAAAGTGAAAAATCGGTATGACGGTGTGTGCAAGAAATTCAGCGAACGTTGGCAGCAGACGGGCGTGCGCGGTTTCGAGCTCTTGAGCGAATCGAAGTTCCTGTCGCTTCACTACGCGCAGCGACTCCGGTACGTCGAGCAAGCGGAAGATCGTTTGGACGGCGCGAACGATATCGATAACGAAGCTCCCGTGCTCATCAAACTGCGTCATGCCATGGATATTCACGATTGGGATGAAGCAATGTTCCTTGTGATGGAAGCAAAGACGGCACAGCTCTCCGAGAAAGAATTCCGTCGTCTAGAGTCCATGAAAAGTTACGTGAACCAGTTCCGAGGCAGCGAGAAGCAGGAACTCCTGAGAGAGGCAACGGAAGGAAAGGGGAAATTGGACACACTGGTACGGCGGGTCCCGAGCGCACTGCAGCCGATGATCGTCCGACTTTTGCACAGTCCGTACGCGAACAGATCCATTCATCAACTCCGCTGGATTCTCTATAACAACATTTGGTGCAGGACGCACGGATATCTGGATCAGGAACGTGCGAGACTCGCGGCGAGCAAGGAGAATGCGGAGCGCACGAAGGAACGCGCAAAGTCCGGTTTGGATATCGGAAGGAACGACGTGCTCAGTCACGAGACCGGAAGTTACGAATACCTCCGGAAAGAAGAGCATTCCAAACACACGGCAACCGTGATGAGCGTGAACCTCGAGAGTGATACGGCTCTTGCCACAACGGAGAAGATGGTCGAAACGGAACAGTCCCCAAACCGTCTGTACTGGACGACACTCAACTGCTTCACGAAGGACGGACCGACATCGGAGAGCTGGAACAGAGACTTACTCATGATCCTCACGGAGATGCGTTCCCTGACACGAACAATGGAAAAGTCTGGGTACACCTACACAGGACTGAACGCACCGCTTCTTGCGGTCTGAGAAGAAAAATCGCTTGCGAAAACAGTAAGTTGTCATAAGAATAACGCCCTATGCGATCTTCTCATCTGTCCATCGTCGGCATTGCACTGCTTCTCTCCGCCTGCTCCCCCACTGCTGGAACATCGATCAGCCAAGAGAACCAAAACCCCCTCACCGCATCGCGCTACGGTGATGAACTTGCCGACTCGATGGCAAATATCGTGATTCAGGACGACCCGATCGCGAAAGATCCCGCCATGCGTTCCGTGATCGACGCGCAGATCACGCTCGGTAAAAAGATTGCGGACAACGCACGCACGAAGCAGGAACAGGGTATGAAAGGCAGCTTGGTCCAAGTGAAGAACGAAGTAAGCGGATACATCCTGTACGTGGATGACACGCTGTTCCTCTCCTCCGATTTTGTCGCGGTGCCGAGTGCGGATCTCCGTGTCATGCTGACAACGGTTGTCGATCCGCGTGACGTCGTGTTCCCGGACAAGACCGCAATGGATCTCGGAACGATCCAAAGCTTTTACGGCGCTCAGCAGTACGCAGTGCCGCATCAGGACAAGCCTGAACTCTACCGAACACTGGTGCTCTTCGACCGGAAGCTGAAACGAATTGAGGGGTTTGCGCAGCTAAGTAAATAAACTATAACGGTGTGCTCTTCGCTTTCGCCAACGCCTCATCGACTGCCGTCACGAGTGCTTCCAGACTGCTGACTTCCACGCGCACACCGTTTACGAAGTATGCGGGTGTTCCGGAAACGCCGAGTTTCTCGCCCTCCGCCTCATCCGCCATGATCGTCGCCCCCTTGATCTCGGAACGAATGCAGCGGTCAAAGAGATCTGCATTCAGACCGAGTGCCGCTCCCCACGTACGGAGCATCGTGGAAGACAGATCTTTCTGCTGCTGGTAGTCCATATCCACGAATTCCCAGAACTTGCCCTGATCAGCCGCGCACTCGGCAGCCTGAGCGGCTTCATACGCATTGACGTGAATCGTGCGAAGCGGGAAATGCTTGAACTCAAACCGAATCTTGGACTCGTATTTCGCCAGAAGCGGCTGATTGATGATCGTGTACGCCGAGCCGCACGCGGGACACTGGAAATCGCCGTACTCCGTCACCGTCACGAGAGCGGTCTCCGGTCCTTTGATCGGTCGTGAGGAAGCGGCAGACAGCCCGGTCGTATCGACACCGCAAGCGGAGAGAGAAATGCAAAAGAGAAACAGAGATGCGTATCGGAGCAAGTTCATGGAAAAATGAGGGAAAGTAGCGGCATGATAGCAAGAATCGACTTTTCGTTCTACATTGTACATTTTACATTCTGCATTTCTTACTCTGGTATACTCTTCACCCGCGGGAAGCATCCCGCGCTACCGTCTCCTATGGCTCTCTACCTCAAATACCGCCCGCAGAGCTTCGCCGATGTCGTCGGGCAGGATCATATCGTCTCAACGCTGGAGCAATCCATCGAGAGAGGCAGAATCTCCCATGCCTATTTGCTGTGCGGGACGCGCGGGACGGGCAAAACATCGGTCGCACGCATTCTCGCGAAGACCATCCTGCTTCGGGGAATCGACGATGAATCGATCATCACACAAGCAACGAAGGGCATCGAGGAAGGCTCGTTCGTGGATCTGATCGAAATCGACGGTGCCAGCAACCGAAAGATCGATGATATTCGCGAGCTTATCGAGAAAATCAACTTCTCTCCCGCTGTTTCCAAAGCGAAGGTGTACATCATCGATGAAGTGCACATGCTGACGAAAGAAGCCTTCAATGCGCTTCTCAAAACGCTCGAAGAACCGCCGGAGTATGCGTACTTCATTCTGGCAACCACCGAACTCCACAAAGTCCCGGATACCATCCAAAGTCGCTGCCAGCGTTTCCTCTTCCGTCGCGTGCGGGATGAAGACATCATCCGAAGACTCCAGTACATCGCGGATCAGGAGCGAATCACGGTCGAGAGAGAGGCTCTTCGCGCCATCGCGCGCCATGCATTCGGCAGTTTCCGTGACGGCATCGCACTCCTCGATCAGCTCCGGTCACTCGAGAAGATCGGACTCGCGGATGTGACCGATCGCATCGGCAAGAGTTCGATGACATTCATCGAAGACATCGTCACGGCACTCGGCGACTGCGATCCGGTGCGCATCAGAGACATCGTGATGCACATCGAAGAATCGAATGTACCGGTCGATCTGATCGCCGCCGACCTCCTGTCGCTCATCCGCACGCATCTGCATGAAGCGATTGAGAAAAAAGAAGACACGGCAGGATTCCTCCGGATGATGGATGTGCTCCTCGAGACGATCAAGAATATTCGCCTCTCCCCCATTCCCGCACTCGTCCTCGAATCAACACTGCTCTCGCTGTGTCACAAAGAAGAACCCGTCGCGGAGAAGCATCGGGTAACACACCCGAGCGCACGACTGAAAGTGCAGCCAAGTGAGAGTGAGAGTTCTGCAAAGGAAGAGCCGGCGAAGGCAGAAGCGCCGAAGCAACAGAAAAGCGCACTGATCGAAGCCGAAGATCTCACGGTTGCCACCGTCGTCCGTCACTGGTCGACGCTGCTCGAGACGGTCACTCCCGCAGCTGTACGCATGAGTCTCAAGAACGGCACAGTGACGAATGTGAAAGGTGAGACATTGGAGATGTCGTTCCCGTCTGCGTTCCACCGCGATCGCATCGCCGAGACGCAGGCAAGCCGCACCATCGAAGAACTGCTGCAGAACATTTTCAAACGACCGGTACGGTTGAAACTGACGCTCGAGAGCAATGCAAAAACACTCGTCACGGGACCGGCGACGGATTTGGTCGAGGCGGCGGCGGAAGTGTTCGGCTCAATGTAAGCATGCAAGCCAAAATCGAACTCAGACAGGCAATGAAAGAACGTCTCTCCCGCATGAGCGACAATGACCGCAGAGTCGAGAGCCAGATTATCGTGCGTGAGTTGAAGAAAATACTTCCGGGGTCGCTTTCGACAATCGCAATCTACTCACCGTACCTCGACGAACCGGATCTCACACTGCTGATGACGGAATTGCTGGAACAAAAAAACATTGTCTGTCTGCCAAAAGCAGAGATGCATCGCATGACCATGCATCGAATTCTTTCCCTTCAAGAAATTGGACGACATCCCGTGACGAACATCATCGAACCTATCGTGAATCGACCGGTTGATGAGAGAAGCATTCGCACGGTCATCGTCCCCGGTCGCGCATTCACAAAGGAAGGGCTACGTCTCGGCAGAGGTAATGGCGGCTACGATCACTGGATTTCGGATCAGCGAAAAAGAAATCCCGACACCCGTTTCATCGGCGTGTGTTTCGACTGCCAGATCGTGCAGGAGATACCGACGGAGGAGCATGATGAGAGGGTGGACGTTGTGATGACACCGACTCTGAAGGCAGGTATCCTCTGACCATGCCCACCTACACCGCACTCCAAGCTGCCGATCCGGACGTGTACCGAGCCGTGATCGGGGAAATGCAAAGACAGAAAGAGGGCGTGGAACTGATCGCATCGGAGAACTACATTTCGCCCGCCGTTCTTGAGACGATGGCGACGGTCTTCAACAACAAATACTCCGAAGGGTATCCCGGAAAACGCTACTACGCGGGTCAGGAATTCACCGATGCCGTCGAAACACTCGCGATCGAACGGGCGAAAAAACTCTTCGACGCGGGACATGCGAACGTGCAACCGCACGCGGGGGCTCCTGCCAACGTCGCGATGTACTTCGCGCTCCTCGAGCCCGGTGACACCGTGATGGGCATGGACTTAAGCCATGGCGGACACCTCACGCACGGTCACCCCGTCACGTACCTCACGAAGATCTTCAAATTCGTTCGCTATAAGATGAAAGACGTTGAGACGGGAGAAATCGATTACGACGAGATGCGGCAAGTGGCACTGAAAGAGAAGCCGAAGATGATCCTCGCCGGCTTCTCGGCGTATCCCCGCGAACTGAATTACGCAAAAATGAAAGCGATCGCCGACGAAGTGGGAGCCGTCACCGTCGCCGACATGGCGCACATCGCGGGACTCATCGCCGGAAAAGTTCTTCGAAATCCGTTTCACGACGGATTCGATGTCATCACGACGACCACGCACAAAACACTGAGAGGACCGAGAGGCGGAATGATCCTCAGTCGCACGGAAGAGATGGGCAAGAAGATCGATAAGTCCGTCTTCCCCGGATTCCAAGGCGGTCCGATCATGCAGATGGTCGCCGCCAAAGCCGTCGCGTTCGGCGAAGCACTCAAGCCGGAATTCAGGGAGTATGCCGCGCAGGTCGTCGCGAATTCGAAGCACCTTGCGACGTATTTTATGAATCACGGCGTAAAACTCGTCACGAACGGCACGGATAATCACCTGATGCTCATTGACTGTGTGAAGTCGTGGGGAATCGGCGGAGGGGAGGTTGAAACGCTGCTCGATTCGATCGGCATCACACTCAACAAGAACATGATCGCAAACGACACGAGAAAACCGATGGATCCGTCGGGCGTTCGCCTCGGCACGCCGGCAATCACCACCCGCGGAATGAAAGAGAAGGACATGGAACTGCTCGCCGATTTCATGCTGACAGCCGTGCAGAAAAAATCCGATGCGGCGGCTCTGAAAAATCTCCATGAGGAAGTGAAAGCGTTCTGCCTTCGGTTCCCGGTTCCGGGGATCGCCGCATAGATGCCCTCAACCATGAAGCGAACATTCCAAAGCCTCGGGCATGCACTCAGAGGGCTTTCTCATGCGGTAAAAGAAGAAAGAAATCTTCGCATGTTCCTGCTCGGACACGCAGCGCTTCTGCTGCTTGGAATCATCGTCAGAGTCGATCTCCCCTCTCTCCTCATTGCAACATTCATCGCGGGTCTCTTCGTCGTGACCGAACTCTTCAACACGGCAATCGAGCGTCTTGCGGATACGATCGATGATTGCGAGAAGAAGCGAAATGGCGGCCACTACCATCTCGGCATCAAGCAGACGAAAGATGTTGCTTCGGCAGCGGCGCTCATCATGCTTCTTCTGTACGCTGGATGTATCCTCCTGATCGCTCTCCCTTACATTCTCTACCTCCTCCTGCCACGATGACATTCCTCACTGCAGCCATCCTCGGCATCGTCGAAGGAATCACGGAGTTTCTGCCGATCTCTTCGACCGGTCACCTGATTTTGACGCAGCATCTGCTCCGCATGCAGGAAACGGACATGCTCAAGAGCTTCGACATTGCGATCCAGCTCGGTGCGATTCTCGCCGTCGTTCTGATCTACGGGCGATCACTCAAACGAACACCGAAAGCGTGGCTTCCGATCATTGCTGCGTTCATTCCGACTGCGATCATCGGCTTGCTGCTTCATAAAATCGTCAAAACCTACTTACTCGGAAACAGTTCTGTCGTCACCTGGTCCCTGTTCATCGGAGGAATACTGATTATTCTCTTCGAATCAACCTACCAGAAAAACCGTATGAGCACACGATCGGTAGAAGCAATTCCCCTGAAGACTGCCTTCGCCGTCGGTCTCTGCCAGTCTCTCGCACTCGTGCCGGGTGTATCGCGATCCGGTGCAACGATCATCGGAGGCATGCTGCTTGGAGTGGAGCGGCGCACAATCGTCGACTTCAGCTTTCTGCTTGCAATACCGACGATGGCTGCGGCAACGGCGTTGGATCTGCTGAAATCAGCCGGCAGCTTCACCGCTCACGATGCCTCGGCGCTCGGCGTTGGTTTCCTCACAGCATTCGTGACGGCGTACATCGTGATCCGCTGGCTCCTGCAATTCATTCAGACACACACGTTCACGGTGTTTGGAGTTGAGAGGATCTTTGTTGCGATTGTGTTTTGGGTGTGGGTTTCATAAAGTCCTCACTCCGTCCTGCGGGACACCTCTCTCCGCCTCATCCCCTAACCCCTTCTCCCGCTGCGGCTGGGGAGAAGGGGGAGCCTTAGCATTCATCGATATCCTGCTCTCTGAGCAGCAGTGCTCCCCTCTCCCCAAGCGCATCAGCGCTGGGAGAGGGGTCGGGGTGAGGCGGAAAAGAGGCTGTCGACCGCTACAAATTAATCGTCACAATCGCCGTACTCGGATCCGACAAGCCCGCATTCGTGGGACTCGTAAGGAGAAGATTGATCGTCTTGCCTCCGGTATTGCTTGCGCTGTTGATGACGGGAACCGTGAACGTCTTGCTCGTCTCGTTCGCGGCGAAGTTGAGCGTGCCGCTCACCGCCGTGTAATCAAGCCCCGATGCGGCAGATCCGCCATTCGTCGCATAGCCGACGGTTGCTGCACCGACTCCGGTAACGTGGTTGACGGTGATCGTCACCGACCCCTGGGACTTGCTGACGGAATAATTGCTCGCACTGAATTTCAGCGATCCCGAGCCGAGCGGCACACCTTCGTCATCATTGATCGTGACGAGTGCCGAGCCGACACCAATCGACGCGCCGCCTGTCGCACCGGAGAGGTTGACCGAGAATGACCGATTGCCTTCGATCACATTGTTATTGGCAACGGAGACCGTGAACGTCTTCGTCGTCTCGCCGGCTGCAAACGTGAATGTTCCACTCGTCGCAGTGTAATCGGATCCCGAGGATGCCGATCCGTTCGTTGTGCCATATGCAACGCCGACAGATGTCGTCGTGATTCCCGAACGCACGACTGTGACAGTCATTGTTCCTCCGTTCTCGGCTACCCCGTACGCACTCGCGCTCAAGGAAATGGTCGTTGATGCATCGGCGCTTGAGGAGATGCCGGCAGAGGAGGAAGACGAAGGCGCATTCGGATCATTGATATTCAGGTACACGTTGGACGGAGAGGAGAGCCCCAGCACTCCCTGCACATTTTTGAGCACCAGATTCACCGTCTTCGTGCCGGTCGTGGAGGTGTCGTTGTGAATCTTCAGCGTGAGTTTCTTGCTCGTTTCTTTCGTCGCGAACGTCAGCGTCCCGGAGATCGGATCGTAGTTCTTTCCGGCAACCGCCGTTCCGCCGCTGAACGAGTAATCGACGGAACCCGCACCTTGGTTTCCTCCCGTGCGTGCGACAATGATTGTCACCTGTCCGATCGACGCATTCTTGTCGATGTTGTAGCCGTTCGAATCGAAGTGGACGTATCCGCCCGGATTGTACGGCAGCGGTCCGGTGCTGCTTGAACTGCTTGAAGAGGAAGAGCTGGAGGAGCTGCTGGAGCTGACACTACTCGAAGAGCTGGAAGATGCAGGAACAATGCCTTTGATCTCATTCCGGAGCCTCTGCAGGAGCAGAGCAACCTGACCGCGTGTCACCGGATCATCGGGACCGAAGTGCGTGCTGTCGTATCCCTTCACCACTCCAAGCTGCACCATCTCGCCGATCGCATCGTCGGCATAATGTCCGACCGGTACATCACGAAAAACGGCAGAACCTTTGAATGCGGCACCGAGTTGGCTGATGGCAACGCCGAAGAGCGTTCCTGCAAGGAATGTCGCAGGCACGGCACGCAGAAAAAATTTCTTCATAGAAATTGAGGGTAGAGAAAAAGACCATCAGATTGTGTGTTCCGTTCAATCGCAATGCAATTGTGCAATCAATAAATTATGAGGCAGCGTTCTTCTTCGCCTCCGCCTCAATCATCGCCTTGCTCGGCGGCGGAACGCCTCCGGTCTTAAGCAACCTCTGCTCCAGATCCTTCATCTTCCCATCCTCTTCCCCTGACAGCTTCTCGGTGATCGCCTTCTTCCGAAGCGCATTGAAATCATTCGTCCACATCTCGCGGTCGCGCCACGCGCGGTACTCGTCGAGCTTCATGCCTTTCTTCTTCGCCTTCTCGCGCTCCTCGACTTCTTTCTCTTTGTTCTTCTCGGCTTTCACGGCGACCATGCGACCTTCCTTCGCACTCTCGAGCCAGCGACCGATCTTCTCTTCGACTACCTCGCGCTTCTCGCAGTATCGCTCCCGGGACGCTCTCCTGATGATCGTCACACGCTTCTCATCCTGCGCAAAATTCGGCGGCGGGAGCGTGGAAACCGAAAACGGTTTGCTCGGCATACCCGAAATCATCAGGCGCAGGTAGGCGTGGTACTTCGGCAAACTCAGAATGTCTTTCGGAGCGATCATCTCTTCGAATTGCAGACTCAAGTCCTCGGAATCGTCCGCACCGACCTGAAAGCACACCATGGAACCGACGTTGCCGAACACCGCATCCTTCAGAGCCGTACTCTTGCCACCGTCCCCGATCAGAAGCTGCCCGATGTACTGGTTTGCGAGCGTGAGATTCAGCTTATATTTTCTCGCCTCACTCAGGATCGAAGCGAAGGATTCCGTCGCGAAGTTCTGGAACTCGTCGACGTAGAGATAGAAATCCTTACGTTCCTTTTCGGGAATATCCGTGCGACTCATCGCATCGAGCTGGAACTTCGTCACGAGCATAGATCCGAGGAACGCGGAGTTGTCTTCGCCGAGATTTCCTTTGCTCAAATTCACGAGAATGATTTTTCCGCTGTCCATCGCTTCACGAACCGACAGCTTGCTCGTGGTTTGTCCCACGATATTGCGGATCATCGGCACGGACAGCAGCTGCCCGATCTTGTTCTGGATGGCAGCAACAGCCTCCGTACGGTACTTCTCGGACCACGCGGCGTACTCGTCTTCCCAGAAACTTCGCACGAGCCGGTCATCAAGGTGATCGACGATCTTCTTCCGGAACGCATCGTCACTGAACATGCGGAGAATGCCCATCATCGAATTTCCCTGCGATTCGATAAGTGCAAGCAACGTGTTTCTGAGAATGTGTTCCATGCGACCACTCCACACGTCCGGCCAGAGCTTCGTGAACACGCTCATGAGCCCCGAGACGACGAGCGGAAACTGTTCGGGACGCGACGCACTCAGCATGTTGAAACTCAGCGGATACTCTTTGTCGGCAGGATCGAACAAGATCACGTCGTTCGTGCGCTCCGGCGGGATGAACCGCAGCACCGCTTCGATCAGATCGCCGTGCGGGTCGATGACACCGACTCCCTTCCCCGCATGCACATCGGAGAAAATCATGTTCTCCAGCAGCGTCGATTTTCCCATACCGGTCTTTCCGATGATGTACATGTGTCGGCGCCGATCGTCGGGGCGGATGCCAAACTTCGTCCTGCGGCCGCGGAACACCGCCTCGCCAAGGAGCGTGAGGTCTTCCTCTTTTTCGGGCATGGGTAGATCCACGGGAGGTTGCAATTTCTTGCTGAGCACCCAGTCGATGCTCGGGGTCTTCACGAGCGCATTCGGGAAATGCCACAGCGTTGCGAGTTCCTCAACCGAGAGAGCGTACGGAAGCATCGAAAATCCCGATGCCAATGTGCGCGTTTGCCGCGAGGATTGTGCTCTGAAACCGTTGCAGTTGGGCAGCGTGAACTGTCTGAAACTGCTGATCATTTCCTGCAGCTTCTGCTCGGCGGGAAGAACCTGGTTCTCCGGCGTCACCACGGAAAGGTGCACGTTGCTGACGAAGAGCAACCGGTTCACCTTGTCGATGACCGCGGAGATCGGATCTTCCGATTCATGGCTGCGGCGCGCGGACTTCAGAATGTCCTCATGCGTGTCCATCTCACGGTCGTACCCTCCGCCCGCATCATCGAGGTTCGGAATGAACGAAAACCATGCCCGGAAGCCTCCGAGGAGAATGTTCAACGGAAGATACGCCCACCACCTCCAACCGCGGGCGAGGTGCACCGTCGCAAGAAACTTCGCATACCACGAAAATTTCTTCGCCATTCCTTTTTCCATCAGCGGGAGAAATTTCAACACGCGCTTTCTGAATTTTGACTTGAGCGGCTTGAACACGATCTGAATGTGCCCCCGCATGGCGGGATCCGGATACCGCACAAGGGTCGACGTGATGCCGGCGATGGAATCCAGCGTCTGCCTCGACATCAGATCATCGAACTGCGGATGACGCTTGATCGGAAAAATTTCATGCTTCGTGAGTTGCAAATCGGTCGTCAGCACGGTCTCGCCGCTCTTCGGTTCCAGATCATTGGGATCCATCGAATCGATATCGATGTCCGGATACTGCGCGTAGAGCTGGCTCTCGACCAAGGCAACGGCACTCTTCGTCGCACGAACGAAGAAACAGATTTTTCCTTGGTACGAACCGATCTCGAAACTGATCACCCCATCGGAGCCGGTGAGCGAATGGAGCGCTGCAATCGCTGGTTCGATGTGGAGCGGTCCCCGGGAGCCGCTCTTGTCTTCCGGATCCGGAAGAGCCGGACGGATTCTGAGGAGTGCCAGATCTGAGGTTGAGGTTGTTATTGGAAAATTAGAGAAGAATGACGAAGGGAGAATTGTTCAGGAATCGCGAATGAGATCCGCCACCATCTCGAGCGCCGTCGCATTGTACGCGTAGTCCATGCGGACGGGACCGAGGATGCCAATGGCACCCGTCTCGCCTCGAATACGGTACTTGGTCACGAGCATGCTGCAACTCGCGAACTGCGTGCAGAGATCTTTCTCACCGACGAAGTACTGCACTTTGTCACTGAGCGTGATGTGATCGATCAGACTTGAGAGACGCTTCTCAAGCACCTCGACGACACCGCTCACAAATCTGCTGTCCGCCAGAAACTCCGGCTGCCGCATGGCATTGCTGAGCCCGAGGTACGACACCTGTTCCCTGTGAGGCACCGTTGCAAAGCTCACATTCGGGATCATGTTCGAGAGCATCGCAACAGCCTCGTACGCGCGTTCACGATCCTTGTGCTGGAAGTACTGTTCTTTCAGTTCCAGAAAGCGCGAACGAACCGCGCGCTCGTGCGCAGTCGGCTTCATGAATTGCTGTACGTACATCCGGTAGCCCTGCACCGTCGGAATGCGTCCCGCGGACGTATGCGGCTGCTCGATGTAGCCCTCTTCACCGAGGAAACGCATCTCATTTCTGATCGTCGCTCCGGATACGGGGAAGAGCCCGCGTTCGATAATGTGATGCGATCCAACCGGTATCGCCGTCTCGATGAACTGGTCGATGATCGCCGTGAGAAGTTTCGCCTGACGGATATTCATCATAATGGTCTCATTATAGCGGAAAACGGGGGAAATGGCGATGGCTGTAGGGCTGTCTATCGATAATCATTCGGATCCATATCAGCTGAAAAGATTGCATTGAACACACCATCAAGATCTCGACCCGAAGATGAATGAAGAAGACTCCGAAGGTTTTCTCTGCTTTCTTTGAAGATCATGAAATCAATAGTTTCCAAAATACCAATTGCCATCAGGGATGATCCAAAAAGTGTCGATGCAAGAATTGCGTCTTCTGTATGTTCCGTCGTTATGCCCTCGATAGCAACAATACTCGCGAAGACGATGAGAAAGTTTCGTATCATTTTCTTGATATTTCCTAGTTCAGACATCGTTTGACATTCCCGATTCAGACCTTCAAAAGCTGATTTCTTTTCAGACATAGAAAAATACTTTACATCATAATCCAAAAACCTGTCCACCCTCTACTTCTCCCCTTTCTTCGCCTTCTTCTTGATCGCCGGCTTCTTTGCGCGCTTCTCTTCGATCACCTTCACTTCCTCCTGCTTCTTCTTGCTCGATTCCGCCATCTTGCGGAAGCGGTCCACGCGTCCGGATGCCATGAGCCCCATGTACTTGCCCGTGTAGACCGGATGACAGGCGGAGCAGATTTCCACCTGCTGTACCTTCACCGTCGTCGGGATCAGATACACCGCGCCGCATGAACTGCACATTGTTTTCGCGTCGAGGTAAACCTGTGGATGGATGCCTTTTTTCATAGAGCTCGGGGATTCTACGAGGCAAATGGAGCGGTAGCAAGAGAAAAGAACCGGGAAAGACAGAAGATATAAGATGGAAGATGGAAGAAAAGACGTAAAAACTTACGTCTTCTGTCTTCCGTCTTACATCTCCTTCTCATCTTCTTCAACCTCTTCCCCCTCCACCACCTCATTCGCATCATGCATGATCACGCTCATCGATGCGACTTTGTCGCCGCCGTCGAGGCGCATCACGATTACACCCTGCGTCGCGCGACTCCTCGAAGGAATATCCGAGAGTTTCATGCGGATCGTCTGTCCCTGTTTGCTGATGCAGATGAGATCTCCATCGTCATGTTCCTGCAGCACGCATCCGCCGACGATGTCCCCTGTCTTCGCCGTGAGCTGCGCCGCTTTCACGCCGCTGCCTCCTCTGCCCTGCAGACGGTACTGCGTGATGGGAGACGATTTTCCGAGTCCGTTCTCCATCACGACGAGCAGTTGGCTGTTATCGGGTGATGCAACCGCCGCCGCCTCCACGACTTTGTCACCTCCTCCGACGCGAATGCCGCGCACACCACCGGCAGCGCGACCCATGGAACGCACGTCGACTTCGGGGAAGCGAATCGACTTGCCCTTCTTCGTGAGGATGAAGATCTCATCCTTGCCGCCGGTTGCGAGCACCCAACGGAGCTCGTCCCCTGCGGGAACTTTCTGCGCGATCAGACCCGAGCGACGGATATTCTCGAACTCGCTGAGCTCCGTGCGCTTCACCGTTCCCTTCACCGTTGTCATGAAGAGGTGCGTCTTGCCTTCGAGCTTCGCTTTCATCAGCGACGCCACTTTCTCGTTCGGCTGGAGCTGGAGAAGATTCACGATCGCCTGACCCTTGGCAACGCGGCTCGCCTGCGGAAGTTCGTACACCGGCAATTTGAACACGCGACCGGTATTCGTGAAGAAGAGAAGATCATCGTGATTGTTCACGTTCACGAGACACAGAATCTCGTCCTCGTCTTTCGTGGTCATGCCTTTAATGCCCTTGCCGCCGCGGTTTTGGGCGCGGAACTGAGCCGGGCTCAAGCGTTTGATGTACCCCTGCGACGTGAGAGCAACGATCATCGGCGCATTCGGGATCGTATCCTTTGCCGAGAATTCTCCGACCGGATGCGAGACGATCACCGTGCGACGATCGTCTCCGAACTTCTTCACGATCTCCGCAAGTTCCTGCTTCATGATGCTGTCCACGCGCTTCTTGTCCTTCAGGATCGCCTCGCACTCCTTGATGAACGCAAGCGTCGCCTTGAGTTCGTCTTCGATCTTCTTGCGTTCGAGTCCGGCGAGGCGCCGGAGTTGCATCTCGAGAATGGCGTTCGCCTGAATGTCGCTCAGTTTGAACTTCTTCATGAGGCTCTGCCTCGCGTCGTCCTGTGTCTCGCTCTGCTTGATGGTCTTGATCACCGCATCGATGTTGTCGAGCGCGATCGTGAGCCCTTCGAGAATGTGCGCACGCTCTTTCGCACGATCCCGATCGAACGTCACGCGCCTCGTGATGATGACGCGGCGATGGTCGATGAAGATCTGGAGGAAGTCGTGGAGATTCAGAAGACGAGGCTGCAAACCGTCCGCAAGCGCGATGCAGTTGTAGCCGAAACTGGTCTGCAGATCCGTGTGCTTGTAGAGCTGATTGAGGATCTTCTGCGGATAACTGTCCTTCTTCAGTTCGACGATGACACGAATACCGTCTCGATCCGACTCATCTCGGATATCCGAAATGCCAACGATGACTTTGTCGGTGACGAGTTCGGCGACACGCGTGATGAGCACGGACTTGTTCACCTGGTACGGAAGCTCGCTGATTCTGATGACGTAGCGGTTCCCGACTTCTTCGATATCCGCTTTGCCGCGACAGACGACCGATCCACGACCCGTGAGGTACGCCTGTTTCAGCGCCTCCTTATCGTAGACCATGCCCGCCGTCGGGAAATCCGGACCCTGTACGAACTCAAGCAAGTCTTCGACCGTCGCATTCGGATGATCGGTGAGGTGCAGAATCGCAGCGACGAGTTCCTTGAGATTATGCGGCGGGATGTTCGTCGCCATACCGACGGCAATACCGACGGTGCCATTGAGGAGCAGGTTCGGGATTTTGCTCGGGAGTACTGCAGGCTCCTTTCTTGTGCCGTCGTAGTTCGGGCGGAATTCCACCGTGTTCTTCTCGATGTCTTGCAGGAGTTCATCGGCAACCGAGTGCATCTTCGCCTCGGTGTAACGCATGGCTGCCGCATTGTCTCCATCGATGCTTCCGAAGTTTCCCTGCCCGAAGATCAGCGGATACCGCATCGCGAAGTCCTGCGCCATTCGAACAAGTGCTTCGTACACGGGACTGTCGCCGTGCGGGTGATACTTTCCGAGCACGTCTCCGACCACGGCCGCACATTTGCGGAATTTCGAACCTGATCTGAGACCCATTTCGTGCATGGCGTAGAGGATTCTTCTGTGAACAGGCTTCAGACCGTCTCTGGCATCAGGAAGCGCACGCGACACGATCACGCTCATCGCATAGGAGAGGTAACTCTCCTCCATTTCCGTGACGATCTGCCTTGGGTTCACCTGCCCGATCGGGCTCGCCTCAAGCGGAGCCTGGATCTGGTCGCCATTGGGTGGGGGTGTTTTCGCCATAATTCCTGAAACAAAAGTAGCTGATCGAGACTACCAGAAAGTCAATGAAAAGAAAGATCTTACGATGCGACGATCCACCATATTCGTTGTTCTGCAAAGAAAAGCACACCGGGTTCTCCGGTGTGCCATTGCCCCCTCACGGGTGCACTTGAGCAAAGCTCAGTGCGAAGGAGAGGGCGCAGAGGACTGCACAGAGCAGTCCAATCCCGATGCGGCTGAAGACGTCCTCAATACCTTTGACGGGGTTGAGAACCCATCCCCTCCGATCAAAGATCAGAAAAAGAATGGCGATCAGCGACAATAGGGAAAGAACAAACATTCCTTTCATGATTGACCTCCTTTCCGGTCAGAACGGAATGAGATCTTCGATGGAAGATCCAAAAGATATAATAGAACATTTCATAGATAAAATCTACTCTTCCGCTCTCCAACTGCTACACTTCACGCATGCTCTCGATTATTCCAACGCCGATCGGCAATCTGAAAGACATCACGATCCGAGCGAAAGAAATGCTCGCTGCTTGCGATGCCATCATCTGCGAGGACACGCGTGTCACGGGACAATTGCTGAAATTACTCGAGTTACCGAAGAAAGAGTTCATTTCGTTTCACGGTTACACGGATGAAGGAAAAGCGGATTACATTGTTCAGAGACTGCAGAAAGGCGAACACCTCTGTCTTGTGTCCGATGCGGGAACACCGGGAATTTCCGATCCCGGATACATTGTCGTCTCGCGTGTCCGCGCTGCGGGATTACAAATCGAAGCACTGCCCGGACCGTCGGCATTCCTCGTTGCACTGAGTGCGAGCGGACTGCCGATCAATCAATTTCTGTACCTCGGATTTCTGCCACTCAAGAAAGGAAGGCAGACACTACTGCAGAGTTTTCAAAGTGAAGAGCGGACGATTGTGTTTTACGAGTCACCACATAGGATTCAGAAAACGTTAGCGGAGCTTGCGACGGTTCTCAGTGAACAACCTGAGCGAGTGGTTGTGATTGCGAGAGAGCTGACCAAGATGCATGAACAAATAATTTATACAAGTATTTCGTCTTTGGAAAAAGAAAGTAAAGAGATGACGGTGAAAGGGGAGTTTACGGTGGTTCTCGGTCCTCACCCCTAACCCCTCTCCTTCGGCAGGAGAGGGGTAACGCGTGTTTCTCCGAATACGGACATTCCTCTCTCCAGCCGATGGAGAGGGGTGGCGCATCAGCGCCGGAGTGAGGACCGTTGAGTGAGTTATCTCGAAGACAACACACTCAGCGGATTCAAATGCTCTCCATTCTTCATCATTTCCAAATGCAAATGTGCACCGGTCGTCATGTGCCCTGCGCCATGCGTTCCGGGTTCTCCTCCCGTGAGCCCGATGATCTGACCGTACCCGACCTTGTCCCCTGCCTTCACGAACGACGCCGAGACGTGACCGTAGAGCGACGCATACCCGCCCTGATGTCCGATCAGAATGTAACTGTATCCGGTTCTGCCGCCGTCCTTCACCGCGAAGACAATGCCTTGTGACACGGTGCGAATCGGCGTTGCCTGCGGAACCGCGATGTCGATCGCACGATGCGGCACGTTGAAAACTTTGAAGTAATCCGGATCGAAGTATCCGGCGGTGATGGGACCGTTGACCGGCCATTGGAAAAGCGGAGGGAGATTCGCGAGTTCCGGAGACTCCTCGGCTTTCTTCAGTTCCTGTTCCTTCGTCGGAATCAATTCATCGAGCTCTGCGAGCCTTCGCACGGCACCGGAAATCTGCACGGCGAGATCCTTGCGCACGATCGTCGCTTGCTCCGCCTGATGCTTCTGCTCTAGATAGTCATGCGCAGCATCCTGCGGAACACCCGTCTTCATGAGTGCGATCTGCTCGCGAAGTTCGTCGATCTCAGACGCGTGTTCGCTTGCAGAAGACAATTCCGCGCCCGTCGCACTCTCCGAGGATGCTCTGTCATCCGCTTCCAGCTGCTGCAATCGCAACTCCGATTCCTCGATGCGCTTGTAGAGTTTCTTGTCGGTGTTGCGCTGTGTCTGCATCTGCGCAAACGCTTTCTCGACGTCGGTTTCGAGAAGCGACATCGCATGGTCTTTGCTCTGGAGCAGCGTCGTTTGTGCCTGGAGCGAGTGATGTTCCGATTGCAGAGCTGCAAGATCCGCCTGCAGTTTGGTGAGAGTTTCCTGACGCAACTCATCGTTGATCTTCAGAAGGCTCGCCTGCATCAGTCCGATGCGCGCATTCGCTTCGGCCGACTCCTGCGTCACGCTCTTCAGTTCCTCCTGACTCAACTGTTTCTGACGCCAACTGTCATCGATGAACGCGGTCTTCCGGTCCACCGTCTGTTCGAGGTTCTTGCCGCGCTGCTCCAGTCCGTCCACCTCACCATTCAACTGACCGAGAACGGACCGAAGGCGTGTCTCGGCTTTCTCGGCTTCGCTCACGAGCACATCGATCTGCAATGCAAAACGCTTCCGCGTCATCAGCAAAGCATTGTCCGCAAGCTCGGCATCGATGCTGTCTCCGAGAGATCCGCGGAGAATGTGTTTGAGCAGCGATCCGCCGACTGCAGGTCCGCTCTCACTGACGGCGATTTCTTTTCCCGAGAGATAGCGGACGAATGACACGATATCGTCTTTCTGATTCGCAGCGACCACTTCGTAGAAACCGCGGGATTCCGCGGCAGCCTGAAGCTGAGCGTGCAGCACGTCGATCAGTTTCTGACGATCCAGAATCTGCTGCCTGTTATCGCGGCGATCCAGCGCCGCTTGCTCCAGATCGTGCTTGGCATCGGCAACTTTGATGTCGTACTGCGCAAGATTCTGTTCGAGCTTCGCTCTTCGCTGCGTGGTGGCGGCGGCGGAATGCCAGAGCTCGTCAAATTGCCCTTTCGCATCGCTCAGTTGCTGCGACGCTTCGCTCGCGAATGTCGCAAGCGGAACGGACACGCAGAATGCCAAGAGCAGAAGCACTGTTTTTTTGTGTGTGTATGTGCGAAAAAGCATCAGGACAGTATAGCAGAAAAAAGAGGGAGTTGCTATACTCCGCGCATGATCTACGCACTGACCGGTACCGTGCGAAAGCTCCCCCTCCCCCAGGTCGCGATCGACGTTGCGGGAGTCGCGTACCTTGCCTCAGTACCTCATCCGGTGTGGGACGAGTTGAAAGACGGCGCGGAGGACACACTCATCGTCTTCACGTACGTGCGGGAGGATAGGCTCGAACTCTTCGGATTCCGGAACCCGGAGCAGCGCTCGCTCTTCACGGAACTCCTGAATATCTCCGGCATCGGTCCAAAAATCGCACTCGAACTGTGCTCCATCCCGCTTTCGATACTTCTGAGAGCCGCCGAAACGGATGACAGCGGCATGCTGACGAACATCAAAGGCATCGGCAGGAAGACCGCGGAAAAACTCCTCGTCGACCTCACATCGCTCTTCGAGAAACATCCGGAGTGGACTTTGCAGATGCACCGAACGCAGAAACAGGAACACAGTGCCTCGTTCGATGCGGATGCCATCGCCGCGTTGACGTCGCTTGGGTATGATCACGGAACCGTCCTGAGTGCGCTCAAGCGTCTGCCGGGCACACTCAAGAAAACGGAAGAACGTGTCGCAGCCGCTCTGCGAAGTCTGTAACCTTCTCACATGCTCACTCTCGACATCAAAGGCACGCTCGCAAAAGTCATCACACCGAGCCACGGCATTCCGGATCAGGAGTTCTCAGCCGTCCGCTCTTCCATTCGCCGGTATACCGAAGAGTGGCTCTCGGAGCGCGAGAAAGGACAGCACGCATGGTCGATGAACCCGTACGACAAAGACGCGATCGCCGAGGTGAAACTGATCTCGGACAGTGTCAAAAGCGAAAATATTCAGACCATCGTCTGGATCGGCATCGGCGGATCGGGGCTCGGACCGAAAGTGTTGCAGGAAGTGTTCGAATCGTCGCTGACCCCTGCCTTCCTCGTCATCGACACCATCGATCCGACGACACTCGCCGCGCACCTGCAGCTGATCGATTGGAAGAACGCGCTGATCGTCGTCGCAAGCAAATCGGGCAGCACGCTCGAGACGATGGCGGCATTCTTCGCGTGCTACGAGAAACTGAAGAATGCGGTGAAGTCTCATCCCGAAAACCGTGTCATCGCCATCACCGATCCTGAGGGAGGTCCTCTGAAAGCCTTCGCAAATGCGGAAGGGATGCGCACTCTCAGCATTCCGCCGAACGTCGGAGGTCGTTTTAGCATCTTCACTCCGGTCGGACTTCTCGCGCTCGGATTACTTCGCGGGGACATTGGTCAATTCGTGCGCGGCGCCAAAGAGATGGACACGCATTGCCAAGAGACGACGCTCGCGAGAAACCCCGCGGCGTCGCTTGCCGCCGTGCAGTACCTCCTCGACACCCGTCGCAATTATCCGATCCGCGTGATCATGCCCTACGGCGACCGACTGCATTCGATGGGACGCTGGGGGCAGCAGCTGATTGCGGAAAGTCTCGGAAAGTCCGACGGCTTCAACCCGATTCCGGTCGCGGCAATCGGCACGCAGGATCAGCACTCGCTGCTGCAGCAGTGGATGGCGGGACCGAGAAAGACATGGCACCTGTTCCTCCGCGAGATCGACAAGCCGCGCCTCGAGATGCCGCGCTCGTTGCCGGAAGCGTTCTCGTTCCTCGGAAGCAAAACGTTCGGGCAACTCCTCGATGCGTGCTACGAAGGAACGAGCCAGGCGCTCACCTCCGCCAAGCGTCCGCATGTCACGATTTCACTGCAACGCCTGGACGAGTATCACCTCGGACAACTGTTCTTCCTCCTGATGACCGAAGTCGTGTACCTCGGGAAGCTCTACCGCATTCCGGTCTACGGTCAGCCTGCGGTGGAGATCGGAAAACAGATCACGAGGGGAATACTGTCGAAGGGACAAGCGTAGAACGCTTTTCATTGTTCGTGATAGAATTCAAAAGTCACAGTCATCTTCACCTTAACCCTAACCCCCGTCCCCAACCCTTATGGCTCTCCCTCTCACCGACGCCGAATTTGCAACCAAAGTCCTGCAGTCCCAAATCCCCGTCCTCGTCGACTTCTGGGCTCCATGGTGCGGTCCGTGCAAAGCCATGATCCCGATCATCGATGAACTCGGGCTGTCGTACGCGGGGAAAGTTGCCTTCTTCAAAATGAACGTCGATGAACAGAGCGAGATCCCTCAGCAATTCAGCGTCATGAGCATCCCGACCTTCATCCTCTTCAAGAACGGCGAAGCGAAGGACACCTTCGTCGGCGTGAAGTCGAAAGAAGATGTCAGCAAGCGCCTCGATGCGCTACTCTAACCGGAGCACCATGCACCATATTCTTCAGGGACTCTTCGGCATCGTCTTCTCCTACTGCATCATTCGTTACCGCGAACCGATCGGCGCGATGATCGGCGATCCGGAGTGGGCGGGGAAAGTCGGCGGCATCTACAACGTGCTGATCATTGTCGGCATCTTCATCTTTTTCTGGAGCGTGGCAAGCCTCAGCGGCACAACCGACATCTTCTTCGCTCCGATCCTGATGTTTCTGCCGCACAGGGGGAGTCTCCAATAGAAAACCAATGGTGGAGCTGAGGGGATTCGAACCCCTGACCCCCTGGTTGCAAACCAGGTGCTCTACCAACTGAGCTACAGCCCCAACGATATTCATTCTATGGGTTTTTTGCTTACGTCACAATCTCCCCCACCCTCTTTTGCTGCACAGCATTCTTGATCTCCAGCGCGACTCTCTCCCCGACACTCATAGTCTTGCCGTAGAGATAGCCTGAGTACGGAGTCGCGGCGATTCCCGGTGAACCGGGAATGCGGAGCGAGACGTCGAAGATCACAATGTCTTCTTTCCCGTCCTCGGCGACGACTGCGCCTTGCAATGCGAACGGACCGATGATGCCTTTACCACTTGGATCAAGATTTTTTGGAAGCGACTGTGTCGCTTTCACAAACTTCTCTCCAAGATCGAACGCCTTCTCGAGCAAAGATTCTTTCACGGTACACGCAATGTGTCCGGTTTCGATCATCTTGAGCGGCACGTGCTTCAGTGCAAGAGCTTGCTGATCAGCGGTCATTCGCAGAAATCCGTCGAGGTTCGTCTGTCTTCGCGTATCCGTTCCGAGAAGTTCAAGCTCACCGCTCAGCGGTGAGTAGAAGAAATTAAAGTTCACCGGAGCACCGACGACGAATTCTTCGATGGTTGCCTCGCGCCAGTTTTTGGAAACCTTTCCCTCTTTCTCAAAAATTGATCCCATCAATTCGTAATTCATAGGATCCGTCGCAATGAAGAATGCGCGCTCGTACCCCCTCTTCGCTTCCGCAGCTTTCACGAGTACGGGACGATCGATATCTTTGGCATTCTTAAAAATTTTCGGAATGCGAATGCCTGCTTTCTTAAGAAGATCGTACTGATTGAACGGTTGATCGCGTTCCTCGAGCTTGAGCAGCGTGCGCGAGCCGAAGATAGGAACATGAAAATCATTCTCGACTTTCGAGAAATCATCGAAGTACACCCAGAAGTACCGATTATGAACAAAAATTGTGTTCATACTTTGCAGCTTCTTCTGAATCTTTGCATCAAGAATATTCTGAAACTGATCGACAACGATCGTTTCATCAATACATCCCATCGAAGAAGCTTTGAGCTTTGAGCTTTGAGCTTTGATAGTACGAGTTTTGAAATATCGATCGTATGTTCTTTCTCTTCCCTTCCTCGCAATGCATACCGTCTTGAATCCATGCTGCTTCGCTCCGTGACAGACATCCAGAGCGCTGTGTCCCCCAAGCACACCGATGGTGAGATTGTTGAGATCGTAGCCTTTGAGCAGATCTGAAATATTCATAGATGAATGATTTGATTATCCTAAAACTTCACTCAACCGTCCCTTCTCTATCGCCTCCTTGATATCCCGTGCAATCCTCCGACCCGTGCTCATCGGAACGTTGTAGCGAAGCGCCGTGTAGGGCGAACCTTCGATGAACGGATTCGTGCCCGCCACGATGCGTGCGCTGATTTCGAAGACGAATGTCTGGAGCTTTCTCGTCACGATCGTCTCAAGACAGAACGGACCGAAGAGTCCTTTTCCGCAGAGTTTCTTGCTTGCAGCGACAACGCGCTCGCCCATCTCGAAGAACTCCGGAAGCATCGATTCGCGGACGACGATGGGGATGTTGCCGACGATCGTGTAGCTCGTGTGGATCTTCGCAGCGAGCTGATCCTCCGCCTTGATTCTGCCGATGGAGTCGGCATTGGATTCGTACCGTTTGTCGAAACTCATGATCTCGAGTTCACCCGTGAGCGGCGAGTAGAAGTAGTGAATGTAGAGCGGCACACCGATGATGTACTCCTGAATGTTGAAGTCCGTCTCCTCGGGATACTTTCGGTTCTTCACTTCGTAGAATTGTTCCGCGGTGCGGACGACGAAGTACCCGAACCCGCCGCCGGCTCCGTGGAACTTCACGATCACCGGACAGTCGATGTCCTCCGGTTTCTCGAACACGCGAGGCATCAGAATATTCGCATCCAGAAGCCATTTTCTCTCCATGATTCGGTTGCTCTCCCACTCGAGAATTTCCTTCGTACCGTAGTACATGCTCTTCATCGTCTGCACTTTCTGCGGACCCATGTAACTGATGAACGATCCGTGCGGGATGATGATGGCATTGCGCTTGATCAGTTCCGGCTCCACTTTGCTATCCCACTCGCTCCAGTCATCGACGATCAGGATCTCATCGGCAACGCCGAAGCTCTTGTACACGCGCTCCGTTCCGCGCTTGCAGATGACAAGATTCGGCACTCCTTCATCCCGCGCACCCTTCAGAATTTGCAGCGCGGAGTGACTCCCGATCGTGGCGATGCAGTACTCTTTCGGATTTTGTGAAACGGCCGCTGCTTTCTTTACAGGAGTCATGGTATTTCGGGAAGTGTAGCGCAGGAAAGACGGGGAAAGCAAATCTCGATTTTCTCTCAGGAATCAGTACAATGCCTCTGCTTCGGTGCCGTAGCCAAGCAGTAAGGCAGGGGACTGCAAATCCCCCATGCGCGAGTGCGATCCTCGCCGGCACCTCCACTCTCACTACTTCCCCGCCTTCGTCGTCGGATCAACGAACGATGCGTTCTTCAGAATGAAGAGCACTTCGCTCGCTTCGCTGTCTTGGATGCTTAAGGGGAACGAACCCGTGAAGGTGTAGCCGCTACGATCGATCGACGCCGAGAGTTGGTAATAGCGACGGATCGGTTGGTCGGGCGAGGGACGCGCGCTGAAGACATGAATCGCAGACTCTTTGCCGTCGATCGTCACGACGACCTTGTCGATGAGCTTGTAATCGGGCAGAGCCGACACCGCGAGAATATTCGACTGGCTGTAGTCGGGTGTCGCCATTTCTTGGCTCAGCGGTTCCTTCGTGACCGTCACCGTATCGAGTTGCCCCGCGTGCGGAGTATCGGACTGGAACGCCGCAACCGTTTCCTCGGGGACACCGAGTGTCATGAGTTGATCGCGTGAGAGAACTTTCCAACCCTTCGGCAAACAGGCACTGACAGAACCGTTCCAGAATTGCTGATCACAGGTGACTGTTGTCGTCGTGGAAGTGCCGCAGGCAGAGAGCGCGAGGAAACCAAGAACCAAAGCCACGGATCGAAGACGCATCATGGAGAGAATACTACCACGAACGAAAGGAAAACTGAATGAGAATTCGCGTTCCGCCTCAATTTGACAACCAGCAACAACTACGGAAAATCGTTCTGTAGACCATAGGCAAAAAGTGCTATTTTTGGTATACTAAGGAGAATATGTTGCGTTCCGATTCCTCCACAGTGTCTCTCGGTTTGCTCCTCATGCAACTCGCGGCTCCGGCAGCGCTCGCTGCAGGAAGCTGTGGAGTTTCGGCGTTGGATACGGTTGCAGGGCTTGGAACGGAGGTGCAAGTGACCGCCTGTGAAGGCAACGCTTCGCTTCTTCTTGTCGTCCAGAGCCCTGATAATCAGAACTACACGCAAACGATCACGCTCGACGGTGCCGGGAATGCGACCACATTGATCCCGTCCGTTTCCGCGACCACTGCGGGAAAGTACAGTGTGAACGTTGCGGGGAAAACCGCGAGTTTCGCCGTACTCGCAGACCGTGCGGATGACTCCGAATCATCGCTGATCGTCAGTCCGCAATCGATTGATGCCGACGGGAAAGACACGGCAACCGTGACGGCGATTCTGCGTGATCGTTACTCGAACCCGGTTACGGGTCGCCCGCTCGCGTTGATCGCAAGCCGTCTCACGGATGAAATTTCTTCCGAATCGAAGCAAACCGATGCAACAGGTCGGTTCCTCTGGACGATACGTTCGACCGAACAAGGGACGACGAGTCTCACGGTCTACGACATCGCAGGAGGACGGCAGATGAAACTGAAGACGACGTTGACGGTCGGCAAAAGTTCGATGCTATCGACGTTCCGAGGATCACTGACCACACTCGCGCAGGGCGGCGACAGCGCGGATCTTGCGAGTGAGACCATCGATCACTTCGAGCTCTCGCTCCCGCAAGACGCAACCGAAGTGAAAGGGAACGAACTCTTCGGACTCACGATCCGGGCAATGCACGGATCCGACATCTCGAGAGGCTATATCGGTTCACTCGTCGTGAAGAGTTCCGATCCGGATGCCATGCTGCCGAAGCAGGGTCAGGATCCGAAGAATCCCCTCTTCGGCTCCGTTGAAATGCGCAGCGTCGATCAGGGTGAACGGAAAGTGGCACTCGCGTTCATGCTTCGAAACGGCGGTCTCCAGACGATTGAAGTGAGCGACATGAACGATCCGACATTCTCCGGGAAAATCACGCTGAACGTCGTCTCACAAGGAGGATCGGCGGAAGACAGCAAGATCACGATCCTCGATCCGAAAGATCGTTCGTATGTTCACGGAGGACCGATTCTGCTCCAGGGTCACGCACCGAGTCTCATCAATCTGAAAGTGAAAGGCGGAAGCAGCGAGATTATGGGGGAGAGTGATGCCGAGGGAGTCTTTCGCATCAACGTGCCGGTCAATCCGCTCGATAAGGAAATCACGTTGTTCGTCACGAGTGAGAACGGTTCGTACGAATCGAAGCCCGTGCATATCATCATCGACAACACTCCTCCCGGCATTCAAACGATCACGCTCGATCCCGTTGAAGCGAAAGCCGGTCAACCGGCGACGATCACGGTGAAATCCGAAGCAGGACTGAATGCGGTGATCGCAACAGTGCTGGATAAAACCGTGACACTCACGGAAGGGTCGGGCGGTCTCTATACGGGACAGCTGGCAACTCCTCCGGTTGCGGGAATCTATGACATCACTGTCACGGCGAAAGACGGTGCGGACAATGCCTCGCAGATGCTGATGAAGTGGAAAGTAGGAGCGACGGTGCTCCCTACCGTGCAGGGTGTCACCGCGCAGGGACAGCAGGGTGCGGTTGCCGTTGGTTGGCAGAGCACAGTCGGCGTGTCCGTCGGCGAATATAAAATTTATATCGCAGATCAAAGTGATCCTCTCAATATCCTCTACAGCATCGGGACGAAAAGACCCGTGACGAAGGCGATCGTTCGCGATCTTCCACTCGGGAAAACGTATCTCTTCTCACTCACCGTCGTCGCAGCGGACGGCACCGAAAGCCCTGTGAAGAGTCAGCCGGCAGCAGCAACGCCACTCGGCATCGCTCTCCGTGTCACTCCCGGCAAAGACAGCCTGCTCCTCGAATGGACGCCGATGTCGTCTCTGCCGCTCGATCACTATGTCCTCCAATACGGTACCGCACCCGGTGACTACTCGGAACGTCGGTCGGTGAACGGTCAGTCCATGTCGACCGTCCTCAAAGATCTGATCGGCGGCGTGTCGTACGAAGTGAAGCTGACGCCCGTTGCGGTAACCGGAAAAGAACTGACGGAACTTGCGAGCATCGCTCACGGCACTCCGACGAGTGACGGTTTCGTCGCGGGAAATTCCGAGACGGTGCCAACCAATATGATCGGTCACCCTGGCGCACCGCTCGAACCGTCCATTCGCAACGTTCCGTCGAATACCGACAGCGGCATTCCCTCCATCATGACCGGAATGCTCCTCGTTCTGGCAACAATCTTCGGCGTCTACTGGCACAGGGCACGGAAAGAGAAAGCACGCGTCGACGCTTTTCTGCAAGCCATCGGAGAGCGCTACCTTTCGTAAGTTCCCATGGCTGACACAAAAAAATCATCCGCGGCGCTGCGCACGCTCTCCATCGGAGGGGCAACCTACGATCTGTTCTTGACGATGCACGAGGCACTCAAAGAAAGTGAATCGATTCGTCTCGAGATCGGGGGAAAGTTGCAAGTGAAGAACGTGATCGAGTGCTGCGGAGGAGGAGCGAGCAATACGTCAGTCGGTCTCTCGAGACTCGGACTCTCCGCATCATTCTGCGGCATCGTCGGATCGGATCAGTGGGGAGAGAAACTTCTGAAGAATCTCCAGAAAGAAGGCGTGAACACCGCTTCCGCAACAGTCGTCGAACATGAAACCAGTAGCTTTTCGATCATCCTCTCTCTGCAGAACGGCGAACGAACAATCCTCTATGCACCCGGAGTGAACGAGCATCTGCACGACACGACGTTCGACAGAGCCGCGATTCTCGAAACCGATGCGGTCTACCTGAATCATCTCTGCGAAACATCGTGCATGATCCAAGACGACATCGTCGACGCGCTGACAAGGAAAGGAAAGAGAAGCATGCTGGCATGGAACCCGGGAGGCAGCCAGATCGGTGCCGGAATGAAGCAGCACGATGCTTCGACACTGCTGAAAGCAACCGATCTTCTCCTCCTTAATAAGGAGGAAGCGCTTCTGTTCTCGAAGTCAAAAACGATCGACGAAGCACTGAAGAAACTCATTGCCGCAGGAGCGAAGAATGTCTGCATCACGGACGGGAAGAACGGAACGATTGCCTCGGACGGCACAAATATTTACCGTTGCCCGATTCTGAAAAATGTCACCGTGGTCGACACAACCGGCGCCGGAGATGCCTTCGGCACGGCGGCATTCTGGTCGCTGCTCCAAGGAGAGTCGTTGCAAAAAGCGCTCGTCTCGGGTACACTGAATGCTGCAAGTGTTGTTGGAGCAATCGGTGCTCAAGCAGGACTGCTGACAGAAACTTCCATCAGAGAACAGATTGCTTTAAACCTTCTCGATGTGGAAATAATTTCCTAACAATCTCATACCATGTCGGACGACAATCTGCTCTCCATCCAAGAACTCATCGACTCCGCGATGAGCTCTCTCAAGACCGCGAACAGTCTCCTTCGGGAGATGACGGGTATCAGCGATCCTTCGCGCGAGCGCTTAAGCTCCAAAGCCGGATCGATCGGCATGAGTGCCTTCAACCCGAGCACATCGAAGATCATCGAGGGCGTGTTCGACGGACAGAACATGGTCGACTCGCTCGGTCAGACGTATCCGATTCCGGCGAACTACGCGTCAAAGAGCAAACTGGTCGAGGGTGACGGCATGAAGCTCAGCATCACCGACGAAGGAAAATTCATCTACAAGCAGATCGCACCTATCCCACGCCGGACGATGGTCGGCGTGCTGATTCAGGAAGACGGTCAGTACAAAGTATTGGCGGAGGGGAAAGCGTATCGCTTGCTCCTGGCATCAGTCACGTTCTACCGCGCGGAAATCGGCGATCAGGTGACGATCCTTGTGCCGAAGACCGACAGCGCAACATGGGGCACAGTCGAAGCGATCATCCCGCGTCACATCGTGGAAGCCGCCGCACGCGTCACCGTCGGCGTGGACACGGACGAGCAACCGAAAACGAAAACACGAACGACGAAAAGCAAGAAGAGTGACGACGGGGAGCTGAATCCGAAGATGGATTGACGAGTGGCTCGTAGGTAGTGAGTAGTGGTTAGTGATGCAAGAAATTCTAGCCACTAACCACTGATCACTAACCACTTTTCTCGTATCTGAAAATAGCCATCCTCTGACTCGCGTGGTACCCTCCACCTCCGTGAAGATCTCTCCCCGTATCGCCGTTCCGGTTCTCATCGCACTCGCACTGGGCGGGGCTTCCGCCGCAGTCTTCCTTTGGCAAATCCACTCGTCAGTCAGAACGATTGAATCGTCGTTTCAGGCGCAAGGCGGCACGACGGATCTCCTGAAAAAAATCCTCCCGACGCGGACGGGATCTCCCTTGGAAAACGTGAATCAGTCCGAAGCGCTGATGGAACTCCGTCAGGGCGAGATCTTCGAACTTCGGGGCGAGTGGAAGCAGGCGCAGGATCACTACGGGAAGAGTGTGACGACCGGCGGCGGCTCTCCGGCGCTCAAAAAACTTGCAAGCATTCAGTTGCAACGCCGGCAATTCGACGAAGCGAAGAAGACGATCGCGTCGCTGAAAGAAGCGAACCCCAACACCGGTGACATCGTCCTCCTTGAGGGGATCCTCGCGCTGCGGAGCGGGAACACCCAGGAAGCGTCGGCAATCTTCGGGCGCTCGCCGAATTTGCCACAATCGCAGTACGGTCTTGCATTGGTCGCGATCTCTCAGAACGATCATGAGACGGCGAAGAAAGAACTGACACTCGCCGCTTCCGGAAACGACCCGACCATCCGAACGTACGCGAAAGTGATTCTCGCCGCCTACGACGAATTCTCTCTCTTCCCGAACGGTCAGGACATTCATCTCCTCACGCTTGTCTCTCGCGCACTCGCGCAGGTGAACGAGTGTGAAACGGCATTGCCGCTGCTGCAAACCGTAATCCTGAAGCAGGAACGCTACCGCGATGCATGGATCGTGAAGGGGTACTGCGAGTTCGTCTCGGAACGCTTAAAAGACGCACTCACCTCTCTCGAGGAAGCGTACTCACTCGATCCCGAGAAGCCGGAAGTTCAGTACTTCCTCGCACGCACGCACGAAGCTCTCGGTGATCCGCAGAATGCCGTCACCTTCCTGCAGTATGCAATCCTCAACGGCTTCAGTCCGGAGCAGGATGCGAGAGAACTCCTCGTCGAGTATGCGCGCGAACTCGGGAACAACGATCTCGCACTTGAGCAGTTGAAAATTCTCGCCGAAGCGAAAGACAGCGAACTGAAAACTTTCGAACAGTACGTAACACTTGCGATCACGCTGGAGAATCATCTGCAGGACGCAGTGGCACTCTCGAAAACCGCACTAGCACGATTCCCGAACGACGCCTCCGCCCTCGCCCTCGCCGCAAAAGCCTCCTTCGCTGCTGGTGCGATCGATGATGCGAAGAACTATCTCCAGAGCGCACTCAGGATAGATTCGAGAAACCCGAAAGCGTTGGAGGTGGAAGCGGTGGTGGAGAAAACAAAGTAATCATCTCCGAAAACAGCCCTCACTCTGTCGCTGAAGCGACATCTCTCTCCAGCGATCTGGAGAGAGAAATGTCCGTACTCAGAGAAACACGAGTCACCCCTCTCCAATCGTTGGAGAGGGGCTGGGGGTGAGGGCTGTAATGCGACGCAATACCTCCGGCAATCCTTGAAGAATTTCTTCGTTGCGGAAACGAATCACTTTGTAATCATGATCTCCGATGACTTCTGTTCGCAAATGATCTTGCTCCTGTCGACCATCGTGTATTCCCCCATCTACCTCAATTATTAGCCGATGCTCCACACAAAGAAAATCTGCAATGTAGATATCAATATTCGCCTGTCTTCTCCATTTCATGCCTTGCAATTTTCTATTGCGCAACGCCTCCCATAAAACCTTTTCAGTAGGTGTTTGTTGCCTCCGCAGCGCCCTTTTCAGTTCTAATTTACGAAAATCGTAGAGAGGTTTTGCATTATCCATAGTTTCGTATTCTACCACCCATAAACAAAAAGACCGTTTCCGGCCTTTTTGTGTTTGTATTCGCCTCCTCGGCTATCAATGGATGAATGGGTTGGAAACTTCCACTGAGCCTTCGTGCGGAGGGTCTACATGGGGAGGAGCCCGGAACTCTGCCTTGCTACAGTCTCTTGTTTCTCCTCGTGACTAGACGAAGTCCCCGTACCGGTTCATCGCGCGGTGCTGAAAGCTCCGGGAGAACACTGGGGAGAAAGGGGGCGCACCCCCTCAAGCTCACTCTCAGTGAAGGGGCGACATTGCAGAGCAGAGAGGACGGCGGGCGCTAGGGGCAGCGCAAGATAGTGCCTGCTGTCCTCTCTACGTTTTCGGGCTGTGATGTGAATGAACAGATCTCTCTTGTTTGTATGGTGGCTCCGGAGCCTGTTTCTGTTTGTCTTGGTTTGATTGATTTCTTTGTTTGGAAGAAATCATGTCATTGTACTCATCTAAGAAATTCGCGCAAGAAGTTGCACTGGAAAAAATCAGGAAATATTTTATTTGATCAAATTAGTAGTTCAAGAAAAATGACAAGATCCCTGTGTTATCATCCCCATAGTGACCTCTTCCCACCACCACTGGCAACGCTCCGCACTCGTCGCGGGGATCGGACTCTTCATCGCACTCTGCAGCGCTCTCTTGATCGGAATGACGATTCGATCGGTCGGTCCGAAAACATCCGGTCTCGCCGTTCACAGGGAAACGTTCATGCTATCCATATCCGGCTCGAGCCTGTCTAATGCCATGCTCCGTCCTTTCGCGAGCGCACTGATGCTCGAGAGTACGACCGAAACCAAATGGATACTGAAGAAGAGGGAGGCAACGCTCTTCACGGCGAATGCTCCTCTGCTGCCACTACTGCCTGGAGACACTGCTCCTTTCTTTGCGATCGCAGTGAGCGATCCGCTCACACTGCTTGCCTCTTTCGAAGATGCTCTCAGCAAGAGCGATCCGTCACTGCTTGAGGGAATGAGAGGAATCGCGCAGGAGCGGCTGCACAGTGCCACGGGCAGGACAGAGATCGAGAAGATGGTCTCCGATCTCTTTGGAAACGGCATGAGCATGATGATCGCGGCAAGCCCGGGCAGCCCGCGTTTTCTGGTTGAGGGAAAAGCAACAAGCACTCAGGCAATGCAGGCATGGATCCAAAGCATACGGTCGCACGCCACCCCCGCAATCATTCGCTCCCAAACATTCCTCCATGGCGATCGTCGCATCGATATCACGGCAGCACCCATGGGAGAGGAAATCGTACGAACGGAAAACGGTTGGGAGAAAACGAGCGCAGGCTCGGGAAGCCAACTGCAGCTTCTGATGGCAACGAAAGGGAAGATCATTGTCATCGGCAACGACAGCGACCTTCTGGAAGAGGGAATGCGCCGGATCGATCATCCGACCTCCGACAAGGAATTGAGAGGGATTTTCGTCGGAACGGCGAACATTCCGTGGCTTCTGCAACATCCGGGGGGAAGTTTTCTTACCGCGAAAGAATCTTCGTTTCTGGAGTCCGTGAGCGAAAAGAAGACGGAGACCATCCGCTTCGATGCCGAGGATGGCAGAGATGCGCTCACCGTGAGGGTCCGGCACACGCAATAACCACTGGAATCCCCTCTTCATTCCCGCTACCCTCATTCGCGCATGACTGATTTTCTCAAGCCGGCAAAGTACTTCTTCATCCTGTCGACCACACTCACGATTCTCTCGATCGTGCTCGTGTTCGTACCCGGTCCGCGCCTCTCGATTGAGTTCACGGGCGGTACGCGAATGGAATTGAAGACCGCATCGTCAGTACAAACGGCAGACACCGTGATTTCGGCGATCAAAGCATTCAAAGGCGAAGACCTCGTCCCGACCGTGAACAAACTTAAAAACGGCAACTTCCTCGTCCGCATCAAGGAGATCAATGATGACACGCATAAAGCATTGATCGCTCACCTCACAGAGAAACTCGGTGAACTTGAGCAGGTGCAGTACACAACGATCGGTCCCACGGTCGGACATACGCTCAAGATCCGTGCCGCGTACGCAATCATCACCGCATCGCTCGGCATCATCCTGTACTTGGCATTCGCCTTCCGCAAAATTCCACGCAGGTACAGCCCGTGGAAGTTCGGCGTCGTCGCCGTTGCAACGCTTCTGCATGACGTCATGGTGACCGTCGGTGTCTTCGTGATCCTCAGTTACTACACGACGTTCGAGGTGGACACGCTCTTCGTGACGGCGCTCCTCACGATCCTCGGCTACTCGGTGAATGACACGATCATCATCTTCGACCGCATCCGCGACAATCTCGCAATCCAGGAACGGAAGGAAGACTTCGGCATCACCTCCAATAAAGCGGTGAACCAGACATGGAAGCGCTCGTGTTACACCTCGGGCTCCACGCTGATCATGCTCTTCTCCCTCTTCTTCCTCGGCAGCACCAGCATCCACTGGTTCGTCCTCGCACTGATCATCGGCATCATCCTCGGCACGTACTCATCGATCTTCGTTGCAACACCGCTCTTGGTCTACTGGAATGACCGGAAATAACTCTCCCACTCGCCATGGAAACAACGGTTGAGAAACTGAAACAAGCCCGCATCAAAACCACCACCGTCGTTTCGGCTGAGGAAAAGAAATCCGCGGAAGACCGTGCGCTCAAGGCACTGGCACACCGCGTGAACATCAAGGGATTCCGCGAGGGGATGGCTCCGGCACATCTCGTACGTGAACAAGTGAAGCCAGAGCACATTTCAGAGGAGACCGTTCGCCAAATCCTGCCGGAGGTGATGAAAGATGCACTGAAACTCAGCGAAGCAAAACCGATCATCCGTCCGGCTGCCGGCGTCGTCTCGCTCGATCCTCTCACGATCAGCATCGTCTTCGTCGAACGTCCGACGGCGGAACTGCGAAAGCCGGACAGCATCAAAGTCGAGAAGAAAACGATCGCTGACGCGACACCGAAAGACATCGAAGACTTCCTCCGGAAACTGCTGATGCAGGACAGCATCGAAACGCCTGTGGATCGCGAAGCGAAGAAGGGAGACAGCGTGAAACTCAGCATGGCTGCGAAAGACAAATCGGGAAAGCAGATCGACGAACTCACCGTCGGTCGTTATGCGATTCTGCTCGGGCACGAAGATCTGCTCTCGGAGCTGGAGCCGCACGTGCTTGGCATGAAGAAAGGCGACAAGAAAACTGCAACGATCGAATTCCCGAAAGATCACGACATTCCGGCAATTCGCGGAAAGAAAGTGACGATCGATCTCGAAGCGACCGACGTCGCGGAGGTGAAGCTGCCCGAACTCAATACGGAATACATCAAGTCGCGTCTCGGAGCGGAAAGAACGCCGGAAGCGCTTCGGAAAGAGATCGGACACATGCTGACGAATCAGAGAAAAAGTCAGGAGATGAAACGTCGTGAGGAAGAGCTCTATGAAAAAGTGAAAGCGGCAACGAAGATCGACCTCGCACCGGAGCTCGTCGACGCGGAAGTGCAGGAGATGGTTTTCGATTTGCAGGAGCGCCTCAAGCAGCAGAACACGACGGTCGAAGAATGGCTGAAATCAACGAACAAAGATCAGAAAGCCGTGATCGATGAGATGAAAGAAATCGCAAACAGTCGCATCGTGCTGCGCTTCGGCATGCAGGCGCTCGCGGAAGCGAAGAAGATCGACGTCGACCCGACCGACATCCACCTCGCGATGAAAGCCGAAATCGCACATGCCAAGGAGCACAGGCATCCTCTGTCAGATGAGGATCAGAAAGAGGGCGGCTCGGCGTATGAACGCATAAAATGGGAGAAGACGATGCAGAAGTTGGTGGAAGGAATGATCCAATCCTCACCCCCATCCCCTCTCCGCTGAGGCGAAGAGGGGTGACTCGTGCTTCTCCAAGTATGAAGAGAGTAGAAATGTCTGATAGACTCATCCTTATGCGTATAAGTGAGGCTCTTCGGCACAGAGAAAAACTTAAATTCAAGAGAGACTTGCGTAAGAATCTCACGCGTGCGGAACATGTTTTGTGGCAGGAGTTGAGAAATAGAAAATTATTGGGTACGAAATGGAAGAGGCAAGATACCATCGGGCAGTTCATCGCTGATTTTCTATGTAAAGAACACAAATTGATTGTTGAAGTCGATGGCGGAGTTCATGAAACCCAGCAGGAATACGATCAACTGCGAACGGACATCATCAACGTATACGGATATCGTGTGATTCGTTTCAAAAACGAAGAAGTTCTTGAAGAATTATCGAATGTTTTACAAAAAATTTCAGAAGAAATTATTCATATCCCTAAAATTTGTATAACTGAAGTCACCCCTTCTCCAGCCGATGGAGAAGGGGACGGGGGATGAGGACCGTGAGAAGCAAATCAATCAAGCCCACCTCATCTTCACCTTCCTCTCGCTGTTCGCCGCTTTCGTCATCCCACAATCTTTCCGGTGCACGCTCACGATGCCTGCGCGGGTAACGATGCCAAGAATGTCTTTCGGCTTCGGAATCGCGGTGTCGACACTGCAGCACTTCGCGAAGCGGTACGGCATCTGGAGATTTTTATCTTCAAACAACACAAGGTCGTTCCTCGACTTCTGCTTGAGTCCGGGCTGCTTCGTCGTTGCTTTCGCTGCGCGACCATTCGGTTTTTTCGGCACCGTCATCGGCAGATGACGGAGGATCGATGAAGTACGAACGGAGCCCATACCGACCTTCACGAGGAGATCCTCACGCTGACGCACGCTCAGAACTTTCCCGTCGAACGTGCCGATCGACGTGTAATCGTTGTCGAGCACGGGGAGACCGCGGGTCATCAGCTCGGCATTCACATTCTCTCTGCCTTTCTCCAGAAACTGCGGACGATTGTGAGAGAAGAAATACGCCTTCAGCTTCGAACGCGCCGACGGTGTCACGAGTTCCTCGATCCACTGGAGGGACGGACGCGGATGCTTGTGGGTTTGGATCTCGACGACATCCCCGTTCTCGAGTTTGTAGGCAATCGGAACGATGTGTCCGTTCACGCGCGCGGCTTTGAACTTGAGTCCAAGATCCGTATGGAGCATGAACGCGAAATCCAGCGGAGAGGCGCCTTCCGGGAGCTCGATGATGTCCCCGCGCGGCGTGAGCACGTAGATGTCGTTGACCAGACGGCTGCGGGATTTCTCTCCGGTCTCCACAACCGACCCGACACTCTGCTGCCGGAGCAGCACATCGCTCATGTGCAGATGGCTTGCCGAGCGAAGCACTTCTCCTCCCTGCTTGCCCACTTCTTTGTAGTGCCAGTGTGCGGCGACGCCGTACTCGGCTTCGCGGTGCATGTCGCGCGTGCGAATCTGGATCTCGATGATCACGTTCTTCGGAGCATTCGGAAGACCGATCAGACTCGTATGCAGACTCTGGTATCCGTTCGGCTTCGGAAACGAGATGTAGTCTTTAAAGCGATGCGAGATCGGCGTGCCGATGCGATGCAGGAGCCCGAGCACTTGGTAGCAATCACCCACGGTCGGCACAATCACGCGAATCGCGAAGAGATCGGTGATCTTCGTGAGCCCCGTGATGCTCTTCGTGCGCATCTTCCGGAAGATGCTGTACGGCTGTTTCTCACGACCCATCAGTTCGGCATCGATCCCCTCTCCCGAAAGAAACTGCTTCAGATCGGCAACGGTTCTCGGAAGAAACGAGCCGTGCTCGTCTTGAAGTGACGCGAGTTGATTCGCAATGTGCTCGGCATCCGTCGCGTAGCACTCGGGGAATGCATCCCGTTCCAATCGGTACTTGAGAGCATAAATACCGAGTCTCGCCGCAACCGGTGCGAAGAGCTGGAGCGACTGACGGCATAAACGGCTTCGGTACTTCGACTTCACAAGAGCAATATGCGATACAGCATACGCGGTGACCGTGAGCGTGATCAGGAGAATGCGCACGTCATCGGACACCGACACGAGCATGATCTTCATGTCATCGACGGACTTCCGCCAGTCACTGGTGCTCAGGTGGGAGAGGAGGTGAATGCGGCTGACCATATCCCGAACCCCGCGACCGAATTCCTTCGCGATGGAATCCAGCGAACAGTCGGGTACTCGAAGGGTGTGCTGCAGCAAGCAGGCGATCAGCGCGTCCTCATCCGGACAGAATTCGGCGAGTCGCTCCGTCGTTGCGACGGCATGGGACAGAAGCGTCACCCCGTCCATCAGTTCGTACTGACGATCACCGTAGGCAGTCTGTGCAGAGGAAAAAGCCTTGCGAAGGCGCACGTCATCGAGCGACGGAATGACCTTCCGAAGCGGTTCCAGCATCGCCTCAATGGAAGTGGAAGCGGAAGACATGGGAAAACCGAGTATAACAGAAAAACCATTTGACATCTCCGATCTTCTGAGTATACTTGGCTCAAGTCCGAAGACCGGAGGTACTAGGCCCCAGGCTGAACGTAAACCCTCCCGAGGAGTACAGCAGCGCTCACCCGGCTCCGGCTTGGTGGATCGTGCCGTGTTCCTCGCTGGTCTCCCGGACGGAGATCAGCTTTTTTTTGGTCCCCCACTCCCGTATGGCACTCTCAAGGTCGCAGAAGGCAGCCCAAATCACCGATTTGAAGGAGAAGATGAGCAAAGCATCCTCCGTCATCTTCACGCAGTACATCGGACTGACGGTCGCCGACATCACGAAGCTTCGCAGCGAACTGAAGAAAGAACATGCGGAGATGCAAGTCGCAAAGAAATCTCTCATTCAGATTGCCGCAAAAGAAGCCAAACTTCCTGAAATTTCCGATGCCATGCTCCCAGGCGCCGTTGCCTGTCTGTTCAGCATGAAGGAGCCGACCGCAGGAGCATCGATTGCCTTCGCGTTCGCAAAGACGCACGCTCAGGTAAAACTGGTCGGCGGTGTCTTCTCGGGAAGCATTCTCAGCAAGACCGAAGCCAATGATCTCGCCGTCATCCCGAGCAAGCTTGTTCTCCTCGCAACGTTCGCCTCGATGTGCCGAAGCCCGCTCGTTTCATTCGCCTCCGCTTGCAGCAGCCCGCTCACCGGATTTGCAAGACTGCTCAGCGAGATCGCAAAGAACAAAGCGAGTGCTTCTCCTGTATCTGCCGCTGCTCCTGTTGAAGCCGCTCCGGCAGCAGCACCAACCGTGTAATCCATTTTATCCCCTCTTTTTCCCCTCATTCCTATGTCAGACGCACTCACCCTCGTAAAAGAGGAACAAGCAGTGATCGACGCACTCGAGAAGCTGAATGTCATCCAGCTCAATAACGTCGTGAAATTCATGGAGAAGCAGTACGGCATCTCCGCCGCCGCTCCCGTTGCCGCAGCCGCAGCAGCTGCCCCTGCCGCAGCAGCCGCAGAAGAGAAGTCCAGCTACGACGTCGAACTCACGGACACCGGCGCACAGAAGATCGCGATCATCAAAGTCGTTCGCGAACTCACGCAGCTCGGACTTGGCGAAGCCAAAGACTTGGTCGACAAGGCTCCGTCCATCCTCAAGAAAGGTGTTGCCAAGGAAGCTGCAGACGATATGAAGAAGAAGATCGAAGCAGCGGGAGGGAAAGTAACCTTGAAGTAGTTTTTGGAATCTTAAAGAGAGTGCTGAGCAATCGGCGCTCTTTTTTTAATGTAGAATGAAGAATGTAGAATGACAGTAATTCTACATTATACATTCTAAATTCTACATTTCGTTATGCACTTCCTCCTCAGCCACTACCTCTTCCTCATCCCTCTCGCAGTCGGACTCTCCGCCGAGCTGCTGAAAATTTTCACGGAAGGCATCGAACGCGGTGCATGGCACGAGGGACTGTTTCGTCCGGGCGGCATGCCAAGCAGTCACGCGGCATTCGTGACCTCGCTCCTGATGGTCGTCGGCTGGAAGACCGGACTTGAATCGGTGGAATTTGCCATCAGTTTCGTCTTCGCATGTCTCGTGTGTTACGACGCAGTCTCTTCACGTCATGCCATCGGCGAGCAGGCGAAGATCATCAACTTGCTCCAGAAGAAAACACATCTCTCGGAACGCATCGGACACTCTCTGAAAGAAGTCATCGGCGGCATTCTGTTCGGAGCAGCGGTGACGGTGCTGGGGATTTGGGTGAGCTGAACTGTCAAGTTCTATTGACGAAACCGTGTCAAAGGAATACAGTGAGAGTGCAAAACGACCTCTCTCGAATAGTCTGACCCGCGGAATACAATCCCGAAGAAGCTAGAAAAGAAGGAACGTGTGCAATTTACTTCCTTTCTTTCTTTCTTTTTATGGCTGATCAACAGATCACCTGCCGCGATTGCGGCGCAGCCTTTACGTTCACCGAGGGTGAACAAGCCTTCTACGCAGAGCGCGGTCTCGCTGCTCCTCAACGGTGCAAGGACTGTCGCGACAAGCGCAAGCAGGACCGCAATGCCACGAGGCAGATGTTCCCCGCAACCTGCGCCAAGTGCGGCACGGCATGCGAGGTTCCATTCAAGCCACGCCCGGAGTCCGAGGGCGGTCGTCCGGTTCTGTGCCTCAACTGCTTCAAGGCAGAGAAGGGTACGGGTGGAGCAATGTAAGCTTCCAGTCGACATCAAGAGACCTCGCAGAAGCGGGGTCTTTTTTATGCACACGGTAGAAGTTTTCCATCATCACGGGTAGAATCCTTGCGATGTCTTTTGTCTCCAGACCTATCCGCCAGGAGAAGAAACCGAACAGATTCCGGAAATTTGCCATGATCGGCACGGGTATTCTCGAAGCCGCAGTCCATCTCTACCACCAAGCGAAACACCGCGAGGAAGACGAAGAGAAGGGGCAGAAGCGCGTTCGAATGTTGAAGCGCACGATTGCCGTTCTTCTCTCCGGTCTCCTGATTCTGATGCTTCTGATCGGTGCACTGAAGATTCTCGTCCGGCTGAAGGCGATCTCCCTTGGGAGCATGGTCTCCGCCGTCAGCAGTTCTCCGGGTCAGGATGAACACGGGTTCACCAACGTTCTGCTCCTCGGAGAAGGAGACAAGGACCACGACGGCGTCGATCTGACAGACACCCTCATGGTGGCAAGTCTGGATCCGGTGAAGACGAAGAGTGCGGTACTCGTCTCTCTCCCGCGCGATCTCTACGCGCTCTCCACCGAGAAGATGGGCGCGGGACGCATCAACAGTCTCTACCGTGATTACAAGAACCAACTTCGGCGAGGCGGGATGAAGGAAGGAGACGCAGCCGAAGAATCCATGAGACAACTTGCAAAAGAAGTCGGCACTTTCCTCGGAATCCGGATTCAAGGAGCGATCATGCTCAATTTCTCCGGCTTCGAGCAGGCGATCGACGCGATCGGCGGCATCGACATCGTCGTTCCCGAAGATCTCGTCGATCCCGAGTACCCGGGACAAAACTACACCTACGAAACCTTTTCGATCGCGAAGGGACCGCAGCATCTGGGTGGTGCCACTGCGCTCAAGTATGCGCGAAGCCGTCACTCGACCAGTGACTTCTCCCGCTCGGGCAGGCAGCAGCAGATCATCCTTGCCGCATCGGAGAAAGCCAAAAGCATGGGATTCCTGAAGAATCTCAGCAAGGTGAGCGAGATCATGAGCATCATCGCGCGGAACATGCAGACGACATTTGAAACGCGTGAACTTCTCGGGCTCACGGAACTCGGGAAAACGATTGATCGGGAAAAAGTGGTGAGTGATCAACTCTCGGATCAGAACGCTCTCTACGGAGGGCTGAGTGCTCCCGGCGGCTTCCTGTACTCTCCGCCACGGGAACAGTTCGACGGTGCGTCGGTTCTCCTCCCCGTTTCGATTCCGGAATTCCCGGTCACATGGACACAGATCCAGAAATTCGTGCAGCTGCTGATCAACAATCGTGAAACATTCATTCATCCTCCAAGCGTTCTGATTCTCAATGCCGGTGCAAAATCCGGCTCTGCACGCCTGCTTGGCGATGAGATGGTCCGGTACGGTTTCAATGTGATCAAGACTCGCAATTTCAGCAAAACCAAGAACCCCTCCTTCGATCATTCATGGATCGCCGTTCGTCCGAATACATCGAATGAGAAGATCGCCGCGAATGTGAGCACATCAGTCTCGCTTCTGCAGACGCTCCTCGGCATGACCGACAATAAAACTCCGGATCCCGCTGCATTCGCCGAAGAGCAACCCGATCTTGTCATCGTCCTCGGGAAGGATTATCACTACACTGCTTTCCAAGATCTCATCCATTAATCGACTCTGCACCTTCGATGCTCACTCCCAGAGAGATCATCGCACACGCGTGGGCCGTCACAACGACCGAGCCGGATCTGAAGCGCTGGGGATTCTTCGGCGCCTTCTTCGAGATCCTGCTCGATGTGAAGCTCCTCGTGTACCAGATTTACTTTCTCTACAGTTACATGCGAGGCGAGGGCGGCGGACTCTTCGATATCGAGATCATGCTGTATAACGCCATTCCGTTCTGGCTGTTTTTTCTGCTCGCCGGAAGTTTCATTCTCCTCGTGATCATCGAACTGTTCGTTCCCAGTCTCGCCGACGGCGCCATTATCGGCTTAACCGCAAAATCGCATGGCAAAGAGAAAGTGAGCGGCGGCTTCGTGCTCGCGCTGTATAATTTCTTCCCGATTCTCGCAGTGCACGAAGTCTTTCTCTTCTCGAGCCTCTCGATCTTCATCACCTCCATCTCGGTGATTCTCCGCTACGGAGCGGGCTTGAAAACCATGATGATCGTCGTCGTGTCGATCATCTGGGTCATCTCGAACGTCATTAAATTCTTCAGCAGTTTCACCGAACCGGGGATCGTCGTCGAGAAACTCAACATCTTCGCCGCCGGTGCCAAGAGCGTGAAATTGATGATGGGATACATGCCGCACGTGATGTTCCTGTTCCTGCTCCTGATCGTCATCTCCATTCGCATCTTCATCAATACGCTCGTGATCGTCCTCGTCCCGCTTGCGATGCTCGGCATCGGCATCGGACTGACGTACGTCTTCCAGCCGATTGTCAGCTACTCGATTGCCGGTGTCATCGGACTTCTCCTGACACTCGTCGCTGCGTACTTCTTCGCCTACCTGCACATCTTCAAGCAAGCCGTCTGGACGATCATGTACATGGAACTGATCAAAGAGAAAGAGCTGGACAAAATCGGGTGAAGCACTTGACCGTGTACATTCGTCCACCTATTATGGTGTACGATTGTTTCCCCACCTTTCATGACCCTCACTCCTCACCAGAGAACTGTTCTGAACTACATCACCGAATTCCAGAATAAGCGCGGGTATTCCCCTTCCCTTGCCGATCTCGCCGTCGCGTTCGGCGTGCGGAGCAAAAACTCCGTCGCGAAGGTCGTGAATACGCTCGTCAGTGAGAAGCAGATCGAGAAGGATCCGAAAGGTCGCATCAAGATCGTCTCCATGCCCCAGAACGACTCCGGATTTTCCCCCATGATTCTCCCGCTCTTCGGACCGATCGCCGCAGGCTTTGCCGCTCCCGTCGAAGAACATGCCGAGGAGAAGATCACGTTGGAGCATTATCTCGTGAAAGACAAATCCTCAACATTCCTGCTGCGCGTGAAAGGCGACAGCATGATCAACGCCGGCATCCGCGAAGGTGATCTCGTGATCGTCAGTCGCAGCCGCCAACCGAAACCCGAAGACATCGTCGTCGGCATCATGGATGGAGAATTCACGCTGAAGCGTCTGAAGAAAGGACAGGGGAAGTTCTATCTGCAGGCGGAGAATCCCGAGTATCCGGATCTCTTTGCGATGGAAGAATTGAAGATAGCAGGCGTAGTGACCGGGACAGTTCGGAAGTACTACTAACATGATTGCACATCTTGATGCAGATTCGTTCTTTGCATCGGTGCTTGTTCGAAAACATCCGAACCTGCGAGGAAAACCTCTGCTTGCCGTGGGCATGGGCGGCGGCTGTGTTATTGCCGCAAGCTACGAAGCGAAAGCCTACGGCGTGAAGACCGGAATGCGTCTGCGTGACGCGCGAATACTCGTTCCCAGTGCCATCGAAATGCCTGCCGATTTCCGCGAAACAGGCATAGCCTCGGCACAGATTGAATCTGCCTTAAAGGATATCTGTCCTGTCGTCGAACAGATGTCGATCGATGAGTGGTTCCTGGATCTCTCTTCGAGAGTCGGAGGCATTCCGGAAAATCCGGATCTGTGGGCGAAAGAGACACGTGAAAAAATTCTGCGAGAAACCGATCTCTCCATGTCCGTCGGCGTCGCCCCGAGCAAATTGCTTGCGAAGATGGCGAGTGAGTACCGAAAGCCGGGAGGAATCACTGTCGTAGAAAAAAGAAATATCGAACAATTCCTGAAAGATCGTCCCGCAGCGGCTATTCCCGGCATCGGGAGACAGCGAAGTATGAAAACCGATGCGGCAGGAATCGTCACTGCATGGGATTTCACGCAAAGAACAGACGAACATCTGCTCCGCATGTGCGGGAAGCAGGGCATCGAGATGAAACGGGAATTACTGGGGCAGCGGCTGTTCCCGGTACGGGAAGACACTCGTCCACCGCAATCAATTTCGCGCTGCAGAACGTTCCGCGCAACGACGGACAAGGATCTCCTGAAGGCACACCTCCTCAAGCATCTGGAGTACTGCACGATGAAAATGCGCAGACAGCATCTCGTCTGCAGAGATTTGTTCGTCCATCTCCGGACGGCTGAGTACGCCTATGCCGGTGCGCACCGGAGATTCGAGCAACCCTGCTCGACTGCATCGCAGATGCTGCCTTGCGCTTTGTCTGCATTGGAAGAACTGAGCCATCACAAGAGCCGATGGAACCAAGTCGGGCTTGCGCTCTCCGGTCTCCGCCCCGTCGGGATGACGCAACCGTCGATGTTCGAAGATCCAATGACAATGATGAACGATGAACGCGTGCAAGCAGCACTTGATGAGATACAAACGCGCTTCGGAAGAGATAGTGTAACAAGAGCAACGGCATTGCAGGTACAATCCGGAACGAAATTAGATTTAGATTTTTCTTTAGCTGAGTAAGAACAAAGAATCAAAGCTGCTGCATTCTCTCCTCTATTTTCTTCAACTTCTCCTCCGCCTCAGCCAGTTTCGATTTTTGCTCATCCACAAGCGCTTTCGGAGCCCTATCGACAAAGCTCTTATTCGAGAGCTTGCTCTCTAGACCTGCAACGTACTTCGTCAGTTCTGCCTGTTCTTTCAACAAGCTTTCCTTCAACTTGTCCGCATCGAAGAGACCGGCAAGCGACAAATGAATCTCGATCTCGGGGAGAAAAGTGCTGGCGGCATTCTCGATCTTGACGGCATCCGTCGTGAATGTGAGGCTTCCCACTTTGCACATGCGTCGCATGTGTGCTTCCTGGGACTCGAGCACCTCTCCGGTGTGTCCTCGACTCACGATCGTCACCATGATCTCTTTCCCCGGTTCGACATTCTGATCCGTTCGAAGCTTTCGGATCGCAGACACAACATCGATGAGGATTTGCAGATCCGCAAATGCCTTCGCATCCTTCCGTTTCGCGTGAATTTTGGGCCACGTTTCGGAAATAAGTGCGCTGTCTCCTGTTTTCTTCACCTGCGACCATAATTGCTCAGTAACGAACGGACAGTACGGATGCAGAAGCTTCAGGATTCTTCGAAGCACATGCACGAGTACGGCATGGTTCGCTGTTCCTTTCGAGAACTCCAGATACCAATCGCAGAAGTAATCCCACACGAAACTGTAGAGCCTGTCTCCCGCTTCGCTGAGACTGTACGTAGACAGATTTTTGGTGATGTCTTCGATGAGACATTCCGATGCATGCAGCACCGCACGATCGGCAAGTGAGAGCGATGCATTCTCCGGGAGTTTGTCGATGGTTTTCGGATCAATGCCTGCTTGCTCGCACTGTAAAAGCACAAAGCGTGATGCGTTCCAGAGTTTGTTGATGAAGTTTCGATATCCGGCGATTTTCTCTTCGTACAGCCGAGAATCCGCTCCCGCACTCTGACCGACGATCATGCTGAGACGGAGCGCATCGGCACCGTACTTCGAAATCATATCGAGCGGATCGATCATCGTCTCCGGGTCGGACTTGCTCATCTTTCTACCGTCACGCGTGCGGATCAGTCCGTGCAGGTAAACCGTCTTGAATGGAATCTGACCGGTCGCATACGTCGTCATCAGAATCATGCGCGCTACCCAGAAGAAGAGAATGTCGTAACCCGTTTCCATCACGGCGGTCGGATGGAAAGTCTGAAAATCCGGACTCTTTTCAAGGATTTCCTTGAGAGACAGACTCATATCTTGTGCCTTCTTCTGATCGACAAGCGTCGACCATGTCCACATTGCCGAAGAGAACCATGTATCGAGAGTGTCCTCATCCTGCCTCCAGTCTTTTCCATCAGGTGCGTTCGCTCCCGTGTATGTCTCATCACCTTTGTACCACACCGGAATTCTGTGTCCCCACCAAATCTGCCGAGAAATGCACCAATCACGCAGGTTATCGATCCAGTGGAAGTACGTTTTACCGAAGCGATCCGGAATAATGTCGATGTCTCCATGATGCACGACCGAGTGCATGATCTGCTTCAGGCTCATGTTTGCAGCTTTCTTTGAACCTTTGGATTTCCATGGCACGATTTCCTTATTCACATCGATGAACCACTGCAGTTTTATCTGCGGCTCGATGGCGCCTCCTCCGCGCTGACTGACTGCTTTATTGTGAACGTAATTTTCATCGACCTTCACGAGTAAGCCCTTCGTCTTCAGTTTCTCGACGATCAGCGGACGAGCTTTCTCGATCGTCATACCCGCAAACTCACCGGCAATCTCGAGCAGTCGCCCGTCGAAACCGATGATCTGCTCTTTCTCCAGCCCGTGGCGCTCCGCGATCTCAAAATCGATGTGATCATGCCACGGCGTAATGGTCATCACGCCCGTACCGAATTCCGGATCGACCGACTCGTCTTTGATCACCGTCGCGCGCACGGAACCGTTGATCCACTCCGCTTCAAACGTATCGCCATGCTTATATTTTTTATACCGTGTGTCTTTCGGATGCATCACGACGTACTTGTCGCCGAACTTCGTTTCGGGACGCGCGGTGGAAATCTCGAACGGACCGTACTTGAACGTGAAGAATGCGGATTTCTCTTCCTTATACACAACTTCATCATCCGACACGGTCGTCTGCAGTTTCGGATCCCAATTCACGATGCGGTGTCCGCGATAAATCAGCCCGTCATTCTTCATTCGGCAGAACACTTCGTTCACGCAACGATTCAGCGACGGCTCGAATGTGTACCGCTCACGAGACCAGTCGCAGCTGCTGCCCATTTTCCGAATCTGTGAGCGAATCGTCGATTTGCTCTCCTCGACGAATTCGGCAATCTTTGCGATTAATTTCTCACGACCCAGTTCCTTGCGCGGATCCTTCATCCCCTGCTCCTTGAGTTTCTTGATGACAACGTTCTCCGTCGCGATTGCCGCATGATCGGTACCCGGCACCCAGAGCGCACGTTTCCCGTTCATGCGCGCGAAACGGATGAAGATATCCTCGAGCGCAAGCATCACGGCATGCCCGAGATGCAGCTGCCCCGTCGCATTCGGCGGCGGCATACTGATGGTGAATGGCTCACCATCTTTCGGACACGATTCCGGTTTGAACGCACCGCTCTCCTCCCACATCTCATAGATCTGATCCTCCACTGCCTTTGGGTCGTACGCTTTCTCAAGCATTTATACTGAGGGAATCGAAGTATACGGAAAGTGTAGCGGAGGAGATGGAACCAAGCGAAAAGTGATGCGATGTCATGAGAATAGAGAATACGTCGAAGTGAAAGCGGAAAAGTAACAGTAGCCGACATGGAAAAAAGTAAGGAATTTCTCTTTCCCGCGTCTGCAAAGTTGTATAATGACGATCTGATGAACAATCACTTCTCATGGTCGGCGAAAGAAGAGCGACTGATCGCGAAAAATGATATCGATCAGTTCGGGCGCGACATCGCTGATTTTCACATCCGCGGAGATGGTGTCCTTCCTGCAGTGGGCTCGGTGATCATGGCACCTGCGGTCGCCTTTGCGAAGATCGGCAATGCGATTGCCGGTGAATTCAGCGATGAACAAGCAGAGCCGCTCCGCGACGGAGGGCTGAAGTACATCTCGAGAGATATTCGATCTGCGGGAAGAAATCTTTTCGCTGCAGGAAAGAATCTGGTCACCTTGCATCCCCTGCGTGCGGCAGGAAATCTTGTGAAAGCCGGCTTTGACGGTGTGGACATTGTTTTCTTCGATCCCGTGCTTGATGTCGGTTCCGGAGTCTTCGGTCATCAAAATCGTGTACGCCATTCGGTGCAATCCACCCTCGCAGCGTGAGCCTTGAAACCGTCACAACTCCGGTCAGCGGAACTCCTCTCCTGCATCCTCATCATGCGCTTGGGCATGGGCTGCTTGTCGGAGGCGAAGTACTTCTCGGCGCCGCGATTCTCATCGGAGGTTTCCGCTATCTCTACAGGAAAATATTTTCATAGACAAAATATAATATTTTATGTATAATATACATAAATACAAAAAGAACCTATGGCTGAAATACCAAAAATACCGACGGCTGAAGTACCGATGCTCGGTAATGCAGTGAGTGCTGCACCGAATACTGCTGCAGGAGTTGCAGGGGCATGCGTCGATAAAGTTGCAGGATTTGTCGGACCTCTTGCAGGACCTGCTCTTGGAGTTGCGCTCGCATACTGGGGGCTGAAGACCGTCGTCGGTCATCCGCCGAAAATCATCGAAAAAATGGTTGCATAGAATGGAATAGTTGCAGAAGAAAGTAGCACGACTACAATCTTGCCGTATGCCAAACTATGAATTCCGATGCCAGAGCTGCGGTAAGCAATTTTTGAAATCCCTGCCGTTCGGGACGAAAGACTCTCCGCCGTGTCCCGTCTGCAAAGGAATGACGAAGCGTCTCATCACGCCGCCGATGGTGCACTTCAAAGGAAGCGGGTTCTATAAAACGGACAGTGCTGTCAAGACTGCTGAAAAGAAAGAGAACGCTTCCGCACCCGTAGCACCGGCTCCCACACCAACACCGCAAGCTCCTCCTCCCGCAAAGCCTGCATGATCATCGGCAAACCCCGCAGGCTGAAGGAGGGTGCGCTGCACGACTGGATCGTGAAACTCAGCGAGAGAAGTTACCGCACGATCGTACTGATCTACCTCGGGTCCGTGATCTTCTTCGCCATTATTTATTTCGCACTCAGCTGGGTGATGCCGCCGGAAGGTCCGGTGCCGGACGTGCACAGCTCGCCGATCTACGGATTTTTGAACAGTCTCTTCTTCTCGACGATTACGGCAACGTCCGTCGGATACGGAGAGTTCGAGCCGCACGGATTCTCGAAGGTGATTGCGTCGATTCAGAGCTTCCTGTCACTCCTGCTCGCTGCGATCTTCGTGACGAAACCGATTTCAACAAAGCAGGAACAGGCACTCTTCACGATGCACCGCCTTGCCTTCGACAACACGTTCTCAAGTCTCCGCGAAGGCATGTACATCGTGCGGCGCGATTTCGAAACCGTCCTCGCCGAAGCCGAGAAACGGGGCAGCATCAGCGAGGTGACATGGCAGAGACTCGAAACGACGTACCGTCACATGCAGGTTTTGATCGAAGACGTGTCGAAGATGCTCAGCTCGGAAGGCGGTCTCTACAAAATCGACAAGCATCGAGAAATTCTCCTGCTGGAAGCCGTGGAACGAACACTGGATCGCCTCGACTCGATGTTCGAAGCCTTCGATATCCGCGAGATCGACTGGCGCGGACAGAAGGAACCGATGAAGAGGCTCGTGAAATTGTTGCATGCGACGAAGAAGACCACCGAACGGTGGAAGCGGAAATCCCCAAATCGATTACCGGAGAATTTTTTGGACATCGAGAAGAAGATTGCGGAGTTGGAGAAGGAAGTAGGGAAGAAAATATAGAATTAAGAGTCCCAGTAATACATACTACAAGGATTCCTTAATTCATAATTCCTGATTCATAATTCTACCGTCGCGGCGGTCCTCTGAATCCTCCTCCGCTCCTGCCGCCGAAACTCGGACGCGGCGGTGGAGCGACCCAGCCTGCGGGCGGTGCGGTCATCTGCTTGAGCGAAAGGCGCGTCTTGCCTTCCGCGGCATCGAACTCGACGCACTTCACTTTCAGTTCCTGACCGACTTTCACGACATCCTCGACTTTCTCGGTACGGGACCACGCAAGCTCGGAGATGTGGATCATGCCGTCCTTGCCGCGACCGAATTCCGCAATCGCACCGACCCCGTCGATGATGCGCATGATCTTCGCGTCGTAGACTTTACCGACCTCGGGTTTCTCGACGATACCAAGAATCCACTCTTTGGCTTTCGCCATGACATCCCCGTTCGGCGCGGTGACGAAGACCATGCCGCTGTCTTCGATGTCGATTTCGACACCGAGATCTTTCGTGATCTTCTGAATCATCTCGCCGCCTTTGCCGATGACGAGACGGATGTCTGCCGGATCAATGTGGATTGTCTCGATTCTCGGTGCGTACGGTGAGAGCTCTTTTCTGGGCTCCGGGATTGCCGCAAGCATGATTTTTAAGATTTCCGCTCTGCCTGTCTTCGAACGATCGAGTGCTTCCTTGAAGACGGAATCCGGAAGTCCCTTGATCTTGATGTCCATCTGGATAGCCGTAACGCCTTTTGCGGTGCCGGCGAGTTTAAAGTCCATGTCGCCGCCGAAATCTTCCTCGTCCTGAAGATCCGAAAGAATGATGTACTTGCCTTTCTCCTCATCGGAAATCAGTCCGAGTGCGATACCGGAAACGGGAGCCGTGATGGGGACGCCTGCAGCCATGAGCGCGAGGGTCGATCCGCACGTTGCAGCCATCGACGAAGAACCGTTGCTCTCAAGAATTTCCGTGACAGTGCGAATGGTATACGGGAATGACTCGACATCCGGAAGCACCGGCTCGAGCCCGCGCTGCGCGAGGTTGCCGTGACCGATCTCGCGGTTCCCGACGAACAGACGATTGCTCGTCTCACCGACGGAGAACGGCGGAAAGTTGTAGTGATGCATGTACCGGAGCTCGTGCTCCCCTTCCATTCCTTCGACGAGCTGCTTGCTGCCCGGAGATCCGAGCGTGCACGTGACCAAGCCCTGCGTCTCTCCACGCTGGAAGAGCGCGGAACCGTGGACGCGATTCGGGAGAATATCGACGATGGCGGAAAGCTGTCGGATCTGGTCGACTTTGCGGCTGCTCATGCGGATGCCTTCCTCGAGGACGAGGCGACGCATTTCCTTCTTGATGATCGTATCGACTGCTGCAGAAGCTCCTGCGTAGAGATTGATCAGGTATTCGTCTTCGCCAGCAGGACCTTTTTTCTCTTCCAATTTCTCGGCAGCAGTCGCCATCAGATCATTGAAGATCGCTCTGCGCTCGAGTTTCGGAAGCGGATCTTTGATCGCCTTCATGATGATCGGAAGCGTCCAGTCCTTCAGGAATTTCATATCTTCGTCCTTTGGAGTAAACGGTGCTTCGACTTCAAACTTCTTCTTTCCAATCTCTTTCTGAATGCCTTCGAAGAACTTGGCAATCTTCTGCGCCCACTTCTTTCCGAACTCAATGCCGCGAAGAATGTCTTCCTCGGAGACCTGATTCGCTCCTGCTTCGATCATGACGACGCGCTCAAGCGATGCCGTGACAAACATGTCGAGTTCACTCTTCGTTCTGGCTTCGACGGAAGGATTCAGTACCAATTCGCCGCCGATGAGCCCCACGCGCACCGTGCCAAGAGGACCCTCAAAAGGACAATCCGAAAGCGAGCAACACAAGTTCGCCGCATTCGCAGACACGATGTCATGTCCGTGCTCGAAGTCATATGACATCACCGTCGCGAAGACCTGAATATCTCTGCGGAGATACTTCGGGAACATCGGACGAAGCCCGCGATCGATCACGCGTGCAAGCAGAACGTAATCGTCACCGGGACGACCTTCGCGCTTGCGGAAGCGACTGCCTGCAATCTTGCCGCCGGCGTAGTACTTTTCCTGATACACGACCTGCAATGGCAGGAAGTCGACGCCTGCGCGTGCCTTCGCCGAAATGGTACAGTTGCCGAGCGCGACCGTGTCGCCCATTTGGCAGATCACGGACGAGTTCGCTTGCGTCGCAAGTTGTCCGGTACGAATGATCATCTGCTCGGATCCGAGCGTCATGGAATATTCTTTCAACATGGGAAGTGGGGGAAGAAAATAGTGCTTTCCCCTCATCATCAGTGATTTTTGCGTTGATCTGGACGTACACATCAATGTTTATTCACAGGGGCAGGCATCCTGCCTGCGGCAGCAAAACACTGGTACGTAAATCCAGACAAAAATCGATTGGTGCGAGGAAAGAGCGTACGGCGAGTGTATCACAAATATGGAAGCCTTAATACACCTCCTCATGTTTCCCAACTGCGATCATGATTACAATCGCATATCCGTCGCGTTCCTCGAAAATCAACCGAAGATCAAATCCTGCAGAAATTGAACGCCGACCTGACATTGCTCCTTTCAAAGCATGATTCCTGAGCGTCAGGTCGAGAGGATTTTTACGGAACAGATCAACTGTTTCTTCCACAACTTCCTGTCTTCTGCGTTCAAGCTTGTTAAATTGCTTCAAAAACTGTTTGCGATAGATGATCCTCATTTTTTCTTGGTAAGGTCACGCAAATACTGCACTGCATCGTCAGCATTCTCAAACTCCATACTGCCTTCAGTATCGTTTGCTGCTGCAAGAACCTCCGCTTCAAATTCCGACGTGAACCCGTTCACAGTCAAATTTCTTTTTTGAGTAACGGGAAAAGGTAAACCGTGATCCATTTCAATGCGACAGAGAAACATGCGCACCGCGGTGGTGATATCAAGACCGAGCGACTCGAGGATTTTTTCGACGCTCTTCTTGTTCTTATCCGAAACGCGTACCTGAATGGTAGACATGGAAAATAAGATGAAATGCTAAAGCATGACAATTGTAGTACAAATGAAATGAAAAAGCAATGAAATTGCAGATTATTTCTTCAGATCCAGCGCATCGATCAACTTCTGGTACGCATCCGGCTTGTTCATCTTGAGGTACGTGAGAAGTTTCCGTCGGTGTGCAACGTTGGCAAGCAGCCCGCGACGCGCGGAGTTGTCCTTCTTGTGCTCCTTCAAGTGCTTCGTCACCTCATCGATCTTCTTCGTCAGAAGTGCCACTTGCACCTCGGGCGAGCCGGTATCCTTCTCGTGCGTGCGGTGCTTGGTGATGATTTTCTTCTTGGTGGAACGCTTGAGAGCCATACGGAATGGGGGAAACACAGCAGAAACAAATCTTCGGGCCTCTCCGTAAGCAGTGCTAGACGGGAAAGCGCGAGTGCTGCGGCATGGTACTCGCGGGGAGTAAAATGTCAAGAGTTGGCTACTCCCTCTCCCCGATTTCCTTCGAGATAGTGGACAACCGTCCACCCTTCGACTACGCTCGGCGTAAACCCTGATACTATCCGGATATGAATACCGTTCTGATCGCCATCGGCGTTCTCTGTGCTCTCGGCATTCTTGCAAACCTTGTGCTGCAACTGAAGAAACCCCAGAACGCTGCGCAAGTGGATAGAAGTAACGATCTTGCGAGGGTTGAGAAAGATTTGAGTACGGCGAAGCAGGAACTCGCAGAGAACTCGGGCAAGAGCAAGCGCCTCTTCATCGAACTTGAGCAGACGAAAGCAAAATTGGATGCAACGGGTAAGGAACGTGATGGGCTCCAGAAAACTCTGACAAAGATGGAAACGAAGAACGAAGAACGCGAGCGAGAGCATGCGCGCGGGCTTGAGAAGATCGATGCGGCGGAACGTGCATTAAAGGAGGAGCGTCAGCGAGTGCTTGAGAGTGAAGTGAAAGCGAAGCAGATCGCAGAAGAAGAGAGAGACCGTTTGTGGAATGATCATGAGAACACGGTGATCGCAACACTGACCGATCTCTGCAAACTTCCACATCTGCAATTCACTTCGTACAGCAACAACAATCTTCCCGATGATTTCGACGGCTCTCTGAAGCCGGATTTTCTGATCGAATTTCTGGATCAGTATGTGATCTTCGATGCGAAGGCGAGTAAGGCACAGAGCCTGCAGACCTACATCGACGAGGCAGTGAAGAAGACCGCGGACAAGATCCGGAAGAACGCGAAGATTTATCCGCACGTGTTCCTCGTCGTGCCGACGGAGGCGATTGGTGAGCTGAAGAAACTAATTTATGCGAAGGACGAATATTACTTCTACATTGTCTCCAGAGAAGCACTCGCACCGATCCTCGCTTCTCTCCGCCGCATCTCAACCTACGAACTTGCGGAAACTCTGGATCCGCAGAAGCGCGAGAACATCATCAATATGATCGCGGAGCTCGCAGCACACATCAGTTACCGGAACGCACACGAAATCCTGCTCACGAAGATGGGGGCAGTGACCTTGGAACGCGTCTCACAGATCGATCCGGACATTGCCGGTGACGTTGAACAGAAGAAGAACGAGAAAAAAATCTCGCAACTCGCACCGTCGGAGATCAAGCGCCTTGCAACGAGCCTTTCCGAGCAAAATATGGAAATGCAGCAACTCACGTCACCGAAAGCGGCGATACGAAAAAAGCATCTGCAGAAGGTGGAGGAGGTAATTTCGCAGAGGTTGCCGTAATTGAACCGGGAGAAATCCTTGACACAATCTCCAAGGCAATAATAAGCTGACTCTGTTTTGAGAAATCGTCTCATCGCCTCCGGCACCGTCCTCGTCGTCGTCAGCCTCACCTGATCGCGCAGAGAGCAGTGCCCTACCTCTCCCGCGCGAAGCGGGTTTTTTGATTATTTCTTTTCTCCTCGTTCTCCCATGGAATTCGAACAACTCACAGAACTGGCGCAAAAGACAGGGATGAGTCCCATCGATGCTTGCATAGAATTTATTCTCCCACACATTCCTATGGAAGAATATGAAGCATTTGTGGAAAGAATTGGACTTCCGGAAAATTTAGAAGTGTGGACATTCGAAGATCTCGAAAAATGTGTCCGTGCTCTCGATAGTCAACCATGGCGTGCAGCCAGCCCCAGAGAAGTAATCGGACAGCAACTGCATCCTCATCGTCAAAAGCAACCGCTCTACATGAAACTGCTGTCAGATAGACAGTGGGAAGCGTGTTGGACACTCTATGCATCAGTGATCGAATCAGGGAAAGATACAACGCTTGTTCCTCATGAATTCGGTCGCATTCTCGGCATCGCGCTGTCGCAGAAACGCGCGATGCTTGATGTGTTGAAACAGGAGGAGCGTGAAATGGTCATACAGGAAGTGATCGGTCATTTTGCCAATCGCTTGTCCATTGCAGTGTTAGAGAAGTCGCAAGACTGGAGTATGCACGGAGAAATTATGGAAGACGGCTTGATGCCCGATCCTCGTGAACTGAACGATGGGCTGACATTCGGTGTCACAACATTCCCGACAGGTCCACAACGCATGCTTCGGGAAGAATTGAGGAAAGCGATCGAAGAAATAATCGTCAATGCACTCTCCTAGAGATCCAAAATCTTTTTATTTATTCTCCCCACTCTCACTATGGCACAGGAAAATAACGACATACCGATCATGAAAGGTAGCCCCGCAAGCAGAGACCTCAGAATTCGGCTGCATGCAGTTGAAAAGAGTAGCATCGACGGCAACCCGGATCTTGACGAAAATTTCAGAGAAATTGCCAATGAATTACGGCAGAAAATCCAGGCGATTGAGGCACAGAATAATCCTCAAAAGAAGGGATCTGAGATCTTCAAATGAAATCTGCAGAAGTGAGCCGAATGAAACCGCTACAATGCACGCATGTCGGATGACCCCATCTTCGCAACCCTCAACCCCGAGCAAAAACGCGCGGTGGAAACGCTGAAGGGACCGCTGCTGATCCTAGCAGGAGCGGGGTCGGGGAAAACACGGACAATCACGCATCGCATCGCAAATCTGATCTCGCAAGGCGTGCCTGCGTGGCAAATTCTCGCCGTGACGTTCACGAACAAAGCGGCAAATGAACTGAAAGAACGCATCGCGAGAATTTTGCATATCTCGACAGGAAATGATCCATCCCCAACCGTAACCCCCAACCCTGACTCTCGTCCCCATCACTCTCTCCCACTGTCCGGCACCTTCCACTCCATCTGCGTCCGCATCCTCCGCAGAGACATCGAAGCGATCGGCAGAAACAAAACATTCGTGATCTACGACACGGATGACCAGGAGAAACTGATGCTCTCGGTTCTCAAAGACATGAAGATTGTGCCTGAAGAACTGAAACCGAAGACGGCGATCTCACACGTCAGTGCATGGAAGAGCGAAGCAGTGACGGTGGATCAGGCAAGGCGAGCGGCTGCGACGTACACGCATCAGCGCATGGCGGAAATTTACGGGAACTATCAAAAGAAACTTCGGGAAGCGAACGCGCTCGACTTCGACGATCTGCTCCTTGAGACGGTGCGACTCTTCACCGAATGTCCTCAGATTCTCGAACGCTACCAGAACACGTGGCGCTTTCTTCATGTCGACGAGTACCAGGACACGAACCACGTGCAGTACCAATTCATCAGCCTGCTAAGCAAGCGCGACAAAAATCTCTGCGTCATTGGTGATCCTGATCAATCGATTTACGCATTCAGAGGGGCAGACATCAGAAACATTCTGGAGTTCCGTACCGAGTATCCCGATGCTGTGAGCATCAAACTCGAGCGGAACTACCGTTCCACGCAACAGGTGCTCGATGCCGCGGACGGCGTGATTGCGGCGAACCCCGGTCGACCCGAGAAGAAGATGTGGACGGATCGGAAAGACGGGGCAAAAGTGAAGCTGGAAGAAGTGATCGATGAACGGCGTGAAGCGGAAGAGGCAATCCGAGGCGTGCTGGAACGAAAAAAAACCGGCACATCTCTCAAAGACCAAGTCATTCTGTACCGAACAAATGCACAATCACGACAATTCGAAGAAGCGTGTCTGCGAGCGGGAATTCCCTACCGGATTCTGGGGGGAATGAAATTCTACGCACGTCGGGAAGTGAAAGACGTGCTCGCATACCTCTACGCGATCCTGAATCCGAACGATACGTTGTCGTTGCTTCGCATCATCAACGTTCCATCGAGAAAAATAGGCGACACAACGCTCGGGCATCTGCAGAATTTCTGCAACAACCGGAATATCAGCCTCTACGACGCCATGAAGCACATCGAGATGGTCGACGAATTGAACGACGGCGTGAAGAAACGCATCGGCGGATTCGTTTCGCTGCTGCAGAATTTGAAAACTCTCTCGGAGACTGCGGTTGTGAGCTCGATTGCTGAACGAGTGATCACGAGTACTGGTCTTGAGAAGTGGGTACGCGATGACACAGATGAGGGTGAAACAAGATGGGAAAACATTCTGGAACTTTTATCCGTAACGAAGAAGTACGACCATCTGCCTCCACAGGAATCCCTCATGAGTTTCCTCGAAGAAGTCGCACTCGTATCCGAAGTCGACAAACTCAACGACCAGGCAACCGATGCGCTGACGCTGATGACGCTGCATCTCTGCAAAGGGCTTGAATTCAGTTCAGTCACGATCGTCGGCTGCGAAGAAGGCATCCTGCCGCACAGTGCGTCACAGCTCGATCGGAGCCAGCTTGAGGAAGAGCGGCGCCTGCTCTACGTCGGCATGACACGGGCGAAAGACTTCTTGTCACTCATGCATGCAAGCAGCCGCATGCTGTGGGGATCGACGCAAAGCAACGCACGCAGCCGGTTCCTCGACGACATTCCGCATGCGGTGCTTGAGGTGAAGAGTGACATTCTTCAGGGCGGCCTTCCAGGCCGCGATCTTGAAAACAAATTCGGATGGCTGCAAGCATCATCACCATCACGACCGAGCGAGAGTTACAGAAAAAGCACGGTACAACCATTCATCCAGCGTGATGATTTTAACCAGGATGCGGGAAACGACGAGAGTTTCCTCGAACACGTGGAAGAAGAATTATCCGAAGGAATGCGTATCGGACACAAGACGCTCGGGGAGGGATTAGTGCTCAGTCGTAGCGGAGATATCATCGAAGTGCGGTTCGATTCCGGGCAGATCAAGAGGCTCGCAATCGGCATCGCACCGATAAAAATTGTACAAACCGTGTGAAAAGCGTACGTTTTATCCAATGGAAAAAGTTGATTTTTCCGTCGGTGAACATAGAGCGGATAATGCGATAGGAGAGGAGATGCTCTCGCGACGGAATTTTGGTATAGGGATTGCAGGAACAGTCGCAGGACTTTTCGTGACACCGAGCCTCTCTGCCGACGAAAGCCCCGCAAAAGCTCCGGAAAAAGAAACGGGGAAACCGAAAGAAGCCGAGAAGCCCCTTCGGGACATCACAGATGACACATTTGATGAAGAAGTGCTGAAATCACAGGAGCCGATTCTCTTGGTTTTTCATACAGACTGGTGCGGCGCCTGTCTGGGAATGATCCCGGTTCTCAAGGAGCTGCAGAAAGAATTTGAGAAGCAAACAATCATTCTGCGCATGGATATCGATGACAATACAACCGACAAGCGATTCAGAGGAAAGGAAAAGGGGAGGACTATCCCCTACTGCCTCTACTTCACGTACGGAGAAGCAACTGATTCCAGCACCGGGGCAGAAAAGAAAGAGATCATTCGTCTTCGCCTGGAACGCCTCATCGCGAGGCATGAGAAGACAAAGAAGAAGAAAGCACCAAAACCCTAGTACTTAAAGTACGTTCCCTCCGCAATCGGTTCCGGAACGCTCACCCACCCGAAACTCGCCGAACCGTCGCTCCACGTGATCGCACCGTCGGTGCTCGGATCACCGGCGCTGTTGAGCGTGAGTCTCAGCGACGCATGAGACGGATCGGACGCGGCAATGTCGCCGTAGATCGTCAGCCTTCGCGGAGCATCAGTCAGTGAACCATACGAATCGGGGATTGCAGAACATACGATCTGTGAAGCACTCGCCGTACACGGGAACCGTTCGTTGATGCCGACGGAACCGAGACTCACATTCGAGAGAGTGATGCCTCCCGTCTGACCGATATCGAAGGTGAGACGCGTCATATCGATATGGGCACTAGAGTCCGTGATGCGACCCGCAAACTCGAAGCTTCCGAGATTGCGTGCTGTTCCCGTCACGAGTGACGAAGTCGCTTCACCGAGTCGCTTCACGGACGTGATGGCTGACCTCGCCGTCACAAACTCCGGAAACGTGTCGCTTACAGACGATACTTTCGTGTACGGCTGGCTGCTCCACTCACCATTGCCTTTCACGGTCACCGAACTGATCTGCACGAGCTGGTTGCTCTGCCCTCCGTTGTCTTTGCTCTGGAGTCTCGGTCGCACGTAGATGCTGCGTTCATCACGTTTATCAACGGCGAAGATATTCGACGCAAGTGTCAGCTTGTATGTTCGATTGGTCGACGTTGACGGATCGAGGAATGCAGTTCCGAGAAAGTGGCGCTGGTCGTCGTAGACGAGGACGGCATCCACCGTCGGGACTTCTTGTGTGAGGTTGACGAAAATGGATGTCACCTGCAGCGGTTCCTCTTCGATGAAAATCGATGCGGCACCGAGAACCGGTCCCACTTCTCCAAGGAGAAGAAACTGCGAACGAATGGAAACATCGGCGAGAGGATCGCTTTGGATTGACGAGGACACCGAAGAAGAAATCGATGCTCTCGAAAAAACGGATGATGTGGAAGAACTGCTCGATGATGAACCGGTGAGTGTTTTCGGCTGACAATTCGGCGCGCGATGCGCGCGCAGCAAGCGAACGGCTCGTCTCTCCTGAGCGCGCGTCATGCATACGTGAAGAGAGGGCACACGATCCTGAGCAAACACAATTTGCGACCCGAGAAGTGCTCCGATAATGATGAGCGGCAGAAGAACTTTCACAGGGAGCAATAGTGCCAGAGTGCAGGCATACTGTACAGGTATGCTTGCAGACACTATCCGCCAATTCTTGCATAAGAATGGCATATGGCTCGATACGAACAAAGGGCAACACTTCCTGATCGATGAGTCCGTGCTGGAAGATATTGTCACGGTTGCCGATATTCAAACATCGGACTCCGTCGTCGAAATCGGTCCCGGAATCGGCGTCCTCACTCGTGAACTCATCAGTCGTGCCAAGCACGTCACCGCAATCGAGATTGATCCGAGAATGATTCCGCTCCTGAGGATCTTCACGATGGATGCAGATGCCAAAATACCAAAGAATCTGGAAGTCATCGAAGCGAACGCACTGCAGGCACCAATGCCGACGGAGAAGTACAAAATCGTCGCGAATATCCCGTACCACATCACGTCTCCCCTGCTCGCCCATGTGCTTTTGGAATCGCCGCAGAATCCGACGTCTCTGACTCTCCTGATCCAACGTGAAGTCGCGGAGAACATCTGCTCGGTGGAGAGCGACAGCATCCTGACAATCCTCGTTCGGCTGTTCGGTACACCGTCGCTGGTTCGCCTCGTTCCACCGCACTGCTTCCTCCCGCCTCCGAAAGTCGATTCCGCCGTGATCCACATCGAGTGTTTTGCGCAGCCGAAAGCGGATCCTGAAACCATACAACGCATTCTGAAACTTGCGAAACTTGCCTTCAGCAAGCGCAGAAAAATGCTTCGAAACACCATCGGAGAAACGCCGGGCGGGACCGAAGCGATGATGCAAGCGACCATCGATCCCATGCGCCGTCCGCAGACACTCTCGATCGATGAATGGATCACACTCGACAATGCCTTGCAAAACATTCGATCGAAACGTGTATGAAAATGTCAAAAATCAGCTACGGCTTCCTGGGGCTGTTCTTTGCCTTCATCACCGTGCAACACTTTTTTGGAGGACCGAACCACGTCACGACGTCTTCGGATATTGATTTCTATGCTGCCGATCAGACAGTCACGGTTCGCGGCAAGATCGTCGATGCACCGGACACCAGACCGACCGTCACGAAGTACACGGTACTCGCGAATTCCATCATAGTGGGAAAGAAAGAAATCAACGTCACAGGCAAAGTGCTCGTCAGTGATATGGGCGGCTGGCCCGAATATGAGTACGGTGATTCCGTCACCGTCAGCGGCAAACTGATGAAACCCGAACCCATCGATAATTTCGCTTACGACGAGTACCTGAGCGTGCGAGGAATCTATGCGATTATGCCGCGTGCGCATATCGAACAAGAGAGAAGCAATCGTGCTCTGACCGTCAGCGACCATTTCTTCCGCAGCCTCTTCTCACTTCGCGCAGCATTCGAATTTGAGATCAACCGCATCTTCCCGGAACCGCATGCATCGCTTCTCGCTGGGCTTCTCACCGGTTCGCGTCGCGGCATCCCCGCGCATCTCACCGATGATTTCCGAATGGCGGGCATCACCCACATCATCGCGATATCAGGGTACAACGTGACGATCATCCTGACACTGCTCTCGGGGCTGCTTTTTTGGATTCCCCTGAAGAAACGTTTTCCGTTTCTGATCGCAGCTGTCGTCATCTTCACTTTCTTCGTCGGTGCGAGTGCATCGGTCGTTCGCGCCGCCATCATGGGCGTCCTCGGTCTCCTTGCGCTGCAGACGGGGAGGCAGACGACCGTGAGACTCACAATTCTCTGGACGGCATTCTTCATGCTGCTCTGGAACCCTCTCACCCTCTGGTACGACGCAGGATTTCAGCTGAGCTTCCTTGCGGTGATCGGCATCGCCGAGCTTTCAACACCACTCAAGAAACTTCTGCGCAGAGTCCCAGAAACTCTTGCACTGCGTGAGTCACTGATCGCGACACTCGCCGCGCAAATCGCAACGCTCCCGCTCACGATGGTTCTCTTCAGACAGATTTCGCTGATCGCTCCCGTCACGAACCTCCTCGTCGCTCCGATCATCCCGATTGCGATGCTCCTTGGATTCATCGCGACGATGCTCGGCATGCTCTACCCGCCGCTCGGGCTTCTCGTCGGCTACCTGTGTTTCGCGCTTCTGCATGCGATTATTCTCATTGCACAAACCTGCGCGCATCTGCCGTTTGCGGTGATACCGTTATGATTTTTTCCGCCACACGTAGCTGTACACCGTGCTGCCTTTTCCCATCGGCATTGCGACCATTTTCTCTTTTTCGGGTTGCATCTCCGGCACACGAAAAGCATGCGTCACGACTTTCGCACCGTTTTTCAGTTCGGCATCGAACTTCGGTTTCAGCTTCTTCATCGTTGCCATGGAAAGGTAGGTGAAGATGACGTCGGCATCCGAGAAATTAATCTTCGTGAAATCCTCACATCGCATGTCGATCTTGCTTCCGAGCATGAAGATGCGAATCTTCGCAAGCAACCACACACCGATGGCACCTTCGTAACCGATCCCCCGAATTGTCGGCTGCCTCTTCTCCGCGGCAAACAGAATGCGTCCGTCACCGGCACCGAGATCGTAGACAACTTGGTTCGGTTGCAGGTCGGCAAGATCGAGCATCCCGTCGATGATCGGCTTTGGAGTGGGAATAAAAGGCACTCTCCAAAATGCCTGCACCGATGTGCTCGCAATGAGGAGAACGAAAAAAATAACGAGAATGCTGATGACGACGTAGGACAGGATTGCCATTACTGAGGGAGGAGGATCCCAAGGTACAGGAAAAGTGCACCGAGGAGAACCATCACGCATCCTGCAAAAACACTCACTGCAGGAATCGCTAAAAACTCATCTTCAAAATATGCGCGGAATCCATCGTAATACTTCGGCCACCATGCCATGAAAAGGCTCTTGAGGAGCACGATCCATGCGGTCGCAACCACAACCCCTTCCCCGTCACGACTGATCTGCCACTGTCGCCGGAGCGTCACCGCGGCAATCATCACGAATGCCATCCCGATGATCCGCACCATGTTTCCGTCTTTCAGGATTTTCTTTCTCCACGCGGCGAAGCGTTCATCATGGAATACGAGCGGAAACCCGAACACGTAGAAGAACACGCTGAGGATGAGGGAGAAACTGGAGAGAGCCATGGGCGCTATTGTCGAAGAACCGGAGAAAATTAACAATAGACAGAGGCGTACATTGAGAATGTAGCCTCTCGAATGTAGAATCGCGCAACGAGATCCTTCGGCCCCATCGTCTAATGGTTAGGACAGCGGGTTTTCAATCCGTTAACGGGAGTTCAATTCTCCCTGGGGCTGCCACTCGATTCGCCCTGTTCACTGCGTTCACAGGGCTCACTCGTGGTCTTCGACCTACTTCCACCGAATCGAGTGCCCCGAGCGAGCCTAGCGAGCCGAGGGGCTATAATGAAACGCATGTTTCAATATTTCTACATCGCCCGATGCAGTGATGGATCTCTGTATGTCGGTTCTTGTCATGACTTGCTAGAACGTGAAGCGAGACATAATGATGGAAGAGGAGCGAAATACACACGGAATCGGAGACCGATAACAATCATCTATTCTGAGCAATACGAGACACTAGTAGAAACACGAAGGCGGGAGTTACAGGTGAAAAAATGGAGCAGAATCAAGAAAGAAAATCTTGTTGATGGGAAACATCCAACGAAGGTGTCTCTTTCTTGACATCTTTACAATCTCTACTACAATGCACTCAATGACTTCTAGCTTCTCTTCCTCCGCTTCCTGCTCCTGCTGCTGCCCGTGGTCGGAGGGTATTTGCGCATAAGAGGAGAAGAGATTGCGTATCGCCCTTCAGCACCCTGAGGGAGTTTTTGCAGTTCCATCTCATGATGATCTCATTCCATCGTCGGCAGAGCTGTAGAGCGGAGAGTCTGCGGGCATCTGCCTGCAACTCTCCACGCACCACAACTTTATTTCTCTCTTCACCCTCATTCCCATGAACACCTCGACAACACTCATTGACACCGGCAACGATCTTGCCGCCACCATTGCATCGACACATCGCGATTGGAACGGACTCGAACTCGAAGATTTTGCCTATGGCATAGCGGTACGAACGCTCGGGGCGACGATTGACAGTCGTCAGCTCCAAGAGACTCTCGCGATCATGAATGGCGTTCGGAAGATCATGATGCTGCTTCGGGAGTTACAGATCAGGACGCTCAATTACTATCCGAGCTCAGGCGGTCTCGAAGCACCGGCGCTGACGAAAAATCAGGAAGAAGGCATCATCGAAGGCATTGCGAAACTGCGAAGCGGCATCTCGGAATTGCTCGTTGCCTGAAAAGAAAATGAAAAGCTCTGCAATGTGCGGGGCTTTTCTTTGCAACACAAACCCCCTACACTGGTTCAGTTCTCAACTATTTCTCATGCAACCGAAATCCCCGTGGCTCATCTTCGTGCTCGTTGCCGTAGCGCAGTTCATGGTCGTGCTCGATGTGTGCATTACCAATGTCGCGCTGCCCGCCATTCGGGAATCCCTGCACTTCGATCCGCACACGCTCCAGTGGGTCGTCACTGCCTACGCACTCACCTTCGGCGGCTTCCTGCTCCTCGGAGGAAGAGCCGCAGACATTTTCGGGCATCGGAAAATCCTGCTCGTCGGACTCGGCGGCTTCACGATCTTGTCGCTTCTGATCGGTCTTTCGGTATCGCCGACGATGCTCATCGTACTTCGGGCACTGCAGGGAATCGCTGCCGCACTCATGTCGCCATCCGCCCTTTCGATCGTGCTCATCACATTTCCGGAGGGGAAGGAACGAAACCGCGCGCTCGGTCATTGGACAACGGTTGCGACGGGAGGCGCCGCGGTCGGACTCTTGCTCGGCGGCATTCTCACGCAATTTTTGAACTGGCGATGGAACTTCTTCGTCAATGTCCCGATCGGCATCGGCATCTCGATGGCGATCGAGAAGCTTCTTCCGCATGAAGAACAGGAAACGAAACATCACGATCTGGATCTCCCCGGTGCGTTGCTCGTCACAAGCGGTCTTGTTCTCCTCGTCTTCGTCGTGAGTCGGGCACCGCAGTGGGGTTGGCAGAGTACATCGACACTGATGTACGGCGCGCTCTCCGTGCTCCTGCTCATCGCATTCGTGTGGAATGAATCGAGGAGCAGCCATCCGCTCATGCCGCTGTCGATTTTCAGAAATCGCAATATAAGCGGAGCAAATCTCATGAGCGCACCGATCACAGCGGGAGCATTCGGAATGTTCTTTCTGATTTCTCTCTACATTCAAGGTGTGCTGCACTACTCCCCTCTGATGGCGGGACTGAGCTTTCTGCCCTTTCCAATCATCCTTGGTTCGCTCTCGCAACGGATGGCGCGGGGTGTGACGAAGTACGGATACAAACCGTTTCTGATCGCCGGTCCTCTGATTGTCGCAAGCAGCATGGCATGGCTCATTCGCTTGCCGGTCGACGGGAACTATTTCACTGATATTCTGCCGAACGTGATCCTGATGCCGATCGGTATGGCGATGACGTTCATGCCGCTCATCGTGGCTGCAACGTCGGGTGTCGGTGAGAACGAAGCAGGGCTTGCATCAGGGCTGATCAACACGTCTCAACAGATGGGAGGAGCCATCGGGCTTGCGATTCTCTCGAGTGTCGCGGCATCCGTGACGGCAAGCCACGCCTCTCTCGGTTCGATGGAAGCACTCGTGATGGGATACGACCGGGCATTTCTGACAGGCGTGCTATTCATCATCGTCGCAACGATGATCGGCGCCGTGATGATCAAGGATGCGAAGAAATCCGGTTCTGCGGTGCACGCACCGTCACACGGAATCTAGACGAATAGTCCAACGGATAAAAAGCATCGATTCTTGACAAAAAATCGGTACGGGAAGAGGCTAAGTGCCTATGATTCTTTCACAAACCATCCGCAGGCATTCACTTTCGGTGCTTTCCGTAGCACTTGCAACAACCTCCTTCACAGGCATCGCGCTCGCAAGCCACTCATGGGGTGGATACCACTGGGCACGTACAAATAATCCATTCACGGTCGATGTGGGGAATAATGTCACCAACGCATGGACGCCGTACCTCTCGACAACAGCGACTGACTGGAGTGTTTCGACCGTACTGGACGCAAAAGTCGTCACGGGAAAATCCAAAGGAAATTGTCAGCCAACCCTCGGACGGGTGGAAGTCTGCAATGCAAAATATGGAAATAATGGATGGTTGGGTATCGCTTCTGTTTGGGCGAATGGCACGCATATCACCCAAGGAACGGTCAAAATGAATGACACGTACTTCGCGACGGCGAAATACAACACTTCCGCATGGAAAAATCTCGTGATGTGTCAGGAAGTCGGACACACCTTCGGTCTCGATCATCAGGATGAAAATTTCTCGAACTCAAATCTCGGTACATGCATGGACTACACGAATGACCCGACAACCAATCAGCATCCGAATGCGCACGACTACGAAGAACTCGGGATTATCTATGGACATCTCGACAGTACAACCACGCTCATTGCTTCGAAATCGCAGGGAGCTGCAAATCAGACGAATGAAGATACGACCGATCCGTCGAAGTGGGGCAAGGTTCTCAAGAAAGACTCACATGGTCGTCCGTCACTTCATGAGCGCGATCTTGGGAAAGGACAGAAGATCTTCACATTCGTTCTCTGGGCTGACGAGACAAATTGAACATACGCGCTTCTGAACATTGGCTCTGCCGCAAAAAATCACTTATCATCTCCCGCACATCTTCCCCCCACATCTCATGTCACGCACCTCTGCCGGAACTCTCATTTCTTCTTTTGCAGCCCTTGCACTCCTGTCCGGATGCGGCAGCACGACGAGCGTCAAGACGAATGTGGACGGATCGATGAAGGTGAACACATCGGAAGGGACGGCAACGATCGGAACACAGAGCATGCCCGCAGACTGGCCGGAGGATGCACCGACGTATCCCGGATCAACGGTTGCGTACTCGGCATCGACGAATCCGGAAACCGGCAAGCCCACTCTGGCGGTGGTGCTCTCGACAAAAGATACGATGGCTGCGGCTGCGACCTACTATAAGACCGAACTCGCTTCGAGAGGTTGGAAAGTCGACACCGCAATGGAAGCCGGAGGAACATCCATTTTCTCCGCAACGAAAGAAGGTCGAACGATCTCTCTCCTGATCGCCTCCGCCGAGGGTCAGACGACGATCACGATGGCAATCGAGAAGGGAGAGCAGAAATAAGCGCCCTTACACGTTCGACATCAAGACCATCCGCACCAGTTTCAGGTTATCGTACGGCACGCGTCCGTCGAGCGCCTCGAAGACAGGCTTCATGAACTGCAATCCGTGTTCTTCGTAGAGAGATCGAATTTCATTGCTCTCGGGAAGATCATCAATCAGGTACGCGAGACTCGGGACGTCGCCGAGCGCGATCAGCTTCTCGATGTAATTGAGCACCGTACTCTGTGTGACCGAGCAGGCTTCGGCAATGAGCGAAAGTCCCGCACCATCCGAGAGAAGTTGCTTCGTTCTCCGAAGTTTTTCATGCTGCGACAGCGAGTGTTTCTTGAGCTTCTTGTCTTCCTCAGGAGCGGGAATCGGCGGCTCGAAGAACGGCTGCGGTTTGTACTTCTTCGCTCTGTCACTGAGTGTGTCATAAAAAGACGTCACGATCCGCTCCGCACGGATCGACTCGGGACTCCAGCGTTCGATCATCAGACCCGCACCGGATCGAACACGACTCAGAGCAACGTACGCCTGCCCCGGTTCCCAGAGGTGATGCAGATCGACGATCATGCGATCGAGCGATGCTCCCTGCGCCTTGTGGATCGTCGTCGCCCACGCGAGCGTGACGGGGAAATTCCACGCGGCAGCCACTTCGTTTCCGTCGCCGTCGAGACACGTGAATTTGTCCTTCACGACGTCAATTTCCTGACCGGAAAGCAAACGAATATGCAGTGCTTCCTCACTGAAACTCCGGATATGCCCAAGACTGCCGTTCACGTAGCGATTCTCTCCCGAGAGATCGTTCTTGCGCATCATGATGAGTGCATCTTTCTTGAGCAGGAGCGTATCCGGAATCGGAACCATCCGTTTCGCGGTATCAATATATTTTTCCTGTCCGATGTACTCGGTCGGAAACCTCTGCACCACCTCCGGCAATGCTTCCAGTCGACGCAGATTGTACTGTTCGGCTTGCGCACGGTGCGGGTAGAGCCGCGTCCCCTCTGCCTCATGTGAGGACTGCACGGTTCGTTCATTCAGAAATGCATGTACCCTGTCGTTCACAATACCTTCACGAACAAAATTCAGAATTTCAAGGAAACTCACGTCCTGTGTTCTCATCACTGTTGTGAGGAGAGCCGGCTCGAAATCGCTCTCCTGCCACACAGGATGGAGGAATGCCCAATCTTTTTCGGTTCCGCTTGGCGTGATCGGCGGAAGCTGTGCAAAATCCCCGACAGCGATGATGCGAAGCCCTCCCCACGGCTCGGGGCTTCCTCTCGCGATTCTCGAAATATGTTCCGCTGCGCGAAGCGTTGACCCGGGGAGCATCGAGACTTCGTCGATGACGACGCAGCATGCACGCTGCAGACGCCTCATCAGTCTCTTGCTGCGCATCGCACGCGTGATCGTCGCTTCGAGCCCTCCTTCCAGAATTCCAAGTCCGAAGAAGCTGTGGAATGTTCGACCTCCCACGATGACCGCCGCGGCGCCGGTGCTCGCAACGATCGGAAAATCCTCCGACGATTTCCCACGCAGATAGTGATCGAGAAGGAAACTTTTGCCCGTTCCGGCAGCACCCGTCAGGAAGACATTTCCCTGCCTCTGCAGAATATCCAAGGCTTTTTCTTGGCAAGATGTGAGCCGAAATTGAGTGGCGGATTGCGGCATGAAAATCGCAGTGTAGCAGGAAAATATGACCAAAATCTGAAGAAACACCTCAAAAATAGCAGGATGCGAGAAAGCGAATCAAAATTTGATGAGGCGTACACATGTACGTTGAATAAAATTTTGATGAAGCTGACGAAGCAGACTGCATTTTTCAGATGTTTCTCAAGCAATCAACCTCCGCTTAAACGTATTCCCTTTCTTCTGCACGCCCTCCTTCGGCGTTGTCGTTGAAGCGAAACGCCATGCCATCTCGAAGATCTGCTTCTGGGTTTTTGCCACCTCCTTGCTCTCGATGATCACCCCGAACATGTCTTTCTCGCCGCGCAGCCCCGAGTCGAACGAGCAGATGGCGACTTTATGATCGTAGATGTTGATCTCATTCGTGAAATCGAAGTCCGAGACGGGCACCAGACGAATTTCGCGAAGGCGTTCGCGGTCTTCACCGTGTACCGTTCGACCTGCCGTATCATTCGGAGCGATCCCGCGAAGATGAATGCCGCGCTTCACGCGCTCATCGACATACTCCTCGTCGTACTGAGGCCAAAATTTTCGGACGACGGCGGAGTTCGCAAAGTTGAGGAGCTCCCCGCTTGCCGTCAACGTGTCTTCGTACACATGTTTCACGCCTTCCCATCCTTCGAAGAAACGAACGCGCGGCTTGCGATACTTCGAGCCTTGGAGCGATCGCAGTTCCGGAAGAACGCGCTCCAGTGCCTCTGCGTTTTTTCTCGCTTCCAGAGCCACGAATTCTGGTGCAACCGGCGAGTACCACTTCGCACGCATCTTCTTGATCACCGTGAAATAACTGCGGTGAACCATCTCCTCAAGCAAGTTGTAGGTCGTGATGCGATTGATCCCCGTCGATTTTGCATACTCCGATGCCGGAGCGGTCCCGAGCTGCAAACCCGCGACGTAGAGTTGGGATTGCTTGCTGTCGAGTCCGACCGCCTGCAGCACATGAATGATGTCTTTCGCCATAACGAAATCAGCATAGCAACTTGTTCATGGTTCGTACAACTTCAAAGATTGTGAGAAATAGACAGGAGAACTATTTCATAAAAAACATTGATTTTAAGCCATAATTTCAGGATATTGCTCTGTTGTTGAAAAAAGAAACAGACGAAAAATTGTCGTCAAAAATATGTTGAGAAAGATCATCCGTGTCACGTATAGAGAACCTGAAACTTCCGATCATCAATTTTCAATTTCGTTCCCCCCACCCCGTATGACCGCCAAAGACGTGATCGCTCTCGCGAAGAAGAGCAAATGTGAAATGATGGATCTCACCTTCGTGGATGTCCCCGGCACGCTGCACCACACCAGCAAGCCCATTCATCAATTGGAAGATGTCCTGAAGGACGGTGCGGGCTTCGATGGCAGCAGCATCAGAGGATTCCAGCAGATTCAGGAATCCGACATGCTCCTCATCCCGGACACCGAGACTGCGATTCTCGATCCGTTTACGGAACGTCCGACACTCTCGCTTCTCTGCGACGTCCGTGAACCGATGAAGAAAGATTTGTACGAGAGAAGTCCGAGAACACTTGCGAAGCGCGCGATGGCATACTTGAAGAAAAGCGGCATCGCAGACACGGCATTCTTCGGTCCCGAAGCCGAGTTCTTCATCTTCGACCATGTGAGTTACGAAGCGGGCGTCGGCTCCGCGCACTACAGAGTCGACAGCGAAGAAGCGATATGGAATTCGGGGGAAGATTGCGGCGAGTGCCCGAATCTCGGCTACAAAATCAGACACAAGGAAGGATACTTCCCGGCATCTCCATTCGACACGCAGCAGGACCTCCGCGCAACGATGGTCAGTGAAATGGAGAAAGCCGGCATCGAGATCGAAACATTCCATCACGAGGTGGCAACGGCAGGGCAAGCCGAAATCGATATGAAGTTCGACACGCTCCTGCGAAGTGCCGACAAACTCATGCGGTACAAGTACATCACCAGGAACGTCGCGAAGCAGTACGGAAAGTCCGTTACGTTTATGCCGAAGCCGATCTTTGGGGACAACGGCTCGGGCATGCACACGCACCAGAGTCTCTGGAAGGCGGGCAAGCCGCTGTTTGCCGGCAGCGAGTATGCGGGACTCAGTAAGATGGCAATGTACTACATGGGCGGGATCCTCAAGCACGCTAGAGCACTCTGCGCGATCTGCAATCCGAGTACGAATAGCTATAAGCGCCTCGTTCCGGGCTTCGAGGCACCGGTGAATTTCATTTACTCCGCACGCAACCGCTCCGCGGCGATTCGTATTCCGATGTACTCGGAGAATCCGAAAGCGAAACGCGTGGAGTTCCGCTCGCCGGATGCCGCGTGCAATCCGTACGTCGCGTTCGCCGCGATGCTCATGGCGGGGCTCGACGGCATTCGCCGCAAGCTGGAGCCGGGAAACCCGACCGATGAGAACTTATACCACATGGACGCAGCGAAGCTCGCTCGTATTCCACATGCACCGGAAGATTTGTCCGAAGCACTTGATGCGCTCGAAGCCGATCACGCATTCCTCCTCGAAGGCGCAGTCTTCGGAAAACGTTTCCTCACTGATTTCATTGCGGTGAAACGTGATGAAGTCGCAGACGAGCGGAAGCGTCCGACACCGAGTGAGTTCTTCAAGTATTACGACGTGTAACAGCTATGAGTGGTGAGCTTTGAGCTATGAGAATTGCTCAGAACTCAAGACTCAAAGCTCACAGCTTGCTCATTTTCTCCTCTCCCCACACTTCCCCAACTCTCTCTATGAACTCAGGAAGCACTGCCTTCGTCCTCCTCTCATCCGGCCTCGTCGCGATCATGACACCCGGACTCGCCTTCTTCTACGGAGGGCTCGTGAAACGCAACAATGTCCTGACCGTGATGATGCAGAGCATGATCGCAATGGGAATCGTTTCCGTCCTCTGGTCCCTCCTCACGTTCTCACTCGCATTCGGCAGTGACGTGAACGGCATCATCGGCAGTCTGGAATTCGCCTTCATGCACGGTGTCGGTCTCACGCCATCAACCGTGTATGGTCCCGAAGTGCCGTTTCTGGCATTCTTCGTCTTCCAGATGATGTTCGCCGTGATCACTCCGGCGCTCATTACAGGGGCATTCGTCGATCGCATGAATTTCAAAGCCTATCTCGTCTTCCTGATTCTCTGGAGCATCGTCGTTTATGCCGTGCTTGCGCACTGGGTGTGGGGCGGGGGGTTCATCGCGAAGCTCGGTGCCATCGACTTCGCTGGAGGAACGGTCGTCCACATCAGCGCGGGCATGGCGGCACTCGCATCGGTCTTCGTGTTCGGGAAAAGGCAACAGACGTCGGTTCGCCCGCATAATATTCCGTTCGTCGCTCTCGGCACTGCACTGCTCTGGTTCGGTTGGTACGGCTTCAATGCGGGAAGCGCACTTGCCGCAAACGGTCAGGCGGCTGCGGCATTCGTGAATACGCAGGTCGCACCTGCTGCTGCGATGATCGCATGGCTCTTCCTCGCGTGGATCGTCGACGGAAAACCGAGCGTGGTCGGACCCCTCGTCGGTGCCGTTGTCGGACTGGTCGCCGTCACGCCGGCAGCGGGATACGTGGAACCAATCGGAGCGATGATCATCGGCGTTGTCGCCGCTGTCGCCTGCTTCTTCGCCATGAAATTCCGCGCTGCCATGAAATGGGATGACGCGCTCGATGTCTGGGGCTGCCACGGCATCGGCGGCATCGTCGGTTCGATCCTCACCGGCGTCTTCGCAGCGAAAGAAGTCGGAGGATTCTCAGGGCTGCTCGAAGGCAATCCCGCACAATTCATCTCGAACCTCGAAGGCACTGCAATCTCCGTCGTCTACGCCTTCGTCGCAACGTACGTCCTTCTTCTGATCATGAAAGCCTGCATGAAGATCACGGTTGATCCTCACGATCAGCAGATGATAGACAAAGTGTTGCATGGAGAGGAGGCGTATGAATAGCAATCCTCACTCCGGCGCTGATGCGCCACCTCTCTCCGCTGCGGCGAAGAGAGGAATGTCCGTATTCGGAGAAGCACGAGTTACCCCTCTCCTACAGAAGGAGAGGGGTTAGGGGTGAGGACCGGATGCTGTGATAGAGAAAATATTATAAAATAATTTATTGACTAAGCAACTCTATGCCGATACAATTGGATAATGAGCGTTGAAGAACATCATGACCATTGGTCGACAGTCTTAAAACACTGGCCTGAAGCAGGAAAACTTCTCACCGAGCTGACTGATATCTGCAAAAAAACAGAACCAGAAGACCCGATTGATTTCAACACCCCGCATTATCACGAAGCACTTGCATATGCGTTAGGGGCAATTGAATTGCAAAAAATTACCTCGAGCACATGGCAGCGTCATCAAGTAGCTACGTGGCTACAAGGACTCCTTGGCAATTCCAGTCGGTATCTACAAATAAGAGAATTCGCAAAAAGAGGCATTTGCACTATTGATCAGAATACGGATTTCTCCGCTGCCGAGAGAATCGTGCAAATGATCGAAGATGTGCGGTCGCTCCCACGACCTGAAACAGCAACATCTACTCCTACCCTCCAAACGTAAACGCAAATGCTTCGGCACCGGTGCCTTTGAGCGTGAGCACAATATCGTGCACTCCGTACGCACCCTTGAATAAATTATAGAGATCATGCCGATCGATCGTGAATGTTTTACCTGCTTTGCCGTCAATCATGATCGTTGCCTGCACGGGCTTTGCGCCATCCTCCAAGCCAAGAACAAGATTGATCTCGCCGCCCTGGAACTTCATGCGGATATCACCGGTTGTGCTGCGCAGAATCTGCGATTCCTGATCGGAAGCAAGCTGCCAAGAACCGGAGAGATAGTATTTGTTGAGCGTCATGATCGCCGGAGCTTTGTACACATGAATTTCTGAATCAGGATCGCCGACGCTATTCCCAAACGACGGCCAGTTTCTTGATCCGACGTACGTCTCTGGACTGATCGAACCCTGACCGCTCGCAGTTTCCGAAGAAGCGACATTGCCTGCTTTCAGCGAATCAAGATCAACGCCCGCCTCCTTCAGTAAACTCTGGATCGCCACATCGGTCGCCTCATAATTCCCCTCCCCGAAGTGCGTGTACCGAACGTACCCATCGGCATCGATCAAATACTTCGCAGGCCAGTACTGATTGGCGAATGCAGACCACGTGCCGTAGTCATTATCCTGTGCAACAGGATACGTAAGTCCGTGTTCTTTGAGTGCCATTGCGACGTTCTTCTCGCTCTTCTCGAACGTGAATTCCGGGGTGTGCACTCCCACAACAACAAATGCTGGGGCGCCTGTGGTGAGCCGCGTCGAACCAAACTTGTCCCAGTAGCCCTGAATATAGGGAAGCGTGCGGATGCAATTGATACAGCTATACGTCCAGAAGTCGACGAGGACGACTTTGCCCTTCAAACTTGCGAGTGTTAGTGGCGGACTGTTGTGCCAAGGTCCAAGCCCAGTGAATTCCGGAGCACGGATGAGACGGGGAAGTGTTGGGAGAGTCATAGAAGAGGATGAGGACAGAGGTGATGAAGCTGAAGAGGGAACGTCGGGATTCTTAAAAATCTTCTCCTCAATCCTCGTCCCTATGTCACCGAAACTTGTATTGTTTGTCAGCCAGACCTGAAAATTCTGGAAGAGATGAAGCTGCAGAGCCACTGCCGTGACGATGAACAGCCAACCTGCAACCGTCTTTACGATTCCCGTGTACCGGTTCAATGATCGCACCGAGTGCGTCACTGCCTGTCCGCCGTAGCCGATGATCAAAAGTGGAAGACCGGTACCGGCTGCGTACGCGGTGAGCGCAAGAGCTGCTTCAATCCCGGGTTTCTCCCGAACGAGTGTCAGCGCGAAGCTCAGTGCGGGACCCGCGCACGGAACCCAGACTAAGCCGAGCGTGAGACCGATCAGAAATGCGGTGAACGGCGAATCCGCACCGAATTCCTCGCGTGCCGCGACTTGCGCATCCGTCCCAAACTGCTGAATTTTGGTCGCAACGCGCGCACCAACGAGGAGAAGAACAATGCCGACAACCGCTGCAATCACGACGGCAACCGGACCCTTGTCCATGAAGAAGAACGATCCGAGAACGGCACCCGCCATTGCTAGCGTTCGATCGTGGATCGCAAAACCAATACCGAACAGGAGGAGAATGTAGTTCGTCGCAATCTGAATGGTATCCGCAAGTTCAACGAATTGCCCGAGGACGACGGTCAGCAGAAATGTGAATCCGACGAAACTCACAATCATGCCAAGAACGACCAGAAGCGGTCTCCACTTGCTCCGTCCCGCGATACTCACGCCAAGAACGATCGGCAGCAGCGGGAGAATGCACGGCAGGAGAATGGTGAGAACCCCGGCGACGAAGAGTGTGACGTAGAGAGCCATAGAATTACCGGGGATTGGAGGTGAGTAAGAGTCGAAGTTCCGCTTCGCTCGGATGGATGATCGACTGAATGCGCTGTCCCGTTGCATCGAGAAGAATGAACGTGTCGGGTACGACGACACCGTACTGCAGCTTCATCGATGTATTGTTGAAATCGATACGGTATGTTCGGATGCGGAGCTTACCCGAAGCCGCAAACGAATGAAGAACATCTTCGTGTTCCAGAGAGAATGGATCATTCGACTGCGAGAAGAACAGAAGCGTGCTTTGCCCGGTGAAAGAAATGCCCGGTCGATACGGCTGATAGAGCGTGTTGTTCTCGACCACAGGGGCAGAGCTTGAAGCGAGAGAAGCAGACGTCATCTTCTTGCCGACCGCAAGACGCGGAGAGACGCGAACGATGAGATTGAGTGATGAAGAAATTCCTCCACCGGAAGGTGCCTGCGCACCCTGCTCCACATCGATCACACTCGCGGGAGACGGAGACACGGAAAAGAGCACGTTGAAGAGAACAATCACCGTAAGGATCGCTCCGCCGCAGAGCAAGAAAAGTTTCAGCTGTTGCATCGAACGAATTGTAGCTTATTTTCTTGCTTCACTTGGTTCCTTTCTTTCTTTTTATTCCTTTGACTCCTTTCCGCGGACACATCGCACGAAGAACACATTCGGAGCACTTCGGTGACCGTGCAATGCAAATATTTCGACCGTGTGCGACGAAGAGGTGCGAGAGCATCGCCCAATCTTTACGTGGAGTTTTCTTCATCAGATCCGCTTCGATTTTTCCCTGCACGGTCTCGTTCGTCAGCCCCATACGATGACTCAGTCGTATGCAATGCGTATCGACGGGAATTCCTTCGATGATGCCGTAGGCGGTCGAGAGCACGATCGCAGCGGTTTTCCTGCCGACTCCCCGGAGCATCAGCATCTCTTTCATCGTTCTCGGTACATCGCCGTGGAATTGATCAAGAATCAGTCTGCAACTCGTCTGAATCGCTTTCGCTTTCATTCGAAACGTACCGCAGGAATGGATATCGCCTTCCAATTCCAAGACGGGAACCGAAGCGTAGTCTTTCGGTGATCTGTATTTTTTGAAGAGCGACTTCGTGACGATATTGACGCGCTTGTCCGTGCACTGCGCGGAGAGAATCGTCGCGACGAGGAGATCGAGAGGTGTGGTGAAATCGAGACTGCACTTCGCATCGGGATAGAGCTTCTTCAGCTTCCTGAGCACGACATCAACACTGAGTTTCTGCATGCGATCATTCTACTCTGTAGAATCTCAACAGAAAGCACTGAGGAATCAATTCTACATTCTCCATTTTACATTCACCATTTCGCAGGAAAGGTATAGCCTCCGCCTCCCATGTCCACCCCCCTCCCCCCGCTCACCGTCTTCGACGTGGAAACGACCGGTTTGGACCCTCGCAGAGGGCACAAAATCATCGAAATCGCAGGAATCAGAATCGAGAATGGTGAGATCGATGAGACGAAGTCGTTCGTGTCACTCGTCAATCCGGAGCGCACGATTCCGTGGGAAGCGAAGCAGGTGAATAAAATCAGCGATGAAGCGGTGCGGGATGCGCCGGGCATTGAAGAAGTGTTGCCCAAATTTCTGGAGTTCAGCCATGGATCCATCCTCGTCGCACATAACGCGATATTCGACATGGGATTCATGGAAATCGAGAAGCAACTCTGCTGGGGATACGTCGATCTGCCGGAGTGCCTCTGCACGATGCGCCTCAGTCGCGCGATCTTCCCGACGGAGTTCGGTCACAGCCTCGACGCCGTCGCGCGCCGCTTGAAACTGACGATCCCGCAAGCGCGTCACAGAGCCCTCCCGGACGTTCTTCTCACCGCGCACGCACTTCTCAAGATGATCGAGATCGGAGAGATCGCGACGATCGAAGATCTGCAGGCAATCTGCGGAGTCGCAGTGAGGGTATAATGCTCCCATGCCCGTCCTGAAAATCGTCACCGGGAAAGACAATCCCATTCTTCGTGCGAAGACGCAGCAGGTGAAGAAAATAACGAAAGAAATCAAAGTGCTCGTCGACAACATGAAAGAAACAACGGTTGCGGCAAACGGCGCCGGTCTTGCCGCACCGCAGGTGAATCGAACCGAACGCATTTGCATCGCACTGATTGCCAAGAAACTCACGCCTCTGGTGAACCCGGAAATTCTGTGGCGAAGCAGCGATAAGGAAACAATGGAGGAAGGATGTCTGAGCCTTCCGGAGATTTGGATTCAAGTGACGCGTCCACGGGAGATCGTCGTCCGCTACCGAAGCCTCACAGGTCGGGAACGGGAACTGAAGCTCTCGGGCTTCGACGCCCGCGTCGTCCAGCATGAAGTGGATCATTTGGAAGGCGTGCTGATTGTGGATCACCGCAGTGAAAATGTGATGTAAGATAGGGGCATGGAATTCGACGTCATCATCGGTTTGGAAGTCCACGCCCAAATGAACACGAAGACGAAGATGTTCTGCGCGTGCGACAATGATGCGTGGGAGAAGGCACCGAACACGACCGTCTGCCCCGTCTGCATGGGCCACCCCGGAACGCTTCCGGTCGTCAACAAAGCCGTTCTCGAGAAAGCCGTGCGCTCATCGGTCGCGCTCGGCTGCACCGTCAATCACGACAGTCATTTCGACCGCAAGAACTACTTCTACCCGGATCTCCCCGCCGGCTACCAGATCTCGCAGTACAAACATCCGCTCGCTTCACACGGCATCGTGAAATTTTCGGTGACAGACCCGAAAACGAACACGAGCGAAGCCGCTGAGTGCCGCATCCACCGTCTGCACATCGAGAACGATGCGGGGAAATTGATGCACCGGGCAAATCACACGCTTTGCGATTACAACCGCGCGGGGACTCCGCTCATGGAAATCGTCACCGAGCCGGATCTGCGATCCCCGAAACAGGCGAGCGCGTTCGCGGAAGAACTCCGTCGCATTCTGATCAATGCGGGAACGAGTGAGGCGGACATGTACAAAGGGATGATGCGCTTCGATGCATCGATTTCGCTCCGACCGAAGGGCGAAGAGAAGCTGTATCCGCGCGTGGAGATCAAAAACCTGAACTCGTTCAAATCTCTCGAGAAAGCGCTGCAGTATCAGGAGAAAATCCTCAGAAAACTCTGGAGCGAAAGCAAGCAACCGACGGGAGAAACCACGGTCGGCTGGATCGACGATGAGGAGAAAACCGTGTTGCTCCGCGACAAAGAATCTGCCGCAGACTACCGCTACTTCCCCGAACCGGATATTCCGCCGCTGGAGGTGAGCGATGCGTTCATTGCCGCAGTCACCGCGGGACTCGCAAAACTGCCTTCCGAGATGAAAGCGCAGTACACCGCACTGGGGCTGACGGAAGCAGAAGCCGCAATGCTCGTAGATCAAGAGCCGCTTCGAGCGCGTTTCGATGCGATTCAGGCGGCGATCGGAGAACCGAAACGTGCATCGTCACTCGTGCTGACGCAAATGCCCGGCTTCCTCACGCAGCACGGAAAGTCTCTCAGCAATGCTCCATCGATCGCCGACATGGTCGAGCTCGCAAAAGCGATTCACTCGGGAGCAATCAATGTGAATGCCGGGAAGGATGTGCTGGAGAAAATGATCCTCAGTGGAAAATCTGCAGGCGTGATCATCAAAGATGAGGGAATGGGGCAGGTATCGGACGATGCGACACTCAAGAAATTCATCACCGAAGCGATTGCCGCAAACCCGAAAGCGGTTGCGTCGTTCAAAGAAGGAAAAACCGCCGCACTCGGCGCGATCGTCGGTGCGGTAATGAAGCTGACGAAAGGGCAGGCAGACGCCGCGAAAGTGAATGCGCTGCTCTTGAAAGAAATCGCCTGATGCTACCGATCAGCACACTCACGCGCTGAGAGCACCGACGCGCTCCACAAGCTCATGGAAGCGATCGCAATACTCGACGGTCGTTCGATGAATATGGGCAACCTGATCAAAAAGCATCTTCATCTCCGGACGGTGCAACACGTTGTGTCGATGAAGAATTCTTTGGAATTTTCCCATGATTCCGGGTGTGCCGTAACAATGCAACGACTTGTCTTCGGTGTACATCACCTCGCAGTGTTGATTTTCGTCCAGAATGGAGAGCCCCGTACAGCCGTCTTTCGTAAGCAAATCTTCATAGTCAACGAGAGCGCTCTGCAAAGAAATCGCATCATGTCCGACGGACCAGTAATCTCGGCTCCTGTTCGAGACCGTCGAATCGTGCGTCGATTCAAGCACAACCGAGAGTTCTTCTCCGAGCGGCTCGAGAAGATCGGTGAAAAGGTCGAATGCCCGAGCCTGTTCCACGGCAATCGAATAGATCGGCATCGACGAGGGTGCGGGCTGCAGTTCGGAACGAGCCGGCATATAGTTCAATACCTTAAATCCCCGTTCCGGAACAAAAAGCTCTCCCGGCGCAATATCGACTGCATGTCCGAAGAATTCCACAGGTCGGAACGTGTGCCGTTCCTTTTTGCGTTTGGCAGAGGAGACTCCGCCGTTCCATTCGAAACGATTGTCCATGTATGTATTATTAACCTATATTGATATATAGTCAAATATATGCCCTCTTACCCATTCGCCCGCTCCACATACAATCCGCTCTCGGTATTCACTTTAATCTTGTCGCCTTCGTTGACGAAGAGAGGAACGTTGATCACCGCACCACTGTTTAACGTTGCAGGTTTTCCGCCACCCGTCGCCGTGTCACCGCGAACACCGGGGGACGTTTCGACGACCTGAAGAATCACCGTCACGGGCAGCTTGATGCCGATCGGTTTCTCTTCGTACATGAGCGCATCGACCTCCAGTCCATCCACGAGAAATTTCACGCCCTCCCCGATCATCTCCTCCGGAAGATCGAACTGGTCATAACTCTCGAGATCCATGAACGAAAGGTTGCCCTGATTCTTGTACAAGTACTGCACGTGACGGTACCCGACGTCCGCCGGAGCGATCTTCTCCGATCCCTGGAAGTTTCTTGCAACAATGGCACCGGTTTTCAAATTTTTGAGTTTGCACTGCATATTCGCCTGACTCTGACTCTTTCGTCCGAACTGCGAGGCAAGAACGATGAACGGTTCGCCGTCGAGCGTGATGGCGCGACCGGGCTTGAGATCGGTAATGGTGTACATAGGAAAGAGGAGAAAGCTGGGAAAAGGTACTGGAAGGGCTCTGGATAGTCAACGCGGCAAGCACAAGGGAGCGCGATGCTTCGCGCGGCTTCCCACTACCTTCCCTTCAGCTCATCCCCGAAACTCTTAATCTCCGTCAGAACGTATTCCCCGAGTCCAAGCTCCGGAAGCGCGCGGTACAGCCTTCGAAGGAGCGTCCCGCGATTCGGATTGCCTTTCAGTTCACCCATCTCATGGATCAGCTGGTTGTAGCGACTGAGCGGAGCCTTGAAGATGAAGATGCGCTGCACGATGGCATCGATTGTCGCATTCAGCTCCGCCTCACTCACGAGTGCGCCGCTCGGCTCGACCGGAACGTACTGACTGAGATCGGTCTCCGCAGCCACGATGATGGAATTCTGGCTTCCCTTCGCGGCATCTTTGATGAGTGACGACGTGGAAACGAGGAGAGACCGTGCCTCCTTCTGCAGGAGCGGATGTGCGCCGTCTTTCTCCGAGAGCAGTGCTTTGATGTACGGGCTTACATCGGCGTACGCGAGGAGAGCACCGCTGAGATCACTCTGAGCGGAGAGCATGTGGTTGATTTCCGTCAATTTGCTGACGAGCACGTATCCTTCGATATCTTTCGACTGGAGCGCCGTATCCGGAATGGAAGCGCTGACATCGAGAATCGCCGTGCGCACCAACTGAATCTTCCCCGACGACGTCGCAGGATCGATGGAAGAACTCGCATCCGCGATCTGCTTTCTGAGGAGATACTTCACGAGGTTGTCGCCGGTTCCGCCCGCCATCGCAACGAGCGAATCGCGGTATTCGGTGAGCGGAATGACAGCCTCGGTATTCTGACCTTCTTTCACCAGAGCGAGAGCTTCGCTGAGCCTCGTATCAGCCTGCTGGATGCGCTTCTCGGTACGACCGTCATGCGTGAGCGTGAAGAGCACATCGACTTGCTCCGCAATACGCTTCGCCGAGTACAGAATGGATGTTGGAAGAATGCCCGCCATGCGCGCCCTTCGCTCCTGCTGAAGTTTCCCGATCTCCGCTCTGTGCACCGCATCCTGCTCGAGATTCTGACTCACGAACGGATCGGAGAAAGCATTCGCCGACAGTTTGAGGATGGAGAGCGTATCGGAAGCATTGGCAATGCCCTTCTCGCCGGAGACGAGGAATGCCGTGCGTGATCCTTGATGGAACGTCGCACCGCGATCGAAGAGCGTGATCGTCATGTTGCGACCGTCTTCCCGAACCGAGGCACTTCCGGAGTTGATGTCGACGGTGCCATGCAGCGTTTCAACGGAGATGCCTTCGACGACAGGGGGGAGGAGACCGAGAACCCAGACCTGTCCGCGGACGAGTGTGGCAGTCGGACCGGAGAGCGCAAACTGCGGACGATCACCGATGTCATGAAGTTTGAATGTCGTATCGGTCCCCAGACGTATCACGCCGTCATCATTGAGAATGACCGTCGCCTTCGAGTCTCCCGCCGTGCGGATCATCAGCGGTCCATGAATCACTTCTGCGGAAGGAACATTTCTCCACAGCCCTCCGACGAAGACGGAGACATCCTCTCCGCTCGGAATCAGCTGCACACCGATATCCGCCTTCGTCGGCGGAACGAGAAACACCAGTGGCATCGCACGAATCGCGAGCAGGAACACGGCGAAGGAAGCCACCCACTTCAGACTGCCGTGCATGAACGGCTCATCGTTCTCCGGAGCCAATCGTCCGAGAATGAGTTGCCGAAGCGAGAAGATGCGCGAGGCGGGAAGAGAGATACTCTCTTTGATTCTCCGCAGATCTTCCGCAAGCGATGCGGAAGGAAGAGCACCGAGAATACGCTCTTTCAGGGTCAGACGAATTGCCGAAGACGGCTTCACCGCCTCAACGCTCCGGAGAAGTGCCGTTGGCTCGATGGAGCGCTGCAAACGCTTCTTGAGGCGCAACCGGACGGCATCACTGGGAGTGATGTCTGCTGCGAGCCGATGCAGGAGAGATTCATCGAGCATGAAAAGTGGCTATTATCGCTTGTTAAAACGGAAAAGAAGCAATTGCGTTACAGGAAAGAACTGAAAAATTATAGAGAAATGAAGCCAAATTTTGGAAAAGTCAATCATTCGAAAGAGTGGAAACACCGAGAAGCCCTTCCAGTTTCTTGAGAGCGCGAAATTTGAGGATGCGAACGTACCCTTCCGTCATGTGGAGTGCTTTTGCCACTTCGCGATGCCCGAGCCCCGAAATGTAGTGCAGGAGAATGACATCCCGATAGTCTTCCGGAAGTTTCATGATCGCCTGCCGCACGCGACCGACCGAGAGAGCTTGTTCGGTTCTGAGCTTCGGATCGCTCTCGCGGCTCTCGTCGATCAGTTCCTCGCTGAGTTCTTCGAATCCACGATTTTTCCTGTAGGCATCGATGAGCGTATGGCGCGCGATGCGGAAGAGCCATGCGGAGAACGGAACACCGAAGATCGGACGATAACTGTGCAATTTCTCGAATGCCTTCACGAAAATATCCGCAACGAGATCTTCCGTGAGGTCCGCCGGAAAGCGGAACACGACGTAGCGGTATACCGGTGTCAGGAACGCATCGTAGATGTTCCCGAATGCATCGGTATCACCGTCCTGTGCCTTGAGGACGAGTGCAGCGAGTTCCTTCGGTGAGAGCGGATCGGTCTGAGCCATGAGCTCACAGTGTAGCTTATTCCCACTCAATCGTCCCCGGCGGCTTATTCGTAAGATCGAGGAACACTGCATCGATACCCTTGAGTTTGAGGATTGACTTCGTGATGTTCTGGAGCACATCTTTCGGGAGTCTGTACGCAGCAGCCGTCATCGCATCGGTCGATTCGATCGGACGGAGGATGATCGATCGCATGTCTTTCTTCTCTCCGAACGGAAGAAGCACGACGGGGAATTGCCAAATTGTCTCGTACAAATTCGACTCTCGAATCGCATCCGTCACGATTGCATCTGCTTCGCGAAGAAGATCTGCATTGCCTTTCTCGATGTACGTCGGCGTAAATGTAATCTCAAAAGGTTTTGCATGCGAAAGGCAGAAAAGCACGCGATTGATCGTCTTGCTCTCGTTCGGAATCGACGATGCAAGTTCGTAATGCTGATCCGTCGGACACGAGTGATTGTTGGCAAACAGTGCGAGTGCATGCCGATACGTTCTGCCGTCACCCTGCACACCGACGGAGCGAACGGGGAGAACAAGTGAATTGGAAATTGGGAATTGGGAATTGGAAATTTTTTCCAACACCGCAGGTTTTTCCGCACATAAAATACGAACTCCGAGACCGGGACCCGGAAACGGATGTCTCCAGACAAGTTCATGCGGAAGTCCGAGCTCTTCCCCAAGCTGACGTACTTCATCTTTGTAGAGTTCTTTCAGCGGTTCGATAACGAGCCCTTCTTCGATCATTTTCTGCACCAATTCCACACGATTATGGTGCGTTTTGATCTTGTCCGAGTGCTGCGTCCCACCGGTCTCGATGGTATCGGGATAGATCGTCCCCTGCCCCAGCATCCAATCACCAATCGGCGATTGTCCTGAGCGAGCGGAGCGAGTCGAAGGGCTGCCTTCCATCATCCGAAGCCCCATGCGCTCACTTACTTCACGTTGAACGTCGAGAAATGTTCTGCCGATCACCGCACGCTTCGCTTCCGGTTCGTATACGTCTTTCAGAGCTGCGAAAAATTTCTCCGACGCATCTTCGATCTGCAGATTCCTGATGCCAAGCGGCACAAATGCTTTCTGAATCGCCGCAACTTCCCCCTTGCGCATCAGTCCCGTATCGACGAGCAATCCCTGCACGCGATCTTCTCCCAAAACTTTATTGAGGAGCGTGAACGCAACCGTCGAATCGACGCCCCCGGAGACGAGCATAAACACTTTTTTCTCCCCTACTTCTTTCAAAATTTCCTCACCGACATGCGCTGCGTAGCTTTCGATTGACCACGATTCCGGACTGCAGAGATCGACGAAGCGCCTGAGAATTTCCATCCCATGCTCCGTGTGGACGACTTCGATGTGAAACTGAATCCCGAAGATGTTCCGCGCCTCATTCATCATCGCCGCATGGATGCAATTCCTGGAACTTGCGATTGTCACAAATCCCTTCGGCAATTCTTTCACTTCGTCTCCATGCGACATCCACACCATGAATCGTTTCGGTAAACCTGAAAAAAGATCGCTGTCCACTCGTTCGATGTCGACCGGTCCGTATTCTTTAACGATTCCAGGCGCCACTTTTCCTCCCAGCGTCTGCGCCACCCACTGATGACCATAGCAAAGACCGAGTACCGGAATGCCAAGATCAAGAACTGCAGGATCCGCCTGCGGACTTCCCTTCTCATACACGCTCTGCGGACCGCCTGAAAGAATGATGCCCGCAACATTTTGCAGTTTCTGCGCCTTAGTATCAGCCGGCAAAATATACGCTTTGAACCCAAAACGCCTGATACGGCTCGCAATCAGGTGCGCGTACTGCCCGCCAAAGTCGAGGATGACGATGGAGCCTGCAATCGGCTGGGCGGACGAGGACATAGATGGAGTGTAGCAAGATTGGACAGAGAGAGCATTTACTTGCATCTAAAAGTCACCGGCATACACTCGAAGCATGACAGAACTCATTGTGCAAAATAGTGAAGGTACACTTGTCACAAACGACCAATTCTCAGATCCTGCCTCAGAAATTCCTCCCCATTGTGAGACGATCACTGAACTTGAAACCTGGATACAACAAATAATTGCAAGTGATCGGGCAACCATGGCAAGTGTAAGAAATGCCACGGTGGTCATGAACCGTCTTCTCGAGATCACTGTCTACGATCCTTCTTTCATCATGGTTGATCATGGTCATGCGGAGGATGCAAATTTTGCACTTCGTGGATTGTTGGTCTTGATAGAAGTAGAGGAAGGAAGAAGGAAATCCTGCGAAAAATTTCGTCAGAATCAATCCGTGCTTGTCACAACTGCAACACGATTATCTTCAGAAAACTTACTTTCGTAGATTCTGTAAGGCGATCGCTATCAAAATCCACATCGTATACGCCACCGCACTATCCTCAAACGCATGCAGGAAGAGAGCGGCGATGGAGAGACCGAGAAACGAAAGAGAAGTGGTTAGTGATAAGTGGTTAGTGGTTAGTAAGAGTCGCTTCAGTACAAGAATCGTGAGAACCAAATACAACACAAATCCGATCACCCCAAGCTCTACACCAATCTGCAAATACCAGTTCTCGGTGAGGAGAGGACACGAGCATGTGCGATCAGTCGGCTGAACCTGAACCGAGTCGACGAACACGCAGAGATCGCTGCGATTTTTCGCCCATGACCAATCGGAATTTTTCGGAAGCGCAACGCACGTGTCACTGAAGTGATTGCTCGCAGGACCTGCGGAGCCCAAGCCCAAGCCAAAAGGATGGGCTATCATGATCTTCACTGCTTCAACCGGTTTTCGGAGATGATCCGATGATGAATGAATGCGGAAAAAGACGGACGGGAACAAAAGAGCGAGAGCAATTCCAAAACAAGCGATAAATCCGAGAATCGTTATGCAAAGTTTTTTTGCGTGCACAGCAATCGTAGACCTGACGAACGTCACAATCATCATGACCGCAGCGGCGATCCATGCAGCGCGGGAAAATGTATAAAGCAAAGCAAGAAAAATGATCGCCATTCTTGCAAAGCGTTTCCACTTCTTTGTCTCTTCGACATTGCTTTGGCTTAACAACACTCCAAGCGGAATCAGAAGCCACAGCCCAAGCTGATTCGGTCCGCTCATGAAGCTCTGCGCTCGCCGCATCATGCCGCCTTCGAGTTCCTGATACGGGGCAAGAGGTGCATTTGCGATATAGAGCGAGTGGAGATCGGAGTACCCAAGCCACACAAAAAACCGAAGCGGGAGAAACTCTGCGAGAATTCCATACGCTGCGACAATGCAGCCGACAGCGATCAGGATTCGAATAAGTGCGAATTGAAAATGATGCGACCACGGCACGCGGCGGAGAATCAGGAAAGCGATGAGGGGGAGGAGATCGTATTTGAAACCGAGAAGAAATTTGGCTGTTGAAAGTTGAAAGTTAGAAATTAAAAGTGACAGTAAAAAAAGAGTGAGGATGCATGCGTCGATCCAATCTACTTTCCACTTTCCACTTTCCACTTTCCACTCCTGTGCGATCTCCACAAGCGCCAAAAGCAGTATCAATGCCAAAAGAAGCTCTTTCCATGCAGCAAGCGCAGGCAACGGCGCATGATTCGATCCGGCAATCATCTTCGTCAAAACCGTCACAAAAAACGCATGGAATGGCAGGAGGCCGATCAATGCGAGGGTGAGCGATTCTCGGAGACGCGGGAGGGACATAGACATACTTTACTTCTTCTTTGGCTTCTGCGCGAAGCCAAGCCTCTCCTCATCACTCCTGAAAATATTCCCGGTCTTCAAGACTTGCTCCACAGCATCGATGCACTTTGCGCTCACGTTCTTGCCATACAGCTTCGGAGCCTTGCGCATGTCCTGATTATTCCATGCAAACTCGATCATGTGCTTGATGATCTTCGAATCGATAGGCGGAGCGATGATATTGCCGCCGTTGATTGCTGATTCGCTGCGGTCGGAGCCGAAGCGCAGCGTCACGCACGGCACACTAAGCACGTTCATCTCCTCCTGCATCGAGCCCGAGTCGGTTGCACACACGGCACTACGGCTCATCGCGGCGATGACATCGCCGTACTCCGACCACACGGGTGAAAGAATGAAGTTCTTGTGTTTCTTCGCGAGTAGCTCGACTTCGGACTTGAGTCCGAAACGTTCGAAGGCGAGAGTGGTCTGAATCATGTTGATGAAAAGCACGTTCCTCCCCTCTTCGATCAGCAGTTTCATCGCACCGTAGATCGCACGGAAACGTGATTCCGACAGGCAATTTTCGCGTCGGTGAATGCAGAAACGAACGAAATCACCCTTCTCCAACTCAGGATACTTCTCAAAGATTTTGGACTTTGTTGTTTGGTTTTTGGATTTTTCGAGTGCCTCTTCCGTCGCATCCACCACAGAGTTTCCAACAACGAAAATTCTGTCGTCGGCGAAACCTTCCGAGAGCATGAATTCTCGGTCAAGTTCCACGGGGGCAAGATGCACACCCGTCGCAGCCTCTGAACATCGCGTGCAGAACTGCTCAGGGTACGGTTCCTGACTCCCCCTCTGCCAATTCTTGCGCTGCATGAGAAACTCTCTCCATGCAACCGGATCGAATTTTCTTTTTGAGTTCCCATCCCCCATCCCTAACCCAAAATCCTCGTACTCCGGCGTCAGCGTCCGTATCCCCGCCTCGACGTGCACCGAAGCGAACCCGTGACAGTAACCCGCATTACTCGCCGCCATGGCAGTCGTCGTATCGCCGTGCACGTACGGAATCACGATCTTACCTTTGGCTTTCAGCTCCCCGATCACAAACCCGAATCGTTCGATAATCTGACTGACGACTTCGCACATGTTGCCGCGAACGTTCAGATTGAAATCCGGCTCCACGCCGAATTCTTTGAGCATTCCGCCGCTCAGATTCTCGTCGTAGTGCTGACCGGTGTGACCGAGGAGCACCGTGTGCCCTCGGGACTGAAGCTCACGATAGAGGGGAATCTGTTTGATAATATCGGGCTTCGTTGCAATCAGGATGATGTGAATATTCTTGTGAGACAGTGCTCCGATTGCCTCGAAGAAATCTGGCCGGAGAAAAGTAATGGCACTCATCAACAATCGTCAGTGTAGCGAATTCTACAACCAAAAACACCCTCTTCATCCCCATCCTCCGACGGTATTTTTAGAACCTGTTGCGACTGGAGTACGTTGAAAAGTTGCAATAGAAACAGAATTTCTGCCTTGTTCACACTGACATGAAAAACGAAGAAGCTGCTCATACGTTGTTTTCATGATTACCTCAGAAACTGCATCAGCCATGTCCTGAAAACCCATCTCTGCAAGCTTGGATCGAACATCCGCCGCAATCGTGGAAACGGCGTCTTTTGAACTGAATGCAACGCTCTCCTTACGAGGCTTCCCATCCAAACAGCAGGTGATTTCAAGAAGTGACATAGAGAATGATGTACTGGTACAACAGTACACTGTCATTTACGACAATGCAAGGGATTTTCTTGAACTTCCTACACGCGTCCTCCCTCCACCTTCGCCTGCGTCGTCGACGCACCGAGCGTGATGATGCCGGGGACTTCGCGCACCTCGTTCTTCACCATCAGCTCACCCTTGAAATGGTAAACGTACGGGGTACAGAGCCCGATCTCCATGCTGCCGGCACGTTCGGAGGTTAACTTCTCAAGAAATTTGATCATCGGTCGGAGACTGTTGCCGTGCGCCGCGACGATCACATTCTTGCCACTCACCACCTGCGGAAGAATGTACTGCAGGAAGAACGGCGTCGTGCGGCGTTCGCAGTCTTCCATGCTTTCGCCGTTCGGCGGACGGGTTCCATAACTCCTGCGCCAGAGTTTCACCTGCTCCTGACCGTACTTCTCCGCAGTTTCCGCTTTATTCAGCCCCTGGAGATCGCCGTAGTGACGTTCGTTCAGAGCGGAATCGAACTCGGTGGGGATATCCTGCTTCAACGTTTTGAGAATCGTCGAAAGTGTCTCCTGCGCACGCTGCAGGCGCGACGTCCACGCAGAGTCGAATGTCAGATCACGAAGCGCCGCCCCGACCGTTGCCGCATCCTTGCGACCCTGCTCCGTGAGCGGCACATCACTCCACCCCGTGAATCGGTTTTCAAGGTTCCATTGCGATTGACCGTGACGGATAAGGACGAGCGTTGACATGCGTGCATCGTAACACCAAGCAGGACCGAAGAAAATTGCTGATGCAAAAATCCGGAAAATACTCTATAATGGGGAGAATTATGGATCTCGAATACCTCACGCATCGGAGTCAGCGACTGTCGCTCGTGATCGCACTCGTCCTGTCGGCGATGATCGTCACGCTGGCATCGCTCATCGGTCGGGGGACGCTGAATCTGCGAGGATCGCTTTTTCTCGATGTCCCGACACCAGTCACCGTCATCGCACTGACGGAACCGAAATTGGAGAAAGGCATCCACATCACCGATGTCCGGTTCCTCAGGGAGGAAAAAACAAGCGTGGATCATACAAAATCAAACTATACCTACCATGTTCAAACATCTGACCAGAGCGATTACTTCGCACGCTTGGTCTTTGATGCGCCGTCTGCAAAGTGGACGCTGGAACGGTTCGAAAAATTGCACGGAGAGTAGGACGGAGATTCCGTGCATATCGCTCTCAAGATCCTTGCCTCTTTTCGGTGAGCAGAACAATCAAAGGAAACACGACAACGGCATTGAAGATTCTTCCGATGCGACTCGGTTGTTGCAGCAGACGAAATAGCCACTCAAGCCCGATCGAACGCATCCACTTTGGCGCACGCGTCAGTACGCCGGCGAGAAAATCAAACGAACCGCCGACTCCCATGGCGACTCCGACGCCCGGCATGCGCTTCAGGTTCCTCGCAATCCAAAGATCCTGTCTCGGCGCACCGTACGCGACGAAGAGAATTTTTGCACCGGATTGGTTTATTCGTTCGATGATCGCAGCTTCCTCTGCAGCATTAGGCGATCCGCCATAGGTTCCCGCAATGAAGAGTGAGGGATTCTGTTTATGCAATACTTCTGCCGCACGCTCAGCGACGCCCGGACCTGCTCCGAGCAAGAACACCGGCTGATCGGTCACTCGACAGAGTGCTGTGATCAGATCAATGCCGGAGACTCGCTCCCGGATCGGATTCCCCAGAAACATCGAAGCAAGGAGAAGCCCGACGCCGTCCGGAACATTGAGGGATGAGTACTGAAGGACGGATCGAAATGCCGGATTCGACCGCGAAGCGAGAAGCATCTCGGGGTTCGGCGTGAGAACATGATGCTGACCGGTACTTGCAATCATCGCACGGATTCGATCACACGCCTCAGGCAAAGTGACGGCATCAAGAGGAACGCCGAAGATGGAGACGCGAGAGGCTATGGAGTTTCATTATCCAGAAAAAGGCAGCACAATGGAAACGAATGCAATCGAAACGACCCATCATCGCGCTGCTCTCTCTACTCCTCCTGCTTGCTGCATGCGAAACCCGTCGGAGTACGCCTGCGCCACAGATCAATACGGAAACGGGGGGCGACGTTTCGGGAGCCGTCATCGATTCACCGAATGAAGCGACACCGACGACTGCCGACAGTTTGGAAATTTCGGAATCGAAGCCGGCAACGTTCGATAACAGTCTCACTGCGAGCGGAACTGTCGTCTCGGGAACCATCGACAATCCGCATCGGCTGATGCTCTTCTCGGATTATGACTGTGCGTACTGCAGGGAGTTCATGACGAGCGATCTTCGATGGATCGAGAATGAGTTGGTTGCAAGAGGCGCTCTCTCGATTGAACGCGTGTTCGTCCCGATGTCACAGGATGGAGACCATGCCGCACGTCTCGCAGTGTGTGCAGCCGAGCAGAAGAAATTTCCGGAAGCTGACCGTTGGCTCAGTACTCATGCGATTGCTGCGATCGATGTCGAAAAATTTGCGAAAGCGATCGGCGTGAATGTGAAGAAACTCCTTGCCTGCACAGCGAACAAAGATCTCCTCGCAGGCAATCTGCAGAAAGCATATGAGTTTGGTGTGCAGCGCGTTCCGTTCTTCGTCCTTGGGTCGGATTCTTGGCTTGGGCTGGTGACGAGGGAGGAGCTGAGGGAGAAAATTGAGGAAGCACTGCGCTAGAACATTCCTCATCCCCTGACCCCTTCTCCATCGGCTGGAGAAGGGGGAGCCCGTGCTTTCTTTGATTACGGACATCCTCTCTCCAGCCGATGGAGAGAGGTGGCGCATCAGCGCCGGAGTGAGGACCGGAAAAAGAATTATTTCTTCGCAATCGCCGCAACAAACCCCGACGTCTTCCCATGAAAAAACGAACTGCTTCTTCGAAGGGAAAGAATGTCAAAGTCCTGAAGCACCGACGTCATGTAGTTCTTCGTAAAGAAATGTCGGACATGCCCATGACGAAATGTATCCGGACCAACCCTGTCACCTTTGCCGTAATACGCATCATCCGTTGATTTACACTTCACGAAGAACATTCCGCCTTTCCTGAGCAGGCGATGCATCTCGGCAAAAACTTTCCGTGTACTGCGATCGTCGAAGTAGTGGAGCGAGAGATGGGCATAGATGATATCGAACGATCCGTCCGGAAACGGAAACCGTTTCGATGTATCATGCAGCATTGTCCGCATATTCAAGCCTCGCCGCTGTTTCCCTGCTTCCAAAGCGGCAATTCCGCTCTCCGAGAAATCAGTCGCAGTGACGCGATACCCATTCGTTGCAAAGAACACGCTGTCTCTGCCGATTCCGCAGCCGACATCCAGAAGCGTTCTCCCGCGACCGTCCCCAAGTCTCCGAAGCACTGTCCGTGCAAACGCATTGACCGGCTCGCGCCGATCATTCCACTTTTTCCGCCAGACCTGTTTATTCGTCCGGACCATACAAGCGTATCCTACAGACATGCTGCTTCGCGACGCCATCTATGACTTCCTCACGCACTGCGAGGTGGGGAAGTACCAAAGCAAGAAAACCGTCGAAAACTACAGCCACTACCTTCGGCGTTTCGAGCGCTTCGCAAAGCCGAAAACGGATGTTTCCCGCATCACAGCTGATCTCATCCGAGACTACCGATTGCATCTGCACCGCACGCCGATGTCGGGACAAGGCATCACGCTCAATATCAAGACGCAGCAGTATCACCTGGTCGCGCTCCGTGCCATGCTCAAGCACCTGCAGAAGAACGACGTCGCCACACTGTCTCCCGAGAAGATCGAACTCCCGAAAGTTCCGGGCAGACAGGTGGAAGTCCTCGCGCGCGAGGAGCTGGAAGCGATGTTTCGCACGATCGACGGGGCGAAACGAAACGGTGCACGCGATCTCGCACTCCTGCATCTCCTCTACTCCACCGGGCTCCGCGTGAGCGAACTCAGCAATCTGAACCGGAAAGACGTGAATCTCGTCTCACGCGAGTTCCGCGTCATCGGCAAAGGACGCAAAGCCCGCATCGTGTTCATCTCGGAAACGGCGGTGCAATTTTTGAAAGACTATCTGAACCTCCGTGATGACAACTACACGCCGCTGTTCCTCAGCAACTCGAATCGGTCGAATGTGAAGAGTTTATTCGGTGAAGAGAGGCGTCTGCAGCCGCAGGCGATAGAACGAATCGTGCGGAACATCGCAACGGAGGCGGGGCTGGTGAAGAAAGTCACGCCGCACACGCTTCGGCATACGTTCGCAACCGAACTGCTCAGAAACGGCGCGGATATCCGCTCGGTACAGGAGATGCTTGGGCACAGCAGCATTACGACGACACAGATTTACACGCACCTTACGAACAGGAGACTGAAGGAAATTCATGAGCAGTTTCATAAGTAAAATTCAACATGCTACGCGGCAAGCATGCCGCTCCCTTTGAGGGGAATTATTATTGAAAAGGGAGCGCGATGCTTCGCGCGTGCTGCAAGAATTACTTTGTACAAATACTGATTATTTTTAATCTCGACGTATTACCCGACACAATCTCCACTCCTGATTTCGCTACTCCGAACTCCTCCGAAAGAAATCTCACAAGCTCTTCATTCGCCTTCCCATCCTCGGCAACCGCTGCAAGATCAATTTTCAATGTGCCGTCTGCAAGCGGTTTTCTGAGTGCCGTCTTCTGCGCCTGCGGACGAACTTTCACCGAAAACGTGATCGTTCCACCCGACTGCAGCGCCGCCTTGAGTTGATCGATCATGCAAACATCCTACGCGAGTGGGAGGAGAAAAAGATGATCATCATTCTACAAAATTGCAAGAAATTTTCTGTGTTTCAGGAAAAAACTGTGTGGAAGAAGATAGCTGAAAAATGGCAATTGCTTGAAGCAAAACCGTAGTCCAAAAAAGAAACAGAGAAAGATTTTTATACAATCTCCGATTGATTGGAAAGTGAATCTTGATTACAACGTGTCCACTTCCCCTTCGCCCCATGTCCGTTGAACGTGCTCGTGAACCTCTGCCAAGGATAGAGTTGCCAGTCACCTATGGTGACCTATACGCATTCATGACTCTCACATGCAACGGCGTCTACAATGAGAGGCGACATGAATTTTTTGAGGATGCAAATTTCCAAGAAAACGAACGATTCCTCCGTCAGGCAATGTCCTCGCCAGATGCTGCAAATGACAATGCAAGGCTTCCGGCAAATGTTATGACTGCGGCAAAACTATATATGCAACAGTTGAGAACTGAAACAGGCATGCAACAGAGAATCACATCTACGGTGCATACAATCCTTGCAAACGGTCGTGCACTCTTTGCAATGATCACCGGTAAAAAAGAGGTATCGCCGGAACTACAGTAATTTCTCCCTCCGCCACTCTTCTATCTTCTTGTGATTCCCCGAAATGAGCACGTCCGGAACCTTGAGTCCGCGGAACTCTTCCGGTCTCGTGTACTGCGGATACTCGCGCTTGCGATCGAATGCTTTCGAGAAACTGTCAAGATCGGCTGAGACGTCCTTCCCAAGCACGCCGGGAATTTTTCGGACAACGGAATCGACGATGACCATCGCAGGAATCTCCCCGCCCGTGAGCACGTAGTCGCCAATCGATATCTCTTCATCGATCCACCCGTCGATCACACGCTGATCGATGCCTTCGTAATGTCCGCAAAGCAGAAGTATCCAGTCTTTCTTCGCGAGTCGCTCGACCTTGGGCTGTGTGAGTTTTTTTCCTGCAGCGGACAAATAGATACGGTGAGGAGATCGTGTAGAGACGCAAAATTTTGCGTCTCTACCTTTCTGCCCCTTCTGCCTTTTCTTGCTTTTCTCTCCTTCCATCGTCACCGCTTCAATACACCGCACGATCGGCTCCGCCATCATGAGCATTCCCGCTCCCCCGCCGTACGGTTTGTCGTCCGCTTGCTTGTGCCGAAGCAGCGAATAGTCACGGATATTGTGAATGTTGATCTCAACCGATCCCGCATCGACCGCACGCTTGAGGATGCTCTCGGTGAGAGGACCCTGAAACATAGCCGGGAGAAGAGTGAGGATGTCGATGCGCATAGGACTAGGTTACACTCACTCCGTGTCCGCTGTCTCCGTCCTCATCCCAACCTACAATCCTTCGAAGGAATTTCTGACGGAAGCGCTGCAGTCGTTGCGGAAGCAATCGTTTCAGGATTGGACCGCGCTGATTCATGATGATTGTTCGGATATTGACACTGAAAAAATCGTTGCACCGTTCCTGAGTGACCCGCGATTCGTCTTCACGAAATCACCGAGGCGACTTGGCATCGGCGGAAACTGGAATGAATGTGTGGAACAATCCAAGGCACCGGTTATCGCATTCCTCTTTCAGGACGACGTTTGGGATCCGGACTATTTGCGGAGCGCGGTCGAGGCGCTGCAGAAGCATCCGAGAGCGGGCTTCGTCTGCCTTGATCACGTGTACTTTGGAGATGCGAACGTGACAACGATGCCGCTGTATCAAGCCGTCCGGACTTTCAAGAAAAAAAACATTCAGAGCGGAGTACATCACGGGAAAGAATTGCTCCGGTTCTGGATCAAGCACGAACTGCATCCGAATTTCATCGGGGAACCGAGCTTCGTCGTGATGCGTCGATCGGTGATGCAACACGCAGGCACGTTCCTCACGGACATGCCGCAGTTTCTGGACACGGAGTACTGGCTGCGACTCCTCGCAATGACCGATTGCATCTGTCTCTACGACCGTGAGTACGGCATCTTCCGCGTCCACAGCGAAGCTGCAAGTGCGGTGAATCAGGAAGCGGGAGAAGGGCTCTACGACAGGCTCCGCTGCTTCGAACGGCTTCTGCCACTGCTCAATGGAGAGAATCGACTGGCTGCAATCGACGCGAGAAATCGTGCGGTAGGAAAAATGATCGCAAAATTCTTCAACCGGGTCGGATCGGGGAAAAAAGCATCAACGAAAGGCGGCAGCACGCTCGTGAAGTTTTGCCTGCGACATCCGCTCGTCATCGGAACGGGGATTCTCCATTACTTTCTCAAGAAATAAAAATCACATTGCGCATAAACACTGATCTTCTGTAGGCTTCCGACACTATGAAACTCAAGAAATTTTTTCAACATGCCGTTGCGATGGGTATCGACTATGATCCCCGCGGAAAGAAACGAATCGAGAAGATGTTCAAGAAACAGAAAGAGCGAGAGAAGAAACTCGAAGAAAAAGAAAAAGAGTATTTTGACGTTGAGCGCACATGGAACCCGTTTCCGGACTGCCGCATCATCAATGGCGCTGATGACGCAGAGTTTACGCACCTCATGGTCGGCATCGACATCGAAACACCGGAGATCCTGCTTGCCGATCGCCTCCGAAGCAAAGGAACCAAGATCGACGGCATGCTGATCCATCATCCGGAAGGGAGGGCACTCGCGGATCTCGACAAGGTCATGCCGCTGCAGATCGACCTTCTCGCAGGGGTTGGAGTGACGGTCAACCAAGCGGAAGGACTGCTGCGACCGCGGATGAGTAAAATCTGGAGAGCGATTCATGCCGATAACTTATTCCGAACGGAGCGTGCCGCGGAACTGCTCGATTTGCCCGCCGTCTGCTGCCACACGATCACGGATAACCTCGTCTGGGCATTCATGGAGAAACACATCTGCAAGCACGAGTACGATGATCTCGGGGAAATTCTGAACGCAATCCTCGACATTCCGGAGTACAAGAAATTCGCGAAGAAAGGCAATCCGCCGATCATCGTGAGCGGCAGCCGCGGCAGCCGTCCGGGGAAAATTTGTGCGACGGAATTCACGGGTGGAACGAACGGTCCCGAGGAATTCTTCGAAGCGAAGGCACGTGCCGGTGTCGGCACCGTCCTCTCGATGCACGTGACGGAGAAATCCCTCGAGGAAGCCAAGAAACACCATGTGAACATCATTCAGTGCAGCCACATGGCTTCGGATGCCCTCGGCGTGAACCTGATGCTTGATGGGATGAAGAAGATCGATCCGAAGATGACCTTCATCGAAGTGTCGGGATTTGTGAGAGAGGAGAGGAAGAAGTGGTAGGACTGTGCAAGAAAAAAACGCTGCTCGGTTCCTGGCGGAAACGCAGGTAGCTATTTTCCCATCCCTACCTCCTTCACAATCTGCGTGAAGATCTCCGGATGATGAATAGCGATCTCGGAAAGTGACTTGCGATCGAGAACGATCTTCGCCTTTGCGAGAGCCGGAATGAAGCGAGAGTAATTCAAGCCGACACCACGGAGCGACGCGTTGAGACGCACCGTCCAGAGTGAGCGGAAATCGCGCTTCTTAAGCTTGCGATCGCGGTACGCGTTCTGCCCTGCTTTGATGACGGCTTCCTTCGCCTTCTTCACGGTCGAGCGACGCATCCCCTTGTAGCCCTTCGTGAGCTTGTGGAGCGCTTTGACTCTCCGGTGCCTGTGAATTCCGCGTTTGACTCTCATAATTTTAGAAGTGAAGGAGGTGAGTCACCCCGAGCGAAGTCGAGGGGTTCACTCTCATGATTAGAGGTTCGGAAGGAGGAGTGCGAGTGCACGCTCATTGGTCGGATGCATCAATTTTGTCCGATTCAAGCGCTTCTGGCGCTTGTTCTTCTGGAACAGAAGATGGTTGCGGCTGTTACGGTCGAAGACCAGCTTCCCGCTTCCGGTTTTACGGATGCGTTTCTTCGCGCCGCTGTGGGACTTCAATTTAGGCATACGGACGAGGGATTGTAGCCATGGATGCCAGTAAAAGCAAAGGGAAACTTACGAGGCAGAACAAGAAACCTCTCAAAAATAGCAGGATGCGAGGAAGCGAACAAAAATTACACGAAACGTATTCGTATACGTTGAGTGAAATTTTTGAGAAGCTGACGAAGCAGCATGCATTTTTCAGAGGTTTCTTATTTTTTCGGTCGCAAGATTACTATGTATTGGTTGCCCTGCTTCTTCGCCGGCTGATCGACTTCGGCGGCATCAGCAAGCCCGAGAATGAATTTCTTGAGTTTGTCGACGGCAAATTGTTGGTTGCTGAGCTCGCGACCGCGGAGCGTCACCGACACTTTCACCATGTTGCGCTCAGCGAGAAATTCGCGACTGCGATCGGCGAGGCGATCCAAGTCTCCCGTATCGGTGCGGAATCCGAAGCGGATGACCTTCACTTCCGTTTGCTTGCTGTGAGACTTCTGCTGCTTCTCCTTCTTCTTCAGGCGATACAGGAAACTGCCGTAATCACCGAGTTTCACCACCGGTGGAACGGCTTTCGGCGACACTTCGATCAGATCGAATCCCGATTCCTGCGCGCGACGAAGCGCCTCCGCAATCGGCAATTTCTCCGCGGCACCGTCATCGGCAACGAGGAGCACCTCCGGCGCACGGATCTGTTCGTTGTACCGTGGTTTATTGATATTGAAGACTGGACGGGAGTAGCGCTGTCGCAGAGAAAGAGGGGGAAGAAAAACAACGGAAGAACTGATTCGGAACGCCGAGAGGATGCCTGTAAACAGCGAGAGGGTCAAGGTGTAGCCATCGCAGGGTCTCCGCAGACGGAACGAAGCAATCCATGAATCGTTGTCTCTTTCAGACACGAATGCAGGAGGAGCGTCTGCACTTCCGGAGGATAGTACGAACGGAAGACAGTCGTCGCGAAGAAGTATGTTCCCTTCGGATAGTGCGAAATGAATGCCGATCGATCAGCATCCGTGCCGTACAGAAACTTCTCCCACGCACCCTGAGGCTGCGAATCAAAAATTCCGGGACCGCTCACGGCATTCTGCGGCAAGTATCCGACCACCCACGGTGCCATGACATCAAGTACGATCACCTGCGACTGCGGCTCGACGACAGATTGGAGTGAAGCGAATTCCTTGAGCATTGCCGAATCAACATGCGGATCGAGTGTGTGAATCTGACCAATCAGCAAGTATCCCTGCACAAGCACGAGTGCGACACCGAGAACCGGAAGCCCGCGCGACCGCGCTGACCACATCTGCTCAAGTGCCGATGCTGCAAAAGGCAAAAGAAAGAAATCGAGCGGCAGGATGAAGCGGCGATAGAAGAAGAACAGAGAAATCACCGCAAGTCCGCAAATCAGCACCGCCCACTGCCAAACACTCCCCTTCTCGCGTTCAAAAGAACGCAGAAAGCCGTAGATCCCAAGCAGCAACAGAGGAAGCGAGAGTTCTGCGTACTCCGGGATCGTCAGGAATGCACCCGGAACGGCATCGGCACGATGGAGGAGTGAACCCAGAAACGCAGGAGCAATACCGGTGAGCGGAATCAGGAGAAGAACGCAGCCGATGAGACCGCATGCAATCAGAAAGATCGAGTGACGATGACGGGGAAAGAGAAGAACGACGGCAACGATGCCGATGAGAAGGACGATCACCCCAAATGTCACGGGAGAGAACAGCGAAGCTTGCAGCATCGGAAGAAGACTGACAATCGCGGATGAACCGTTTTGGATATACCAGAGCAAACCGAGCATCGGTGTGAGAGCCCACTGACCGATCAGACCAAGTCGCCCCGCATTGCCGCGAGAAGAAGTGAGAACGAACGCGAGTGTTGCGAGTGCGAAAATCAGTCCGATTTGCTGATGCGTCGCAATGGCCATCATCCCGAAAAACATCCAGAGTTTCGACCTGCGTTCGAATGCATCGAACGCGAGCACGCACCAGAGAAAAGCGACGAAGACTTTCCAGTAGATCATGAGGAATCCCTGGTACTGCACGGTTGAGAGCAGTGCCACGAGGAGGACGAAGTATCCCACGCGGCTGCCCTGACGACGACCGATCACCCACGCGAGAACGACACTCAGGATCACAGGGAAAAGATTCCAGACCCATCCGATGAGAGCGTCGACCGGAACACCGAGCTTCAGGAGAATTGTCGAAAAGAAAAAGAGCCCAAGGGGATGGCTGGCAGCCCACGGTGGCAAAGATGTGACTGCAAACGGCGGAAACGCCTCCGCGTGTCTCAGGAAGAGATAGCGGTAGATCCCCGCGTCGTACCCGAAAGGAACGCCGGGGAATGCAAAGAATGACCAGAAATATTTCAGCGCGATCGACAAAACCAAAGAAGTCGTGAGAATCGGAATCCACCGCTTCTGGAGAGTCTTCATCATTGGCGTTCAGTATAGCGCAGATACTCACGGATATGCTTCTCTGTTTCGATACTCGCATCGAATGCACTCCGCTGCCGTTGGCATCCAGTGTGGAATCGTTCCCAAAGTGCATCCTCTGTGAGGAGAGGAATCAGTTTCGTTGCGATGCATTCCGGGTCGGGAGTAATGAGGAGTCCCGTTTCAAAATTCAGAACAACCGATCGCAACCCCGGAACGTCCGATGCAACAACCGGTGTTCCGCTTGCAATTGCTTCCGCTGCGGCAAGACCGAATCCTTCGAGACGCGACGGGCAGACGAGCACGCGGGAAGACCCGAGGAGCATCGCAAGTTCTTGGTCGGAACAATGGTCATGGTATGTCACGGACGACATCGACGGTGCTGCAATGCCAACGACATGTAACTGCGCATCGGGGATTTTCTCCTGCACGATCTTCCATGCCGCTTCGAGGAGATCAAATCCTTTGCGCCTGTCGCTTCGACCGACGAACACACACTGCCTTTTGCGCTCTGCAAGGGGCAGATCACACGCAGCGAATTTCCGAATATCAATGCCGCATGGAATCACCGTCAGTTTTTCCGGAGCAATGCCGTAGTCATGCCGGAGAGAGAGTGCAGTATCCGCTGAGATACAGAGAATGGAGTCCGCCATCCGATATGTTCTTCGCTCGAAGAGAACCAGAATGCGTTTCCATTGCTCACCGACATATCGCACCTGATCGACGTAGGTATGATTCGCCGTGACGATGAGAGGAAGCCCTTTCGGTTTCGTCATCAGGAACACTCCGCCGGGTCCCGCATGCACGTGAAGAATATCGAGAGAAGACTTTCGTATCCAACGTCGGAGAAAAAATCCGAGAAGAAACGAGAAGAGAATGCTTCTGCCAAACGGCAACGGAAGATTGGATCTGCTGAAGACGGACACGCGGTGACCGGCTGCTCTCAGACCGGATGAGAGTGAAGCGACGTGATGCCCCATACCGCCGATCGGCGGATCGTAATCCCAACTCACGATGCCGATATGCAGAGAGTTAGTTCCAGACATTCGCGATATAAGAAGAAGCCAGAGAATCGATGTTGTACTTCTGTCGACACACCTCACGCATGGCTTTAGTATGCCATTTCATTGAGAGTGCTTCTTTGATGGCACGGATACAGTCATCAGGATTTTCCGGAGTGAACAAGATGCCTGTTTCTCGTTCGATCACCGCATCGGCAATACCTTCGAGTCTCGCAGCAACCACGGGAAGCCCATGCGATGCTGCTTCAATCGCGACGAATCCAAAACCTTCCATATCACCTGCAACAGAGATGTTCGGCATGAGGAAGAGTGTCGACTCTGCGTACAGATGCTTCTTTCTTTCTTCACTCACGTGACCGAGAAGAACGATGTGATTCTGCAGATGTTGCCAAGAAATTGCCAAACGGATTTCCGGAAGCTCCGGTCCGTCACCGGCAATTGTCACGCGCAGATCCGGAAAGAGCGGAAGAAGCTTCGGCAATACTTTTGCAAGAAACCAAATAGTCCCTTTTCTCTTAATCTGACGACCGAGAAGGAGGATGTGCGGAGCCTCCCCTTCTTCGCCGTAGCGGAGAAGGGGCTGGGGGATGAGGACCGCGCACGGAATAATCACAATCTTCTCAGGTGATACACCAATATTCCTCCCCGCCTCGGCAGTCGCATGACTGATGGCAACGACGCGATGTGCGTGGGGAAGTGAGTGACGAAGCAGCCACTGATACATCCGATTCGGATACACAAGATCCAGCCCGTACACCGTCACGGAAATCTTGAGATCAGAACGAAGGAAGCGAAGAATCGGAAGCGGCAACGCCGTGAGTGCGTCGCCAAAGTGAATGAATGTGCTGCGTGAAAAGAGGACACCAATCCACGCGTAGAGAAGAAAGAACGGCAAGCCAAATCGTCCGCCGCCGTACCCGAGTACTCGAACGTCGATGCCTTCTTTTTTTTTCAGTGCGTCGATCAATGTTCGTGCATAGAGCTGCATCCCGCCCGCACCGGATTGCAGACTGCGTGTGACGAAGAGAACGCGCTTCCGTGAAGCAATCGGAGATGCACGGAAATATGCGCGGACAATCGTCCCGCAGGAACGAAGGATGTGGTGCCGAAGCGAACGCACGAGCTTGCTCTTGCCGTGCTTTCTCGGAAGAAACGTCACCGGAACTTCTGCAACATGAAAACCGTGAGCTTTCGCCTGAATGAGCATTTCATGCGTGTAGGTGTGGATACTTGTGATCCGAATCGAGTGAGCGAAGCGCTTCGTGAAGAGCCGGAATCCCGATGATGCATCACTCACATCCGTACACCGAAGCAGCCGAAGCATCGCACTGCCGACAATGTTGCCGACACGATGTTTCGTTGGCATATGCGAAAGTTTTCGGATCTGCCGATCACCGACGATCAAATCCGCACCGGTCTCTTGCATTTTCGAAAGCAACAGCTGCAACTCTTCACCCCTGTACTGACCATCCGCATCGAGTGTTGCAATCAGATCCGCATTCATGGAAAGCGCTGCAGCAAGCCCTGTTCGAAATGCTGCAGCAAGCCCGGAACGCATGGGATGCGAGACAAACACTGCTCCGAATTTTTTTGCAATCTTCACCGTATCGTCCGTACTTCCGTCGTTGACGACGAGCGGAAGAACCTCGATCTCCGCATCGAGTATTTTCGGAATCGAGACAAGCACGTCCGCAATGCTCCCCTCTTCGTTGTATGCCGGGAGAATGACGACGAGACGCATAGGAATAGAGTACCTCAGGCAGCAAAAAAACAGTCGCCTCACATGGCAACACATGAAAACCGCCTCCCAAAGGGAGGCGGCTTCGTGCTGTCGAAGACAGCGGCGTGCTCATTTCAACTCTTTTCATCCCAAGAGGAATGTCGTCGTTCGGTCTTCAGACGAGCGAGGAGGGTGAGCAAATGTGTCGGATTGATGAAGATGGTCATCAAATCATACTGCTCAAACGGCTCAAAGCCTTCTTCAATCAGACGGGAAATGGGGAACCCATTTCGCAGTTTCCACTCCATCCGATCCTCAGACATCAGAGGAAAGTTTTCGGCGTACTCCAGCAGACACGATGGTTGCTTGTAGAGAATTCGCAGAGCTTCTGCCAAATTCTCCTTGGGCAAAGTCCCTTGCGACCGAAGACTGCTGATCAGGCAAGAAAAGTAGTCACTACGCGACGGCATACGATACTCCTAGGACAAGTGGTGAAATGAGCGCTGGCAACGAGCCAGCCCTCAAAGGGATGGTTCATAACCTAAAAATATTATATACTATTATAGTATAAAGTCAATTTTAACGCCGATAGAACGTCAGGCCGATCGTCCATGCATCTCCGCTTCGCGAAAGACTGTCGACCGTCACGAACGGCAGCGGCCAGACATTCCTGTTTCTGAGCGCGGGTGCGATCTCAGTCAGAGAAGTTCGAACTGAAGCAAGTCCGGAAGAGAGCACGAACGAGCGGACGTCCGGCTGCGTTTCGGTCGGAAGATCCTGCAACATGCGCTGCTCGACCTGATCGGGGTTTGCCGCATACTCGAGAAGATCGGTGTACAGGAAATCTTCCGCAGCCTTCAGCGAGAGCGGTGCGCTCGCATTGATCTGCTTCAGGAATGCGGCAACCGCATCGTCACTCAGGACATCGCGAATCATCATCTTTCCGCTGAAGGAAAGAATGGAGAGGAATGTCGAAACGTATCGGAAGTCCCCGCTCATCTGCAAATGCGCGCCGATTGTTTTGTAGTCGCTGTGGCCGACGGAACTGTCGTCGAATGTCATCGTACGGATCGACCCTTCCGTCTTCAGGGTATCGCGAAGCGCACCGGCAATCGTCTGAAAAGACGCAACCGTACGCCCGGCTGCCCTGCTATCCGGAAGAACGTAAACGGATGCCTGTTCCTCCCTCGCACTCAGTGCGTTCTCCGAAAAGAATTGTTCCGCCTGAAGATTTGCCGCGAGGAGAGCAACGGATGATCGCAACTCAGGAAGCGTCGTGCCGATCATCACCGCCGTATCGCGCTTGAGCGAAAACGATCTCGCATGAACTGCCAGCATGCCGCATGCAATCACGGACAGAAGAATTCCGATGACGAAGCTCGTCATTCGAGTAACACGCCGAAACTGTTTGGAGTCAGGGAGCAGCATGGATCAGTGTCAGTGAGATGGAAAACGGAGAAACGGTCGTTCCGTCGGGATCGGTTTTCTCGGCGTACTCCGGCTCGGAGACGGAGAGCACGGATGGAATCGCACGAAGTCCGTCCACGAACGACGCGAGTGTCTGCATCGTTTTTCCTCCTCCGTCCCGTACCTCGCCCCCGATCTTGATCGTCACTCCCGACGCACTTGACGGTGACGATGGTGAGACTGAAATTTGCGGCAATGAAATAGGATCGACACGAGCGGTCTTGAATCGCAGACGAACATCGTCGATCGCGAGCAGAACGGTGCCAACGGGAACGATACGTGACCTGAGAACGCCGAGCTGATGCAGCACGGGTGCCCGCGTATCGATGGAACTGTCACGCTTCCCTTCCAGATCGACTTTCTCGACGAGCAGTTTCTTCTGTTCCTGTTCGAGATCGATCAACCGAACGACGCGGTCACCGATGCGTACCGGAAAACGATCGGGGGTCAGCACCAACGTGACAAGCAGTGTCACGAAGAAGAAGACGATGCCGAAGAGAAGAACGGGGAATCCAAGCCTCTCGAACGCCGGCAGCAGCACGCTTCGCAGCGGTGCGTCGCCATGGGACTTCGGAGTGGATTCCGGTTGCATCATTCCCTATAGTACACGAAGCACTTCCCCCTCTCCCATGGATGAGCTCTTGAGGAAAATATCGGAACTCCTTGAGGCTGTGAACATAGGAAAGGACTCTCTTTGAGAAGAGAAAAATTCCCGCTGAAATCACCGAATTGGAGAAAGAGACGAATGCGGAGAACCTCTGGAATGACCATCAGAGAGCCGAGAAGCTCTTCAATCGTTTGAAAGCGCTGAAGAAACAGTGGCTTCCGATGCTGGAACTTCTGGCGCGGGTTCATGATCTTCTGGAAATTGCCAAAGCAAGCCATGCAACGGATCTTCCCGCACTCGAGAGCGAGTACGGAGTACTGGAGAAAGAATGGAGCATCGCCGAACGTGCGCTGTACCTCGGAGGAAAATACGATCTCGGCAATGCATACGTCACGATTTCCGGCGGAGCGGGCGGCACCGAAGCGCAGGATTGGGCGGGGATGCTCGGACGGATGATCCTTCGGTACTGCGAACGGAAAGAGTGGAAAGCGGAAGTGGTGGAACGGACGGACGGGCAGGAAGCGGGCATCAAATCCATGACGATCCACGTCGCGGGTGACGCCGCATACGGACATTTGAAATGCGAGCGCGGCACCCATCGCCTCGTGCGCTTGTCGCCGTTCAATGCAAAAAATTTGCGCCAAACTTCTTTCGCGCTGATCGAAGTGCTTCCGGATATGCAGGGAAGCACCGAGATCGAGGTCAATATGAACGACCTGCGCGTCGATACGTACCGCTCGGGCGGAGCAGGAGGGCAACACGTGAACAAAACCGACAGCGCGGTGCGCCTCACGCACCTGCCGACCGGGATCGTCGTCGCGTGTCAGAACGAACGCTCACAACTCCAGAACCGCGAACGCGCGATGAACATGCTGAAAGCAAAACTGCTGGAGCGGAAACATCTTGAAGAAGCAGCGGAGAAGAAACGGCTGAAGGGATCTGCCACGACAGCGGATTTCGGCTCCCAGATTCGCTCGTACGTGCTGCATCCGTACCAGATGGTGAAAGATCTCCGGACGAACTACGAGACCAGCGACACGCAGGGTGTGCTCGATGGAGATCTGGATCTGCTGATCGAAGCGGAGCTCAAACGGGAAGCGAAGGAGGGATGATTGACAAATTTTACAGAGCGGAGATAAAGCGTACGATGGGGTAACCCGTTATGGTATTGCTTGCACATCAGTCCACAGGCTCCGAGGAAGCAGATCGTTTGATCATCGAAGATCGATTGTGCGCAAATAAAAAAGTGATCGTGCGCACCGTTTCGGCGTGCCAAGAAGAAGCTCGTTTCATACTGGGAGAGCTTTTCGGTTGGGACAGTGTCGGGGATATGAAGCTTCTCTCTGAAGAGAAGTTGACTCATCAGCAAGAGTGGCAATGTGCACTCCATCGGAACAGCATGAAACTGGGAGATCATGCGAGGGAACGAGCGCGGGAAGGGAGAAGGACGCTTCTGGTGAAAGCAGAAAGAGAGAAAGGAGATCCTCTGACTGCGAAACAATTTGCTGAGAAACTCCGAGTAGCAGGTAAAACACTGACATTACATGAATTCGACGTCACCGATATACCCACGGTACTGATCCAAGAATGGAGAAAAAGATATGCAGATTGCTGGACCAGATACGGCGCATATTCCAACATAAAAGGAATTGTTGGTGAAACCGTAGCCTCCATCACACTGAGGAATCGGTTACATGAAGAATTCAGCAAACTTGAGCCCATGGAAGCATCCGATCTCTCAAGTGAGTTTAAAAATAACTCCTTGTATGCGGTACAGGGGGAATACCGTGATCAAGTATTATTCAGGAGTAGGGACGGAGATCCAAAATACAAAAATCATATGGAATTGGATGCGCTCTACAGAACAGTAACATCCCAGCAGTATGTCGCATTGGATGTTACAACAAACCACGAAAAGAAATTTCATGATGCAGAACGAACGTACAAACTGGATGCCATCTCCGAAGCACTGGAACAAGAAATCGTCCTGATCGATATTGCACTCAAGAACGTCCCGTTCTCTTTCGAACAAAGAACCGAGAGGATGTATCGATGGAGTCTGCCGTGCACGATTGATTTCAGTCATCTTCTTTCCGATATCATCCCTGGTGAACACGGGTGGAAAAATCCTGCACCTCCTGTGAAAACATTTGCCAAACATTGACAAAATCTATATTTAGTATAATATAACTACAGTGCTTTTCGCACTTCCAGTCTTACTGATCTGTCACATCGAGTGACACAGTACGAATGGATAATCCGTCCAGGGGGGACAAAGGATCATCATGGAAGCAATCCTTCGGTTCCTGGACCTCACCCAGAGCATTCGGGGCATCGTCCCCATTTCTCTGGCGCTGCTGGTCATCTGTGTAATCGCAGACTTTCTGCAATCACTCCGCGACTAGCAGCAACAACCCACTCCCGATCGGGAGTGGGTTCTTCTTGAACCTCTCTCTGGTACACTCCGCGCGCACGGAGAGGTGGCCGAGTGGTCGAAGGCGCGCGACTCGAAATCGCGTAAACCCCAAAAGGGTTTCGAGGGTTCGAATCCCTCCCTCTCCGCCATACACAAAGCAAAACAATGAGAGTCGATTGAATGATCTACAGAGTGATCTGCTTTCAAAGATGCCTGAGCACGGAATTACCCGTGCTCAGGACTTGTGTGTCAACTCCACCCGTGGTAGGTGGAAACTATGAAGCTCGCTTGGCGAGCTTCAGAGCCTTGCGCTGCAAAGGCACATAGATTTTGCGAGGCGCTTTGCCTCGCATCTTGTGCTTGAGCCCATAGGCTCGGTTGTCGGCGATTTCGAACGCCTTGTTCCTTCTCATGTGCGCCTTTCGGGCACCCGAGCGGCGGAAGGGTCTCCCGCGCTTGAACTTAACGATCTCCGGAGGAATTCCCTCCGCTTGATCGTCGTTTTCGAAATCCACTGACAACGCCGTTTCATTACGCATAGCTTCCCTTTCCAAAGAAAGCTGACACTTTCTGCTTTCCACCATCTGTGACATTCTCATCCAGAGAACAACACACCTGCGTACGCAGGCAAGGATGGCTCCCGAATGGGACAGTAAATATCGGGAAAGCAGATCACTCTCTACAAGAACGTTGGTTCCAAAGAACGAGCAGGATGGAGGCATTCTACGAAGGAAGAATTGCCTGTCCAGTATTCTTATTGAATATTATACAATATATTTTGATATAAGCAATATCCTGTGTATACTAATGATATGAAAAGACTGCATCATGCCCACGCGCATGGCAATGAACCGGCAGAGAAGCCACTCGTGCTCTCCGTCTGCAGACATGGTGTCAGTGACAGTTGGGCAACAAAACAGCTGCTCGAAGGACATTTGGAAACCGCAAAAAATTTCGACATTCTCGCTCGCGGAGTGGATCCGGCAGGAATTAAGGAAACAGCGGAAGGCACGCGTGGCATCGAGCTGAGCATCGATGAAATAAAACGAGCGGTACTTCTTCTGATTCACGATAGCAACGTCCATTTTCTTCGGGAACGTTTCGGAACAGAACTTGTGAATGCGCTCGAGAGTGAGGGCTACCTGCTCATCCGCAACGGCAGAGAATGCCAACATGTCACAAAAAATACGGGGAGCCCTCATCGCTTCATCGCCGATTGCTGCAAGACATTCGTCGAATCTCTGAAGCTGAGCCTGCGTAGGAGACCAGCATCCGAGATGCACGGCAGTGAAGCATTTGTTCGTGCGGAAAGAGCAGACGAAAGATGGCACACGGAAAAAGACGCGAAAAAAAATCATAAGAAGAAATTTAAGAGACACTGAACGTTCGCTCAGGTTCCTGCCCTTCGACTGAGCTCAGGGCAAGAAGTCACTATGTGCCTTCCTGCCAGCTCGCAAGATACTTCTTCTGCGCGTCAGTGAGCGAATCGAGGGAGAGTCCCATCGCGGTGAGTTGCAGGTGAGAAATGCGATCGTCGATCTCCGGCGGGAGCGTGATCACCTCGGATTGCATCTTTCCCTTGTGATCCACGAGATACTTGCACGCGAGCGCCTGCCCGCAGAATGAGAGACTCATCACCTCGCTCGGGTGTCCTTCGGCGGAGGCGAGGTTGACGAGGCGTCCTTCACCGGCAACGTAGACGATGCGACCGGACTTCATGAGGTACTCGTCGAGGTAGTGACGAACACGACGCTTGCGGCTCGCCTTCTTCTCGAGCGACTGCAGATCGATCTCATTGTCGAAGTGTCCGGAGTTCGCCATCAGGGCACCGTCCTTCATCCTCTCGATATGTTCGACGCGAATGACGTGCAGATTTCCCGTGACCGTGACAAAAAGATCCCCGAGCGGTGCCGCGTCCGCAATCGGCATCACGCGGTGACCGTCCATCGCAGCCTGGAGGGCGCAGAATGCATCCACTTCCGTCACGATGACCTGCGCACCGAGCCCTTTCGCGCGCATCGCGACTCCTTTGCCGCAGCTTCCGTAGCCGAGAACGACGACGGTCGTGCCGGCGATCAGCATGTTCGTCGAACGAAGAATGCCGTCGAACGTGCTCTGCCCCGTGCCGTAGTAGTTGTCCATCAAGTGCTTCGTTTTGTTGTCGTTCACCGCAATCATCGGGCACTTGAGTGCCCCATCCCGTGCCATCGCATTGAGACGGATGATGCCTGTCGTCGTCTCCTCGCAACCCCCGATCAATTTCTTGAGGAGATGCGGGTGCTTCGTGTGGATTTCCGTCACGAGATCGCAGCCGTCATCGATCGTGATGTCGGGCTCCGTTTCGATCACCGCCGTCAAAAACTTGTAGTAATCCTCGCGACTCTCGCCTTTGTACGCCCAAACCAAAACGTCTTTCTCTTCCGCAAGTGCAGCTGCGACGTCGTCTTGTGTGCTCAATGGATTGCATCCCGTGATCGCGACTTTCGCGCCACCCGCGGTGAGTGTTCGAACGAGGACGCCGGTCTCTTTCGTCACGTGGAGCGCCATACCGATCGTGAGCCCTTTGAACGGTTGTTCTTTAATGAACTGCTCACGAACCTTGAGGAGAGCACCCATGTGCTTCTCGGCGATTTCGAGATTCAGTCTGCCTTGCTCTGCAAGTTTTTGATCTTTGACGAAGGACATGGGAAAAGATGGAAGGTAGTAGAGATAAGGCGGAAGAAAATATCACTTCCCAACTCTTATGACTGCTATCTTACATTTTCTATCTAGAGAGGCAATTCCTCACCGTAATTTTCGCGCGCTCTCTTCTGCACAGTCTCCAGATCAAGAGAATCCAGCAGTGTTCCTGCCTGCTCCACAAGCAAACATCCCAGAATTGCACCCAGTCTTCCCGTATCCCGAAGCGACCACTTCGATGCGAGACCGATGAGGAATCCCGCACGTGCGGCGTCTCCTGCACCCGTCGGATTGACGACATGCGTCGGCTTGCATGCCGGAACGATGAGATCCTCCCTGTCGGTCACGAAGCGAATGCCTTTGTCACCCAGAGTGATGATGAGCATCCCGCATGCACCCACAATGTCTTGTTCTTTCCACCCGAGTTTTCCTGAAGCAATCCCCCATTCGTACTCGTTCACGACGAGCCCGTGGCTCCCCGCCACCGCATGCCGGAATTCATCCTGTCCGAACGCATGCACCAGCTGTCCCGGATCGAAGAGGTACGGAATATCGTTCTTCTTGCACATCGCGGCACCCTGCAGCATGAGGATCGGATTTCTCGGACCCATGATCGCAAACGCAATATCCTTCTTGACTGAAGCGAGATCGGGAAGTTTCGATGAAGCATCCGCACCCGGATGGAAGAAGCTGATTTGACGCTCCTCGCTGTCCGTTGCGATCACCGCAGTCGCCGTGACGGCATCCGTCATCGTTTCGACAAGCGAAATGTCCACCCCGCGTGACTGCAGAAGTTTCAGATATTCCCCCCCGTCGCTTCCAACCGCGGCAAGCAACACAGGCTTCTGACCGAGGAGAGCCAAATTCCACCCGATGTTCGCCGCAACGCCGCCATGATGACGCACGAATCCCTGTGCAAGATAATTCACGGAGAGCCGATCCAGATTCTTCGGATCAATGCCGCTTAAGAAGGAACCATCGTGAGACAGGAGGAGGTCGAACGCGATGGAACCGTTGATGAGGAACTTCATAAAAGCTATGAGTGGTGAGCTTTGAGCTTTGAGAAAAAGGAATGAAGCATACGACTGATTTCATCAAGTTCGTCCAAAATACCTTGTACTTTTTCCAAAGAAACATACTGCAAATCTACTGCCAATAATATTTGAGTTTCAAGTTCGGCAATCGAGCCTCGCGAAATCAGCAAAAAATTTGCAAATTCCTTCTCTGACGTTCTTTGACTACCTTCTGCAATATTGGATGGAATTGAAATAGCAGCCCTTCGCATTTGCGAGCACAGACCATATTGTTCTGACTGTGGAAAGGTTGCTGTTAATTTATAAATTCTAGAAACACATGCAAAGCTTTTCTGCCAAACCTTCAATTCCTTGTAGGACATCCGAAGCATGTCAACATGCTAGCCGCTCAAAGCTCAAAGCTCAAAGCTCATCGCTTGCCTGACATCATCATAAACATGCATTACACTCACGTCATGAAAATAGCGATCATTGGTACCGGCTACGTCGGACTCGTCTCCGCTGCATGTTTTGCGGAACTCGGACATGAAGTCGTTGGGGTGGATATCGATGCGGAGAAAGTGAAGATGCTGAAAGCCGGCAAGAGCCCGATCTACGAACCGGGGCTTGAGGAAGTGATCGCAAGCGGATTACAAAGCGGTCGCCTGTCGTTCACGACAAAACTCGAAGATGCACTTCCGGACACAAAGATTCTCTTCTCCGCCGTGGCAACCCCGCCGGGCGAAGGATACAAAGCCGATCTTCGTGCAGTCTTCAGTGTGTCCGAAGCAGTCGCGAACATGATTGATCACGATCTCGTCTTCGTGAACAAATCGACGGTGCCGGTCGGGACGGGACTCGAATGCCAGAATCGCATCGATGCGATTCTGAAAAAAAGAAAAACAAAGATCTCCGTGCAGGTTGTCAGCAATCCGGAATTCCTCCGAGAAGGCATGGCGGTGCCGGATACCATGATGCCGGATCGGATCATCGTCGGGCTGAACAGCGACCACGACCGTGCAGCGAAGCAGAAAACGAAAAGCCTGATCGAAGAGCTCTACCGACCCATCACGCGCGTCGGGAAACCGTTGATCTTCATGCGACGCGAGAGCTCGGAGATGATGAAGTACGCAAGCAATGCCTTCCTCGCAACGAAGATCAGCTTCATCAATATGATGACGGAGCTCTGCGAAGTGACGGGCGCCAATGTCCGCGACATCGCCGTCGGCATGGGGCTGGATAACCGCATCGGACCGAAGTTCCTGCACGCGGGGATCGGCTACGGCGGGAGCTGTTTCCCGAAAGACGTGAAGGCTCTCCTCGCAACGGCGAAAGAGTACGGCGTCAGCCTGCCGATCGTGGAAGCGACGAACCACGTGAACCTGTGGCAACGAAACCGTTTCATCAAACGTGTCCTCAAGCATCTGCCAAAAAAAGCACGCGTCGCCGTCTGGGGCTTATCATTCAAGCCGAAGACCGATGACATGCGCGAGGCACCGAGTATCGACGTCATCGAGGCACTCTTGAAAGCCGGACACACCGTCTCTGCATACGATCCCGTTGCAATCGAGAAAGCAAAACCGCATCTCCCGAAAGCGGTACGGTATGCAGCAACACCGATCGATGCGGCAAAGAATGCCGATGCATTGCTCGTCCTCACCGAGTGGGACATCTTCCGCGGTGCGGACATCAAGGAACTCAAGAAGACAATGAAAGGCACTCTGCTCTTCGATGGCAGAAACATCTATGAACCTGAGGAAATCACGAGAGAAGGCTTGCAATACTTTGGGATTGGTTTATAATAGAATCAGTACAATCTCAATTGTTCTTATGGCTTGGACTATTAGTGGCATTGGCGATCGGCAAGACGATCTTCATGAAAATGAAGTACCAGCGGTCATAGACCAATTCCTAAAATTGAAAAAGTTGAAAGAAGCTATCCGAGAAGGAACGGGGAATGTGAGTGAAATAAAATTCGCGGATTTGCATGCATTCACGGAAGAATTTAACCGACGGCTCCTTGCCGCTACAGGCAAGACAATGGAAGACCTCGACTCTGAAGGTACGATGGTTTTGGCTGAGGTCACAAAGGTATTAGAAGATACAATTCCCGTCTCTGAAAAAAAGTAGTACTTGCATTATTTTCGTATTCGACTATAATGTGGGCACACAAATATACATTTCCCCAAATTTATATGGCTATGAAAGCCCCTCGTGAAATTACCAGTGTTGATCCTGAAGTATTGGATGACAACGAAATCATGGCTGCGGGAGATAAGATGAAAGAAATCCCAGGACTGACGGTCAAGCAGGCACTCCTGATGACAGCCGCCGATATTCCAACAGTGGCGCTTGATGATGCTCAAGTACGTAAATTCAGTAAGCGTTACTTAGATTTAACCGGAACAGATCTCGCGAAAGCTGCGTAATCCCGTCTCTTGATTCGTAGAGATGTACAAATCGTACATCTCTTTTTTTCAATCCAAAAAAGCACTTTCCTGCTACAATCCCTTCGCATGAAAATCCTTCTGACCGGCGCAGCCGGGTTCATCGGGTACCACACTGCCGTAAAGCTTCTTGAGCGTGGAGACGAGGTGATCGGTCTCGACAACGTGAGTAATTACTATGACCCGACGTTGAAAGAGGCAAGGCTGAAACTGCTGCAAGGCAAGAAAGGATTCAGCTTCATCCGGGGCGATATTCTGGATCGTGCGACCGTTGCAAAAGCGATGAAGGGTGTCGATCGCGTACTGCACCTCGCGGCACTCGCGGGGGTACGGTACGCATTCGAGCATCCGGACGAGTACATCGCGATCAACATCACCGGGTTCTTCCACGTCCTCGACGAAGTGCGAAAGCAGAAGATCCCGGGACTGATCTACGCCAGCAGCAGTTCCGTGTACGGAGGCAATACGAAGCTCCCCTCTTCCGAAGAAGATCGAACCGACAATCAGTTGTCGCTCTACGGGCAGAATAAGAAAGACAACGAACTCATGGCACACACGTATCATTCGCTCTACGGGACGAACGTCACGGGGCTTCGGTTCTTCACGGTGTACGGTCCCTACGGCAGACCCGATATGGCGCTCTTCCTCTTCACGGACGCACTCCTGCACGGTCGTCCGTTAACCGTGTACGGCGAAGGGAAGATGCAACGCGACTTCACGTACGTCGACGATATTGCAGACGGCATCATCGCTGCCATCGATAAAAATTATCCGGAAGAGGTCTTTAACCTCGGCTGCGGAAGGCAGGAAGAATTGATGGAGTACATCGCCATGGTCGAGAAGTCCTGCGGCAAGGAGGCAAAGAAAGAATTTCATCCCATGCAACCCGGTGACACTCGCGCAAGTCTTGCGGATATTTCGAAGGCGAAGAAAATGCTCGGCTTCCAGCCGAAGACAACAATCAGAGAAGGAGTGCCGAAGTTCGTGAGTTGGTATAGGAAATATTATGGACTGTAGAAAAACGGAACCGTAGCGGAGGTTCGTAACCTCCGCGGCTATGGACTGATAACCGCGGAAAATATGGATCTTCCGCTACGATTTTACCGTCGTACCCACACCTCCCCCGGCGCTCCCTGCATCCTCTTCCACTCCTCACCCACGTCTTCTTCGCACGTCTTCTTCGTGCAGACAATCGCCTGTGCATGCGCTTCGACCGATGAGGAGAGTGTTTGCGTGAACCGACCGACCGAACCCGTGCTCTCGTACTGCCACTCGTGTCCGAACGGACCGTCGATCAGAACAAAACGGGTGATTCCCTGCGCATCAAGGAATCGCATCGTTGCTCTTGCAGCAGTCGGGTGCATGTCGGGGAATGTCAGAAAGACAAAAACCGCTGTCAGCATGATGTGCACCGGCAGGAATATCTGACCGGAAACCTTCCTCCGCACAAGCAGCGTCATCATGCCGGCGACGAGAATCGGCGTGAGGAGAATCGCATAGTACTGCTGGCTCGAGAGAAAAATATACGCGAGGAGAAGGAACATCGTGAGGAGGAGATCCATGCGCCCGCTCGTGAGCACTCCAAACATTCCGATGAGTGTGAGAAGTCCGCTTCCCGCAATCACGCAGATCCAGAGAACATTGGACAGCCGAAGGAAGAGAGCAAGCGGAGCATCCTGACTGCCGACCTTCAACATGCTCGCGAGTGCCAGCGGGTTTGTCAGCGTGTAGATGGCAAGAAGGAGGAGCGGAAATCCGAGAAAAAGAAAGATTTTTTTCCACGACACATGCGCACTCCGAAGAACCCCGACCAAAAGCGGCAGATAGAGCACACACTGGTATGCACTGAAGAGTCCCAAAAACCAAAGACAGCCGAGCAGTGGAGCCGAAGTTGCGCTGATCGGCTTCGGACGAAGCGCAAGCACGACACAGAGAAGCCCGAAGAGTCCCGTGAGCGGCGCGAGCATCACCGTTCCCGCCTGCAGAACGAGCGCCGTACTCAGGAGCCAACTCACGACGAGCGTGATGCGCCGGAGCGGAGAGAGAACGTACCCGATATCCATAAGTAACCACACCGCCTGCGTCATCGCGCTTGCGATCACAAAACGCCAGAAGAATTCTTGACCGGGCAACGCGGCAATGGAAGCGAAGAGCGAACGCAGAAGCGGAGGATGCGGGTACGGAATCGAGAGCAGGTACTTCGCTTCATCCGTGCGAACGCCGCCCGCACTTTGTAGCAGCGCGAGAAGAAGCGCATAGAGTTCCAAAAGCCAAATCTGCATTCCTACTCGACGCATGGAAGTGTGGTGACGGAAAGATCAATCGTGCAGGAACGCGGGGGAATCGAGACACGCAGGTGATCGGTATGGGTGATCGAGAGAGAATCCAGAGTCACGGCAACGATGCTGATATCGGAGAGAAGCCACCCTTCCCGATCTGCAACAACCGTGAGCGCGGATTGCACGCGAGATCGCAGAGCAGGATCCGTGTACAGAAGACGCAGAGAGAAGAGGCGAGGCACGAGCGCGAGGCCGGAGCTCAGTGTCAGAGCCACAAAAACCGCCATCCCCGCCTTCCGAAGAGACCGCAGGAAAGAACGCGCTGTCAGCCTGAGAATCTGACACAGAAATGCGATGTGGACGGGAAGCGAAAGCTTACTCTGTCCATGGAGCCGCATGCGGAAAATCAGAGGCTCTTCCACAAGTTTGGTATTTTTTGGAACCGCAGCCAGAATTTCAAGAAGAATTTTGAAGCCCGTCGGCTGGAGCTGTGGTCGAATTTTTTTGTAGAGACTCGCTTTCAGTGCGAAGAAACCACCGAGGGGATCGCTGACTTGGACCTGCGACAGACGTTTCGCAAAAAAAGTGCCTGCATTGCTGATGATTCTTCGATCGACAACCCAGGAACCGACGCTGCCACCCGGAACATAACGCGAAGCGACGCTGATATCCGCACCCTGCTGGATTGCGCGAACCATCACAGGGAGAAGCGCGGTATCGTGCTGCAGATCCGCATCCATGACGGCGAGGATCGTCCCGTGCGCGGCATCGAACCCGTCGACCACTGCGGAACTGAGGCCCTTCTTACCAATGCGACGAAGAACCTTGATGCAACCGCGGAGTTTGCTGAACTCGGTTGCGACTTTCCACGTCCGATCGGGAGAGTCGTCATCGACCACGATGATCTCGTGGGGAATATGGACGAGCACGCCGTCGAGCACCTCGAGAAGGTTTGCGATATTCGCCGCTTCGTTATAGGTGGGAAGGATGAGGGAAAGCACGGGAAGCAGCTTAAAGCTTTAGGCTTAAAGCTTAAAGATGATCCTGCTACAATCCTTTCGATGAAAATTCTGGTGACAGGTTCCTCCGGCACGATCGGCACAAGGCTCTGCGAGATGCTGCTCTCTCGCGGAGACACCGTGCTCGGCATGGATCAGGTGCAGTGCAAGTGGCGACCGGAGGCGAAGAAAATCACCACGATCGTCGATATGCGTGATTCGGCTGCGATGAAAAAAATCACACTGGAAGCGGATATCATCGTGCACTTGGCTGCCAATGCACGCGTCTACGAACTGGTGGAGAATCCGGATCTCGCGCGCGACAACTTCCTCACGACGTTCAATGCTCTCGAGTTCGCAAGGAAACACGGCATCAAACGCTTCATCTTCGCATCTTCCCGCGAGAGCTACGGCAACACTGGCATCGACAAATACACCGAAGATCTCGTGCGCGTCAGCAATTGCGAAAGCCCCTACACGGCAAGCAAGATCGGCGGGGAAGCGCTGGTGGAAGCCTATCGTCGCTGTTACAGCATCGACCAGATCACGTTCCGATTCAGCAACGTCTACGGAATGTACGACGATTCGGAGCGCGTGGTGCCGCTGTTCATTCGTCTGGCACGAAAGAATGAGGCAATGACGGTGTTCGGCAAGGATAAGTGTCTGGATTTCACCTACATCGACGACACCGTCGCCGGCATCATCGCCGGCATCGACCAGTTCGAGTCCGCGAAGAACGACACCTACAATCTCGCATACGGCGAAGGAACAACCATTCTGAAACTTGCGGAAGACATCAAGAAAATTCTCGGAAGCTCATCGAAAGTCTCCATCGGTGCATCGAGAACGGGCGAAGTGATCCGCTACATTGCCGATATTTCGAAAGCGAAGAAAGTCCTTGGCTACGCACCGAAAACATCGTTTGACGAAGGTGTTCGAAAGTCTGTGGAGTGGTATTTGAAGCATACGTAAGCCGTGAGAAGAAGTTGACAAATACTATAAATATATTATTATGTTTTCATGTTGAACGAACAAATTTCCCCGAAGCAAGAAACCGGTATCCGTTCCATCGTTCTTGAAAACGAACAGCAGGGATCCATCCACACAATCGATGATCTGCGTAATTGGCTGGAGAAAAGGGTGGAACGACTGCTACCTCATTATGATGTTATTACAATTCCGAAGGGTATCGTCCATGAATCCTTCTTTATGGAAAGAACAGGAGTCCAAAGCATGGAACCGGTCATTTCGAGAGTGCTCAATGCACAATTCCATATTCACGACAAAGTATGTCTGGTGAACAGCGGCACAACGCGAACGCCAACCATGGTTGCGAAACAGAATTCAATAGCACAAGCAACACTGGAGTCTCTTCAATCACGGTCTATGCAAGGAACAATCTCAGGTGCACTCTCCAACACCGTCAAAGGATGGTCGCCTCGAACCGTCGAAGAGTGCCTCGAAAATGGACTCAATGTGAATGGTAATGGCTTCATCCTGAATGCTCTCAATGGCTTTTATGAACTGATGAAACATAATTCACTTCAATACAGTACGATGTCCGGAACACGTGCTTCCCCATGGCAAGAAGAGAGTGCCTATAAACTGGTGCGCGACATTCAATCTCGTACGACGGAAGCTGCAAACATCGAATGGAAGGATATGCAAATAGGCATCATCCCGGGAAATGTATGGCATGGAAGAAGCGTGCTGAAATCCGAAGAACGATCAAAAGACGAGAGACTGTCCGTTATCGAAGGCTGGTAAGAATCTCCGCAATCCTCTCCCCCGTTTTTCCGTCCCACTTTTCAGGAATCGTAATTTTCGGAGTGACCGGATTCTTTGCAAACGACAGAACGTTCTCGCGATCTGCAGAGACATTCGGATCAATCAAAATATTGCTGCCACTCAGAATCGTACTCGGTCGTTCCGTATTCCTGCGCATCGTAAAACAGCGTTTCCCGAGGAGCACGGCTTCTTCCTGAATACCGCCGGAATCGGTCAGAACAAACTCTGCATTCTTGAGTAGATGCAGGAATTGCAAATAACCAAGTGGATCTATTGGATAAGAAATCTTCAAAAGATGAACCTCAGTTGATTCGGAATCTGGCTTTAGAATCATCTGACGAAATCGAGGGTGCATCGGAAACACAATCGGCAACGTGTGATTAATTTTCCCTAAAAATCCTACTATTTCTCGCAGGTACTCTGGATTATCAACGTTACTGGGACGGTGCAGTGTCGCAACTGCAAAACGTTCGGGAAGAGAAATTGGTAATTCTGCAGCGTCAATCTCAGGCATCATCCGTATCAATGTGTCGATCATCGTGTTGCCGACGAAGGAAGCAGTTCCCTTCATCCCTTCAACTTCCAGATTCTCAAGACCCGACTGCTCTGAGACGAACAGATCGTCCGCAAGCTGATCAATCTCGATTCGATTCAACTCTTCGGGCATCGAATGATCAAATGATCGAAGCCCCGCTTCAACATGCCCGAGGCGAATCTCAAGATTCTTCGCTGCACGTGCAGCACCCACGGCACCGTTCACGTCGCCATACACGAGGACAATGTCCGGTTTGAGTTCCTCAAGCACCGTTTCCATCGCATCGGTCGTCGCATTGATCACCTCTTCGCGATCACGTCCCTTGATGCCGAGATTTTTCTCCGGTTGCGGAATGCCAAGCTGCGTAAAGAAAATATCCGACAGGAGCGGATCGTAATGCTGCCCCGTGTGCACGATGATGTGCTTGATGTCTTTGTGCTTCGAAAGAGCATGATGCACGGCTGCAAGCTTCACGAAATTGGGTCTTGCCGAGGCGCTGCTGAGAATACGAACCATGACTATGGAAGGAGAATCGTCTCAAAAATAGCATGATGCGAGGAAGCAAGCCAAAATTTCGTGAGACGTATTCGTATACGTTGAATGAAATTTTGGCGCAGATGACGAAGCAGCATGCATTTTTCAGACGATTCTCGCAGCTTGGAGAATGCGGGACATACGCTTCTCCCACGTGAAATGCTGTACGTGTGCCTTTGCAAGGTGAGCGCGCTTTGCACTCTCTTCCGGTTCTTCCAGTGTCAGTCGAATACTCTCCGCAAGTGCTTCGCTATCTCCCGCGGGAAAGAACCTCGTCATCGTCTCGTCGAGTGCATCGTGAATCGGCGGGAGATCGGCTGTCACCGTGGGACGTCCTGCAGCCATGTACTCGAAGAGTTTGAGAGGAGAGGTGTCGCGGAGAAAGAACGGATGATCCGACTTCGGCGCGGGATAGACGAGAACATCAGCTGCCGTGAGCAGCGTTGGGATCTTGAGGTGCGGAATGTGACCGGTGAACGTCACGAGTTTCGAAAGAGGCTTCGGGAGAGTCTCGCGGAAACGCTCCGCAACGTTCTCCGGACCTCCCGCGATCACGGCGCGGTACTCAAGCCCCCGCTTCGTGAGGATCTCAAGCGCATCCAGAAGCTCCGGAATTCCCTTGCTCAAGCCCATCGACTCCAGTTGTCCCGCGTACACGATCATCGCGGTGCCGCTCGGAATATGGAGAGATTCGCGCGTCGCAGCGGGATCCGGCACGGCTTCGAAATCATGCAAATCGACCGCGTCTCCTTCGGCGATCACCGGAATGTCGGACACACCGAGGTCGATGAGCGCCTGACGCATGGGGCTCGTGAGTGTGACGATGAGCGAGCACGATCGTACGAGCGACAGAAACCTCCTGCGCCCGAGGCGCGGAATGCGATGGAGCTCAAGAATGATCGGCACTCCGATACGCGACAGTACAGGCAAAAGTTCCGGCGTTCGCGTGTAGATCAGATCGAAATCTTTCGCGCGTTTTTTCAGAATCTTCTCGAGAATGCGACCGAAGAGGAACGTCGTGAGCTTCAGACCGACGACTCCGGGCGCCCACCATGCGGCAATCCCGTCGATCGTTCCGAGGTGATGCAGATGGACCGTGTCCGTCAGTCCGTAGTACGAAGCGAAACTCTGATCGATGGTATTTTCCCTGTACGGCGCGAAGATCTCGACCTCGTGACCGATGTCGCGAAGCGCCTGCGTCACTTTGGCGATTTGATGCCCGTGCGCGCGTTCACTCGGGAGCCGGACATTCGTGCAGTAAGCAATGCGCATACGAGAGAGTGTAGTGCGAGAGTCGAAACTCGGAAAGAAAAAGTCCTGCTACAATCCGGATATGAAACTGGATCGCAGATTATTCGAAGGCAAAGTGACGAGTTCCGTCGTCTATCCGTCTTTTTTCCCGCTCCGGAAGAACGAACGCGTGATCAATTTCGGCTGCGGAGTCGGTCCGCAGGCGGTTGCCTACAAAGACCAGTACGGAGAGATGGTCGGTGTGGATCTGAATGAAGAACGTCTGGAGATGTCGAAGATTCTCCTGGCAGAACACGGCATCAAAAATTATTCGACACTCTGCGTTCCGGTAGAAAAAACCGGACTGCCCGATGCGTCGTTTGAGAAGGCACTCGCCATCGACATCATCGAACATTTACCGAAGCCGAAAGCGCTGCTCGACGAGGCGTGGCGTGTTCTGAAGCCAAAAGGCGAATTACTCGTGAGTGTTCCTGCGATGCACGATCACTACGTGCATACGTTCCGCCGGATCGGGAAAATGCTTGGCAGAAAAACAGTGGAGCTTCCTTCCGGACACCTCGATGCGCATAACAGCGCACACTCCGTTTCCGGATGGCAACGACTGGCTCAAGACAGCGGATTCTCGATCGTCCGCACGCGTGCGTCAACGCTCTTCCCGCCACTGCATCTCTATGGCGTTCCCCGATTTTGGTTCAAAAATTCCGGAATCCGCACCGTTGACGGATTCTTCTGCACACTTCCCGTCCTCAAGAGGTTCGGGCAGGCATATTTGATGGTATTGAGGAAAAACTGAGGAGCCTCTAGGATAATTTCAATGCGACAGATTTCCGTCGGTATCGTCGGCCTTGGGTACTGGGGACCAAACTGGCTCCGTAATTTCTCCGCCTTGGAAGGATGCAAGCTCAGCTACGGATGCGATCTCTCGAAAGAGCGCTGCGCGAAATTCGTTCGCCTGTATCCGGCAACGCGCTTTACGACGAAGTACGAAGATCTACTCAAGGATCCCTCACTCGATGCCATCGTCATCGCAACGCCAACCTCCAGCCACTATCCCCTCGCAGCAGCAGCTCTGAAGGCGGGAAAACATGTCCTCGTCGAGAAACCGATGACGAGAACGAGTGCCGAAGGAAAGAAACTTCTCGCGCTCGCGAAGAAGAACAAGCGCAAGCTGCTCGTGGATCACACATTCGCGTACACGTCCTCCGTCACTCGTATCGAGCAGAGCGTGAACATGCGGGAACTCGGGGAACTTCTGTACTTCGATTCAACGCGCATCAACCTCGGGCTGATCCAGAAAGACACGAACGTGCTCTGGGATCTCGCGATTCATGACCTCACGATCCTCTCGAGAATCGCGGATCTGAGTGACATTAAGGAAGTGCTTGCGGTTGGCAGCGCACATTATGGGAAGCATGCCGAAGATGCACACCTCCACCTGACGTTCGGATCGGGGCTTGCGGCACACATACACGCAAGTTGGCTCTCTCCGGTGAAGATCAGAAAAACTCTCATCGCCGGACGCAAAGCGATGATCGTCTACGACGACACCGAACCGAGTGAGAAACTCCGTGTCTACGACAAAGGCATCGAGCATGATACGACGAAGCCGGATCCGTTTTTTCCGAAGTACCGGAGCGGAGACGTGCTGATCCCGGCACTCCCGATGACCGAGGCACTCATGAACGAAGCAAAGCATTTCCTCGAGTGCGTGCGCGGCAAAGCCACTCCCATCGTCTCGGGGCAAGACGGACTTCTGATGGTGAAGATTCTCGAAGCAGCGGATGAGTCGCTGAGAAGAAAGAGATCTATAAAAATTCACTAGTACCTATAGAAGCATCCGAAGGGGTGGCGCGCGCCACAGGTGGGGGTCTGCTGGCGGGAGTTGGCGCGCAGCGTTTTTGGTTCTTTTTTCACTAAAAAAGAACAACTAAAAATGAAAGCATTTCTTAAACATTAGATTGGTAACCGCAAAGAATAATTTCCAGTGATACCGCACAAAGCGGAAGTTTTGCGAGAACGGAAGTGAGTCGGGGAAAAAGCAGAACGGAGCAACAGAAAGCACTTTTAGAAAATACCATGCCGTCAGTGCCGGCTCGCGAAGCAGAAACCAGCGGACGTACCTCTGGAGCGAACAACCATTGACTCTCATCCGCTCGACTTCCAATTCTATGTACCGATCGTCTTTCGGCTGCAACACCGAAACAGGATCAAGCGGAACGTAGAGCGGGGCTTTCGTGATGATTTCACGGAATGACGAATCGTACTGATACTTCTCGTGCACGGTCTTGCCTGCACGGAGTGTTGCTCCGCTTTTCCGATGATGCACGCGAGGCATGATCTCCGGAAACGCGACGCCGCGCGTGCGCGGGGTACCATCGATCACCGAGACGCGCGGGAATTTGAGAATCGTCTTCGGATCGGCGTTTTTCAGAATTTCTCCGACCTCAGACACAAGCGCGTCGCTGAGATACTCATCCGAATCGATGTACAGCACCCAATCGAACGCGGCATCTGCTCGCTGCTTCAGTCGCATGTCCGTAAAATTCGTCACGCGTACGCTCTTCTCCTCCGTATCGTACTGCTTCAATACTTTTGCACCGAACTTCTTTGCAATCGCAACAGAATCGTCTTCGCTGTTCGCATCGTGAATCAGGATTTCGCCGAACGCACTAAGATTCTTCAGACACTTCTCCAGTGTTGCGGCGCTGTTGCGCGTCAGAATAAGCACTGAGCAGGGAATCTTCTCCATACAAAACGAGTGTAGCAGCATCAAAACATCAATTCCCAACTCTCCCTCCGTACCGGTTTGCACCCAAAACTCTCTTTGAAGAAGAACAGCCCCTCGTTTACCTTCGTGCCTCCATCTTCGGTCGAAACTCCCAAATGCAAGACTCGCCTCTTCTCTTTCAGGCATAGACGAATCGCTTCAACCAGTAAAAGATGCATTGGATGAAACTGCTGCGAAGCATATTCCTGCCCCATGTAGAGCGTGTAGAGCGCTTGCTCATGGATCGTCACCAGCACGATGCCACCGACAATCTTCCCGTTCAGATGCGCAGTGAGACAGCGAAAACCCTGAGGCAGCAGTGCGTGTAACTTTTTTATCTCCGCAAGCGTATGCGTCGGCTTTGCAGCGTGACGCTGCACGAGAACAGACTCAAGAACAGGCCAGAACGCATTGAAATCATTGCTGAGCTTCACCTCAATCTTGGCTCTCTCCGCCTGTCGAACCATATTGCGGCATTTCCCTGTCAAAGAATCCAAGATCTGATCCTTTTGCAGAGAAGAGAGACCAATCGCTCCATCCATCTCGCAGCGCGACATACGGTATCCTTGCTGGAACATCCAATACTGAGAATCCTCGGAGTACGACTTCTGCAAACTTGCAGGCGGGAGACGAAGCATTGAGATGCCTGCGTACTTTTTTGACTTCGCATACGCAAGAAGCGCCGCGAGCATCTCCCCTGTTTCAGTAACCGACGTATCCGGGTGAAGCACGAACCCGCCGTACGACGCACCGGGATGCGATACGAGCATCATCGTGCCGTTTTCTTCCTTTATCGAAGCCGGCAAAACGGCGACGATCTTCTCGCCGTCGAGAAAGAGCAGCGATGCATCCTGAAATTTACCGTCGGGATGATACGAGAGAAATTTTCGAGTGTGAAAAATCGTACCGTTTCTGGATAACGCAACGAAATCATCCCACTGTTTCTCGTGTTCCGCCGTGAAGGGCTTGATAGAAAGATTCATAGAGCCTTTGGATTCTTGATGAACATCGTGAGTATAGCTCTATCGTTTTCGATATTCTCGGAAAGCACCGAAAACCCTGCTTTTTCGTATATTCGTACTGCACGCTTATTCGACTTGAGAACTTTGAGAAGCACCCGCTTCATTCCCATGACTTCAAAACTATGCTTCAGCAGCAACTGCACTGCTTCCGTACCATAACCCTTCCCATGCGCATTTGGATCACCGATCGTAATGCGAAGTGTTGCCTCACCCTTCACCGGATCGATATCGACGAATCCGCAGTTCCCGATGAGCGCACCGTCCGGGACGGTCACAAGAGAGAAGAACTTCCTGTCTGGCTTCTGCACGCGCTGAAACCACTGACGCTGATCTTCCATTGTTGGTATGCGAGGATCGTCGATCTGCGCACGAAGCGCGGGATTCTGCAGCCACTGAAGGAACTTCGGCTGATCCGTTTCGGTCATTGCTGCGAGTGCAACACTCGCTCCGGAAATGATGATGTTTCGCGACATGGGTATAGCCTAGAGCCAAGCGCGAAATGCTAAAAGCTCATCTCTGTCATCCTCGCACATTTTACATTTACCATTCTCCATTCTACATTCTTCCCATGTCCGTCCCCTTCCTCGACCTCAAAGCACAGTACCGATCGATCAAACAGGAGATCGATCCTGCCATGCAAGGCATCGTCGACTCGTGCGCATTTGCGTCGGGACCGGCGGTGGAGAAATTCGAGAAAGACTTTGCGACGTACTGTGGTACGAAACACTGCATCGGTGTCGGCAACGGAACATCGGCTCTGGAATTGATTCTCCGAGCCTACGGCATCGGAGTGGGCGACGAAGTCATCACGGTCACAAACTCGTTCTTCGCTTCAGCCGAAGCAATTTCACTGGCGAACGCGACGCCTGTTCTTATCGATTGCAGAGAAGACGATGCGCTGATCGATACGACAAAAATCGAAGCTGCGATCACGAAAAAAACCAAGGCGATCATCCCCGTTCATCTGTATGGTCAGTGCGCGGATATGGATCAGGTGATGGCAATCGCAGAGAAGCACAAACTGATTGTCATCGAAGATACCTGCCAAGCGCACGGAGCCCTGTATAAAGCGAAAAAAGCGGGGTCGATGGGTCATGCGGCAGCCTTCAGTTTCTATCCCGGAAAAAACCTCGGAGCATACGGTGAAGCGGGAGCTGTCACGACAAGTGACGATACAGTGAATGCAACAATCAGAATGCTGCGGGATCACGGCATGCAAGAGAAGTACAAACACAAAATCGTCGGGAAGAACGAACGCATGGATGGAATCCAGGGTGCGGTGCTTGCGGTGAAACTTCCGCATCTCGATGCATGGAACGATGCACGACGAAAACACGCGACGCTGTATCGGACACTGCTCAAAGACAATCCGAATGTGACGCTCTTCACCGCACACGATGATCGATTGTCGAACTATCATTTGTTTGTGATCAGAGTAAAAAATCGTGATCACGTTCAAGCACAACTGAAGGAAAAAGGCATCGCAACCGGCATTCATTATCCAATCCCCATTCATCTGCAGGAAGCATACGCAGGAAAATGGAAGAGGGATGATTTTCCCGTTTCCGAAAAGATGGCAGGAGAGCTGCTCTCACTGCCGATGTATGCGGAGATGACGAAGGAGATGGTGAGAGAAGTGTGCGAAACACTGCAAGCAATGCTTTAAATTTGACATAGTAATTTTTTGAATCATAATAAATTTATCTGCAGTTGCACTTCGCAACTGCGGTGTGTAATAGGAATGTATTCTTATACTCAACGCACTCTAGAAGGGCAAACCGAGCGTTGAGGCTCGAATGCGAAACAACATTCTTACTACACTGTTCCCTGTCTCACTGAGACAGGGAACTCTTCTATGTGCCGGGCTTGATAGAAGTACTCATTATTTTCACCAGTTCTTCCAAACTGTGATGCTCACGAACGATTCGGTACATCTCGTCACCGTCGATCGGCGCTTTTTCTGCGTACTGCTTGATGAAAGCGGCAATCTGTTCAGAGTTGTCTCCATCGGGAGCCTCAGGGATTCCAATCGCAAGTGCATTCGCCGCAGTCGTCACGGGATAGCAGCCGCAGGTCATTGCCTCGAGCATCGTCTTGTCGATCGTTTCGCTCGCCATATTCAGAATCAATCGGTGATGTGCATACACCTCCGGCAATTTCTGCATCGGAATCGTCCCGTGGAACGTCACTCGTGATTGCAATTGCAACTCGCTCACTAGTGATTTCATCTCGGCTGCGTAGTCCGCTTCGGCTTCGATGCCGTACACGTCGATCGTAAATGAAGAATCGAGGTGCGTCAGTGCGCGAATCGAAAGTTCCAGCCGCTTCGATCGGCTGAGTCGATGCACGACGAGCAGGCGATGCGGATCGGTGCAGACGTTCGGACGCTTCTCCCAGAACGTTAGATCAATGCCATGCCCGACGACGGTCTTCTTCGATGCAGAATGCCCTGAGCTTGCCGAAGGGAACTGCGGCAAACTCTGCTCCGTGGCACAGAAGAAGCGCGTTCCGAACCATCCGAAGAGTTTCACTCCAAGCTGCATCTTGTAATGCGTGTACCAGAGATACGTCGGCACTCTGCGAATACTCCACCACCAAAACCCGAGCGCGTACCACACGGGTGCCATGTGGATGAAGACACGATCGTAGAGGAGAATCGTGAGAAGTTGTTCGAAGCGAATCGCCGATTGCAGCCGGGACGACCCGGATTCTTTGCCAAGCGAGTAGACGGGGAATTCGAATTTTTGATCGGAACCTTCGAGACAGATCACCGAGACGTCAAAACCCTGACGAATGAATTCACGGATCCACAGAACGCCGAAGGCATCTTGACCGTGCAGTTTCTGAGTGATGAAGAGAAGACGCATAGAGAGTTCAGGCGAGAGATTTCAAGAAGTCGGCATAATTTTTAATCGCCGTGGCTTTTTCAAAACGACCTGCGATTGTCATGGCTTCTGTACCCATCGATGCACGTTTCTGATTGTCGCTGAGCAACGTCTGCGCTTTCACCGCAATATCCTCTGCTGACCCATCTGTGAATACGCCGTTCAATCCGTCGACGATCGCATCCGGCATGATGCCAACGCGTGTCGCAAGAACGGGAACGCCGAGTGCCATTGCTTCAATGGCAACTCGCGGATTCCCTTCGCTCTTCGAATTCATGATGAAGAGCTTTCCGGAAGCGATCCCTTCGAGGACATTGCGCGCTGCAGGAAGCCAGCCTGCAAACATCACGCGTGACGAAACGCCGAGTGAGCGCGCGAGTGCTTCCGCCTGCGACCTGATCGATCCATCACCGATCACGAGCAACGTTGCATTTGGAAGAAATGTGAGAGAACGAAGAACCGGAAGCAATCCCTTGTTGTCCGTGAGCCGCGCAGCGAAGACGAGATCAAATTTCTTCGGCGTATTTCGCAGTTCAGCAACCAACTGCTGATCCAAATACACCGACGGAACGATGCTGATCTTCCGCTGCTCCACTCCCCACTGCACAAGCACATTTTGGACCGCCTGATTCACGACACGTACCGCTTCGAATTTCTTCGTGTGAGACGCAAGAAAAAACTTCGACAACATTCCACCGATCGATTCGCTGAACGAAGAAGCATTCGGCCATCCGACAATATGATGAATTTCAAGAACGGCGGGAATGCAGACTTGTCCTGAGTCTTGTCGAAGGATTCTTCGCTTCAGGAGCCGAGCACCGATGCCGTTATAGAACGGCGGGTACTCGTGAACGGTTGCAACTTCATGATGATGAACAGCGAATAATTCCTTTCCCTTCTTCAGAATCCAGAACGGTTGATACCAGAGACCGTGAGGGGAAGGATGAATGTAGACCTTGTCATGGATCACACGTACCTGATTCTCCCCTCTCCCTGCTTGCCCTGAGCCTGTCGAATGGGCGGGGGAGGGGTTGGGGTTGGGGATCGGACAGAGAATGTCGATACGCTCAAAATGTTTGCAGAGTTCGCCGAGTGTCTCAGAAAACGCACCGGCTTTGCCGGCAGCAAGAGAACGGTCGCCGGAGATCATCAGTAGTTTCATAGAGATGAAAGAAGTCGCAACCAATCAGCAGCGAGCTCATGATACGTCCGCACTGCATCATGACGTTTGGGCACATCAACCGTCTGCATGCATTCCCGTATCGCCATCTCTATCTCGTGCGACAACCTCATCGGTCGGAGACGCAGCCCGGACATCGGAGCGAATCCCGTCTCGCTGGTCAGGAGGACGGGCAACCCTGCAAAGACAGCTTCCAGAGCAACATTCGGGCTGATCTCCGTCACCGACGGCAGGATCAGAAGATCATGTTCACCAAACAGTTGTCGTTTCTCCTGCCCCGAGACGGGAGCACGGAAGGTGACGCGCGCATCGAGCCCGAGAATCTTGGCGCGAGCGCGGAGACTCCCCTCCATCGGACCCGATCCGACGAATGTTAAACATACATTCGGAAGAGACATCAGTGCTGTGAGAAGTGTCTGCAGGTTCTTGAACCGAACGAATCTGCCCATGAAGAGAATCCTAAAAGGATCCTGCGGCAGAGGATTCCGTCTGGAGACGTGGAGAGCAGTCTCGGGAATCGCCGCATTCTCAATCACAGAAACGGGTGGAAGGTTCCGGTAATGCGCAGCCTGAATCGCACGCTGAAATTCAGTCGAGTACACGACGGCATCGAACGATCGAAGAATGGTCTTCATGAAGATGGCATTCAGAAGCTTCCAAAACCCGAAGGATGAGGCGTACCACTCCCGGAGGCTCTTCATCCCACCGCCGTCCGTATACCGTTCCCAGAAGAAGTCTCCCCCGAGCCTCAGAATTTTCTTGGGCTTCTTGAGTTTCGCAAGAATCAGCGGAATGCCGCAGCTCACCGATGACAGCGCAATGATCGCATCGGCATTCTCACCATGCTCTCGAAGTGCCTTCGCATACCTCATCCATCGCGTGAACACATTGCCATGCCGACCCACAGACAGAATTCGAAAACTACCCGCTACCCGCTCATCGCTACTCGCTCCATATGTCACCACTGTCACCTCATGCCCCATCTTCACGAGTTCTTCCGCAAGTGCGGCTGAATACGTCGCAGGCCCACCGATCGCGGGCGGGTAGATGCCGGTAGCAAGAACGATGCGCATGAGTCAATGATTCTAACCGACAAACCGCTTTCTGTACCACTCCACGGTCTTTTTCAGCCCCTCCTCAAAGCCGACCTTCGGCTTCCAACCAAGTTTTCGCAGAGGCGATGAATCAAGTGCGTAACGCCAGTCATGCCCCGGACGATCCTTCACGAACGACAGCAGGCTTTCGGGTTTCTTGAGAATCGTCAGGATTGCTTTTGCGACATCGATATTTTTCTTCTCGCTGTCCGCCGAGACGTTGAAGAGGTGACACTCATCAAATGCCCAGGGAATCGTCAGAATCGTTTCAAGCGCATCGCAGTGATCAGTTACATAGAGCCAATCACGCTTGTTCTTACCTTCGGCGTAGATCGGAATTTGCTTGCCTAAGAGCGCACACCGGATGACTGTCGGAATAAATTTTTCGTTCGCCTGATGTGGACCGAAGTTATTCGTGCAACGCGAAATCGCCGCTTTGATGCCATACGTGCGTGCCGCAGCCTGGATCAGAAGATCGCCCGAAGCCTTGCTCGCGGCATAGGGAGAACTCGGCCGGAGCGGGTCACCGACTCCATTCGGAGGATCGTCGTCATCCAAATCTCCGTACACTTCGTCGGTCGAGACATGCAGAAATCGAATCGACGGATGTGCTTTGCACACTTCGATCAGGCTCGCGACACCGAGCACATTCGTATGCAGGAACGGAAACGGATCGGAGATGCTTCTGTCGACGTGCGTCTCTGCGGCAAAATCAATGATCGTATCGATTCGATACGTTGCCACAAGTTCTCTCACGAGCTTTGTATCAGCAATATCGCCCTCAACGAACGTGATTTTTTCCAGAACCGAATCCAGAAAACGCTTATCCGCCGCGTACGTCAGCTTGTCGAGCACAACGAGTGTGTCTTTCGGGTGAGCGGCAACGTGACGGAGCACGAAGTGGGAGCCGATGAAGCCGGCACCGCCGGTCACCAGAAGTTTCATGATGCCATTCTAGCAAGAAGGCGGAGAAAATGTCATACTTCAGCCATGAAAGGCATCCTCATCTGCGGCGGGAGCGGTTCGAGACTGAAACCCCTCACCGACATCACAAACAAGAGCTTGCTGCCCGTGTACAACAAACCGCTGATTCTCTACCCGCTCCAAACGCTTCTGGATGCGGGCATTACGGACATCGCCATCGTCACCGGCAATGAACATATGGATCAAATGGCTGCGTTCCTCGGGAGCGGCAGTCGCTTCGGGTGCACATTCCACTACTGCGTGCAAGATAAGCCAAAGGGCATCGCGCAGGCTCTGGGGCTGACGGAGAGCTTCGCAAGCGGTGACAGTATCTGCGCCATCCTCGGCGACAACATCTTTTTCGATGATCTCTCGTCCGTCATCAAATCCTTCAAAAGCGGTGCACATCTGTTCCTGAAAGAAGTGCATGATCCGGAGCGCTTCGGCGTCGCAACGGTGAAAGGCAACCGCGTTGATTCAATCGAAGAAAAGCCCGTACAACCGAAGACGAATCTCGCAGTGACCGGCTGCTACGTCTACGACAACGGCTGCTATGCCTTCATCAAAAACATGAAACCTTCTCCGAGAGGCGAGCTCGAGATCACCGATGTCAGCCGTTGGTATGCGGAGAAAGGACAAGCAGTCGGGATGATGCTGAAAGAGGAGTGGATCGATGCAGGAACCTTCGAAAGCCTCTTTAAAGCAGCTGAGATGGTGAGGAAAAGATTGACAAAATAATAATTTAATTTAAAATGTACGTTATGGAAATTCTACGATACGAAGTACCTGAGGATTTGGTGGGAGATGAAGGACAAATGGTATCCATATTGCGTATGGTCGTTCCTCACACTCACGATGTTGTCATCGATCGTGATCCCTCCCGTCTTCCGCACATTTTGGTCGAGAGTAACACGAGAGAAATGCATAATCTTCTTTCAACGATTGCAGTAGGCAGATTCGGTCTGAAGAGAGTGCGAAGACCCGCTCAGTAGCCTTCTTCCTTATTCGGAGGTGTAAACCAGGTATACACTTTGCGTATGACACGCACCGTCATCCATTGCGATGAAACCGGCAAGGATCTTGGGGATGTCGATCTGCTTTCCGCTCACACGGGAGCAGGGGCGCTCCACAGAGCGTTTTCGGTGTACGTTTTCAATCCGGATCACACAAAGACGTTGATCCAGCGCCGATCCGCGAAAAAAATGCTCTGGCCGATGATTTGGGCGAACACGTGCTGCAGCCATCCGATGCGAGGCGAGACCGCGAGTGAAGCAGGGCAGAGAAGATTACGAGAGGAGCTTGGTTTCACCGTTGCCCTTCGGGAAGGACCATCGTTTGTCTACCGTGCGCTCGACCCGAGTAGACAGGGGCTTGAACATGAGTACGATACGATTCTCACCGGAACCGCGACGGAAGATACAGCGGTGCAGCCGAATCCCGATGAAGTCGCAGAGTGGAAGTGGATCGATCTTCGGTCACTGCAATCGGAGATGGAAGCAAAGAAAGATCTCTATGCTCCATGGTTTCATCTCGGACTTCCGAAAGCGACTTTCTGCCTCACCCAATGAAAAAAGAGTTACTTCACCTTGCGATCATCCCCGACGGCAACCGCCGCTGGGCACGGGAACATAAGTTGGAAGCGGTCTGGAAAGGGCATGAGAAAGCGATCGAGAACTTCCGCACACTCACGGACTGGTGCAGGAACGATCCGCGCATCGGCATTCTAACCGTCTGGTGTTTCTCGACCGAGAACTGGAAACGTGACGAGAAAGAAATCTCGATGCTCATGACGATGCTCGAAGACTATCTCCGAAAAGAGAAGTATGGACTGAAGGAAAACAAAACGCGCTTCGTGCATTCAGGTCGCCGCGATCGCATTCCCGCATCACTGAAAAAAATGATTGAGGAAACAGAGGAGGAAACGAAGAACGAAACAGAATTCACACTGCACCTTGCGGTGGATTACGGCGGGAAAGACGAAGTGGTACGTGCGATGGGGAAATTACTGCAAACACAAGGAACATCGTCGGCGCCAATCTCGGAAAAAAATATCGCAGAGCATCTCGATCACCCCGAACTCCCCGAAATTGATCTTATTTTCCGGTCTTCCGGCGAACAGCGTACGAGTAATTTCTTCCTGTGGCAGAGTGCGTACAGCGAGTGGATCTTCAGCCCGAAGTACTTCCCGGACATAGGAATTGGAGACTTGGATGAAGCGGTGAAGGAGTATGAGAGGAGGAAGAGGAGGTTTGGAGGGTAGAAACCATAGAGAATATGATTGACGAATAAAAATTTTATATTATAATTTTTCCATGCAGCTTGATGTGGAATCTCTGGCAACAGATGCACTACAGGAACCAGCACCAACAAGTCTTACGTGCGCCATGAAGCGCCTATCAATCGGACTCTATTTCAGTAAACAAGGTCGAACAGATTCATTGTCAATCGTTGCATCAAGGCAGGAGAGAGAAATTTTGCAAAAAGGAGCAACTGTCCTTGAACAGACCAGCCCTGATCGATTTATGGAAAGAAACTTCGTCCAAATTTTGGATGCCGCAGGAACAAAATCCCCTCCACTCAATGCTATTGAGAATATTGCACTGAATATTTTCAGAGGGATCGTGCTAAAAATGGGTGAGGAAATTGAATTCACTGCAGAAAATCTGCACTCCATTCGGAGGGAAATCACACAACGAGTCATGATGATGCAGAGTCTCAACGAAATCGATCGTGTCAATATCATCATCCACATCGTGAAGAGCATTATCGTGCAACGTGTACGGGAAATTTTCTCGAAGCGGGGATTGGCAAAACGGAGTGCATCCGAGTTTGTCAGTGTCACTGACCCGGAAGCCGAGACCCTCCTCCAAATTAAGCAAGACATGATCGCAACGACTCTCCGCGTCGGGAATCTTCTGGGTATTACGCTTCATCTGCCGAAATCGTAAATACAGCATAGAATAGTGGCGACATGCGTTCCGCATCCGCCTCCGGCAAGATCATTCTGAGTGGCGAGTATGCCGTGCTGTTTGGCAAGAGTGGTATAGCGATACCGTCGGAATTGAGAGTAAAAGTAATGTTGGAGGAAAGCCAAAAGAATGATGGCATGACGATTGTCTGGGCTGAAAAAAATATTGATGTGACTTGGAAAGACTATGCGAAAAAAATCGCACAGAAGATCGTCGAAAGAACGAAAAATATTTCCGGCACACTGACAATCGAAAACAAATTGCCGCTCGGCAAAGGCATGGGCTCGTCGACCGCACTGATCATTGCAATGTGCCGCTGCATTGTCGGACCTGATTCAGAAAGTATCGCACGTGAGCTGGAAGATGAACTGAACCCCGGACACAGCGGCATCGACTTCGCAGTGATTTGGGAGGAAAAGCCGATCCTGTTTGCGAAAGATACGACGCCAACCGTGATCGATCTGCCAAAAAATCTTCTGCAGAACATGCGGCTCATCGATACCGGAAAGCCGAACGAAGCAACACCCGAACTTGTCGCTTGGGTACGAGCACGATATGAAGCGGGTGAACCGGAAACCCGAAACGCAATCGAAATAATCGGTGCCTGTACGGAGAGAATTCTCGCAGACGAATCGATCAAGACGGTGATGCGTGATCACCACCGAGCGCAGATCACACTCGGCGTTGTGCTGAAAGAAACGCAGCGAGTGATTGCGGATATTGAACATCGTGGCGGCAGTGCGAAAGTGCTTGGCGCGGGAGGGCGAACGGGAGGGGGAGGGATGGTGCTGGTGCTGCCTGCATGAATTCCGATACTCTTCTGTTCTTCCATGAGCATTATTGCACAATCATCACCCAACATCGCTCTCATCAAATATTGGGGAAACCGCGATGACGAGCTTCGTCTGCCTGCAGCGGACTCATTGTCGATGGTGCTGGATTTTCCGACGGTCAGTGCGACAGTCGACTCTTCTGAAGTATTGTCTATTCGTTCGTACGATCACGACGGCATCGAAAAACTTCAGACGGAAGCATCGGTCGATCGGCTGAAGAAACACTGGACACTGACGAAAAAATTTTTGCGGAGCATCGGACGAACGCAGGAACTTCCCGAAGAAATTTCGATCACCATTCATTCGGGTATCCCTCCATCGATCGGCATCGCATCGTCTGCTGCGGTCTTCAGCTGCCTTGCGGAGGCGTATGCGGCTCTCGTTCGGGGCAAAGCACTGACACGCGAAGAGGTGAGCATCATCGGAAGACTGGGATCCGGATCGGGAGCGCGAAATTCCTTCGGAGGATACGTTGCGCTGGAGAACCACGGTGAAGGAATCGGCTCTGCCTACGGAAGACAGATTGCAAGCGAAGAGCACTGGATGCTGCATGACATCATCCTCGTCCCGAGCAGGGAAGAGAAGAAAGTTGGATCGACAGAAGGGCATGCAAAGGCAACCACAAGCCCTCTGTTTGCCGAGCGCATTCGGCAAATTCCGAGACGCATGCGTGAATGCATCGATGCGATCCAAAGAAAAGACTTTGAAAAACTCCAAACAGTTTCGGAGGAAGATTCGCTCGACATGCACCACGTGATGGAGACACAAAATCCGCCGCTTCGCTATCTCTCGGATGCAACACACAGAATCATCGACGATATTAAAACGCTGAGGGATCGCGAAAAATTACAGGTGCTCTTCACGATGGATGCCGGTCCGACCGTGCATCTGATCTGTACAGAAGACAGTAGAGAAGCAGTGGAAGCATTCGCGGGAAGGCAAAAAGATTGCATTATGTTCAAAGCTAAAACAGGAAAGTCATCCCACCTCGTAGAGAAGTAAATAAGCATCCAAGGGGTGGCGCGCGCCGCAGGTGGGGGTGAGCTGGTGGGCATCGGCGCGCCGTGCTTTCTTTGGTTCTTTCTTTGCACGAACAAAGAAAGAACATATTCTGCTCTCATGGATTTGAGAAACCTCCCCGACCAACTCAGCTCGCTGCAGCGCATCAACCAGCGCCGAACGCTGATCGAACGCGAACTCGGAGTCGACCTCAAGCATCTCGAACCGAGAGAACACACAATCGGTGAGAGCGAGAAGAAAAACTGCGAGCAGATGTTCGGGACAGTGTCGGTTCCGGTGGGGTACGCGGGACCACTCACGCTGACGTTCTCGAATAATCACAGTACCGAATTGCATCTGCCACTGGCAACCACCGAAGGCGCACTCGTTGCGAGTGTGAACAGAGGATGCAAAGCAGTGTCGGCTGCAGGGGTGACGATCACAAAGACAATCCATCACGGCATCACGAGGTCGATTGCATTTCGCGCGAGTTCATCCACGAAAGTGCAGGAGCTTGTCGATGCGATACGAAAGAACGAAGCAGCATGGAAAGCAGTCGCACAGGCAACGAGCAATCACCTCACCGTGCTGTCGTACACGATCGATCTGCAGAAACAGTACGTGTTCCTCACGATTGCCTGCGATACGGACGAAGCGATGGGTATGAATATGGTGACGATTGCGGCGCAAGCGATTGCAGATTGGGCAACTACCAACGTCGAAGGTATTCGTTGCATCACCGTTGCAGGAAACGTCGACAGCGACAAGAAACCGAGCAAACGCACGCACGATCTCGGTCGCGGATTCGAGGTGCATGCGAGCGTGATGCTGAGCAAAGAAACAGTCGCAGACATTCTGAAAACGACACCGGAGGCGATGAAGCAGGTTGCTGATGCGAAGCTCACGCACGGTTCGACGCTTGCGGGGGCACTCGGCAGCAATCTTCACGCCGCGAACATCATTGCAGCGCTCTACCTCGGAGCGGGGCAAGACATCGCACACACCGTCGAAGGATCGCTCACTGATACAACCGTGGAGGAAACCGGAAGCGGACTCAAGATCTCCGTCCGTGTTCCTGCCATTCTCGTCGGCGTGCGCGGTGGTGGAACGACGCTCCCCACACAGAAACAGTGTCTCGATCTGCTTCTGAAAAATAAATCCGGGCTGCAGATCAAGCAGCAGCTTGCAGAGAGTATCACTGCAGCAGTTTTGGCAGGAGAAGTCTCACTCCTTGCAGCGCAGGCGGCGCATCAGTTAGCCAAATCGCACGAAAAGCTCGCGAGATAGTTGCACGAAAGAAGAAGAGCATTAGTCTATGCGTTACAGCTCTCAGTTCTGGGAGCTTGTACCCTCTTTAAAAAGAGGGACATAGAAAGGGGGTGACACTCCTTTTTTCGCCCTCTCTACGACTTCGTTCCGGAGAGGGCACCTTTAAGAAATGCTATAATCGAACGCTCATGCACGCAGCCATTCTCTCCTTCGGTCGCTACATTCCAAGAAACCGCATCGAATCCAACGTGATCGCCGCTCACTGGAAACGTGGAACAGAACAAGCGGAAGGGCTTGGCATTCTTGAAAAATCCGTACCGTCGTCGGATGAAGACACGTTCACGATTGCGTGGGAAGCGGCGAAGATTGCTCTTCGCAACATCGATCCTCAATCAATCAGTGCGCTCTTCGTCGGCTCCGAAAGCCATCCCTACGCCGTGAAGCCCACAAGCGGCATGCTCGTCAGCGCTCTCGGCATCAATCACTTCTGCCATGCAGCCGATCTTGAATTCGCCTGCAAAGCAGGAACGACGGCAATGCAGATCGTAAGCACGATGACCGAAAGTAAGCAGATCAAGCTTGGGCTCGCGATCGGCTCCGACACCGCACAGAGCAAACCCGGCGACGCGCTCGAGTACTCGGCAGCCGCAGGCAGTGCGGCTTTCGTCATCGGACTGCCGACAAAAACGAACTCCGGCATCTGCTCAATCGACAGAACACTGTCGTACACAACCGACACTCCTGATTTCTGGCGCAACGCGGAGGAAAAATATCCGTCACACGCGGGGAGATTTACCGGCGAGCCTGCGTACTTCCACCACATCGAACTCACGGCGAAAAAAATCTTGGAAGAAGCAATACTCACGCCGACAGACATCGACCATGTCGTCCTGCACATGCCGAATGCGAAATTTCCTCTGCAGGCTGCGAAGAAACTCGGATTCACCGACGAGCAGCTGAAGCTCGGGTTCATCGTGCCGAGAATCGGCAACACGTACTCCGCCTGTTCCCCTCTCGGGCTGACATTCGTCCTGGAGCACGCGAAGAAGAATCAGAAAATTCTCCTCGTCTCGTACGGATCGGGCGCAGGCTCGGACGCATTCCTCTTCACGATGCTCAGAGACGGCACACCGCTGCCGGTCGGCAGTATCGAAAAAGACCTCCGACACCTCACGTATGCCGAGTATCTGCAGGAGACGAGAACCCTCCTGTAATAAGGGAGAAAGAGCAGAAAGACTGCTTCTTGCGATGGAAAGTTAAATGTATTACAGTCCTAGTATGGCTGCAGAATTAAGTCGACGGGAAGTATTGGAATTGGCAAAGCACGGTGCCACATTGGGGATAATGGGCGGCATGCTAGACGTCGCAGCCAATGACGATGCTGTAGCCAGAGGAGAAATACCTCCAAGAAAGACCAATCCACTCGGGACAATGGTTCGTATCAGTCTGTATTCGCTATTCGGTGCAGGTGCCATGATCGCCGGCGGCAATACGCTCGCAGAAATCCGTAAGCGTGAGGAAGGAAAAGCTGAAGTACCTACTGACCGGCAAGAAGCGACAACCGTCGGTGAACCGTAGTTGCATTCTTCTTTTTGGCTATGAATAGGTCAACAATCAACCATGCACTCATAGGCTGCGCACTCGGCGCCCTCGCACCCATCTACAGAGACTGGCGTGGGGAATGCGGCGATGAACAATGCAGGCAAGGACTGGCAATACGAGAGGTGCTGCAGCAAGAAACACTGCCGTCGACAATGGCTGTCTGTGCTACCATTGGAGCCATAGGCGGCATTTCACTCTCCAAAATGGCAGAGCTGAGACTAAAGGATTTGAGGGAACAGTCTCCTCCACAAGAGTAATTACCTCTCTATTCTCCCCTTCCCCATGGAAAAACAACCTCAATTGAATCGTCGGGAAATGCTGCTTTTAGGAATGGGTGGAGGAACGGCACTGGCAATGACTGACTTCGTATGGAATCACGACAAACCACAAAAGTTAACCGAACAATTTTACAATCAAATGGAAAAGGGATTGGAACTTCCAAGGAAGAGTACAAGAGCGCTTCTTCTTACGGCTCTGGGAGGAGGAGCAGCAATGGGGAGTGCAAGCTTTCTTATCGATCACCGAAATAAGGAAGCATCCAAGCCAAAAAAGGAATGACCGAGAGCCTCATTTCCTGTACACTTCCCCCATTCTATGCGCGAGACCGTCTACGTCCTTGGAGGTGGTCAAACTCGCTTTGGCGAGCTGTGGGGGAAATCTCTTTCGGATCTGATCCGAGAAGCGGTGGACAGTGCAATCACGAATACGAAAATACTCCCGACCGACATCGACATGGTCATTGTCGGCAACATGGTTGGAGGGGAAACCGCCGAGCAGGCACACCTCGGAACATTCGCAAGCAGCCTCCTGCCACATCATCCTCCAGCACTCAGAGTGGAGGCAGCGTGCGCGTCCGGCGGGCTTGCCGTCCATACGGCATGCGCATTCCTCGAGAGCGGCAAAGCCGAGACGATTCTCGTCATCGGTGCCGAGAAACTGACAGACGTCGCGGGAGACATCGTCACCAGTGCACTGATGCATGCGGGAGACAGCGAGAAAGATTTGCCTTCCGGCCTTACGTTTCCTTCGATCTTCGCACTCACGGCAACCGCATACATGCACCGGTACGGGCTGAAGCGTGAGGACTTAAGCCTTGTCTCTGCATGTTCGCATAGAGCCGCCGTCAAAAATCCCTACGCGCAGTTCCGGAAAGAAATTCCTGCAGCAACGATCTCGAAGAGTCCGCTCGTTGCCGATCCGCTTCGCCTCCTCGACTGCTCCCCGATCAGCGATGGAGCGGCAGCGATCATTCTGTCGATGCGGAAAGAATCTCCGGTACACATTGCGGCATCGCAGCTGGCAAACGAATCTTTAAGCCTCATCGATCGCGAAAGCCTCACGTCATTCGTCTCAACGCGCACGGCATTTCAGTCAGCCTTGAAAGAAGCGAACTGGAACAGAAACGACATCGATTGCATCGAGCTGCATGACTGCTTCTCGATCGCAAGCCTTCTCCATCTCGAAGATTTCGGGTTCGCCGAGGAAGGGCAGGCGATCAGATTATTCCGTGACGGCGATACCGATGCCTCCGGATCTCTGCCGGTCAATCCGAGCGGTGGACTGAAAGCATGCGGTCATCCGATCGGCGCAACGGGGGTGAAACAGATCCTGGATTGCTGGAAGCAACTGACGTCACAGGCACCGAACCAAGTCGTCAATGCAACACATGCGATGGCGCATAATTTGGGAGGTGTTGGCGCGACCTGTACAGTGCATCTCCTCGAATCAATCTAACCCTAAGCCTCTCATCCCCATCCCTATCGTGGATCGAATCCCCTCCCTCCACCGCCGCATCAAAGCATTGCAGGCAACTGCGATGCAATCCGGGACAATCGTAAGCTTCACGACAGTGCGGCATCCTCCCACGGGATTCGGAACGGAACCGTACGCAGTGGCGTTGATTGCATTGCAGAACGGAGAGAAAGTCCTTGCACAGCTCACGCGAAACTCGGTAGCGCCGACCATCGGAGCAACGGTCATTCCACACATGCGAAAAATACGGACGATGCAGAACGGACTCTTCGTGAATGATCTGAAGTACGAAGTAGTCGCGAAGAAAACCGAACCGATCTTCACCGTCACATCGTACGTGCTCGCAGTCTCGGGTCCTTCTGGGGTCGGCAAGACGACAATTGCACGTGCGCTTCTCTCACTGTTCACCTCCTATGCGGAACAGGTTCCTATCTACACCACGCGTACAGTGAAGAAAGGCGATACAGAACCATACGTTCACGTCACGGAGGATCGTTTTGCATCGATGGTGAAAAGCGGTGAGATCATCAGCCACACCCAAATGCTTTCAGCCTCGGAATCACGCAGATACGGGTATCGACGCAAAGACATCGAAGCGATCTGGGCGAAGCAGAAACTCCCGATCGTGGTCACCGAAATTCATCTGCTCTCGGGGCTCGTGAAAGCACTCGGGCGACGTGCGATCTTGAGCTGCGGCTTGCTCCCTCCCGGTCGTTCGCGAAGAACCAAGTTATCGGCGCTGCTCCATCGACTGCGATCGCGCGGACGCGACAGCGAAGAACAGATCGAGGAGCGGCTGAAGATCGCAGTGAAAGATCTGCAGGCATTCGACGACCATGCGCATCTGTTTGATCATCTCCTCATCAATGACCGGCTGGAAACGTGCATCGAGACAATACGGGAAATTGCGGTCGCAAAGCGGTAAACCACAGGTACGGATGGAAAGAATTTGTGTTGTATCGTGATCTGCATACCATACGTTCATGGGAGATTTGCGCAGCATCAGAAGAGAGCAAAAGGAGGCGACTCCGGTTATCTCTCGCGATTTGATGAACGCAGTACTCGATCACTTGCAGACGAACCAACTGAAACCGCAACCGTGCACAGACGGTGCCACTCTGAACGTGAATGGGTGGTTCTGTCACGTACGCATCGTGGAAGATACTCTTTTCAAAATCACATTCACCCCGGAGAAGAAAGACGGCAATGAACATGTGACGTTCGAGTCTCCGCCTTGTTCGCTTCGGGAAATTGCGACTCTCATCCGAGAGAAGACTGCAACAGAACCGATTCGCAGAACAACACGTGACAAAGTAGAAGCGATAGGGGTGATCGGGCAAGGAGTGCGACCTCCGGAAAGACCGTGGGCAGTACGAAGTACCGAACACTTTCGGGGATCAAATCCGGTGCCCTATCAGGCTCTAAAGATTGCCGTAGACCGCCTCATACCCGGAAGTAATGACACCCCAGTCGTAGTCCCCAGATGAAAGCTTCCCGCCACTGACAAGACGAGCTCGGAGTACTGCATCACCAAGCAGTTCCCTGAGTGCTGCTGCTGCGGCATCGATGTCATCCGGAGGAACGAGCTTCCCGCTCACTCCATCCTGCACAATCTCCGGGATTCCCCCGACAGTTGTCGCAAGCACCGCGCAGCCTGCTGCCTGTGCTTCGAGAAACACATTCCCGAGCGCCTCGCTCCGGGAAAGCCCGCAGAAAATCTCCGCCTTTGCGTACTCATCGAAGACGGCTCTGCCAGAGAGCTGACCGACAAACATAACCCGATGATCGATCTCCAGAGACTTGGCAAGACTCTGCAACGATCCGGAGAGAGAGCCGCTGCCGACAATCTTGAGCCGTATTCCTGGATCGAGCCCTTTGATCGCTTTGGCGAAAGCAGAGAGAAGCGTATCGACACCTTTCATCGGCTCGAGTCGACCGACGAAGAGCACAAGCCCCGAATCTTTCGTGTGCAACGAACACGTTTCGCGAATCGCGGAAAGGTCGATTCCGTTCGGAATCAGCGTGATGTCCGTTCGTCCGAATTGCTTCGCTCTCCCGATGAGCGTTTTGCTGATTGCCGTGATGACCTGCGCACTGCGATGAATCGGTCCGAGCAACAGAGTCGTGTTCGTACTCTGGAGCGTGAGAATGCGTTTTGCTCGCGGCACCAGTACCTTGCAAAACACGAGTGCCAGACCCGCATACGACTCGAGCACGGCATGAATGATCTGCGGCTTCAGTCTGCGTGCCGCAAACGGCGCAAGGAACGGGAAGAGGTATTTATCGAATGAACATCCAAGACCAACGCGAATAACATGCACGCGTCCGGCAAGAACATCGATTTTTTTGGATTTTTTTGAAAAACGTCCGGTGATGATCGTGACATCGTACGTTTCAGGCAATCGTATCGACACCTCTTCCACCATTGCCTCGGCACCGCTTCGAAGCGGCGAGAGGAAAGCCGAGAGGAAGACTATGCGTTTGTTCATGTTCCGGATGTCCATGAATCGAATAGGAGTCTGTACTGCTCTCCGACTTTCTCCCAACTGAAGACTTCTTCAATTCTCTTCTTCGCTTGCAGCCCGAGAGATTCTCGTTTTTCTTTGTCTTCAATGAGCCTTCGGATATGCGCTGCAAGCGCTTCGCGGTCTCCTGCCGGGAAGAGAAAACCGGAGACACCACTGCGAATCAGAAAACTGTTGCCGCCGACATCACTCGCAATGCATGCGCACCCGCTCGCCATTGCTTCCATCAACGCATTGCTTAAGCCCTCGCTGTGACTCGGAAGAACGAAGATGGATGTTTTTGCGAGAAGCGCAGGGATGTCGTGGCAGAGCCCGAGGAAGGCAACATCATGATGGTAGCGTTCAAGAAGCGGATGACCCGGTTTTGCCCAGCCTGCGACCTGAATATTGATGTGCGGATACTGTTTCTTCAGCGGAACCGCTGCAGCCAGGAAATCATCAACGCCTTTCACGGATTCCAGTCTGCCAACATATGTGACAACGAGAGCACTCTCTTCGGCTCTTATTTTTTCTGCATCATGAAATGGTTTCGGATCTATTCCCGTCGGAATCACCTGCGATTTTTCTTCAATGCCAAGTTTTCGCAGCACGGTCGGCGGCTGCGGATGGAAAAAAACAACTTTCGTTGCGGATTTCAGAATCACCCACCCGAGCGTCCATGCATAGATCGCCGCACAGACCTGTGCGATTTTTCCTCGCGGCCACCAGGTGATACCGACGAGCGCATCGGTTGTGAGGAGCACTCTGTATCCTGCGATGCGCAAACGCAGCAGAGCGATCGAACTCCAGAACAGCACTTTATTGACGACGATGATGTCCGGCTTTTCCTGCTCGGCAAGCTTTCGCACGAAGCCTGAAAACCCGAGTGAAATGCCGTAGTTCCAGGGATCTTTCAGAAAGAAATCTTTGCGAGTGATCAGGAAAAGATTCTCCCGAATTTTCGTGAGAGGTTTTGTTTCGCTCCCCATGCACGCAACAATCACCTTGTATCCGAGTCTCTGCCAGAGATCGGCAAGCTTGTAGGAGCTGACCATCCAGCGATGATCTTCTTTCCAGTAGGGGCTGATGAGGAGAATGGTCTTCACAGAAAAGTAGTAAGAAGTACGTAGTAAGAAGTATGAAGCTTTGTAGTCTCTGAGAACAAGGATTCTTACTACATACTACTTGCTTCTTACTTCTTCTCAGATTCTTGATCACCAGACACAACTCCCGCATCCCTGAGCGCCTTCCCCCGCACCACTTTCACGAGCCGCTGTTCCAGTTCTTCGATCTTCATGATCAGGTAGAACAGAATGAAGAAAATGACACCGATGGCAGTGATCGTCGCTGCGTTCTCGTTCTTCTTGATGCCGGTGAGCGTACTGAGCGCCTGCAAACTGCTCGGAAAGAGAGAGATATAGCCGATCGCCGACCAGAAGATCGTCCAGAGAATGCCCTCCCAGATCGTCTTCTTCTGACGCAACACAAGATTCCACGCGTACACGATCATCAGGAATCCGAAGAGCGGGACAACGACCTGATACGGAGTGAATTCGAAGGTGATCATCGGAGGAAGGTGCGAAGGAGAATTTTGCAGGCGGTCTGCAGTCCGCTGGCGAAGGACTGACCTTTGGCAAGCGTGTACTCAGAATACACCACTTTCGAGGGTACGGAGGCGATCTTCCAGTGTTTCCGTGCAGCCTCGCGGATGATCTCCGTGCAGAACTCGAACCCCGACATCTTGAGCTCGATCTCCGCAAGCGCCTTCGGTCCGAAAACTTTGAACCCGCACTGCGTGTCGGGAAGGTAAATGCCGGTGACGGCAAACGTTACGAAGTTGCCGATGCCGTTTGCCAGTCGCCTGATGAGCGGAATGTTATTCTTGCGACCGAAGCGATTGGCGATGACGAGATCGGCATGCTGGGTCTGCAGTGCTTCCAGAAGCTTCGGAATATCCGCCGTCGCATGCTGACCGTCCGCATCAACCGTGATCACGGTATCGAATCCCAATATTCGCGCCGCTTGGATACCGGTCATTGTTGCCGCTCCCGCGCCGCAATTCTCCGCATGAGCAATCACGCGTGCTCCGCTAGCTTCGGCAATATTCGCCGTGTGATCACTTGATCCATCGGTGACCACGATGATATCGGGAACGTACTGCTTCGCTCCCCGAATCACGGCTCCAATGCGGGTTTCTTCATTGTATGCCGGTATGACAATGACAGGCTTCATGGCTGAGAAGATGCAGGTGGGATCGTCGCTCCCGTTCCTCCGACCGGCAGAAGAATGTAGGCGATGCCGTTGCCCGGATCGTTCACCAGAAGATTGAGATGCAGAGCAGGATCGTTGGCGAACTCGAGGAATGCGTTCACTTTCTGGTGCAGCGAACCGTTCGTGTCTTTCTCGATCGTCTGGGTGTTCGTATCGAAGATGATGCTGTTGAAACCCAGTGCCAGCAGACGCTTGAGTGTCAGTGCGTGATTTTTCTCCTGATTCAAGCAATTGAAGAAACCAAGTTGATGATCGGCAAGTGGCAGGATTTCCCGGTTCTTCGGAATGAAGTAGGAGATGAACGTGCCGATGCGGTACGTGTACGGAGTGGCGGGCAAGGTCTCATGACGCGTCACCACACTCTCGCGAACATCGTCGTAATCCGGAATCGTAATCTCGCGGAGTCCGCTGGCACTCACTTTGCCGAGCGGGTACTCGAAGATGTTCTTCTGCGTATCGAACTGCCACAGGCGATTCACCAAACAGACGATGATACTCATCGTGAGCAGGAAGGAGAAGATCGAACGATTCGGCGTATCGGGAGCGTATGCAATGAACGCTTCGAGAATCAGTGCAAAACCGAGGAACATGCCGAGTCCGTACCATGCGATGCCGTTCCCGACGAGCATCCACTGAATGAAGAAAATGAAGGTTCCCGCAAACATCATCCGAAGCCACTTCCGCTCTCTCGACCAGAAGAACGGCAAGAGCAGTGCGAGCGGGAAGAGGAGCAATGCCGGAGCCAGCGTAACGTAGTAGCCGAAGGCATCAATGTTCATGACCTGACGCCACGGAAGGGTGATGTAATGCGACAGCCCTCTCCCGAAACCCCAGTAACGATCCAGTTCTTCCGTGCGAGCGGAACCTTTGCATGCGATATTATTTTCATCGAGCTTCAGATCGGCGGGAAGTGCATGCACCGGAACCGTGGCGGAAATGGTCCCCATCTCCTCACGCTGTTGATACGAGACTTGCGGTGCCGTGAGGTCGGGTGCCTTGAGCATGTTCCCGACGGAGAACGTACCCGCAATCGCACCGTTGTAGAGCATCCATGGAGCAGATGCGATAGCAAGCCCTGTGACGAAGAACGCCAGCGACTGAAGAATCGGACGTATCGTGAATCGCTTCTGCATGACGCTGTAACCGATCAATCCAAGCCCAACAATCAATGTCGCAAGAGAAGCGACGGAATGTCCGATGGAGATCCCGAGGAGCGCGCGATCGGAAATCTGTGAGATGTCGAGCGGACCGAAGGACTGGAGAATCGCGAAGCCGACGATCGCCATCCCTGCAAAACCGATCGGTCCCAGGAACGACCCCATCATCACCGACAGAATCATCAGAATCGAGAGGATGGCAGTCGGCTTGATGGCGAAGGCAAATGCGGCAAGCAGTCCTGCGACAAGAAGGAGTTTGGAGGACGGTGAGTGCTGTTCTTCTTTTTGATCAGGCGGAAGCAGTGCGACGAAGGCGGCAAGAACAGCGAGAGTGCTGGTGAAGAACACGGCATTATCGATCTTCATGTCGGCGAACGAGAAATGTCCGGTCATCGGTAAAAAGTAATAGGTCATCGCAGCGAGCACGCCGCGGCCACGACCGAAATAGGTACGCCCGAACGCATACACGCTGAGCACGGCGAGGAGCCCCGCAGCCCAGTTGATCTCCATCGCAAATGTGGACCCGTGCCAACTGTCGTAGCCGAAGAGCGTAAACCCAAGGGACGTGAGGTACTCCCACTGAAACTGCGACATGGATGCGATGAACGAACCGTAGCTTGCGAGAAGGCGCGGACGATTCAGGTAACTTCCGAGATCATCCCATCCGATCGGGAACGGGCGAACGACATTCAGGAAATTCAGTGCAAGGTACGAGATTAAAAGCCACACGAGAATCGGGAAAAGATCCGTCCATTCGGCTTCCAACACGAAAGTATCGTTCCATGATGCCTTCAGCCACCACAGCGTCTCTCTAAAGAGAAGCAGCGGCATCCCGAAGAACAGAATTCGTACGAGTGTCGTGTGCAGAAGACTGAGAATGGCAAGTAACCAGAGTATGGCAACCCAACCGAGGGCTCCGATGCCGATCGAGAAACAGACCAGCAGAAGCGGATGGATCTCACCGATGCGAACGACCTTTCGAAGCAGCAACCGTCCGAGAACGAGCAGATTCAGGAGGAAGATCGCGATCATGATGAACTGCAAACCGACGCGACCGAAGATGCTTTTCTGCATGCAGAAGAAATGCAAATTGGAAATCTTCGCTCCGTTCTGCGTTGTTCCTATTTCCGTCAGACAATTCTCTTTGAGAAGTTCCTGATAGTTCGCTTGCAACTCCGCCATGCCCTGCGGTCCGACTCCTCCGTACACTTGCGGCAGCGGTTCGTAGAAACGCGCGAACGGCTGCAGAATTTTCTCTCCTCCCTCATCGGAAATTTTCTGATTGTCGGGCGTATTGGCATTGTAAAGTGTCCCCACTGACAGCGTCGTTGCGATCAACCACACGGACAACGCAAACGCAGCGACGACAAGAATCGGTCGGACGGTCAGACGGAGACGGAAGTACCCGGTTCTGTAACCGCTGGTAAGCAAGAAAGCGCCGTACAGAAGAAGTGAGAGCAGAACGTACATCGTCAACGGACTTCCCATCTGGAAGAGTGCGATCACGAATGGCGCAAGCAACGCCGATCCACGACACAGATATGTGCTGACGGATGCATCGCCGCCGCACGCGAGATTGATCGCATCGACGTCCTCCGGTTTTGCATACACGAGCGCATGCACCGGAATGCCGAGGTAGACGATCAAGGTGTACCCGCCCCAGAGCAGTGCCGTGAGGAAGAGTGCGAAACTGAGGATGACAACGGTGCGCTGAGTCATAGTGGGAAGTAGCGTACAGCGAGGAGCCGATTTGCGCTATACTGACCGCTCGATGATCGATCCTGCTGCCATCCGTCGGCAATTTCCTTTCCTGAAGCGAATCGTGGACGGAAAGCCGGTTGTCTACCTCGACAACGCAGCAACTGTGCAGAAACCGCAGGCAGTGCTTGAGCGCATGCGGCGTTTCTACGAAGAACAGAATGCGAACGTCAACCGCGGGATGCACCCGCTCGCGGAGGAAGCAACGATTGCATACGAAGAAGCGCGAAAAACAGTTGCCGATTTCGTTGGTGCCAAACATCCGTCCGAGATCATCTTCACGCGGAACGCGACCGAATCGATCAACCTTGTCGCGAGGTCGTTCGGAGAAACTTTGAAGAAAGGCGATACAGTTGCTCTCTCACTCCTCGAGCACCACAGCAATATCATTCCGTGGCTGCAGCTGAAGGAAAGAAAAGGCATAGCGATCGAGTGGATCGGACTCGAGCAAGACGGGAGAGTGGATATCGAATCACTCAGAAATATTCTGGAAAAGAAAAAAACAAAACTTGTGTCTGTCACCGGTCTCAGCAACGTGCTCGGCATCCGTACTCCACTTGAGAAGATCATCGCGCTCGCTCACGCTGCAGGTGCAAAAGTCTTGGTCGATGCGGCGCAGCTCATTGCACACGCGTCGATCGACGTGCAGACACTCGATATCGATTTCCTCGCATTCTCCGGACACAAACTCTACGGACCGACCGGTGTCGGCGTGCTCTATGGCAAGCGAGAACTGCTCGAATCAATGCCAGCCTTTCTCGGTGGCGGCGACATGTTGGAATCCGTCGACCAAAACGGTTTCATTCCGGCGGAACTTCCGAGAAAATTCGAAGCCGGAACGCCAAGCATCGCCGATGCAATCGGGCTTGCTGCCGCGATCGAATGGACGACATTAGTCTGTGTCGATGCGATCCATACGCACACGAAAAACCTGCTCGCATACGCACGGAAAAAACTTTCGACCGTGAAAAATATAAGCATTCTCGGCGCGACTTCTGGAAACGACCTTCTCGGATGCATTAGCTTCATTACCAACGGCATTCATCCTCACGATCTCACAGAAATTCTCGGTCGAAAAGGTATCTGCCTCCGTGCGGGACATCACTGCACACAAATCCTCCACAAACATCTCGGCATCACGGCATCCGCAAGACTCTCGGTCGGTGCGTACAACACGGAAGAAGAAATTGATCGTTGCATTGCGGCAATTGAAGAAACGATTCTGTTCTTCAGGAAATCCTAACCCTCATCCCTAACCCTATCCCCTCGTCCTTTGGATCTCTACGCCGAAAATATCCTCGATCACTTCCGTCACCCGCGGGGAACGGAGCCCTTACAGAAGCCAACCGTGGTACATCATGAAATAAATGCGAGCTGCGGTGATGAACTGACGGTATCGGTAAAAATCGAAAATAAAAAAATCACCGGATTCTCCTGGTCCGGCACCGGCTGTGCGATTTCGCAGGCTGCGATGTCCTTGCTATCTGAAGAATTGACCGGCATGAACCTGGAACAACTCGAAGCCATGAAACCGGATCACGTGAAAGAGCTGCTTGGTGTTCCGGTCGGGACGAGACGAATCAAATGCGCACTTCTGGGACTGCACGCAGTCAAGAACGCACTTCGAAAACATGCAGGGCAGGAACCGCAGTCGTGGATGGAGACGGTGGGAGTCGAGAATTGACATTCAGGGCTTTAACACCGAGAATCTACAGGCTGTATTTTTGAAGAGTATAAGCCGTCTTAGCTCAGGGGTAGAGCACCTCCATGGTAAGGAGGGGGTCGCGGGTTCAATTCCCGCAGACGGCTCCAGCTACTGCGTTGTCATCAATCTCTCACGGGCTTCACTGCTTTTTCCTTCGGCAACAGATCCCAGAGACACTGCCACCACGTCCGGTACGAAGCTGCGAGTTCGGGGCTGTACATGACGAAAATCGTCACATCGCCGATGAGAACGCCCGGAGCGGTTCCCGTATAGGTCACCACGTAATCACCGAAAATATCCATCGTGGCATTCGTACCGTACGCTTTGGAAAGAAATTTGTGATCGTGCGCAAGCATCGTCGTGCTGATGGAGGGAAGATCGCGTGCTTCGGAATCGAAGATAATATGGAGCTTCATGCGCTTCTTCTTGGCTTCCCGCAGAAAGTATTCGGTGTAGCTCACGATGCGGGGGTCGAACCATGCACCTTCCGCACCGAGAATGTACATGTCCCGACCTTCATGCAGAGCAAGACGAAGATAGTTTTTCACGCCTTCGGGACCCTTGAAGATGAACGCCTGCTCCGGAGCACGGTGCTCGCGGTACAGTCGCTCCAGTGTCGGCATCGCGGATTCCAAACTCTCTTTCTTCTCATGAATGAGTTCCATCAATTTGGTCGGCTCGACAGCCGCAAAGGTGACATCTTTCTTCCCGTGCACATGGAACACGAGACCCTTGTCATGCAGGCGTTGCAGAGCATCGTAACAATTGCGCCGGTGGACCTTTGCGCGGAGAGAAATCGTCGATACTCCCGAGACGCCGTACGTGACGAGGGCATCGTAGATTTTGGCTTCATTCGGGCTTAAGCCGATGGTCTGAAGAACGGAGAGTGTATCCATGTGGTGATAGGAAGCACCGAGTGGTGTCCTTTGCCACTCATTCTAAAGAAATCAGACTCGCAACGCAACATCGTATTGTTGCTGTTCTTTCACACCACCGGCTCCGGGCTGGAAAAGAGTGATGAGGAGCAACCATCGAAGTCTCTAGTCAAAGGAGAGAGTCATGACCCGTGTTCTGCAGACCGAGGTTCGTATGCCGTCCTGGAAATGGCGGCTTGCGGTGAGCATTCTCACCATCGTCGTCGCATGGATGCTGATCTTCGCGTACGGCACCGTACAAGGACCACTCGAGGCACATGCTGCCGTGCAGCAACTCGAAGACAACGCGTCCGCGTACGCTGCATCACGCACATGGGCGGCAAGCGACATTGCCGGAGCGATCAAATGGATCGCCTCTGTCGCACTCGGATTCATCTGGGTGCCGTTCTTCGCGGGGGCAGCCCGCTACGCTGCCGCACAAGAGAAGTCGTGAACATGTTCGAGAAAAAGTCGGGGATACGTATGCCTCGACGAACGAAACTTATTTTTCTGGAGAGTGACCATGTGTCGCACAATGTTTCGATGTGTATTCGTGAGTCTCGCAGTCTCTGTTCTCGCAGGCTGCATCGGACCGTACAAAGTCGAGAAGTTCGAGGAGATCGGGCCGAATGAAACGGCATTCGTCATCCCCATGGAAGGGGAAACGAAAGGCGGTCAAGCGACGCTCAAGAGCGTCGAATTCCTCGAGAGCAACAAGGTCGTCGCGAAGCGGATCACCATTCCGCAGCGCCAACACGATCTTGGACGAACGGCGGGAGACTATGAATGGATTCCCACCGTCCGTGTGATCAAGGTTGATCGCACACCCGTGACCCGCGAATGGACGAAGGGTCACGAATCCGGAACCTCGTCGAAAAACGAGGCGATCGGAGTGGAGTCCCTCGACTCCATCAACTTCCGCGCAGGTGTGAACATCACCTGCAGCATCCATGAACCGGATGCGGCGAAGTTCCTGTACTACTTCGCGGGGAAATCTCTGCCGGACGTCGTGGACAGCAATGTTCGCGGCTACGTTCAGACAATCCTCTCGAGGGAGTTCGGGATCGTCATGCTCACCGAGTGCCCGAAGAAGAAGACGGAAGTCTTCAAGACGGCATTCGAAGAGGCAAAGACGTTCTTTGCCGAAAAGGGGCTCACCGTCGAGTACATGGGTTCCTCCGAGGGACTCCTGTACGACAACCCGCAGATCCAGGAAGCCATCAACAAAAAATTCCTCGCGGAGAATGACATCGAAGTCGCCCGCCAGGAAAAACTCGCTCAGGTCGAGCGAAACATGATGGCAATCGAGAAAGCCAAGGCGGAAGCCGAAGCTGCTCAAGCACTGATTGAAGCGCGGGAAGCGTTGACTCTCAAGACGGAACTCGAAGTGAAGCGCGTCACGGCGGAAGCTATGAAAACCGCTGCAGAACGGTGGAACGGCTCCGTGCCGTCAAACATCCTGCCACAAGGCAGTAATCTGCTATTTGGGCTGGATGCACCGCGCAGCACAAAGTAGCTCACGCCATTTTTCCAACCGGAAACGGAGGTGATTGAACATTCGTTCTGACGGGAAACCGTCAGGACAACCGCCTCATCCCACAAGGGATGAGGTTTTTTTGTTATATCAGCGGCTCCTCAAACTCCTCACTCGGCATTCTCCAGTTCCTGCTATACTGCCGCCATGCGACGCGCCCCTGCCAAGTCGGAGAAGCCGATGATGCGAATGCACAGGGGGGCGTGCGTCGTGCTCTGTTCCCGCGGTCACTCGTTTGAAGATCGTTTGCGGGAAGTGGTGCGGTACGCCGAACAGAATGTGCTCGAGCACATCCTCCTCCTGCACTGTCCAGAGAAGAAGTACTCCGAGGTCTTCGTGCGCGAGGCTAAAGAAAGGGCGGATCGACTGTTCTCCGAACTGAAAGCTGAAGCCTCAACGTACGACCGCCAGAAGCTTTGCTTCGAAGTGATTTTCCGCGAAGGGCTCCTGGAAGACAATCTCGCTCTGCTCATTGCGGAAGGTGACGTGAAGGCGATCTTCATCGGAGCAAAGATGTTCGATTACAGACCGGAAGCGATCAAAAAACTGCAGGGACCTGCGTTCTACTTCCTCGGAGATTGAGCTGTAGCGGATACTAGAGGAAAGCTGTCAGAATGCTGAGAACTCCGTTCATGATGAACGAAATCCAGGTGATCAGAATCGGAATATTGAATGCGCGCTCTACAACAAGAAGCCCGATCAGGATGATCGGACCGCGCTGCATTATTGTTTCGTAGGCATCGGCATACCGGTACGGAATGAACGCTTCCAGAATTTTGCTGCCGTCCAGCGGTGCGATCGGAATCAGGTTGAATGCCATGAGCCCGAGGTTGATGAAGAGTGAATTCGTGAGAATCTCAGTGAAAAATGCCTGCACTGTGGCTCCGGCTCCACGTGCGAACAAAAGTTCCTCACCGGACGTGACGTGCATGATTTGGGGGGCGATGATCAGGAGGAGAATGAACGATAGAATCGCAAGGATCAGATTGGAAAGAGGACCTGCGAGGGACACGAGCGCGCTGTCGCGGCGAATGTTCTTGAAGTTCCTCGGATCGACGGGGACAGGCTTCCCCCATCCGAAGTGAATGAGGAAGAACATCAACGTTCCCATGGGATCGAGATGGGCAATCGGATTGAGAGTCAGGCGCCCGAGACTGCGCGCCGTGTGATCGCCGAGACGATCGGCAACGAATGCATGCGCCCACTCGTGCACCGTGAGTGCGATGAGGATCGCGATGATAAAAGGAGGATTGAAGAGGTCCGTCACGGAAAGAGATTACCATTACTTGCCCTTTACCTCCTGCAATCTCATCTGTACACTCCTCCAGCTCATGTCAAGAATGTGTTCAATGACCGGCAAAAAAGGCTCCACGGGTAACAAACGGAGCCACTCCAACCGTGCAACGCGACGCACGTTCCGTGCCAATATCCAGAAAAAGCGTGTCTTCGACGTCAAAACGGGGACGTATATCACCATGAAAGTGTCGACGGCGTATCTCCGCACGCTTGCGAAGCAATTGTCAGCGGGACGGTAGATTGAGTCCAGACATGCTACACTGACCATCCATGCTCTCAATCGTTCTCCCCTGTTTCAACGAAGAACTGAATATCGAACGCACCGTGCGCGGGGTTGCTTCATGGCTCAAGACGAAGAACGATCCGTGGGAAATCGTCGTCGTCAATGACGGATCGAGAGACGGAACGGGGACGATCCTTCAAATATTGCAGCGAGAGATTCCCGAACTGCGCATCGTAACACATGAAAAAAACCGCGGGTACGGAGCCGCCGTGAGATCGGGGTGCGACGCAGCGACAGGCGACGTCATCGGATTCATGGACAGCGACGGGCAATTCGATGCGTCAGATTTCGACCTCCTGCTCCCGAAACTGAAGGAGGCGCCGTTCGTCACGGGGCGCCGTCGCAAACGTGCCGATCCTCTGATCCGGAAGCTCAACGCCAAGCTCTTCGGGCTCCTCAGTTGGGTCGTCCTCGGCATCTGGGTGCGGGACATCAACTGTGCGATGAAAGTCTTCACGAGAGAAACGTGGCAGGCGATGCGTCCCACACATGCAACCGGTGCACTTGTGAATGCCGAGATGTTCTCCCGCGCACAGAGCGCAGGCATCCGCTGGATCGTCGTCGACGTGCATCATGCACCGAGGCAATTCGGAATGCAGACGGGGGCGAATCTGCGTGTCATTCTCAGAATGTTCAGTGAATTATGGGAGATGAAGCGAATGAGCAAGGATCATGAATGAAAAAGAAAACAGAAAAATTCCGGGGCTCCAAAAAACAACAGAGATTGTTTTTCTTTGAATTTTTCCGTTTTCTTTCTTTCGTCTCACAGAGGATTGATCACTGATAAGGCAACGGTATACGCACCGCAGAGAAACACAAAGAGGCAGAGAAAGCCAAGAAGCATCTTCCGAAAAAGCCCTGTACACCGACTCACGATCGAGAGTGTGAAGTATGCGACGGGAAGCAGCAGTACGAGTGAATATCTGAAATCCTGCGACGAAGCGTACGGATACTTGAAGCGGAAAAGCGCGTGACCGAGAAGCAGTGCCAAGAAGATCAGCCAGAGAGGCATTGCCGTTCGCCACGAGCGCCGAAGCTCGGTGAAGAAACCGCACGCGCTGAGGACGCACACACCAAAGCCAAACCCGAGCATCCATCGGGAGAAGGCACGTAACGACGCGCCGAAATTGAATTCTCCAAAGAATGCAGATCGGTACAGGTACTCCGGAAAGAACATGCGACGAGCTTCATCGTTGAACGCATCATTGTACGGATGAGAAAGTATCTGGAACGGATTGAAGGTGAAGTATGCGGAGAGAGTATTCGGGATCCTGAGCCCGCTGTTGAGATTCCCGACGTTGCCGACGAGATCGACATTGGCATCCTGCGCCAGACGCAGAGCGAAGAGCCACTCGGTCAGACTGAGGAGGATGCAAAGACCGAGGAAGAGCATCAGAATCTTTGGCCGAAGCTTCACGTCTTTTTGCAGAAAGAGAATCGCGAGAGCAACCGGAAGAAAGAGAAGTGCATTGTTCTTCGTGAGAATGCCGAGACTGACGGCAAGAGTGAGCAGGTACCAGTATCGTGCGGAGCCTGATTGCCAGAAGCGAAGACAGAGAGCGACGGACAGGAACCCGAGCAGCTGCACGAGAATATCGTTGTTGACCCTGACGGAATTCAGAATGACACCGGAGAAAACCGCGAAGAATGCAACGAAGAGAAACCGTTCGCTCCGCTGCTTCTTCGAAAAAAGAATCCTTGCAATCCAGAGACAAATACCAAGCGTCAGGATCGACAGGAACACACTGAAGAGCTGAATCACCCGCACCGAGACGGCATGCTGCGACTGTACGAATTCGGCAAACGAGTACAGCGGAGCGACAAGCGCGTAGTAGAGAGGCGGCTGGTAGAACTGCCACCCGTCACGGATAAGCGGGATACTATGATGTTCTGCAATATATCGAATGTAGTCCAAATGTCCGTCGGCATCGTACGACCTCACGGTGAAAGGTGTGACTTCGAAATACAGAAACCTGATCAAAACACCGACGAGGAGAATGAAGGTAAACCACCTGTTCTCTTTTTTCAGACGGCGGAATGTAAGAAGAAGTGTAAGCAGAATGAAGACGAGTGCCGTGATCAGTCGAACCGTCAGGAGGAGAGGATCCGCATTCGAAACGCGCATCGAAAATCCTTGACGACCTCCGGTATCGGGAATGACGGCAACCACGTGATTGGTGCCGGATCGGAAGTATGAACCGAGTCGCAGATCTCTCGGCGTATCAACCTCGCATGAACCGAGAACATCGGCAGGGACGGACAGGCCGTTGATCGTCAGGTTTCGCAAACAGTCATCCGCGCGAACGGTGAACACCGACGGATGCCACAGGCTTTGTTTGACGGTGAAGAAGACCGTGAGGAGATCGTCTCGCCTGTCGAACCCGATCGGCAACCCTCCCTCAACCTCGTGAATCTCTTGCCCAGAACCCAAGCTATACCGAACACCGGTGATCACCGGTGTGATCTCCCACTGAAGCGCAAGCAGAAGAACCAGCAAGCAACCGAGCATCAGTGCATCGAGTGTTGTGCGTTTTGCGGAGATCACGGCAAAAGGGGAGGAGCAATATCAGTATAGAGGATGTCGAGGACCTTCTGCTCTTGTAGGATGGGTCAGTTCAGTGTTCACTACCGGTCGCACGTACGGAGAGGTCGCATAGTGGCCTAGTGCGCTCGCTTGGAAAGCGAGTAGACCTGAAAGGGTCTCGGGAGTTCGAATCTCCCCCTCTCCGCCACACAAAAAAACGCCCCACTGCGGAGCGTTTTCTGTTTCTGAAGGAAAACTACTTGCACACCTCACAGCTTCCACTCATGCACTTTGCCATTTGCTTGCCCCATGCCATGATGGAAACAACGAAGGCGATAATCGAGAGTGATCCCGAGGTCGAACCGAATTGAACGGCGAAACGAGCCGGATCGGAGCTGATCATGACGTGTGTCTGCTCGACACCCAAGAGCGCTGCAATGGCGACGAGGAGGAGAAGAATGCACACGACCCACTTGACGATCACACAGCCGATCGGACAACCCGGCTGCTTTTTCGAAAGTATTGCCATAGGACGAGGGAGAAGAGAAGTAAGTGGAGGACAGTGTAACAGAGGAGTACTCTGTATGCATGAAAATTTCACGCGACTGGCTCGGCGATTTTCTTGACTGGATCGAAACGGATCCGCAGGTGATCGCTGACCGCATGACGAGAGGCATGGGCGAAGTGGATGAAGTGGAAGTGCAGGGAGCGCTGATGAGGGACTGTGTCATCGCAAAAGTTGTAACACTCGGGAAGCACCCAAATGCCGATAAGCTATCCGTCTGCACGCTCGAAACGGATCGCGGGGCGAAGCACGTCGTGTGCGGAGGAACGAATCTTAAGCAAGGAATGCTCGTTGCCTTCGCGCACGTCGGAGCGACGGTGAAAGCCGGAGGCAAGGAACTGGTGACACTGCAGAAAGTAAAAATCAGAGGTGAGGAAAGCGAAGGTATGATCTGTGCTGCGGAGGAGGTAGGAATCGAAGCATTGTTTCCTGCGACTGCAGAAGAAGGAACCAGACCGATCGCCGATCTGAGCCGCGGCGAGTACAAGATCGGCACGTCCCTTGCAGAAGCTCTCGGACTGACCGACGTCATCTTCCATATCGACAATCACGCGATCACCAACCGTCCCGATCTCTTCTCGGTGATCGGCGTTGCGAGAGAGCTCGTCGCAATGGGTCTTGCCAGGTGGAAGAAAAAACCGACCACTGCAAAAATCACATTCCCGAAGACGGCGCCTTCTTTCAAGATCGAGAACAGTGCGCTCGAGCTCGTGCCGTACTACAACGGCTGTGAGATTGCACTGCAGAGTATCGGGCAATCACCGGAGTGGATGCAACGAAGGCTCAGCGCGTGCGGATGGAGGCCCATCAACCTCGTCGTCGACATCACGAACTACGTGCTTCTGGAATGCGGCATGCCGCTGCATGCATTCGATGCCGATGACTTCAAAGGCGACCTGCACATCCGGAAAAGCATAAAAGGCGAGAAAATCAGAACACTCGACAATGCCGAGAGAGCCCTGCCGGAAGGGACAATCGTGATCAGTGACGATGCGGGGATCTTCGATTTGTTCGGCGTGATGGGAGGGCTCAGAACATCGACAAAAGACACGACTCGCAGAATTTTCCTGCAAGCAGGAATTGTTGATCCGGTGTCAGTACGAAAAACAGTGATCGCAATGGGGCATCGAACAGATGCTGCAACCGTCTATGAGAAAGGCGTTCTCCCCGTGACGGCAGACACCGGTCTGATGCGCGCGACTGAGCTCTTCCTGGAACTCTCCAAAGGATCGAGTGTGCGCTCGAAACCGGTGACATGGGGGAAGCAGGAGAAACAGAAGATGATCAAAGTGAGTGTGAAGAAACTTCAGGAATTCATCGGGATCGAACTCCCGGCAAAAAAAATCGAGAAAATCCTGACCGATCTTGGCTGCACTCTGAAAAAATCCGCGAAGGATGCGCTCGCAATCATCACGCCCGTTTGGCGTCGTGATCTCACACATCCGCAAGATATCGCGGAAGAAGTGGCACGCGTCTATGGTTACGCCGCTATCGCACCCGTGATGCCGGACGCTTCCATCGCGCCGCCGGAGCGAGAGACACGTCTGCATGCGATCCGCGATTCCCTCTCCGAGTCGGGTGCTTTTGAGATGCTCCACCTCGCGTTCACGAGTCCGGTGCAGATGAAGAACTGGACTATGGATCCGCGTGACGCGGTTCGAATCGAGAATCCGATCGGCGAGGAACTGTCGCTGATGCGAACAAGTTTGCTACCGTCTCTCCTTGAAACAGCCGCCAAGGAACTTCGGAATACGAATGCAGCGATCCTGAAAGTCTACGAAGTCGGTTCCGTTTTCCGGAAGAACGACGAACACACGGGCTGCACGGTCGCGGTTCTCCCTCGCGGGAAGACAACCATCAAAGATTCTCCTCTTCTGATCGCAAAAGCCGACATTCTCCGTGCACTCGCCGCTGCCGGTTACGATGCAACAGTTCGCAAGGGAACAGTACCGTTGCCTGGCATTGCTCATATCGGTCGCAGTGCGGAGATTCTCGTGAATAACACACTCGTCGGTCATCTGTTCGAGCTGCATCCGAATCTTCTACAGTCGCTCAAGCTCCCCGAACGGACGGCAGTGGCGACGCTCGGTTTTCATCGTCTCTTCGCGCTCCCCCCAACCGTGACAATTGCAAAGCCGATTCCCGTTTTTCCGGCAGTGACCTTCGATGAAACCGTGTCACTCACGGAGAAACGAACCTATGCATCGTTGTCTCAGACATTGAAGAATATCGACCCGCTGCTAGAGCAGCTTGAGATCGTCAATCTGTACGAGAAAGATGCTCTGAGGACTCTGACGTTGCGATTCACATACCGATCACCCGATCGTACGCTGACGCAGGAAGAAGTGGAGAAAGTGCACGGGAAAGTACTGACTGAATTGAAGAAATAGTAACTTTCCTCAAAGGGAGCGGCATGCTTGCCGCGTATCGCTGGATTGTTTGGAACAATCCCTAGTAGAATGGGAAGTCCACCTCCCCCCATGAAGATCTACACCCGCACCGGCGACAAGGGAATGACAGGACTCTTCGGCGGAACGCGCGTATCGAAATCTGCGGTGCGTCTGCATGCGTACGGCACACTGGACGAATTGAATGCCTGCATCGGTCTTGTCACCAGTGACAAAGAAACTCCGAAGCAACTGAAGGGTCAGCTGATCGAGATCCAGTCACTTCTCTTCACGATCGGTGCGGATCTAGCCACCCCGCTGTCGAGCAAGGCGAACATTCTGCGGACGGATCCGCTGTATGCCGAGAAATTCGAGCGATGGATCGATGCGATGGATGAACATCTGGAGCCGCTGACACGCTTCATTCTGCCCGGCGGAAACAGAATCGGAGCGCTGTTGCACCAAGCCCGCACCGTCTGCAGACGAGCGGAGCGATGGATGGTTCAACTGCGGGAGGACGAGCCGATTACCGAAGGAGCCATCATTGTCGTCAACCGCTTAAGTGATTACCTCTTCACCGCGGCACGGTATGCAAACAAGACGCTGGGGGCGGAGGAGAGTGCCGTAGAGATACCGAGGGGGTGAAATTCTTGCCAAACCGACAGTTGTTTCTATAGTAACGTCATGTCCTCGTCTGTTCTTGACGATACCGATGCCAAGGAAGAAGGAACCGCTGTGGTTCGTGAAATCCTTACTCTAGCCTCAGAGCTGCCAATAGAAGAAAAACAGTTTTTGGAAGCAATAGCCACGATCTGTCTGAACCTCCGTGGTTTGATTCTCACAGCGACGTTCACCGAGAAAGAAACTGTGACAGGTTGGGCACGGGAATTGCATTCCGTCCCGGAAGCGATCGGCATCCATCCGGAATTTTCAAATCAAGCACAGCAAAGAATTGATCTGTTTCGAGGAATCATCGAACTGAGAATCGATGAAGAATTGCCGACACTCGGGCGTGTGCCGGGTGACGATGGCAGTGGAATCAACCTCGGAGAAGATTCAGGAATCTTGTAGGAGAAAACTGTCTCAGAGACTTCTATCGCTCCGCAAACGGCATTGCGAAATTTACCCATGCGAAGAATCCGAATGCCAGAGCGAGAGGAACGAACACGGTGAGGATTAATCCTGCTGATGGCTTTCCGCGACCGAGACTGGAGACAAGCGCACTGCCTCCGAATAACATTCCTGAAAAGAGAAGTGGGAGATCGACGACGTTCAGGAAGAGCGATGAAGGACCCGTAAACATCTCGCGACTTACGAACACGATCGCAAGGATCGTCAGTGTCCCGAGGACGTAGAAGAGAACTGCCGAGGCGCGGCGAAGAGCATCCATGGCTCAATCCTACACCATCACTCTGATTTATTTCATCTTCTTCTGCACTGTTATCCTCTTCCGCCCTTGCGCACGACGCTTGCGCATGACCCTGCGACCGTTCTTCGTTGCAGAACGTTGCAGGAAACCGTGCACTCTGAGACGCCGACGCCAACGTAACTTACCGAGCATAGAGCTGGAGGAGAGTACAGAATATGCAGTGGAAGCGTCAAGGCTATCTGCAGACCGATCGAGCCCTTCCACTCGTCCTTGCTATCATAGTCCCATCCTCCTCCCCCATCCCCTATGCACTATCACGACAAACTCACTCCGACCGATGCACCCATCCTCGATATCATCCAGAAAAGATGGAGCTCACTCGCGTTTGAGCCCATCCAACTCAAAGAAGAAGAAATCCGATCTCTCTTCGAGGCTGCGAGGTGGGCACAGAGCAGCTACAACGAACAGCCGTGGCGCTATATGTATGCGGCGAAAGGCGACGCAGACCGTGAGACGTTGGAATCCCTCCTCGCGGAGGGAAACAGTTGGGCGAAGAGCGCAGGACTTCTCATCATCAGTTTCGCAAAGAAAACATTTGCAAGAAACGGAACCCAAAACCGGCATGCCATGCATGACCTTGGAGCGGCGAGTGCGCTGATCACATTGCAGGCAACATCCATGGGGCTCAATTCCCATCAAATGGCGGGCTTCGATGTGGCGCATGCAAATAAAGCACTGGGAGTACCGACAGACTTCGAACCCGGCTCGATGATGGCAATCGGTCACCCTGCTGATCCGGCAGTGCTATCCGAAGCGTTGCAGGAACGGGAGAGAGCACCGCGCTCACGCAACCCGCAGGGCAGTTTTGCGTTTCGAGGCAAATGGACGCAAAAGTGAGGCACACAGCGCTCTTGCCTCACTGTGTCTGCAAGCCTTCAGCCATTCTTTCGTGCACTGCGACGTTTTTGTGAATGCAGGCTCGATCGCATCGCCGTCATGGAGCAGCGTATCGATCGGACGCAGACGCCCGTTGATCCTGATGTCTTTCAAGTACTGCACACGCCCCGGGGAGACAGAACAGACGAAATCGAGTGCCGTCAGCGGCTTCTTCAGGTGATACAAATTATTACGGTGATCGAAGAGAGCGAGATGATCCTCACGGAAATACGTCCGAAGTGCGGTCTCGAATTGACCCGGAGAACGCGTGTGTTGCTTGAGACTCTGCAAATTTCTGAAGAGATCGACGCGCGCGATTGCGGAGCCGAGAACGTAGGTGAATTTTTTGTAATCTGCATGACGCGCGGGGCCGAATTCGCATTCTTCATGCATGTCGAGCGTCCGGATCTGAATCTCCATCGGATATTCGGTGACACCCGGCAGCGGGTAAATGACGGTATGAATCGACCGGTAGCCGTTCTCCTTCGGCGCACCGATGTAGTCTTTCAGTTTGCCCGGCATGGGACGGAGAGAGGAATGCACGATCCCGAGCGTGCGGTAGCAATCGTCCATCGTCGGCACGAGAATCCGGAGTGCAAGACGGTCGGTGAGCTCGTCGAGACGACGACGTTTCACGATCATCTTCCGGTACGTTGAGTAGAGAGATTTCGTCCGCGCAGACATCGAAGACCGGATGCCGGCAGCCTGCAACTTCTTCTCCAGAAAGTTCTGCACGTGTTCAAGACAGATGCGATCGTTCTTTTCGTGAAGCGCAAATTCATCCTCAAGATTCTTCGCCGCATCCGGTTGCAAGAGATGAAAACAAACATCTTCCATCTCATGACGCCATGCGTGCATGCCAAGACGTCCGGCGAGTGGTGCGTACATGTGAAGCGTCTCACGACCGATCTTACGCTGCGCCGCTTTCGAGAATCTTTGCAGATGACGAATGTCGGTCAAGCGGTGCGCCATGCGCAGCGGCAGAAGTTTCGGCTCTTGCATGAACGAGTTGATCACAAGATCCAAATCCTGCTTGATGAGATCGATCGAGAGCCCGCGGAGCGAGTGCATGCGGTGCACAAGAACGCGCTCGTCATCCGTCAGAGGAGCATTGAGTAAAATCCGCTCACCGTCTTGCAGGAGCGGGAGATCGTGAAGAAGCGCGATGGCAGCGAGGGAGGCATCCCGAACGACCTCGAGGAGAGTTTCCGCGACTTCTTCTCCGTTCTTCGCATAGGTCTCCCCGCTTCGACGCTTCAGAGAACCAAGATGTTTCCGTGCATACACAGAGACCGCACGCAGACGGGAATGATCGTTTGGATCGAATGATCTGAGGAACGGGGGCTCAGACATGGAAGTAGTGTACACTCTTCCCGCAATGTTCAGCCTCTCGAAACTCCAAAGCGGTCTTCCCGTCCTCACCGCACCGACCGTCGGCACAGAAAGCGTCACGGTCCTGATTTTCGCAGGGGCGGGATCACGCTACGAAGTGCAGAAAACACGCGGGATCAGTCACTTCCTCGAACACATGTTCTTCAAAGGAGGTAAAAAATACAAAACCGCTGCAGAGGTGAGCATGGCGATCGACGCGGTCGGCGGCAGCTTCAATGCGTTCACCGGAAAAGAGTACGCAGGCTACTACGTGAAGATCGCCGCGGAGCACGTGCACCTGGCATGCTCCGTCCTCAGCGACATGCTCCTCCACGCACGATTCCCGGAAGAAGAGATCGAGAAAGAGCGCGGCGTGATCATGGAGGAATATCGCATGTATCAGGACACGCCGATGTACCAAGCGGGGTGGGACTTCGAGGAACTCGTCTACGGAGATCAGCCGCTCGGATGGGACACGATCGGAACGGAGGAACTCATCCGAAGCGTGACGCAGAAAGAGTTCCAGAGACACAAAGACGAGCTCTACACGCCGGATAATCTCGTCGCGACATTCGCCGGAAAGATCGAAAAAAAGCAGGCGCAGGAACTCGGACAAGAATATTTCGGTGCAATCGGGGGGAAGAAGAAGCAGGATTTCAAGGCGGTAAAAACGCATGCAGGCAAACGCATTTCGTTAACGAATAAACAGACCGAGCAAGCGCACCTCGTCCTCGGTGTTGAAGCTGTCTCCTCTCTCGACAACGATTATTTCGCGCTGAAACTCCTCTCCGTGATTCTCGGCGGCTCGATGAGCTCGCGCATGTTCCTGAACATCCGCGAAGCGCGCGGGCTCTGCTACTACATCTCAACCTCGACTGACAATTACCTCGACACCGGACTCCTCTCGACGCGCGCGGGAGTGGATCAGTCGAGATTGCATGAAGCGATCACGGCAATCCGTCACGAATATGAAATGTGTGCCCGTGACGGCATCACGAAAGAGGAACTTCGCAGAGCGAAAGATTTTCTGAAGGGGAAGATCACGCTCTCGATGGAAGACAGCGAGGAGCGTGCGCACTTCTTCGGCAAGCAGCAGCTCCTGTATCCGCACACGCGCGACCTGCCGGAGTACTTTCAGGAAGTGGAGAAAGTGAGTGAGGATCAGATCAACGGGATTGCGGCGAAACTACTGAAAACCGAGCGACTACGACTTGTGGTGATCGGAAAAGAGAAGGATGAGAAGAAACTGGAGGAGTTGATTTCTTGAGGAAAATAATGCCCAAATACTCCCCAATTTTCTTATGTTCAAATACTTAAAGAAGAATCCATCAATAATTTTGGTCATTGGAGCCGTGCTGCTCTCGTTAAGAATAATTTTCCCTGTTCTTTCTTGTCTACCTCCAACAAACGACGGTATTTTGTTTTTCTCATTTGGTCCACAGAAAGATTGTGTTATTCATACATACAGAACTAATTCAGAAGCAATTGTGATTGTACTACTGACTATAGTTTTCTTCTGGCATCTCAATAAGAGTAACAAAGAGATCAAAAAAAATTAGAAAACTACATTCACCAGCCTTTACCCATCCTCGATCCTTCCGCCACCTCATCCCCTAGCCCCTTCTCCCGCTGCGGCTGGGGAGAAGGGGGAGCCTTAGTGGGAGAGGGGTCGGGGGTGAGGTGGGGACAGTTGTCAAAACCCCTTCACTCCTGTTCACTGTGTCCAACCACTTTTCGCTACACACTCCTATGGAACGCACACTCATCCTCCTCAAGCCTGACGCAGTTAGTGGAAAATTCTGTGGCAAGGTGATCTCCCGCTTCGAGGAAGCCGGATTCGTCATCAGAGGCTGCAAGATGATGCAACTCACCCCGAAGATCCTTCGAGAACACTACGCACACGTTGCGGATAAGCCGTTCTATCCCGAGATCGAGAAGTTCATGAGTTCGGTTCCGGTGATCGCACTCGTCCTCGAAGGCGACGACATTGTCGCAAAAATTCGCGATATGCTCGGTGTCACCGACAGCCGAAAAGCCGCTCCCGGTACGCTACGTGCAACGTTCGGGAAAGACGTCATGATCAATGTCGCACACGCGAGCGATAGCAAAGAGACTGCGGAGGTAGAGGTGAAGAGATTCTTTGCGAATGATGAATTGTTTATGTACTAATACGTACCGCAGAGCTCCCACAATCGGAGCAGCTGCTCCTTAGAGGTGACTCTTGCGACGATCGGTTTCCCGTCCATATCCTGCGGGATGAGCGCTTGGATCTCTTCGATCGTCGCTCTGGCAAAAGCTTCTGTGGTATCCCAAATAATCGACCGTTGGTGCTGAGCGGGAGCCTCCAATCGTGCACAAACCACGATTGGCGAATCCAACGATAATGAAGAAACTGCGAACCGCATAAGAAGGCGAGCATGCTAATGATCCACCCACAGGTTGTAAAGGATACTCGACAACAACTGTTTATTTGCTGCTTCCTGTAGCCGTTTTTTGCCCTGCGGTGACATCGCGATGGACGGTCAGCCAAGCCTCTGCTGCAAGCAGCTGCGGGTCGTATTCGGCTTGGTACTGCGCCGTCGTGCGGTCGACCACGATATCCGGTGTCACGCCTTTCTTCCCGAGGTCGTGACCCGCAGGCGTGAGCCAATGCGCAACGGTCACACGCAGGCTGGAACCACCCGGCAGTTCGATGACTTCCTGCACCGTACCCTTACCGAAGCTCTGAGTTCCAATAATTGTTGCACGTTTGCTGTCTTGAAGCGCTCCCGCCGTGATTTCCGATGCGCTTGCCGACCCGCCATTGATGAGAACCACGAGAGGAATGTCGGGGAGAAGCGGTGAACCGTTGACCCGATGCACCTCCGGATCGGCATCCCGACGGTCAACCGTCACGACGGTACCCGATTTCAGGAACATCGAGACAATATCGGTTGCGCCTTCCAGGTAGCCGCCGCCGTTGAAGCGGAGATCGAGCACCAGACCCTTGAGGTCTTTCGTCGGAAGTTCCTGAATCGCTTTCTTCAATTCCGCAACGGAATCATCGCCGAATTGATTGAGTGCAACAACACCAATGGAACCCGTTGCCGTCTTCACGACCTTCGACTCGACACTCGGAATGTGAATCGAATCGCGCGTCACGGCAATCGTAACGGGAGTATGCGATGTGCCGCGAAGAACGGAGAGTGAGACGGTTGTTCCCTTCGGTCCACGGATGAGAGCCACCACATTCTCGAGCCCAATTCCCTCAAGCGACTTTCCGTCCACGCCGACGATGACGTCTTTCGTCTGCAACCCCGCTTTCTCCGCGGGAGAGCCTTTGAGCGGTGCCACAACGACAACTTGACCGTTCTGGAGTTCAAGCTGTGCGCCGATGCCTTCCAGTGTTCCGCTGAGAGCATTCTCGAACATCTTCATATCCTGCGGCGTCATGAAGAGCGTGTACGGATCGCCGATGGCGGAGACCAATCCGCTCACCGCGCCATAGACCATCGTTTTCGTCTCGAGTTTCTCAGGCGAGACATAGTGTTTCTGCAGCAGTCTCCATACGCTCCAGAAAAGCGAAAGATCCACCTCTTTCTCGGGATCCGACTGCACGGTTTGCCCGCTGCCGCTTGCAACGGTGAAGAGGTCTTCGATCCGCTGCTGCTCGGCCATCAAATGCTTCGCTTCGTACGTCGCACCGAGCTCCCACCCGAGAACGAGGGCGATGAGCGGCAGCAGAACGAGAGCAACTGTGCGGAGAATTTTCATGGAAAAACCGGATGAAAAAGGGTCAACAGAAAGACGACTCGAGTATAGACTCAATTCATGCCGATGAAACGACAATCGAAGGGTACTGCCAAGAGAAAGACGAGGCGGAAGAAGTCTTTTCGACCGAGTGTAGACCCTGATATGAACGTTTTGGACGTCATCGCACTCCATTCCGGAGCCGCCGACATCCTCGCTGAGTACGGTCTGCACTGCTTCCAGTGCGCGTTCAATACCATGGATTCACTCGATGCCGGAGCGAGAAGCCATGGGCTCACAGACGTCGACATCGAGAATCTTGTCGCAGATGTGCAGGAACTGATCGATGCCGCTCCGAAAAAACCGGAAACACTGATCCTCACGAAAGCAGCAGCAGAAGCGCTGAAGCTGATTGGCAAACAAGAAAAGAAAAAATCTATCTGCCTTCGGGTGACAACGGATTCTCAGGGAGGATTTTGCATGGAATTTACCGATAAACCCATGAGCAACGACGCTGCCTTCGTTAGCAAAGGTGTTGCAGGTGTCTCGCTCATCGCGTCACCGGAAACGCTGTGGCGCATTGGAGGATCGACGGTGGATTTTCGGGAAGGAAAGTTCAAGTTGGATATGGAAGAAGCGTGTGGGTGTGAGGGGAAAGATTGTGCTTGCGCACAAGAAGTATGTAGTAAGAAGTAAGTAGCAAGAATTGCATGCAAAACCAGAGTGTGAGGCTTGCCGTACTTCTTACTTCATACTACTTACTACTCGCACGATCCACATTCCACCTCACAAACATCCGCTTTTCGCTATACTTCCACCATGGTTCGCCTCCCACTCGCACTCCAGAAAAAACTCGCAGCGGTTTTTCCCGATACACACGATCAGAGCGAATTCGTCGCGGAGGTCGTCGCGAAAGCTCTCGATACGCATCGACCGGATGACACGAAGCAACCGCAGGCGATCGGCGGGACTCTGCACCTTTATAGCGATGGCGGATCGCGCGGAAACCCGGGGCAGGCGGCGGTGGGCTGCGTGCTCTTCGACCCGCTCAAGAATGAAGTGCTGCGTGAGTACGGCGAATGCATCGGGGTTGAGACCAATAACATCGCCGAGTACAGAGCCCTGATCACGGGACTCAAGATCGCCGAAGAGTTTCACCCGAATCACCTCATCTGCCACCTCGACTCCGAGCTCGTCGTGAAGCAACTGAACGGCGAGTACCGCGTGAAGATGGCGACCTTCACTCCCCTCGTGCAGGAAATCAACGAACTCAAGAGCCATTTCCCGCACGTGACATTCGTCTACATCCCGCGTGAGAAGAACACGAGAGCGGACTTGCTCGTGAACCGGGCATTGGATGAGATGATGGGGAAGAAATAACGTACACTCGCGCCATGCGCAGATTTCTCTTCACATTTTTGTTTGCAGGGGTCATCACGATCTTGCCGATCGAACGAACAGAGGCAGCACCGTCTGCTGTCACATTTACGTACGGTCACCATCTCTTCACGATTCCCGTCGGCGCACATCCCGAGTGGCGGCAAGCGACGGAGCGCTGGTTTTATCGAGGAATTGAGGCAATACCGCCGGCACGGTTCTTGAGTTGCGGGAAAAACACGATCGTCGAAGATGGTTGGACGAAAGAACGGTCCGCCGACTGGAACAGCGAGGCAATCATAGCGACGATCGATCAGGTGATCGGATCGGTGCTCGATCGCGATGCGGGATCGGTGATCATCAACAGATCCGTGTCGGGAAGCATTCTCTTCGACGGCAAAGGGCTGACCGGAAGAGCGATCAACCTGCCGCTCGCAGCGGAGCTCACGAAGACCGCACTCGAAAATGACGTTGGAACTGTCAACCTGCCGGTCACCGAAGCTCAACCAAAAATTACCGTGAACGATCAAGAACTACAGAAGCTTGGCATCAAGGAAGTCGTGACCATCGGCGAATCAGTCTTCGCGAAATCTCCGGTGAATCGCCGCCACAACATCGGCGTCGGTGTCGCGCGTTTCAACGGTCACCTGATCCCTCAAGGCTCGGTCTTCTCGTTCGATGAAACACTCGGACCCGTGAACGAGAAAACCGGATACCGGAAAGAGTTGGTGATTCAAGGCGATACGACAATCCCGGATTACGGTGGCGGGCTCTGTCAGGTTAGTACGACCGCATTCCGCGGACCGTGGGAGTACGGCATGCCGATCGTGCAGCGGAAGAACCACAGCTACGCGGTGAGTTACTACAGCCCTCAGGGAACCGATGCGACGGTGTACCCGCCGAACGTGGATATGAAATTCCGGAATGACACCCCGGGAGCGCTCCTGATGCAAACGTTCATTGATGACCGGAGCCGGGCATTCTTCATCTACTACGGAACGCGTGACAAGCGAACATCCGAGGTTTTCGGACCGTACATCACCGAGCGCAAAGATGCGCCGAGCGGCGAAAAAATTTCCTACACAACCGATATTCCGGTTGGAGAGAAGAGGAAAGCAGGCGAAGCGCACGACGGGATGAAAGCCATGTGGTACCGGACGATATCGAAGGAGGGATCGGGTGCGACAATCGAACATTTCTTCTCCGCGTACGAAGCACGACCGCTCACTTTTCAGGTCGGTGTGACGCCGGAAGACATGGCAAGACTGACATCGGGTGCCCTCAGCGACAGCCCGAGCTGGCTGCCTGTTAAGCAGTGAACGAACATCGTGAGTTCTGCAAGAAGCGAACGGGAAAGATCAGGAATGGCAGGAAGAGAACACTTCTCAAGCGTGTGAAAGAGATGCAGAAGATCCGGAGAGAGACGTACGCCTGCAGGATCATCCCTTCGATCGACAAGCCCTCCGAGTCGATGTGAAAAGACAATGGTTCCCTCCGTGGGAAGCGGACGATGATCAATCGAAGAATGTGTGAGGGAAGGGCTGACACCGAGCATCGAAAGAAGCTTGAGCGTGAAGAGAGGCGGAAAACGCGCGGGATTTTGAAGTGCGCAGGCGTCGATGAAATCACACGTCAGGAAGTACACCTGTGGCATCGGGGATGATTCCTCTGTGAGCTTGAGAAGCAATTCAATCCCCTGCTGCGCGCACGAGAATGCGTGCGGATCCTGCCAACTTTGTGCGTGGGAATGAAGACTGGCAGATGAGACAATCGAGAGCCCGAACGAATGCAGATCACAGACAATACTGATGTGATGCAGCGGCAGCAAACCGCTTCCACGTCTGCTGAGGAGACGACGCACGCCATTTGCACGTGCGGCAACGCGTCCGTGATGCTCTGTGAGGAGCAAGCAGAAACGATCCGTCTCTCCCACGTTATACGTGCGCAGTACGATCGCCTGATCTGTCCAGGATTTTGGCAACGTTATGACGGTAGGAGCGGCAACAGCTGCATCGCTGTTTCAGAGCGAAGTGCGAAAACCGTTCCGAGAGTCGCAAGCAGTATCACACCGAGAATTTCGAGCGGCAGCAGCCAGAGCAGTGACGAAACAATGCCGTGCATCGTCACGGTGGACCAAACACCGAAGAGCCCGGTCGCTCCGAGTGCCGGCAGGAACACGGGGAGAACCAGGAGAACGATTCCCGTGAGCATCAACGAGAAGAGAAGAGCAAGACCCAAAAGGCAGATCATCTCGATGCAGAACGGAACGAGGATCGTGAGCCTGTCCGCACCGACGAGCTGCTCGACGAAGAGCTCTTCGCGCTTGCTGAGCACGCGACGCCGCACGAGCTCGACGACGACGAAGAGAACCGCAACGACCAGAACCGCAACGACGAAGAAGAGGATGTACTCGCCGCTCCTCACTGCTTCGATCAGGCGGTACACCTGCTGCTCCTGATCGGTCGTCTGCGACAGGAATTCGGGGTTCACCACTTTCGCGAACACGGGCTGCCGGAGAAACCGTACGAAGGCTGCATAGTCCGTGAGGGTCTTGAGTCTCACGCCGATGGTCTCCGGAAACGGATTGTCGATGCCGAATTTTTCGAGGAACGTCACGAGGTCGGGGTCACGCTGCTTCTGACGTTCGTACGCCTGCTCCCTCGTGATGTAGACGACATCGGACACGAATGGAAGTTGTCGTATATTTTGGAAGAGATCTTGGATCTGACTGTCGCTCGCCGATTCGAGGATCTGCAGACGAAGATCGGTCTGCTGCTCCAGAAGCTGAAGCCCTCCCTGCACGCCGAAGACAAGCAGCAGAAGCACCTGCCCGAGGAAGAGCACGCCGAAGAGCGACCCGAGCGCCGTCCCCCATCCGGACTCGCGTACGACGTTCTTGATTCCGCGCGCGATTCCTCTCCGCAATACGAATGGCATCTCCATGTTCGACATGGGATTGATTGTAACAGGAAAAGGAGAGAAACGAGAGAAAGGAATGAAAAGAGTAAAAGGAAATCTTTTTGATTACAGTGTTCGAGATACTGTTCCTTTGTTTCTTTTGATTCCTTTCACTCCTTTGCTTCCTTCATACAACGTGTTTCTCAACCCGCTCCACCATATCGAGACACTCGCGTACCCGTACGCTCTTCGGATCAAGATCGAGCGCCCGACGGAGGAGTGACTTCGATTTCTGGAAGTTCTTCGACTGCAGATACACGACACCCAGATCGCAGAGAATCAGAGGATTCTGCTCCTCCAAATTCAACGCACGTTCCAACGTCACCATCCCTTCGATCATCTTCCCCGACGAGAAGAGGGACCAACCGAGGCAGCGCAGAATCTCCGGATTGTTCTGATCGAGCGCATTGGCAATCTTGAGTTCCTGAATGGAGGTCGACCAATCCTCAACGTGTGACGCAACGAAACCGAGAATGTAGTGCGCTGCGAAACTGTTTGTATCGAGTGCCAATGCGCGATTGGCGGCAACACGCGCGCGCTCGTACTGTCCGAGACTGAGTTCATTGTCTGCAAGCTCTTCAAGTGCCATCACATTCTCCGGATCCGCTGCGAGGAGTTCCTCCAGAAGACCGAGGGCTTCGCTGTACTTCCCGTCGAACTTCAGCTGCTCCGCCTGAATGAAGATGGTCTCGATTTGATCCGGTGAAAGCTGGTGCATGTGGGAAAGTGTAACAGATGGAACATTAAGACACGATAAAGTAGATCACCGTACTGAGAATCAACCACGAGCTCATGATCACTGCAAAACCCATCATGGAAGCTTTCATGATCGCTTTTCCGGACGTGAGGAACTTTTCCTCTCCGCCGGATCCGACCATCAGAATGGCTCCGAGCATGAAGAGCGTCATGGCAACCAGAGCCGACCAGCCAAGGAGAACGTTCACGAATCCCTGCATGATTTGGGGAACGGTGCTGTGAACGCCCGTATCGATGCATGTCTTCATGCCACCGGCACCATCCCCGATGCAACCGGCAGGTGGCGCAGCAAACAATGCAAGCGGGAGCAGGAGCAGGAACGCGGCGGTCATGATTCGTTTTGTCATCGAAACAGTATAGCACAGTTGAGCCAACCTCCCAAGCGCTCTACAATGCAGTGTCCATGCACGATCTCGGTTTTTCGAAGCGATCCGTCGGCGACAGCGGAAGAAGAATGAAGAAATCTTCCGGAACCCGGATGTCTCTGCTGAAAGCAAGAATGGAGGTGCTACTGCAACGAGTGCAACAGTGGTTCAAAAAACCGAGGGAAAAGCAGGAGTGGAAACTCCTGGCGGCGAAAATAGCGGGGGCAGTGTTCTGCCTCGGCATCCTCACGTTGATTCTCCTCTGGTTCACCCTGCCGAACATCGACGATCCCGCGACGATGTTCCCGTCTCAGAGCACGGTGATTTTGGACAGGAACGGCGTCGAACTCTATCGGTTGTTCTCCGAGCAGGACCGAACGTACGTGCGCGGCGATCAGATCAGTCCGTTCGCCAAAAAAGCGACGATCGCGATCGAAGACGAGCGTTTCCTAGAGCGCAGCAGCTGTTTCGATGTCGTCGGCTTCGTGCGCGCGGCACTCAGCCAAATCGCTCCGGGGCTCTTCGTTCGCTCGGGCGGCTCGACGCTCACCCAGCAATTTGCGAAGAATGCCCTCGTCGGCAGGCAGCGATCGATTCTGCGTAAAGCACGCGAACTCATGCTCGCCTGCCAATTGGAGACGAAGTACGACAAAGAAGGGCTTCTCGAACTTTACTTGAACTGGATCCCGTTCGGGAGCAACGCCTACGGCATCGAACAGGCTGCGAGAAGCTACTTTGCCATCAGCGCGAAAGACCTGAGTCTTGCGCAGTCCGCGGTACTCGCGGGGCTTCTGCAGAGACCGTCGTACTTCAGCCCCTACGGACCGCATCGGATGACAACGGTGTCTGCCGAGATCAAAACGAAGATCGCTGCGGGCTCGATCACATCGGCATCGAAAATCCCCGATGCGCAGGTGCAGATCGGTCTCATCGGTCAAACGGTTGGGAGCGGTGCCGTGCAGGTGTACATCGGCGGACGAACGGATCAGGTGCTCAAAAACATGATGGATCAGAAGATGATCGGCTTGGATGAATACAATAAAGCACTGAGTGATTTGAAGACGATGACGTTTGCACCGGACCGTCTGAATATCCGTGCTCCGCACTTCGTGCTCGGCATCCAGAAAAGTGTGGAGGAACTTCTCGGCATCGACGAAGGTCTGCTGGAGCGAGGCGGTTTCCGCATCACCACGACACTCGACTGGACGCTGCAGCAAGCCGCCGAGAAAGTGGTGGCAGCCCACAAGGATGACATCCGAAAGCGTTTCGGAGCGAACAACATCGCACTCGTCGCGCTCTCGCCGGTGACGCGTGAAGTGCTCGCGTACGTCGGGAATGCGGATTTCTCGGATGATCTGCACGAAGGAAAAATCGACATGGCATCGTCCCCGAGACAACCGGGATCCAGCTTCAAAGTCTTCACGTACCTGAACGCCTTCGAAGCGGGGTTCGGTCCGGGATCTGTCATCTACGATGTTCCGACGAAATTCGGAGACGATCAGCCGAGCAACTACGACGGCACGTTCTGGGGGCTCACGACGATGCGCAAGGCACTCGGAGGATCCAGGAATATTCCGGCGATCAAAGCGTTCTTCCTCGGCGGCGGCGAGGAGCCTCTGCTCTCGCTTGCATCACGCATGGGAGTCACCACACCCGCCGACCAGAAAGCGATCACGAGGAAGTCGAATCCGGATTTCGATTACGGTTGGCCGCTGGCAATCGGTGCCGCAGAAGTGCCTCTCACCGAGATGGTGCAAGGGTACGCGACCATCGCCGACGGCGGCATGTTCCGTCCGATGACGGAGCTCCTGAAAATCACGGATCGGGACGGGAACATTCACTTCCTCGCGAAGCCGGAACTGCCGAGGCAAGTCATAGATCAGCGCCTCACGGCAGAAGTTACGTCGGTCATCAGTGATGTGTCTGCGAGACCCAATGACTACTGGAAATCGATCCTCTCCGTTCCTGGTACGGCTGCAGCGGCAAAAACTGGAACCAGTAACAAGTGTCTGGAGCGCGATACGAAGAAGAACTGCACGCTCCGGCGTCCCGAGAGCACGTGGACGATGGGCTTCACGCCGAACCTGATTACCGGTGTATGGGTCGGAAATGCGACGAGCCAATCGCTCTTCGAGAAAGCCGACGGCTTAACAACCGCAGCGCCAATCTGGCATGACTTCATGGCGGAGGCGCAGCGGAAAATGAAGAACGTGAAGATCGCCTTCACTGAACCCGATCATCTGACACATCCGCTGCTCTCGCGCCTCTCAGGGAAACTCGCATCCGCTTGCACTCCCCCTACCATGCAAGGCAGCGATCTTTTCCTCGAAGAACAGACGCCAAGCGAATCGGATCCCGGCTGCGTCACACTCAAGATCGACAAAGTATCGGGGCTGCTGAGCTCTCCCGCTTGCCCACAGGATGCAACGGAAGAACAAAACTTCTTTGTCCCGAAGAGCGAACTCCCTACTCGCTGGCCAACGTGGGAAGACGGCGTGCAGGAGTGGGCGACGAAGGAAATGGAGAAGTGGAATGCGACGCTGGATCACTCAGGCTCACTCCTCCCTCTGCCCCTCGCACCGACGAAGGAGTGTGACCCGGCGCTGACTCCCGGACGCGGACAGAAACCGACCGTGAGTATTTCTTCTCCGGTCTCGGGCGGCACGGTTCCGTATCCCTCGTTCACACCGGTCGTGACTGTGAATTCGGCATCGCCGGTCACGTCCGTGCAGTTCTTCATCGACGATAAACCGCTCCGGAGCTTCGATGCTCCTCCGTACGAGGGAAACGTTCGTGTGCCGCGGACGATCGAACGAACCGGACAGCACACATTCAAAGTTGTTGTGACAGATCAGTACTTTAATACCGCAGAAGAGAGGGTGATGTTTGTGTTTGAGTAAATTCACCGAAAGTTTTTCATCACCTCCTCCGCAGCTCTGACGCCGCTTCTTGCTGCGCCGTGCACTGAGGCGACTCCGCCATCGGTCGATGTTGCTTCACCGGCAAAGAATATCCGATCGTCTATCGGTTCACGAAGTTTCTCCCGAGCATTCGGATCGCATCCTGCCGGTAAGTACGAAAATGCCCCGCGTGAAAAGCGTCGTCCACTTCCCCAGAAGCTGGAAGCGGATTCCGACAGAATCTGTTCATCCACCGTCCCCTTCGGAAACATCTGTCGAAGTTCATCTGCGGCCATCTCGCGTACCTGCGATCTCTTCTTCGGTTGCTCAAAACGACGAACAGTTCTGCCGCCGATGAACGTCGTGAGAAGTGCGCTCTGATCGTCGTCATTATGTTCTGCAAGAGCAGGCCACCAGAGCTGCGTATCGAGTTCCGTAGACAAGAAGCCCATGTTCTTCGGCCAAAATGCTCGCTTGAAGAGCAAAATAATTTTGCAGGCATTCCCTACACCGATGGCTTCGATTGCTTCCTGCTTCGCATCAGGAAAAGGCGGGTACACCTGCACGTCTCCGTGCTTCAACACACCATGAGGAAGTGCGAAGATGACTTTTCGTGCCGCATAGTTCTGCTTTTCGCTCTTGAGGAGGATTGTATCCCGCTTCGTCCAGTCAACAGACTGAATAGGTGTATTCAAACGGATATCCAAGCCCTCAGCGGCACGACGCACAAGCTCGCTGTAGCCCTCCTTGACGCGGAAATTCGCGTCATATCCCGTTACATCAGTTTCAACAATGCCGGCAATCCCCAGTTTCTTCGGTTCCGCACCGAAGTCATTTCGGAAAAGTTGCTCGATGGTGTGTGTCGTGAAGACTCTCGTCTCTTCGATGATTGTTCGGGCATCGTCTCGAACAAGAAAATCTCTCACGGGCATATCGGGGAAACCGGACTGAAGCAACGTGCGTGCAAGAGAACGCAGACGATCGATGGTTGATGAGAGCAGACCATTCTGCGCGGTCAGTTTTTTGTCGGAGTAGTGCAATCCTTCCGACGGCGCCTCGATCAGTGTGAGATCAAGTTCTTGTGCGAGGGAGTGCAAAATCCCTGTTCTCCCGTGAAAGAATTCCGGACCCCTCTCCACGGGACGACCCTTGGCAAGCTTGTAGTCTGTATCGATGCATCCGCCAAATCTCCGCCTCGCTTCGTAGATTACGGTGTTTTTGAACCCCGCTTGTACGAGCGTCCGTGCCGCCATGATACCGGCGATTCCCGCACCGAGAATGGAGACACCGTCACAATGTTCTGCCGAAGAAGAATTGGGGGACTTCACAGGAAAGAAACCGTACAATGCGGGGGAAGCGAGGGCAAGAAAAATGATTTGTTCTTTCGACGCGCGCGAAGCATCGCGCTCCCTTTGGTTCCCTACATTCCCTCACCTTGGATCATTGCATTCGTATGCACCTCCGACACATCTTCATCTTCTTCCAGCGCTTCGATGAGCGTCTCGACTTTCGTCATCGCATCGGTGTCGACAGGGGCTGTCTGCTTTGCGATGTACTGCAGCCCTGCGGATTCAATCTCAAAGTTTTGCGACTTCAAAAAATCGCGTACCCCTGACCACTTGGCAGCATCGGTCACCACGTATATCTGATTTTCATGAATGTTGAAATCATCAGCCCCAAGGTCAATCAACGACAGTTCGAGTGCCTCCAATGCTTGCGTGTCACTAGCCACTAACCACTTTCCACTCACCACTCCTTTTCGGTCAAACATCCACAGCACCGAACCGTTCGCTGCCAAATGTCCTCCGTTCCTGCTGAGAATCGTCTTCACGTTGCTGAGTGTCCTGTTCTTGTTGTCGCTCAGGCACTCGACGATGAATGCCGATCCGCTCGGTCCGTACGCTTCGTACACGACTTCCTGCATCGCATCACCCTTCAGTGCTCCCGTTCCCTTCTTGATCGCACGCTCGATGTTCGCATTCGGCACGCTCTCTGATTTCGCGGAATCGATGAGCGCACGAAGACGAATATTGCTCGTCGGATCTCCCCCGCCCTCACGCGACGCGATTTCGATGAGGCGCGCGTACTTCGTGTACGTCTTCCCGCGCTTGGCATCGGTTGCCATCTTCTTCACCCGAATGTTGTGCCATTTGGAATGTCCGGACATGCAACGAAGATACTCTTCGTCGACCTACCGCTGCAAATTCCTTGCAGAGGAGGCAAAAAATCCATTGAACTTTATCACCTGGCAATCTAGTCTTTCACTATGAAGGAGCACGCTACAGGCAGCGACGTACCGGACCCGTTGCTCTGTGCAAAAGTCCTGCGTCAGCTGGAGGAACAATACCCCAATCCCGAGGCTATCTGGTCCGCATTTCGAGCAGGATTTATCACCGAAGAACAAGTATTTCGCCTGTTACCGGAAACGCCGAAAGACGACACATTATTACTCATCGTTCGCGACGGACTACGTGAGCTCTGCGCCAACATATCCAGTCGGATAAAAAACTCTTTGCTTATACAATCCAAATAAAAAGGCGACCAAAGTCGCCTTCTATAATTCTATATTGTACATTCTTCATTACTTTCGGTACGCCAACATCCCCAAAAACCTCGCCCTCTCAATGCCGTTCTTCAGCATCTTCTGGTGTTTGAGACAGATGCCTGTGTAGTACCGATTCCGGATGTTCCCGAAGTAGTCGATGTACTGCTTGAGCGTCGGGTAGTCTTTGTAGTCGAAATACTTCACGCCTGTCCGATCGAACGGGCAGCCTTTCTTGATGTCGTGCTTGATCTTCTGTTGTACAGCCATAGTCGAGGGGGAAACAAGAAGGGAAAAATTACATTTTCAGATCACTATCAGAAATGAGCTTGTCGAGCTGGGTATCCAGATCCTCGGAACTCAGCGCTTTCTTCGGTGCTTCTTTCGTCTTCGTATCCATGCGCTTGCTGACCCTCTTCGCCTGATCGACGACTGTCTTCTTCAGTTTCTCCTCCTTCTTATGGGCACGCGCATCGGCAATGGTCACGCGGTTCTTCATCCAATCCTGGTAGATGGCTTCATGACTGACCGCTTCGTACCCTTTGGGAGGAATGACGGTGAGGTGACGGAGCACGCCCTTGAGGAGTCGAAGCTGATGATCGAGCTCACGAACGGATGCGGGAGGAAGCTCGTAGTAATAGATGACGAACTTCGCTTCGCTCACCCCTTCGATCTTGTACGCCAAGCCTCGCTTGCTCCATGGATCCTTGAAGAGGAGTGTTCCCTTCGCCTCGGCGAAGAGCGCCTCGACTTCGGCGAGCAATGTCGATTCTGCTTTCTGATCAAGATCGCAGCGGTACATCACGGCAAATTCGTAAACGCGTACGTCTTCGCTGCTAGGAACAAGAGTGGGCATGGGATTCGTGGGTAAAACCTGCCTCGCGAACGCGGGGGAGGGAATCGGCTGGCGGACTGTACGCGAAATGGAGAGTGTCAGTCAAGCATCAAAAAAGCTCACACCGACTTGCGCCGGTGTGAGACAGGGTTATATTGACAATATTTACGATAAATGTGATAATAACCACATGGGATTTTTTAAGAATTTGCTTCGGCTTCCGGGAGAGGAGAGTCTCAAAGACCCGACCAAAGTCATGGACTTCGCTTTCGATGACGATGGTGATTGTGGAGTGAGAATATCCCTGAAAATGCAAATCACCCCAAAAGAATTGAAGTTGGCAGAACTGACCGCAAGCAGGATCTTGCTTGGCATCATCGGAAACAGAGAGCTTTTCATGGGTGCAATCACCATGAAGCATGAAGGGGGGAATCTAACGGTAGAAACTTCCGTTGCCGGCGAAGATGTCGAAGAAAAATTAAACGAAGCCTGTGAGGAATTCGAAGCGAGAGGCTATTTGAGACCTCTGCCTGAGGAAGAACTCTGAGAAGAGGACAGAGAAAACACAGCAATCTCCTTCCTCGTCGAGAGGTTTTGAAGTTCCGTCTCCAATTGCGCCGTAAGCGCGGCATGGTAACTGCGGAAGAGTATGAGGAAGTCCGAGGGATACTCCGTCGTCATCTCGCGCAACCACACGTGCACATCGTCAGGCGTCGGAGAGGATTGAAACTTCGGCGTATTCAGCTCCGAAAGAAGCTCGAGTGCTTTCGGATCATCGAGATAGGTATACGAGGGATCGATGCCGGTTGCGTACTGCAGATCCGGACGCACCTCCACCGCACCCATGAAGAAATGCCAGTCGACATTCAGAAGAGTGCTGCCTCGGGGAACCGAAGACAGTGCCTCTGTAAAAAGAGAGAGTGCTCGATCGTGATCGGTTTCGATCAAGGGTTTCGCAGTCGCAACGAACGATGAACCGCACAGAAGCAGAACGATCAGAGTGCCGATCACCGGACGGAAGACGAACTTCCTCGGCATCAGGCATCGAAGCGTTTCAGTGAAAAGTCCAGGGCGTACCGACAGCAAACGTACAAGGAGGAGAATCGTCATCGGCCACAGAAAATCGATCGCACGCTCCCAAAGCAGAAACAACGCGAGGAAAAATACGGTGAGAAATGCTAAGAGTGACAGTCCGCTCTCGTGAAAGATTTTCCATGTCGTCTTTGCACGAGTCAGCCCGCCATGCAGGAGGACGATCACTGCGATGAAAACAAAAACCCTCCTCGATGCGAAGAGCCCCGAATGCATCTCGGAGCCGAGCTGCAGACCGGGGAGAAAAGGAATGTGGATGAACGTATCCCGCAGGTAGAACAAGTACGCAATGGGATGCGGATGGAAAAATAATCCCGCGAGCGACGAGGCAACGACCCAACTGAGGAGCAGCGTTGCCTCTTCCCACTGCCGAAGACTGAAACGCCAGAGCACGCACACCAGTGCGATCGCGATTGGAAAAATACACACCTGCGAAAGAAGAACGCAGAGCATCAGGGCAGCCCCGACGAGCATCGGTCTCTTCTGCATTGCGGCAACAACGATCACCACCGCGAGCGGCGTCACGAGCTCATACGGTCTTGCGAGGAGGAGGCGATAGAGGAATGTGGGCTCGAAGAAGAGAAGCAGCACGATGGCGATTGCCGCAGTGAGGAGAGGAGTGTGAAATTCGTGGAATGCGTACAGGAAGGAGAAAATCAAAAAAGCGATTGCAATCAGCGCAAACACTTTGAGTGCGAGAACGGACCCGAATGGCAGGAGAGGAACGAATGCAAGGTTCGAGAGGAACCACGGATCGACGGTGTGGTGTGCGAAATACCCGTGCGAAAAGAACTGCCCCCAACTCGCGCTGTGTATCCCCTGCTCACTCATGAGCCGCGCCATCGCGAAATGCCGGAGTCCATCGTCGAGGGAGACGGGATTTTTGAGACTGAAGAGGAGGAGTGCGATCAAGCTCAGCGAAACGATCGCAGCGAACGCGGGAAGCAAGCGAAAGAGAAAAGCAGAACGCATCGGAAGCAATCCTAACATCCGACGATCCGGAACGACACTACGCAAAGCTCGGAAGAGACTTACCTATCTCCACTTCTGCCAAAGGATTCCTGGAAATCGACGGCTGAATCGTCCCGTGATTGAACGTGAGTGAGAGGCCGAACAGCAAATTCTGAACGCGAGGACGAACGATTGCCCCGACAGCATGAGACGCATGCGACAGAGGAGCTTTATTCAGCGCCCAACCGACGGCACTGATCATGCTGTCATGACAGGTGATCTGCCCCATATTCAACGTCGCGATCTTCACTTTTCCCTGGAACAGTTCGATCCCCCATGCACCGTCGGCGCATCGAACGTACTGAGACCCGATCTCCACATGATGATGTTCATGATACGGTCCCTTGCAACCCTCAAGAATCATAGATCGAAAACCAGAATCGACCACTCCTCCTTCTTTAGGGATCTGCTCATTGAATGCCGGCATGTCGACACGGGGACGCGGGAAATTCATTCCCAAGCATTCAAAGAAATCCCGGGGGAAATGTCAAGGGTCTGGGAGGTGCTTTTGTCTGGAAACAGAAACCCGGAGAAAATGCATTTCCTCTCTTGACGACCCCTACCCTCACTCCTAAGATGGCTCGGCTGTGAGTATGCCAGTACGTTCGTAATGGCTCTAGGTTGTCTCTTCGAAAGAGGAGCTACGATGCTCGTCAGCAGTAAGCTCCTTCACAGCATCGTGTAGTAGAGAAAAGTTAGTCCACAACTATTTTCTTTGAAAATATAAAGAGGATGCATCGCCCTCTCTAAAAAATCGATGCGCTAGTTTTTATAAGAGCTATCTCTGACATTCGTGTCGGAGGCAAATCTCTTTTCGAAGAGTTTGATCCTGGCTCAGAGTGAACGCTAGCGGCGCGCCTAACACATGCAAGTCGAGTGGGTTTAGACCCACGGCAAACGGCTGCGTAACACGTTGGAACCTGCCCCGAACTCAGGGATATCCCTCCGAAAGGAGGAGTAATACCGGATGCCCTCGAAAGAGGAAAGATTTATCGGTTCGGGAGGGGCCTGCGGCCTATCAGCTCGTTGGTGAGGTAACGGCTCACCAAGGCAATGACGGGTAGCTGATCTGAGAGGATGATCAGCCAGAATGGAACTGCGACACGGTCCATACTCCTACGGGAGGCAGCAGTGAGGAATCTTCCGCAATGGACGAAAGTCTGACGGAGCGACGCCGCGTGGTGGATGAAGGCCTTTACTGGTCGTAAACACCTGTTCTGAGGGACGAAATTTTTGACGGTACCTCAGGAGAAAGTATCGGCAAACCCTGTGCCAGCAGCCGCGGTAATACAGGGGATACAAGCGTTACTCGGAATTACTGGGCGTAAAGCGTCTGTAGGTGCCTGCAAAAGTCTGGGGTAAAAGCTCAGGGCTTAACCCTGAGAGCGTCTCGGAAACTCTGCAGGTTGAGCAGTGGAGAGGCATCTGGAATGCCGCATGTAGGAGTAAAATCCGTAGATATGCGGTAGAACGCCAAAAGCGAAGGCAGGATGCTAGCCACTTGCTGACACTGAGAGACGAAAGCGTGGGGAGCAAAGGGGATTAGATACCCCCGTAGTCCACGCCCTAAACGATGCGAGCTCGATGTGGGAGGTTCTCAATTGCCTTCCGTGTCCAAGCTAACGCGGTAAGCTCGCCGCCTGGGAAGTACGGTCGCAAGACTAAAACTCAAAGGAATAGACGGGGACCCACACAAGCGGTGGAGCATGGGGTTTAATTCGATAGTAAGCGAAGAACCTCACCTAGGCTTGACATCTAGCGAACCTCCCAGAAACGGGAGGGTGCCGCAAGGAACGCTAAGACAGGCGCTGCACGGTTGTCGTCAGCTCGTGCCTTGAGGTGTACTGTTAAGTCAGCGAACGAGCGCAACCCTCATCCTGTGTTGTTTTTTCACGGGAGACTGCCGCCTCCAAGGCGGAGGAAGGTGGGGATGACGTCAAATCAGCGTGGCCCTTATGCCTAGGGCAACACCCGTGCTACAATGGCCGATACAGACCGCAGCAAACCCGCGAGGGGGAGCCAATCGGAAAAAGTCGGCCTCAGTTCGGATTGAAGTCTGCAACTCGACTTCATGAAGTTGGAATCGCTAGTAACCGTGAATCAGCTACGTCACGGTGAATATGTTCCTGGGTCTTGTACTCACCGCCCGTCAAGTCATGAAAGGTAGAAGCACCTGAAGGACCTTTACTCGCAAGAGGAGGTACCACGGTGAAACTACTGATTGGGACTAAGTCGTAACAAGGTATCCGTAGGAGAACCTGCGGATGGAACATCTCCTTACCAGGGAGTCATTTCCTGGCGCATCCTCTGATCAGTGTCACGAATCATGATGCATATGCCAATTGCCCGAGGACACCCTCCTCGCTTTCAGTCTTCAGCCTCTCCCCTCCGGGGACGCTGGAAACTGCGAAGCGTGCGAGGCTCGGTTCGGATCTTTCTCTTCTCTACTACACGATGGGGTGACTCGGGGCTTTTTTGTTGTCTCAATGAGAAACCAATCCTTGGCTCCGCAAGTAGTCAGCCACGCGACCGGCGACCAGATTCGTTCCTGCCGGCGAGTAATGTCCGGCGAGATAGAGCCCAAGAATTCCCCGACTGTCGTCACCGAAAGGATGGGTGAGATCCAGTACGCGCATGCCTCTGCCTTTCCAATGATCCAGAAAAACCTGATGCATGAGCCAGCCGCTCTTGTGATATTCCTCAAGCATGACATGATTCGGCAGTATCAGAATAACCGGAGCCACTCCCTGAGCACTCAGACCGTCATACCATGCATCCATGATGGCAATCGTCACCTGCACCGCTTCCGCCTTGGAGCTGAAAAGATTGTCACTGACAATCGGTGGCTTGGGAAAGACGAGCTTGAGCAATGCCAGTCGCAGAAGGCGAACGGTGGCAGACCTGTCCAGAAGCGACCGATCGGAGAGGTGCCTGCCATAGAACTCATCCTGCTTGCCGAGGACGGGAAAATACGTGCGAGGATCTGCATAGACCTTGCGATACTCTTCCGTCGTCTGCAGCGGATTTTGAATCAATTCCAATACACCATCCTTCAGAAGAAAGCGGGGCTTGGTGAACGGCAAATAATGGTCGTTGCTGTAGAACGCACGAAACACGTTCACATTGCGATTGGCGTTCTCAGGCTGGAACCCCAGCAGCACGATCTGCGGATGAAACTTCGACACAAGCCTTTGAGATAAAAGGAAAGCTTGATCATTCCCGTAACCGGGCACACCGCTATTCAGTACCTCCACCTGTGGCAATGTGGTAGCGAGAAGCGCAGGCCACGCATCCGCATCCCGCACCTCAGAACCGAATGTAAAGGAGTCGCCAAGAGCCATGATGCGGGTGATACCGTCTGCAGGTTCAAGAGCAACACTCCCTGTACCGCGAAACCCTTGATCGTTCACATGGTATAGACCTTTCTTCTGCAGCTGATCTCCAAGGCCTCTCGGTCTCAATGTCCACCCGAGTTCCGAATCCATGCTGATGTGACCCGTGTTCAGATCGTCATCCTCTATTCTCTTAAGAACAATCCTCTTTGTTTCCTCATCGGGATACAAATCAGAGATAAACTGGTAACGGAAACCTGCCGTCTGCAGGAGATGCAAACAGACAACGGAGGTGATTTCCATCGAAAGAAGAATCACCAGGGGAAAGAGGATACGAACGAGAACGGAATGGGGAAAATTCATCGTGAGGAGTGTCGCATTTCTTGCAGATTACCGCCAGAAAGACCCCGCATTGGCGTGGTATCATACCGTCATGAGTAAGATTATGATTGTCGGCGAGCTCTGGAGATTCATGAATGTTCGCAAGAAATGGTGTTTCCTGCCGATCATCGTCATCATCACCCTCTTCGGCATTCTCCTTCTCTCCGCCCAAGCATCTCCGTTTGCGCCGTTTATCTATTCGTTCATTTGATGCAGCATCCGACACTTCTCAAGCAACTCCGGAACCGGTGGAAGGCGGCAAACCACGGTATCGCACTGATCATGAATGCAATCCTGCTCACCATCCTGTGGATCGTGATGATTGGGACGTACTCCGTCATCCGGACAATGCTGATGCTCTTTTCAAAAAAACAACAACCCGGAAGTTTCTGGCGGAACGTGTCCCGTGAACCGTCTGATTTCCGACACCAGTTCTAATGAGAAAGCCGATCTACATTCTCGGTCTCTCTTGTTTCTACCACGATGCGGCCGCAGTGCTGCTGCGGGATGGATCCATTGTTTTCGCAGCGCAGGAAGAACGCTACACGCGAAAAAAACACGATGAAAACTTTCCGAAAAACGCAATCGAACACGCACTGAGGGCAGGCAAAATCACCGCAACAGACCTCTCGGAAGTCGTCTTCTACGAAAAGCCGTTCCTGAAGTTCTTCGAGCGCATTCTTGAGACCCAGATCCGCGTGTGGCCGCGAGGTTTTAGAATCTATCACCGAGCCATGCGCGAGTGGATGACGAAAAAACTATGGATCCCTCAGACCATCAAGAAAGAACTCTGCTTCACAAAACCGATTCTCTTCACGACCCATCACGAATCCCACGCGGCATCCGCCTACTGCTGCTCCGGCTTCCCCGATGCGGCCATCGTGACGATCGATGGTGTCGGAGAATGGGCAACGACGACCATCGGCTACGGCAAAGGCAAAGAGATGCAAATCCTCCGCGAGATCCGGTTCCCGCACTCGCTCGGACTCCTCTACTCCGCTCTCACGTATTACCTCGGATTCAAGGTCAACAGTGCGGAGTACAAAGTGATGGGTCTCGCTCCGTACGGCGAACCGAAGTACATGAAGGAAATGCGACAACTGATTGATCTGCGCGAGGACGGCAGCTTTGAACTCAATATGTCGTATTTCACGTACGAGTACGGTCTCACGATGACCGGCAAAAAAATCGAGCAACTCTTCGGGCAACCTGCACGAAAAAGTGAGAGTGTGCTAGAACAGTTTCACAAAGATATCGCCGCTTCACTGCAAAAAATAACGGAAGAAGCAATGATGAACATTGCAGAATACGCAAAGAAGATCACGGGGTCGAAGCATCTGTGTCTCGCAGGCGGCTGTGCGCTCAACGCCGTGGCGAACGGCAAGATTCTTCGATCCGGAATCTTCGAAGACGTCTTCATTCAGCCTGCCGCGGGGGACTCCGGAGGAGCCCTGGGAGCGGCTCTCGCCGTATGGCACAAGAAGTACGGAGGCGAGCGACTGCCAAGGCTCGAGACGGTCTATCTTGGCGACGAGTACTCCGCAGAAGAGATCGAATGTTATCTCCGAAAGAGAGCGTTGCCGTTCCAAAGACTACAAGAGCGACAAATCATCGAAAAAACTGCGGAACTTCTCGCTGAGCAAAACGTCATCGGATGGTTTCAGGGACGAATGGAGTACGGACCGCGATCCCTCGGCAACCGCAGCATTCTTGCGGACGCCCGGAACAAGGAAAATCTGAAGAGAGTAAATCTCAAAATTAAGTTTCGCGAATCGTTTCGGCCGTTCGCACCGACCGTGCTTGCGGAAAGAGCGGCAGAGTACTTCGAGCTTGATCGCGAAAGCCCCTTCATGCTGCTTGTCGCGAATGCACGACCGGAGAAACGCATCGAAATCCCTGCGGTAACGCATATCGACGGATCGGCTCGCATCCAGACGGTTCGCGAAGATCAAAACCCGAAATTTTATCGTCTGCTGAAAGAATTCGACAAGCGAACGGGCTGCGCCGTCCTCCTGAACACCTCATTCAATGTCCGGGATGAGCCGATTGTGGAATCGCCGGAGGATGCGCTCCACTGCTTTCTGAACACGGAGATGGATTATCTCGTTCTTGGTCACTGCCTGCTTTCAAAAGAAGATATGCCAAAGAGCAGTTGTGGAGCAACACGGAGAAAACTGGACGACACGATGCGTATCGATTAGCGTGCAATCGTATGCTTGGCTTACGCAAAACCGACGAAGGTCACCTGGCTGTACCCACGGCACAACGTGCAAACTTCGCACAGTGTCTGCACAAGTCTGTGCGGGATGATCTGCTTGGCGGGAGCGATTACATCGGTATCGTCGAAGGGGAAGAAGTCATGTTTAGTCTGCCGCCGTCGAATCAGCTGCTTGACTTCGTGGAGATGAAAGAAGGCGCATCGGAAAACTCTCTGAACATCACACTGAAAGTGCCGGCAGCGGCTTCCAGAGACAGGCTCTATCATGTTCTTTCATTCACATTTGAGGCAACGTCTGCATGAAGATTCCCGAGTGCATCCAGCACTTCCCGTCGTACAATCCGGTTCCTGATACGTTCTGTGAGCGCTCCCAGAAACCCTTCGACAAACATTCTGCGCGCACTTGCTTCGTCGATCCCGCGTGATTGCAGGTAGAACAAATTCTCGGCAGTGACGCGCGAAACCGTTGCGCTGTGACTCGCCTTCACATCGTTCGTGCGTATCTCAAGTGCGGGAACCGCATCGGTATGCGCGGTCGCATCGAGCATGAGCACGTCTTCCGTAAGGTACGTATTCGTCCCTCTCCCCTTCTCCGTAATCTCGATCATGCCATTACAGGTCACGAACGCTTTCTGTTCCGCAACACCCTTGAGCGTGATTTCTCCTCCGCCGTCGGGTGCATCGAAGATATTCCGCACCGTCACCGACTGGCGTTCTTTCTTCGTGGCTGAAAAAATCCAATCGATCGTGCTCGTCGCATTTGAACCGATGCACGTCGACACAAGCTCGTGAGAATCATCGCTTCCACCGATCGTCGTGCAGTGCCAGTGCATTGTCGCACCTGATCCGACCGTCGACTTCAGTCTGCGAGTCGAACCGATGCTGAGTGAGATGTACGTCAGCTTGCTCCCAGGCTCCAGAACAACACTAACCAAATGCACTGCGGAAGTGCTCGTATCGAAGATCGTCGCTTCGGCACCTTTCCCAATACGAACCTCGACTTCGGACCTATCACCGCTGAGTGCGATTTCCAGAGGTTTTGCCAAAGCCTTTCCTGCTTCTATCGTGATTTGCCGCGTACCGGAGTGCTTTTCCATAGAGATGAAAGTACGACAATGTTAGCGTAAATAATAAGAACACTTTATATTATCTTGTCAAATATAGGAAAAAGGAGGAAAATAGGCATATGCGTACGAAAGAAGCCTCAGAACATCAGAAGGAATTATTCAGTGACGACAGTCCAATGTACCCGCTGCCGACGCCGGAGCAGCGATGTGCTGCTGTCCCGGAAGAGATGAGAGAACTCGCAGTCGCAACAGAGAAAAATCGACGACATCTGTTTGACGTCCTTCAATTCGCATTTAGACAAGGCACGATAGAGCAGCAGGATGAAGCAGACCGATTACTAAGAGAGTTTGACAACCTGGACTGGCATGAATTAAGCGATGCGATGGAAGTACTTGGCATCTCCGCGGAAACGAGCGGACTAAAGAAAAAAGACCGCCTTGCACTTTTACAGGTGCATACAGAGTGGAGGAAGCTGCATCCGAAAACAGAACAGCCTGCAGCGGTTTCTGAGCAACGTCAGAGTGATGCAGGTAACAGACTCCGAGAAACCATGCGCCAGGTTTTCGAACTGACGAAGACACCGGGAGGGAGGGAGGCGTGGGTTGAACTCCACAAAAGAGAAATGAAACGTGAAGTCGAAGATTGAACGATTGTGGTACTGCCGCGCATCACCACTCCCCTCCTATCGCCCCTTCCATCCGTTCGTCTAACACAGCCGCTTCGCGCTCGTTTCGTTTCGTTGCCATTTCCTTCTCCCGATCCGCAGTGGGACCATGCTGACGGTAGTCGCCGGCATGCCAGAGCGGCTGACCGGCTGCGTAGCGCGCAGCCAGCATCAAGACCTTCGCTTCGCTTCCCGGTATTGCCTTGGCAGGAGAAGAAGGATCGATACCGAGAAGTTCGTCGTCGTCATACTCGACTAACTCATCATCCTCATTGTCCTGCAAAGCATCACTGTGCAAACCATCTGCATCACTGTCATCTGAAGAGAGAGGTGAAAAATCCGGTACTCCTCCCGTATCCGATGCAACCGGCACTATCTGCTCCACAGTCTTTGGGTCGGAAGATCTGCCCTGACTTTTCTTCTTCAGAATGATACCTTTCGCAGTGCAGTGCACGCAGACTCGAGCGACAATCGTATCCCGAAGAATATAGAATCTGTCGTTTTTGAACTCGCCTGTTCCTTCCAGACCTTTCAAATTCCTTCCAATCGAAACGATCAGCCCATGATCCGTGGAAAGTTTGAATACACCGCTGTCGATCCGTCCGCAAATGTCAGCAACCTTCGCAGCAACGAAAGTCTCCTCTTCCTCGGAAAGCTTCGGATCGTTGTCAAACCCGCGAGTGATATGAGCTCGCCTGTATCCGCGACGACGCTCGAGAGCGGCGGCAGGATCGGATGGATCGATGAATTCTCCCATGGGGGATTTTATTTTTACCTCATGCTCCCAGAGTGTCCTTGCCACGGACAACGCCAAGCGTTCAGTCGCATCATCTCCCAGAGGATGGATGAATTTTTTCAGCGCACTCCCGCACATCAACATAATCGTATTCCAGTAATACTCCTTTGTCAGATTGATTGCTTTCTGAATCGTCGATTTCTTCACAATACGATCATGACATTCGGCAAGGAAAGCCTCAGTCTCGGCAGAGAAAGGGCTGTCGTCCGGCAAATCCGATGGTAATGGGAGTTCAGACATAGGAAAATTCGGAAACTCTTTACAATTCGTCAGCGTCATCTTCGTCATCATCTATTGTTTCCTCCCCTGTTTCGCTCTCAAGACCACCCTGTCTCACGATATCGGACGGTCTGCCTTTCGCATGAGAATCTGAGTGTTCGATTGCGGACAGTTCTCCTTCTTTCGTCGACGGTCCGTGATCCGTGACATCGTTGTCATTCCAAAGAGGAAGACCGGCTGCAAAGCGTGCCTTCAGCATCAGCACTTTACCTTTGCTGCCGGGTTTTTCTTTTGTGGGAGAGAGAGGATCAAAACCGGCAAGCTCACTGTCATCGTACTCAACGATTGCATCATCCTCATCGTCCCAGTTATCGGGGACAATGAGCTCCTGCAGAATCGGCGGAGTCGGATTTCTTTTCTGTGGAACGATCGGACGAGGTGTTTGCAGCGCATCGGTCACCCGAGCACGGGTACTTCCGTTCGTTTTCGAGATCTCCTTCGACTGGCTTCCTCCGAGAAGTAGAGAAGGTGTCGACGGAGTAACCGCCGGATGAGATGCCGGAGCTGATTTCTTTGAAGACATAGAGGGAGCATCGTAAACGATTCATGTCTTTTTGCAAGTATTTGCCGAAGCAGTTGGCCTCAACCAACCGACCCCTCCATCTCCATTTCTATTAAACGATTCATCTCGACCGCATATTCGAGTGGCAGAAGCCGCACGATCGGCTCGATGAAGCCTGAGACGATCATTGCTTTCGCTTCTTCTTCACTGATTCCGCGCGACATCAGATAGAAGACATCTTCCTCGCTGAGCTTCCCGACCGTCGCTTCGTGCGCGATCGTTACGTCGTTATTCCTGACTTGAATATCGGGAATCGTATCCGTGCGACTCGCTTCGTCCAGCAGCAACGCATCGCACTCGATGCTGCTCGTGCAATCGTGCGCGTGCGGCGCGATCTTCAGGAGCCCGCGGTACACGCAGCATCCTCCGTCTTTGCTCACGGACTTGCTGACGACATTGCTCGATGTGTGTGGAGCGAGGTGCATCACTTTTGCTCCCGTGTCCTGCCACTGATTTTTATTGGCGAATGCGAGTGCCATGTGGTCGCAGTGCGCACCCTCGCCGACGAGCACGCTGCATGGATAGAGCATCGTGACGCCGCTTCCCATATTGCCGCCGATCCATTCCATGCGCGCATCTTTCTGCACAATCGCACGCTTCGTATTCAAATTGTACGTATCACGACTCCAGTTCTCGACGGAACTGTATCGGCACTTCGCGCCGTCCTTCACAAAAATTTCGACGAGCCCCGCATGCAATCCCTGCGATCCGTACTTCGGCGCGCTGCAGCCCTCGATGTAGTGCGCCTCTGCCCCTTCTTCGATGATGATGAGCGTGTGTTCGAACTGACCCATGTTCTTCGCGTTCATGCGGAAGTATGCCTGGAGAGGCTCCCGCACCGTCACACCTTTTGGCACATACAAGAATGTCCCCCCACTCCACACAGCCCCATGCAGTGCCGCAAACTTGTGGTCGGTCGGGGGAACGCACTTCATAAAATATTCCTTCACAAGTTCCGGATATTCCTGAACGGCAACATCCATATCCAAAAAAACAACACCGAGAGCCTGCCACTCGTCTTTCAGTCTGTGATAAATCATCTCGCTCTCGTACTGCGCCCCCACACCCGCGAGCATTTTCCTCTCAGCTTCAGGAATGCCGAGCCGGTCGTAGACCTTGCGAATCTCATCCGGCACTTCTTCCCAGTTATCGGTCTCAGCTGCTCCATGACGTGCGTAGTAAATGATATTGTCGAGATCGAGCTTCGAGAGATCCGCTCCCCACGTCGGCATCGGCTTCTCTCTGAAAATCTTCAGCGACTGCAATCTCGATTCAAGCATCCATGTCGGCTCTTTTTTATCCGCACTGATCTGCCGCACGAGCGCTTCATCCACACCCTTCTTCACACCCACCGTGTACGGGGAGGGATTGTGTGAGTCGAAGACATCACGATTAAGAGTAGCGAAGATGGGTTTGGAACTCATGAGAAATTATTCTAGCAGATGAACGGTCCTCACTCCGGCTCTGCGGAGCCCCCTCTCTCCGCTGCGGCGAAGAGAGGGATGCCTGTATTGAGAAAAACATGGGCTCCCCCTTCTCCAGCCGATGGAGAAGGGGCCAGGGGATGAGGACTGGAGGAGCGACACTCTCTACGCTGCCGTCCACTCCGGCACCGAAGGCTCCTCCCGACTTTCATCTAAAATTTTCAGAACGACTTCAGTCGGTTTTTCTGCCGAATGCGTGACAGATGCATGCATCCACGGGAACATCTGCCGATAGTGCTGACGCTCCGATTCCTCATGCTGAAAATTCAACATGACCTCATCCCTTACCGTACATCCGACACCCGCAAGAAGCGCCTTGATGTCATCGAGAGCGTGATCGCGCACGAGGATCACGGTGAAATTCGCCGTCCAACCGCACGTTTCCACGAAACAACCGCGATGCCTGAAAAGATCGTCCTGCAACACACGCACTGCTGCGGGAATTTCTCCCGTTTCCGGTGCCGGACAGTGAACCGAGAGCGCGAAAGGCAAATGGTCGGAGGTTCTTAGCCGTTCATGCTCCCCTTGCCGGAATCTCTTCGCAACTATTTTCCACAGACACCCCACCTCCCGCGCTTACTGTTGCGCGCCGTTTGTTCGAGCGCATCGTACTCAGCGCACTTCGGGTGAGGGAACGCGGCACAGAGACTCTTTGCATATCCCTCTTCAAGCATTTCCGCACCGATGTCTTTTCCATCCAGCATCACGTACCGAAGGAAACGACCGTAATCGTCTGTATCCTCGTCGGGCTTCGTCTCAAGCATCACGGATTTCCCGGTCAACAGTTCTTTCATCCGTGCACTCGCTTCGGGACCGTAACACTGAATGGGTTTTCGTTCATCCACCGTCTCGGGGGTATCGATGCCGATGAAACGAATACGCTCCGTCTGATTCCCGATCTGTACGTCAATCGTATCTCCATCGATGACGCGCGCGACGCGAAAAAGAATTCCGTTCTCCGGAGAGAGGTGTGCCACACTCGAACGAGTGTGGTGTGAAGCAGGATAGTTCGATGCTGTCTTCGGGCTGTTTTTCAGGAGAAAAAGAGCGGTGAATGCAGTCAGAACTGCGAGAACAGCCAGAATCAAACTATAATTTTTCCGCATACACATGCTATGGAAGCTTTTTTCTCGGGAAAAAGGAAGTGCAGGTCTTGACAATATTGCAATTATAGCTATATAATGGGATAGTATTAATTCCTAACCCTACTATTTATGTCACAGCACAATGGTCCTGAGAAGAGTCCTGATCTAAACCTTGATGACAAGGCTGACATGAACGTCGACCTCAAGGCAGGTCTCGCAGCAAAAGAGAAAGCTGTTGAGGACGAGACGAAGAAGAAATTGGACGATGCAAAAGTGATTGAAAAGAAGGTTGACTAGTTCTCTTCCAGTCTTTAGAAACCTCCCCGCCCATTCGACAGACTCAGGGCAAGCCGGGGAGGTTTTTTTGTGCAAAAAAATCTTACGACTCGGGTGGGAACAACTCATCCTCGACCTGATCGACTACGGGTGTAAGTTCGGAAATTTTCATGCGGATTTCCTGAAGAATATGCTTCAGTCGTATCGGGTGCTCGTGCTTCAGCCGCTGAAGAGCAACCTCGCATCTCGCTTTCATGCCAAGTGCAATAAGGCCTAAGGAAGCTGAGGAAAGACCAACCATGCTCGCGGCAGTGGAGAGAAAATACGGGTTCTTTTCCCGGAGGAGCATCGAGAGAGCAGACGAGATGAATGCGATGATGGCGATCGTCCGCATTTCGACCCTCGCCGCATAAGTATGGCTGCGAACGGTATGCGCTACTTGAAAATGATTGGGGGATTGGTTCGATAGTTTCGCCAATTCCATATCCAGCTCGAGAAGATGTTGATGGTCCATGTTGGAATCCATACGAAAAAGAATGCCTGCAATCTTCGAAGAGGCAAAATAAAAACATCGTGACCTTCGTTTTTCAGTGTCTGAAAGCCCTGATCCACCACCCCTCGGCTGCGCTCGGGGTGACCTCGGAGAGAGTGATTATTTCAAGTATCAATGTCGAAACGCACGTACTGACGTGGTCACCATCGCAATGCCGAGCGCGTCTGCTTTTGCAAATACCTCAGAATCCCTGATCGATCCGCCCGGCTGAATCACCGCGGCGATGCCGTGCTTTGCAGCTTCTTCGATGGAATCCGGAAACGGGAAGAATGCGTCGCTCGCGAGCACGGAACCTTTCGCTTTGTCGCCCGCACGCTTCAGTGCGATCCACGTTGAATCCACTCTGCTTGTCTGCCCGCAACCGATACCGATCGTCGTTGCGTCCTTCACGAGCACAATCGCATTCGACTTCGCATGCTTCACGACTTTCCACGCAAACAGCAGATCTGCAATTTGCTTCTTCGTCGGTTTCGCTTTCGTCACACAGGTGAGATCTGCTTCCGTGATTTCTTTCACATCATCATTCTGCACGAGCATCCCGCCGAAGGCGCTGCGATAGAGAATGTTGTCGGAGAAAGAAACCGAATCCATCGAAAGAAGTCTGATATTTGGCTTACTCTTCAGTAATTCAAGAGCTCCGCTCTCGTACTCCGGTGCGAGAATCACTTCCACAAATATTTTTTGATCGAGAATTTTTTTTGCAATCACTTCAGTGCACGGACGGTTCAGACTGATGATCACGCCGAACGCCGAGAGTCGATCGCTGTCGTATGCGTTCTGGAACGCTTCCTCAAGCGTCGCAGCCGATGCGATCCCGCTCGGATTTGCGTGCTTCACCATCACGCAGGTCGGTGCCGAAAACTCGCACACCATGCGCCAGCAAGCGTCACTGTCCAAGATATTCAGGTAACTGAGTTCTTTGCCTTGCAACTGACTCCAGCTTTGAGCTTTGAGCTTTGAGCTTTGAGTACTATTGCTCATAGCTCTCAGCTCAGAACTCATAGCTTCTCCGGAAACAGAATGACCACATGAATGCAGGGAAGAATCTATGGCATAGAACTTCCCCCACTGATGCGGGTTCTCGCCATAGCGAAGCGTGCGACCGTTCGTGAGTGAGAGGGAAATATTCTTTCCGCCGGACAAGTACTGCGAAATCATCCCGTCGTACGCAGCCGTGTGTGCGAAGACTTTCGCAGCCAATCGCGCACGAAGATCGGAGGTCGTCGATCCGTTTTTTTGAATCTGAGAGCCGACTTCTTCGTAATCAGATGGATCACAGACGACCGTGACAGCGCTGTGATTCTTGGCAGCACTTCGGAGAAGTGTCGGACCACCGATGTCGATCTGCTCGATCGCTTCCAGAGAAATGCCAGACGATGCTCCCAATTTTCGAACAGTGTCCGCAAACGGATACAAATTCACAACCACCAAATCGATCGGCTCTATGCCGAGCTTCTTCGCCTCTGCAACGTGCTCCGGAATCTCCCGATTGAAGAGAATGCCACCCATGATCAGCGGATGCATCGTCTTCACGCGACCGCCGAAACACTCGGGGAACCCCGTGACGTCTTCGACCGACGTTGCTTGTATTTTGGCTTTCTGAAGCTCTTTCAGCGTTCCCCCCGTCGAGAGAATGTCGTAACCGGAAGTGATCAGAATTTTTGCAATGTCGACCAGGCCTGTCTTGTCCGAAACGGAAAGAAGTGCACGTTTCATGAGCGGGTGGCTTTGGGGAACCGGAACAGAGTGTAACAGTCGATCGCGGTCTTGTGAACTCCGCTAGTTTCTGCTACAATAAAGAGATTTATGACACCAACATCCAACAAGCAAAAAACCTCTTCTCCGGATTCTGCTTTGCAGACAAGCAACGAGGCTCCGGAAAAGAACGGCAAACAGGTTCTCATCGTTGAAGATGAGAAGCCCCTCTCCCATGCTCTGGAGATGAAACTGGGGCACCAGGGATACGGAACACGTGTCGTCACGAACGGAACGGAAGCGCTTGCGGCGCTTGAAAAGGGACACTACGACATGATTCTCCTGGACCTCATCATGCCCATCATGGATGGATTTGCGGTGCTGACGGAATTGAAGGCGAGGAAAAATAAAATACCGGTCATCGTACTCAGCAACCTCGGACAGAACGAAGATCAGGTGAAGAGCAAAGAGCTCGGAGCCATCGACTACTTCGTGAAGTCGAATACGCCGATCGCCGACATTGTCGCCCGTATCGCAAAAGCCCTCTAGCCCATGCAAATCGCAAATGCGGAACTCGGCAAGATTCTGGTGGAGCAGAACTATCTCTCCGCGCAGGAGTCCAGCGATGTGCTGAAGGAAGCGGATGAACGACAGGTCAACCTTCGCACGGTGCTCTTCGAACGGAAACTGCTCACGGCGGATCTCCTCGAGAATGCGCTCGCCGAGTACTACAAGCTTCCGTTCTACGACCTCCTGAGCAAGCCTCCGTCCATGGAAACCGTCGCACTCCTCCCCGAGGAATGTGCACGAACGTTCTCGGCGATCGTCGTCGACTGCGTGCCGGAAACGTCGGTGACGGTGGCAACCGCGGATCCGACGACGAAAGGCTTGGAGGATGCGATCCGAGCGAATATCGGACAGAAATCCTACGTCGAAACCGATGATGGAAAGCTGAATGACAAGAAGAAAAGTTTCTGGACGAAACCGAAAGGGGTGACCGTGACGAAAAAATTCGCAGGGACAATCACACTCGTCTACGCACCCAAGAGTGCCGTGAACGGCGCATTCGCTCTCTACCGGAAACCGCTCGCAACACGATTCCAGAAAATCATGAACGAAGAGCGCAAGGTCGCTCCGGAAATGCTGGAGGAAATTTTCAACGATGCGATCGAACTGAAGGCATCGGACATTCACTTCGAGCCTCAGGAGCAGGACACCATCGTCCGCTTCCGCGTCGACGGCGTGATGCACGAAGCGGGCAGATTGCCGAAACAGTTCTACGAAGGCATCGTCAACCGCATCAAAATCGAAGCGAATCTGCGGATCGACGAACACTTTGCGGCCCAGGACGGCGCCATCCGCTACAAGTCGAAGGCGGGAACGATGGACGTGCGCGTGTCGATCATCCCCATCGTCGACGGCGAGAAGATCGTGATGCGTCTTCTGTCGGAGTACGTCCGCAACCTGACGCTCGCAGACCTCGGATTTTCGGATCACTACCGCGAGATTCTTGAGAAAGCGGCGCACAAACCGTTCGGCATGATCATCACGACCGGACCGACGGGGGCCGGAAAATCCACGACGCTTTACGGGCTCATCAAGATGCGGAACCGTCCGGATGTGAACATCTCCACCATCGAAGATCCGGTGGAGTACAAGATCCCCGGCATTAACCATATCCAAGTGAATCAACAGACGGGGCTGACGTTCGCCAAAGGGCTCCGGTCACTCGTCCGTCAGGATCCGGATATCGTGCTCGTGGGAGAAATCCGCGATTCCGAGACCGCAACGATCGCCGTGAATGCGGCGCTGACCGGTCACCTGCTCTTCTCGACGCTGCACGCCAACGACTCCGCGACGGCGATTCCGCGTCTCATCGAGATGGGCGTGGAACCGTTCCTCCTTGCCTCGACGCTTGAGATCATCGTTGCGCAGCGTCTCGCAAGAAAAATCTGCGAGCACTGTCGTTTCAGTTTCACGATTCCGAGTAGCGATGCCCGTCAGCTCTTCAAGGGAGCGAATCACTACTTCAAAGGCGACGAACCGGTGCACCTGTACCGCGGAAAAGGGTGCGAAGCGTGCGGGAATACCGGCTACCGCGGACGCATCGGCATCTACGAACTCCTCGCGATCGACAAAGACATGGAAGAGCTGATCGTCGGCAAAAAGAGCAGCACGGAACTTCTCCTGAAAGCGCGTGAACACGGCATGCTGTTTCTGTTCGAAGACGGACTCGACAAAGTCCGATCGGGGCTCACCACGATCGAAGAATTGATGCGCATCGCGGCGCCGCCGGAGGAGATTTTCTTTGCGAACCATGTTCACGCACCACGCAAAACCAAAGGCAAATAAAGAAAATGCTGTCCCTGCAGTGAAGGGAAATTTCGGAGCATCGACGAAATCAGGGATGCAGAAATTCATGGATGCGCTGAACGGATTCGGTCTCGGGAAAGAGAAAGCATACTTTGTGGAGAACCTCGCGATTTTGCTGAACTCCGGTTTGACGGTCGTCGATGCACTGAAGACCATCGAGCTGGAACTGCGGGTGAAGCCCATGAAGAAGATCGTGCGGCAGATCATCGAGGAAGTGGAGAGCGGCATCGCGCTGTGGCGTGCGATGGAGAATCAAAATTTCTTCTCGCCGTACGCGCTCTCGCTCATCCGCATCGGTGAGGAAGCCGGATCGCTGAGCAAGAACATGGAGTACCTCTCGGCGCAGCAGGAGAAGGATAGGTCGCTCCGGTCGAAAGTGAAGATGGCGATGATCTACCCGTCGATCGTCCTGACGATGACCGTCGTCATCACACTCGGTCTCGCATGGTTCGTCTTGCCGAAGCTCGTGGGAGTGCTCCTCTCGCTCAACGCAAAGTTGCCGCTCGTCACGCGCATCATCATCGCCATCGCGAACTTCTTCAAAGACCACGGGATTGTCGCCGTTCCGCTCTTCGTATCCGCTCTTCTCATCATCGTCTTGATCTGCAAGTACACGAGACTTCGGGGGCCGGCGCAAATGTTCGTTTTCAAGATCCCCGGCGTCGGCACGATGGCGAAATCCGCAACGATCGCGCAGTTCGGCGTGATCCTCGGGTCGCTTCTCAAAGCCGGCGTACCGCTCGTGGAATCGATCCGCTCGATGGCGAACGTGACCGATACCGTCGCCTACCGGAAGTTCTATGACAGGCTCGCTGCGGAAATCGAGGTCGGGCAATCTTTCGGAAAAGCATTCGAGAGACTGAAGGAGACGCAGAAGCTGATTCCCATTTCCGTCCAGCAACTCATCATCACCGGCGAACGGTCGGGGAAGGTCGCCGACATGCTCATGCGCATCGCCGATATTTACGAGAAGAAAGCGGAGGAAGCCGCACAGAGACTTCCGGTGATTCTGGAACCGATTCTCCTCCTGTTCATCGGCGGGCTGGTCGGCACCATCGCATTTGCTATCATTGTCCCTATCTACTCGATCGTCGGATCGGTTGGACGCTGATATTCACTCCCTTCCCTCCTCTCTGTATGAGTAATACCCACATGAAAACGCGACTGCGCCTCGGCTTCACCGCCATCGAACTCGTGATTGCCATCGGACTCATGACAACGGCAGCGGGGCTGATGATCCCGATGTTCCGCGAGTACCAGATCAATGCCGATCTGAATACCGCGACGGAACACATGGTGCAAGCGCTTCGATCCGCTCAGACGTTGTCGCAGACAGGGAAAGAGGATTCGCTCTGGGGCGTGTACTTTCCGGATGCGACGATCTTCGCAGGCGACAGCTACGCCGAGAGGAATGCAGACTTTGACGTGCAGTTCCCGATTGCCGCAAGCATCGACACAACGGGACTCAGCGAAACGACCTTCACCAGAGTCGACGGACTGCCGACGAACATCGGCAGCGTCTACGTCACCTCCTCCGTTACAGACAATTACCGTCGCATCGATATTGACCGCAACGGCGTTGTGAGTGTGAGCGGTCTTCTGACATTCGCGCCGGGGGAGAATCCGAGTGAAAACGGGAGCAGTTCTGCAGGCAATAATTCCGGTGGCGGGAACTCGAGTTCTAGCATGAGTAACGGATCTTCCGGAGACGGGAACTCGAGTGCGGGAACCGGCAGCCAGGGAAGTACGGGCAGTGCCGCATCTTCTTCCGGCAACGGAACGGGAAATGGCAGTTCGTCCGGAAACGGGAATGGCAACGGCAACGGAGGAGGAACATCATCGGTATCCGACACGGGCAACGGAAGCGGCGGAACACAAGATCCTCCGTGCGACACCCGCTTCTCCCTGAAGAACGGAGACATCGAAACGGTCGGAACCAACGACGTCAAAGTGAGGGTGCTCGGATCCGCCATCACCTACGGTGCAGGCGGACCGAAGATCGACGTTCGATTGTCCGCAAGCCTCGACGGCTCGACTTGGTCCGATCTCTTCGGCGGGAAAGCTGTTTCTGGGAACGAACAGAGTACGTTCGAGAACCTGCCGACGGAAACGCCGCTTCTGTTTCGATTCAACGGACGGTACTCGTGGCTCTTCAACAAAACATTCCAGTCGAATGCGAAAGACGGCCACGTGATCGTCCTTAAAAACGGCGATAAAGCACCGGCATACGCACCGTTCGATCATCAGGAATCGCTCGAGTCATTCCTGAAAGGCGTGCTCGATGCACACGGGAACATTGTCATCGGACCGAGAGACCTCCTCTTCCTCGTGGAGATGGGGTCACTCGATCGGTCATCCGATTTCCAGGATGCAGTCGTCCTCGTCACCTTCACGGCAAAATCGCTGACGTGCGTCGACGGCGACAAAGAACGGGTGAAAATCCACTTCGATCGAGTGGAAAACATGGGAAGCGGCGATGCCGCGAATCGTGTCTACGTGGGTCCGAACAAGCTCGCCTTCGCCGCCGATCAGTGGATTCCGCTCGTCGACAGTCTCGGCAAGATCATCATCGATAACGGTCTCATCGAAGACGTGAAAGGTCTCGCCCTCGAACGCGGGAACGGATGGATCCGCATCGTCTCGCACGGCTCCCACACGGACAACGGAGGGAAGGAGATCGTTGATGCAAACCCGCTCTTCAATCACAGCATCATCACCGGCATCGACAACGATCCGGAGAATCCGTCCGAAAATCCGCGGGACGGCATTGTGAGCGACAACGCGAACGGCGATGAATTCGTCGACGGACCGAACGCCAAGAGCATGGTGTTCAAAACACGCACAACGACGGATGACGATGGTGTGATTCTGCACTGGGTAACGGGGAACCCGAGTGACAGTCATGCATCGAGCGCCGCGGGATCGCATATCAGCTCCAGTGTTGCATCAAGTCTTCCGCAAAATACCACCTTCACTCCCGACTCGTGCAGCGTTCCGTACGTCATCGACAGTGCCGGACGCATCACGCTGAAAGGAAAGGCCGATGTCACGGTGAAGATCGTCGGCTCGGACAGTACCTATGGCGAGCGCGGACCGAAGATGAGTGTTCGAAGCATGATTCGTTTCGATGATCTTGGATCCTGGAAGCAGCTCTTCGGAAATCGCAGTCTGAAAGGCGGAGAACTTTCGGTCTTCCCCGATACTGCCTCCGGAAGCCGCATCACAATCTCCTTCAACGGTCGGTACTCATGGGTCTACAGCAAAACGGTGATGTCGGGAGCGTACGACAAACACGTTCGCGTCCTGCATCCGGGAGAAACTTGCGACGGTCTCAACGACATCGAGTCCCGCGGCGACATACACGGCTACCTCCGGAATATTCTCGACGATCATGCGAGGATGAAGATTGGAAACCATGATATCGCGGTGCTCGTCGAACTCGGAGATGCCGACCACCCGAACTACCACGATGCGGTTGCGATCATTTCCATCGATAAACCGAAGAGCGGCGGAAGTTGCGCGGTGCAGTCATCCGGCAGTTCGAGCAGCAAGTCAGGATCGTCTTCAAGCTCTGTCTCCAGTGCAAGTTCGAGTTCGAGTTCGAACGGCAACGAAGACTCTGACGGAGACGGCGTGAAGAACAAAGACGACCTCTGTCCCGTCGGTACAACCTTCCCCGAATCCGTTCCGACCGAACACATGACATTCGACAGACTTGCCCTCACGACTGCGCGGGGTTCGAAAGACACCATCCCTGTCTTCCGCACCGGTCCGAATAAGAAAGTCAGCAATTACACGCTGCAGGATACGCGCGGCTGCAGCTGCACTCAGATTCTCGATGCCATTGAGGACAAAGGGATGCATCGGTTCAGTGAGTACCCCGTCCTCTATCGCTCGATGAAGAACCTCTTCTCGTTCTACGTCTCGGATGCGAGAAAATTCGGCTGCAGCACGTCGCTTCTCAAAATGGTCGCCGAAGACAACGAGAACAACTAGAATGAGAGGCACGAGATGAGTGATCGCCTCCACTGCCGGCAAACCTCCCGAGGGAAGAGAAATCTCCTCTCGGGGTTTTTCAGAAATTCTCGCGGCAGTTTGCTTCTGGAAGCGGTCATCGCTGTCGGTGTCTTCGCCATTTTTCTTGCGGGCATCGGTCTCTCGCTCGTCCTCGGCGAACGCAGTACCGTTGCGGCCGGAGACCGTACGCGTGCGGTTTTCCTCGCATCGCAGCAGTTGGAAGCGGTTCGTGAAATACGGAACCGTGACTTCTCTCTCCTGACGAGCGGCACACACGGCGTGAAGTTGACGAAGACCGGCTGGAGTTTCTCCGGATCGTCAATCCTGAAAAACGGCTACCGATCGAATGTTGTTCTCACGACGCACGACACCGATTGGACCGACGTCCTGTCCTCCGTCAGTTGGAACTTCGGCAACACGAGATCAGGATCAGTTCTCTTCGAATCTTCCATCACGAACTGGCAGAAAACAATTCCTGTCGGCAACTGGGCTGCCATGAAAAAAATCGCGACAAGCACGGAGAGCGGGGCGCCGGAGTACCAGAAGATCGCGCTCTCGGATCACTACCTCTTCATCTCGAGTCTGCAACTGTCGGGCGGAAAAGGACTCTACATTTATGACATCAGCAACCCTGCCGTTCCCGTGCGCGTCGCAACGTCCTTCGATCTCGGTGCGTCGGCGTACGGCATCATCGCAGCGGAAAATAGGCTGTACATAGCGACAAACAGCCCCACGCAAGAAGTGCAGGTCTACGATATCTCCTCTCCCGCAACGCTCTCAAGCAGCAACCTTCTTCGCAGTATCGATCTTCCGGGATCGGGATACGCACGGTCGATCGCGCTCTACGGAAACGTGCTCTTCATCGGGAGCATCGACCATCCGCCCTACGATCAGTTCACCTCGGTGCAGACAAGCGAGACCGGTCCGATGACGATCCTCGATTCGCTCGCAATGAGCGGAAGCGTGCTCGATCTTTCCCTGCAGGACGGCTACGCCTACGTTGCAAATTCCTCCAACAGTGCCGAGCTGCAGGTCGTCGACATCTTCAATCCTTCATCGTTGCAATTTGCTTCGGGACTCGGCATCGATCTTCCCGATGTCCAGGATGGAAACGCCATCGCAACTTTCGGCACCTCCGCACTGATCGGTCGGCTCGGCGGCGCAACCATTGACGAGCTGAGCCTCTACTCCATCGCCGATGCTCCGGTGCCCACCCCGCCTCCGGGACCGTGGACGCTCGAAATCGGAGGGGACGTGAACGCGCTTGCAAGCATCGTCGGAAGCAAGTACGCATTCGTCGGCGGCAGCACGGGGGGAAGTCAGCTTCGGGTACTGGACACCGTTGCCATGGCTCTCGGTGCCGCACCGACATTGAAAACGTACGATGCGGGTGCGACGATCAGAGGACTTTTATACGACTGGCAACACGACCGACTGTATGGCGTTTCTCCTTCAAGTCTCTTCGTCTTCTCTCCCGGCTGATGCAAACGTCACGATCACTTGTCGGCACAAAACCCGGATACATTCTGTTGATTTCGATCCTGATCATCGGTGCCGTGTGTTCGGTGATTCTCTCTTCTCTCCTCCTCCTCGGCACCAATGCATCGCACGTCAGCGTGTCGGTGCAGCAATCGGATGAAGCGTTGCAACTTGCGCAGGGATGCGCGGACTACGGGCTCCGACAACTGCGAAACTCTCTCTCGTACGGAGGGAACGAAGTACTCTCGTACCGGCACGGCACCTGCGAACTTCGGAGCATCGGCGGCATCGGCAATACGAACCGCCTGCTCTGCAGCGAAGGACAAGTCGGAGACACCGTGCGACGACTCGAGATCGTCGTGAATCAAGTCCTTCCGAAAACGAAGATCTTCTCCTGGCAGGAAGTATCGTTCTTCTCCCTCTGTCCATGATTACTGTCGTCCGCAATTTCCGGCGCAGAAGCAGGGAACAACATGCAGGCTTCTCTCTTCTCGAAGTAATCCTGTTTCTCGGCATCCTCTCGATCATTCTCGGTACGGCGATGGCTGTGTCGATTTCAACCGAGGAGGCACGCATCCGTCAGCGATCGATTGCGGAAGTGGAGCAGCGCGGCACGCAGATTCTGGAAACCGTCACGAAGAGCATTCGTCGGTCCGAAGCGATTCTGAGTCCGGCGATCAATCAGACCGGATCCGTCCTTGCACTGCAGATGACGCTGAGCGGCGAATTCCCGACGATCTTCGCGCCGACTGCGAGCGGCAATCTTCTTTTGGTTGAAAAATCGACTCTGTTCTCACTCCTGAGTCCGCAAGTCACCGTGAGCGCATTGCAATTCCAAAACGTGAACGGCAAAAGCGTCTTCGTTTCTTTCGATATTCAGGCGATCATTCCTCTCGTGAAGAAAGTGACTTTTTCGCGCCATTTCGAAGCGACGGCGACACTCTTCCAAAATGATCAATCGACGGCGGGAGGATGCGGCAGCTGTCCCGTCCCTGTCTGCCAAAATCACACGGAAAAATGGTATGAATGCGAAGCTGATGCGTGCACACTCTCGGTTTCCACATTTGCCTGCTAGGCAAAGAGGATTCTCCCGATCGGAACAGTATTGCGAATTCGAATAGAAAAAAATCAAGGCGATCATGATGCGTGCATTGGCGGAAACTGGCGAAGAAAACCGCTGCTTGATACACTCTTCCCCTGAAACACGGAGATCTCTTCGTGTCCTTACCTTCCTTTTCCCTTTCTCTCTATGACCCTCCGTCCACTCAGACGAGGATTCACGCTCATCGAGCTTCTGCTCGTGATCGGAATCATCGCGATCCTCGCTGCGATCGTCATCGTTGCGATCAACCCGACGAAGCAGCTCGGCGACGCTCGCAACGCGCAGCGCCGTTCCGACGTGAACACGATCCTCAATGCCGTGTATCAGTACTCCATCGATCACAACGGTACGTTGCCTGCGGGAATCCCGGACACGGTGGGAACGATTTGTAAGACGGCTGCCGCCTCCGACTGTACGGTTGTCCTCAGCACGGATCTCACGAGCGCCTACATTGTGGCTATCCCGGCCGATCCTCAGGGTGCCACGGCGACGAGCGCCGGCTACACGATCGTGAAGGATGCGACGAGCAAGCGCGTCACGGTTGCCGCTCCGAGTGCGGAGCAAGGTGCCGTCATTTCCGTCACTCGCTAGTCTTCTTATGCATGAAAAACCCCCTCTTCATTCCGAAGAGGGGGTTTTGTGATCCGAGAATGCTAGACTGTCCCACAGAAGTTTGCACCTCACTCCTTTCCCTTTCCCTCTATGACAATTCATTCCATGCGAAAAGGATTCACGCTCATCGAGCTTCTGCTCGTGATCGGAATCATCGCGATCCTCGCCGCTATCGTCATCGTTGCGATCAACCCGACGAAGCAGCTCGGTGACGCTCGCAATGCGCAGCGCCGTTCCGATGTGAACACGATCCTCAATGCCGTGTACCAGTACGCCCTGGATCACAACGGCACGATCCCGTCGACGATCACAACCTCCGCAACGGAAATCTGCAGGAGCGGCGTCAACGTGAACTGTACGGGACTCATCAACCTCAACGCTCTCACGGGCTCGTACATCGTCGCGTTGCCGGCTGATCCGCAAGCGGCGACCGCGACCTCAACGAAGTACACGGTCCTGAAAGATGCGGTCTCGAGCCGCATCACCGTCGCCGCACCGAGTGCGGAGCAGAGTGCCGTCATCACGGTCACGCGTTAATCCGTACCTCATCCCCTGTCCTCCTGTCCCTAAGCGCATCAGCGCTGGGGTTGGGGGTGAGGTGAAAAGAAATGGCAAAAGATCGGTTTTTCTGCTAGAATAAGAGGATTATGGCAATACAGACGGTTCCTCCAAAACGGCCGACCTTCCGTGAAAAACATTCACTGCAAACGACGCTGTTCTTCGAAGCGTTCTTCCTGCTCGCCGTCACCGTGCTCCTCATGGGACTCACGACGTTCTTTCTCGCGAGACACGAACTGATGGCACGTACGATTTCCGGTTTGGAGTCTGCGGCATACTCACGTGAAAGTTTACTGGAATCAACGATCTCCGAGCAGCGAAGGCAACTCTCCATCCTCGCGAAAGATCCGACGTTGCTTCAGCTTCCGTCCATCACGGGGCTCGTCGGATTCCGAAGTCTCTTCGTGATCGACGTTCACGGTCGAAAGACGTTTCTAGCCGGAGAGAAGAATGAAACAAACATCGATGCACCGATGCTCCAAAAAATTCTCGAGACACCCTACACAAGCTTCCATCCCGTCTTCACTCAACGCGGGTGGAGCTCGTACCTCATCACGGCTCCACAAACGGACGTGAACGGTGAACGCACGGGAAGCTACGTTGTCGTCTTCGACACAAAGAACATCGTCAATCGTTTCTTTGAAGGGACGGCCATGGACTCGTCTTCCGAAATACTCCTTGCCACTGTCCAAGGCAACACGCTGACGATGTTGCATACCGACGGTCAGGGAGGCGCCGTCCCTATTCTGACGAGTGATGAAAACCAGTCTCTCTTCATCCAAAGAGCATTGGCAGTGAAACAGGGAACGGAAGAAACCCTCGACTACGCCGGTATTCCGGTGCTGTCTGTGTACCGCACGATGCCATCGATCGGATGGACGGTTATGGTTCAGATGGATCGCGCTGACATCCTGAAACCGATTCTGAGACTCGCCTTCAATGTCATCGGCATCGGTCTGATGCTCATCTGCCTTCTGTCACTCTCGATGTTCGCGCTCTCGAAGAGAATTACCGAGCCTCTCGCCGCACTCGCTCGAAAATTGAACGGACTGGAAACGGTGCACTGGCGCTTCGAGAGATCCATCTTCACCGGGAATGAACTGGAGAGTGTCGACAGTGCGGCGCAGGAACTGACCGGACGCCTGAGGGAATCGTACGATCACCTCGAGGGCCTCGTGCAGAAACGAACGGAGGCTTTGCGAAAGGAAAATGCGCGGAACACGGCGATTCTCGAGAACATCGAGGATGGACTCCTGATGACGAACAGGCGTGGAGAAATCGTCTTTGCAAACCGGGCTGCAGAACAGCTGACGGGGGTGGGAGCGCGAGAACTGCTTGGCAAGCATGCCACGGAAATATTGCCGATTGTCGACCGAAAGAATCAGTCGGTTCCTGAGAATGCCCATCCGATCACTCTTGTGCTCGGAACCGGACAAAGTTTCAGCCCGATCATCGATCCTGAATTTTCCCTTGTGCGAAAAGACGGAACACTGACCGCGATCCATCTTCGTGCAACACCTATCCTCCGCGGAGAGGAGTGTCTCGGGTCCGTTGCGATTCTCCGTGACACGACGGAAGAGCGTCATCTGAGCAGAGTGAAATCCGAGTTCATTACGTTGGTCTCGCACCAGCTGCGTACGCCGCTCTCCTCGATCCGCTGGTACCTCGAGATGCTTCTCGATACGAACGCCCTCACGCCGTTCACGACGGAACAGCATGAGTGCATCGATGAAATCTCGGTATCCAATACGCGCATGACCAATCTCGTCAACGCGCTGCTCAATGTCTCGCGTCTGGAACTCGAGAAACCCGACACGAAAACGGAGGCGGTCTCCCTCAGCAGTCTCCTCGCAGAGATCACAGACAGCTTCAGGCTGGAACTGAGAGAAAGACGAATGAACATCACGGTCGATGCGGACACGCAACACTTGCTGAACCCCGAGACGAACCGCACGCTCCTCCGGCTGATCATCGAAAACCTCGTGAGCAATGCGATCAAGTATGGAAAAGAAGGGACAAGCCTTTCGGTCAAACTCGGAACCGATGCAACCTCCACCCGAGCGACCATCATGGTCACCGATCACGGGATCGGAATTCCCGACTCGGAGAAGAAACAGATTTTCCGGAAGATGTACCGCTGCACGAATGCAAAAACAGCCGATACGGACGGCAACGGTCTCGGTCTCTACATCTCACGCATCGCAGCCGACTCGATCGGCGCAACGATCGGCATGGAAAGTGCGGAAGGCAAAGGTTCCACCTTCACGGTGAGCGTGCCGATGAAGAGGGAAAGAAAATAGAAAAACGAATAGAATACATGTCCTATGACCATCAATATTGCAGACGAAGGCGCTCTTGATGCTCTCACCTCAATCGAGGGAGAGCAGTGGCGCAGTGAGCAACATGAGTTAGATGGGTATACATTTCATTCATTTCGAGAACGATACCGTGAGCTTTTGGCCACGGATCCGGAACTCTTAGAGTTACTTTCAGATGCAGCAATTTCCGTAAATGATAACAAAGCTATCTATGGATCAGGCGGTCGCAATCGTTATTTTGTGAGAGGGGATGGTCGCATTGTGTTCAGTAAGATCCATGCGAGAGGACCTGAAGATATACAAAAAGCAGAAGAGCTTGGTTTTGAAATCCAGTAGAGGGTTCTTCATCCTCCGCTGTACTTCCATTGTTCATTCAACGTTTCCCGCCCTATACTTTCTCCGCTTCCGATGCCGCTTTAGCTCAGTGGTAGAGCAACCGCCTTGTAAGCGGTAGGTCCGGGGTTCAAATCCCCGAAGCGGCTCCAGGTATCTGTCGAGATAGATAGTAACGAAGCAGTCTGCATTTTTCAGAGGTTTCTTTACTGCTTTGCAGCCAAAGCGGTGATCTTTTGTTTGACGCCTTCGTTGTACGGTTCAATCTTATTGATGCGCCTGTAGACCTCTTCCGCCTTTGCATTGTCACTGAGTTGCACGTAACACTCGGCAAGCAAATGAAGAAGTTCCGTGTCGCGGGCGAGCCTTTGGATCGCCTTCTCGAGAAGCGGTGCGGCTTCCTTGAAGCGACGAGCCGCAATGCACGCGCGTCCGAGCGCGGCGGAGCGTTCCGGAGTCTGCGGATCCAGATTCAAGGCTTCCTGGTAGGCAAAACAAGCATCCACGTACTTCGCCTGCATGTAGTACGCAAGCCCTAAGTTCGCATAGAACGACACATCCTCACGCTTCGTGACGAGTTCGCGATACAGCGCTTCCGCTTTCGCTTCTTTCCCCGTCTTCAGATACAGCTTGGCAAGCTCCGCCTGCGTATCGATGGCATCGGGATTGATCGTGAGTGCCTGGATCAGGAGATGCTCGGCTTCGGGATGATTCTGAAGAGCGATTTCCTTCTCCGCGAGCCGCATCAGGGACCGTACTTTCTGAAGCTCGATTGCAGACGTGCGCGGGTTCTTCCGCGACTTCGGAACACTGCGCTCATCGACGATCGTCGCTCCCCGATCCGTCACGGATTGGAAACGCATTTTGACGGAACGCACCAGTCGGCGCACTCCCCTGTTCCGGAGCAAGATGCGTCCGAAGAAGAGAGCGGCAATGCCAAGAAGCGCCGTGAGGAACACCAGAGCGTACATCATAAGACCAAGAAGTTTAACACGAAGCGGGATGTGCTGCCAATGCAAACCTCTCGAGCAGCAGCCCGCGGTGCGCGTTGGTTTTGAGCCCGGTCACGAGTGCCATGTACGCACGCATCATCGCCTCCCGCTTCTCCGTTTCCGGATGTTCCCGGAGCGTGAGACCGAGATGCAACAAGAGCTCACTCGTATCTTTCTTCGCATCGCTGAAACTCAAAATCCATGCAAGACGTTCCGGCAGAGATCCTGTTTGCCAGAATTGCTTCGCCTGACTGTGCAGTTGGCGCTTACTGCGCAGCGTGTCCGGATCACCGAGTAGTCGTATCAACGTGCCCGGTGCACCCTGTGACAGGTGAAGAGCGAATGATTCATCGTCGCTGCCCCTGCCTTGAAGCAGAGGGAGCATCCCGCTCTGCGGCACCGGGTGAAAGCGGATCACCCGCGTGCGGGATGCAACGGTCGGAAGCACCGCGTGCTCACTCTCGGCAGTCAGGATGAAAACGACTCTGGGCGGAGGTTCCTCAAGCAGTTTCAGAAAAGCAGTGGCAGCAGGTGTTTGCATTCGTTCAATTGAGCGAACAACGCAACACAGGTGCGGGGAGGAGCCCGTTTCAAAGAGACGCGAGTGAAGCGAGCGCACATCATCGATGCCGATGGTATCGGTTTTGGGTGGCGAATCGGCTTTCGCACGATGCTGCTGCGTGACGTTGGATGATTGCCCGATGACGTTCCAGTCCTCACTGATATCTTTGATCCAGAGCGCATCGAGCGAGAGGAGGTCGGGGTGAATCAGCCTCTCGACCTGATCCTTGATCGTCGACACATCTTCCGGAGACTTCCTGTCCGCAAGAATCCTCCACGCAAACCAGCGCGCAACGGTGAACTTCCCGAGGTGCGGCGGACCGACGAAGAGGTACGCATGACTGACATTTCCGTGCGCGATGTCACTGAGGAGTTCTCCCTGCACTTTCTCGTGACCGATGATCTGGTCGGGGATAGTCGGCATGGGAGAAGCAGAATACCACGTAAAGACGCGCAAGCGGATTTATGTGCCACGTGGCGTCGAAGACGCTTTACGTGGAGTTGCAGGCGCGTCCACGTGACGCAGCCCCTTCAGAAACGCCTTTCGGTGTCTTCCCGCCATCGTCGGCAGCATCGCTGCGATGCGGTAGAGAAACAGTTTCCATCCTCTCGGCACACGATCGAACTCCGAAACTTTTTCCTGGATTTCGACGGCTGATCGACCAAGTATTTCCATTCGTTTCAGCGATTCTTCGAGTGTGATGCGGTGGTGGTGAAGCGCCTTCGCATCCGGTTCATAGAACACGCGTACACCGGCGTTTCGAAGTCGCATCCCCCACTCGATGTCTTCCCAACCGTAGAGGTGAACGTCTGTGCGGAACAGATGTTGCTTCGCAAGGTCAAGCGGAAGACTGATGTTGCTCGTGTAGGTGTACCGGTGTTGCAGACGGTGTGGGATGAACGGTTCCGCACCTGCTGCATGTCTGATGTTCAAGTCGAGGTATCCGAACTGCCACCCGCTTTGCTCGAGCCACGTCATGACCGGCGTGATGCCGACTGCGGGATCCCAGGTGATGAACCCGAGAACGGCTTTCCGTACCGCCGTATGACTCTTCAGTTGATGCTCGTAATCGAGCGCGGACAGCTCACAACGCTCGTGTGATTCCAGATGTTTCTCGCACGCATCGGGGGCAAGAAAAATATCATCTCCGATGAAGAGAACGTACGTCCCCTGAGCGTGCTGCAGTCCCTCGTTCCGCGCACTCCCCTGTTGGCTTTTTCCAATCTCGAAAAACCGTACGGGAATGCGGAAAGCAGCATTCGCAAAAAGTGCGACGGTCTTGTCATCTCTCCCGTCACTGACCACGATCACGTCGATCCGGTCAGCAATCGTCTGCCGCTCAAGATGATGCAGACACTCCTTGAGAATGTCCGCTCGTTTGTGGGTGGGGATGATGACGGAGAGGAGAGGCATGAGAGAACGATATGCTATCGTACATTGTATGTCATCTCTGACTCTTTTCATTGATCTCTGCAGCCATCAAAAAATCATCGCGCTCGTCGATGAGAAAAAAACAACAGCGCTCGCGGAGATTCCGGATCACACGGATGAAGCGGATCTGATGCCGGCAATCGAGCGGCTTCTGAAGAGTGTCGGCACAACAACAGGCGACATCGGTTGCATCGCCGTCATCTCCGGTCCCGGCGGTTTCATGAGTCAACGCGTAGCGATGAGCCTTGCGAATGCGCTTAGTTGGAGTCTGAAAATACCGATTGCGGGTATTCATCTCTCCGATCTCTGGTTAGCAAGACTTCCCAAACCCTCAACTCCCAACACTCAACCCTTTCTCTGGCTTCACTCCACCCAAAAATCTTCTCTCTTCATCCGCGGCTTCGGTTCGCTTAAAAAAATCTGGGCGGAACCGATGCTGATCTCTTTCGAGAACGCAACGATGCAAATTCCGAAAGAATCGCTGTTCGTCGGAGAACTGATTCCCGAGCACGAGGCGGCGCTCGGCATGAAACCGGTCGAGAAAATCCTGTCGATTGAAGACGTACTGCCGGAACTCTGCGAAAAACTGTCGTACGGAGAACCTCCGATTCTCCCGTGGTACGGGAGAGGAATATGAAACGGTCCTCATCCCCTGACCCCTTCTCCATCGGCTGGAGAAGGGGGAGCCCCGTCATTTCTCGATACAAACTTTATGTTTTGAATAACAGAGCTCCCCTCTCCTGCGGAAGGAGAGGGGTTGGGGGTGAGGACCGTCGTTCGCGGCACGAATGTTTGGAATCGTCATCACAAAATAGTTGTCCGTCTCCCGATGCAATTCTACGATACGCACACTTTCCCCGTTCTCATGTTCCGCAAGAAAAAACCGCTCAAGAGTGTGCGAATCGAGATCGATTTCCAGCCGAAAATCTCACGCTGGTTCGTTGTTCGCTGCCTCTGGATCGTGCTCGTGATCGTGCCTCTGGCAATCTACAGCCTGTGGTTCTCACTCCTGAGTTTCGTTCACTTCTTCACTATGCTCGTGCTTGGAGAGAGGAACGAATTGATCTTCGAGAAGCAGACCGCATTCATCAACTACGCCCTCCGTTGGCAGATGTACCTCAAGTACTTCACGAACGAACGTCCGAACGTGCTGCCGTGGGAAGATCGCTGATCGCCATCAATTCTTCGGCATCAAGGTGACCATTATCTTATTGTCAATTGGAATATGTGAAAGCACAGGAGGTCGAATATCTTGAAAGGAACGCAGAAAATCTGCATAAGATCCAACCCTGAGAATGCCGCTCGAATCGTAAAGATACAGAGCACTCACAGATCGAGGCTGTTCTTCAAAAATGAAGAATGCGTTGCTAGGAATTTCACTCATCGGCACACGAACGAATTGCTTCTCTTTAACTGCCTCTGCGGCATCCGTCACTGATGCGACGCTCTGCTTCGATGTGTCGGCTGCCGGGAAGACCCCGACCTTGTCGAGAGGGCTGCGAAGATCGGAGAATGAAAAAGGTTCACCCATAGGGGGCAGCCCTTCCGATTGATATTCCGGTAGCCGGTCATACCTGCAGAGGCGCAGACATTGAAGAGGGGATGTCTTTTGAAAAACAAAATCAGAACCCTGAGGCTGCGACTTCAGCGTGAACATTGATCCGGTTGGAACGGAATCCCATGACGTTCCACTGAATGATTCCTTGCTTTCGATAACAGCCAGGAGGTAGGGGTTTTCCATCAAACGCCTGCGAAGGCGATTTGCGATGACTTTCTGCATCGCTTTCGGAAGACTCGAAGGAGTGCCGACACCTTCCAACCTCCTTTGCAAAGGACCGACAGAAGACACAGGGTCAACCGATTCTGTGCTTGGAGAGAGTGTGTTCATAAATTTATGATAACATACTCATATTAAATTGCAAGTACCAATCCTTGCACGATTCTGCCTGAGACTGCAGAGCTGCGCTGAGCGACATTTTCTGGTATCGTCAGCGCCCATGACCATCATCGACACTCTCAACAAGCTGCTCGGCGATCCGAATAAGAAAGAACTGAAGAAACTGGAGCCGATTGTGGCGCAGGTTCGACAAGCAGGGAAGCAACCGCAGATTCAAAATCTGACGCTTGCAACCCTCCCGACAAAAACACAGGAGTTCCGCGATCGATACGCCAAAGGAGAGAGTCTTGATGCGCTGCTGCCGGAAGTCTTCGCAACGGCAATCCGCGGATGCGAACTGCTCGTCGGGAGTTCAATGAAGATCGGGCTGCAGACACTCACGTGGGACATGGTGCCTTTCGACGTGCAGATCATCGGCGGAGCGGCACTCCACAGAGGAGCAATCGCCGAAATGCGCACCGGTGAAGGAAAGACGCTCGTGTGTACGATGCCCGCGTACCTGAATGCGATCAGCTCTAAAGGCGTGCATGTCGTGACCGTGAACGACTACCTCGCGAAGCGCGACAGCGCCTGGATGGGCATGCTCTACTCGGCTCTGGGACTCAGTGTCGGAGTGATTGTCCACGGGCTTGATCATGATGAACGAAAGAAAGCGTACGCTTCCGACATCACGTATGGCACGAACAATGAATTCGGGTTCGATTATCTGCGAGACAATATGGCACCGACCGTGGAGCGCCAAGTGCAGCGCGGTTTGCAGTACGCAATCGTCGACGAAGTGGACTCGATCCTCATCGACGAAGCGCGCACTCCGCTCATCATCAGCCAGCCTGCGGAAAAATCGACGATGAAATACCAGCTCTACAGCAAGTACGTGCATGAACTCGTCGAACACACGCACTTCGTGAAGGATGAGAAGCAGAAAGCATCGACACTCACGGAAGAAGGTATCAAGAAAATGGAGGAGCTGATGGGCGTCGACAATATTTACACCGAGAAAGGATTCGAAGAAGTGCACCACATCGAACAAGCGCTCCGCGCGTACGCGATGTACCAGCGCGACGTCGACTACGTCGTGAAGGACAACGAAGTGATCATCGTGGACGAGTTCACCGGTCGCCTGATGCCCGGTCGCAGATATAGTCACGGCTTGCACCAGGCAATCGAAGCGAAGGAAGGAGTGGAAGTGCAGCGCGAGAGCAAGACGCTCGCGACGATCACCTTCCAGAACTACTTCCGTCTATTCGAGAAACTCGCGGGCATGACCGGAACGGCGAAGACGGAGGAAGAGGAATTCCAGTCGATCTATAAATTGCCGGTCATCACGATCCCAACGCATCAACCGATGGTCAGGAACGACAAATCGGACGCCGTGTACGCGACCGTCGCGGCAAAATTCAAAGCAGTTGCGAAGATTGCGAAAGAGAAACACGAGAAGGGTCAGCCGGTGCTGATCGGCACGACCTCCATCGAGAAATCCGAAGCGATGAGCATGCTCCTGACCGAGATGCAGATTCCTCACACCGTGCTCAACGCGAAACATCACGAGAAAGAAGCGGAGATCGTCGCGAAAGCGGGACAGGCGGGCATCGTCACGATCGCGACGAACATGGCAGGTCGCGGCACCGATATCAAACTCGGTGACGGCGTGCAGAAAAACGGCGGGCTTGCGATCCTCGGCACCGAACGGCATGAAGCGCGACGCATCGACAACCAGCTCCGCGGACGCGCAGGGCGCCAGGGCGACCCGGGCGAGAGCCAGTTCTTCGTCTCGATGGAAGACGAATTGATGCGACTCTTCGGCGGTGATCGCCTCAAGGCGATGATGAAACGCCTGAATGTCCCCGATGACGTGCCGCTGGAGAACAGCATGGTCAGCCGCAGCATCGAGAGCGCGCAGAAGAAAGTGGAAGGCAGAAACTTCGACATCCGTCGTCACGTCGTGCAGTACGACGACGTGATGAACAAGCACAGAGAGATCATGTACAAGCGTCGCCAGAAACTGCTCGAGAAAATCGCCGCGGAACAGAACCCGGAGCTCGTGAAAAGTGATGCGTCGGATTCACTGCACGACGAAATCCTCCAGATGCTCAAGCGTGAGATTGCCGGACTGACGGAAGAGCACCTGAGCGGGATCGATCCGGAAAACTGGACGACCGAGAAATTGCGTGAGGCACTCGGGGCGATGCATCCGGAACTGGAGCGCGGCATCGGAACGGTGGATCTTGCATCACAAGGAAGCAGCGACGATGCAGCGAAACTCACGGAGTCGCTCGTGCTCTCGTTCTACGAGAAAAAATGTGCGCACTTCGGACCGGATCTCGTGAGGAGAGCGGAGCAAATCATTGTCCTGCAGGCGATCGACACGCACTGGATGGATCACATCGACGCGATGGCACACTTACGGGAACAGGTTGCATTCTCGGGTTACGCGCAGCGCGATCCTCTGATCGAGTACCAAGATCAGGGCTTCCAGATGTTCCAGAAACTGCTCGCGACGATTGCGCAGACGACGATCCGAACACTGCTGCAGGTCGACTTTGCACAGTTCGGAGTGCAGCAAGTACAGATGCAAGCGGAACCTGAGAATTTGCAGACGAATGCGTCGGAAATCGAAGGGCAGCTGACGGCGGGATCGGCAAATATTAATTTGAATGAGCTTGGTAAAAGAAAAAATTCGCCCAACCCTAATCCAAATCCCCAACCCTCAGTCCCGCGCACGGGACGTAACGACCCCTGTCCGTGCGGCTCAGGAAAGAAGTACAAGAAATGTCACGGCAAAGACGAATGACCGGGAAGACTATCGGAGGGAACTTGGCTCGTCGCTAGCAGAGCCATGAGCGCCGTACGACTTTTTGTCTCAATAGGGGCGAGCTCCTGCCCCGCAACATCCCATGGCGGAGTCCTCAAGCTCATGCATCGCTTCCTGTGCCAAGTCGGTTGATAGCTTCGCATGATCAAGATTCGAAGTAATGTGAAGATGGGTGCTGTGCATAATGTTGATGAGCGTATTGAGCGCATCTTTTTCCTCTGCACTTCTTGCCTCTTCTTTCAGAAGACGCCGCGCTGTCATCATCGCTTCCGTGTATGCCGGGTAGTACTCACGGTAGTTGACAGGCATATACTATTATTATAAATAATAATACGTATTATGTCAATTGTCACCAACCCCTCTTCCATGCTATGATGACGTAACAGAATCTACTTCTAGATTGAGACTATCTCTGATACAGAGATGGTCGCTTCCACGTAAAAGCCTGATGGCTCACGTGGCACAGTTCCCTTCCCCTTCACACTATGAGAGCAAGTTTTATCGCAGCCATCAACCAACTCTGTGCCGAACGCAGTGTGAAAGCAGATGACGTACTTGAAGCGGTTCGTCAGGCAATCGCCACCGCGTACCGCAAGGATTTCGGGAATAAAGAGCAGGAGATCCGCGTCGTGCTTCGGGAGGATCAGGACATGCCGTCCGTGCTCCTCATCAAGGAAGTCGTGGATGACGTGCTCAATGAAAACTTTGAGATCAGTCTCAAGGATGCACGGCGCGTGAAGCCCGATGCCGAGATCGGCGATGAGATCGAGATCGACGCGACCCCCGTCGGCTACGGTCGCATTGCAGCGCAGGCTGCCAAGCAGGTGATCATCCAGAAACTGCAGGAATCCGAGAAACAGAGCTTGTTCGAGATGTTCAAAGACCGTGAGAATGAACTAATCACGGCAACCGTCAGTAAAGTGGAGCCGAACTGGGTGACACTGGAAGTGGAAGGAATGGCAGTGAGTCTCCCGTGGAAAGAGCAGATCCCCGGTGAGCACTACTACACAGGAAAGCGCATTCGCGTATACCTCGACAAAGTGGAACTCACGGGGAAGGGACCGCAGCTACGAATCTCCCGGACACACGCGAACCTCGTGAAGAAACTTCTTGAACTTGAGATCCCGGAGATCCGGAACGGCGACGTGCAGATCATGGCAATCGCGCGCGACGCCGGCATGCGAAGCAAAGTCGCGGTGAAGAGCACGGATCCGAGGATCGACCCGATCGGCGCCTGCGTCGGTCAGAAAGGCGTGCGCATTCAGTCGGTGATGGAAGAGATCAACGGTGAGCGCGTCGATATGATCGAGTGGTCGGATGATCCGATTCGCTTGATCTCGACAGCACTCCAGCCCGCATCGATCTCGGCTGTGATCATCGTAAACGGAGAACAGCATATGGATGAGGAAGGTCGCGTCGTGAAGAAGCGTGCCGCCGTCTTCGTGGAAGAAGCACAACGCCCGATGGCGATCGGGAAGAAAGGCCAAAACATCCGCCTGGCAACGCAACTCACGAACTTCGAGCTCGATATGTACAACTACGAAGAGCTCCCTGCCTTCAAGGCGAAGCTCGCCGAGCTCAAGGGCGAGGAAGTGGAAGTGATTATGCTCGGAGCGGCGGCTGCAGAGGGAGAAGCGAAAGAGGAAACGAAGGCTGCTGAAGTTTCTTCCGACGCCAAGACTGCGGAGGACAAGGCAGAGGTCAAAGAAGAGAAAGTTGAGAAGAAGAAAAAGAAAGCTGAAGCTGCAACTGAGGAGAAGAAAGAGGAGTAAAATATTGATTGCTGTTTGTAGAGACGTGCGAATCGCACGTCTCTACATTCATGTTCCGATTTTTCCTGTATCTTGTCTCCGATGTCTCTCCCCAAACTTTCTCTTCTCATCCTCGACACCGAAACGACGGGGTTTGTTCCGAAAACGCATCGAGTGATCGAGTATGCGTGCGTGACGCTGAAAGATGGAAAAGTGGAGAACGAGTACGAGCAGCTGCTCTCGCTTCCGGAAGGGCAGGAAATTCCCGCCGTGGTGCAAGTGCTGACGAGAATCCGCCAAGCGGATCTCAGCGGGAAGCCGACATTTGAAAGTATTCTGCCGACGATTAAAGCGATGCTGACTCCTGACACGATCGTTGTCGGGCAGAACGTGAAGTTCGATGTCGCCATGCTCCGGGGTGAGGGATGGGACTTGAGTGAGCACCCATGGATCGACACCGCGATGCTCGCATCGATCGTCTATCCGGAACTGAAGAGCTACTCACTGGGGTACATGAGCGATGTGCTCGGACTTACGCACACACCGAAGCACAGAGCACTCGGCGATGTGCGTGCGACGATGCAGCTGCTTGAGCTTTGCGTCGAAAGGCTCGAAAGCCTTTCCGAAAAAGATCTAGAAGCATTGCAAGCTCTCGCGAAGAAAGGTCCCGAAAGTTACCGGAGACTTTTTTCGTCTCTCCGCTCAGCAGGAAAGAAAACACGCCCGAAATGGCTGACACTCAGCAAGCATTCGAGCCCTGAGGAAAGCGACAAATCCATCCCTGCCACGGAACTGAAAAGCATCAACAAAAACACCATCGAATTGGTGCAGGAATCACTCTGTTCGGCAACACTCGAGTCAGTGATTGCAGGTGCAAAGAATCCCACTTCGCCAAGGCTACGAGGGACAGGAGGTGCGATCATCGCCGTGAAGAATCTTGATGCAGCGCTGCGGAGAGTTGAACTCCCTGACTCCGTCGTCGTTCTTCCGCAACCTGAGATGCTTCTCTCGAAAGAAGCATCTGAGAAATTCCTTGAGCAAGAAGCATTCACGGCGGACGAACTGACGCTTGCGATGAAGCTATTGCTCTACAGACCGGAACTGAAGATCGACCTGCCGATCCATGGCGAAGAAACGGCGATCTGGAATGCAAAGATCGCGGCAAGCAGTGAAAGCCCCGAGTATCAAAAGCGTCGGAAGGCGCTGAAGAAAGAAACAGTGCTCCTCGGGCATCACGAACTTGTCACGATTGCGAACAGTGAAGAATCATCGATCCTCCAAGATGCACGCGTCCTGATCGATGATGCATCCATGCTCGAAGACACTGCGACCACCGCACTCGGATGGACATGCTTCGTGCCGACACTCAGAGCGGCAGCGGCAGGAAATGACAGACTCACGAAGTGCGTCGATCTCATCGAACTCTGGACTGAGAAAGTGAGAAATGGAACGGATCTGCGGTATATCGCACCCTCCGACCTCGGTGCGCCGGAAGTGGAACATCTCACGGTCATCATCGGAGATCTCCTGAAAACCGATCTGCCACACGCTGCGGTTCGAGCACTCGGAGATCTGCTACTCATCCTCGATGAGAAGAATCTGGAGGGGCGCATCACATGGATCGAGTGTTTTCTTGACGGCAATAAATCCATCAAGTCTGTGCCGGAAAAAATCAACGAAGTGCTCGGGCGCATTCTCTATAGTCAGTCACCGACAACACTGCTCATCCCGAACGCCGCGTGGAAAGAATGTTCTGCAGTCTTGCCGATGTCCATGGAAACAGTTGATGGCACGCTCTCGCCGCTCCCTGTCCCGGACTTTTCCATCGCACTCCCGATTGGCATCACACTCGATCAGATGATCGCATCGGCAAAAGGGAAGACCGTCGTTCTCGTCTCCAGCAAACGCGCAATCGAGGATTTGTATCTGAAATACGCGGAGAAACTGGAAACGATCGGAACCGTGCTCCTCTGTCAGGGCTTCAATGGCGGGCAGAGTCGCATGCAGGCGGAGTTTCTGCAGGCAACCGAACCGGCGATTCTCATCACAACACCGTGGACGTACGAAACGATGGAACTTCGAAACGGTACGGTTGACCAGTTGATTCTTCAGACGCTGCCATTCGACCATCCCTCACACGCGGTGTTCAGTCGCCGCGCACTCCGGTACCGGGATCCATTCTCGGAATACTCACTGCCTCGCCTCAAGCATCGTCTCTTCCGCCTGATCCGCACATTCGTTCGACACTCAAAAGCTGGAGGGGTAATCACGATCCTTGATGATCGTCTACGCACAAAACCCTACGGAAAGCGTGTTGCGGAGTACTTGCTTGGGCTTGCATCAAAAACTGTGAAGAAAGACGGGGAAGGACAGATGAAGTTGCTTTAATCCGCACCTCTCCCAAAAAGCACCACGAAAAATGTCCTCCACAGAATCCAAAAATCCAATCCAAGAGACCAGTCCTCGATGTACCTCATATCCAGCTTTACCTCTTCATCGAAAGCCAAATTCGACCGACCGGAAATTTGTGCAAGCCCAGTCACTCCCGGACGGACGGTAAAAACGCGCCGCTGAGCCTGTGCATACTTCGCCACTTCCTCCGGCAGATGCGGACGGGGACCGATGAGCGAGAGATGACCGACGATGACATTCAGAAGCTGCGGCAATTCGTCGATCGAAAAACGGCGAAGAATTCTCCCGAGAGGTGTCACCCGCGGATCATGCTTGATCTTGAAGAGCGGACCGTCGTTCCTGTGGCTTAAGTGGACAAGATCCTTCTTCTGCTGATCCGCATTCCTGCACATCGTGCGAAACTTCAAGAGCGGAATCGTCGTCTTCCCGAACTGTGATACCCTCGTACTGACATATAGAATTGGCCAGCCTGACGTGAGAAGAATGAGAATTGAAATGACGAGAAGAAGCGGGCTGAGCAAGAAAAAAAGTAACACGCCGAGAAGAAAATCAAGAAGACGCTTCAGTACTCTCCCCCAACCATCGAGCGGCGTGGGCTCGAACCGAAGGACGGGGACAAGTCCGAGATGCCCGATGGACAGTTGATGCGGCACATCGGTGAAAACGGGAGGCACGAACGCGTACCCGATCTGGTGACTGCGACAGTAGTCGATGAGCTCGACTGCGGCGGCGCTCGTCGGATTCGGATCCGTATGTAATACAAGATCGATCGGTCCGTTCAGCACACGAACCGCAACGCCGGCATTCATCGATTCGTGACCGAGATACCGATATCGAACATCGCTCTTGAGTTCCGAAAGTGCAGCATCAGGAAGGAGCGAGGCTCCGCAAGACAGCACCGTGCGCTGCCCGATCCCACGCCGCAGGAGTTGTCTCTGCAGCAGGAAAATAAACGCGCGAAGCAGGAGCGCGAAGAAGGTGAGGAGAATTGTCGCTTGCAGAAGGAGCGCTCTCGAGAAGAAGAGCTGCTTCTGGACGAGGAAGAACCATGCCATCACGAACGCAACCCAGAGAATCGATGTGAAAAGCACGCGCTGCAGTTCGCGCCACGGACCGAGCGTCGTCTTCAGTGAGTAGAGTCGCAGTGCTGCCGAGAGAAGCACGTATCCGACTGCCGCAGGAAGTGCGAAATGGAGAACGTAGTAATCAAACGGCGGGAGACTGCTCTGCTGAGACAGGAGTTGCACATTCGGAATCAGATCGATGTTCGCCGCACGAAGGTGGTACGACAACAAGAGTGCCCCCAGTGCCGCAAGCAGATCGACGGGGACACGCAGGATGCCGAAGAGGATTTCGGAGCGTTTCATGTAGTGGGAGTATAGCGCATGAAACAGCTGTTTTCCCTGAACAGCCCTCATCCTCCTGCCGGCGATCCGGAGAAGGAAGCTCTGTTTTGAAGAACTCAGGCCCCCTCCTCTCCAATCGTTGGAGAGGAGGTCGGGAGGTGAGGGCTGTGGCAAGCAAAAACCACCGACTTTCGTCGATGGGTTTTGTTTCCCGCTCCCATACGCCGGATTTTGTCGAGGACGGTCATCTATCTTGGACGCCGATTGCTCGGCGACTCTAGCGGAGGGGTCGGCGGCACGACGGAACCATCGTGAACTCCGCCAGCCCAATTCCTCCTTGCAGCACCCAGAGTTTGCCGTGATATCCCGAGTCGCTCGGGACCAACTCCGTAACCGGAGACGTTTCACTTCCCTTGCGGGTTCGTCACTGTGGCACTGGTCCGCATGCAGTCTTACCTGATATGCACTGCACGGGTGGGCGTTACCCACTGGGCGTTCCGTTGCTGTCCGGACGTTCCTCCCCGTACCAGAGCAAGCTCGGTACAGGGCGACCGTCAAAGAGCGGGAACGGGCAGTATGACATTTTTGTCGCAACGATTCAATCTTCCTCGTACTACACATCCAGCAACTTCACCTCAATATCTCCACTCACCTTCGCCTGGCATGACAATCGCTTCGGATCGTCCATGACACCCATGTTTTCCTCACGGTCGTTGCGAGGCGAGAGAGAATCCATCCCTTTCCCGATATCGCACATGCACGTCGTGCAGAAACCGTTGCCGCCGCAGGCATGCTCCATCGGCACACCGCTGTCGAGAGCGATCTTCAGAATCGTGTCTCCTGCCTGCCCCTCAACTTTCTGCACGGTACCGTCGGGGTGGATAAATGTAATCAGCGGCATGGGCAAAGAGTAGGGTAGAATCCGGACACATGCCAAAGCCTTCTTCGAAATCTGCCCTCCTCGACATTCGCAATCTTCGCGTTTCAGTCGACGAAACACCGATTGTGGAGGGATTGTCGCTTTCCGTGAAAGCCGGAGAAGTACATGCGATCATGGGACCGAACGGGTCGGGAAAATCGACATTTGTCTCCACTCTCATGGGACATCCGAAGTACAGAGTCGACGGAGGAAAAGCGATGTTCGCAGAAAAAGATATCCTGAAACTCCCCGCTGATGAACGCGCAAGGCTCGGCCTATTTCTGGCATTTCAGTACCCCAAAGAACTCGTGGGAATCAGCCTCCGGAGTTTTCTCTTCGCCGCATGCGACGCACAGAGGAAAGCACGCGATCCGGCGTACAGAAAAATGTCACCCGTGAAATTCAAAGTGCAGCTCGAAGAAGAAATGAAGGCGCTGCACATGGATCCTGCTTTTGCAGAGCGAAGTGTGAACCAAGGGTTTTCCGGCGGGGAGAAGAAGAAAGCGGAGGTGCTGCAGATGCGGCTCCTCAAACCGCGTCTCGCACTCCTCGATGAAACGGACTCGGGTCTCGATGTCGATGCACTCAAGATCGTCGCAGAAGGAGTCGAGAGTATGCGCGGACCGGAGTTCTCCGCGGTCATCGTCACACACTACGCGAGGCTGCTTCAGTACATCGTTCCGGACCACGTGCACGTGATGATTGCAGGAACACTCGTCGAGAGCGGTGGACCGGAACTTGCCTTGAGACTGGAGAGGGAAGGATATGCAAAGTGGAAAGTTTCGTCGTAAGAACATCGCTCTCCGTACGTCTCACACTCACTACCGTCAATTGTCCTTTCCTTCCCACCCTCTTACAATTCTACCACTATGGAAAACACCACTCTCACCTTGCGACCGCCCGTCTGGGCAATTCTCACAGCAGTCATCATCGGCGGCAGTTTCTATTTGGTTGGAAAGAACATGGAAGTACGGGCACCGCAGCAGAATCCCGCAACGATCTCCGTCTACGCGGATGCCAAAGTAACCTCTGCTCCGGATATCGCCCTGCTTAACTTCGGCGTCGCAACGGGAAGGCAGCCGAGTGCGAAAGCGGCGATCGCGCTCGTCACGAAGAATATGACGGCAATCATCGCAGCCGTGAAGAAAGCGGGAGTCGCGGAGAAAGACATCTCTACACAGAGCTTCTGGCTGAACCCCGTCTACGATTACACGAACGGCACGCAAGTTCCTCGCGGGTTCGAGGCGAATCAGTCTCTTGTCGTGAAAGTGCGTGATCTCGATACCGTGGGTGACGTCTTGACCGCCGCAACGAATGCCGGCGCCAACCAGGCAGGCGGTGTCAGTTTCTCCATCGATAATCCGGACGATCTGAAGGCGCAGTCCCGGGCAATGGCGATTCAGAAAGCAAAAGCGAAGGCAGTCGTGCTCGCAAGGTCTCTCGGCATGAGCCTCGGTCGACTCACGGCATTCAACGAGGACATCAACTACGGCGGTCCCGTTCCGATGATGGCGAAGGGGATGGGGATGGGTGGAGGCGGAGAAGCTGATGTCAGTCTGCCGGTACCGTCTGGGGAGCAAGACATCACGTCAAATGTGACGCTGACGTACGAATTGCGCTGAGATCTCAAAGTCTGTAGAGACGCAAAATTTTGCGTCTCTACTTTTTACGATGATTTTTCGGCTTCCAGAAGCCGAAAGTAAAAAAAATGCCTGTGAAATATTGACGGGTGATTTTTGGTCGGCATACTGCGCCATACATGTGAGTCCGCACTCGCGAATCACGCGAGATTTTTTCTTCAGGTCCTTCCCCCCGCTCATGGAATTTCAATCCTCAGAATTCGAACATCAAGACTGGCAAGCATCACCGGAACAGGGACGCATAGCCCCGCGCATTATTCGTCCGGAACATCCGAAAGAGTTTGACCCCCTTCATGCGCATGACGTGCAAGATATTTTCCCAAAAAATTTCACGGGGAAATCGACACTGATCGAAGTCCCTCCCTATGGATTCGTTCCCGACAACTGGTCCCGAGCGCTTCTCCGAGGACTGGAAAAACTGGATGTTGCCGGAAAGACCATCCTGGAGCCCGGTGTCGGCAGCGGCATCAATGCGGCATACCTTGCGAATCGTCCGAAGCACGATCGCCCGAAGGCACTCTGGGCCGGAGACTACGACAGAAGGATGGCTCCGGTTGCGGCACGGAATGCAGACCGCCTGCTCACACCCGATGAGCGTTCTACCATTCATTTGTGCGAAGGAGAACTGAGCCTGATTGCATGGGCAGAAAGACACAATGTGCGACCTGATATCGTATACGGTTGTCTGCCGCAAGTCCCCTGCCCGAAGAGCGTGCACCTCGGAGACGGAGACAGTTACTCGCACTACTATGAAGTCGATCACCATGAAGCGGAAATCGACGATTTCGGTTTGGGATTACAACGTCTGCTGCTACTGGAAGCAAAAGAGCTTCTTGCGAAGAACGGCAGTGTGGTCCTGAATCTCGGCGGTCGACCGGGGCGGGATCTGCTCATGAACATGTTCGAAAAAAACGGATTCCTCCCTGAAGTGCTGCATGCGGAAATCGTACAACAGCATGAGGGAACGAAGCTCGAACCGCTCGCCAAACGCGAACATGTCATGAAAGACGTCACGGGACATGAATTCGAATTCTTCTGTGATCCCGAGGGCAATGAACCGATCAATGCAACGGAGGCGTTGAAGCGACGCAATGCCGGACTGCATGTCTACCACTCCATCTACGTGGTTCAGGCTACCATGGTCTAAACAATGTCCGCGCTCAATCATCTGAAAAACAGGCTGAAGAAACGCGAACGGATTCTCCTCTCCGGCGCTTTCGGAACCGAACTGCAGCGCCGCGGCATCAAGACGACATTGCCCCTCTGGTCTGCAGAGGCATTGATGAAACATCCCGAGGAGGTGAAAAACATTCATCGAGAGTACATCGATGCCGGCGCGGACATCATCACGACGAATACGTTCCGAACGAACCGACGGACATTCGATCATGCGAACATTCCAAACCGTGCGCGGGAGTACACGATGCGTGCGTGTAAATTGGCACGGGAGGCTGCGGAAGAATCCGGACAAAACACCGTTCTCATCGGCGGATCCATCGCACCGGTTGAAGACTGCTACACACCGGGGCTTGTCCCGGCGAAAATGAGCACGCTGATCGAAGAACATGCGGACATGGTGCAAAACCTGAAAGACGGCGGTGCGGATGTGCTCTGGATCGAAACAATGAACTCGGTTCGCGAGACGGTTGCCGTGCTCGAAGCGGCGAAAAAAGTCGGCATGGAAACGGTTGTCAGTTTTCTCTGCCGAGAGGATGGCAACCTCTTCGACGGTGACCCAATCGAAGATGTCATTGCCACTATCCTCCCGTATGCCCCGCTCGCGGTTCTCACCAACTGTTCGGATGCCAAGAGCATCGGCCTGTCACTGCAACGAATGCTCTCCTGCACCACACTTCCGTGCGGAGTGTATGCGAACGGGGACGGAGAACCTCATCCGGACCAAGGATGGATCTTCCACGACGAACACTTTCCGGAAGCATACGCAAACTATGCTCGAGAGTGGCTGGATGCAGGCGCACTCATTGTCGGCGGCTGCTGCGGCACGACACCCGAATACATCCGAGGATTGAGGAAAATTCTCGATGAAGAGAACCGGAAGAATTAGGCGTTTCTTCTCCCCGCAATCGCTTCTTTCAGCGTGACCTGATCCGCAAATTCGATATCCGCACCCATCGGAAGTCCATGAGCTAGTCGCGTAATACTCGGAACGACCGATGATAATTTCTGCTTGATGTACGCCGCCGTCGCCTGCCCTTCGACGTCGAGGTTCGTTGCGATAATGAGCTCTTTCACAGTTCCTTTACCACAACGATCTACAAGTTCCTTCAATTTCAGCTGCTCCGGACCCATACCGTCGATCGGCGAGAGTACGCCATGAAGAACATGATATAACCCCTTGTATCCCGCCTTCTCGAAGGCAACGACTTCGAGCGGTTCTTCGACAACGAGAACGGTTGATACGTCTCGTGTGCGGTCGGAACAGATTGCACACGGAGACTGAAGTGTGATCATCTGACAGATGCTGCAATACTTCAGATCATGCTTCAGTGCGAGGAGCGACGAACCCAAGCCCTCAGCAGATGCTTTACTACTCCGCAGTAAATGAAATGTCAGCCTCTCCGCGGACTTTGGTCCGATACCGGGCAGTTTGCTGAACTCCTCGACTGCCTTCTGAATTTGCGGGGGGAGGAGAGACATAGGGAGAGGATAGCATTGATTTCCATGTCAAGTTTCCCTACCATGCCTGACCCATGGCAATCGCAATTCCAAATCATATGGATCAGCTCATCGCAGGATGGGATCATAAAACCTTCGATGCTGACCTCGTTCTGCTTATGGAGAAAGAGTCCAACTGGGGACGATCCGTCCTCGAAGCGGATCCCGGGATTACACTTGCTCATGCGCGGGAATTTTCGAGACTGAAGCTCGTGGAATACCTCAAAACGATCGACGGGGTCAAAAATCAGGATCTGTCCGATCAGCGAATGGTGCTTCATCATATTGCTCACCGTGCGACGATGATGTCGGGAATTCTGCATCATGCAAACGCCTACCCGGAAAATCTTTGGCTCGAACAGATACGAGCATCACTCGGGTTTGTAGCAGAGGAGAAAAAGATGCTGGCATTCGATGAGCAAGATCCTGTTGTTCTGTATGGGGCACCGTACAAAAAAAAGTCCGAATTGGAGCCTCCTCACCGCCAGTACCTGCAAGCGAATGCAGCCGACGCGGAGATTGCATGGCACTTCCTTGGAGACTACGCTGCGCCAAAACTGTATCTGCAAACGACACGGGAAAAACTGAAGCAAGCGATGCCGTTCCTGGTAGAGGTCGACGAGACGAATATAGAACGCCGCCTCCTCGATGTGCGAAAGAAAATCCTCGCACTGTTCGAGAAGAGAGTCGGCATCACCCCATTCCTCCGAATGGAGGCACTCGCCGTTCTTGCAAATGAATGGGTCGATGGTCCGGGGAATAACTCTATGGAAGAATTTGATACAATGGTTGAGGAGATTTTCTATGAGCAGGAAGGAGATGAGGATCCCATGGATCTCGATCATGATTCACTCGACCGAATTCTCAGTCTCTCATTCGGAAAACTGATCGGCCCGGGTGCGCCGCCACTCGACGATGAGCGCAGAGCGAAAACAATGAAACGACGTCTGCTCCTCGAGTTTTTGATGATGCGTGAAGCCATCGCCGAGAACGATGAGGGAGTAACGACCATCGCACGCCAGTACCAGATCTACCATCAAGCTCTGGGGCTGCGGTTTGGGGATATGGCATATCTCGATCTCTCTGCGGCACTGCTTGGCACAGACTCACTCGAGAAACTGCGTGAGATGCTGCACTAGTACTCTCCTCTCTCGCGCACTCTCCTGCTCACCTCACGCTCTTTGATGCGCGCTCTCTTGTCGAGCGTCTTTCGGCCGCGACCAATGCCGATCACGACTTTCACGAATTTCCCGGCAAGCACCTCAAGCGGCACCACCGTCATGCCTCTCTCGCTTGATGCCGACTGGATTTTCGCACTCTGAGTTTTCGAGAGGAGAAGTTTCCGGTCATGCCCGGGGTCGTATCCGTCGAGCCCCGAAGCGTACGCGTACTTACTGATCTTCATCGCCTTGAGGACCGGAGCACCGGAAACGAACGACACGTACGACCCAAGAAGGCTCACCTGCCCGAGCCTGCACGACTTCACTTCCTGCCCCGTGAGCACGATGCCGGCTTCGATCCGGTCGAGGATCTCGTAATCGAAACGCGCACGGCGGTTTGTTGCGGCTGTTTTCATGATGGAAGGATAGCACGGTCCTCATCCCCTAGCCCCTTCTCCGTATGCCGGAGAAGGGGGAGCCCAAGCTTTTCTCAATACACACCTTCCTCTCTCCAGCCAATGGAGAGAGGTGCCCCGCTCGGCGGGGCGGAGTGAGGACCGTGCGTTTGACAATAACAGCTATTGAATGTATCATACTTTTGCCAACACAAAGGATTTCCCCGTAAGGGGGGCATCCTCCCCGTGAGGTCTGCAGCAATCCTCGTTGGTCTTTGGACGCTTTCGTGCCATGCGGGCACGCATTGCCTGTACGGCACGGAAGCGTCCACTTTTGAAGTTATGAGAGAAATATCTCAAAAAACTCCTGTCCAACTCCGAGAAACGCAAGCAACGCACCGATTGCCAGAAACGGACCGAAGGCGATGCGCTTCTGCTTCATCGAAATCACGCCGAGCCCCAGCAGAAGAAGTGTGATGACTGCTCCGACCATATAACTCAGAAACAGCATGGCAATCGTTCCGCGAAGTCCAAGCCACAGGGCGAGAGCTGAGGAGAGAAAAATGTCACCCGTACCGGTCGCTCTGCCATTACTCAGGATCCACTGACCGCCGAACCAAACGAGTGTGACGCAAAGGGCGGAAAGAGAAGAAAGAATATTTCCCGATAGCAACGTCATCACCAGAGCGGCAATCGCAATACCTGCTACAAACATGTCCGGAAGTTTTTGGTACAGAACATCCTCGACACTCGAGAGGAGGAGGCAGTACAGAAGAAACGCCGTGAGAACGGCAAGAAAAACATTCGAGGGATACAGTGCGGCTGCCAAAACAAAAACGGTACCTGACAGAATTTCAACAATCGGATACTGAACGGAAATTTGAGCACCGCATCTCCTGCAACGCCCTCCGAGAAATGCGTAACTCAGAACGGGAACGAGATCGAGAAATCCGAGAGATCGTTTGCACGACATGCAACGCGAACGTCCGAGAAGAGACTCTCTTTTCTCGAGACGAAGAATGAGAACGTTCCCGAAACTCCCGAAGACCAGACCGAAGAGTGCGAAGAGAAAAATCGTGAGAGTCACGATCCCCATCCTAATGAGCTCTCTGCAACACCGCAATCAATGCATCCTTCCTGCAGAAACAGGCGAGAAGAAATGCAGCGAAGATCGTAAGATTCAGCATCGGACCGGAATTCGGAAGATGCGTATCAGTCGCCGGCACTTCCGCCGGTGCGGTCTCCTGTACTGCAGGAGTCGGCGGCGTGACCTCTGCAACCGTCGGCTGCGTCTCCTGTGCTCCCACTTTCTGCACGGAAACATCGAAGACGGATGCAAGGTCACGCTGATTTTCGCGCATCGTCGTCCATCCTGCGGGATCACTGTGGTCGGTGACTGCCTGCGAAACCGAATCAGGAGCTGCGGTCTGAGGTGATGCACTGTCCGTCGCACTCGACACGTCTGCGACACTCGTCGACGTATCGACCAAAAGCCCTTTCGTAATTTGCGCAGAAGGAAGTCCCGCACTGACGTTGTAGAGGATCACTGCAACAATCATCCCCAGTACTCCGCCAAGAACCTCCTGTACAAAACGCTTCTTGAGTAAATTGTGTATTGTCTGCATATGTATATTATACCACTTTTTATACTTTTATTCAACTACGTTGCCAAACCCCTCTATCATCGCTCCTCGAGACCCTTTGATAAAAAATATCCGGTGAAATCGTAGAAAAAATGCAAGAACAGGGAGGCAAACGGCAACGAGCCCCATGCCAACCACGATCGAGGGAACCGATTCGAGGATCGGTGCCGTCACGAAAAGAATGAGCGCAACGAGTGCGCTGAAACTCAGCCACTTGGAGACGTAGTGGAAGGGGAAAGAAATCGGCAACACCTTGATGGCAGCAGGCAGTAATGTGAGCGCGAGGAAGAGATGCACAACGGTCGATGTCGTCGTGGCACCGACAAACCCGAATCTTGGAATCAGCCAGAGATTGAGCCCGAGGGAGACTATAACGGCGATCACCATGCGTGAGACCAGCGCCTTCCACTCGTGCTTCGTGAGGAGTGTGTAGAAGCTGAAGAGAACGATACCGTTGAGGAACATCGGTGCTCCGAGAAGCGCGAGTGCCGTATCCGCACCGGGGATACCGGGGAGCGAGAGGTAGGCGGGAGTGGTGAGAAGTCGCATGATCGGTCTCGCCCAGAAGATGGAGAACAGCGCCGAGAGCGAACCGAGAACGAGGATGATGAATAATGTTTTCCCAAGCAACGTTTCGGTTCGAAGCCCGCGATCATGCCTTTCCGCGAGAAGCGGAAGTGTCGAGTTGAGGAGAAATGTCGGGATCAGGTACGTCATCTCGGCGATGCGCGATGCGAAACCGTACTCCGCATTCTGAATCGCGTAGTCATCACGAAGCAGCGCGATCATCGTGAGGTCGAACTGCCGATACAGTGCGATGCACAGGAACGCGACTCCGTACGGCATCGCCTTCTTCAACAAATGGAGGAGAAGAACGCGATCGAAACAGGGTCGAATCGTCGTGAGCCGGATCGCAAAAAAGAACGAGAGGACGAAGAGGACGACGGCACCCACGGCACCGACTCCGATGAAGTAATTGAGAACACGCACGTCACTCGTGAGGCGAATGCCCATCAGAATCACCAGAGCCATGAGGCTCGCGGTGACAATGCGCTGTGTGACCTCGGCGATGAAGACCAAATGCATCTTGTACTGAACCTGAAAAACCGTTCGGAGCACTCCCGCAAGCAGTGTGAAGAACGGCACGAGTGCGGCAATGCTGATGCCGATCCGAAGCTGGCTCCCCGCCCAGACCGGAATGACCCATGCGATGACGAGTGCTGCGCCGAGAGATAGAGTCGCAATCACCGATCGAAGAACAATCAGCGCTCCGAGAATGCGCTCCGGATTCTTCGCACTGCTCACTTCCCGAACCGAGACGGCGTAGAGTCCGAAGTCGGCGAGAATCGCGAAGAGCTGGAGGTACCCGTAAGAAGAATTATAAGCACCGGCGAGTTCTTTGCTCAAACCGAGCGCAACGAACTTCACCGAAATCACACTGAGCACCGCCATCGTGAGTTGGCTCGCGATTTGCCAGAGTGTGGAGGTTGCGATTTGACGGAGAGACATGGCAAAAAAGAGCATAGCGTAGATCGCAAAGGGTCGGAGCCTAATCCAACGTCTTAGTCCGTTCCAGGGAATCTATCGAGGAAATCTCTTCCTTCTGCGGACGCTCCTGAGCGATTCCGAGCTCACGCACTTCATGCTGAATATTTTCCTTTATAGCCCGTGCCTTACTCTGTGATTCAACCTCCATGCGAACCCCTTCAGCAGCAATAAGTGCAAGTAACGAACTCGCAGTGACGGCATACAACTTGTGATGTGGTGGAAATTCTTCTTTCATAGTGCCAAGCATGATTCGGATAGTGAGTAAAAAAGTCAATGGTCTAAGAGGTCACTTTCCTAGAACTCACGAATGAAATTATATAATTTATTATATACTTGTCAAGTATCACCGTCTATCGTATACTTCGACTGAAGTATGCCTCTCCCCTTCAAACATCTCACCTCGACCAAGCAGCTCACGAGAGCCGATACCGAGGAGATTATTCGCGTTGCGCTCGAGATGGAGAAGGTACGAAAGAAAGGAAAGAGCGATCTCCTGAAAGGCAAAGTTCTGGCAGCACTCTTCTACGAACCGAGTACGAGAACGCGTCTCAGTTTCGAGACCGCGATGCTGAGACTTGGAGGAGACGTACTCACGGCGGAAGGAATTCAATTCAGCTCGCTCTATAAAGGCGAATCGATCGAAGACACCATGGTCATGGCTTCGGAGTACGCGGACATCATCGCGATGCGTCACCCGGATCAGGGCAGTGCGGATATCGCGGCGAGCGCATCGAGAGTGCCGTTCATCAATGCGGGCGACGGTCCGGGGCAACATCCGACACAGGCACTGCTCGATCTGTTCACCATCAAGAAAGAGTGCGGCACGATCGACGGACTGCACGTCGCAATGGTCGGCGATCTTCGGTACGGACGCACCGTCCATTCGCTCTCATATTTGCTCGGTCTCTACAAAAATCTCCGCTTCACGCTCGTCTCTCCGACGGAGCTCACGATGCCGGAAAAAGTGACAAGCTTTCTCAAAGAGAGAAATATTCCGTTCGCGGAGACAACCGATATTGCAGCGGGGCTCGGTGCAGACGTCATGTACATGACGCGCGTGCAGCAGGAACGATTCGCGGACAAAGCGGAGTACGAGCGACTGAAGCTCCAGTACATCCTCACCAAACCCATGGTGGAAGGAAAGAAAGTCGTCGTTCTGCATCCGCTCCCGAGAGTTGGAGAGATCGAAACCGAGGTCGATGCACTCCCGAATGCCGCATACTTCAGGCAGGCGGGAAACGGCGTCCCCGTACGCATGGCGCTGCTTGCGATGCTGCTTGGGAAAGCATAACCACTCTCCATGAAAAAAATTCTCCTCCGCGGCGGATCGATCGTCTCCGAATCTGGTGTTCAGGTTTCCGATGTTTTGATTGGACTCGATGGCAAAATCGAAATGATAAAAAAAACGATACAAGATCATAAAGATGCGGAAGTGAGCGACGTTTCAGGAAAGCTCCTGTTTCCGCTCCTCATCGACTGCCACGTTCACTTCCGCGAGCCGGGGATGGAACATAAGGCAACGATGCAAACCGAAGCTGCCGCAGCACTCGCCGGTGGCGTCGGCACGGTCTGCGAAATGCCGAACACCATTCCGCCGACTGTCACAATCGCGGCACTTGCAGATAAAGTGCGTCGTGCGGAAAAGATCGCCGGGTGCCGGATGTTGTTTTTCTTCGGCGTGACGGAAGCAGCGCACCTTCTCACTTTAAAAGAACTCTGGACGGGAACATCCATGGAGCTCAGGAGATTGAAGCAGCACTGCTGCGGCGTGAAACTCTACCTCGATCACTCCACGGGAGACCAGAAAGTGGATGGAGGCATTGTGGAAGAAATTTTTCGGGCATGCGCGGAACTGAAGATACCGCTCGTTGCGCACTGTGAAGACCCTGAAATAAATTCCAAATTCCAGAAATCAAATTCCAGTACGGATGTTTCTGCGCATTCTTCGATGCGTCCACCCGAGTCTGAAGCAGCCTCGATCGAATACGCCATCGGCATGGTTCGGAAGACCGGAGCGGCGTTCCACATCGCGCACCTGTCGACGAAACAAGGCATCGATCTTGTGCGTGCAGCGAAGAAAGAGGGTCTGCCGGTCACATGCGAAGTCGCACCGCATCATCTGTTTCTGACGGCGGACGACTATGCATCACTCGGAACGTTCGCAAAGATGAACCCACCGCTGCGATCAGGCGAACACCGCGATGCGCTGTGGAAAGGCATCGAAGATGGAACGGTGGATTGCATCGCAACGGACCATGCACCGCATACGAAAGATGAGAAGTTATCCGGTGAACCGCTGAAAGCACCGAGCGGAGTACCCGGGGTGGAGACGATGCTGCCGCTTCTGCTGTCGGTTGCCGCAGGGAAATGGCCAAGCGTAAGCGGGAAACGGGTAACGGGTAGCGGGAAGTTCACCTACACGGATATTCTGAGACTCTGTTTCATCAATCCGAACCGGATTTTCTCACTCGGTGCCTCAGGGATTGCTGAGAAAAATCCTGCGAAAATCGTCATCGTTGATCCAACAAAAGAATGGCTGATTGAAGCCAAAAACTTGCATAGCAAATGCGGATGGACGCCGTACGAAGGATGGAGAGTGACGGGAAAAATTGGACAGGTGATTGCGAAGTAATAAAATTGGACAATGGGACTAAAAATTGTACAGTCAGACGCACAGAGCGTAACCGACGGAAATTTTGGCGTTATCGTGCGCGGGAAAGAATTACTTGTACCTCCCTGTATCGCTGCATTCGCAAGTTTACACTCGGCTTCTTTCAGTAATGAACTGTTAGAATCTCTCATTCTGTTCCATGGAAACCTGGAAACAATGCTCGGATGGGATGCGCAGACAAGAATAAATGCGACAGCTCGGCTGTTCGAGCAATTGAATGGACATACGTCAGAGAGAATTAGCAAGCTGATCCGTGCCACACTGGGAGGGAAAGAGTAGGTATGATGACTGCAGTCGTATGAAGAAAATTTTTCTGATCGTCGGGCTTGTTGTATGCATCAACTGCATTCCTTCTTCTGCTTCCGCAAAAAGCCACAGGAGAACGATTGAGAAAGTTGAAGTGACGAATGTGACTGGTTCAGTTGTTATGAGTCATCCAAGTAGGAGAACACTTCGGGAACAGGTGTCACGTGATGGATGGGAGAAGGTACCGTTTCGTGGATACCAGGGGCTTAGGAGACGGCAAGCAATCTCTAGACCTCAATAATAATCGGCATCACCATCGGTTCGCGATCAAGCTTGTGACGGAAGAAGCGGAAGAGTGCCGAGGTGACTTCACGCTTGAGGGCGGCGATGCTCTTGTCTCCGCGCGTGAGCCCGTCTTCGTACGCTTTGCGGATCGCAGCGGTCGCTTCTTTGTTGATGAGACTCTGCTCGGTTCCGTACGTGAACCCGCGGGAGAGAATGAGCGGGTCGCTGACGAGACGCATCGATTCTGCGTAGACCTTCAGCACTGCGACGAAGATGCCGGCATTGTTCATAATCTTGCGGTCATCCATGATCGTCTGCCCTTCGGCACCGGTCGTGCGACCGTCGATGATGATGTCGTTCGCTGCGAACTTCTGCTTCGACCTCCTCGCGTTTCCCTGCAGATCGAACTCGAGAATCTCGCCGTTTGTCAGTAGGTGAATCTGGTTCTCGGCATAGCCGATGGCTCGAGCAAGGTCTCCGTGTGCGGCACGCATGTACGGCTCGCCGTGTTCGGGGATCACGTGCTTTGCCCTGACAAGGCGATGCATGAGAAGAATATCGTTCTGGTACCCGTGCCCGGTCGTATGCAATGCGAGCTCCTGATTCGTGAGCACTTTTGCTCCGAGCAGGTTCAGGTTATTCACGACTTTCGCAACCGCTCGCTCGTTGCCGAGGATCGGATTGCTGCTGAGGATCACCGTGTCTCCTTTCTTCACGCGCACATGTTGGTGCGTCCCAAGCCCCATGCGAGCGAGACTTGCTCGCTCTTCGCCTTGGGAACCGGTCGTGAGAATCAGGATTTCGGAATCCGGGATTTTCTCCATACCGGGACCGACTTTGCGGATCATGCCGCGCGGTACCTGGATGTAACCGAGCTCCACGGCGATCTCGATGTTCTGCTCCATGGACCTGCCGGAGACATAGACTTTTCGGTTGAGCGTCTTTGCATGTTCAATCACTTGTGCGAGACGGTTGAGGAGCGAGCTAAAGGTTGAAACGATCAGTCTGCCTTTCGCTTCGCGCATCAGACCGAAGAGCGTTGCGGAAATCGCCTTCTCGGAGAGCGCATTGCCGGGTTTCGTCGCATTGGTGGAATCCGCGATGATCGCAAGCACTCCTTTGTCGCCGAGTTCCGCGAGGCGCTGGAAATCCGCAGGCGGTTCGTTCATCGGGGTGAGATCAAATTTGAAATCACCGGTATGGATGAGCGTACCGTAGGGCGTGTGCAGCGCGATGGCTGCGGAATCGGGGATACTGTGCGTCACGCGGAGGAATTCGACCTCCACACTTCCGATTTTGACCGGCTTCTTGAACTCGACGGTATTCAGTGTGCAACGTGATGTCAGCTTCTCTTCATCAAGACGCTTCCTGACAAACGCCATCGTGAGACGCGTTCCGTAGCAGGGAGGAAAGTGAAGCTGCGAGATGACGTGCTGCACGGCTCCGATGTGGTCGAGGTGACCGTGCGTGAAGAGAACGGCTTTGATCTTGTTCTCGCGTCCGCGGAGAGCGGACAAGTCGGGAATCAGGTAGTCGATACCCGGCATGTCTTCCTCGGGGAACTGAAGCCCCAAGTCGATGATGTAGAGATCGCTGTCGACGTCGACGACGAGGCAGTTGCGACCAACTTCCTCAAATCCCCCGAGGGGGTAGATGCGAAGGAACTTCCCCTGCGGAAGAGCAATGACCTGCTCCCGCGGAGCGGTTTTCGTAAATCCACCGCGTGGATGTTGGTTCTGTCGAACGGGTCGCTGTTGAAATTTCTGTTGTGCCTGTTTTGCGCCCGGACGGGAAGGTGGATGCGGATTGGAAGCTTGTGCTGATGGTGATGGTGATGTGGGGGCAGGTTTCTGCGGGGTCTCTGAAACTGGCGATCCTGTCATCACCTTTTTCACCCACTCGTGAACTGATTTCATGAACGATGTGTAAGAATAGAAACGAAGAGTAAACTTCGACCTTCATGGTACTCTCCCTGAGGAACGAACGCAAGTCTATTTTTGTGAAGAGAACGTTTTTTTGGCTTAGAATCAATGAATTATTAGTTGGAAAAAAGGTTTTGAAAGTAGGATAAGTGCGGTAGGTTCGGCAGGTGACGCAAATCGATACATGGTGGGATTCTTTCTGCACCACAGCTACTCAACCTACCCAACCTTCCACACTTTTTGAATCGTCCTAAAATCTTGCAGCCCATCCCGTATCAGAGTAGCCTCCTTTCCCGTATGAAGCTTACGGTCACGACGGGGCAAACGAAGTCACCTCACGGAACGATGTTGGTGCCTGTTGTTCTTGGAACGGAAAAAAGTGACCGGGCTTTTTTTCTGATCCAGTGTGAGGGGAAAGCCGAGGGTGCCGATAATTTGAAAGAAGAGTTCCTCACCGTCCTCAAACATGTGATCCTCGAAGGCGAAGGAAACGGGTACGAACGACTGGAGAGTGCGCTGAAGGAACTGAACGGTCTCCTGAAAGGGTTCACGCTCTCCGAGGCGGTCTCCGATGTGCATGCGTTGGTCGGTCTGGTCGAATCGGAAGGAACGCTGCACCTCTCCAACATCGGTCGTGCCGAGGCGTACATCATCCGTGACGGAACAGCGACGCAAGTGACCGAGTTCTCTCCCCGAGGGAAAGCCCCGGTCGCCTTCATGCAGATTCTGAGCGGTCCCGTACGCGGACGTGATCAGTTTATTTTTGCGTCGCAACGCTTGTTGCGAACAATCACGCCGGCACAACTCGTGAAGATGACACAGCACGAAAGTGAAACGGTCGTGCAGAGCATCGTGTCCGCTCTTGCGGCGGAAAAAGAAATCGCGTGCGTCGCCCATATCATCGCAACGGAGGAGGAAGGTGATCCGAAAGCAGCGCAGGACAACAAACGCAGAGCGCCGGAGCGTCTGCGGTCAAGGAAGAAAATGTCACTCTCTCCGATGCTCTCATCGGTTGGGGCACTCTTCGGAAAAATGGAGTGGTCACCTGCACTTGAGAAAATGCGCATCAAAGGAGTAACCAAGAGAGCGAAAGATCTTTCCCATGCAATGGGAGAATCGACGCGCTCCTTCGTACGTGATCTCTACGATCCCGATCGAAAACGCAGGGCGCATCTTCTCCTTCTTGCCGGCAGCGCCGCGCTCTTCCTTGTGGTTTGGATGGTCATCCAACTGAGTGTCGTCAGCCAGAAGAGCCAAACGAGAGGTGAGCTCACGTTGCTCATGAAGCAAATCAGCGCAGACCTGGTGACTGCGGAGAACAGGCAGCTCGCGGGCGATACGGAGAGTGCAAACGCGGTCTTGCAACGCGCCGAGGAGCGCGGAAAGCAGGTGATGGCAAACGAGAGCGGGCTCTTCAGAAGCGAAGCATTGGACTTGCTGGAACGCATTAAATCGAAACGCGAAGAGATGAACCGGGTCATTCGTATCGTTCCTCCGCGCGTGATGGCAAATTTGAGCGCGAAGAAACCCGATATTGTCGCGCAAGGCTTCATCGGTCTGCCGAGCGGAGAATTCCTCGTCTACGACAGACAGAACCTGTACCGCATTTCCTTGAATACGGTTGAGGATGGAGACAAGCTCGGTACTGAAGAGCTGATCCTGAAGGGCACATGGTTCCCCCGCTTCCAGAGCAAGGTATTCATGACGACGGGCAACAGTGTCATCGAGATTATCAATGGGCAAGCTCAGACAATGAAAACGGAAGATCCTGCCGGATGGGTCACGGGATCCAGCATCTCGACGTACCTCCGCTACCTGTACGTCTTATCGCCCGAGAGGAAACAGATTTACAAGTACGAACGTCTCTCCGATAAGTACGGACCTCCCGCCGAATACAACGTCAACGGTGATCTGACGGGGGCGATCGACATGGCAATCGTCGGACCGGTGTACGTCCTCCGTGACGTTTCCACGCCGGAGAAACCGGGAGAGCGTGATGTCCAGAAACTGCTCCGCGGTGAGAAGCAGAGCTTCAATATTCGCAATCTCCCGCCGGGCGCATTGAACGGCGTAACAAAGATCTTTAAGTCGTCGGCAAGCGGAAATTTCTACTTCCTGGATCCTGACAACAAACGAATCGTTGTCACGACGGGGGACGGTGATCTTGGAGATTCGCTCTACTTGAAGCAGTACATTCTCGACTCCGACCAGGTCGGAAAACTGAAAGACCTCTATGTGGATAGCGACGACTCCAGACTGTACGTCTTGGATGAGAAAAAATTGTACGCGATCGATTTGCAGGCGAAGTAGGCTGAAAGTGAGTGACGAAGTATGGAGGAAGAATTATGGGGGGGCGCTTCACAGGTAGAGTGATATTTCGTAATTCATAATTCTTCCTCCATACTTCGTCTCGTATTACTCAGCTGCTGCTACTCTGCATAATTTTCTATGAAAAAGATCATGATCTTCGGCACGTTCGATCGCGTCCACCCGGGGCACGAGTTTGTCTTGAACAATGCACAGAAACAGGGAGCGGTCACAGCGATCGTCGCAAGGGATGAGAATGTACTGAAGATCAAGGGAAGGCTGCCTGTTCTTTCCGAAGAAAAACGCCTGCAGGATCTGAAAGCGCGTTTCCCGTCCGCCACATTTCTCCTCGGAGACCCAAAGGACTTCCTTGCACCGATCCGAAGACTGCAACCGGATCTGATCCTGCTTGGGTACGACCAGAATCTGCCACCGGGAGTGAAAGAGGATGATTTGGGCTGCAAGATTGAACGGTTGGCGCCGTTCCACCCCGAACGGTACAAAAGCAGTTTGCTCTCGTAAGGGAAAAGAGGTATAATGTTCCGATGACATTCAAACAAAAACTTTTGACGGCGATGGTTTCGGCGCTTATTCCGCTCTCCGTGAGTGCTGCCGTTCCGCAGAACGTGACGCAGGTTGAAGCTCATCGCACGGGCAATGGAATGACCGTATCATGGACCAGCCCGCAAGGAGGAACGGATATCGGTTCGTACCGAGTCTACGTCAGTCACGAGTCCATTCTCGATCACGACGGAAACTACGATGACAGTGTGCAAACTCCTGACAACAAGACCGTGTATGTTTTCAATACTCTGCCGCTCCAGTCGCAAAAAATTTACGTTGCGATCCTCGCGGTGAGTAAGGAAGGAGAGGAGAGCGAAGGATTCGAGTCGGAAACATCCATAGATTCAGGTGTTGCGCCAAGCAGTGCATCATCTTCCTCGCTTAGCGCCGCTCCCGCTCCGATGGCTGTGGTAGAAGTGAAAGCCGTCTCGGGGACGGGTGTCCTCATCACCTTCAGCAAGTCGATCACAGAGCCCACGCCTCTGGAGGCGAGGTTCTTTGCGATTGTCGATGCGAGCGGCTCGGGGCTTGCGATCACTGCCATTGAAGTCATTGACCAAACGATCCTGCTCCATACCGCGATGCACGAACCTGATAAAAATTACTCTCTGGCGATTCTCGAACCGATTTCCGCAAATGACGGTACAAGTTTCGCTGTGCAGTCGGACAAGTTCCCGTTTACGGGATTCCATAACCTGATGGGTGCCCCGCAAGCATCGAGTGTGTCTTCCTCCGCTCCTGCGGATGTTCCTTATGTCAGCAACCCGGATCTTCCTCCCGCTCCCGAAGAGAATCTCGGACCGCCGGAGGATCCTGTGAACCTCGCGCTGAAAGCAATGCGCAGAGCCGACGGAACGTACACGGTCGTCGCCGAGTGGGGTGCAAGTGCGGACTCGAGACACACGCTGACCTCCTACTCGCTGGCGACAACCAAGGATGGAGCGATGCTCAATCCGAACCTCGTCGTTGCGAGCAACCGTACATCCGTGAAGTACGACTCTGTCCCCGCAGGAGTCTTCGGAGTGAAGGTTTCCTCGAAAGACGAGAAGGGAAACGAATCTGTCGGCATCCAGAAAGTGATCACGCTCCCGAACTCCGGAGTCGGACTGCTCGGAATTGCCACGGTCTCGGGGTTGATCACGGGAAGAAAAAAACTTCGTCGCAGAAAATAACAGAAGAAGTGCTAGACTGTGTCTCCTATGCCTCTGTCTCCTTCGAGGTGGATTGTCCTTACGATTCTGCTCATTGCTGCAGGACTTTCGATGCGTGAATGGAGTTTGTACCCCGACGGTCACCTCCACCTTCACTTCCTCGCAGTGGGACAGGGAGACAGTGCACTCATTGTGACACCGGAAGGGAAATCGATTGTGATCGACGGTGGTCCGGATTGGTCGACGCTCGAAGGGCTTGGCAAGTACCGTCCATTCCTGAACCGCCACATCGATCTGCTCGTCCTCTCCCATCCGAATCTCGATCACCTCCTCAGCTTTCCTGAAATCCTGAAGCGGTACTCGGTCGGCGGTATTGCCCTGAGTGGTGCTGAAAATTCATTGCCACGCTACCGGGAAATTTTTGCGCTTGCCGCAAAGAATGCGGTTCCAATCATCACCGTATCGGCAGGGCAAACAGTGAACATCGAGAAGGGTGTGAACATGAATATCCTCTGGCCGCCGAAACCCATGCCGAAGGGTTTCCCAAAGAACGATAACGATCAATCGGTTGTCCTGATGCTCACTTACAATGGTCACCGTGCGCTCTTCACCGGAGACGAAGAGCACCAAGTGGAAGAAACGCTCGTCCGAAGTCACACCGATCTGCAAGCGAATATCCTGAAAGTCGCGCACCACGGAAGCCGCACCTCAAGCTCCACCGGCTTCCTCCTCGCGGTTCACCCGTCCCTCGCCGTGATCTCAGTCGGGGAGAATACGTACGGGCATCCGAGACCGGAGATCGTGAAGCGACTGGAAGCAATGGGAGCTGAAGTACGCAGAACTGATGAAGATGGAACAGTGGAAGTGGTTTGGAAGTAATTGACATAAAATTTATTTATTATATTTTATAAATCTGGTAGACTACATTCCACGAAATGATCGCCATTCTCATCTTCGCAGGCAAATCCACGCGCTTCTGGCCGCTGCCCGATAAGAATTTTTTCCCGATCTTCGGGGTGACCCTTCTGGAACGGCAGGTAAAAAAGTTGAAGAGTGCCGGATTCAAAAAAGTCATTCTTGTCGGAGGACGGCAGCACCGGAAAGAAGTGAAACTGTTATTTCCGTCCGAGGTGTTTATCGCACAGTCTGAGAATGAATCGGGTATGCGTGGAGCACTTCTCGCAGCACTTCCTCGTTGCAAGAAAGAACCGGTTCTCGTCGTGAGTGCGAATGACGTGATCGACGAGAGTGCGTTGACACTTCTCCGAAAGAGCGGAGAGAGAAAGATGGAAGGAGGGCTTATTCTTGCCAAAAAAGTGGCAACGTACTTCCCCGGAGGTTACTTGAAAACGAAAGGAAAGCGGATTCTCTCCATCGTCGAGAAGCCGGGTGCGGGGAAAGAACCGAGTAACCTTATCAACATCGTCGCTCACACTCACGCCGATGCATCCGTCCTCCTGAAAGAACTGAAAGCTGTCACCAATACCCGTGACGACGGTTACGAACAGGCGCTCGATCGTCTCTTTCAAAAACTTCCGTTCGAGACCGTGCCTTTCACCGGTCACTGGCAACCGGTGAAGTACCCGTGGCATCTTCTCGACCTTCTCGAAACAATGGTTCCTCCGATAAAAAAACCTCTGATCCCAAAAAGCTGCAGGATCCACAGAACTGCCGTGATCGAAGGACCGGTCATCCTTGGTGAGAACGTGAAAGTCATGGCACATGCGACGATCGTCGGTCCGTGTTTTGTTGGTCGAGACACTCTTATTGCAAATAATGCCCTTGTACGCGGCAGCTCGATCGGCGAACGTTGCGTGATCGGATACAATACGGAAATCGCACGCTCGGTTCTCGCGGATGACGTATGGACGCACAGCAGTTACGTCGGAGACTCGGTTCTCGCATCAAACGTTTCCCTCGCAGCCGGAACAGTGACCGGAAACCTCCGTCTCGACGAGGAACCGATTTCCTCCACGGTGAAGGGGGAGAAAGTCCCGACGTACAGACAGAAGTTTGGAAGCGTTATCGGGCAATACTGCCGCACGGGCATTCATGCCTGTCTGCTTCCGGGCGTGAAAATCGGATCGCATTCATTCATCAGCTCGGGGGAAATTGTATCGAATGATGTCCCGGACGCATCGTTTCTCAAGGGCGGTGTGCTGCGGGAGAATCGAATGGTGCAGGAGAAAAATCGGAGTGTTCTCCGCAAAAAACTGTAGGACTGGCTTGTGCGCTCCGCACGAACGAGTGCCAATCATCTGCGTTGTTCTTCCATACTTCTTCGTGGAATGTGGGAAAGAAAAGAATGAAGTACCATTTTTGCGCAGCGATCTTCCACAGAAAAAATTCCTGTTGGCTTTGGGCGTGAGGAAAGAAGAATATGGCTCTCTTCGTCAAGAAAATTTTGTTTTGCACAAGTTTTGCACATTGAATACACATACAGTACTTACTCAGGAATGTTCTTCTTTTGTTTTCCCGGAGGGAAAAACCGCGTGAGTACTTTCACTACTCACGCGCCATTACCCACAAGAAGAGACTACAGAAAAACTCTTCCTGACAAGAGCCTATGATGATGACGAATCTTGTGTAAAAAATTTTAAAACAAAAACACTCTATAATAAGAAAAAATGAAATATGGAAAGGAAGGAATTGTGCTTGATAAATACAGGAAGTTCCTCTTCAATTTGAGTATGAAATTTTCATGCAAAACACAGGATCTTCTCTCAGGGCTGCAGCTCGTCAGTCGGGCAATCGGGTCGGACCACGTGTTGCCGATTCTGCAAAACATCCTCATCACCGTCGAGGGGAAGCGGTGCACTCTCAGTGCCACGAATCTGGAAATTTCCATTGTGACCAGTTTTGAAGTGAGTATTGAAAACGAGGGGACGATTACGGTTCCGGCGAAAGCAATTCTTAATTTCGTGCAGTACAATCAAGATTCAGAAGTGGTGCTTGAAACAAGTGAGGGAACGCAACTCAAACTTCACTCAAAGAGAGCGAAAGCGTCGATTGCCGGAGAGGTGGCACACGGGTTTCCGACGATTGCCAATATCCAAAAAGAGACAACTCTTTCCCTCCCGATTGCGCCGCTCCTTCATGCCTTAAACCTTGTGACATTCGCGTGCGCCAACACAACATCAAGGCCGGTGATTTCCGGTGTCTTCGTTCGTCTTGAGAAAGGATCACTCATCCTTGTCGGCACCGACAGCTATCGGTTGTCGGAGTACAGAGTGCCCGTGACGGGCGTCAGCAGCGATATTTCCTGCATTATCCCGAAAAAATTCATGGATGAACTTCGGGCGGTGATTACGCTCCATAAAACAAGCAGTGAAGAACAGGAGAAAAAAGAATCCAAAGACAAGAAGAAGAAAGAAGACCAGCCGGAGAAGCTGGAAATAGCACTTGGGAGCCAACAGATCGAAGTGAATGTGGGTTCGACACGCCTCGTCAGCAGACTCATCGACGGGAAGTTCCCGGACTACATGCAGGTGATTCCGAAGGAGAAGCACTCATCTGCCGTCGTTTCGACGAAGGACCTCCTCGGTGCGGTGAAGCGCATGCACTACTTCGCCAAAGAGCTGAACAATACCATCACCTTTCACTTCACGAAGGACGGCGTTCACCTGAAAACGAAGCAGACGCAGCTAGGGCAGGATGAATCGACGATCCCGGTGCAGATGACCGGCCAAGAGAACAAGATCGCGATCAGTTCGACGTACCTCATCGACTTCCTCGGGCGTTTCGATCATGAGAGTGTGAGCATCGAGCTCCTCGATAAAATGCATCCCGCTGTTTTCAAGTCGGGCGGCGAAGAGAACTTCCTCCATCTCATCATGCCGTTGCGAATGAGTGAGGAATAGTCTATAGTAGAAAGTGTTGTGCAGGGTGTCCTGCGTTCTTGTGTCGCACGAGCGGTCCTCATTTTTTTTACGATCAATGCTTCCTTCTTTGTGTATTGGTGAAAGAACGCATCAGGAGCTCATGGAGCTTCTGAGACATTCGCGTGCCCTGACAATCTCAGGGCTCAGCAACGAGACGGCGAAGGCACTGATCATCAGTCATCTCCTGAAACTTCACGCGAAACCTGCGATTCTTGTGACGGAAAACGAAGAGCGAGCGGAAGGGCTCCTCCACTGGCTCTCCTTTTTCGAACAAAACGTTTTCCGTGTCAGTTTCTCCCCGGAGGAACCGCTCTCCGGTGACGTTGCTTCCATCGTACGGATGATGCAGGGACAAGGAGTCGCGGTTCTCACTCGTTCGGTGTGGGACACGCCGCTCCCCTCCTTCCATTCACTCCGGGAGAACGCAATTCACCTTCGCGTCGGACAATCGATCGATTTCACCGACTTCTTCTCGAAACTCATCGGTAACGGATACCAGCACTCCCCCGACCCCCACCTCGCACCCGGGGAGTACCGACGAACCGGCGACACACTCGATATTTTCCCGATCGGGCAACCGGAGCAGGTGCGCATCCTCTTCGCTTTTGAAAAGGTCGAGGAGATACGGAGCACGCAACTTGAATCGGGAGAGGTGGAGGAACGCACGGAGGTGAGTTTCTATCCCCTCGCATGGGACAGCACGGAGCTTCTCTCGAGTCAGGTGCCGGAGGGAGTGGTTGTCATCGCCGATGAGCAGGACGATTTCACCGTCGTTGCCCCAAGGGAGAGGATCAACATCACCAGTTTCCCCGAGTCGGAAGCGGGTCACGTTCACCTTCGCTACCTCTCCGTTCTGAAGTTCTACACATTGCAGGATTTCATCAACGACGTTCGCGACAAATTGAACCAAGGTTGGGCTCTCTGCATCGTGAGCAAGCGGGTGGATGATCTGAAAGGTGCATTGAAAGAAGAGAACATTTCGTATACCGATGCGCCCGATCGCGGAGCGGGGAAAATCACCATTGTTCCCGCAGGAGAGGATGCTCTTCTCCCTCACTCACTTCAAAACCCCGATCTGAAATGCGCCATCATCACCGATCGCGAGATCTTCTCGCTTCGGCGTGAGGCAAAACAGAGGTCCGTCCAGAGATTGTCACTCGACTTCATCACATCTCTTCAGATGGGTGACTTCGTCGTGCACATGGAACACGGCATCGGTCGATTTGAGGGAATGACTGCCAAGGTGGTCGACGACATCGAGCGTGAGTACCTGGAGATCACGTACGCCGAGAACGACAAACTCTTCGTGCCGGTCGATCAGGCGGACAAGCTCAGCAAGTTCGTGTACGAAGAGGGCGATGAACCGACACTCACAAGACTCGGATCCGTCGAGTGGAAGAAAATCACAAAGAAAGTGAGTGAAGAGACCGAAAAAATCGCGAAAGAACTGCTTGAGATCTATGCCAAGCGCGCGAAAGCCAAAGGCTTCCAGTATCCGGAGGACAGCGAGGTGCAGCGGAAATTCGATGATGCCTTCCCCTACACCGAAACTCCGGGGCAGATCAAAGCCATTGAAGACATCAAGCACGACATGGAGAGCGGACACCCGATGGATCGCCTCGTGTGCGGAGACGTGGGATTCGGGAAGACCGAAGTCGCGATGCGTGCGGCATTCAAGGCGGTGCAGGGCGGGAAGCAGGTCGCCTTCCTCTCACCGATCACCATCCTCACCGACCAGCATTACCAAAGTCTCCTCAAGCGAACGGAAGGCTTCGGTGTTCGCATCGACATGCTCTCCCGTTTCCGTGATCAACGGGAGCAGACGGAGACACTACGGAAGCTGAGGGAAGGAACCATCGACATCGTGGTCGGTACGCATCGCCTTCTCCAGGACGATATCGAATTCCATAACCTCGGGCTCGTGATCATCGATGAAGAACAGCGTTTCGGTGTGAAGCAGAAGGAGAAACTGAAGTCGCTGCGTGCATCCGTCGACATTCTGACGATGACTGCGACTCCGATTCCGAGAACATTGAACCTCGGGCTTCATAAGCTTCGAGACATCACGACGATCACCACCCCGCCACCGGGAAGACTTCCGATCATCACCGAGGTTCGCAAGTACTCGGACGCACTCCTGCGTGACGGCATCCTGAAGGAGATCAGTCGTGGAGGGCAGGTGTACGTTCTTCATAACCGTGTCGAGACGATCGATGCCTTCGCCATGAAACTGCGGGCACTCGTGCCGCAGGCGACATTCGTCGTGACGCATGGACAACTGAAGCCGGATGTTCTCGAAGAGAGAATTCTTGGATTCAAAGAAGGGAAGTACCAGGTTCTCGTCAGCTCCACGATCATCGAGAACGGTATCGACCTGCCGAGAGCGAATACGCTGATCGTCAATGAAGCCGAGAAGTTCGGGCTCTCGCAGCTCTACCAGCTGCGCGGTCGTGTAGGACGCGGAACAGTGCAGGCATACTCGTACTTCCTCTACCACTCCCAGAGGCTCAAAGATGATGCCAAGAAACGCCTTCGTGCGATCGTCGAGGCGAGCGAGCTTGGTTCCGGTTTCCAGATCGCCATGCGCGACCTTGAGATACGCGGCGCCGGAGAAATTCTCGGGGCAAGTCAGTCTGGGAATATGCAGACCGTCGGCGTGAGCCACTACCTTCGTCTGCTTAAGAATGCCGTGGAAGAACTGAAGGCGGGCGGCAAATCACCCGATGAAGACATCGGCGGTGCCATCGAAATCATTCTGCCATTCGAGGCGCTCCTACCGTCGTTCTATATCCCCGATGAACAGGAGAAGATCGGTGCGTACCAGAAACTTGCGAGCAGCGAGGACGAAACCGTTCTCAAAGAGTTTGAAGCGGATCTCCGGGAGGAATTCGGTCCGCTCCCGAAGCAAGCCGAGAACCTCCTCTCGATCATTCGCCTGAAAATGGCATGCCGCAGAGCCGGAGTGCTCCGCATCAAGATGGATACGGTTTCGAAAGAGAAACGCGATATCGTCGTCAGTCTGGGGTCACGCGTGACGGCGACCGAGATCATGCAGCTGATCCAACTCTGTCCTCAGTGGCGCATCGTCGGGGCAACGCTGAGGCTCAGCGAAGACGTGATGCAGAAGGAAGCGGGTGGCGGTGACTGGCTTCCGGAGATGGCAAAACACGTGAGTGCGCTCGTTAGGAAGAAGGCGACAAAAAAAGTGGTTAGTGATTAGTGGTTAGAAGTTAGTTTTGTACTAACCACTCACCACTACCTACTAACCACTTCTCAGTTCTACCTTTACAATGAGAACAATCTCAATTCATGTTCTCCGCCCTCCTCACCATCCTCGGTCTCTGTCTGTTTGAAACAATCAGCAGCGTCGACAATGCGGTGATCAATGCCGAGGTGCTTGCAACGATGGGGAAGAAATCCCGACAGTGGTTCATGTTTTGGGGGATCATCATCGCCGTGTTCCTCGTCCGTGGAGGGCTGCCGTGGCTGATTGTGTGGCTTGCGACCCCCGGCGTCAGCCCGTACGGTGCACTCCTCGCAACGTTCTCGAGTGACCCAGCAGTCGTCACTGCGATTGAGCATTCTGCACCGATGCTGCTCCTCGGCGGCGGCACATTTCTTCTCTTCCTGTTCTTCCACTGGCTCTTTCTGGAGCCGAAAAACTTCGGGCTTCCCGGAGAGAAGTTTTTTGCGACGCAAGGTGTCTGGTTCTTCGCCGTTTCATCGGTTCTCCTCGCAGCGATCGTTTGGAACGCACAGAAGATCGATCCACTTCTTTCTTTCGCCGCCGTGATCGGTTCGACCGTGTTCTTCATCACACACGGCTTTAAAGAGAACGCAGAACATGCGGAACGGTCGCTCATGAGGCAGGGAATGTCCGATCTCAGTAAGATTCTCTACCTCGAGGTCATCGATGCGACATTCTCGATTGACTCGGTTCTGGGTGCGTTCGCTTTCACACTCTCCGTGCCGCTCATTCTTCTTGGGAACGGGCTTGGGTCCATCGTCGTGCGGCAACTGACACTCGGATCGATTGATCGCATCAAGCACTACTTGTATCTGAAGAACGGGGCAATGTACTCGATCTTCTTCCTCGGCGTCATCATGCTTGCCGATGGATTCGGTCATCCCGTTCCGCAGTGGGTTTCCCCGGTCGTGACATTTTTCGTGATCGGGTACTTTTATTTAAAATCAAAGAACGAGATGCCGAAGATCCCATTCGATGCTTTGCCGTGAGCAGAGAAGAAAACTCTACACCTTCAGAGATCCGTCATTCCCGACGAATCTCATTTCCACCTCCAGCCCCTGGGGAACTTCTTTTCGAACGTTCTCAACGAGTTCCAGCGCATCCCGAAACGCCGCTTCCCCGACATTGATCAGAAAGTTCGCATGCTTCGGAGAAATCTCGATGCCTCCGATTCGGAGTCCCCGCAGTTCCGCAGCATCGATCAGTTGCCATGCAGGCGTATCGCCGACTGCCTTGAAGCACGATCCCGCCGTTTTCATGTGTGGCTGCGTCTCGATACGCTTCTTGAGCAGTGATTCGATATTCGTTTTGATCGTTTCCGGATCACCGGAGGGGACAGTGAGCGTTGTATCCCAAATAATCAGTGGCGACAGAGAATCTTTGAATACGCTTTCACGGTAACGAAAGTGGCAATCATTTTTCGGAAAAACTTTCCATTCCCCGTCGCCGTACGCCGTTACCGATTCAACAAAAGTATCCATCCATATTCCCTTCGGTCCCTGCCCCGCATTCCCGAAAATCGCACCCCCGACGGTGCCCGGAATACCGGTGAGCGGCGAAAGGTCGAGCCCGACACCGGCAAGTTCATTGATGAGCATCGGCAGATTTTTCCCCGCACCGACCGTGACGCGGTTTTCATCGATCGTCACTGCGTCATACTTCACTTGTATGACGATTGCTTCTATTTCTCCATCAGCAAAAATCGTATTCGATCCGCTGCCAAGAGGAATGATTCGGAGCTTCTGATCAACGGAAAACCGCAATATTTCTTCTGTATCCGCTTTCGATTTCAGTTCTGCAAAGTACCTTGCCGTTCCGCCGATACGCATCGTGGTCTTTGGCCGCAGAAGAACATTCTGACGAAGCTCCATAGGGTTACAGGAATGCCGATATCATCTACTTCGTGACCAAATCAGTTACCTTCTCCATCGATTCGTAGAGTTTCTCCTTAAAACCTTTCTTCTTCTGAGAACCCTGGAGAATCACCACGACGATTGCCACGAACGCGAGTGCACCGAGCGTGATGAGGAGGTCTTTCATTTGCGGATAGACATCGAAGAGCATCAGTGCGACGAAGACCGCAACGGTGAGGAAGACGCCGACCACGACACCGACTCCCATGGTCACGAGAACCAGTTTCGCCCTGTCTTCCTGACGGTCATCCGGAGCGCTCGCGAGTGCGGTGAGGAGATCGCTGCTGACGATCACCGGTTCATCTTGACACTTCTTGAAGATCGTCTGCACCTTGCGCTGAAGAATGAGACTCACGAACGTGCGAAACGGCACGGACGTTTTGTCCTCGATGACCGCTCTGCCGCCGGTGTTGTCGATATCCACTTCGACGTCTGACATACGCGGATAGTGTAGCAGAATTCTCTCTATGCAACTGCAGAGAGCCTCTTCATCGTTTCCTCCTTCCCAAGCAACGCTGCGACTTCGTACGCACCCGGTGAGTACTCGCGACCGGTGAGAGCGGCGCGCAGCGGCCACAGTATTTGCCCCTTCTTCAAGCCTGACGTTGCGATTGCCGATTCGAGAGCTGCTGTGATTGTCGTCTGCGACCAATCGACATCGGCAACCGCGGAGAGCGCTTCATGAATGATCTTCAGAATTTTCGGCACGTCATCTTTGGTAATTTTCTGCTTTGGATTCGCAATCAAATCGACCGAGACAGTCGGTGTTTCGTAGAAGTACGACAGCATGTCCGGTGCTTCCGGGAAGAACGTGATGCGCTCCTGAATCAATGCCGCACGCTCCAAGAATTTCGGATCGGTCGCCGCTGCGGGAAACTTTTCAGTGACGAGCGGCTTGATGCGCGAAGCGAATTCATTCGGGGGAATTTTCCGCATCCATTGCCCCTGCAACCAGTCGAGTTTCTCGAGGTCGAAGACCGCTCCGGATTTGTGCACGCGATCCAGAGAAAAAGATTCGATAAGCTCGGGAAGCGTGAAGAGTTCCTGCGTCGTTCCCGGGTTCCACCCGAGGAGTGCGAGGAAGTTGAGGAGCGCTTCGCTTAGATAGCCTTTCTTGATGTAATCCTCTGCGGCAACGTCATTCTGGCGTTTGCTGAGCTTGCTGCGGTCTTTATTCAGGAGCAGCGGAACGTGCGCGTACCTTGGCGGTTTCCAGCCGAGAGCTTTGAAGAGAATGAGGTGCTTCGGGAGGGAGCTCAGCCACTCCTCACCGCGGTTCACCATATCCATCTTCATCAGGTGATCATCCACGACGTGTGCCAAGTGGTATGTGGGGAAGCCGTCGGATTTCATCAGAACCTGATCGTCAATCGTGTGTCCTTTAAACGTCAGTGGACCGTAGATTTCATCCGTGTACGAAACTTCTTCTTCGCGCGGGACTTTCATGCGGATCACATGTTTCTCTCCGGATTCCAAGCGCTTCTTCACCTCTTCCTTCGTGAGTTCCAAACAAGTTCTGTCGTACATCGGCGCTTGCTTGCGCTTTTCCTGATCTTTACGCATGGCATCAAGCCGCTCGGCAGTGCAGAAGCACGGATACGCATGCCCACCTTTCACCAGTTGATCCGCATACGTTCTGTACAGATCCAGACGCTTCGATTGGTGATATGGACCGTACGCTCCGCGCTCGGTGAGTACGCCTTTTGTGTCCAGCATCACGCCTTCATCGGGCATCAGCCCCGCCCAGGAAAGCGTTCGAACGATATTTTCGGCAGCCCCCGGCACTTCGCGGCTCTGATCCGTATCTTCAATCCTGAGCGTGAACGTTCCTCCGGTTTTCTTCGCAAGGAGCCATGCAAACAGCGCGGTGCGAAGCCCCCCGAGATGCAGGAAACCGGTCGGAGAGGGAGGGAAGCGGGTACGCACGCTTCCTACTGTACCACCTTCACCGAGAACGTCACTTTCTGCTTCGGCATATCGTTGCTTGGGTCGCGGTCGACGTTCGCGATCGCGCTCACGATGTCCTGCCCCTGCGTGACGTGACCGAAGATCGTGTAGTTCGCGGGGAGCGGATAGTCTTTCTCCATGATGAAGAATTGGCTGCCGTTCGTATTCGGACCGCGGTTCGCCATCGCGATCGTTCCTGCTTTGTAGCCTCCGGCGTAGACGGCGTTGCTTGCCTGTATCTCGTCTTCGAACGTATCACCGAAGATGCTCTTGCCACCCGTGCCATTGCCGCTCGGGTCGCCTCCCTGAATCATGAAACCCGGAATCACGCGGTGGAAGGTAAGATTGTCGTAGAATTTCGAATTCGCGAGAACGATGAAGTTCGTGACGGTTTTCGGTGCCATGTCGGCATCGAGTTCGAGTGTGATATCGCCTTTGCTCGTTGCGAGAGTCACGACGTGCTTTCCGGAAAGGAGTGTGCCATCCCAAGCCATTGCGCCTGAGGAAGAAGAGAGAGCCATAGCGGAAGAGGAGGAAGAGGAAGAATCTGAAGCGGGAGGAGTTGCAGTCGGTCCGCATGCGGAGAGCATGGAAAGCGCGCAGGCGAGGATCGTGAGGTTGAGAGCGGAACGCATGGGTGAAATTGGGAAATGGGTCAGGATTGTATCTGCGAGGAAGACGCCTCCGCAAGCACGATCGAAGCGATGGTTTTTGCCGCATCGGAGGGGAACGCTCTTTGCAGTGCTGAGCCCAGTTTCTTGCGACGAGATTCGTCATCAAGCAATGTTTCGATGACCGTCCCCAGTGTTGCAATGTGTTCCTGCGGGAGAAGAAGAACAGCGTCTTCTTTCCGGAGATATTCTGCATTCCTCAACTGGTGATCATGAGCGACTCCCGTGAGCGGGATGATGATTGCAGGTTTTCCGAGTGCCGACAGTTCAGACAGAACACCGGCTCCGGCACGAGAGACAACCACGTCTGAAATTGCGTAGAGGTGGGGCAGATCATCAGTGACCGAAGGGCGAACGAAGTACCGCGCATGACTTGCCGTTTTCATCTTCCCGACACCGGTGAGGTGGATGATGTCCGCGAGATTCAGAAGCTCCGTGAGAGCTGTCGAGACGGCATTATTCAGGGCAACGGATCCTTGGCTTCCGCCGATGATCATCACGACCGGTCTCCGACCGGAGAAGCCCGTGATGCGTTTCCCCGCCGATACCGAGGCGGTTCGCAGCTCTGCACGGACGGGATTTCCCGTGTGACGTGCGATTGTTTTGTAGCGTGACGGCAGGATCGTGACGGGGAATCCGGTGCAAATGACCGTTGCAAATTTTGCAATGAACTTCGTACTCACACTCATCACGCTGTCGGATTCATGCAGCACGATCGGAATGCGTAAAAACTTTGCCATCAGACAGACGGGAACGCTGACCGAGCCTCCTTTCGAGAAGACGACATCGGGACGCACCTCTCGAAGAATTTTTTTTGCTTGCCTGCACGAAGCGATGAAGGAAGTCGGGAATGCAAGAAGCGAGAGCGAGAAGCCACGCGGTGATTTCGGTGCGCGGAGAACGTGAAAAGAATATCCGGCTTGCAGTAGCCTCTCTGTCTCCTCACGGCGATCGGCACAGACGAAAACAGCACGAGTATCGTGGCGCATTTTCTTGAGCTCACCGAGTACCGCAAGAGACGGCACGAGATGACCGAGGCTTCCGCCGCCTGCGAAGAGAATAGTGGGCGAACGCGGCATGTCAGAATTGAATGAAGCGACGAAGCGATCCAAGTTCCGATTGGCGATTTCTGCGTCGGTGGCTGATGTCTTCCTGCACGGAGTGCATGGAGATATTGAGGAGCACGCCGACTCCGGCGAGGGTCGTGAGCAATGACGATCCTCCGTAGCTGATGAACGGCAACGTCAGTCCCGTGATCGGGAAGAGGGAGAGGTTCACGCAGATATTGAGGAGCGTCTGAAATGCGATGGCAGTCGTGATGCCGGTTGCGACGAGCAGCCCGAAGCGATCGGGAGCATGTCTTGCGATGCGCAGACCTCGATACACCAAGATCCCGTAGAGACTGAGAACGATCAGGAGCCGAAAGAAGCCGAGCTCTTCCGCCATTGCGGCGAAAATCGTGTCCGACTGCACTTCCGGCAGGTAGCCGAATTTCTGAATTGATTTTCCGTATCCGACACCGAAAAGTCCTCCGCTGCCGATGGCGATGAGCGCCTGGTAGACCTGGAAGCCGATCCCCTCGCGGTAGGTCTGATCGTCGGGGTGAACCAGAATATGCAGAAAGACCGTGAAACGATTGCGGATGTATTCCTTATTGAGAATAACGGGAAGACCGAGGAGGCAGGCAGTCGCCGCTCCGAGGAAGATGTGTGCGATATTGCCTCCGCCCACGAAGAACATCGTCGAGGCGATTGCCGAGAACACGAGGAAGGAGCCCAGATCGGGTTGGATTGCCACGAGGAATGTCGAGAGACAGAGCAGGATCACAAACGGCACGAATCCGTCGTGGAATGTACTGATGAGCGACTCTTTCTTCTGCAACCATACGGCGAGGTAGAAGATCAGCGTGAGCTTTAAGAACTCGGAAGGCTGGATCGAAAAAATCGAAAACTGCAGCCAGCTTTTGGCGGACCCGTACTCGTTGCCGATTCCCGGGATGAAGAGCGTGATGAGGAGGATCATGTTCCCGAGGAACAGTGTCTTCGCGTACTTTTCCCAGAAGTGGTACGGAACGATCATAGTGATGCCGAGCGCGGAGAGGGCAAACAGCATGTGCAGGAAGCTGCGCCACAGGTAGAAAGCGTTCGACGGAGCCAGCCACGTGCCGGCATCGACGAACTTCTGCGTCAACTGATAACTCTGGTACACGCTCACGCTCGCGATCATGGCGAGACCGAACAGGGAGAGTCCGAGAGCGATGCCGAGGAGCAGGAAATCCGCACGTTTGAACATGAGGCAGTGATGATAGCAGGAATAGGCGGAGCAGGGTCGTAGACCCTTGATTTTTTTCTTGAGATATGTACATTGGCGCGCAATGAATATCGACGATATTAATCGCTGGGAGGAAGGATGCTCTTCTCCGGATCAGCCGCTTTTCCATGAGGGCGGTAGAGCATTTACCGTGCCTATTATTGCTGAAGAGATGCGAAGTGAAACGGATCTGGGGAAAAACTTGTTTGTCGGAATGACGCCGTATATCCTCACCGACTCCAGAAATGCGATGCGGGGAGCAATCATTCCGATTGACAGGGGTCAGGCATGAGAATTTTTTGCTAGAATGGTTCCATGCAGATTTCGATGGTTTCCGGCGTTGCCGCGATCTTGTCCGTCCTGAGCTCTTTTCTGGCGGAGAAGTTTTTGGTGCATGCTTCTGTTCTCGGGGGGTTCTTGCGGCTCACACTTTCCCATAATCCCGACATCGCCTTCAGTATCGGACTCCCCTACCCCTTCAAAGAAATTCTGATCGCCTGCGCACTTCTCGCCGTTCTGGTTCTCGCTTTTCGTTCGAAACATTCGGCACTCTCTTCTCTTGCATTCGGACTGATCATCGGCGGAGCGATCGCGAATCTGATCGACCGAGTTCCAGACGGTGTCGTGACAGACTTCATCGCCGTCGGCACCTTTCCTGTCTTCAATATTGCCGATGCGTGCATAACAGTTGGGGCTGGAATGTTATTGATGGAGAGTCTCGTGCACAAAAAGGAGTGAAGGAGTATCCTTCTTGCATGAGGAAACCTGTGCGTCTCTCCCGCGCGTCTTTGGCGGCAGAACCTGCTATACTCACCCCTCTCGCGAGAGCAAGCGAGCGGGCAAAAGATGCGGTTTCACTCCTCTCTTCCGACGTTGCAAGTATGAATGTCCGTTACCGTATCCAAGGCGGGAAGCGCCTGTCCGGCATAGTGCAGATCAGCGGTTCCAAGAACGCTGCTCTTCCGCTGATCGCAGCAACGATTCTTACGACAGGCGATTGCATTCTCCGGAACGTTCCGCATCTTCGCGATACGGAGACGATGCTTTCGATTCTTCAATTCCTCGGAGCGACAGTTGCAGTGAATGGCACGACGGTGACGATCAATACGGACGAGGTTGAATCAAAAACGATTCCGCACGATCTCGTGAGCAAACTCCGCGGTTCCATCGTGTTGCTTGGCTCGATGCTCGCTCGGTTCGGAGAAGTGCAGATGGCGTACCCGGGAGGATGTGTGCTCGGAAAGAGATCCATCGATGCCCACACGGATGCGTTTTCGCAGATGGGAGTCGAGAACCTCAGCACCAACGATAAAATTCACCTCAAAGGAACACCGAAGGCATCGCACATCGTCCTGTCGGAGTTCTCCGTTACGGCAACGGAGAATGCTCTCCTTGCTGCGGCATTCGCGGAGGGAACGACCGAGATTGAGCTCGCGGCTGCAGAACCGCACGTGCAGGATGTTTGCACATTCCTGAGCGAGCGCGGAGTACGCATTGAGGGGATCGGTTCGCATACTCTCAGAGTGCATGGACGAAAGGGGCTGCTCGAAGGGAAGACACACACCGTGACGCCGGATTATCTGGAAGCGGGAGTCTTCCTGCTCGCAGGCATCGTCACGAAAGGACGGGTGACGCTGAAGGGGGCGAATGCGAAACACCTCACGTCGTTCATCGGATCGCTTCGACGTGCGGGAGTCCTCTGCAAGGTTGATGCTTCCGGCGACATCACGGTCGATGGGGAGGCATCGGTTCTCAAAGCCACTCGCGTCCAGACGAATATCTTCCCCGGTTTCCCGACTGATTTGCAGGCACCGTTCGGCGTCCTCCAGACGCAGGCAACGGGAGTCAGCAGGATCTTCGAGGTGTTGTTTGAAGGTCGGATGGCATACCTCTACGAGCTTGAGAAAATGGGTGCAAGCATCGAGATCCTCAATTCCCATCAGGCACTCATCATCGGTCCGACGAAACTGCAGGGCAGACAGGTTGCGAGCAACGACATCCGCGCCGGAGCTGCCATGGTTCTCGCCGGGCTCTGCGCGGAGGGCGAAACGATTGTGACCGACGTGCAGTACATCGAACGGGGATACGATCGATTGGAAGAGAAGCTGAAGAAGCTTGGAGCGGAGATTGTGAGAGAGGAGGAATAACGCTATCCTCTGCGCGTATGATTACTTTCTCAGCAGCGAAAGGCTCGGCATGTTCGGTGAGTACCGGATCGGTCACGTTCGACGTGTTCCCTGACAAAGTAGCCAAAGACACGTGGACATTCCTCAGTCATCCGGAGGAGGAGCGTGCGAACAAGAAGATCATCAGCTGGCCGGGGGAGTACGACTTTGCCGGGATCTCCGTGCGCGGTGTCGGGCAAGAAGCCGGTCGCCAGGTGTCGTACGTGTGCAACACGGAGAACATCCGCATCGCATTCATCGATGGACCGATCCTGGACTGGACGGACAGCGACATCGAGAAGATCGGCGACATCGATGTGCTCGTCGTCGCCGCGGATAATCCGAAGAAAGTCCTTGCCCTCGTCGAAGCCGTCGACCCTCGTGTCATCATCCTCTTCGATGTGAAAGACGGCGACCTCGCAGGCACGGCGAAAGTGTGCGGCGTCGCTTCAGTCCAAACCGTTCCGGAATTCAAAGTAAAACCGGGCAGCCTTCCGCAAGACAGCAGGCAGGTGGTGGTGCTCGGATGATGTATCCTGCGTCTGCGTGGTTCCGTAGTTCAATGGATAGAACGACCCTCTCCTAAGGGGTAAATGCAGGTTCGACTCCCGCCGGGACCACCATGAAACTTGCTATTATATCAATTTTATTTTATAATAATACTTGTTACCAAGTGCGTACTTGGCGACATTGCTCTCTCACATGCATGAAAGGAATTCGCATGCAGTCACTTCGAAATTTGGAATACCTTGTTTTCTGGTTGATGCTTAGTCTCTCATTCGTTACATCGCTCGTCGCGATTGTAACCGGCGTCACCCTGATGGTGGTCGCATGTTGCTCTGAGGAGTACGAGAAAGAACTGATCTCGCGCTTCTCAGATTTTTTCCTCCTTGCCATTCTTGCCGGTCTCACTGCCAGAGCGTTCTGGCGTGGTGACCGGTGGAAACCGTGAGCGAGCTTGGGGTCGGCGTGTGCCGACCCCTTTCTTTTATTATTTCAACAAAATTCTACTAATAAAAAAGCCGCGCGAAGCGATGGGTCTCGCGGGTCCCATCGCTGGAGCGCTCCGCTGAAGGAAAGGAGAGCGCACGAGAGGAAAACGTTGTTTTCCTTTCGTGATTGAAAAAACCCCGCACCAATGGCGGGGTTTCTGATCTTTTTTTGCGTGGATTAAAACGGCAGATCTTCCGCTTTAATTTCGGACTCGTATTTTATGTCAGGCACTCCATTCGCAGCGACGCCCACGGGCTCTGTCTGCTCGTTCCGCTCAGAGCGTACGGGAGCGGGCATTCCTGCCCGGGCTGCATCATTCGACACTGCGTTCATTGCATCGGCACTGCGCATGCCGAGGAGTGTCACCGCATCGGCGATAATCTCGGTCGTCGCGCGTTTCTGTCCTTCTTTGGTTTCCCACGTCCTAGTCTGCACGCGACCGGAAGCGAAGAGGCGCTGACCTTTTTTGACCGACGACTGGACGGCTTTCGCAAGTTCACCCCAGATCACGACGTTATGGAACTCGGCACGCTCTTTCATCTCGCCGGTTGCTTTGTCCTTCCAGCGCTCATTCGTTGCGATGCCGATCGTCAGGACATTCTGTCCATTCGTCGTCGTGCGCATTTCGGGTTCACGCGTGACATTGCCGATCACTTCTGCGCGGTTGAGGTAACTGAGGAGTGCGTCGGCGGTTGCAGGAGCTTCGCTCTGGCCGTCTTTCGGGTCGAGCATGATCAAATCCATCGCGACGATTTTCGTCTTCGATCGCTTCTCTTTTGTTTTCTCGTCATCCCAGCTGTCCGTTTGCAGACGACCGGAGAGGTAGAGCTGGCTGCCCGCACGGACGTACTGTCCTGCGATGTCCGCCATGCTGCCCCACACCGTCACGGTGTGGAAACTCTTTCCCTGAATCTTTTCGCCTTTGCTCGATTCGAACGCGTACGGGACGACGACGTTCAAGTCCGTCACGCTGATGCCGCCCGGTGTCTTGCGGACGGAGACGGGTTGTGTCTGGTAGCCGATGATTTCGACTCTGTTGAGAGAGAACATCTCTGAGGGGGGAATGGAAGTAGAGGAGGCCTCTGGCCAAATCCGCAGTACGTGCGGATGTGAACGAACGTACACCCATCGATTTTCTCCTGCAAGTGAAAACAATTGATGAAAAATATTTTTGTTTTTTCGTAGTACTTTCAACAACAGTTCGTCGCGCACGGAATGGGAGCTTGCAGTACACTTCTCTCCAACTCTGCCCCGATGCTGAAACATCACTCTCTCATTGCGCTGACATTCGGGATTCTGGCTGTGACGGGAACAGCGAATGCAGCGCCTTTTGTTCCTGTCATGAATGCTCCAACAAACTATAAAGACTTTCAGTACGGAGTGAACGAGGTAAAGACGAATATCAACTCGCTCGAGTGCGGAGGATGGGTGGAAGGACCGGGTGCTGCGGGATCCATCCCGATACCGACGTTCTCCGCATACCGCAGAAACGGAGGACCGGATCCGATCGCACTGCCCGGGAGGGATAACCTCAGCCCGCTCGGGAATATGAAAACCGGAGTCGGGGTACGGGGTGCCTTTCAGTATCCCGACAGTGCATTCGGCTATGAATCCGCGTGCGATTTGTATACATCGGTAATGTACGATGAGGATCTGAAAAGACTGGAGCTGGACGTCAAATTGCGCGAAAGTCCCTGTTCGGGTACGGAGATCGAATGTAAAAATTTTGACGGAGGTTCGGTCGCAGTGGTGGAAGGAGGGGCAGGGTATATCGACATCAATCCATCCGGTTGGTGTACACGGTATGAGAAGGCAACCCCCAAATACTGCAAGAAACTCTACGATGCATGGCATGCCATGTCGATGCTCGTCGTCATTCATCCTCCAGTGACGAGTACGTGCGATTGTGAAGGACACACACCCAACGATGGTTTCGCTATTTGCTCAAAGAGACCCGCGAAGCGCTACTGCTTTGACCCGGGTACGACTTTTGAGTGCGAGGGAACCAGCGGCGTTCGTCCGGAGAAGAGTAGCGCGATCATGCCGCCGATTCTCGTTCCTCAGGGTGCGGTAGAGCTGCCTCCTTCCACCGATGTTCCGAAGAATACGACGTGCAGGACGGACTGGTTGCCATCGTTTAAGAATAAAATGACGGAGTGCGAGTATGAGCTTCGCTCCTGCGGTCCCGGTTGCATCTATTGGCATATCATAGAAAAAGTTAAAGGCGAGCATGTGGGGCTCCCCAGTTCGTTCTACCGCCACTATGCAACGGACTACATGGTTCCCGGAGTGAAGGTGACACCGCCCGGCGGAACGCTGCGTGCCGAGTGTTACGAGTACTACAAAGAGACGAACGCTGATGGCAACCCTTTTGATCCGAGGGATACGGTGACAAGCGGATACGGAGACGGCATAGGGAAGGACAATGACGAGCAGTGTGAGATCGTACTGACGGATCCGACGCCGGAGTGGAAGGATACGGAAGGCGGGAAGCAGAAGGAGAATGTGGATAGCCCCTTCCCTCCGAGCCCTCCGAAGATAACCGATCCCGTCAGACCCTCCCGCTCCGTGCCGAGCCCGTGGATCGCCGACACGCAGACGAATCTGACGATTCTCGATGTCAAAGCACTGAAAGAAATTCAAAAGGGATTCGATGATCCGTCCGATGTCACCGGCGTCCTCGGTGCGATCGTCGAGACGAAACAGCTCGCAAGCAAATCCGTGCCGAAGAATGCGCGAACGGACATGTTCGACGATTCCGATCACCGCGCGATGAGCAAATACTGGGAAGCGCAGGAGAACATTCTTCTCGAACTCGTGCGCGATCCGACGGTGCGGCTCATCATGCCCGCAAGATTTTTGGTCGGTCTTGATGACAAGAACCCGCTGTTTCAGTACGTGAAGGGAACCGTCTCGAAACCGAACGGCACCGTCGAACTGACATTGCGTGCGGGGCCCGAAGACATCGGAAACGTTCTCGCGTCCTTCAAGCAGAGTTATGTCTTGCCTGTGAGCGAAGTACGGATTCCTATCCTCATCCCCCTCGCATCGAAGGCGGAGATCGATACGCTGATTCTCGAGTGGAATCAGTGGAAACAACTTGAAACGCTGGATGCAAGTCGCACCGGTCGCACGTCGTACGCGAATCTTGCGGATCCGCTCATCACAAAATTGCAGGGTTATCGCACTGCACTTGATCAAGAACGTGTGCTGCGAGGTGCGCTCAGCAAGGAACTGGTCACGCTCCTGAATCCTCTGCGTGAGATCGATACGTTCATGGCGAATTGGTACAAAGACAATACGGGGAAACTGAAGGAAGCGGCGCAGAGATCAGAAGAGATCAGAAGACTGAAGAACATCTGGCGGCATATCCAGAATTCGATGTTGATGGCGGATCGGTGTCAGCTCCAGTGGTGTTCCAATCAACGCTATTCGTTGGACGTCTATTCACTTCTCGATCGTTGGTGGGGAGACCGACCGCCGCATACGGGCAGGAACAAAGAGTACGTTCCTCCGGATGATCTTCGCAATTTCCCCGTCCCTAGACCGAAGGATCAGCTCTACGATTTCTCCTTCCTCTCGCTTCCGAAAGGAGACCTCAAAGTTCCTGTGCTCTGGCCGATTCAGGTGAAAATCAAATTGCCGCATCCGCCGCTTCTGAATTCTCCACCCGAGGATGTCTCGAATTTTCCCGATCTGCCGACACTCCCCGATGCGTCGATTTTCGATTCGTTCACCAGCCCGACGGTACAGCTTCCGACTCCGCGTATTCTCGAGATACCGACGGTGACCAGCCTTGCCGCCGCGAAAGACGTTCTCCGGAAATTCCGCGTGAAGATCGACGGGACGACGGTCGAAGATCAACTCGCGCAGGAAGCGCGGGAGAGTGCGAACGGCGGTATCGCGGAGAAAGAATCCGATACGAACTTTTCGTTCGATCGCCACAACATGCGCGGGATGTATTGCAGATTCATCCGGAGCGTTCTGATTCCGCCGACGGAAGCGGGGAATCCCGATCGGATCATCCACATCGAGAATGACCTCAAAGAACGCGTCGCACGCCTATTCTCACGGTGGATGCCGAACAGGATTCCGGACTTCGCGGGAAGAACGCAGCGAGTGCAGCAAGAGCCTTCCGTCACTCCGCTCAAGTGCAACGAAGATGTTATCTGCGCGCTCCTTCCGGCGCAGCAGTCGACGACGGTGAAGTGGCAGATGTTCTTCCCGAATGCGACAAGTGACTTCAGTTCGGTTGCGAGTACGCTGGAAAAAGCAACACTGCCGCCGTACGGGGACACAACGCTTTCCGCAGACGATGCGGAGAAAACAAATCCGTACCTCCATGCGCCGATCCCCATCCTCAAGCGATTATTTCCGCACCTCGATCTTCCCGTCGAGGTCGAACTGCGTCCCGCGTCCACCCCATGAAAATCGTCAAATCTCTCGTCATCGGCGTCGGTGCGCTCACGCTTCTGAGCGTTGTCAGTCTCCTGAGATCACACTCCGTTTCCGGTGCTCCATCCGCATCTCCTGCGGCGTGCAGACAGCAGATCATCGAAGCGATGAGCGACACCCATGACGAGTACCGTGCCCGAGTGTTCGGCGCGCGGGAAGACGCAGACGGAAAATTTTCCGTCTTGACCGGCGGCTTTGCATCATCCGCACAGACCGGAATTCTCGAAACGAAGGAGCGGCTCTCCTCCGAACTGATCGAACCCGTCGTCGAAAGTTACCGCGTCCTCGGTTGCCGGATGAATGCCATCTGCCTTGCGATGAAACGGTCGTTTGATTTGAATGCCGGAACAACGATCACGGTGAAACAGCTTGGGTGCAAGGATCAATCCGGGAAGACTTTTGGAAGCTGCAGTTTCACGGAAGATGCACTCACGCAGCTCGATCGGGTCAGCTTGGAGCACGAGTGCGACCGGCTCACATCGCAGTCGATGAAGACCGAACGTTCCGTGCTCCAACTGGCGTTCTCGTATGACAGCGGCTACCGGGGTTTGCTGCAGTTGTCCGGGATGATCGACTGGTTCCAGGGAGAGTTCCCGAGCGAAGTCTTGCAGCCGATCCGGGACATGGTGAACCTTCTCGGGAAAATGCATGAGGTTCCCTGCTTCGTCGGTCAGTGCGATAACCCGGATATTTCCGGAAGCGCCAATTCCTCTTCTTCCAACTCATTCTCTTCATCGTCGTACTCTTTCTCATCTTCTTCGTCATTCTCTACTCCAGGGCTATGAACTATTCGCAGACTCTCTCCAAAGTGCAGAAGAAGTGGCTCAAGAAAGCACGTCGCCATCAGGCGCTTCTGGTCGTGCTTTTTTTCCTGAGCGTGGTCGCCGCATCGTCGCGATATTTCCTCGGTGCGAGTCTTCTCGGCGGTTTGGTATCCGGCGGCAACTCCTCCAGCAGTTCAAGCACCAACCCGCGTGCGTGCACCACGGTCGGAACCGTCTTCGAAGATCTTGAAACACTGAAGGAATCAACGGACAAATTTACGGAGAACGTGTCGACGGTGGTCGGTGAACGGGAAGAGTACTTCAAACAACCGTCGCAGTGGAGTTGCCTCGACGAGTCGCAGGGTGGCAGCGGTCCGGCAATCGACAAATTGAAAGCGCTCGCCGAGCTTCTGCCCGGATGGCATTACACGTCGGCTCTCGGAGGAACCAAACTTCGACCGGTGACATTCGAATCGTTCACATCGATTCTCGGAGAGTTCCAGCGTGAGTACGAGTGCAAATTGGATGAACTTGCGCGGTCATCGGACTCTCTTGTTGGCAGAAATTTGGATCTCGACAATCCGAAACTCTACTGCTGCAGCGATCTTAATCTCTGCGTTCACGTCGACTCGGACACTCACTGTTCAACAACTCAATCCGATGACGAAACGTGCGGGGGGTCTTGTAAAACCGGAAATACGCACGAAGTCTTCGCCGTGCGTCTCGGCTTCTTCCTCACGCGTCTTGAGAACGAGAAGCAGCGTGCGCGCACCGCGATGCTCAGGACGGTTCATGTGCTTCGGTCTCTCGAACTCAACTACGCGTACGCGTTGCAGCTCACCTGTTTCCAGAGAGCGTCACTCGACCTCAAGAACGAATTGAGTCTCCTCGCCGATGCGACGAGTTGCATGCCGAAAATCTGGGACGCACTCACCTCGGTACACGATCGCGATCATTCACTCCCGTAATCCTCAGTGAAACTCTCCATGAAAAAAATCTTTTCATCACTCCTGGCGCTCCTGATCCTCCTCCCCGCAAGCGGAGCGGAAGCCTCCATGTTCGATACGTTCATGGACGATGCGAAGACCCGCGGTCCGATGGGGTACCCGAGCAATCAAATTTCGGATTTCGTGATCGACGAAATGCTGCGGTGGGAGGACTCCGGCATCAAGCTGACGAGAGACGACGTGAAATCAGCAGTAGACGGAAAGCTGTGGACAGCCGGAGGAGACGGGCTCTGCCAGAACAAAGTGGATGCCTCAGGAGAGAAAATACTCTTCGTGATGGGAGCATCGGATGCGGGATGCACCGGAGTGAGAGATGGCATTCTGTCGCTTGTGGATGCGGAGGAGCAGGCGGATCGTCTTGGGGATGATCTTCTCATGGCAACGAACGGTTCCGAACTTGCGATTGCCGATGAACCGCATCGACCGATCCGCATGGGAACCTTAAGCTTGATCCTCAAGCATGTCTGGTCGGGAACCGGAGCCGGGCTTCTTCCCTGGGACAAAGCAGCTGACACTCAGTTCGATGCGCTTGACGGGAAGCTCAAAGCGCTCAGCTCGGAGGATTTGGATAAAGTAATTCTGCGATTCCATCACGGATACTTCAGGGACGGCAGAGAACTTGATCCGCGATTCTCGGGGGTCGGCGATGATATCGGCTCGTCACTCGCTGATATCGCAGCGACGCTCAAAATTCTGGGAGATCCTCAGGCGACCGGAGAATTCGTCACGCCTTCCTTCAAACAAGTCGGCAATGTCGCGCTCTGGGCGAGGAAAGATGATCTCGGTCTGATGTGGATCTATCCTTCTCACTTCACACGTCTCGAAATCGAGCAGGCGGACGACTATCCGACTCTTGCGAAGGGATCGATTGCGAAAGTGCTCGCGTATCCTTTCTCGTACCAAGGGAGTGCATCGAGTGCGAGTAAGGGAGTTCGGTCTCCTCTCTGCAGTCGCACGGTCGGGAAGCAAGGCTACCTGTGTCGCAAGGCATCCGTGAGTGCTGCGCAGTGTGCAAACGGAAGTTCGAGCAGCAGTAGCAGTTCTTCAAGCGGCAGCGGATCCCGAGTCATCTCGCTTGTCGAATGTTCGGTCGACACAACCGAGACCGATGCCGGACCGGACGTCTGCAAAGATCTGAACAATCTGTACGCAGATGACGGCACACCGCTCACCCCTCCCGGAAATCCGGGGCAAATCAATTCGAGTCTGAAGCCCGCGGATACGGATACTCTCTGCTCACCGGAAACCAAAATTCTCTACCCCGACGACATCAGTGCACACGCATGTTATATCGGTCACTGTCTCGCACAGTCGATGCATGGGCACACCTTGGTGCCGAATCGCAATACGACGCTGATCGATGAGAACACCTCGCCGTACCTCTCCTGCGTGCGTGCGGATCCGAGACTCGGGCTGTACGCCGAGACGGCGCACAAGTCCCCGTTCGTTCTGCCGCGGTACGTGGGACACCTGCTCGTGCAGGATTTTGAGCGGGAGTACTGCATCAAGAACGGTGATGCTGCACGCGGCGTTCTGAGTGACTGTGCGTTCCATGATGACACAATTGCACAGTCGCCGAGCGACGAGCAGATGACCGCTGTGAACACCATTGTCAGGAATGCAGCGGAGATCGCGAAGAGTCAGGATGACTTCCTGTCGATTGCGCTTCCCCTTGGTCAGCGCGTCGCACTCGACCAGGCGATTCCCGTGAACCAGAAACTGTTTGCCGCGATGGCACAGTTTGTCCGGCAGATGGGTGACCTGTTGCAGGATCTCAAGCGTGCTCCCGTCACCATCACCCCTTGCCCGTGGACGGGACCCTTCAAAGAATTCGGACCGTAAGCTCATGCGTCGCATTCTTCTCCTTATCGGCTTGGTTCTCTTCCCGCAGATTGCCGGAGCCACTCCGCTGTCTCCGTGGGTGGATGGAGTTCTGAAGCAAATCGATGCGGGGATCGCCGCAGTTCCATCAGGGGGCGGGAGTTGCGATAATAATGCACTGATGGGAGAGATCAGGAAGAATCTCTCCGTTGTTCGTGACGAACGCACACTCCTCCTCGAGCTTGGGATCGAATCGCAATTTCTCCGCGAGCGCACGCTCTGTTTCGAGAGTGATCGTCTTCTGCTGCAGTCGAAACTGAACGATGTCTACGCTGCGTTCAATACTGCAACGACCGCGTGCAATATCGATGCTTCCACCCGGCTCCGTTCGATCTACGAGTACGCCGTCACCGCGTACAGAGCGTTCCTCAAGGGTTCGATTGATCCTTCGTTTCAGGACAATCGTCTGAGACTCAAAGATCCTTTCGGAGGAACCGAGGTCGATCCCGATTCGACCGCTCCCCTCTGCCCCTACACGACGGATTACGCTCCGCACTTCATCGGCGCGTTGCCAAACAGTTCCGGAAATTCATACGACATCAAGAGCTACGGTTGCGATGCGGACATGCTTGCTTTCGTTCGGGACGGTCTGCCCCCGCTTCCTCCCAAATTGCAGATGGAGGCAGGCGATTTGATTTACTTTATGGATCAATCCGGCTCGCTCGCATCGGATATTTTCACGCTCGTCAGGGACGCGATTTTCAACATCGACAGTACGATTGCTCTCCTGACAGGAGCTGTCCCGCCGGATCCTCCCGGCAGCCCCGCCACTCCCCCTCCGCACGCGGAGCAGGAAGGATGTCTCCGACCGAAATCACCGGAGTCGGGGAGTGCAGCGGCTTTCGATACGGTGCTTGCGGCGTTTCCTGATTTCTTTGATCCTTCTTTCCTCCAGAATCCCGGCAGCTCCTCGGCAACGTTCGATCCTCCTCTTGCTCAGATGCTGCCATTTGGCACGTTGTTTCGTCCTTCCTACGATTCCTTCTTCACGCTGCCAAATGCGCTGATTCTCAGCCGAGCACATGCGGATCGGAAGAGCCAAATCGGAGCGAACAGACCGCTGCCTGATGATCTCCAGATCCAAGGTGATGAGCAGCAGTACTATTTCATGTATAAACTCGATACATCCAAAGAATTTTCGGATACTTCCGAGGATACGGAGCGTTTCATGAGCATGAGCGATGCCATTCTTCGCGACTCGTACGAACGCAATTTGGAATCCGTCGTATCACTCGACTCCGCCATCAGGACATTGTCTTCCATCACGGAAAACTTCCTCCCGAAGGAGTACATTCCGAGACTTGTCTACTTCCTGCGGCGTTCGTGCGTGGACGGTCACTGCAATTCTCTTCTTGATGCCGTTGCCAAACGCTCATTCAACAAATACTGCCACCCGTACGTCTCGGGGCTGTACACGGACGAGAAAGCGAGTGACAAATGCTTCTGCACCTCGGAGTTTGACGGAGAAGACTACTGCTCCGGTGGAGATTTGCATCTGAGCGATCAGCCTCCTGCACAGTTGCAGTGCGGGGAACCGCTGGCATCGTCTTCGGCATCGTCAACTCCCGGCGGGCTACTCCGGTTGTTTACGTTCTGAGGAACCTCTGAAGATGACGCGCAAAGTATTGCTCTCCCTTTTCATGCTTCCATTTTCTTGAATGGGAGCGGGATGCTTCCCGCGGTTAACAAGTTTTTTAGTGTAAACTTCCCCCATGAAGCCCTCCGATTTCGTTCACCCCGCACCAGTCGCTTCGCTCCGGTGCAGGGCAAGCCTTCATCTTTATTATGAAACCTACTGATTTTGTCCACCTTCATTGTCACTCAACCTTCTCCCTTCTTGAGGCGGTGCCAACACCGGAGGAAATCGTGCTGCGTGCGAAAGAGCTCGGGCAGTCCGCGGTCGGGCTTGCGGATAAGGGCTACACGTACGGTTTGATCGAGTTCTACAAAGCATGCAAAGAGCACAAGCTCAAGCCGATTCTTGGGCTTGAAACGTACGTCGCCGCGAGGACGCGCTTCGACAAAGAGAGCGGAGTCGATACGCGTCGCTACCCGCTCGTCCTTCTGGCTGCGAACGAAGAAGGCTACCAAAATCTTCTTGAGCTTGCGACGAAAGCGGCACTCGAAGGCATGTATTACAAGCCGAGAGTCGATGCCGAACTCTTGAAACAGTACGGAAAAGGGCTCATTGCACTCTCCGGGCCGATCAGCGGAGCGATTCCGCAGGCTGCGATGGCGGAGGACAGTGAACGTTTGAAGCTCCTCGTTGAGCAGTACCGTTCGTTCTTCGGCAAAGACAACCTCTACTTCGAACTGATGGATCTGCCGAATGTTCCGGGACAATCCGAGGTCAATCAGCAGCTCATTCGTGCCGCGAAAGAATTCGGCGTGCCGCTCGTCGCAAGTTGCAGCAGTCACTACTGCAGAATCGAGGATGCCGAAGCGCATGATGTTCTCCTCTGCATCCAGAAAAACTCCAATGTCAGTGACACCGGTCGTTTCTCGATGCGTGACAGCGATTTCTCCATACGACCGTTCGATCAGATGGAAGCGGCATTCTCGCACGTGCCGGAAGCGCTCGAGAACACGAAGGTCATCGCGGATCGTTGCACCGTAAGCATTCCGTTCGGTCAGTACAAGATTCCGAGTTTTCCCGTGCAGAAAGGTGAAACGGAAGAGTCGCTCCTGAATGCGCAGTGTGAGCAGGGATTGCAGAAGCGGTACACGCACATCATCGAGAAGGATCCCGAGCGGGAGAAAGAGATACGATCGCGTCTCACCTATGAGATCGAGACGATCAAGAAGATGGGGTTCTCGGGGTACTTTCTGATCGTCGCGGATTTCATCGCCGAGGCGAAGCGTCGAGGGATCACCGTCGGTCCGGGACGCGGATCCGCCGCAGGATCGATCGTCAGTTACGTGCTCGACATCACAACGCTCGATCCGCTGGAGCACGGGCTCCTCTTCGAGCGTTTCCTCAACCCCGAACGCATCAGCATGCCGGATATCGACATCGACTTCGCAGATACTCGGAGAGACGAAGTGCTCGAGTACGTGCGCGGGAAGTATGGCAGTGACCGCGTGATTCAAATCTGCACATTCGGAACGCTTGCCGCACGTGCGGCGGTCAAAGACGTCGGACGTGCGTTCGGCGTGTCGTTTGCGGAGATGAACGCGCTCGCGAAACTGATTTCAGATCGTCCCGGAACGGAGCTCAAAGATGCGCTCCTCACCGACGAACTCCTTACTGGTATTCAGGGAAACGACACGTACAAAAAAATTCTGGAAATCGCTCTCAAGCTCGAAGGCAAAGCGAGGCACGTCTCCGTACACGCGTGCGGTGTCGTCATCACGCCCGAGCCCGCGGTGCGGTACACGGCGCTGCAGCGCGCTCCGAAGGACGAGAACATTATCATCACGCAGTACGATGCGAAGCCGCTGGAGTCCCTCGGACTTCTCAAAATGGACTTCCTCGGGCTCAAGAACCTGACGATCATCCAGACGGCGCTCCTCATCATCGAGCGCATGCACGGGAAGAAAATCGACATCGCATTGATTCCTACTGACGACAAAAAAACATTCGAGCTTCTGTCCCGCGGCGAGACCACCGGCGTCTTCCAGCTCGAGTCCGGCGGGATGCGCCGGTACCTGAAGCAGCTCAAGCCCACGCGGTTCGAAGACATCGTCGCCATGTGTGCCCTCTACCGTCCGGGTCCGATGGAGTCGATTCCCGAATACATCAAACGGAAACATCATCCCGAACTCATCACCTACGATGTGCCAGAACTGCAGCCGTTCCTCGAGGAGACGTACGGCATCATCGTGTATCAGGAGCAGGTGCAGCGCGTCGTGCAGGAGTTCGCCGGTTTCAGTCTCGGTGCGGGTTACCTGCTCATCAAGGCGGTCGCGAAAAAAATTCCCGCACTGCTGAAAGAGCAGCGGGAAAAGTTCATTCAAGGCGCGCTCGCAAAAGGTCGCAAGCGTGAGACCGTCGAGAAAATATTCGCACTCATCGAGCCGTTCTCGGGGTACGGATTCAATAAATCACACTCCGCCTGCTACGGACGCATCGCGTACGAGACCGCGTATTTGAAAGCGCATTACCCGACCGACTTCATGGCGGCGCTCCTCAGCAGCGAGGACGGCGACACCGACCGCATCGCGATCGAAATCGAAGAATCGCGCGCGATGGGTATCGACGTGTTGCCGCCGGACATCAATGAGTCGCTCGCGCACTTCACGTCGCTCCCGAATGGGAAAATCCGTTTCGGACTCCTTGGCATCAAAGGAGTCGGCGAGAGTTCCATCCGTCAGATCATCGCGATTCGGGACGGTGCGGACGGGAAGGACCGGAGACCGTTCAAGACGATTGAGGACTTCGCCCTCCGCATTCCGAGCAAACTCCTCAATAAGAAACTCCTCGAATCTCTCGCGAAATCGGGAGCATTCGATTCGCTGATGGAGCGTGCGGTTCTCGTCTCGCAGTACGATAAAGTCGTGGAGTTCAGCAAGTCGGTCGGCGACAAGGGTGCGTCGCAGAGCGATATGTTCGAGTCGCTTGGAGCCGCAAGTACCGGTGCCGGCATTGAATTCGATCGCATCGATCCGGCGAGTGCATACCGGAAGCTGATCTGGGAGAAAGAGACGCTCGGGCTCTACGTTTCCAGCCATCCTCTTGCGGGGCTCCGCAAGTACATCAGCAAGAAAGCGCGGCTCATCGACAGTTTGTCCGGGGATGACATGAACCGGAAAATCACCGTCGCCGGGATCGTGGAGGCGACGAAAGTACTCCATACCAAGAAGGGCGACACGATGGCGATTCTCACGATCGAAGACCCGACCGGTCGGATGGAGGTCACCTTGTTTCCGAAAACGTACGCGGAGTGCAAAGATATTCTCGAGAAGCCGGACTCGATTCTCGTGATTGCAGGAACACTCGACATGCGCATGGGGCAGCCGCAACTGAAGGCGGAAGCGTTGAAGCGCGTGTCACTCGAAACGATGGTCGCGAAGGCGAAACAGGAGGGAATGTTCAATGATGAAGAGGCGCTCCATTGGAGTGCCGGAGGCCGGAGGAAAGAGCGGGAAGAGGAGGAACATCTGCCGGATGAAGAAAGTTCAGTTCCGAAATTTGCGAAAAAAAGTGAGATGAAAATTTCGGGAGAAGATCTCGTCGGTCCTCTCGCTGCATGGATTCAAGGTGGGATGCAGACGGAAGAGGCACTGAAGAAAGTGGGTCTGGAAAAGTATTCACTTGATCGAACTCCAAACCCCAACCCCCGTCCCAATCCCTCGATTTCCATTCACACCATCACACTCCCCGCCCGCGCCCCGAAGCAGCTTCTGCTCGATATCAAAAATATTTTCGAAGCTTTCGCCGGCAATGAAAAAGTGCAGCTCCGGATCGGTGACAAGACTCTGCCAGTCGGACTCACGATCACAATGTCACCGCTGCTCGAGAAGCGTGTGGAGGAGGCGATAAAAAAATACGAATTGAAAATTGAAAACTGAAAATTCGCATGCATTCTTCTTTGCGTATGGAAATTGCTCTCGCATCAGAAAATTCAATCACTCGTGCAATCGACGTATTGCATCATGGCGGCGTGATCGCGCACGCAACCGAGACCTGTTACGGACTTGCATGCGACTTGCGGGATCCGAAAGCCGTTGAACGACTTTTTCTCATCAAGAAGCGATCGTTCGATCAGCCGGTGAGCGCAATGTTTTCTTCGATTGAAGAAGCGCAGAAGTTTGTCGTGTTCTCAAAACAAGCGCTGGAAACTGCAAAAAAATTTCTGCCGGGGCCACTGACGATTGTTCTTCCGATGCGAAGCGATGCACCGTTTCCGATTCATGTGTGCCCCCCATCCCCAACCCCCATCCCCAACCCTACGATTGGGATACGGATATCCTCCTCCCCATTTGCCCAAAGCCTTGTCTTCTCCTTCGGCTCTCCCATTGCAACAACTTCCGCAAACCTCCACGGAAAACCGAATACGTACAGTGTCTCCGACATCGAGTCGCAGTTTCTTGGCATGGAAACGGTGCCGGATCTCGTGCTCGACAGCGGAGTCCTGTCTCTCGCACCGCCATCCACCGTCGCTGAAATCGTCGGTGATCGCGTGAAAGTGCTTCGGCAGGGTGACGTTCGTCTTCGGTGACTCACGCTTTCGGCGGTTGTCTGCGACCTCGAAACGGTACGGTATTCGGGAGTTTCTCGATCATACTTTCCTCCCCTTCACCCTGTTCAAGCATTCGCATTTTTCTTTCTTCCAGAAGTCGTTCAATACCCTCCTTTAATTTCCGGATCTGCAGACGCTGATGAATTTCTACGGCGTTTCTCTCGGGGTGTCGGTCGGAGTCGATTTCATCATCATTTTTCCATGCCGTTGCAAATGTGGCGATCACCGCTCCGGAGAGCAGTGCGAAAAGTGCCACGCGCAATTGGCTGTTCTCCTTTTGCACGTTGACCAATTCCTCTTGGAGTTTCGGAGGCAATGTTGCACAACCTTTCACCGGTTGCTCAGCATCCTGTTTTGGAGCATCGGGATCGGACATGCGATCACAGTATAATCTGTTCCTTTTTCGTCAAAAAATTGAAGGAATGCCATCGATTCATGGCTTTGAATAGACAAAAGAATATATTTCATATTTTGATGTAGAATAGAGTCATGCGCTGCCCACGCTGCAAACACGATGATACGGCTGTGATCGATTCCCGCCTCGCCGAGGACGGGCGCGCGATCAGGCGTCGGCGAGAGTGCGGCAAGTGCGAACATCGGTTCACCACGTTCGAGCGGCAGGAACTCGCATCGCTCATCGTCGTGAAACGCGACGGCACACGCGAACCGTACAGTCGCACGAAGCTCGAGCGCGGCATTTGGATCGCCTGCACGAAACGTCCCGTCACGCAGAAAAATATCGACAAGATGCTCAGCGACCTGGAGGAGAAGTGGGGGAAGAACAAAGAGGAAGTCGAGAGCACGACGATCGGCAGCGATGTCATGAATGCGCTCGCGAAACTCGACAAGGTCGCTTACATACGCTTCGCCTCGGTGCACCGTGAATTCAAGGATGTGCAGGAGTTTAAGGAGGAGCTTGGACGACTCTTTAAGTGAAGAAGTAGAAAGTTAAAAGTTTAAAGTCTGACGACATCAAAATTCTTTATCTTAGGAATGCCCAAGAGTTACTTTCCACTTTGAGCTTTCCACTTTACACTTCCCGCACATGCACAGAACCCACACCTGCGGCGAACTTACGGCAAAGAATGCCGATACGACCGTCACGCTCTGCGGTTGGGTGAATACGCGCAGAGATCACGGCGGACTGATCTTCTTCGATCTTCGCGATCGGTACGGTCTGACGCAGATCGTGTGTCACCCTGAGCAAGCGCAGCGAGTCGAAGGGCATCCCGAAAGCGACAAGGCGGTCTTCAAGATTGCCGAGAGCGTACGCCCCGAGTGGGTGCTGAAAGTAACGGGAAAGGTCAGCAAGCGTCTGAGTGGTACCGAGAACAATACGATGCCCACGGGGCAGATTGAAATCGTCGCGACCGGTCTCGAGGTTTTGAGTCGCGCGAAGACGCCGCCATTCGAAATTGACTCCGACAAACCCGTGAATGAAGAACTTCGCTTGGAGTACAGGTACCTTGATCTGCGCAGAGCTCAGATGCAGCGAAATCTGGCTCTGCGATCGAAAGTGTTTCAGATCATCCGGAAATATTTTACGGAGCAGAACTGTCTCGAGATCGATACGCCTTGTCTGATCAAAGGCACGCCGGAAGGCGCGCGCGAGTACATCGTTCCGTCCCGCGTCTACCCCGGGAATTTCTTCGTGCTTCCTCAAAGCCCGCAGCAACTGAAGCAGCTCTGCATGGTAGGAGGACTCGATCGATACTTTCAGATCGCACGGTGTTTCCGTGATGAAGACTTGCGCGGTGACAGACAGCCGGAATTTCTGCAGCTCGACTTCGAGATGAGTTTCTGCGAGCAGAAAGACGTGCAGGAAATCATCCAAGGATCGATTGAGCAGATCATTGCAGAGTGCAGCAAGAAGAAACTCAAGTGGGGGAAAGTCGGGTCGTTTCCATGGCAGCACGTGATGGATACCTACGGCTCCGATAAGCCCGATCTTCGTTTCGATCTGCCGATTGCCGATGTCTCGGAGCTTGTCCCCGGTTGCGGGTTTAAAGTTTTCGAAGAAGCTCTGAAACTGAAGCGCGGAACGGTGCGTGCGCTTCGCGTCCCCGGTGGTGCGGAATTATCACGCAGCGAAATCGACACATGGACGGAACTTGCGAAAGAGTTGAAAGCGAAAGGGCTCGCATACATTCTGTTCAAACCCGAAGGTCCGCAGTCTCCTCTCCTGAAGTTTTTCAAGGACGGATTTCTCGAGAAACTCACCGAAAAAACAGGAGCAAAAACCGGCGATGCGCTGTTCTTCGGCGCCGATACGTTCAAAATTGTCTGTGCGAGTCTCGGTCGAATCAGGAATGAAGCGGCGAAGCGGTTCAATCTGATCGATACCGAAACACATGCGCTCTTCTGGGTGACCGATTTCCCGATGTTTGAGGAGAATGACGACGGCTCGCTCACCTTCAGCCATCACCCGTTTACGAGTCCGAACATTGAGCAATGGAAGAAGAGAAAAGAAGAGCCTTTGAATGTGCATTCCGTCTGTTACGACCTCGTGCTCGACGGGTACGAGCTCGGCTCCGGATCGATCCGCATTCATGACCCCGTGCTGCAGGCGGAAGTGTTCGAGATGCTCGGCATCAGCAAAGAGGATCAGCAGAAGCGGTTCGGACACATTCTGCACGCGTTCGAGTACGGCGCTCCTCCGCACGGAGGATTCGCGTACGGCATCGATCGCGTGGTGATGATCCTCGCAGGCGAGCCGAATATTCGCGAAGTGACACCGTTCCCGAAAGATCAGAAAGCGAAGGATCTGATGCTCGGTGCACCGGCTCCGGTCGAACTCGGGCAACTGAAAGAGCTTGGGCTGACCGTCGAGGCGGAGTAGGGAGTTTTCCGCAATGTGAAGGGCTCAAGGCCACTGAGACGTTTCACTCATTGACGAATCCAGTCTCTGAGGATATTGATACTGCATGCAATCGGTTGAAGGTGTCACTGTCGGTCTGCTTCGACCGCCATCGACGGCTCTTTCGGAAATCTTCCGCGACGCTTTTGAGGATAATCGCGATCCTGATGCCGCAAGAGATCGTGAACTTGCGAACGATCGCATCGATGAACTGCGGAGTCTCTTCGAGGAGGCAACCGAACGTCTCGGAATTTTTCTTAAACTCACGGAGTACCAACTCCATCTCAATGAGAAAGGAATGTCTTTGCCGCAAGGAAAGAGAGCCAGGTCCATTCGGGAGAATTCCATTCTGGTGACGGTGGATCCCACGCCGCATGAATACCAATTCATGGCAGGGCTGTCTTGCGATCACCTCCTCAGGAGGTCCGTTGTGGGATATACGAATCCGGACACCGTTCTCGATACCGCTTCACTCACTGCGACGCAGCGGCTTCTTCTCTTGCAGGTGGATCGGGGTCGGGAGGAGTGCATCAATCGCATGTTCGTGCTTCATCTTCCCCTCAACGATTCGGAGTTGGCTGATCGCCACGAGAAGAATGTGAGTATCGTCGAGTCTGCCGTTCGCTATCCGTATGGAGACACGACGGTGCTCTCGGTTCCTTCGAGGAACATGATGGACATCAGTGAAACAGATCCGCTTTCGAACGATGGTCAGCACTTCATTCGTTCCTGATTCTGTGCTAGAATAAGAGGATTATGGTCGATCCTCTTCCCCCTCCAATCCCCGAGAATCCGGAGAGTATTCCGGAGGCTCGACGCAATGAAGAAATCGAGAAAGTCGTGCAGTTCGGGCTGAAGCGCATCGAGGAAGAGAAGGCGTTGCAGACAGAGTTGCGACAGAAGCATCTGGAGGAAGAAGAGAAAGGAAAAGAAATGATGGAGGAAGTGCAGGCAGTCAAAACCGAGAGCCACACTCACGCGAAGAAATTCCGTTTGACGAGAATTCTTCGCGAGAAAGAAATTGCCGAGGAAAAACAGAGGCAGGAAAAACAGCGGAAGCTGGAGGAAGAACGGCAGGAAAAACAGGCGGAGGAACTGAAAAAGAAGGATCAGTATTTCACGGATCTTCGCGAAGCCGCGAGGATCAAAATCCTGCACGACCACGCCGTCAACGACAGGAAGCGGGAGGCGGAAGCAGCGACGAAGAGCGCAACACTGGAACATACGGCAGCGGTGAATGCCGCTCTCCTGGCGAACCGGGAACGTGAGACCGAGATCGAACGTGATAAGCGTGCTCGCTTATCGCTGATTGACAGAGAAACGCATGAAGCACTCTTCCGACTTGAGCCTGAGGAGCGGATGAAGATCCATGCGCTGGAGAGCGAGAGAAGTCGTGAGGTCGAACGTCTGAAGGAGGAACAAGATCCTTTTCTGCGTGAGCGGAAACAGGCGGCGCTCGATATCCTCTTTCGTTCGAAGCGTCACGCACTCGACAGCGATATGGCGGAGAAGAAACAGACGATCAGAACGGAAGATCAGCGGAAGCGCACGCAACTTGAGACGGAAACATTCGCACTGCTGGGGGAGGCGCGGAGGGAACTATCGCATGAAAATCAGAAGGCGAACCAAGTGCTTGGAGACCGACTGAACGATATTGCGTTGCGATACAGCAAACATCACTTCGGTCGGGGGAAATAGCACAGTATGATAGAGGTATGCCCAGGTGGCGAAATGGCAGACGCGCCAGCCTTAGGAGCTGGTACCCGCAAGGGTATGGAGGTTCAAGTCCTCTCCTGGGCACCAATAGGCACATGCAGATTATTGATTGTTTTGAGCAATAATTGTATAATGAACTATAATGAAATTCCTCAAAGACACACATCTTCCGGACGAATCGATCGGCGACTACGTCGGTCATGGTCGACGGAATATTGTCTCCGAGAGAGGGGTGTCGGTTTTACATCGGAGAACGAGAGAGAATATCTCAGAGGAAGCGAGGCGCAGGATCTCACTTGCATTCCGTGCTCCCAATAATGCTTTTGGTGCGACGAAACTGTTCGGGGAAGCGCAGATGCATGAACGTCTGCAAGCTGCAGGTATTCCTGTTGCACACACGACCTATCGACTGGATCCCACTGAACATGCCGTGTATTGCACCGACCTCACGCAAGGCGGCAAGAACTTTGTGCTCTCCGATACCAATCACACATCGCAGGATGCCGAGTGGAAACAGTTGATCGGAGAAGAGAAAGAATCGGCTCCGAATGCCCGTCAGGCACTCGATGCGCTTGCATCGATCGCGGTGCAGTGTGCGAGCATCAATGCCGAACTCATGCTTGCAGATGCGTTTTACTTCATCGTCGAAAAGAAAACGAGAAATATTCGAGTGACGATTGGTGACTACAAGCACATTGTGGAGGGGCAGTTGGATCCGGATCTCTTGCTCAAGAACAATCTGGCGGTTGCGAGGCAGGCGGCGCATGCAAGGCGCGATGTCTTCGGCTTGTCTGGTGACGAGATCGAAGAATGGTTCGATCAAAAAGAACACGAGATCATTACTGCGCGGGAGGCGGCGTGATGTACACTGCGTCCCATGCGTCGCACTTCTCTTTTCCTGTTCGTTCCACTCGTCATCGCTCCCATCCTCGCCTTCGCTCTCACGATCGAGCCGGGGGATTTCTATACGGACGTGCATCCGGGAAGTCCGGTGTCAGCAGGCATTAATCTGCTCACACATGAGGGAGTCGTGCAGGGGTACGGGAACGGTTTCTTCGGCAGCAGCCGGCAGATCAATCGTGCCGAGTTTCTGAAAATGGCGATCGTTGCGCTCGGGCATCATCCTGACGAGAGCCGTCATCCGGAACTCGATGCGCCGTCGATCGGTGCTGCAGGCGATCCATACTGTTTCCCCGATGTTCGCATCGGCGACTGGTTCAGCCCTCCGGTGTGTTTTGCATTTACGAAAGGCGTCGTGCGTGGGAATCCCGACGGGTTGTTTCATCCCGAGCGCACGGTGAACTATGCGGAGGCACTGAAGATGATGACGCTCCTCTTCGGGTACGACATAAAGGCTGTGCAGAGTGCCGATTGGGCGGAGCCGTACTACGAGGCTGCGGCAGAGAAGCAGGTGGATCTTCCGATGACGATCCGTTTCGATACGCCCCTTACCCGCGCACTCGCGGCGAGACTGGTTGCCGCATTTCTTGCCGAGTCAACAGGGCAACTGACGGCGCTACGGAACGCCGAAGCCGGGCAGTACCTTCCGCAGACATCGAGTGCGAGTAGCAGTTCCGTAAGTTCCTCACTGTCATCGTCTACTTCTTCATCATCTTCTTCGAATCCCATTTCTCTTTTCACACTTCCCCCCGTCAGTCATTTCCTGGTTCTCGGTTCACCGTCGGATGCCATTGCCGCGATCACGCTCCGAAGCAGCGGAGAAATCTCCCGCATTTCTTCGGCTGAAGTCAAACTCTTCAATGACATTTCGTCGATTGATACGCTCGAGCTGGTGAGAGCCGATACCGGAAACAGTGTTGCGATTCTCCGGAGGAGAACCACCACCAGCCCTGCCGATTACAAGCAGACGTACGAAGTGCAGTTCAGCCTCGATCAGCAACCGACGATCCCTGCGGATACCGATGTGCCTCTGGTACTGCGCGCGAATATCCGCGGCTTCGACACGAACGGGTCATCCGATCAGCTGCTGCAAGTCCGGATACTCTCGGTGACCATCCACGGGAACACCTCGAATCAGACGACGAATATTCCCGCACTCGCTCCTTTCCCCAAACACCAGACGGCGTTTGGCAGAATCACACAGGTGAGCCGTCTTTCCCCCGCGACCGCTCCGATCAGTTCCGGAACGGGCATGCTTGTCAGTTCATTCACGGTCAGTGGCAGTGTGCTTCCAGGCAAGACGCTCGCAGTTGAAAACATGCTCTTCTCGCTTCAGCGCAGCGGACCATTCACCGTGCAAAACTGGAGCATCGGACAAGCGGGGTCTTCACTCAGCGTTCCGTGCAGCGTCAGTCAGGATGGAGCGCAACTGAGCTGTGCCAATCTCGGTTCGATTGGGGTGCTGCCGAGGAGCAGCCCACTCACGCTCGAAATTCGTGCCAATCTCTGGGTTCCGACGGGATCAACCGGAAACAGCATGGAGATTGATCTGAGTGACGCAGGAACTCCCGAGACGAGCGGGAGCATCCAGTGGACCGACCAGTCCGGTCACTTCAAGTGGATCGAAGGCGCAAGCCCGATCGCAAAAGGGACAAAGTGGCAGTAGTCCTAACGCATATTCATCGAGACGACAAGCAGGAACGCACCGGCGAAGGTCGTCCAGAGTGTCGACAGGACATACAACTTCTCGAGGGTCTTTTGGTCGTGTGACATGGGTATGGATGTGAAGAAGTAATGTTTATATTATACTATATTTATAGTATTTATGCAAGTACCTTCCGCAGCTCTCCTGCCATTGTTTCCGCCGCTTTCGCCGCTGCTGCCTGCCAGTCTTTTCCTTTTGAGGCATAAAGAATGGATCTCGCCGCATTCACGATTGCTCCTGATCCATCGCCGAGGAAACCGGGCTTGCAGTCCTGCGCCGTTCCTCCCTGACTGCCGTATCCGGGGATGAGGAACGGGACATGCGGCATGATGGTGCGCAGGTACTTCAGTTCTTCCGGATACGTCGCACCGACGACTGCACCGATGGAAGAAAGATTGCTCTTCTCTCCGAGTGCCATGCTTGCCCATCCCTCGACGAGCTGTGCGAGGTACTCGTGTACCGCTTCATCCCCCGTCGGGAGATCTTGCAGCTCCCCGGAACTCGGGTTGCTCGTTTTCACGAGAACGTAGATTCCACGATTATTTTTTGCGCAGAGATCGGAAAACGGTTTGATGCCGTCCGAGCCGAGATAGGGCGATACCGTGAGCGCATCGATCGGTTTGTCCTTGCCGAGGTACGCCTCCGCGTACGCTTCGCATGTCGAACCGATGTCGTTGCGCTTGCCGTCCGCAATCACGATCAGCCCTTTCTTCTGCGCATAATCACAAACCTCGAAGAACACTTTCATCCCTTCCCAGCCAAGCAGCTCGAAGTACGCGAGTTGCGGCTTCACGGCTGCTGCTGAGTCCTTTACCGCATCGATGATGCCTTTGCAGAATCGTTCAACACCCGCAGTATTTTTTTCGATCCCTTCGGGAAGCGATGGCAGGATGGGATCCAAGCCAACGCAGACGGGAGAGGTCTTTTCGATGCGAGCCGAAAGTCTATCCGCATAATGCACGGGCTAATTGTATCAGCGGAAAGCGGAAAGTGAAAAAAGAGTATCCTGCAAACGATGGCGACGATCTTCATATTTCACGGCACGGGTGGCTCGCCGGAGGGAAACTGGTTTCCGTGGCTTAAGAAGGAGCTAGAAGAAAGAAATCATACGGTGATCGTGCCCGCTCTTCCTTCGCCTGACCGTCCGAATCTGGAAGTATGGGTGAAGAGCCTACAAAAATTTCTTGAAACAGCAGATAAGAATACGATTCTTATCGGTCACAGTCTCGGTGGAACGCTGGTGCTGCGAATGTTGGAGAAATTACCCCGCACCATTCGGGCATGTTTTTTGGTTGCACCGGTTTCTGAAATTATGAGGAATGATTTTGATTCCCTCGTTTCTACTTTTATCAATCACTCATTCAAGTGGGAAAAAATCAGAAATCACGCGAAATCGATAGTGATCTTTCATGCCGATGATGACCCTTACATTCCACTGTCACATGCCCGCAGACTTGCAAATAATCTCGATGCAAGATTGACGGTTATTGCAGGCGGGAAGCATTTGAATGCAAGTGCAGGATTTCAAGCATTCCCCCTTCTGCGAGACTCTGTTCTTTCTCTATGTGAAGAGCACCAGTAATTTTGATACAACTGCCTGGAGAACGGGTGGCGGAACACGCTCAAGAATACGAGCGCCTCTCGCGTTAAAATCCAGGCTTTTGATGTGATCCACGAGAATAACACCTTTCGTTTTTAAAGTGTTCGGCAGCGCCACTTCAAACGGATAGCCCTTCACTTGCGTCGTCACGGGACAGAGAATCGCAAGACCGGTTCGCTCATTGTAGGCTCTCGGCGAGAGGACGATTGCAGGTCTTCTTCCCGCCTGCTCCCTGCCTCGTTGCGGCTTGAATTGCAGGGATACGATATCGCCTCTGTCGGGAATATTCTGTTTTACCATACTTCTCGTCCGGAAATGCCCGTCACTTCGGTTTCTTTATGAAGATTTTTTGCATTGATCTTCGCGAGCATCGTTTCAAGAGCATTGTCGGTCGGATGGATACGCAAGCTATTTTTCTCAAGAGAGAGATCCACTTCCCTTCCCGAACCTATACCTAGACTAAGGGCAAAAGTTTTGGGGATTCTGATTGCCAGACTGTTTCCCCAGAGGTGAACCGTTGTTTTCATAGAATGAGTATACATTGTATATACGGAGAAGTCCATCACACTCCGACTGATTGCCGATACTGAAGCGCTTCCGCGATGTGTGCGATGCCGATGTCATCGCACCCCGCAAGATCCGCGATCGTTCGTGCGACTTTGATCGTGCGGTGATACGTGCGTGCGGAGAAGGAAAGTCTTTCGGCTGCTTGGCGGAGGAGCAGTGCGCTCTTCGTATCGAGCGGGCACAGTTCTTCCAGATCTTTCACGCTCATTTCCTTGTTCGTCTGAATGTTTCTCCCTTGGAACCGCTTCACCTGTCTCTTCCGTGCGCTTGCGACACGCGCCCGGATGACGGCACTCGTTTCGGCTCCCGTATTCTTCTTCTTTTGCAGATCCGCGATCTCCACCGGTTGCACGTCGATCGTCAGATCGATGCGATCGAGCAGCGGCGCGGAAATTCTTCGTTTGATCCTGTCCGCCGATGCCGCGCTGAACTTCGGCGGGTTCATGGCCGCGACGAGAATGAAATCCGCGGGAAAGGTGACCGTACCCTGCGCTCTGTTGATCGTGATGCGCCGATCTTCCATCGGCTGCCTTAGCACTTCCAGAACTTGCGGAGGAAATTCGGCGAGCTCATCCAGAAACAACACTCCTCTGTGTGCGAGGGAAATTTCCCCGGGTGCCGGGTGCTGCCCGCCACCGACGATGGCGATGCCGCTCGCCGTGTGATGCACAGTACGAAGCGGACGTTCTTGAATGAGAGGAGTGGAACCGGGAAGCAAGTTTGCGACGGAATAAATGCCGGTGACTTCCAGAGATTCATCCCGCGTGAGCGGCGGAAGAATGCCGCGGAGCGCATTGGCAAGCAGCGTTTTCCCCGATCCGGGCGTGCCGGAGAGCAGGACATTGTGTCCGCCCGCCGCAGCAATTTCGAGTGCGCGCTTCGCTTGTGCCTGCCCGCGCACATCCGAGAAGTCGACGTGTGAGATCGGTGCCACGGCGCATGCATGCGGTTCGATGATCGGTGCTTCCATCTCTCCTCGCAGACATGCGATGACGTCGGTGAGTTTTTTCAGCGCGAGAATTTTCATGTCGGGAACCAGTGCCGCTTCCGCACCGTTCAATTCCGGAACCACAACCGTTTTCAGCCCCATCTCACGTGCCGCGAGCACGCACGACAGCACTCCGGTCACGTGCCGGAGCGATCCGTCGAAGGCAAGTTCGCCGAGGAACGCAGTCTGCTCCAGTGTTTCGGTCGGGAGGTCGATGGTTCCGTTGCCGAGAAGGAGCCCGAGTGCGATGGCAACGTCGAATCTTGAACCGGTTTTCCGGATGTGCGCCGGTGCGAGATTCACGGTCATCACGCGTCCCATCGGTGTTTTGTATCCCGACGATTTCATCGCCATGATGACGCGCTGTTTGCTTTCCTGAATCGCCGTATCGCCGAGGCCCACGATGAAAAATTTTCCTTCGCCCGAGGTGGGAGTGACGCCGACTTCGACTTCGACCGGATACGCCTTGATGCCGAGGGTGGTGAACGAGGTGAATTTGGTGAGCATAGGAATCTATGGTGTACTTTCGTACACCTTTCTGCAATACTCTGGAGCAGACAAGAAAAGAAAGTATGTTCTATTCATTCCCCTGCATACCATGACAACGCAGCTCACAGGGTCTCTCGGCGAGGAAATTGCGGCTCAGTACCTGGTTTCCAATGGGTACGACGTGCGGGAGCGCAATGTTCGTTTCAAGAAATTTGAAATCGATATCGTCGCATATGACACGCAAGAAAAGATGATGGTCTTCGTTGAGGTGAAAACGCGTGAACATCACTCGCAGCGCTATCCCATCCATACCGCTGTTGACGGAAGGAAGAGAGGTGCGATGCGGAAAGCGGTTGCACGCTGGGTGACGAAGCACGACTACCAGGAATCCGGTCGCACGGATGTCCTGTGTGTTTCCGGCGGAAGAGTTGTCGAACATATTAAGGATTTAGGTTCGGATTTCTACTAGAAAAATATCAAAACATATTCCAGTTTTCTGTCATGTTCTGCTGCACCTCAAAGAGGTCATTTTGTGCTATAATTACACGATTTTCTCAATACCAATACAAATCTCCCTTCCAAAGCACCGGCAGATGAAAATCGCGGGGCTCCTCCTCGCGGTTCTCGTATTGATTCTCAGCGTTCTCTTCGGACGATCCAGCCACGCCGACGGTGTGTGCGGAGACGGTGCGATCGACAGTCCCGAGCAATGCGATGACGGCAATCTCTCGAATGGCGACGGTTGCTCCAACGTGTGCAAGATCGAGGTGTGCGGCAATGGAACCGTCGACGCCGGAGAGCAGTGCGATGACGGGAATACCGTGAGCGGTGACGGTTGCGGGCAGTCCTGCTGGATCGAATTCTGCGGTGACTCGGTCGTGTCTCCCGGCAGCGGAGAAGAATGTGACGACGGCAACGGTATCAGCGGTGACGGTTGTTCGTCTCTCTGCAAGAACGAAGGCGAGCCACCGTCGTCATCCGCTTCCTCCGCATCGTCTGAAAGCAGCGCGAATTCCGAATCAAACCAGACACCGAGTTCGCAAGACGAGACGCAGTCGACTACTCCGGCTGAATCGCCGCAGAATCAAACCGCTCCTCCTCCCGTATCTCAGGCGAAAGCTGCACTTGTCCCGCAGGCTGCGAAAGCTGCCAAGTTCCTGCAGAGTCCGGACAGCAGTGCATACACGAGCGTTCTGACGAAGGAGCAGTCAGCCGAGCTGCTGCAAATTCTCTCGAAACTTGAAAACAAAAAGCCCCTCACCCCGCAGGAGAAAATCTGGGCGCAGGAATTGCAGGATCTTCTGCTGTCCGCGCGTGCCGCGGAGCGTGAGCGCTACACGGATCTGCTGAAAGAATTCATTGCGAGTCCGATCAGCAGTGCCGTCGTGCAGGAAAAAGGACTCTCACAGTCGCAACTCGTGGATGTCGCGGTACCGATTGCCATCGACGAATTGAATCGTGCGATCGAGATCATTCAGCGCGGACAACTCAAGCAGCAAATCCTTTTCGATCTCTCGAGACTGAAACGTCATGATATCGATATCGAAAAGAGTCTCCCGCCGGATTTCCTTTCGTCTCTCGAGAAAGGCGCCCGCCCGATCGACGTGTTCACCGTGCTGAAAACCATCAAGGAGGAAGCCGAGCAACGTGCGACGACCGATCTCCCGCACTCCCTTGAGGTCATTCGGACGAACGTCGCCATTCTCAGTGCTGCGGCTGCGACCCTGGAGCGTGAGTACGGGCTTCGCCCCGGTGAATTGACGACGCTCCTCGATGCGATCGATGCAACGTCCCGCGACGTGACTGCGAAAGATGCGGACAGAGTGGTGAGTGCCGTCGATCGTCTCCTCGCTCTGCTCAAGCGCAAGAATATTCTGAGTGTCGTCGATCTTCTGACGCAGGAATCTTCGCTGCATCCCGCCGCGCATGCGGCACGGATTCTGCGGGAAGCGGGGTTGCCGGCTCCGCCTCAAGGCGACATCCGTTCGCTCGCCGTTTCCATGAGCGAGAACGCTCCGACAAGGTACAAAGATGCATTCGAGAAAGGAACGGTGGAAGACCAGCGCAATGCACTTCTTCAGTTTCTGGACGACGACGAACGCCTCCTGTCGGTACTCAAGATGCTCCGCAGCGACGGACACAGAGAATTCGATATTCGTCTCGAAATGTTGAAGGAGCAGATACGGCAAGTCGGCATCACCAATGATCCGGCGACGACCTGCGACGACTCGATCTCGGATGCGCTGTCGTGCGTCGCAGATACGCTCTCGGATCTGCAGGATGCGGCGAGATCCAAGAACATTCTCTCGAATATCATCGGACATTTGCAAGATTACTTCGGCATCGGACAATGAGCGATCTTCTTCCACCATCTGTCGGCCTCGATGCAAGCGCACTCCCCGTGCAGCCGAAAGCGATCGATCTTGCCGTGCTCAAGAAAGGCACCAAAGACTTTTTGGATTTTGCCGACTCAACCAAGGATGTGTTCTACTCGTACCTCTACCATCGGACCGGATCCGTTACCCTCGCGAATACCCTCCTCTCGGAGGTCTACATGGATGTTCTCTCGAAGGCATTGTCGCTTCTTTGGTTCGGAAAGCTTCGCGTGTCGATGCTCCTCGACAGAGCGGACAAAGCGGTGAAAGAGCACAGAGAAACCGAAGCCGATTTGGATACGCTGTATCTCCCCACTCTCGTGTGGCTGTCGGACGAGGAACGAAGATCCGTCGGTTCGATGCACGATGCGCTCTGGACACTGCCGGATGAACCGCAGCGACTTCTGATCCTCTCGCTTCTGGTGGGGCTCTCGGACGAGCACATCGCGGAACTTCTCGAGATGAAACCTGGGCTTGTGGCAGCGAATCTCGCCGCTGCGAAAGAACTTCTGATCTCCCGCTGGCAGCCGAGTGTCGAGTTGCAATCGAAACTGCAATCGATCGTCTTCGAGCCTTCTCTCAATCTGAGCGATGAAAACGCTCTTCGCTTCGCGCTCGTCGAGAAGTACAACTCACTCAGGATGCGCAGGTACCAGTGGGTGGTGATCGGAGGAATCTTCGCGGTCATGAGCAACGTGATCGTCGCGAGCGTCCTCGCATTCACGGTCGTCGTCGCTCCGCCGACGTCGATGCGCGGAACGAAGTCGCAGGTCGCATCGCTCGATGCGGTGCTCCTCAAGCGTCAGCTGGAACTCTCGGATGCCAAGCAGGCGATCCTTGCAACGTTCCAGGAAAGCAAACGCATCGAAGCACTCTCCGTCTCGCGTGACGTGACGGCACTCGGTCTCGCTTCCGCTCTCGAGGCGCTGAAGACGCAGCAGGATCAGGAAGCGGAAGCGAATCGTCTGATCAAGTTGCTGCAGCGCGCCGATACGGCACTCGAGAACACGGTGATCAAACCGATGATTGCTTTCCTGCAGAACGTCGTTGATTTACTGTAATCTGTGAGACGAAACTATGGTCAAGAGTCCGCAGAGTTTCGGCTACCAATCGATGGGCACGACCTGGAAGGTTTCCATCTGGGACGATCTCGAGTCGTCGGTTCTCGCGGATCTCGAGCGTTCGATTCTCGCCCGGTCGAAAGCCTTCGATCAGACGTACTCGCGGTTCATCAAGTCTTCTCTGATTTGTTCGCTGTCGGAGAAACGCGGAATCGTCGCGGTGCCGAAAGATCTTGTGACGATGCTGCGGCTCTATGAAAAGTTTTTCGATTACACGGACGGGAAAGTGACTCCTCTCGTCGGATTCGCACTGAGCGATCTCGGTTACGACAGCGAGTATTCATTGAAGCCGAAATCGGTGATCAGACCTGTGCCAAACTTTCATCAAGCACTGCGCATTGTCGACGATACGCACATCGAGCTTCTCGATTCCGTTCTGATTGATCTCGGTGCGCTCGGCAAAGGATACTTCGTCGATGTCCTTTCGTCGTTTCTGAAGAGCAGAGGCATTCGCCGGTTTCTTGTCGATGGCAGCGGCGATATTTACTACCACGGAGGAGGCGTTGCGATTCGTGCGGGGCTCGAAGACCCCGGCGATGCGACGAAAGCGATCGGAGTTGTCGAAATGAAAGAAGGATCGATGTGTGCGTCGGGGATCAATCGTCGGAAATGGGACAAGTACCATCACGTTCTCGACCCGACATCGTTGACGTCTCCAAGCGATATTCTTGCGGTGTGGGTACTTGCGGAAAAAGCTGCGCTCGCGGACGGGCTTGCGACGTGCCTGTTCTTCGCTGAACCGGAGAGACTGCAGAAAAATTTTACGTTTGAATATTGCATTCTCAATCACGAACGAAAAGTGAAGCGGTCGAAAGGGTTCAATGCAGAACTGTTCTGACTGTCATGGTGAGGAGCATGAGCGCTAGCGAGTGCGTCTCGAACCATGACTATGCAGCCGCCTCCACCTTGATCTTCGCGAGGGCATCCATGAATCCCATCGGTGTGAGCGATGAACCGTTCACGACATCGAGACTGAGCGAGTCGATCGACTTGCCGACGACTTCTTGCTGAAAGCCTTGGCTGAAGAGGCTCTGGAATTTCATGCTTTTCGGATTCGTTGCACTCCCCTGCATTGTCGCGGACGAAACGATGCCGTTTTTCAGGGTCAGCGAGACGTTCACTTCTTCCATCCCTGCGGGTGATTGATACGTTCCGACTGCGGAGAATGTCCCGTCTTGGTACTTCTGCTTCGGGACGACGGCAGACTCGGACTGTTGCATGGCGGCTTCGGAAGAACTTGGCATCGACGAAGAACCCGTATCGGTCGGTACAGAACTTTCAGACTGCTGCATCATTTCTGAAGAACTTTGATCCGCCGGCATCTGCGTTCCGTCGTTCGTTCCGTTGCTGCTGCTCGAGCATGCCGAGAGCAAGAGCGTGAAGATCGCACTGATGATGACAGGCGAGAGTGTGGTGGAGCGTGAGAATTTCATGATGAAAAATGAAGAGTGGCGAATAAAAATCGGAGCGACTGTACTCCGCAGAGGCACGAGCGTACAGGCGGGAGGTTAAGACCGGATTAACGTCCTTCCTTGAAATACCTCCATGCGGTCAGCGAGTCGGTGCGAACAAGTTCTTGGAGCAGACTTCGCGCATGGGCGGAGTATTTGGGAATGATGACCATGCCGTTCTCCGAGTCCGACAGTGGAATTTCGATCATCCCGCTCATTTCCTGCGTGTCGCGTTGGATTTCCTGCATGCACTCAAGCAGTGGGAGTTGCCCTTCTCTCGGAATGTCGAGACAGAGGAGTCCTTCGTAGAGAGCCTGAGGACGATGGGAGCTCCTCCTCCGTTCATGTTCGAGAACATTCTGCAGTTGCCTCCGTATGCCGATGGAATGTTTGGTACGCAGACTTGCATTCCGGATCGCTTCTCTGACTGCATCTTTTGCGAAGAAAGCCGTGGGCTGCGATGAAGGATTCGGCGCAACGTGGACATTGATGCCGCTATGGATATGCGGCGTCGCATTGATCGGAGACATCCCTCCCGCCTGATTCCAGTGTGTGTACTTTGTTTTCTCCCCCCTTCCCTTCTCCTCCGCATCCTTAGCGACAAAACGCAAGTACTCAGGATCCACATCGCTTCTCCGTATCGCGGTGATCGTTCGATCCGGATCCCCGAGCGCTATGACCGCACGCAGCTCTCGGTCATTGGCAATCGTGCCGCTGGAGAGCGACAGCGTGCGCACATGCAGACCGTCTTTCCGTAGTGGAGAGTCATCAATGCTGGATTCCAGTGATAGTCGTCGACCGTTCATAGAGTTATTCTATGCACTTTTGTATTTTTGTCAATGAAGCCTTCATTTTTTCATTCCATGGATTACGGTGGTAGAATCTTTGACCAAGATGTCCGATGACCCCCAGAGATATTCTTGGAAAAGTGAGACTGCTCTTGTAGCGGTACTTCTCTTGCTCTGCGGGCTCCTGCCGCCGGTCCCTGTTTTTTCCGCACAAGTAAGCGCAGATTCACTCATCGGATACTGGAAATTTGATGAGACCAGCGGCACCTCTGCGGCGGATTCTTCGGGTGATGGTCGCACGGGCACTTTCGTTGGGAGCCCTGCTATTTCGTCAACTCTTCCCACTCTTGGTTTTACCAATACGCGATCTTTGCAGTTTGGTGCGACTACATCGGACGCAGTGTCTGTCACTGCGAATGCAGCGCTGAACACTTGGACGACCGGCATGACATTTTCAATTTGGTTTAAGCGCGATGAAACTGGAACAGGTGAACATGGATTGATTACGAACAGTGATGTGATCACTCTTGCTATCAACGGCAATAAAATCTACTTCTGGCTTCCCGGGCAGTCCATCCTCATCAGCAATACCAGTGTGAATAATACAAGCTGGCATCATGTTGCAGGTGTTTTTGATAATACGAACAATACGACAAAAATTTACTTGGATGGAACTCTCGATACGTCCATGGCAGAGACACATGATCCTTCTGCCCCTTCTGCGAATTTCATCATTGGCAATGAGGCAGCAGTTTCCACCAGGGCGTTCAGTGGCAACCTCGATGATGCTCGCGCCTATAACCGTGCCTTGTTCCCTTGGGAGATCACCGATCTTGCCGCAGGCGATCACACTCGCGCCTACTGGAGAGGGAAAGCCGGTACGGGATTCGAACACACGCAGAGCTGGAGCGGCAGCTACATTCCGGATCCTTATTCCAGAATCGTTCTGCGCGCCTCAACAGGATCATTGACCCTCACAGGTGCGATCAGCGTTGCAGGATTGACCGTCAACACCGGCGCACTCTTCTCCGTCAACGGTGCGAATCTCACGATGAATGATGCCGGGATTTTCACGAACTACGGAACCTTCGCACTCAAGAACACCGAAACGCTCACGAGCGTGACGCCGTCAACGGACAAAGGCTCGGTGATGCTCATCGGGACGGGGTCGACGACGGGGCTTAAAACCGGAAATTCATACTACAATTTTGTCGTCAATGACGGGTTGCTCAGTTACCTGAAGTTTGACGAAACAAGTGGAACGAAAGCCGCAGACTCTTCGGGCTATACGAACTCGGGCGTCCTGATCAACGGTCCGAGTATCTCGACAACGGTTGCGCCTCTTCGGTATACCAACGCAAGAAGTCTCAGCTTCGATGGCTCGAATGACAAGGTAACCGTGTCGGGGAGTATCCTCAGCAACCTTCAGCAATTTACGCTCTCCGGTTGGGTGAGACCGACGAGTGCCGGAAGCCGCATCGGGTTCTTCGGGCAGAATGACGTGATCGAATTCGGCTTCATCGATTCGTCGCATATTCTGTGCTATTCCGCCAACGGTGCACAGCCGAGTTGGGCATTCACATCAACAACATTCCCGATGAACATCTGGCATCACGTCGCGTGCACGGGGACCAGTAAGGCCGTGCAGCTCTATGTTGACGGCGTTCTGGTAAAGGGAGGTGTCGTCGCAGTGTCGAACTACGGTTCAGACACTGATCCATTCAATATTGGCGGTTCGGTGTTCGACTCGACAGGCAATAACTTCACGGGAACCATCGACGATGTTCGTGTCTACAAGCGAGCACTATCATCAGGAGAAATCGCCGCACTTGCCGCCGGGAGCGAACCTTCTGTGGCGCAGGGACTCATCACGCTCAATGCTGCACTCGACGTCAATAATAATCTGAGCCTCAATGCCGGGGCCCTCGACGCATCCTCGGGAAACTACGGCATCACGGTGGGTGGAAGCTGGCTGAATAACGGCGGCGTTTTTACGGCTCGTCAGGGAACCGTCACCTTCGACGGAACGTCATCCGCGCTGCAGGTACTCTCCGGCGGTCAGCAATTCAATGCGCTTACGCTCAATGGTTCCAGTGCCACATGGACGCTTCTCGATCGTCTCACGGCAACCGGCACTCTTACGCTCTCAAATGGCGCACTCGATGTGTCGACGGGAAATTATGCGCTCCGCGCCGGTACGGTCACGCAGACATCCGGCACGTTCACGCCTCGTTCCGGTCTTCTGATTCTCACATCGCCAAGCAGCGCCACGGCAACGATCTCATCAACGCTCAGTACACTTGCAATCGAAGACTCGACCGAGAACGGGCTTGTCGGATACTGGAAGCTGGATGAAGGCACAAACACGGGTGCGATTCTGGATTCTTCGGGTAAAAATAACACGGGTGTCAGACATGGAAGCGGAGGGCTTGTGTGGACGGGGTCGACGCTGTCTTCGCAGATTGCATTCGACAATCCACTTGGAATGATCTTCGATGGGACGAATGATTTCGTGTCGGCAAGCACTTCCGGATTCAATACGGGGACATCGTCTCGCACGATCGCAGGTTGGATTCGGGCGGATACGAGTTCAACCACACGTGTCCCGTTCGCGTACGGCGACTGCACATCTGCTAGCAAGGCGTTCGGTTTGTATTTGAGTACGGCGAACGTCCTGAATTTCTGGGGATGTGCGGCAGCCGATTTCAGTACCTCAACGACACTCACCGCAAATACGTGGTACCACGTCGGTGCGACCTATGACGGCACGAACGTCCGTGTGTACGTCAACGGTTCGCAAGTTGGATCGACGACGGCACGGACACTTGCATCGTCCACCGCCTACATGGAAATAGGTGGCGCTCATCTGCTCGACTCTGGAAATTACTGGTTCCCCGGGATCATCGACGATGTTCGTGTGTACAGTCGCATGCTCTCGGCAACGGAGATGAAGAATCTCTACAATGGAACGTATGCGGACGGCGATACGAGCACTGCAACGTTCTCTCTCGGAGGCAATCTGACAGCCTCAACGGTGACGATTCTCTCAGGGAATCTCGGTGGCAGTTCGAGGTCGATCTCCGTGTCCGGCGATTGGAACAACTACAGCGGGACCGGAGGATTCGTGTACGGAACGTCGACGGTTGACCTCAATGGTTCGAGTACCCAGAACGTCCGCGGATCGACGAATTTCTACAGACTCGAGGCTTCCACAACGTCGGCGCAGACCGTCAAATTCGGCTCGGGAACGACGCAGGGAATTTTGAATTACCTCACGCTGACGGGTCAGAGCAGCAATCTGCTCACTCTCTCTCCGATCACCAGCCCGTATCCGTGGTCTATCAATCTCGACAGTGCGGCGTCGCAACTTGTGCAGTACGTCTCTCCCTCTTACGCGAATGCATCACCCGGTGCCGTGATCGTTGCAAATGACGGAACCAGCATAAACGGCGGCAATGATACGAACTGGCAGTTTGGAAATCCAACGGTCTCTTTTCAGCTCAGTTCCCTCACCAAGTCCGAAACTTCCGGATCCGCATCTCTCGTCATTAATCTCTCGGGTTCGTCACTCCTCAACATCACCGTTCCGTATTCAATCTCCGGTACGGCGACCGGTACGGGTACGGATTACACACTCTTCACCCCATCTCCGATTCGATTGAATGCGGGGGAGACAAGCACCGGCATCATCATTCTCTTCAATAACGACAGCACCGTTGAATCCGACGAAACGATCGTCTTCACGCTCGGCACGCCGACGAACGGCACGCTCGGGTCGACCGGAACGCTGACGCTGACGCTCACGAGCGATGACAGTCTATCTTCCTCTTCCTCTTCTTCATCATCTTCAAACCAAGCTGCGGCGACCGGAGGGGGGCACAAAGGTTCAGGCGGTCCCGGAGGAGCGTTCTCTTCGGATCTCGCTCAGAAAGCCCGCATCGCAATCGCTGACAGATTCAAATCGGGCATCTTCGATCCCAATGCAACGGCAGTCGTGAAGAGAGAACCTGAGAAGAAAGTTGCCGTCGAATCCGTTCCGCTCAAAGCGGCTGCACCCGAGGCGGTTCCCGCTCCGGTTGCTCCTCTCGTCCCCAATCTGACTCGTATTGCCGAACAGCGCGGTCGTTTACTGGTGAAGAGTGATGAGGGATCGGTGCTCTATCGTGACGTACTCGTGACTGAGTGGTATGCGCCGTTTGTCGCAGCGATGGTCGAAGAAGGTGTTGCACAGGGGTATCGTGATGCCGACGGGAAGCTGACCGGGGAATTTGGTGTCGGGAAGGCAGTCACGAGAGCCGAAGTTCTGAAGATGGCTTTGGAAGCGATGAATGTCACACTTGCAGGCAAGCCACCGAGGAGCGTATCGGCAATCGGGTCGTGGGCTTCGGCGTACGTTGGCGAAGCTGAGGAAATGGGCATCGATGTCTTCACACCGGATCTCGATGTTCATGCGCCAGCGACGCGTGGCGAAGTGGTGCAGATCCTTCTCGAGGCGATGAAACTCCCCATCGGCAAATCTGCCGCGACGTTCATCGATGTCCCGACCGACCATCCCTACAGCCGCGCGATTGCGACTGCCGCATTCTACGGACTTGTCGAAGGCGATACGAATGCCGATGGAACGCCGAAGAATACGTTCCGTCCCGATGCGACGATCAATCGTGCCGAGACGGCGAAGATCGTCGCCGTGTTGCAGGAGCTTCTGAAATGATGCGCATCACCTGCACGCCGACTCAAATTCCTTCATCTGCTGGAGCACAGGAGCGTTCTTGTTCCCGAGCTTCGTGATCATCTTCGTCAGTGCTTCCTGACCGGCGGTGCCACTCGTCACGGTTTCCCTCTCGGTGTCGACACTTCTTCGTCCGCCTTCGGTGAGTGAGAACGTGCACACGGTCATCCATGCATTGTTTTTGCAGATTTGCATTCGCTCGCACTTGAGAACGTAGGTTTGGATGTCGTAACGAACCCAGTACTCGCCGCTCTCCCGTATTCGTTTCACCATCAATTCGAACCGTCGCATTGATGCGACAAGTTGCTCGGCAATTTTCTCGTGGTACGTCAAGAAATCCGGAAATCCGATGTGATCCAGCGGTCCTGCGACCGGCACGTCGTACTGTCCCCCCTTCGTTTGAATCTCCCAGTGGTCGCCCGTGAGGTAGCTCCGTATTTTCTTCAGTGCGAAGAATCCCTCTTTGAAGTCCTCCAGAAAATCGACGAAGCCCATCACTTCCTCTTCTTCACTTCGAAACGATTCGTGCATGAACCGAACGCTGTCCATATCCGCGAGATCGAAACTCTTCTCCTCGGAAGACTGCGGTCTCCGGTCACCCTCACGGCACACGATCACAGCCGTCATCGGACGCTCCGTCACTCCTTCTCCGGCTTTTGCCGCTTCTTCTTTCTTCACTTCCATCTGCGCGTTGAAGAGTTCCGTTGCGGCGCTGTCCGATGCGTCGTACGCCGCTTGCCAGGCATCCTTGCCGCCTTCTTTGTCGTAGGCGTCCTCTTTTTCCTTCGCGTCTTTCTCGGCTTTCTCGGCGTCTTTCTTCTCCTTATCCGCTCTCTTCCCCGCCTTTCCTCCTTCCCCCGGTCTGCGCCAGACACGCTTCCGAATATTCGGCTCGCCGTCGATCGATCCGTCGAACACATTCTCACCTCCGGCCGCCTCGGCTGCTTTCCTTGCTTCTTCCGCTGCCTTTTTCGCTTTCTCTCTCGCCTCTTCGGCTGATTTTTTCAGTGCGTCGATTTTCTTGAATCGTTCATCCATTGCATCCGACTTCTCTCTGGCTTTCTTCTCTTTCTCCTTCGCCGCTGTCAGTTTGTCCACCGGTTTCTTGTCTCCCGTGAGTGCAACTCCTCCTCCGCGCTTGCGGAAGTAAAGTGCGATGAGCATTGCAAGAACAATGAAGATGATGATCGGAGTACGGAGCGACATCTGTGGAACAGCACCAGTTGTTTCCGTATTGATGATCGAAGTACTCCTTGAGGAAGAAGTTGTTTGATCGCCTGTTGCCGCAGCCGATGATGTCACCGTTGCACTCGAAGCTTGCTGTGCTGCAGATGATGAAGTTGCCGTTGCCGCCGTTTTTGAGGAAGAAGAGCTGGCGATGGTTTTCCCCGTTGAACTCGTTGTTGTCTGAGCAGGGACATCAGTGCTTTGTGGTTGCACCGTCTGCGGTGCGGAGGACGGAGTTGACGGCTGCGTTGTTTGAGACGATGACGGTTGCGTCGTTGTCGGTGAAACAGTCGAAGGAGCGGCGGAGCTACTTGAGGCAGTCGTGTTCGCCGGCATCGTCGGATCGTCGCTTGTCGGGCTCGTCAGCTGGGAGATTCTCATAATCTGAAAAACAGTCATAGTCCCGATTCTATCACCGACGGAATGCAAATCTACGGTTTTTGATTATGTGGCGGAGCCAACGGGATTCGAACCCGCGACCTCTTCCGTGACAGGGAAGCGCTCTAACCAGCTGAGCTATGGCTCCAAGGATTGACGATGCTAATGAATGAACAGTGATCGCGCAGCGCCCTTTTTATTTTACGCCCCTGACGGGGCTAGGCCAGCTTCGCTATGGCTCCATCTTCAAAACCGTGTCACAAAGGATCAAGGCGGCTGCGAAGTCTGTTGCAGCGAAAGAAGCGTAGCAAATAGGGAACCTTCTGACAAACAGAGAGACTCCTCTATACTGCCTCAGCATGATCGATCCACGCATTTTCCGTGCCTACGACATCCGCGGCGTTGCCGGGGTGCAACTGACGGAAGATGCATGTTTGCAGATCGGTTTTGCATTCGGGAAGGTGCTGATCGAAAAGTACGGCAAAGAACACGCGCACCCGACGGTCGTTGTCGGTCGCGATGCACGCACGCACAGTCCGGCGTCGCAGCGGAAAGTGATGGAAGGATTACTCGCAGCGGGATGCACCGTTTCCGATATCGGTCAGACGCCGAGTCCGGTGAACTACTTCACGATCTGTACCGGCAAGTTCGATGCGGGGATGCAGATCACCGCAAGTCATAATCCGAAAGAAGATAACGGAATAAAACTGTGCACCCGCGATGCGGATGCATTTTCGGGGCAAGATTTACAGGATTTAAAACTCAGAATCGAGAATTCCCCTTCTCCCCAGCCGCAGCGGGAGAAGGGGTTAGGGGATGAGGCGGAGGGTTTCGACGCTCTCACCCCCTACATCACCCACCTCACAAAGTTCTTCAAGAACGTCGGCACAGGCAAAAAAGTCGTGGTCGACGGCGGGAACGGCGTTGCGGGACCGTGTTATTGCGATGTACTCAGAAAAGTCGGGTGCGATGTCGTTGAACTGTACACAGAACCCGATGGAACGTTTCCGAATCACGCGGCGGATCCGAGCAAACATTCAACGCTCAAAGAACTGCAGGCGAAAGTGATCGCCGAGAAAGCCGATTGCGGTTTTGCGTTCGACGGCGATGGTGATCGCATGGGTTTGATCGATGAGAGAGGGCAGATCGTCACGGCGGACCAGACATTACTGCTCCTTGCGCAGGATCATCTCTCGCGTCATCAAGCTGCTCCGGTTATTTTTACGGTGAGCAACTCCAGCCTTCTCGAAACCGAAGTAAAGAAATGTGGAGGGAAACCGGTGATGTGCAAAGTCGGACACTCGTACGTCGAGCACGCAATGCGAGAACACGGTGCGCTTCTCGGCGGTGAGCAGAGCGGGCATTTCTTCTGCGGTGAGGATTATTTCGGATTCGATGATGCGCTCGTTGCAAGTCTTCGCATGCTCAAGATTCTCTCGGGGCAGAAAAAACTATCTGCGCTCATCGCTGCATTCCCCGTCGTCTTTCAGTCTCCCGAACGTCGCCCACACTGTCCTGATGACAAGAAAGCCGAGGTCGTTCGTCTCGCGACCGAGCATTTCCAAAAGAAGTATCCGGTCACCACTCTCGACGGTGCGCGCATCGATTTCGGCGACGGTGCATGGGCGGGAATCCGCTTCAGTAACACAAGTCCGTGTTTGAGTATCTGCATCGAGGCACGAAGTGAAAAGAAGTTGAAAGACGTTGCAACGGAAGTTTTGGGGGAAATCAGGAAGTATGTTGAGGTAGAGTAGAGCTTCTCATGGCTTCACTGCTCTCTCTCACGGGAAAACTCTGGAAGATCCATCGTCCAACGCCGCACGATGAATCGATTGTAGAAATTCTTCGCACTGAGCGCGGAATCAGAGACGATGTCGGAGCAAAACTTTTCGATCCGTTCCTCTTTCCCGAGATGCAGACGGCGGTTGCACGCATTGAAAGTGCGATGAAGGAGAGAGAAACGATTGCGATTTTCGGTGACTACGACAGCGACGGCATCACGGCGACCGCGCAGCTCGTCAGATTCTTCGAACGTCACGGAATCACGCCGCTCGTGCATCTCCCCGATCGCGTGAAAGAAGGCTATGGTATGCGGAAATCGAGCATCGATGCTCTGAAGAAAAAAGGCGTCTCCCTTCTCATCACCGTCGATACGGGAATTTCGGCACACGAAGAAATTGCCCATGCGAAATCGCTGAAGATCGATGTCATTGTCACCGATCATCATCGTGTTCAAGGCGGACGACCCGACGCATATGCCGTTCTCCATCCCCTAACCCCAACCCCCGTTCCCAACCCTCATCTCTGTGGCGCGGGAGTCGCATTCATGTTGGTTCGTGCGCTCGAGCACGGAAAGCCGTGGGAGGGGATCGAGATCGATATCGCACTTGCGACCATCGGGACGATCGGCGATTTGGTTCCGCTGATCGGAGAGAACCGCATTCTGACAATGCACGGGTTGCAATGCATGGAGGATCTCCCCGCATCTCCGCTCAAAGATCTTGTCGACACTCTTCGGGGCAATGCTCCGCTCACTTCGACCGATGTCGCGTTTAAAATCGTTCCTCGGCTCAATGCGGCAGGTCGTATGTCACACCCGCAAATCGCGCTGGATGCGATTCTCAAGGGCGGAGAAGCGCTCACGGAGATTCATACACTCAACAGTGAGCGGCAGGCATTCGTGAATGATCTTGATGCAAAAATTCTTTCGTCGATCGATCTCTCTCACCCGTTTCTTGTGCTCGCACACGGAGAGATCACTCCCGGTACAGCCGGGCTTCTTGCGAGCAGGCTCACCGAGCGGCACTCGAGACCGAGTCTTGTTGCTGCAGTACTTGGCGACAAGGCAGTCGCATCAATCCGCAGTATTCCGGAGATTGATATCATGGAGTGTTTGTCGAATCCGTCCGTTTCGTCGCTCCTCACAACGTTCGGCGGACACAGTCAGGCGGCAGGATGCACCTTCGATCCAAAGCACATCGGAGCCCTGCAGCAAGCCCTAACGTCGCTGCTCTCTGCACGAGGATTCCGAGCGGACTTCATGAAGCCGACTCTGGATATCGATGCATCCCTGAATCCGTCTTCCGTCACACTTTCTTTCGCAAAAACAATCGAGTCGCTGTCACCGTTCGGGCAGGGCAACGACGAACCGGTCTTCATGCTCCCAAGTCTTACACTGTCGGACTTCAGAGTTGTCGGCACAGACGGTTCTCACCTTCAGTTGCGTGTTGAAGGAGTGAAAGCGATTGGATTTCGTTTGGGAAACATTCTTGAGTTCCTGAATGATCGTGAGTTATTTGATGTTGCAGCCAGAATTGGTGTGAATGTGTGGAATGGAAAAGAATCAGTGCAACTTATTGTCGAAGATGTGAGAAAAAATATTTTGTGAATGTTACACCGGCATCAATCCTCCTTCCATCTGGAACACTTCGGAGATCGGTGCTTGCAGCGCCATCGCGACTTTGTAGGCGAGAAGGACGGACGGGTTCGTCGCACCGCGCTCGATGCTCATGATCGTCTGACGGCTGACACCCACTCTGAGAGCCAATTCTTCCTGTGTCATGCCTCTGTCAAAGCGAAGGCGTCGGATGGTGTTCTGGAGGCTGGCTGGCATGGAAGTTGCGCGGAAAAGTTTCGAATGTGCGGAGGCGATTGTAGCGTGATGAGAGAAGGAGGCAAGTCGAATACAATTTCGATGTCAACAACCATCTCATAAACGCCACTCTTTCGCCATAGAGTCTTTTTGCCGAGTATGAAAGCAACGTTGTACAATAACACGAAATGATCCCCTCTCCCTTCCACGGTATTTTTTCTTCCTCCGTTCGCTCGGATGCTTCCGGAGATGCAGCGGCTCTCCCGTCCGATTCCGTGCATCAGACACTCGCGCAACCGAAGAAGACGTTGCCCGGTTCCAGACAGAGCGGCATGGGGCAAGTTGCTCTCGATATTTTTGAGTATGAAGATTACTACATCCTGAAGGCACCGATTGCGGGGGTGAGGCTCGCCGATCTCGATATCGAGGTGAATGACAACATCCTGACCATCCGCGGCAATCGGCGTCAGAACGATGCCGTCCCCGACGAGCAGTATTACCTGAAGGAATGTTTCTGGGGTGAGTTCCAGCGCTCGGTCACCCTGCCATGCTCCATCGATTCCCGGAAGGTGAAGGCGACGTTCAATAAAGATTCCATTCTCAAGATTTTCGTTCCGAAGACCGAGGATAAGGTGAAAATCACGAGAATCAGTGAGTAGAGACTGCGCGTGTGCTATTCTCTTTCCATGCGCACACTTCTTCTTTTGGGATTCTCCCTGCTTCTCGTTGCCTGTGCTGCAAACCCTGCCGCCGGTCGCAGTGAGTACGAACAAGGCGTGAAGTATCTGCAGGGGATCGGCGTCGAGAAAAATGAATCGAAAGCCGTGATGTATCTGACGCAGAGCAGTGACCTCGGGAATGCCAAAGCGCAGGTGACGCTCGGGTATCTCTATCTCAAGGGGACGGGAGTTCCCAAAGATGAATCGAAGGCACTGCAGCTCTTTCGGAGGTCAGCCGTGCAAGGAGAGCGCGATGCCCAGTACAACACCGGTCTTGCCTACGGAAAGGGCATCGGGACCAAGGTCGATCTTCCTGAAGCGATCAAATGGTTCACGTTGGCGGCACTCCAAAATGACATCGGTGCTCAGTTCAATCTGGGTGTGATGTATCTGAATGGCGAAGGAACCGTGAGGGATCCTCTCATGGCGTACGCATGGTTCAAGATCGCCGCGGACAACGGGTATGAAGGTGCGAAGGGGTCGGGGGAACTTGCAAAACAATCACTCAATGCGGATCAACTCAAAAAACTGGATGATGTCGTTCACTCGATTGAAAACCGCATCGTGAAACCCGCGGTCTCCTCCGAAGGCAGCGACTCCGCGACACGGAACCAGCCGCTTTAGCATGGCGCATAACCGCGTCCTCCTCATCGACAACGACGATTCGTTCACGTGGAATCTCGCACAGCAGATTTTGTCGCTCGGCGCGACGTGCGATGTGCATTCGCATTTCGAACTGACTGTTCGGGACATCGCAAAGTTGCGACCGGATCGCATTGTTCTTTCCGCAGGTCCGGGACATCCGAAAGATGCGAAGCTTGCGAATGGCCTTCTTCGTTCCTATACCTCTCCCTCATCCCTAACCCCCATCCCCGTTCTCGGCGTCTGTCTCGGTCACCAGTGCATGGCACACGTCTTCGGTGGATCGTCCTGCGTCGGGCTTGCACCCGAAGTACGGCACGGGAAAACGAGTGAGATTTTTCATGACGGCAGAAGCATTCTGAAAGGCGTGCCTTCGCCTTTTGCTGCAGCACGGTATCATTCGCTGATCGTAAAGAAATTGCCGGAAAACTTCGAATTACTCTGCTGGACTGGATTACAGAAGAAGCCAGACTTGCTCATGGGCATGCAACACACAACACTGCCGATCGTCGGCGTGCAGTTTCATCCGGAGTCGTTTTTGACGGAGCATGGAGCACGAATCATGAAGAACTTTCTTCAAGCACAATGGTAAGCATCCAATCGATTTCTCTCTCAGGCTTTCATCCACTCGAATTTTTCTCGAAGCTCGGTTCAGGAGAAAAAACCCCTGCTTATTTCACGAGCGGAGCATGGACGATCCTTGCATGGAACCCGAAGTGCACGATCCGGTCGAAGGATATGGCGATCTTCGAAGCCCTAAAGGAAGCTCAAAAGAAGAGATCGATACCGAATCGGAAAGATCTACCGTTCATTGGTGGCACCATCGGATTTCTGGGGTATGACGGTGGAGGTATTTTTCATGAGTACGATCAAGCGTTGCTATGGAACGGAAAAAAACTTGTGGTGATTGGAGATAAAAAATATATCGGGGAGGTATGGGAGATTTGGAAGCGATCCCCAGAACGGTCCTCACCCCCGACCCCTCTCCTTCGGCAGGAGAGGGGTGACTCGCATTTTTCTCAACACGAATCTTCCTCTCTTCGCCGCAGCGGAGAGAGGTGTCCCGCAGGACGGAGTGAGGACCGCCTGAGGTGGACCCCCTCCATCACCCGTGCCCGGTACGGCAAAGCATTCAAAAAAATCCAGCGAGACATTCGCCATGGCGAGTACTATCAGCTGAATCTTACGTACGCTCTCGAGGCGGATTCAGCGTGCGATCATCGTCAAATGTTCTGTGCTCTGGTAAAGGCAAATCCTGCATCGTGTGCTGCGTATTTTGAAGATCGAAATTTCGCACTCCTCTCGCTCTCACCTGAGCGCTTTGTGACAATCGAGAACGGTTTCATCGTGACGTGCCCCATCAAAGGCACGAGACCGAGAGGGAAAAATTCCGCAGAAGATCTGCGATTTAAGAATGAATTGCTGAAGAGCGAGAAAGAAGCTGCGGAACTGAACATGATCACGGATCTTCTTCGGAATGACATCGGAAAGGTTTCTCTTCCCGGCTCAGTGCGAGTCGCGGGACATCGATTGCTGCAGAAAAATCCGTTCGTGTGGCATACCTACTCGGTGATTGAGGGACGTCTTGCTCGGGACATCCATCCCATCGATGCGTTGCAGTCGATGTTTCCGGGCGGCTCCGTGACGGGTTGCCCGAAACGTGCGGCGATGAAGCGCATTGCCGAACTGGAGAACACGAAGCGCGGACCCTACTGCGGCTCGATGGTGATGCTGAGTGACGATGGACGGCTCGACAGCACGGTCCTCATTCGCACGATTGTCGCGGAAGGCGAGCACCTCTCACTCGGGATCGGTGGCGGCATTGTCGCAGACTCAGGGGAGCGGGAAGAGTGGGAGGAAACGAAGCAGAAGGCGAAGGCGTTTTCTGCTACACTTTCGCTCACATGAAGCTCACCCAAGCCATTCTCCCGGTTGCCGGCTTCGGCACGCGGTTTCTGCCGTGGACGAAGGTTGTTCCCAAAGAATTGCTGCCGATCGGCAATCGTCCGATCATCGCGCTCCTCGTCGATGAGTGCATGAGTGTGGGAATCCACGATATCTGCTTCGTGATCAGCAAAGGGAAAGAAGCGATTCCGCAGTTTTTTGAGAAGATGCCGGAACTGGAACATCAGCTCGAGAAGCGCGGAAAATTACACATGCTTGAGGAACTGACGAAGTACGACAACGTGCGTTTCAAGGTCGCGTACCAGGAAGAAATGAAGGGCGACGGACATGCGATTCTGCAAGCGAAGGACTGGGTGGAGAGCGACATGCTTGCGATCCTGTATGGCGATGATCTCATCGCAGGGGAGCGCAACGGGCTCCAGCAACTCGTGAGTGCTCTCGACGGTGTGAAGAAAAGCAAGGAGAGTGCGATGCTCTCGTTGCAGGATGTCGATCTGAAACTGGTGCATAAGTACGGCATCGTCGAGATCGCTCCCGACAAACATCAAAACCGCACCAAGAAGATCGTTGGTTTGGTCGAGAAGCCGAAGCCCGAAGACGCGCCGTCCACTCTTGCGATTGTCGGAAAGTACATCATCCCACGCTCGACGATCGACGAGCTTGCGAAAGTGGAATCGGGTCATCATGACAAAGAGATTCGTTTGATCGATGCTCTGAAATTGCAGATGAAGAAGATTGCGATCTACGGGTACGAATTCGAAGGCACACGCTTCGATACGGGGACACCCGAGGGATACAAAGAGGCGGTGCGGGTTCTCGGCTAAGGTTAGGAGAAAATCACGCATCGTATGCCAAGGACTTGCATCACGGGTTTTTTTCTCTAGAATCCCGCTCTCTTTTTCATCTGTCTTCATGGAACTCGACACGCTCACTCTTCGCTCGGACATCGGTATGGCGACTCCCTACGACATTGCGGAGGAAGCGCAGGCAGCATCCGCGTTAGTGGGAGATTCTTCCAGGGCACTGCAACGCATCGCAGAGGAGTACGTTGCGTTGGCATCGGAACCGAATGGCGCAGTGCCACTCAGTCGTGATCATACCCGCAGCGTGAGGATGGAGATCCGACATTTTCTCCTTAGGGCTCAGTACCTGCGTGCGACAGAGAGTATCGGCCTCTTTGAGCTGCGTCGTGAACTTCTCTCTGTGCTTGAGGCAAGGGGTGAGAGAAAAGTCGATCAAGATCTGCTGTCGGATATCGAAGAACTTATTGATTCCCATGCGAACTTCGATGCTGGTGCCGGATCCCATATGGATCCTTCTGCCGTGGCGAATATTCGAGACAAACTTGCCATACTTCTGACAGATGTTGGGCTTACTCTCTCCCTTCAGGAGAAGCTGCAACTCCAACAATAAAGTCTTCAACATGGAGAGACGCAAAATTTTGCGTCTCTACAGCTCCCGTCTCAGCAGTTCTATTTCGTCTCTCAAGTCCGCTGCCTTTTCGAATTCTTCATTCTCCGCGCAAATTTCCATCTGCCCGTTCAACTCCTCGATCAGACGCTTCTTTTCGTCCTTCGGGATCTTCGCGTGATCGTACTTCTTGCGCGTCAGCTTCAGCTTGCTGTGCTCTTCCGCGATATCTTTGATCGCCTTGATGATCGTTTGCGGCGTGATGCCATGCTTGATGTTGTGCGCTTCCTGAATCGCACGTCTGCGGTTCGTCTCGTCCATCGCGCCCTTCATCGCATCGGTTACTCTGTCGGCGTACAGGATCACGTGACCGTTGATGTTGCGTGCCGCGCGTCCGATGGTTTGGATCAGCGCATCGCGTGAGCGCAGGAAGCCTTGCTGATCCGCATCGAGGATCGCGATGAAGCTGACTTCCGGGAGGTCCAAGCCTTCGCGGAGAAGGTTGATGCCGACGAGAATGTCGATCTCCCCCGCCCGCAGCTGCCGAAGAATTTCGATGCGTTCCATCGTTTCGATGTCGCTGTGGAGGTAGCGAACGTTGTAGTCCGCATCCTGGTAGTAGCTTGCAAGATCTTCCGCACTCTTCTTCGTCAGCGCCGTGACGAGGACACGTTCTCCGCGCTTGATCGTCGCATTGATCTCCCGCGTGAGGTGATCGATCTGGTTTTTCTTCGGCTGGATCGTGACGATCGGGTCGAGGAGCCCGGTTGGTCTGATGATCTGCTCCACGATATTTTCTTTCTTCGTGTTCTTGTATTCGTACGGTCCGGGAGTGGCGGAGACGTACATCGCCTGTCCGATGCGCTCCTCGAATTCCTGGAACTTGAGCGGTCGGTTGTCCGCGGCGCTCGGCAGACGGAAGCCGTAATCGATGAGTGTTTTCTTCCGTTGCAGGTTGCCTTCGTGCATGCCGCCGATCTGCGGAATCGAAATATGCGACTCGTCGATGAACATCAGGAAATCGTCGGGGAAGTAGTCGAGGAGCGTCTCCGGCGGCGAACCGTCTTCCCGATTCCCGAGGTACCGGACGTAGTTCTCGATGCCGGTGCAGTAGCCGGTTTCCTTGAGCATCTCGATGTCGTACTCCGTGCGCTGGCGGATGCGTTCCGCTTTTCCGAATTCCTGATTCTTCAGGAATTCCTGCTCACGAACATCAAGGTCGGTTTTAATTCTCTCAATGGCACCGTCGATCTTCTCCTTCGTCGTCACGTTATGGGCAGCGGGGAAGATCGTCACGTCGTTCATATCACCAATCAGCTCTCCCGTGAAGCTGTCGACCTCCTGAATCGACTCGATCTCGTCGTACGGCATCTCGATTCTGATCACCGTGTCTCCGCTCGGCGGGAAAATCTCCACGGTGTCTCCGAGGACATGAAACATGCCTTGCTTAAAAGTCTGCGAACTTCGCTTGTACTGGATGTCCGTGAGCAGTCGCAGAAAGCGTTGTCTCTGGAACGGCATCCCGCGGCTGATCTTCAGTGCGAGCGATTCGTAATCCTTCACGTCTCCAAGCCCGTAGATGCACGACACCGAAGAGACGATCAGCGTATCGCGACGCGTCAGTAGGTTATGCGTTGCAGCGTGACGGAACTTTGCGATCTCTTCGTTGATGCTCGCATCTTTCTCGATGTACGTGTCGGTGGTCGGCAGATACGCTTCGGGTTGGTAGTAGTCGTAGTACGACACGAAGTAGCTCACCGCATTGTCCGGAAAGAACTGCTGGAACTCGCTGCAGAGCTGTGCTGCAAGCGTTTTATTGTGCGCGAGGACGAGGGTCGGCCTCTGGAGTTCCTGGATGATATTCGCCATCGTAAATGTTTTCCCCGTTCCCGTTGCCCCCAGCAGCGTCTGATGTTTCTCGTTGCTTCGGAAGCCTTTCAAAAGCTTCTCAATCGCCGTCGGTTGGTCGCCTTTCGGTGTGTAGGGGGCGACAAGCTTGAAGGGTTTTGAATCCATAAGGTGTGAGACGGAGCATTGTACACCGGTAATCAATGTGCTTCAATATCTCCTTTTATGGCATCCCCTTCAGAAATCAAAGATCAAGAATCAGTTCCTACCCCGGATGGATTTCCGCTGTATGGATCTCAAGAATATTCTGAAATGGTATGGAAATGGACTCAGATTGCTCAAAAGGAAATCCAATATGCAATGCATGATGCATTATCGAATATCGAGCTGTGGCATATACGCAGAATCACTGACGATGTTGCTCGAGAAACATACCTTTCTCGAAGTATGAATATGCCGGTTATCGAAGAGATTCGTGAGAGATTTTGGTTGGTCTGTTATGGAACCTCGTATGATGCTCTTGCTTGGAATTATAAATATAAAAGTGAGATAGTCCTTGAATACTTGAATCGTCTTCGTTGGCACGCACACAATTTACTTTCGTAGCCGAAACGCAGCGTCTCAGCTGCGGGTTCTGGGAATCCGTGTTACCATTCCTTCATGGTTGATCTCGACCTCGTCCGCGCGCACCCCGAACTCTTCGAAGCAGCGTGCAAAGCGAAGAACATCAAACTCGATGTGAAAGCGTTTCTGGCTCTTGATGAGAAGCGCAGAAAGGCAATGGCGGAAGTGCAGACGATGCAAGCCGAGCGCAACGCCGTGAGCAAGAAGATGCCGACACTCAAGGACAAGGCGGAGAAAGAAAAAGTGGTGAAAGAAATGAAGGCACTCGGCGAAAAACTGAAAGAGCAGGAAGCGGCGCTTGCCGTTCTGGAAGCCGATTGGATGAACCTGCAACTTCGGTTGCCGGGCATCCCACTGCCTTCCGTGCCGAAAGGGAAAGATGATTCCGAGAACGTTGAGGTTCGAAAGCACGGGAAAATTCCGACATTCGATTTCGATCCCAAGGATCACGTTGCACTCGGCGAGTCGCTCGACATCATCGATATTCCACGTGGTGTGAAAATTGCGGGTGCACGAAGCTACTTCCTGAAGGGCGACGGCGCACGTCTCGAATTCGCGCTCCTGCTCTTCACCCTCGATCACTTGAAGAAAAAAGGCTTCACGGCGTTCATTCCGCCACTTCTTGTGAACTACGAAGCGATGATGGGAACGAGTTATTTCCCGGGTGGCGAAGAGATGGCATACGCGGTGGGGGTGAAGAAGAGCAGAACACAGGCGATCGAATCCGATGACGTGTACCTGATCGGCACATCGGAAGTCTCCGTGACGAGTTACCACGGCGGCGAAACGCTTGCGATCACAGATCTCCCAAAGCGCTACTGCGGCATCAGCAACTGTTTCCGCCGCGAAGCGGGGACGTACGGCAAGGACACGCACGGGCTGTATCGCATTCATCAGTTCCAGAAAGTCGAGCAGGTGATCTTGTGCGAGAACGATCCCGATGTGAGTGCCAACATGCATCAGGAAATTCTGAAGAACGCTGAAGAAGTCCTGCAGGCGCTCAAACTTCCGTACCGCGTCGTCGATGTGTGCACCGGTGACATGGGGCAGGGACAGATTTATAAGAACGACATCGAAACGTGGATGCCGAGTCGCAAGTGTTACGGCGAAACGCACAGCTGCTCGACGTTCCACGATTTCCAGTCACGCCGCCTGAACATGAAGTACGTCGCGAAAGACGGTACGAAGAAGTTCGTCCACACACTCAATAACACGTGTATTGCATCGCCTCGCATCCTGATTCCGATTCTCGAAATGTATCAGCAGAAGGACGGCTCGGTGATCATTCCGGAAGTACTCCGACCGTACATGGGCGGGCAGGAAAAAATTTCTACCTGAGCTAGTTGGAAGTTTTGCTTGAATCAGTTGCCAAAATTTTATGAATTGCTTGAAAAACTGCAATCCTCTTGCGTTCTGTATGCGTGATATCCGATACCATCGATCGAATTTCTCTTCTCTCTCTTTTGGAGGTTGACTGCTTCCATTCTCTTTTCATTTCTCTTCTCATGTCCTTCGTTCGCTGACTATTGTCATCACTGCTTTTAATGTGGTAGTTATCGAAGAATTCAACCCCACGGTTTATGACCATCCGTAGACTGGCAGTGATTCGTAAGCCGAGCCCGATTCTGTCTCTCTCAATAAAATCTTCACCGTAGTCATCGGCAATGACTTCCAGAATGCGATCCTTGGTAAGATGCTCGAACATAGTTTCATGGTGTATCATGACATTTCATAATCTTTCTGCAATGAATATCCTCTTCACCCGTTTCCCGCTCGAGAGTGCCGATGGCGGTGCCGAGAACCAAACCTCTTGGCTGATGGAAGGACTGAAAGCGAAAGGATATGACCTTGGTTTTTTGGGAAGCTGTCCGGTAATTCTCAGATGTGCGAATGAATTAGAAATTATGAATTATGAATTAAGGATTGGAGATCCTCCGGTGACGAAGTTTGGATCCATCAGTTTTCTGTGGCGAAAAAATTCGATGAGGAAGGCGCTGATGCACGCAATCGAATCTTTAGCTGTGAAGCCGGATGCTATTTTTATGTTGAGTCTCAGCGAAAAATTACTGCTGACCGAGTGGGCTGTATCGCAGGGCATCAAGGTTTATTGGATCGAGCATGACCGCATCGGTCCGTGGCTGCAGATGAATCCGTGGCTTTCGGCGCTGAGAAGAGCCGCACAGAAAGCAACGATTGTGTGTGTGTCGGAAGTCAGCAGAAAGCTCTATCTCAAGATGGGTTTTGATCCGAAAAAAGTTATTGCAATTCCGAATGGTGTTCCTCCCCCATCCCTAACCCCAACCCCCAACCCCCGTCCCTCCGGCATCCAGGTTGGCACCGTCGCCCGCCTCTCCCCTGAAAAAGGCATCGACATACTCATTCACTCCATTGCAGAAATCCCTGAAATTACTCTCTCCATTCTTGGGAAGGGCAGGGAGGAATCCTACCTTCGCACTCTGATCGATGCGGATACGCAGAGAATAGGGCAAGAGCGGATACACCTCTTCCCCCGCGTACCCGGTCTTCACGCGTTCTACCGGTCGCTCGATATTTTTGTGCTCCCCTCTTCCGATCACGATCCGTTCGGATTGGTTGCGGCGGAGGCGATGAGCTGCGGCATCGCGACGATTGTCACGGATGCGTGCGGAATTGCAGGATCCATTCGGAACGGTGAGGAGGCTCTCGTCGTCTCGGCAGGATCACCGACAGAGCTTGCCGATGCGATCCGAACGCTTCTGGACAGAGAGAAGCGTGCGAAAATGGCTGAGAGAGGCGCGAATGCAGTGCGTTCCCGCCTGGATCTTCAGACAATGGTTGATCGCTACGAACGATTGGTTCATCCAACAATAGCATTGAATAAGTAGGGAATTTCAGTTCCGGTCGACAGAAATTCGCTAGAATCAATCTCCCATGAGACTGTCCCGTTTCACTGCGATCATCGTTACTCTTTGCCTGTGTGTGTCTGCACTGCCTGCAACGCCTTCCTTTGCTGCAGAACCATCGTTCATCCAAAAAAATTTCAGCGTTCCGATCGATGCCTTCAGCATTCGTCTGCCTCACGACGCGTTGTCGTTTCGCTATCGCTCTTTCGTCAAAAAAACATGGTCTTCGTGGCAGCAGTATGAAAGTGACGGGGACGTCGGACCGGGAGAGGAATCAGAACTGATCATGGTGCCAAGAGGGACCGTTTCACTGCAAGTGGAAGGGCTCGATACTCTCAGTGATATTCATGAAATAACCGTCTCGAAAGATCCCGTGAAGGTTCGCGTTGCTTCGAGAGTGCCGGTCGGGTCACCCGCTATTCTCTCGCGCAGCGAGTGGGGTGCAGACGATACGTACTTGTTCGATGCTCCTCATGACAGAGACACTACAAGTTCCGAGAGCGACACGTCGAAGGGAGACAACGGAGTGACAACTGCCGCACCGGGACAATCGGATCAGCGCGTCAGAGACTGCGATGAAGCGGTGCGTACGTACCCCGAAGAATTTAAGCCCAAGTCCACCGTGACGAAAGACCCCAGTGGGCGCACGTATCGTTGGCCGCTGCAGTACAGCGCAAAAGTGAAGCTTCTGGTCGTGCATCACTCGGCGCTCATCGTGAAGGGTGATCCGCGTCCCGCAGCCGAGCGCGTGCGTGCGCTCTACAAATATCATGCGGTGAGCAAAGGGTGGGGGGATATCGGGTATAACTTCGTCGTCGATGAAGACGGCGTCGTCTACGAAGGGAGGAACGGCGGAGCAGGAGTCGTCGGCGGGCATGCCTACTGCAACAACGTTGGGACGATCGGTATCGTACTCATGGGAAATTTCGAATTGGAATCTCCCAGTCAGGAGCAGGCGAGGGGACTTCAAAAACTCCTCAGTGATCTTGCCTCGCAGTACGACATCGATCTCAGCCGCAGCGTGACGTTTCATGGCAAGACGCACGCTTCCCCCGTCGTCGGGCACAGAGATCTCCTCTCCACACTCTGTCCCGGCTATTCCCTCTACTCCGCACTTCCGCAGATAGTTGCCAATGTTCGTACAAGCAATCTTCTCGCAACGGTAACATTCCCGCCTCCGCGGGTCAGTTCGTCTTCTTCTTCCGCTCCATCAAGAGTGCAGGTCACCGCAAGCGGTCTTGCAGAAGGCTTCTCCTTCACCGGTCGTACCTCGATTGCCATCAATCCGGGAGGCAAACAGCGTCTGAGTTTCGCATATACGGCGAGTGAGGCGGGAGCGTACGAAGGGAAGAAAATCGCAGAGGTTCGCCTCTCGAGTCCGAAGATTCAGCTTCTCGTGGACGATGGCATCAACTGGATTCCGGTGACCAAAGGCATCTTGCTTTCAACCGATCTCCCCTCGCATGAGACGGCGAACGTGCAGCTGATTGTGGTTGCTCCGGTCGACGCCGGAAATTATTGGATGGAGATCGGAGGGCAGCGTTTCGAGATTTCCGTTGCCGGTCGCAGGGCGCGCAGCGGCGAGTACCTCAATCCGTTCGGCGGGAATCCGGCGCGAGTCGTTCATCCGGTGCAAGCGAAACCGGAGACGAAACTGATGCCACGTATTCGACCACAGTCGAGACAACAGACTTCATCTTCTTCCCTGTCTTCTGTACCAAATCCCAACCCCAATCCCCAACCCTCATCTCTCATCCGTATCCGCCTCAGCGCTTCCGCGAGCCCTACACTCTCTTTCCCGCAGCGCGGGACGGTGGGAGGGACGAACATGCCCGCAGGAACGACGCTGACACTTCTCTCGAAAGGCAATGAATGCGTTGCCATGAAAGACGGCGAACGTTTTCAGTCGGACAGCGTTCTTCGTTTCACCCCTCTCGGTTCCGGCACGTTCAATATCACTTCTGTCGCAAGCCGGAACCGATCGTACCAAGGCACGATCGAGTGTCGCATCATCGGCGGTGCATTGGTGCTGATCAACGAATTGCCGCTGGAAGCGTACATGCAGGGGCTTGCCGAAGAACCGGACAGCGAGCCGCATGAAAAACAGCGTGCATTCGCAATCGCCGCACGCACCTACGCTCTGTACTACATGTCATCGAATCATCGGAAATTCCCCGGGCTTCCGTACGACGGTTCGGATGATCCTGCCCTGTTCCAGTCGTATGCGGGGATCGAGTTTACGGCAAACAATCCGCAGTGGCAGAAAGCGGTCACAAGTACTGCAGGCAGCGTGCTTCGCTACGGTGGCGAGCTCATCAAGCCTCCCTACTTCAGCTCCGACGACGGGCGCACACGCAGCCCAAGCGAAGCCGGCTGGAATAATTTTCCGTTCGCAGAAATTTTCTCTTCAAAGTCCGATCCTTGGTGCAAAGGGCTCTCACTTCAGGGTCACGGTGTCGGCATGTCCGGCTGCGGCGCGAAAGGGCAAGCGCTCGAAGGACGCAGTGCGGAGCAGATACTGCAGTACTACTATCCGGGAGCAAGAATTTAAAAAGGTCAGCACGATTGTTCGAACAACGCGCGTAATTTCTTTGATGTGTGCAATTGATCCATGCCTCGCATTCGTCTCGTTTTTACCGTTCCGCATGGAACGTTTCTGAGACGGGCAGTTTCATCATATGTCATTTCATGAAATTCGATATCTTCGACGGCTTGACGAAATTCAGGTTTCAGAGCGGCAACTGCCGATCGAACTGCTTCAGCCAATTCCTCTTGCATCATCCGAGCCTCCGGCTTCGGTTGCCGAGAGACGATACAGCTTGCTTGAAATTCATCTAAGGAAGTATCTCCGCTGCTGCGTGTTCGGGATTTGTTGATCACTTGATGGATGGCAATCTGATGCATCCATGTGCTGAAGGCTTCGACACTCCGAAGGCTCCCGAATTTTCTTTGCGCAAGAATGAATGTTTCCTGCACAACGTCTTCCGCATCAGTCTGCTGTATGTGAAACCGCTTCATGACGAATCGAAGCAGGAACGGCTGATAGAGGGTAAAGAGCTTCGAAAATGCCTCTCCAGTACTATCTGCGCCCGTCATGCATGCACGCACAAGATCATCTTTCTCCTCCGAGCCGGTAACTTCCTGAACATTTTCGGCGGTGTGCATGCGCATACAGTACGTTCATATATACGCATGACAATAAATTGCGTGAAGACATCATTTCTATCGCAGAAATATACGGAGAAATCAGGATCCCATCAGCTGCGCGACTTGCATATCCGACAACTCCACCGGCAGAGGATCACGTTGATGTAAAGAGAAAAATTTCGCACGGCATTCATTGCAAATATTCGATGTTCCTCGCTGAACCCCCGGGCATGCTTCCGGTGAACTTTTTGCAATACGACAAGCAGCTTGAGCATCTCCGAGCTCCCGTAGTGCAACGGGAGTACGACCGTTATACCTGAGTGCATCGATCTTGGCTTCAAGATCTTTCATAGCGCGAGGTGGAAAGATGAAGTTGCATTCCTAATGCAGGATGCATTGTATTCTCGAACAAGAGAATGATTCAATAAAAAGAGGGCTCGATATCGTTCGAGCCCTTCCGGAAGCGATAAAATAGCATTGATCTCCCGAGAAATTATTATAGGAATGGAGCAATTTTCTTTCAATGGAACAAGCTCTTATCCCTTCACTGCACGGAGCAACATGTCGACCCTGTCGCACTTCTCCCACTTCACCGCAAGATCCTCGCGTCCCATGTGACCGTAGGAAGCAACAGCGCGGTACTGAGGCTTGAGGAGCTCAAGATCCTTGATGATGGCTGCCGGACGGAGGTCGAAGACTGAGGAAATGGCTTTCTCGAGGGCTCGGTCACTGACCTTTCCTGTGCCAAACGTATCGACGCGCATCGAGACCGGTGCGGCGACGCCGATGGCGTAGGCAACTTGGACCTCGCATTTCTTCGCAAGCCCCGCTTTCACAACGTGTTTTGCGACCCAGCGCGCGGCGTACGCGGCGCTTCTATCCACCTTGCTCGGGTCTTTCCCGGAGAACGCACCTCCCCCGTGGCGGCTGTAGCCGCCGTACGTATCGACGATGATTTTTCTTCCCGTCAGTCCGCAGTCACCCGGAGGACCGCCGATGACGAAGCGTCCGGTCGGATTGATGAAGTACAGCGTGTCTTTGTCGAGATACTTTCCGCAGACCGGTTCGATGATGTGTTTCTTCATGTCTTTCGTGATTTGCTCGTGGCTCGCGTGATCGGAGTGCTGCGTCGAGATCACGACCGTTTGGATGCGCTTCGGGGAGCCGTCATCGTTGTATTCGATCGTGACTTGGCTCTTCCCGTCCGGTCGAAGGTAATCCAAACCTTTCGCCTTTCGTACTTCTGAGAGCTTGCGCGTGAGCTTATGGGCAAGCGAGATCGGGAGCGGCATGAGTTCGGGTGTTTCGTCGCAGGCGAAACCGAACATCAGTCCCTGGTCTCCCGCGCCTTGTTCTTTCGTCGCTGTTTTCTCGGCAGTCACTCCTTGGTCGATATCCGAACTCTGCTCACCGACGCAGACCATCACGGCGCATGCCTTGTGGTCGAAGCCGAAGATGCCGTCGTCGTACCCGATTTCTTTGATCACATTCCTCGCGACCTGCGCCATCGGAATGTAGGTGTTCGTCGTGATTTCTCCGGCGACGACGACTAAGCCGGTCGTTGCGAGACACTCGCACGCGACGTGTGACTTCGGATCTTTGCTGAGCGCATAGTCGAGGACGGCATCCGAAATCTGGTCGCAGAGTTTATCCGGGTGACCCTCGGTCACCGATTCCGATGTGAAGAGAGAAGACATACGGAGGGGGAAGAAAAGAATAAATGGGAGCGCGATGCTTCGCGCGTACAAAAAATCACCATCCTGCCGGCGTAGATCTGCTTATAGCTATCTATCCCCGGAGAGGGGCTGGAGTTCCCACCATGCCGAGACTTCGGAGGTTGGGGGACGCGTATCGGGCCAGTTCCCACGCGTCGCTCTTGATAGGCGGTGATGTGCGGAAAGTGTAACGATCCTTTTCGTAAAATCAAGTCGGGATTTTTTTTACTTCAAATTTGTGTCCCGTATGCTTTAAAAACTTCTCAAATCCACCGTGATCAATCACCAGTGTCGCCGTATTCACGAGCGGGTGGAAGCAAAATTTTCCGACTGACCATGCGTCTTCATCGACAATCACGTTGATTTTCTTCTCCGTATCGAACATCAGTCCGAACGGCGTCACGGAGCCCGGCGTCACTCTGAGCATGTCTTTCAGTTTTTCAGGCTGAACGAAGCTGAAGCTCTGCGCGCCGAAGTCTTTCGCAAGTGCTTTCGTATCCACGCGCTTGTCGTGCATCACGATCGCGAGAACGTAGATTTCCTTTCCTTTGGCTTTCATCATCAGCTGTTTCGTGTGCGCTCCATCCATCTTTGGGCAGAGTCGATCGGATTCTTCGCAGCTGAAGACCGCGGGATGATCGTGACGAGTGAAGGGAATACCGAGTTCGGAGAGGAGAGTGAGGATTTGGTCCATCGGACGAGTGGTGAGTGATCAGTAGCTAGTGATTGTACTTTAGCTGAGACTCAACAATGAACTAACCACTAATCACTATCCACCATCCACTTCTCTTCGTTACACTCTCACCTACCTCAACCTCATGAATATGCTGAAAGCCGACCATCCCTTCTCCCTTATCCTCTTCGGTGCGTCCGGTCACCTCGCACGCATCAAGATTTTTCCGGCACTGTACTTTCTGGCACTCAAGAAGCGTTTTCCGGAGCACTACAGTATCGTCGGATTTTCGAGGACGACGATGACGGACAGCGAATTTAGGGAACATGTTGCATCCGCGGTGCGTGAGCATGTGCTTGAGGTGAATGACAAGGTACTGTCGTCGTTTCTGGAGCATTTTTTCTATCAGTCGGGTCAGTATGACAGCGTCACTGATTTCAAATCCCTTGCAGCGAAACTGAAGAAGCTCGAGGGTTCTCAGACGAATCTCGTGCGCCTTGCGTACCTCTCCATTCCGCCATCCGCATTTGCAGCAACGATCGATAATCTGTGTGCGGGAGGTGTGCATGATCCCGCGATCAATTTCCGATGCATCATCGAGAAGCCGGTCGGACACGACCTCGCGACATTCGAAGCATTGCATCAAAAACTATCGTCATGTTTTCAGCCTGAAGAGATCTACCTTCTTGATCACTACCTCGGCAAAGAAGCCGTGCGAAACGTCTATTACCTGCGTCATGCGAATCCGGTGATCGAGCGGCTCCTCAAGAACACGCTCATCAGCAATGTGCAGATTACGGCGGCGGAATCGGCGGGGCTCGAGGGGAGAGCCGGGTACTTCGATGCCGTCGGAACGCTGCGGGACATGTTCCAGAGCCATCTCATTCAGATCGGAGCACTGCTCACGATGCGCCTCTCAAGCGATACGAAGGACATCAAATCAGCACGTCTCGACGCGGTGAAGAAATTCTACCTGCCGCCGGCAACCGATTTCTCGGATGTCGTTCTGCAGGGGCAGTACGCAGCCGGTGAAGTGTCGGGAAGGAAAGTTCCGGCGTACCGAGATGAAGAAGGCGTGTCGAAGAGTTCGCGAACACCGACATTCGCAGCAATGCGACTGATGACACGGTCGTCGAAGTGGGAAGGCGTGCCGATCTTCCTGCATTCGGGGAAGAGACTGAAGATGAAAGAAACGAGAATCGCGATCGAATTTCAGGAATCGGCGACACTTGTCGGCAAGAATGAAAACAAGAACAGGCTCGATATCATTCTGCAGGGCGAAGCGGGGATGAAGCTGTACCTTCAGACGAAGCTCGGCGGCAGCGAGCCGAAGTTCCGTCCGCTCGTGATGGAAGACCCTCTCGTGTGCATGGGCGATTGTCTCGTCGAACACAGCTTGCTTCTCCTCGAAGCGATTGCGGGGAATCAACAGTGGTTTTTGGATCCTGAAGAAGTGCGTGCGGAGTGGCGGATCATCGATCCGTTGCAGCAGTATCTGGATGATCCGAAGACACCGCTTGCGATGTACGAGTCGGGGTCAGCGGGACCGAAAGAAGCGGATGATTTCATTGCGAGGTTTGGGGAACGGTGGTTGTAGCTACTTACGGTCCTCACTCCGGCGCTGATGCGCCACCTCTCTCCATCGGCTGGAGAGAGGAATGTCCGAAATCAGAGAAATACAGGCTCCCCCTTCTCCGGCGGACGGAGAAGGGGTTAGGGGATGAGGATCGTGTGAAGCTGCTATCATCTCTCTATGCGAATCCTCAAAACCTCCACCCCCGAAGCATTCATTGCTGCCGCCTTGCAGCATCTTACCGATGTGATTATTGCCGCTCAGGCTGATGGCAAAACTATCACCGTCGGTCTCTCCGGCGGATCGACGCCGAAGCCAATCTACGAAAAACTTTCGCTTGAGAAGAAGATCGACTGGAAGCGCGTGCGGTTTTTTCTGCTCGACGAAAGGTACGTTCCGACAGATCACAGTGACAGCAATACGAAGATGATTCATGAAACGCTTCTCATGAACGATGCGGCTTCTGCCCCGTTTCTTTTTCCAGATACAACCTTGCCGCTTGAAGATTGCATAGCGAAGTACGACAATATTGTTTCAGCACTTCGCCCCGATCTCGTTATCCTCGGCATGGGTTCGGACGGTCATATCGCATCTCTCTTTCCTCCGGTTCCTCCTGAGGCATTTGGACCAGCGTCCGTGATTCATACGCAGACTGATCGTTTTGCGATTCGCGATCGCATCAGTGTGACGTTTCCGGTGCTCGAAGCCGCAGAGAAGCGAGTGTTTCTGATTACCGGAGCCGAGAAGAGCGCGTTGCTTTCGAAAATGCAGATCGATATGCAGGACGGAAGCCTCTCACCCGCTTCGGTGCTGATGGATGACCGGACGACGTGGGTTGTTGGAAGCTAAAAAGTCATCTTCTCGTTGTGATGCGGCTTTCTACAGTTATCGACGAACGAAGAATCAAGAATGATGAGTAAGGAAGCGTTTCAATACATACAAGAGAGCCCTTCATCATTCTTGATTCTTCGTTCGCCATTCTTTCTTTATCACTGCTGCAAATACATCATCGGATTCTTCTTCACGCCGTTCACATGCACTTCGAAGTGGAGGTGAATGCCGGTCGGTCCGTGCACGCGTCCGGTGTTGCCCATGAAGGAGATCGGCTGTCCGCGGTTGATGCGATCCCCTTTCTGCACGTAGAGTTTCTTGTTGTGAGCGTAGAGCGTGACGATGCCGTTTCCATGGTCGATCTCGATGACGTTACCGTATCCTCCGTTCCAACCGTAGTCTGCACGGAGAACGGTTCCACCTTCAGCGGCAAAGACAGGACTTCCTCCTCTGTGCTGCATATCCACGCCGAAGTGCGTGAGGCTGAAGTACTGCGTGTAGAAGCAATCACACGGTATCTGGAAAATGCCGTAGCTCGGCTGAATGCTGTAGTTCTTGATTTCCGGGAACTGCGCCTTTCCGGCACCTGTCGGCACCGGGATCGTCGGCTTCGGTTTGTTCGGTGCGACGGCAACCGCGATGATCGGTTTTCCATTCGGGATGATCAATTCCTGTCCGGCGAGCAGGTACCCGCTGCGAATTTTATTCTGACTCGCGATACTCCCGGCGTCCACTCCGTAGAGATCGGCGATCATCTGCAGATTCTGTCCTCGTTTCACCGTGTGCAGGAGGCCGTCGACGGGGAGAATCAGCAACTTCTGTCCGGGTTTCACCTGATCCTTCTCACCGAGACCGTTGGCGTACCGTATTGTCTCGGGTTTCAGAAAGTTCATTCTGGCGATGCTCGCGATACTCTCGCCGGGTTCGACCGTATGCAGAATTCCCTGGCTGTAGGCGCTGCGCGTTCCCTGCTCGGTCAGTGCCGATGTTTTCATGAGGAAACCGTCTTCCGCCAGCAGAAAACCGTACGCTCCGCTATCAACGCTTTCCGGATTGGCGATGGCGGTTTCCTGTGCGTACGGCGGGATGAAGAGCGATAGGAGCAGCACTCCTGCGCACAGAACGCGGATGCGAATCGAAAGCCACGAGTGAGCGGGTGAGCGCAGGGATCGCATGGACGTAAGGATCACGAAGCCAGAGCATGATGCAATGCCTCAAGAACGTACAGACTGTCAGTATAGCGATCTTTCGATCCGAGGAGGACCAGCAGATACTCCCGATTTTGTTCTTCGAAGAAAACAATCAAGCATTCTCCGGCTTTGGACGTTGTCCCCGTCTTCACACCGAACACATGCTCGTTCTCGTGGAGCAATTCATTCGTGTTCCTGAGACTGAACGGCTGCCCGGTCGTCGTTTTGATGGTCGCTTCTTTCGTTCTCACGATCCTCCGGAAATCACTGTTTCTGAGTGCGGCGATCGTGAGCCACGCGAGATCACGCGGCGTGGAGAACTGTTCCTCACTGTCGAGGCCCGCCGGATTGGTGAAGTGCGTGTTCCTGAGACCGAGACTTTCTGCTCTCAGGTTCATCTGTTCGACGAATGAGGAGACGCTCCCTGCATCCGCGATCGCAAGAGAGTACGCCGCGTCATTTGCGGACGGGATGAGCAGTGCTTTCAGGAGATCCCCGACTCTGAAGAATTCTCCGGTCTTCACTCCGATCGTACTCCCGTGGATGTCGGCGACGATTTTCGGAATGGCAGCGACTTCATTCAGACTGCGGTGTTCCAACACGAGCAGTGCCGTCATGATTTTCGTCAGACTGGCCATGGGACGCTTTTCATCGGCATTCCGGGAGAGGAGTACTTGTCTGCTGCGGATATCGAGAAGCAGCATGCCTGATGCCGAAAGACGAGGCGGCATCTCCGGCAAGTTTTGGGCGAAAGCGGGAACTCCGATGTGCAGGATTTCAATTCCCGGAGGCGGATGCAGCTCTTCAGACGACGGGAGAGAAGACGGCGTGCCGAGGAGAAGGAGTGAGAGGAGTGAGGCGAACATGGGGGACCGGCAGAATACTCTTGAAGGGGTTTATCGGAAGATGATTTTGTCTTGAATACGCACATCAATGTACTCCTTTGCGAGGTCGAGTGAAAAAGTCTTCAGGAACTGCCGAAAGCGCTGGAACTGGATCGAAAGCGGATGCTGAAGATCGAACCAAATGGTCGTCTTGTTCGTCCGTATATGGAACTCCTGTGCGCGAACGTAGAGGGTGATGTCCACGGTGACCAAACCGAACTCCGTTCGCAGAATATCGCGTGCCGTGAACACACTGTCGATGAACTCCGGGAGAATGACGCGAGTGCCGTCTTGCGGCTTCAGTCCCCAGTCCGTGAAATGCAGGATCGGGATCGGGGTTGAGCCAGAGAGTTTGATCGGAGAATTGACGAAGAATCCGCTCTTGGTGATGTACATGTACGAACCGGATCCCACAAGCCCTCCGCTCTGCGTCTGTTCGGAGACATCGTTATCATCGATGATGACACGGGCAACGACGGGTTCCAATTTGATGAGAACGGAGAGCGTGGAAGGATAGTTTTTCGTCATCCCGATCGACTCGATATCCGGATACTGAGCTTGCAGTAACGATGCCACCTGCCCCTTCGTGACGAGCAGGAGACGCTGACCGAAGAGCGGAGCAAGGATCTGTTGCACGTCGGCAGGATCGATGCGCGGGTCCTGTCTTTGGATGTGGATTTGCCGTACATCGAAGAACGGAGAGAAGAGAAGGGCGAGCAGAATGCTTGTACAGATGGTGCCGACTCCGATGAAGAGCCACGCACGAAATTCCGAGCGTAAGGTCGACAGCAACTTTGAACACTTCTTCAGAAATCGGACGCGGCGTTCATGGCGGAGTCTCGCTCTCCGGTCAGGTGTCCGATAGTGCGTCCGCGCGAGCGTCCGTGAATAGGAGCTGACGGGTCGGTTGAAGGATTTTGGAAGCCTGCGGGGTTTTCGTAGCGCCATCCTGGAAATCTTAGAGCTTTGCGTGTCCATCGTGAACTGTTCCAAGTGCCTCTCGTATGTCATAGTGTGCCCTCTGATGAAACTCGCCATTGTCGCAGACTGGCTCCCGACCTACGGAGGCGCTGAACACGTCATCGCAGCGCTCTGCCAGCAGTGGTCCGATGCTCCCGTATTCACGACGGTTGCAAAGCCGTCTCTTCTGGGACCACTCAAGAATGCCGACATTCGCACAGATTCTTTCCTGCAGCGGATTTTTCGTCTGACGTCGAGGCATCAGTACTTGCTTCCGTGGATGCCGAGAAGTTTTGAGTCAATCGATCTGAGTGCGTATGACATTGTCCTCAGCTCTTCTCATGCCATTGCGAAAGGAATCATTCCAAGCAGTCGCTCCGTTCACGTGTGTTACTGCCACACGCCGATGCGGTATGCCTGGGAGATGGAAGATGATTACCTGTCGGATTTCAAGGTGCGGGGACTTCTGAAATGGATTGCGAGGAGAGAGCTTAAGAAGTTGCGACGTTTCGATCTATCGACGGCAAAACGCGTCGATTCTTTCATTGCAAACTCCACCGAAACACAGGAACGCATCAAACGCATTTATGGACGCGAGAGTGTCGTCGTCCATCCTCCCGTGGACTCCCGCTTCTTCGATTTTCCCCTATCCCCCATCCCCAACCCTCATCCCTACTTTCTCGCCCTCGGTCGCCTCGTTCCCTACAAGCGTTTCGACTTGCTGATCGATCTCGCCAACCGGTTGCGATTACCTCTCAAAATCGCGGGAACCGGCAGTGATCTTGCCCGTCTCAAGAGTATTGCGGGCTCGACGGTCGAATTTCTCGGTCACGTTCCCGACAGTGACCTTCCCGCACTGTATGCGCATGCGCAGTGCCTGCTTTTTCCGCAAGTCGAAGACGCCGGCATTGTCCCGCTTGAGGCGCAGGCATGCGGCGTTCCGGTAATTGCGTACGGAAAAGGCGGTGTGCGTGATGTTGTCACCGATTCTGTGACGGGAGTGCTTGTTGCTGAGCAAACGGTCGATGCATTCGCAGACGGAATTGCAAAATTTCGAGGCATGACTTGGGACAGGCAAAACATTCGCTCGCATGCGAAGAAATTTCACATTGATGTGTTCAAAGAGAGGATGAAACAGGAAGTGGAGAGTGCGGTGAGAAAATTTGGGAATGACAGATCGTAGTCCGAACTTTATTCATACACCTTCATGCTCACCCACCCCTTCACAATCTTCGAACCATACCGAGATATTCTCGATGTTCGCATGCTCACGCGTGACGACGCAGTTTCGTCGGATACTGATATGCAGCGTGTGCTGCAAACTTCCGAAGTCGCAAGCCTCGACCAAGTGCATGGCAACCGGTGCGTTGTGCTTCGGTCGGCATCGAATCGAATCGAGAAAGCCGATGCGGTTGCGACAGATCATCTCGGACTCACACTCACGATTCGTTTTGCCGATTGCCAGAATTTCATCGTCTTCGCTCCCGAAAAAAACATTCTCTGTCTCATCCATGCAGGGTGGCAGGGCGTACGGAAGGGTGTCATTCCCGCTGCGTTCAAACTTCTGCAGTCCGAGTGGGGTGTCGATCCGAAGGAAGCACTCGTTGCCGCGGGACCGTCGCTCTGCATGAAGTGTGCGGATTTCACCGATCCAAAGTCCGAGGCACCGGAACTTGCTTCGTACGTGCAAGGAAAATGCATCGACCTCAATCATGCAGCCGATGAACAGCTTTTCTCTCTTGGTGTTTCAACAAATCACTTCGAGCGTCTCGAAGCATGCACGCGCTGTCTTCCGGATCGGTACTGGACGTATAGGGGAGGCAAGAAAGAAGTCACCGAGGGTGGGATGAGAAATGTGTTGGCAGCGACACTGCTCTAAGCCTATCCTTCTTCCGTCTCGACGATCCGTCAGTCCGCTCTACGCTTTTTTCCTACACTTCGTTACGGGAAGCCTGAATCTCTCCGCCCCGTGGGGCGGGGATGCGGTTACCCACCTAGCACTGCTAGGGACGAGCCAAAGCGGATAACGGTCGTCTTGATGATGTTCTTATTTTCGACCCTCGTTGGTACGCTCATCTGATTTTCGTGGTACTGCAGTTTTTGTTGAACCAAAATCCGCATCGGAAAATCTTGCTTCGGGGATGGCTCCATCGCTCCAGAATTGCAGCGCGTCTCGCGCTGCAAGAGCTTCCATCAATGCAGCCGAAGTTTTATATTCACGCGACTGACCACCACCTCCTTCATCGGGACAGAAGATCGGAGCAGCCATTTCAGAGGGTTTTTGATGCATGCGACAACTGTACCAAGAAGAATATCTTCGTCAATTTTTGCACTCTGCCCTGCTCCGCTGTAGGCTTACAGATCTGATGAAGTCACTCTCCACTCGTCTCCTTAAGGCAAACACTCTCCTCATGCCGTATTCCTCCCCTCATGGTGACGGACTCGGTCGTGCGGTTCCTGAATCTGATGATAACACTCGCTTTCCGTTCCAGCGCGATCGGGATCGGATCATCCATACGCAGGCGTTTCGGAGGCTGAAGCATAAGACACAGGTGTTCGTCGCCGGCCATGGCGATCACTATCGAACGCGCATCACACACACACTGGAGGTCGCGCAGATCAGTCGCGATATCGCGAGGACACTCGGACTGAACGAAGACCTTGCCGAAGCCATCGCACTTGCGCACGATCTCGGTCATACGCCGTTCGGGCATGCCGGCGAAGAGGCGATGAACGCATGCATGAAGAGTGTCGGGAAAACATTCGAACATAACGAGCAGTCGCTGCGCATCGTGACGGTGCTTGAAGACCGGACATCGAAGTACCGGGGATTGAATCTTTCTCGCGAAATTTTGGAAGGGCTGATGAAGCACCGAACGCCGCACGACACTCCGAATGCCGATTCCGTGACGCGCAGTCCCACGCTTGAAGCGCAGCTTGTAAACCTCGCTGATGAGATCGCCTACACCGCGCACGATACGGATGACGGTCTCCGTGCAGGACTCTTCTCTCTGCAAGAGGTACGCAAAACGAGACTTGGGCTTCTCGCTGCCAAGCAATCGGAAGAACGGAAAACGGAACTCCGCGGATCGATCGTCGATTTCCTCGTGACGGATTTGTATGCCGAGACCGAGTTGTTGCTACGGAAACACTCAGTGACTTCGCTCGAGGATGTCTATGCCGCAAGCGATCCACTTGTTTCTTTCTCTGCAACTTTGACTCAGAATCTCGAAGAACTTCGGGGATTTCTTTGGGATCATCTCTACAAAAGTGAAGCGGTGCAGGTGCAGGCGAGACGGGGGCAGCACATCATCAGGGATTTGTTTTCCGCGTTCCAAAAATCTCCACCGCAGAAGGTTCTGGAGCTGCAGAAGAAAACAGACGGAGCCCTTGAGGACGCCATCAAAGACTACATCGCGGGGATGACGGATCCGTTTGCGATTGCCGCTCACAGCGACCTATCAAAAGATCACTGAACCTCATGCGGAATGGCTGTGCGAGACAGAAACTGCATCGGATCGACGAGCACACCGTCTTTTCGAACTGCGAAGTGCAGGTGCGGACCGGTGGTCGTAAGCCCCGCACCAAGCGTTCCCGGCTCGCCTCCGGAGTGACCGATGACTTCTCCTGCCTGCACCGTGTCTCCGGTCTTCACCGTTGCATCGGTGATGTGACCGAAGATTGTCTGTAAGCCATTCTCATGCTCCAGAACAATGTAGCTGTACCCGAGACCGTTCAGTGCGACTTTCAGAACGACGCCTGCAGCGGGCGCTTTAATTTCCGTCCCCTGATCCGTCGGGATATCGATTGCGTGGTGCGGGAAGCCGAAACGTTTCTCATACGCAGCATCCTCAAATGTTGCGGAGAGTCCGAGGAGCGGCTTCACAGGCCATAGGAGCACACGGTCACCGAGCATGCCATCGCTTCGGTACAACGTTCCCTCCGCGTCCCACAGTTGCTGCAGTGACAGGAGCAACAGTTTCTCGGATTGATCACGATCTTTGATGACACTAAGGAGAACAGTTCTCGCCTCTCTGAGTCTCTCGATGTCTTCCGGTGTGTTCGTCTTCAGTGCTTCGCGTTCGAGTACCTCGACGTTGTAGCGGAGAATTTCCTCGCGCTGCGCGAGCACCGCCTGCGTCACCTGCTGCCGATTGATGTCCTTGCGTGCATCCGTGATGACCGCTGCGGGGGTCTCTCCTCCAATGACATCGCCCCGAAGCGGGCCTCCCGGCCAGTGGATTTCGAGAATGCCGGTGTACCAGAGCACGACCAGTGTGGCAGCCGTGATCATAAGCATCGGTCGCGGGATGTGGATGCGTATTTCCATTGGCGAGAAGTCTACTCCAGGCTCCTTACTGCGCATAGATCGTCTCCAGATACGCATCGAAAACGTTCATCAGTTCTTTCAGCGCTTCCGGAATTCCGATGGTCGTACCGTCGATACGACTGATCGGCAGAATCTTGCTTGAGGTACTCGTCAGAAACAATCCGTCGTAACTTTGGATATCGTTGAGGGGGATATGTTCTTCACGGAATTCATAGCCGTTTTTCTTTGCAATGCTCAGAACATTCGCACGCATCACGCCCTCCAGAATGTCTTTCGTCGGCGGAGAAAGAATGGTTCTGTTTTTCATCGCAAGCAGGTTCGTGCGCGTTCCCTCTGTGAGATTTCCGTTTCGGTCAACGAGCAGCGCATCGTAACATCCCGCCTCTTTTGCTTTCCTGTAGAAAAGATAACTCGGGAGCATATTGAGCGTTTTCGCGTGCGGAAGAAATCGTTCATGCTGCATCGTGACAACCGAAATTCCGTCGCGGAACAGTTTTTTGTCCGGAAACAGCGGTGCGAGCGGCAGGATCCAGAGTGTCGCTTGCTCAGACGTTCTGCCGCCGATCAGAAGCAGTTTCAGATTGCACGTATCGGCATTGATTTTCCGAAGCAGTGCACCGATCCATTCGCCTATGTTCTCTTCTGTCAGTGCATGAGCGAGTTCGATTGTCTCTGCAGATTTCAGGAGTCTCCTCAGATGTTCCTGAAGAAAAATACTTTTCCCGTGGACGACGCGTATTGTTTCGTAGACGCCGAATCCGTACGCATACTCGATGTTCGAAAGTGGAATACTCGCTTCTGCCATTGCTAGAATTTCGCCATTCTTTGAGAAGAAATCGAATGCCATACACAGACGATACCGATTGACAGGGAGAGTGAGAAGCCGGAATCGGCATTGAGGTTTCGGTGCACTCTTCAGTACGATACGCACGTTTCCCCTCCCCTCTCATGAACCTCCGTCACTGTTTTTCTGAACTTCTCGGTACATTCCTCCTCGCGTTCCTCGTGCATCTCTCGATCGGTGCACATTTTCCGGTTCCGACACCGATCATTGCAGGTCTCACGCTTGGTCTGATCGTCTACATGCTCGGAGGCATTAGCGGTGCACACGTCAATCCTGCGGTCACGATCGCACTTGCGAGCATCAATAAAATTTCATGGAAAGAAGCGGGGTTCTACGTTCTCTTTCAGCTGATCGGCGGCGGGCTTGCGCTGTTCTTCGGGAAAGGCTTGCTCGGAACATCTCTCACGATCACTGCAGGAACATCGATGCCTATTCTTGCCGCCGAAGCGATCGGTGCCGCGATTCTTGTGCTTGCAGTTTCTTCCGTTGTGTACGGGAAAGCACCGCACGATGCATCGGGCCTGACGATCGGTACGGCACTCGCGCTCGGCGCACTCGCTGCATCCGTTCAATCGAACGGTGTCCTGAATCCCGCAGTTGCGCTCGGTATCGGTTCACTCTCACTTGCCTACGTTCTCGGTCCCATTATCGGTGGCATTATCGCTGCTCAGGTCTACAGAGCTCTCGTCAGTGAGTAGCCTGTCGCCTGCGAGGTCGCAGACAATGGTTGCAAGCGGATGGTTGATCTTTTGTGCGTTTAAATTCTCGGTTGCCAGATAGACCAAGTGACCGCCGTATTTTCTGAGGAGGTCTTCAACCACTACCCTGTTCATGTCCGGAGCGGCTCGAACGGAGATCTGTTTATTGATTGTGCCGATGCATGCTCGAAGTTTTCTTTCGGAATCATGATCATCATCGGGATGAAATTGATGAGGTTGGTTTTGCAGCATGACATCAGTATTTCCCTCTCATAAAAATTGTCAAAAAACACAGGGCACCTCACATGGTGCCTCGCAAGAGTATGCGATACTATGCTCACGGCTCTAGGCGCGTAGCTCAGTTGGTAGAGCACAGGTCTCCAAAACCTGGGGTCGTAGGTTCGATCCCTACCGCGCCTGCCATTCCTCTCTAGCTTTTCTTCTTCCACCCTCCTCTCCCCTTCCACTTGCTCGGAGGAGCCGCGCGTTTTTTCTTGAGGATCTCGATTGCATCGTCACTCGTCAGCGTCGCGGCATCGAACTTCTTTCCGACGGAGGCGTTCGTTGTGCCGTCGGTGATGTAGGGTCCGAAGCGACCTTCCTTCAGGAACATTTCGTTCTTGGTGACAGGATCGATGCCAAGCGAGCGAGCTGAAGCTGCTTTCTGCGCTTTGTTTGCGATGAACCCCAGTGCCATCGCGAGATCGACGGAGAGAGGTGAAACGTCTTTTGGAATCGATACGCTGCCGCTCTCCATTTTCAGGTACGGTCCGAATCGTCCGAGGTGCAGTTCAATGACGGCGCCCGTTGCGTCTTTCCCGAGTGTGCGCGGGAACGAGAGAAGTCCTTTCGCTTCTTCCAGCGTGACGGTGTCCACTGACATGCCTTTCAGGAGCGATGCAGCTTTCAATTTCCCTTTCTGTTCCGCTTTGTCTTTCTTGCTCTTCTTCTCTTTGTCCCAGAGCCCCAGCTGCACGTACGCGCCGAAACGCCCCGTTCGCACGACGATCGGGAGACCCGTCGCATCGTCAGTGCCGAGATTCCGGTCTTTCATCACATCTTCCTTCTTGATGTCTTTCGTTTTCTCTGCGACAAGTTTCTCAAACGGCTTCCAGAAGCTTTGGAGGAACGGCACCCATTTCTCGGTTCCTTCGGCGATATCGTCGAGGCGCTGCTCCATGTGCGCCGTGAACTTGAGATCCACGATGTCCGGGAAGTGCGTGACGAGAAGATCGGTCACCGTGAAAGCGATGTCTTCCGGAATGAGCTGTTTCCCCTCTTTCCGCACGTAGCCGCGTTGCTGGATCGTTGAGATGGTCGGAGCGTAGGTACTCGGTCTGCCGATCCCCTCCTCTTCCAGTTTCTTCACGAGACTTGCTTCGGTGTATCTCGCCGGCGGTTTCGTGAAGTGTTGCTCGGGGATGACGTCCGAACATTCCAGAGACTCACCCTCTTTTAATTCCGGGAGGAATTTTTCGCCGTCGCCGGCTTCTCCGGCTTGTTTCTCTTTCTCGATCTGGTCCTCGTCTTTGTCTTCGAAGTACACGCGAAGGAATCCATCGAAGAGAACGGTCTGCCCCGTTGCGCGGAAGATGTAGACGTTCTTTTCAGCTTTCACCGTGATGTCGGCACCGACGCGCTTCAGTTCCGCAGCCGCCATCTGCGTTGCCATCGTTCGGTTCCAGATCAGACTGTAGAGCTTCATCTGTTGATCATCGAGAACGTCGGCGAGGGATGCCGGTGTGCGGCTCACCTCCGTCGGGCGGATGGCTTCGTGTGCTTCCTGCGCACCTTTACTTTTCGTCTTGTAGATGCGGGGAGCAGCGAGCACGTACTCGCGTCCGTAGAGCTTCTGAATCGTTTCCTTCGTATCCGAGAGTGCTTTTTCACTCAGGTTCACCGAGTCGGTACGCATGTAGGTGATGAGACCGGAAGACCCTGCTCCTTTTCCGAGACTGACACCTTCGTAGAGTTGCTGAGCGACGACCATCGTTTGCCTGAGAGAGAACCCGAGCTTGCGTCCCGCTTCCTGCTGCAGCGTCGATGTCGTGAACGGAGCGGGTGGAGTTTTCTTCAGTTCTTTCGTGTCGATCTTCGTGACAGAGAACGGAGCACCCGTGACGTCTTTCACGACCGCGGACGATTCCGCTTCCGAGTGAGGAACGAACACCTCACCGTTTTTTTCTTTCAGACCTGCCGTGAATTCTTCGCCTTGCCCTGCACCGGAGCCATCAGGCGACTGGTGCGGGGCTCCTCCTTTCAGGATAGCGTCGATACTCCAGTACTCTTCCGCTTTGAACGCTTTAATCTCACGCTCGCGATCCACGATCACGCGAACGGCGACCGACTGCACACGTCCCGCAGAGAGCCCGCGGTAGACTTTCTTCCAGAGAAATGGAGAGAGCGTGTAGCCAACAAGACGATCCAGTACTCTGCGCGCCTGCTGTGCGTGTACGAGTTTGAAGTCGAGCGTTCTGGGGTTTGCGATTGCGGCTTTGATCGCACTCTCGGTGATCTCGTGGAACACGATGCGGTTCACTTTCTCCGGATTCTTCACTTTGAGCGCTTCGAGAAGATGCCAACCGATCGCCTCTCCTTCGCGATCTTCATCGGTTGCGATCCAGAGCGTATCGGCTTCCTTGAGCGCGGCTTTCAGGTTCTTCACGGTCGTCGCCTTCTCCTTCGGGATCACGTACGTCGGCTCGAAATCGTGTTCGGTATCGATGCCGATTTCACTCGTCGGCAGATCGCGGATGTGCCCCATGCTCGATTCCAGCACATAGTCTTTCCCCAAAAATTTCTTGATGGTTTTCGCCTTGGTCGGGCTTTCGACGATGACTAAATGTTTGGTCATGATTGGCAGAGAGGATCGGGGATGGAGGATGTTTTGTCAAAGGAGCAGTCTTTCTTATAGTGATGTTTCAAGTGAAAGAGCCTCGAGCTATAGACGAAAAAATTGTTCTGTGGTGACTGAGAACACTCCGCTTATTTTCATCAATTTTCATTGACCGATTCATTGTTTCATCGTTTATAGCAGTATTCTTTCTTCCCCCTGTTCTCAGCCCGTGTTCATGAATAATGGCTTTCTGAAGCCATTTTCACGATGCCTTGCGGAAATCAAGTGGTTTGCAAGTGAATTTTGGCTTGCAGCTGCGATTTCCATTGGTACAATTTGCTCATCTTATTTCTTCCTCCCCCCTTAGCATGTCTAAGCAAGATCTGATCGCCGCGATCGCAGACGCCGCCGGCATCACCAAGCGTGCCTCTGCAGACGCTCTCGCAGCGCTCATCGGTACGATCACGAAAGAACTCAAGAAGGGTCACAACGTCACCGTGACCGGCTTCGGTACATTCCGCATCAGCAAGCGCCAGGCTCGCATGGGTGTGAACCCACGCAACCCGACACAGAAGATCTCCATCCCTGCAATGAAGGTTCCTTCATTCAAGGCTGGCAAGACACTCAAGGATGCCGTTCGTTAATCGAGTCCGTTATTTCTACAATCAAAAGAGACCTCCGTAAGGGGGTCTTTTTTTGCGATCCTCACCCCCGTCCCCTCTCCTTCGGCAGGAGAGGGGTGACTCATGCTTCTCTCAATACGAATCTTCCTCTCTTCGCCTCAGCGGAGAGAGGTGTCCCGCAGGACGGAGTGAGGACTGCTACAATCCTCATATGAAGAATTCCGAATTAATCATCTACGAGTCCAAGGACGGTCGTATGAAGCTGAGCGTGAATCTTGACGGTGATACTATTTGGCTTGCGCAACAGGATATCGCCGCGCTCTTCGGAGTGAATGTCCCCGCCGTATCCAAACATGTGAAGAATATCTTCGCCGACGGCGAACTTCAGAAGAAGGGAACTCTTTCCACAATGGAAACAGTTCGAAAAGAGGGGAAGAGGACGGTGAAGCGCGAAGTGGAGACGTACAGTCTCGATATGATTCTCAGTATCGGATATCGCGTGAACTCGAAACGTGCGACGCAGTTCCGCATTTGGGCGTCGCAGGTCTTGAAGCAGCATTTGCTCAAGGGGTACACGATCAACAGGAGCAGGCTCGAGAGCGCTCGTCATGATGAGCTCAAAGCCGCGGTGAACCTGATTCGTCAGACGATCGAGAGGAAGCAGCTCACGGGAGACGAGTCGGAAGGGCTTCTGAAGGTCATCACGGACTATGCGCATACGTGGTCGATGCTGGATCAGTTTGATCGCGAAGAACTGACTGCCCCGAAGAGTCAGCGCGGGAGCCGGTTCCGGTTCGACTATGAAGACGTCCAGTCGATTGTGCGTGCACTCAAAAAAAATTTGCTCCGCAGGCGCGAAGCGAGCGAGCTCTTCGGTCGCGAGAAAGGCGATGCCGTGCAGCGGATTCTCGGTGCGCTCGAGCAAACGTTCGGTGGCGAAGAGCTCTACGATTCCATCGAGCGGAAAGCCGCACACCTTCTGTATTTTATGATCAAGGATCATCCCTTCGTCGATGGCAATAAGCGCATCGCGGCGTTTCTCTTCATCGTGTACCTCACACGGACGAAGTATATGAGCGATTACGATGGAGAGAGAAAGTTCAACGACAATGCACTCGTCGCACTCGTCCTCCTCGTTGCGGAGAGCAATCCGAAGCATAAGGATTTGATGATTAAGCTCATCATGAATTTTGTGCACGGTTAGAAACCTCTGAAAAATGCATGTTGCTTCGTCAACTGCGCTGAAATTTTTCTCGAAGTATAGGAATACATCTCAAAAAATTTCAGCTTGTTTCCTCGCATCATGCGATTTTTGAGAGGTTTCTCCGCTCATGCGGTCTCGAAGCACTAGCCACTACCCGCTCTTTTCTCTATCCTCTTCCGCACATGGACAAGGTCATTATTGACACTCTCGGCAAGCTCCTCACCTTCCTTCAGATTCCGTTCGAGTCGATTACGGTGAAGAAAGACGGCGATGTGCTGCGCGTGAATGTCGACTGCCCGGAGCCGAGTCGCCTCATCGGCTGGCATGGCGAAACGCTGAATTCCATCCAACACCTCCTCAAATCCGTGGTGCGATCACTTGAGAAAATGGAACGAGCACCGTTTCTCGTGGTCGATACCGACGGCTACCGCCTGATGCAGGAAGACAAAGTGAAGAAGATCGCCGAGGCGAAGGCGGATTTCGTTCGTCGAACGGGAACCCGTGTCACGCTCTCGCCGATGAGCCCGTACTTCCGCCGCATCGTGCACATGCATATTGCGAGTACTCCCGCGCTCAGCGACCTCGCGACCGAGAGTATCGGAGAAGGGGACTACCGTCAGGTGATGATTCGTCTGAAAGAGGAGAAGCAGACCGATGCCGTTTCCGAAGAGTTGTCGCCGGTGATGTCAGGCGACGACGGGCTTGAAAATTTGGATGTGTGAGCGTTCTAGCTGCAGCAAGGAAATGCCCGATGGTGATTCTTGATAGATTTCGTGTCCTGAATACTCTTTGTCTTCTCCGAGTCCGAGGTTCCGCAAGAATGGGAGTGATGTACGGGCAAGAACCTCTCTGGCAAGTACGCGTGTTTCGGCAACGAGTCCGGCGGTTTCTTCATCGAGAAAATCGACGGGTTCTTGCACGAGCCTATCCTCAATCAGTTCTTTCCTCCTCTGGAGAAGTGCCTCACTTCGCTTACCTTTCTGCTCGTTCGTAGCCGCACTCATGCAGTAGTCGATCCATTCACTTGGAGAAAGAATACGGGCAAAACGATCGTCGATTCCTACAGGGGATTCTATGTTGTCAAAAGGACCCCGATCGATACCGGCAGAGAGTGCTTCAAGAATCTTCCGTCGTTCAAAAACAGTAATGGATGATGCGAATTCGTGCATGTCTTGCGCGACCGTTCGTCGCATATCGGCGCTTGCGTCCTTCAGCAGCAATTCCCACGTGTCCATACTGGACATCCCATCCGCTCCGAAAGCCCATGTGACGAGTGTTTCGGTCTGTTCCGTTTTCGACATACGCGGCACAGTACTGATTTTACATTAAAAAACAAACTTATATTTGTCAAATATCATTTGAGCCCTTCTCCAAGCCATTATTTTATCTTCCTCAGTTCCTCAAACAGTTTCTTTTCATCACGACTGAGTTTAGTCGGGACTGCGATATCGATCGTCACGTAATGGTCGCCTGTGCGTGAACTGTTGACGACCGGCATGCCTTTGCCTTTGATTCTGAGAACTTGGTTTGGCTGCGTTCCTGCGGGGATCGTCATGGTGACAGGACCGTGAACAGTCTCGACCGGTACCTCTGCGCCGAGGACGGCATCGAGCAACGACAGTGAGAGACTGCTTCGAATACTGTCTCCATCGCGTTCGAATCTTTTGTCTGGTTGCACGCGCACACGCACCAGTAAATCTCCGCTCGCGCTGCCGCGCTGTCCCGCCTCACCTTCGCCTTTGATCCGAAGCGTCTGACCGTCATCGATGCCCGCGGGAATGTGAACGCTCACGGTTTTTTTCTCCACGCTGCGTCCTTCACCGTCACACTTCCTGCACGGTTTCTCGGGGATTTTTCCGGAGCCTTTGCAGCGTGAGCACAGGACACTCTGCCGTATTTGTCCGAACAGCGAGTTCGTGACTCGTTCGGTGCTTCCTGTTCCCCCGCATTCGGAACACGTTACAAGTTTGCTTTCCGCTTCGCTGCCCGATCCTTTGCACTCGCTGCAGGCCATCTGCGCCTTCATACTGATCGGTTGTTCCATCCCGCTCACGGCATCCATGAAACTGATTGCCACCTCAGCCTGGATGTCGCGCCCCCGCGTGTCACTCGCTCTCTGTTTTCGTCCGCCACCGCCGAAGAAGCTCTCGAAGAGATCGGAGAAATCTCCTCCGGAGAATTGCGAGGGATCGAACCCCTGGCTCCTGAATCCGCCAAATCCTCCTCCGCCACCGAAAGGATTGCTGCCGTCGGTCGATCCGAATTGGTCATAGGCTTGTTTCTTCTTTGCGTCGCCCAGGACTTCGTACGCTTCGTTCACTTCTTTAAACTTCGCCTCTTTTCCTTTGTCCCCTTTATGCTTGTCGGGATGCAATTCTTTCGAAAGTTTTCGGTACGCCTGCTTGATCTCCGCTTCGGAAGCGGATTTCTGGATGCCGAGAATGCCGTAGTAATCTTTCGCCATGCGAAGAGTTTAGTGCTTTTCATTCTCGACTGACAGCCCTCACTCTGTCCCGCCGAGCGGGACATCTCTCTCCAAAATTTGGAGAGAGAAATGTCCGTAATCAGAAATTGCAGCGCACCCTTCTCCAAATTTTGGAGAAGGGACGGGGATGAGGGCTGTTTTGCGGTGCATCAACTTTCCGTCATCACTCTTCTATGTATAGAATAAGCCAATGCCTGTCAGTCCTTACATCGTTCACGCATTGAAGTACGCAACACTCACACTTGCCGTTGCCGTGGTCGTCATCGCCGGTGCGGCAATCCTGAAAGGAACACCAACCGCTTCTCTGACGGGACGTTTGGTTTCTCCCCAGCAGAACGGCATCACGCCCACACTCCACATAGAGGCTGAAAGGTCGATCGACGGTTTCTCCGTTCCTGCCGATACCAACGTGATTTTTACGATCCCAAACAACATCCGCATTCCGCGCATCACGTTTCTCGGCGGTCAGGATAAAGACCAGGAGGTTCGATACTGGGGGTACTGCTACTCGGGGAGAGAGAGCTCGAATAAGGCTGCAGGAAAAAGAGGCAGTGAACTTTACGACGGTCAATTCTTCTACTCGCTGGCAGAGAGAAAGGCGGGTGCCGCGCCTCCGGATCCGACGGATTCCGGTCTTCTCGGCATCCTCAAGGACGGTCATCCGGCTCCCCCGGAGAGGGCATCCATCGCAGAGATTTTCAACAGCAATGAGACGTGTTACGTCATGAGTTCGAGCGAACTTCCCGCCGCAATCGACACCGACGGTGATGATCTCAATAACAAGCGCGAGCAACTGTCGGGGACGAATCCCAAAGATCCGGATTCGGATCATGACGGGATTTCGGATGGCGTCGAGGTCTTCGTGACGAAGACGAGCCCCAAAGATCCGGACACCGATCACGATGGTCTCACCGATCCGTGCGAGGACCAGAACAAGAACGGCACGGTCGATCTTCACGAGACAAGCCCCTTCAATGCCGATACCGATCGTGACGAACTCTGCGACGGCAACGGATCAGGAAGCGGTTGTCCCGAGAAAAAACAGGTCGTCTGTACACGGGACCGGAGCGGTGAGCAAGTGTGCGACAGTCGTCTCACCTCCCCTGTCTACGGCGAAGACATGAATCAGAACTGTGCGGTGGATGAGGGTGAAACCGATCCAACCAACGCAGAGACTTTTGGCGTGAACGACTGGACCTACAAGTGGAACCTGCTGGGAGGTACTCCGAATCCGGGGACCATCGCTCCACGACTCTTCCCGATTCCGGAATTTCCCCAGTAGAGGAATGTGTCTTCCGTGTGCATGAGATCTCTTGTCATTTCATCGGAAATAAAGTACAATAGTTGCACAAATACACACCACTCTCTATGGAAAGACTCTTCTCTCTGTTTGGAATGAGTGCTCTCGTCGGCACGATTGTTCTTCTGCCGATGACGACGCATGCGTACCTCACGCCGGATCAGGTGTTCGGTGGGAGCTCCGGAGTACACGGTGCAGCAGGTGACAATCTGCAACCGCCGCCAACGCAGCGTGAAGGCGAAGCTGCGGTTGCCGTTCAACAGCAGCAGGCTTTGGAGCAGCGTTTACAGGCGCAGCAGGCACTGGTGCGGGTCGACGCTCCTCCCGTCGCTCCGTCCGTTTCGCCTTCCTCGCCGGAGAGCAAAGGCTTATTCGATCAGAACGCTCAGTATGAACTTCGGAAGCAAAGGATCGATGAGCAGAGGACGCAGGCACCGACGATTATCATCGGCGGTGGAACCGAAGTGAGAGACGGCAACGGCAACGTGCTTCACAGCGGTGCGCCAAATGTTTCTTCCACGGGTCCGGCAAGCGTTCTCGGTGTTCTTGCCATGCTTCTTGCAGCCGCATGTACCTTCGCATACTCAAACTATCGCAGCAGAACTCTTCCTGTTGCCATCTAAAATTTTCCTCCTTTTACCATGTCAACTTTTCCTACAGTGTTGTCCAAGCGAAAAGCGCTCCTTGGAGGAGTGGCGCTGACGGTACTGATCGCCACTATCGTCACGATCAACATTGCACCGTCGAGTCATCCGAAGATGGAGGGGGATATTCCTCTTCCTTTTGCGCAGCAGCATTCATCTCTGAAGGGTGACCTTACGTTCTCAGGTACTCGCAGTGGTGGCATCAGTGTCTACGACGTGACGTTCAATCACGGTGAGGCTTCAGTGCATCTTGCTCCCGATACGATTTACCTTGTGCATATCCCCAACGGAGACTCGATTGCCGATGGTCCGCTCGACGGCGCACTGACGCTCAGTAACGGCGGGCATCTCGTCGATTACTACGGCTATCGCTACTCCGATACGTCGGCGACGCTCGAGAAACGTGACATCAATGCCATTCGCTTCAAAGATCGTTTCTCAGGACAGTTTTTCTTGTCGCAGACGGGGAGAGCGAATGATTCCTCGCACGGGAATGCGCTCTCGTCATTCGAGACGGTGAATAACATTGTGTTTCTGAAGACGGACAGCACCCCCGGTGCCGTGCGTCTCGATCCTGCAGGTGCACTGTATGTCTTCGTGGTGAATTCCGAGGGAGGTGCGGATCTTTCGATACGGCGCACTGTCGGATGCGGGAATGCGATCGTCGAAAGTGGCGAACAGTGTGATGACGGGAATAAGAATGACACGGACGGATGTAGCAACGATTGTGAGGTCGTTACGCCGATTCCATTTGATGGGGAGCAGAGCGTTGGGAGTACTGCTGTGTGCGGCAACGGCACGTTGGATTCCGGAGAAGCGTGTGACGATCGTAATACGGCAAATGGCGACGGATGCTCTTCCTTGTGTGTCGTGGAGTCAAAATTCATTTGTAATGATGCCAGTCCGAGCGTGTGCACCTGCAACGTCGCAATGGCCTGCCTTGCACCTGAATCGGGCTGTCATTATGAAGGTTCATCCTGCGGTTACTGTGGTCAGCAGGTCTGTGAATCGCCTGCTCCGTCGGTTTGCGGCAACGGAGCGAAAGAAGGGGATGAGCAGTGCGATAGCGGTTCTGCAAACGGGCAGGTGTGTACCGCTGCTGCAGGAGAGGTCTGTACCTACTGCTCATCGACCTGCGCCAACGTGATCGTGGAAGGAGATCCGGCACCGACGGTATCGACATGCGGCGACGGCACGCTCGACCAAGGAGAAGTTTGTGATGATCACAATACGACTTCCGGTGACGGTTGCAGTGTGACGTGTACCGTCGAAGCGAACTTCAGTTGCACAAAAGATTCTCCGAGCGTGTGCATCAGTTACAACGATTTTGTGAAAGCTCTTGCCGACACCAATCATAATGGCACGGTGAGTGATAGCGAGGCGCTCCTCGTGACGCTCGATCTTGCGGATGCGCCCGGTCAACCCTACGACACCGTGAAGAAGTACGACATCAATGCTGATGGAGTTGTCGATAATGCGGATTTCTCGGCCATCTCCACTGAACTCGAAGTTCTTGCCCCCCAGTCGTAAGACATGGTGCGGATTCATTCAAAAAAACCTTCACCATGACTCTCCCGCATCTCTTTCGCTCCCGGCTCGTCATCATCTCCGCGGTGTTGCTCGCGGCAGTGATGCTGATTTTCACGTATTCGTCGTCGACACATGTTCTTCGCGGTTCTCTCACGGATGATCGTGTTTTGACACTCGCGGACACCGATCATAATGGCACGCTTTCGATTCGCGAGATGCGCAAGTCGATTACGAACATGATTCGTTCTGTTGCGATGCATGATCTCACATATGATCTTGATTCCAGCGGTACGACGGATCGCAGCGATCTCAGACTGCTCATCCAGAGCATCCGTTCATTCCTGAGCGCACCTCCTTCGTCCTCCAGCAGTTCTTCAAGTTCCATAGCGGGAAGTGAACCAGTCTGCCTTCTCTCCGGACTGAATGCGTATTCGAAGTTTGACGAAAGCAGTGGCACCTATCAGTACGTTTCTTCGGCAAGAAATTCATTTTTTTACATCAATCGGAGTTTTAGCATCGCGGAGTGGGTGAAATTGGGCGATCTCGGTGGTACGGCGAGCACGTATTTGTCGTATGCGAAGGGGACTTCGTCTCTGGGTTATGCATGGTACCTCGCCCGTAATAGCACGGGATTTTTCTCCGGAATCGGACAGAGATGCCCGAATTGCAGCAGTGTCTTTGCCAAGAGCTTCGGCAGCATCAAAACGGGTCAGTGGTACTTCGTTGTGACAACATTCGATCAGCACACCAATAAGATCTCCATCAGTGTGAATGGAAGAGCTCCGGATACGACGGCGGAATCGGTCGGATTTTCGGTGCGGGATGTGACGAATACGATGGGGAGTACGTTCGGGCTGATCACCACGGAGAAAGATTCGCTCGGAGACAGTCTCGGTAAAACGGGACTCTGGGAACGCGTGCTCTCCCCGGCGGAAATAAGTGCTCTGTACCATGAGGGTCTTGGGTTGGAGTTCGGTCAATTTCAATCGTGCCCCGTTGCCGCGTGCGGTGACGGCATCCTGCAGGCTTACACCGGTGAGCAATGTGATGATGGCAATACGATTGACAACGACGGTTGTACCGGCGAATGCTCCATCACGACCTGCGGTGATGGCGTGAAGCAGAGCTCCGAATACTGTGATGACGGAAATCAGATCAACGACGATGCGTGTTCCAATCGTTGTCAGCAGCCGTTCTGTGGCGATGGGATTCTTCAGGTTTCCAATAACGAAGAGTGTGATGACAGAAATTCGATTGAGACCGACGATTGCACGAACAAGTGCAAGAAGCCCGTCTGCGGCGACCGGATCGTCTGGTCCGGCCACGAACAGTGTGACGCCGATGCGACGGGATACTGGGGCTTCTGTAATTCTAACTGTACGAAATCCGTCTGCGGCAATGGCATCAAGGAAGACTCCGAGCAGTGTGACGATGGGAATCAGGTGAACAATGATGCGTGTACGAATGCATGCGCCACGCCGATCTGCGGCGATCACATCGTACAGGCAGGCGAACAGTGCGATGAAGGCAGTTCCACTGATACGGTCACCTGCTCCAATCGATGCAGGATTCCTGTTTGCGGGAACGGTTTTCTCGAGCGCGCACGTGAGAAATGTGATGACGGAAACGTCGCCGACGGTGATGGCTGCAATCATGCATGTTCCCTCGAACCTTCCTACACATGCACGGAGGAAAAGCCGAATCGCTGTTTTCTCTGCGGAAACGGCATCGTCGATCCGGTTGAAGATTGCGATGACGGGAATACCGTCGACAGTGACGTCTGCAGCAATACCTGCAGACGAAATCCCGCCTGTGGCGACGGTTTGAGGGAGGGAACGGAGAAGTGTGATGACGGGAACGTCACCAATGGTGACGGCTGCAGCGCAGCGTGTGCGATTGAAGATCCTGCGCATACGGCAGACCTATCCGTGACGCTTGGTAGGGTAGGAAGCGCTGAGGGGGAGACCTTCGGGATCACGGTCTATAACGGCGGTCCTGCGAATGCCACCTACACTATTTCGATGCCTGTTCCTTCCACATGGACGCTCGGCTCGAATTCAAACCCGGGTCTTTCCCTTCAGAACGGAGTATTCACTTATAGCGATACGCAATCGAGACTTCCCGGTCAGGGCATCTCCCTACAGGTGAACTTCGATACCCATGGCACATCATGCAACTTGGATGATGGGGGGCCTGGTATGCAAGCAACCGTGAAGCCTGCGCCAGGTCTCTATGATCCGTACCTCAAAAACAATACATCGGATCCATTTTTCGCCTGCTAACAGTGTGGGAGTTCCTCTTCCGGTTATGCCGGTCTGAATATTGTTTTTTTGCCTTATTTCTGCTAAAATAAGAGGATTGTTTCTTGTAAAAGAAACAACGATCTCCATGACCATTCCTCACATCTTCCGCTCCCGGCTCGTTCTGATTTCTCTGACTCTGCTTGCGACAGTCGGATTCATCTTCGCAGTCTCGCCATCAATGCATATTCTTCAGGGGAACCTTACTGACGATCGTGTTCTTGTCCTTGCCGATACCACTCCGAAGGACGGATCGATGTCTGCAAAAGAGATGCGCAAAGTGATCTCGGGAATGATTCGTGCGATTGCGACGCATGATCTGACGTACGATTTGAACCGGAGCGGTGTCACAGATCGCATGGATCTCAAATTGCTTATCCAAAGCATGCGTCTCTACTTGAATGCAGTCTGCGGGAATTCGCGTAAGGAATTCGACGAGCAGTGTGATGATGGCAACCAGGATAACGACGATAGTTGCAGCAATCTCTGCAAGCGTCCTGTCTGTGGCGATGGCGTGAGACAGGGTTCTTCCGAAGCGTGTGATGATGGCAATACCATCAATGACGATGCTTGCTCAAATCGTTGCTCACTTCCATTCTGCGGTGATGGGATTCCTCAGATCTCAAATGACGAGCAGTGTGATGACGGGAACCAGATTTCTACCGACGATTGTACGATTGCATGCAAGAAACCTGTCTGCGGCGATCAGATCGTTTGGATCGGTCATGAGCAATGCGATGGCAACGATGTCGGCAAGCCGGCCTGCAATGACGACTGCGAGAAAATTGTCTGCGGAGATGGAATAAAGGACTCTCACGAAACATGTGATGATGGGAATCAGGTGAACGATGATGCGTGTACGAATGCGTGCGCCACTCCGCGTTGCGGTGACGGCATTGTGCAGGAAGGCGAGCAGTGTGATCCAATGAGCACCCCCTACACTTGTTCAAATGCCTGTACGATTCCCATCTGCGGCAATGGCGTGAGAGAGGCCCTGGAAAAGTGTGATGACGGGAATATCGCTGACGGTGACGGTTGCAGCTCTGCGTGTGCTTTCGAACCTTCCTATTCATGCACGAATGAACAGCCGAATCGGTGTTACCTCTGTGGTAACAGCATCGTCGAACCAGGTGAAGCATGCGATGACGGCAATACGATCAATGATGATGCCTGTAGCAATAGATGCGGGAGGAACCCCACCTGCGGAGACGGGATTAAAGAAGGTACGGAACAATGTGATGATCATAATATCCAGAACGGTGATCGTTGCAGCGCAGAATGCGTGTATGAAGATCCTCAACATACAGCTGATCTATCGGTCAAATTTGGCTTTTCAAGAAGTGGCGATGAACTGGTTTTCGGGATGGTGGTGACCAATGATGGTCCTGCGTCTGCCTCTTACAAGGTTTCCATGCCAGTTCCTCCCGGATGGACACTCTTTCTACCGGAATCTACGCCTGGAGGCTATATTCAGAACGGAGTATTCATCTACGATAGCAAGGGATCAGTGATCTCACCTGGTCAGAGCATCGTCGAGTGGGCAGCTTTCGACCATCATAGCATAGCATGCGGAGGTCCGAGAGCAACGGTAGAGACGGATCTTTACGATCCTAATCTTCAGAACAATACGTCAGAGATTGTCTCTGGTTGCTAGTAATACTGTGGAGATTATTTTATGCAAAAAACAACGATCTCTATGACTTTCTCGATTCTCCTCCGCTCTCGGCTTGTTCTGATTTCTCTGGTACTTCTTGCAACGATCGGACTGATCTTCACATTCTCGTCTTCAACGCATGTTCTCAAGGGTTCCCTCACCGACGATCGTGTGCTGACCCTCGCGGATACTGATCATAATGGCACCCTCTCGGTTCGTGAAATGCGCAAAGCTGTCTCGAACATGATCCGTGCAATGGCGGTTCATGACCTTGCGTATGATCTTGATTCAAGTGGCACGACCGATCGCAGCGATCTCAGGCTGCTGATCCAGAGCATCCGCTCATTCCTCAGTGCCGTCTGCGGCAATGGTACGGTCGAATCGAGTGAGCAGTGTGACGACGGGAACGCGGCGAGCGGCGATGGTTGCAGCCCTCAGTGTGCAGTCGAACCCCGGTTTCTCTGTTCCGGCGGGAGCCCGAGCGTCTGTACGATTGCTCCCGTCTGTGGCAACAACAAAGTGGAATCGGGAGAACAGTGTGACGGCACGCTTGGTTGCGACGGCGGCTGTCACCGCATCGTCGGATGCGGCAGCAATACTCTTGAGAATACCGAGGAGTGCGACGATGGAAATACGAACAACGGCGACGGCTGCAGCAATCTTTGCGTTGTCGAGAACGCTCCGCCACCACTTTCACTGCCATGGACTGCCGAACCTTCCATTCCTTCGACGACACGGGATTTCACATTCGCCGTCGCCCTTGGGAAAATGTGGGCGATCGGGGGATACGATCCGGCGGGTGCCGGCATCATGAACAAAGTGTATGCGACCTCCGACGGCAAGGAGTGGTCTCAGGTGGGGACGCTTCCCTACAGCGTCTACGGTGCCGGTGCCATCGAATGGAACGGAGAACTCTGGATCGTCGGAGGGTCGAATTGCGGATCGCAGACAAGTTGTTACATTCACAGAACATTGCATTCGTCAGACGGTGTCACATGGCAGGACGGTCCGGAAACTCCGGGCGATCTGTATGTCCATAACCAATCGCTCTATGTCCTGAACGGAAAACTCTTTATCGGTAACACAAAAATTCACTCCCTTGCGAATGCAGAGTCTTCATGGAAGCCTGTCGGATCCCTTTTTGGGAGTTCCATGGTGACGTTTCTGGGTAAGGCGTGGATGATCAACGGTCGTTCCGTTCTGAGTTCCGATGATGGAGCAGGCGGCGGTTTGCAGTCAAAGAGCATTCTTCCGGCGTGGCTCACGACGGATCAGTACGTGGCAAACCCCGGCATGCTCGTCGTTCATGGCAAGTACCTCCTTGCCATCGGAAATGCGCCTTCTGCAGCCGCTACGATCTCGCATCCTGATTGCTTCAAAACGGTTCTCTCGTCGCTTGACGGCATCCATTGGGGCAAGTCATCCATCAGCCCCTGTTGGCTGCCTCTGCGATATCACACAATTCTTTCATTCAAGAATCGGCTCTGGATGTTCGGAACGGTCTTCGACAGCGGCAAGGTGTATTCAGCGGATGTCCCGGGTGCCTTTTAAGATACGTGAGGTTTTTTTCTCTGCCATTCCGTTGCGTTCTGATACGCGTATGCGGCACTGAGGAGCCCTGCTTCCCCCCACTGCGGTCCCATCATCTGGAGCCCTATCGGAAGCCCTTCCTTACTGTACCCGCAGGGGACTGAGAGGCATGGAATGCCTGCCATCACTTGTGCAATTGTAAAGACGTCCTCCAGATACATCGCAACCGGATCATTGCTATTGGCGCCGATGGTGAAAGCCGTGTGAGGTGAGACGGGTGACAGGATAAGATCAACCTTTGAAAATGCGTCATCAAAATCTTTCCGGATGAGTGTTCGTACTTTTTGCGCCTTCACATAGTACGCATCGTAGTATCCGGCGGACAGCGCGTACGTTCCAATCATGATGCGACGCTTCACTTCCGCACCGAAGCCCTCGCTTCTTGCACGTTGGTAGTAATCGATCAGATCTTTCGGCTTGTTCGGCGTGTGCCCGTACCGGATTCCGTCGTACCGTGCCATATTCGAGCTCACCTCGCAGGGGCAGAGGATGTAGTACGTCGCGACGGCGTACTTCGTATGTGGCAATGAGATATCGACAATCTTGGCTCCGAGACTCTTCATTGTCTCGGTTGCCGCACGTACACATTGCTCCACGTCAGGGTGGATACCGTCGATAAAATATTCCTTCGGGAGCCCTATCCTTAGGCCCTGTACGTCTTTCCTGAGAAGCTTGCTATAAGGTTCTACAGGTTTTTCCGACGTTGTTCCGTCCATCATGTCTTTTCCTGCAATTGCTTCGAGAACAATCGCAAGATCCTCAATCGATTTGCACATCGGTCCGATGGTGTCGAGAGAACTCGCCATACTCATCACGCCGTAACGGCTGGTGCGACCGTATGTCGGCCGAATGCCGGAAATACCGCAGAAGCTTGCCGGTTGTCTGATCGATCCTCCCGTGTCGGTGCCGAGTGCGAAGAGTGCTTCATCTGCAGAAACTGCAGCAGCAGATCCTCCTGAGGATCCTCCGGCAACTCGACTTGTATCCCATGGATTTCTGGTGACACCGTAACAGGAAGTTTCCGTCGAGGCGCCCATCGTAAACTCATCGGTGTTTGTCTTTCCGATACTGATGGCTCCGGCTGCTTTCAACCGTTTCGTCGTCGTCGAGTCGAATGGTGGAATATAATCTTTATTTCGAAGCATGTTTGAGCAGGCCGTCGTTGGAATGCCCGCTTCGCAGTACACGTCTTTTGCGAGGTAGGGGATGCCTGTAAGCGGCGTATCAAATTTACCTGCTGTATCAATTTTTTTGGCTTCGATCAGGGCTCGGTCGAAATTTCGATGCACGACTGCATTCAGTTTCTTGTCGACCGACTCGATGCGTTCGATGCAGGATGTTGTCAGTTCGACCGAAGAAATTTCTTTCTTCTTCAGTTTGTCATGCGCCTGTGAGATGGTGAGAGCGGAGAGCATGATTATCCGTGTGCATGCGGAGCCTGTATCTGGTGCTCGACGATCGGAAGAGGGGAGGCGGCGAGGAGACTGTCGGGCGTCGCTTCGCTTGCGTGCACCGTATCTTCCCGCAAAGCGTTCTTCAGTCCTGTGACTTGTGCCGTCGGCTCAACGTTGGATGTATTTACCTCGTTTAAGACTTCAACATACCCCAAAATCGAGGAAAGTTCCTTTGTCATGTTGGTGACTTCGTCTGACGTCAGAGTGAGTCGTGCAAGCTTCGCGATATGGAGAACCTGTTCTTTGGTGAGGGAGGTCATGCATGACGGAGAATAGAACAAAAATCTAGAAGCGGGTAGCGGTGAGCGAACTATTCGCTCTATGCTGTTACGCAATGAAACTTCGTCGCCTCTCCGGTCGCAAAGTCTGCGAGCGTGTGAAAACCAAAGGCATTCTCTGGAGGGGGAAACACATGCAAGTGCGTATTCTGCATGGGCTTCCGAGAAATCTTCCGGACACGACGCCCCCCGCAATTTTTGTGGGCATTCTTACTTCAACAAGGCTTCATAAGTCTGCAGTCAAACGCAATCGCATGCGCCGTCGTTGCAGAGAAGCTCTGCGAATCACGCTTCGAGATACTCCCCAAGCCTTCACCCAAACCCCAGTCCCCAACCCCCGTCCCCAACTCTCCGCACAGTTGCTGATCCTCCCTCGTTCCTCTAGCCTATCTTCGCCTTTCGGCGAGATTCTTGCCGACGCCAAGCACCTTCTTTCTTTCCTCTCTTCACGTGGCTGATCAGAAGTCCAAGACATCGATTCTCGAATTCATTGCGATCTTCCTCGTGATCTATTTTGTGACGAATGCGGCTCTCTCGCATTTCTTTCCGAGGCAGTTCGGTTCGGCGGAACAGAAGAAGCCCTCGGTGACTCTTTCCGCTCAGAGCAAGCACGTGAGTGTCGGCAATGATCCGGTGATACTGATCCGAAACGATACGGACAAAGATCTTCCGCTCCCTGCTCGTTGCCCCCAACCTCCGGTCGACATTGCCTACATCGAGCACCGTTCCGATGGCAGTGAAAACCGCTCCGATCTCATCGCAAACAGCTCGGTGCTTCCGTGCACGGAGCTGAGTTCCGTGAAAGCTCACGGGACGGCAACCATCAGCCTTGCAGGCTGGAAGTATGTCTTATTCGAGCGTACGGGTGATTACGAAGCCACTCTCGATCTGCCGGATGACTTTGTACAGGCGGGAACAGGCGCGCGTCTTTCCGCTGCGTTCTCCGTCGTGGAGCCGGGATTCATCACCAAAGTCTTCCGCACGTTCGTGACGAAGCCGCTCTTCAACGGTCTTCTCTTCATCGCATCGTTCATGCCGGGACACAATCTCGGTCTTGCCATTATTGTCCTGACGATTCTCGTGAAGATTCTGCTGCTCGTCCCGAATCAGCATGCGCTGCAGGGACAGAAGAAAATCCAGGATATTCAGCCGCAGATGGAGGAGATCAAGAAAAAATATCCGGGCGATATGAAACGCATTCAGGAAGAGACGATGAAACTTTGGAAGGAACAGAAGATCAATCCGCTGCAATCGTGTCTGCCGACGCTGCTGCAGTTCCCCATCCTCATCGGACTCTTCTATGTCATCAAGAACGGCGTGACGATCGCGACGTCGCAGCATCTTCTGTACTCGTTCTACAGCCATCTTCCTGCGAATTATCTGGGCAACAGTTTGTTCGGATTCGATCTCCTGAAGCCGAGTTACGTCGTTTTTCCGGTACTCCTCGTTGCATTGCAGTTTGTCCAGATGCGGATGATGCTCGGCAGGAAGAAGAAGCCGGCGAATGAAATCGTCGTGAAGCCTGCAGGGAAAAAACCGTTGATCGATATGGATCAGCAGACGATCATGACCTACATTCTTCCGTTCATGATCGGTTTCTTCGCTCTCAAGTTCCCGGTCGCGGTGTCTCTGTACTGGGGAGTATCCACACTGTTTGGAATAGGACAGCAGTGGGTGGTGATGAAGAAGAAATAAGGAACCTCTGAAAATCGAAGTATTATTTATTGCATGTTATACTCAAATCAATCTCCCCCGCCCCCATGCTCTCTTTCTCCCAGATCCAATCCGCTCTCGGTGACCAGTCCGATTCCCTCCTCGGTTTCTCAAATCCGAAGATCGGAAAAGAGCGCCTTCATCTTCCGCGGGGTTCGTTCGTGAAGGATATTTTCAGCCAGTCGGACAGGAGTGCGGCAACGCAGAAGAGCCTTCAGCAGATGATGGATACGGGTAATTTGAAGGGAACGGGGTACCTGTCGATTCTTCCCGTCGACCAGGGCATCGAGCACTCGGGAGGCGCAAGTTTTGCGAAGAATCCTGATTACTTCGATCCGGAAAACATCGTGAAATTAGCCATCGATGGAGGATGTAATGCTGTTGCTTCCACGTTCGGAGTTCTTGGAATCGTCGCAAAGAAATATGCTGAAAAAATTCCCTTCATCGTCAAAATCAATCACAACGAACTCCTCACGCATCCGAACAAGTTCGAGCAGATCATGTTCGGGACGGTCGAAGAGGCGAAGAACATGGGCGCGCTCGGTGTCGGTGCGACGATCTACTTTGGATCCGCCGACAGCGGCCGCCAGATTGTGGAGGTCGCAAAAGCCTTCCGCGAAGCACATGCCCTCGGCATGTTCACGGTGCTCTGGTGCTACCTCCGAAACAGCGGGTTCAAGATCGATGGAAAAGATTATCACAATGCCGCCGATCTCACGGGGCAGGCGAACCACCTCGGTGTGACGATCGAAGCCGATATCGTGAAGCAGAAACTGCCGACGTTGAATGGCGGTTTCAAGGCGTTGAATACGGGAAACAGCAGTTACGGAAAACTCGACGAGCGCATGTACACAGAGCTCTGTTCCGATCATCCGATCGATCTCTGTCGTTACCAGGTGGCAAACGGGTACATGGGCAGAATCGGTCTCATCAACTCCGGCGGCGAATCCGGGAAGAACGATCTCGCCGCCGCAGTCGCGACTGCCGTCATCAACAAGCGCGCAGGCGGTACCGGTCTCATTTCCGGTCGCAAAGCCTTCCAGAAGCCGAAGAAAGACGGTATCGAGATCCTCAATGCCATTCAGTCGGTGTACCTCTGCAAAGAGGTGACGGTTGCGTAACCTACCACGTATGCCTCTCCGCCTTTACAACACCTTCAGTAAGCATGAGGAGGACTTCAAACCCCTGAAGCCGGGTGTCGTGACGATGTATACCTGCGGTCCGACTGTCTACGGTCGCCCGCACATCGGAAATTACTCCTCTTTCCTGATGGCGGATTTGCTGCGACGTTGGTTGGAGGTTGGACATGGCTACAAAGTGAAGCACGTGAAGAACATTACGGATGTCGGACATCTGATTGCCGACCGTGATGACGGTGAAGACAAAGTTGAGAAGCAGGCGAAGCAGGAGAAGACCGATCCTCTTGCGATTGCGAAGAGGTATACGCAGCAGTATCTGGAAGACGAGAAAGCGCTCAACATTCGTGAGCCCGAGGCTCGTCCGCGTGCGACGGAGTACATTCCGGAGATGCTTGCGATCATCAACACTCTTCTGGAGAAGGGGAACGCGTACGAAACTCCGGACGGCTTCTATTTCTCCGTGGAAACGTTTGAACCGTACGGAAAGCTCTCCGGAAATACGCTCGACAAACTCGATGCAGGCGCACGCATCAAAGTCGACGAAGCGAAGCGTCACCCGGCGGATTTTGCGCTCTGGAAAAAATGCGTAGGAACGAACGGTCATCATCTTCTTCGTTGGTCATTCCAAACGGGTCAGCGCACAGAGACAGAGGGAGAGGATCCTGCATCCGGTTTCCCCGGCTGGCATATCGAATGCTCCGCGATGAGTGCAAAAATTCTTGGGGAGGAGATCGATCTTCATACCGGCGGTGAAGACAATATCTTCCCGCACCATGAGTGCGAGATTGCGCAGAGCGATTGCGCTTTCGGTCTCAAGGAACCATTCGCACGATTCTGGCTCCACAAGAGGCGTATCGACCTTGCAGGCGAGAAAATGTCAAAGAGCCTTGGCAACGTGTTAAGTGTTCCTGCAGTGGTTGAAAAGGGATATTCACCTCTCGATCTTCGCTATTACCTTCTTTCGGTGCACTACAGAACGAATCTGAAGTTCTCGTGGGAAGGATTGGGTCAGGCACGCGATTCGAGGCGTTCGATTCTTGAATGGATGAAAAAAGGAGGCGTTGGTGCGTACGCACCCGTTGTAAAACCGGGTGCAAAATTGCCATCGGTTTCGGTGAACGATATTCAGGAATTTGATGATGAATTTTCCGTTGCAATGGATACGGATCTGAACGTTTCTGGTGCACTCGCTGTCATTCATAATTGCATGCGCAAAATGAACGCATCGATCACGCCTGATGAGCCGACAAAAATTGCATTACAGAAATTCATTCAGAAAATTCGCGATACGTTCGGTTGCTTCGAGTCGGAGATTGCTGAGGCGATTCCTTCTGCTGTACGGGCACTTGTCGATGCGCGTGCAGCAGCTCGTGCGAAAAAAGATTTTCAAGAATCTGATCGACTGCGGGATGCAATAAAAAAATTGGGGTATGAAGTGAGGGATGAGATGAAGGAGCAAAAAATAAAGAAGTTATAAAACTTCGATTAATCATTGATGTTGTTTACGATTCCTTTCTTGGGGGAGCAGGGAACCTTGTTCGGCTCCCAGCAGCAAGCACTTGAGCCACAGCGAAAGGCTTGCTGCGCAGTCCCCTGTGGGGATTCCCTATCTCCCCCAAACCCCCATTACCCTCCTAACTGTACTTTTCTCTTCAGAATATAAACGCTCATGTAAGTAATTCTGCAATCGTGGTTTCATGTCAGTTATAAAAATAGAAACATCCAAAGGGTAGGCGTGCGCCACAGGTGGGGGACTGCTGGCGGGAGTTGGCGCACGCGTTTTCTTTTGCCCTTTCTTTTTCGCGCAAAAAGAAAGGGCAATAATGTCTATTTGTCAGCCTTCTCATTCTTTTCGCTTATACGCGGTTCATGCCGGCAAACGATACATTCCCCGAAGTGAAGTCTCCTCAACGCTGTATCGCTCTCAAACATGCCCTGTCTGTTTGCTTTCTCGCTATACAGTAATCTTTTGGCTTCAGTAAGCCAAAAGATCATGATCTAGTCTACTCAACTTGTCAAGAAGTTATCTTTTTTTCACTATTCAAATCAGTTCGTTCACAGACGCAATTATAAAAACAACATGAACACTATCTTTGATCAATCCAATTCAGAAATCTGCCATGCCCAATTTGTACGTCACTTTCGTCGTTTTCTCCGCAGTCTACAGCGGATATTTGGCGTAGATAAGCCTAACAGTGCCACCAAGAAACTTGTAACAATTCATGCAAAGCTGCGTTTCCATAAGTACACGCAGGAGAGCCTGCAGGTCTTGCCTAAACAGGGCTCTGGCCAGTAGGATCTTCCCGATCAGGCTTCAGAAAGCGCCTGTATCCGTGCACGCTCATTCACGTATCGGCCACTCCACTCCGCCTTAGGCGGATGTTCCGGAGTTTCACAGACGCTTCTCCTTAGACTCTAAGGAGGGCGAATCGTGCTTAGAGAGTGACTATCTGCGTTGTCGGTTCGACTATCCTCTTTATAGTTAATGAGATGTTTTCCGTATCCCTGCTTGCAGGGACGAAAGGAAGACCATCAGTACGACGACAACCGCATGCCAACGAAGGCGTGCTCTAGGGGTATTTCCATTGCTTTTTATTTCTCTTTTCTTCCTACACCTTATTTATATGAACATTTCTTCTTTGAAGAAAACGTTCGCAGGCGTGTCGGCTGCTGCCATCATGTTGTCGCAAGTTGCGACGGCATTGGCTGCTTACTCCGATGTCCCCGCAGGCGTTTGGTACGAGGGTGCAGTCAAGGCGTTCGTTGACGCCGGCTACCTCGATGCCGCACAGACAAAGTTCCGCGGTACGGATAACGCGAACCGCGCAGAGTTCATCAAGCTCGTCGTCGAGCTGAATGGTGGTGTCATCAATACAGCTCCGGCAACGCCGAGCTTCGATGACGTCGCCACCGGCGCCTGGTACTACAAGTACTTCGAGGAGGCCGGTAAAGAGGGTTGGGTTCGCGGTGACGGTTCTTGCTACGGCAAGCACCCTTGCTACGCCCGCCCGGCTGCCAACATCAACCGTGCTGAAGCTGCGGCGATCATCGTCCGCGCCTTCGGTCTCGAGTCTGCTGGTGCTGCCGCCCAGTTCGTCGATAACCCGGCAGGAAAGTGGTACACGGCTGACATTCAGACCGCTGCAGACCACTGTGTCCTTCAGGGTGACGATTCCACGGGTCGCGTTCGTCCAAGCGACAATATGAACCGCGCAGAAATGACGGTCATGTTGCACCGCGTGGATCTCGGTCTGACCTACGGCAAGGACTGTGGTACATCCGCTGTTTCTACGCCAATGGTCAAGTCTGCAACCGCAATCTCCGCTATGGTCGTTGAGCTCACGTTCAACGTTTCCCTCGACGAGACTGCAGCCAAGGACAAGACGCACTACACGATCACGGGTTCGCCCGAGATCCCAGTCGATTCTGTCAAATTGACCAGCAAGGACACAGTCGAAGTGACTCTCACTTCCGCTTTGGACGCCGGTCACACGTACACCGCAACTGTCGTTGACATGCTCACGACGGACGGTAAGAAATTCTCCAGTTCCCAGACATTCACGGGGTACACCTCTGTCGTTCTCGGTAACGGAAACCTCGAGGCTACCTTGTCCGCCAAGAACCCGGTCGGTGACACGATCCCGAAGGGAGCTCAGGGCGTTGTCTTCACGAGCATCGACCTCACCGCCACGAGCGATGACGTCGTTCTTGAGAACCTCACGGTTCTGCATGAAGGCTTCGGTAGTAGCGACGATTTCTCCGGTGTCTACGCCGTTGTTGACGGTGCTCGCGTGACCCGCAAGCGCACGATCGACTCTCAGAGCTACACCGCGACGCTCCGCTTCACCAAGCCGCTCGTTGTCAAGTCCGGCAAGACGGTGACGATCCAGCTCGCGGGTGACCTCACGACGACCGCAACGGTCTCCAGTGAGCACTCTCTGACTGTCGAACTCCCGACGGACTTCTCCAGCAATGCCAAAGCAGTGACAGGCAACTTCCCTCTCAAGGGTAAGGCCTTCCGCGTGGCTGCCGTGTCCTCCGGTGTTGTGACGATTGCTTACCGCTCCGTCACTCCGACGAATATTAAAGTCGGTGACAAGGGTGCAACCATCGGCAAGTGGGAGCTTTCGCTCGACGCTGCCGAAGATCAGACCATCTACTCCATGACGATCCAGAATGATGGAACGGCTGGAGACGGTGATTACACGAACATCGCAATCCGCCGTTCCGACGGAACCGTACTCACGAAGACTGTCACTTCGACGGTTGGTGACTACGCCACGCTCGTCTTCGACCCACCGTTCACGGTGCTCGAGGGTGACAGGATCACGATGAACGTTGTCTCCGATATTGCAGGAGGTGCCGCCAAGAACATCAAGATTCACTTTGATGAGACGGGCGACATCTTCGCTGTCGGTTCTCTCTACGGATACGGTGTGAACGGTCAGCTCTACGGCTCATCGATCACCCTTCCGACGGAGACCTCTACCCTCCCGGGTACGGTCACGATCGATGCAGGTCAATTCACGATCAGTATCGACGGTCCGGTCACGCAGCAGTTCACGAGGAAGGACAAGAACGCTGTGATCGCGAACGTCTGGTTCGAGACGGGTGGTGAGGATATCGATGTCGAAAACCTCTTCATCCTCGTGCAGGGAACGACTTCCACAGGTGCTGCTTTCGTCGTTGGTCGTGCAGCTCCGGCTGCAGGCGATGCCATCAATGAGGCACTCGAGAAAGTCGAACTCAGAAACACGACCTCCGGTCGCACCATCTCCGGTGTCCGCCTGACGACGTCCTCCGATTTCGGTACGGACGCTACGGGTGTCTCCGGTTCCGGTGCTTTCCAGGTCTACCGCTTCGATGACTTCACGGTCACGGGCAAGCAGAAGTACGAATTCCGCGTCAACTTCATCGACAACTCCGGTATCAGCTCTCTCGCTGCTCCGGGCAACGGTGACAAGTTCCGCATCCACATCTGTGGAGAGGCAACGCACAAGCTCAACACGTCGAATGATCTCGTCGCAAACACGACCGGTTGTACGATGGGTGGCTTCTTTGCTTCCACCGTTACGTCCTACCAGATGAAGATCAAGGGTCTCTCCACGAATGACCGCGTCGGTGACTTCCGCCCAGGTGGAACCATCACGGGTAACTTCCAGGAGATCAAGACCGCAGGCCTCACCGTCACTGGTAAGGTCACGGCTCTCACGGACACGACTGTCTCGAACGCCAAGAACGTGAACCTCTTCCGCTTTGAGGGTCGCGCTTCCGAAGCAGCAGACATTCTGGTCACCAACCTCATCTTCGCTGCAGCATCGAGCTCCAGCCTGGTGAATGGTCAGAACTACACTCTCTGGGTCGACACGAACGACGACGGTGTCGTCGACACGATCCTCCAGAAAGGTGTTTCTTCTCAGAGCAGCCAGCTCACGTTCGACAAGCTGACGGGTGGCGGATACGTCATTCCGAAGCAGAAGTCGATCATCTTCGAAATTCACTCTGACATCTCGGCTTCTCTCTCCGGAACAACTCCGATCCTGTCGATTCGCTTCGACACGGGTGCGACGTTTATCCAGGCAGAGCAAGTCAACGATGGCAGTTCACTCTCCGGTATCCAGGCAAAGAACCCGGCTGGTACGGCTGTTTCCACAAACAGCAGCTTCACCAACGGTGGTTCCACGGCTGAGATCCAGGTTCAGACGCAGTACGCAACTCTTTACACGCTGCGCTCTCAGGGTGATCTGTACGTCACCAAGTCTTCGACGCCGGTCCGTTCTCGCCAGCTCCTTGGCGGTACGCTCGCCGATGAAATCCTCCGCTTGCAGTTCCACTCTGAGTATGAGGACATCGACGTGACAGACCTCGTCTTCACGGGTTCCGGCGGAGTCACGACCGGTACGCTCGCGAAGAACGTCGACCGTCTTGAGCTCTACAAGGTCGGTGCCACGACTCCGTTTGCAATCGCCACCCCAGCGGGTTGCGGAACAGACGCCGTCCTCGCCGAGTCCATGTGTGCCAAGATGAAGAATCAGGAGTTCATTGTTCCGAAAGGAAGCAACACGAACATCTTGATCCGTCCGAGAATGCGCACGGACGTCGATGGTGCCATCTCCGGCACCGGTATCGCTCTCAAGCTTGATCGACCGGGTACCACTGCGACGGGCTCCGTCCGCGCACGCGGTGCACTCTCGAGCAATAACTTGAGTGGAAACGATGGCAATAGCACCGCTGCGGGTGAGGTATTCATCGGTGTCAGCTCCGCTGCTTCGAACACGATCATCAAGTCCAACGTCAACAACGTTGTGCTCGCGAAGATCACGTCGATCACGAATGCTGATCCGAATGCCAACGGCACTGCTGTTCCGACCGGAACACAGCGCCAGATCGCTCAGTTCAAGTTCTCCACGGCTGCCGCAAACAACCTGAAGAACGGCACGAACAAGTTCACGCTCTCCGGTGTGATCTTCAACGTCAATGCCACGAACGTGATGCTCGGTACAGCCGGCACGAGCCAGGCTGCCCGCACATCGACTGAGTTCAAGATCTACAACAAGGCTGACCAGTCGGCAAAGAGCCCCTGCACCGCCAACGTTGCAACCGCTTCCGGTTCCAGCTTGATCATCACTTGTGCCGCGATCCCGACTCAGTCCGTGGTGAACACGGAAATTGATCCGGGTTCCGATGCCACCTTCGTCCTTGAGGCGAACGTGACAAACGGCAAGATCAGCAACTCCTCGACGTCGACCCTCCAGGTCTCGCTCCAGGGCTTCACGGATCCTCTCTCGAGTGCCTTTACTTCTGCCGATTCCCACATCTCGTGGCTCGACAAGGACAACAGCACGACGACGATCCTCAAGTGGGTTGAGTATCCGGACACGAGCATCAACGGAACCAGCTACAACGGCTAGTTTCGCTTGATCTCCTTTCGGTCGCATCCGAAACCACAAGACCTCCCAGAAATGGGAGGTCTTTTTGGTATACAGCAATCCTCACTCCGGCTCTGCGGAGCCACCTCTCTCCGCTGTGGCGAAGAGAGGAAGATTTGTTTTAAGAAAAGCACGAGTCACCCCTCTCTGGCCGTTGGAGAGGGGACGGGGGTGAGGACCGTTAGTGGCTCAGTCAACCACCTTCCTCTTCCACTCCAGCAGCTTCTTCGTCATCGGCTTCAGTACGATCATCTGTTCTTGCGGATAGTTCACAATCGTCCCGCCAAATTTGCGCTTGAATTCAGTGATTCCCGCCCACGGGTTATCGCTACCGGTTCCCTCCGGAGCAATTCCGAGCAAGTCATAGCGGGTACATCCCGCTTTTTTGCAGTGCAACATCGCTTCCCACTGGAGCAGGTACGGAGCCATGAGCTGCCGATGCTCATAGGACGATGCGCCGTAGTAGTAGAAACCAAGATCCTTCCACATAACTCCCAGTAGTCCGGCGACAGGTTTTTGGTTGTGCCAAGCCATCAGGAAAAAACTTCCTTCGAGATGCTTCAGAAATGCCTCGTAATGCGACTTCGGTAGATGGGTGAAGCCATCGCGAGCTGCGGTCTGCGTTAGCAGCGTATAAAGCGAATCCAGTGCTTTTTGATCATCTCCAGTGTGCTCTGAGACAGCCACGCCGTGTCTTCGCGCAGTTTTGATGTTATATCGAGCCTTTTGATGCATTTGAGTCAGAATAGAGTCTTCCGATTGGCTCACGTCGATGACGATCGTTGATTCCAGTTGTTCGCAGCGTGGCGAAGCTTTGAGCTTTGAGCTTTGAGCTTTGAGTGAGGGAGGCGGAGAGAGATAGAGAGCAAAGCATCGGTCTTTCTTTGCTTCTTGGAAGATATATTCGAGGAATAGTATCTTTTTCTCATCACTCATAGCTAATAGCTCATAGCTGGAAAGTGGTCCTCTCGGAATATCCCATGTACTGAGTCCGAAAACAGTACGGTCAATCATAACCATTGCCGATGCGGTGATGTGTTCTGCTTCTTCTGTAACATAGATCTTCACTAATCGACCGAGGCTTTCCTGATACCGTTTCCACTCGAGCGATTGCCACAGGTTTCCCTGCGGATGCGTAAGAACCCACTCGCTGTATCGTCTTAGATCTTCGCCGCTGGTGAGTGTTCGTACCCGCATCATGAAAATCTTAAAGCTCATAGCTCATAACTCATAGCTCAAAGCTGCTATACTCCAAATAATTTCCACCAAAAAAATCATGGCTCACGCTCTTCCGACACTCCCCTACGCCTTCACCGCTCTTGAGCCGCATATCGATGCCAAGACGATGGAGATTCACTTCACGAAGCATCATCAGGCATACATCGATAACCTGAACAAAGCTTTGGATAAGCATCCGGAACTTCACGAGAAGTCAGTGGAAGAACTCGTTGCCGATCTGGAGATGATCCCCGAGGACATACGCGGCGCTGTTCGCAATCACGGAGGCGGACATCTGAATCACTCGTTCTTCTGGCAGATACTCGCTCCGGCAAATGGTACTGAGCCTCAAGGCGCATTGTTGGAAGCCATCAAGAAAACCTTCGGCAGTGTCGATGCATTCAAGGAACAGTTTGCCGCCGCAGCAGCATCACGTTTTGGTTCCGGCTGGGCATGGCTTGTCGTTGACGGAAAACATCTCTCCATTCAAAGCACACCCAATCAGGATAACCCCGTCACCGAGGGCAAGACACCAATTCTCGGGCTCGATGTCTGGGAGCATGCGTACTATTTGAATTATCAAAACCGGCGCCCGGACTACGTGAAAGCATTCTGGAACGTTGTGAACTGGAAAGAAGTCGAACAGCGGTACATCGATGCGTGTGCGTAGAGAGCGTGCTTCTAGCGATGCTTTCCCTCGCTATGCGCACCTGCCTTCCGACCTCCACTGCCTCTTTCTCTGCGCGGAGAGCTGTGGTTCGTAACTTTGTAGACTCTGTGAGTCACTTCTCCCATGAGCCATTCAAGATATTCGTTCTGATCGAGGAAGCCTGCCTTGAACTCGACAGCTTCTCTGAGATTTGGACTCTGCTGAAGAAGTTGAGCCTCTAGCTCGGGGATTGCTTCAAACTCAGCGGTAGAAAAATGTGGTCCTTGTAGATGACTCATATATTGTATTGTAAATAATAATATGTATATTATACAATATTTATTGTAATTTATCAATAGAACACAAAGCACACGATGGAATCTTCGCTTTCAATTGAGCGAAAAGCTCAATAAGATCCTTTCGTCACAGCGGCTTCCGATTGTGTTTTGAGAGCTGTGCAGTCTTCCCTTTTGTCTGTTTGGGATGATTGCGCGGTGTTTTGTTGTGTCCCAACCCTAGCCCTCATCCTTAACCCTCCCCCTATGGCGAAGAAAACCAAACCCAAGAAGTCCGCTCCGAAGAAGAAAACTCCAAAGCCGGCTCCGAAGAAAAAACCGGTCGCGAAGAAAATTGCTCCAAAGAAAGCTTCTGCGAAGAAGCCGGTTCATGCGCAGAAGAAAGTTGTGGCGAAAGCGAAGCACGCTGCTCCTCAGCCGAAACACATCACAAGTAAGCCCCAGAAGCAGATGCAGAAGGCGGTGATCAAACCGGGACAGACGAAGATTGCATCGAAGATGCTCGTGTCCGAAGCAAAGAAGCCGCTCCTGTCTAAAAAGACTGCTCGCAAGCGCGACTATGCCTACGATGTTGAGGAGGCGATTCTCGCACAGCACACATCGTTCAAACTCACGAGTTCCGAGCGCATGCCACCGTCCCTCAAAGATGTCGGTTCCGATTTGAAGCCGAGAATGACGATTGGAGGGCGCGTATTCCTCACGAAGGACGACTCGATCGAGATGATGCGATCCCTCATCGAAGTACAGATTCACAGTTACCGTTGGTTCCTGACGGAGGGTCTTGCGGAGCTCCTGAAGGAAGTGAGCCCGATCACCGACTTCTCCAGCAAGAAAATGGAACTGAACTTCCTCGGTCACACATTCGACCGACCGAAGTACGATCCCGCCACCTGCAAGCGCAGAAACCTCAGCTACGAGGCCGCGATGAAAGCGCATGTCCAGCTCATCAACAAAGAGACCGGAGAAATCAAGGAACAGGATGTATTCCTCGGCAGCATTCCGCTGATGACTGACAACGGCACGTTCGTCGTTGGCGGCATCGAGCGCGTGGTCGTCAGTCAGCTCGTCAGGTCTCCCGGCGTGTTCTTCTCTTCAATGACGGAGTTTCCCAAGCACCATGCGGCGAAGATCATTCCGAAACGCGGCGTCTGGATGGAGATCGAGACCGATCGCAGAGGCATTGTCACGTGCAAGATCGATCGCAAGCGCAAGATTCCCGTCACCCAGCTCCTCAGAGTCTTCGGATACAAGAATGACAGCGATATCATCGATCTCTTCAAGGATGTCGTGAAGTCGGAGAAGGATTACATTCTCGCAACCCTTGAGAAAGACAGCATCCGCACCGTCGACGAGGCGTACCAGAGCATCTACCGCAAGATTCGCCCCGGAGATCTCGCGACGGCGGAGAATGCGAAGTCCCTCATCGATGCGCTGTTCTTCGATTTCAAGAAGTACGACATGGGGAATATCGCACGCTATAAACTGAATCGCCGTTTCGGATTCACGACGCCCAACGACGAAGCACACCGCGTCTTCCAGGTCAGCGATTTCGTCGAAATTCTCAAGGAACTCGTGCGTCTGAACAATGGCGAGGGAACCCCGGATGATATCGATCACCTCTCAAACAGACGCGTTCGCTCCGTCGGTGAACTCGTGCAGAACAAGTACCGTGTCGGTCTCATGCGCACGGAGCGCATCATGAAAGACCGTATGACGGTGATGGATCTCGAGACAATCACGCCGACCCAGCTCATCAACTGTCGTCCGATCACGGCGGCACTCCGCGAGTTCTTCGCGAGTTCGCAGCTGTCGCAGTTCATGGATCAGACGAACCCGCTCTCGGAACTCGCGCACAAGCGCCGTCTTTCCGCGATGGGTCCGGGCGGACTCTCCCGTGAGCGCGCCAGCTTCGACGTCCGCGACGTGCACCCCAGTCACTACGGTCGCATCTGTCCGATTGCCACTCCGGAAGGCCCGAACATCGGTCTCGTTGTCCACTTGGCATCCTATGCGAAAGTGAACGAGTACGGATTCCTCGAGACGCCGTACTACGAAGTGAAGCACTCCGTGAAACCGGATGCGGATGCCCTCGTCGGTCGCATGATCGATGTCACCGTTCGCGACGGTCACAAAGTTCTCGCGAAAGAAGGCGATACCATTGATACGAAGCAACTCGCATCCAAAGTGATTTCCCTCCTCAAGTCTCAGGATCTGAAGGATATTCCGGTGCGCGCATTCATCGTTCCGAAAGAAATTTACATCGATGCGGATCGTGAGCGTCACCTGACGATTGCCGAAGCGAACAGCAAGATCAACGGCTTGAATGAGCTCCTTGCCACTCGCGTTCACGCACGCAAGAAAGGCGAGCCGGTGCTCGCGCACGTTCGCGATGTCACGCATTCCGATATTTCTCCGAAGCAGATTCTCTCGGTCTCCACATCGCTCATCCCATTCCTCGAGCATGACGATAACACCCGCGCGTCCATGGGTACGAACATGCAACGCCAGGCTGTTCCGCTCATCAAGCCGCATGCTCCGCTCGTCGGTACCGGTATGGAAAGCGTCGCTGCCAGGGCTTCCGGTCATGTGCTCCTCGCGCAGGAGGACGGTGAAGTGCTTACAGTCGATGCTCGCGAGATCGTTCTTCTCTATCACTCGGGTCGGAAGGTCACCCATCCGCTCGACAACTTTGCCAGGAGCAACCAGGGCACGTGTTTCCACATGCGTCCGCGCATCGAGTCGGGACAGAAAGTCCGCGCCGGCGAAGTGCTGGCAGACGGTTCCGCCGTCGAAGGAGGAGAGCTTGCTCTCGGTCAGAACTTGCTCGTCGCGTACATGTCATGGGGTGGATACAACTTCGAGGACGCCATCATCATTTCCGATCGCATCGTGGAGCAGGGTCACTTCGATTCGATTCACATCGAGTCCTACATCACGGATGTCCGTGATACGAAGCTTGGATCAGAAACCGTTACACGCGACATCCCGAACGTCGGTGAGGGAAAGCTGAAAGATCTCGATGTCGACGGTATCGTCAGAATCGGTGCAACCGTGCACGAGGGCGACATCCTCGTCGGCAAGATCACGCCGAAGGGAGAAACCGAACTCACGCCGGAGGAACGCATTCTCCAGGCGATCTTCGGTGACAAAGCGAAAGATGTGAAGGACAGTTCGCTGCGTTTGCCGGGTGGAGCCGGAGGAAAAGTCGTCGACGTGCATATTTTCGATCGATCCGAAGGGGACGAATTGCCGACCGGTGTCATCAAGCAGATCAAAGTCTTCGTGGCACAGACCAGAAAGATCCAAGTCGGTGACAAGATGGCGGGTCGTCACGGAAACAAAGGCGTGGTCGCACGCATCGTTGCCAAAGAGGACATGCCCTTCCTCGCGGATGGTCGCTACGTCGATATCATCCTCAACCCGCTCGGTGTGAGCTCCCGCATGAACATCGGTCAGATCCTCGAGACGCATCTCGGATGGGCGGCGCAGGTGCTCGGTTTCAAAATCGCAACGCCGGCGTTGAACGGTATTTCCACGGATCAGATTCTCCAATTCCTGAAACTCGCGAAGTTGCCGGATACCGGCAAGATCCAGCTCTTCGACGGTCGCACGGGCGAACCGTTCGCACACGAGACCACGATCGGTCAGGTGTACATGCTGAAACTTCTGCACTTGGTCGAAGACAAGATCCACGCTCGTTCGGTCGGACCGTACTCCCTCGTCACGCAGCAGCCTCTCGGAGGCAAGGCGCAGCATGGAGGTCAGCGTTTCGGAGAAATGGAAGTGTGGGCACTCGAAGCGTACGGTGCTGCACATACGCTGCAGGAAATGCTCACGATCAAGTCCGATGACGTCGTCGGTCGCAGCAAGGCGTACGAGTCGATCGTGAAAGGCGAGACCATCAAGAAGCCGTCCACTCCGGAATCCTTCAACGTTCTCGTGAAAGAGCTCCAGGCACTCGGTCTCAAGGTCGATCTCCTGAAGTTTGCGGACGAAGTCCCTGCAGAAGCTCCGGTTGTGCAGCTTGCCGAAGGTGAGGCTGAAGTGGTGAAGCTCAAGACCCGTTTCGATGAAGAGCAGGAGACGGAAGAACTCATTCCTTCCACGGATAAAATCTCCGACCTGAACCTCGACGAAGAAGACCCCGACGAGATCAAGAAGGGGATCGAAGAAGGTGATATCGAAGCCGAGACTGCGAAAGATGAAATGAAAGAAGCGGTCGAAAGCGACGATGATGAGGTTGAGGCCAAGAAGAAATAAATCAGTGCGGCCATCCTTGGCCGCGGGCTGAGAAAAGAGCCCTGCGAAAGCGGGGTTTTTTTGTTGACATAAATATACTTTAGTTTTATTATGAATTTCTTGTATATTTATGTCTGGTTCATCAAATTCTCCGGCTGGCGCGATTGAGCAGAGGATCGCAAGTCTTGAAGGGCACGTTCTTGTGCTTCAGGAAAAAAGTGATGAACAGCAGCGAATTATCGATGCCCAGCAAAAAGTGATTGAGGAATTGCGTACACTTCTGCTTGGAAAGGGAAAAATTCTTCAAGAAGATTCGCGCCTTACACCGAAGCAAGAGAAAATTTTCCAAGCGCTTGAAGCAATCAAAGGAAATGGAAAAAATGAATTGGAATTGGCGCAGGCAGAGTTTTTGAAACTTAAAGGAGAACGAGCAACAAAGGTGTTAGTAAAAGGAATCCAGGATTATTTGAAAAGTCGAGAGTGGGGAATTGAAGTGAAAGGAGATATCGCGGCAGCTCCAGGTTGGCAGGTAGACAGAGGTCGTCGGGAAGGTGGCTATATGCGTCTTTCATATTTTGATACGGAAGCAGGACGTTCTGTTGGGGTTCACAGTTTCACAAGGTTGCCATTTTTTCATCTGCTATCACGACCTGATAGGCGTAGAACTCGTCATGATTGAATTTTCCTTGCAATTCCGTACGTAAAAGCATTCCAACTTTTGTGTTGACATTGTTTACACAAAAAAGTATCATGGAACCATGACCACACTCCATGTCCGTCTCGACGAGAAGCACAAGAAGCGAGCACAGAAAATTTTGGCTCAACTGGGGCTCGATCTCAGTCAGGTTGTGCGTTTGTTCATTCATCAAATTTGCATCACCGATGGCGTTCCGCTCCAGATTCTCACGGAAAACGGATTCAGCGTTGAGGAGGAGGAAGCACTGCTGCAAGACTCGCATGCAGCGCGAGCAGGCAAAGAAGTCAAACGCTACAAGAATGTCGACAACCTTTTCCGCTCCGCCTATGCAACTGCTGACCATCGTCACGCGACCTCGGTACGAACGTGACCTCGGGCGTTTTCTCCATAGCGGAAAGGCTGCCAAACTTTTGCCGAAACTTCGGTTGGCTTTGCTCTTTCTACAGGAGCGCCGGGAATTGCCTGCTTCTTTTCGCGATCACACGCTGAGGGGGCGTCTCAAATCTCTGCGCGAATGCCATATCGATCATGACTTGCTTTTGGTCTACGAGATCGTTGAAGAGCGTTTGGAGCTTCTTCTTTTGCGTCTCTGCAATCATGATGAACTGCGAAAAATTGCAGCCTGAGAAGGAAAAACTCCACCAAATTTTGGAGCGAAGTTTTCTTTCTGGACAAACGTTTTCAGATCGTTAGAATCCGTCTCCATTCTCTACTTCCTCACCTCCAAACCATGCCCCCTTCGTCTTCCCCACACGCCGATGCCGTCCACGATACGATTGATTGGGTCGGTCAACATATTAAATACGATGGTTCTCAGTCTGAACGAGACCAGCACAACAGAAATCTTGCCGATGTATGTCTCGAAAAAATGAAGCGTGAAGAATTGTCACATGTAGCTATTCGAGAAGTCGCTCACCATGTGAGTGAGTTTTCTCACGTAATAGGCAATCGCATCCGTGCACAGCGTCCCGATATATTTGCTACGGGAGAAGATATTAATCTTTGCAGAGCTGGTGCATCGGTGAAGGATTAGAATCTGTAAGCTTCTCTCCTCATTTTTCCTGTTTTTCTTCTTGACCGAGGTTTTTCTCTGAGTACAATGCCTCAGCACTATGCATCTTTCCCGCTCGTACCCGTAGCATCAATCGCTCTCTGAGCTGTGATTCTACGGGTGCGCGCGAGCCACCCGTTTTTATTTTCAGCGCGTCGCGCGTGAAAATAACCCTGAGCGAGTTTGGCATCAGCCAAACGAGTCGAAGGGTTTCTGCGGGTGACCCTGCCCATCATGATCATTGACACCATCGGTTGGTATAAAAATGATCATGATTCAATAAATTTGTTTGCGCATGACGCGCGACAATACGTATCTACGTATTGCCCGCTCAGTGATGCGTGAACAGCACAATTTCACTTTTGCCTTCCTCCGCAAGGAGGGAAGTAAGAGTCTCGAATGTATATGTTACTCAACGCATCACACGGATGCCTCGACTCTGTACTCCGATGAAGGACGTGGCCAGCTGCGATAAGCTTCGGTCAGCCGCTAGGCAGGCGCTACCAGCCGAAGATTTCCGAATGGGGAAACCCCATAGACATAATAGTTTATGATCCCGCTCACGCGGGAAGGTATACTCCGTGAACTGAAACATCTCAGTAACGGGGGAAAAGAAATCAAACGAGATTGCCCCAGTAGTGGCGAGCGAACAGGCAATAGCCCAAACCCGCAAATTTATTTGTGGGGGTTGTAGGACCTTCGAAACCCGATTGCATAACTGTAGGCGAACGACCTGGAACGGTCGGCGACACAGGGTGAGAGCCCCGTAGCCGAAACAGAAGTGCACGGTGGAGGATTCCTGAGTAAGGTCGGACACGTGAAATCCGGCCCGAATCCGGGTGGACCACCATCCAAGGCTAAACAGGTGCAGAGATCAATAGCGGATAGTACCGTGAGGGAAAGGTGAAAAGCACCCCGAAAGGGGGATGAAATAGTTTCTGAAATGTGATGCGAACAAAGAGTCGGAGCCCCGCAAGGGGTGACGGCATTCCTTTTGCCTAATGAACCAACGACTTAGTTCTCAGCGGCGTGGCTAAGGCAGTATCAGCCGAAGCCGTAGCGAAAGCGAGTCTTAAATATGGCGTTTGTCGCTGGGACTAGACCCGAAACCGGGTGAGCTATCCATGAGCAGGATGAAGGCTATCGAAAGATAGCTGGAGGTCCGAACCATAATGTATCGCAAGACATTGGGATGACTTGTGGATTGGAGTGAAAAGCTTACCGAACCCGGAGATAGCTGGTTCTCCTCGAAATGTTTTTTGGAACAGCCTCGTAATGCACAGCAGGGGGTAGAGCTACTGTTTCGATGCGGGGGCCTTCTAGGCCTACCAAATCCTGACAAACTCCGAATACCTGCTTCTAATTGTTACGGGAGTGAGACGGTGACAGCGAAGTGCCATCGTCGAGAGGGCAACAGCCCAGATCGTTTGCTAAGGTCCCCAATATCAGTTAAGTATATGAAAGGAAGTGCCATCGCATAAACAACCAGGAGGTTTGCTTAGAAGCAGCCATCCTTTAAAGAAAGCGTAACAGCTCACTGGTCGATTGCGATAGCGCGCCGAAGATTCCCGGGATTAAACTGATAACCGACGCAGCGAGTGCCGCACGTTTTCGAACGTGAGGCGCAGTAGAGGAGCGTTCTCTTCAGCAGTGAAGCAGTACTGTAAGGTGCTGTGGAGCGGAGAGAAGTGAGACTGTTGGTATGAGTAACCACAAGGCAGGTGAAAACCCTGCCCGCCGAATTCCCAAGGTTTCCCACGCAACGTCGATCGGCGTGGGGTTAGTCGGACCTAAGGTGAGGCTGAAAAGCGTAGCCGATGGACAGCAGGTGAATATTCCTGCACCTCGTGTGTATCGCCCAAGAGAAGAGTTTGAAAGCCGAGCCGGCCTCTGTTCCCTCGCAAGAGGGAGTATGTCAGTTTGGAACGATGACTCGGATCTAAGAGAGGCGTGACGGAGACGGAACACCAGAACGTCTGCATTGACTGGACGTGGAAAGCGCGAAACGTTGAGAGCCGGAGGCAAATCCCCGGTTCGAGTCGAGCGCCAACCGATAACCCGCACTTGTGCGGCTGAGTCTGACTGTTTCAGCTTCCAAGAAAACCGTCGCTCTGAGAGACACATGAGACCGTACCGTAAACCAACACTGGTGGGATGGTCGAGTAGACCAAGGTGATCGGGACAACTTGCGTTAAGGAACTCTGCAAAATAGCGTCCGTAACTTCGGGATAAGGACTGCCCCATGTTTACATGGGGCCGCAGCGAAAGAGTCCCTGCGACTGTTTACCAAAAACACAGGTCCCTGCGAAGCCGTAAGGCAATGTATAGGGGCTGATGCCTGGCCAGTGCTAGAAGGTCACGTGAGGGGGTTCACGCCTCCGATCTAAGCCCTAGCGAACGCCGGCCGTAACTATAACGGTCCTAAGGTAGCGAAATTCCTTGTCGGGTGGTCGCAAGACACTTGCCCGCATGCATCGCAAGGTGCAGCACTAAGGAATCAGCAGTGTATGTTTGGTGAAGTCCCCTGCAATTCATTGCAGGGTGCTCTAGCCGTAAGGTGTAGAGCGGACTTAAAAGATTGCGAAATCTCTTTCAATTAACACAGACTCTGTCTGTGAAGATCAGTTCCAAGACGAAATTTTTTAGAGACAGTAACTACTAGTCGAAACCATTCATAGTGAGAAACGTCGCTATATGCTGGAATATCCGAGAATGGAGCAGTACATTGACAAGTAAAATTGTCCATGTAACAATCTGTCTCCTGCGGACAATCAGCAGGAAATTATCATAACCTATGATTAGAATTCCATTTTTCTCCGGCGAGCATCCCAAGTCTGAAGTCCCCGCATTGTCATCAATGCGTGAAGTCGACAAGAATATGGGATCTCCTCCTTCTGGTATTGCCCAGCGATGGGCAGAGATCAGAAGAGAATTAGAAAGCGGGGTAAGTTCGGAAAGACAGCGTGAGTTGCATGAAGAAATTCGATCTCTTGTAGAAGCAACCACGCATTTAGTAGGTGCGATAAGACCCTCAGAGACTACACGCGACGCCCATGAACCACTCAGGCTGATGCCTTCGGGTTCACGGTGATGATATAGTCCGATCCCAGTAGCGATACTGGGTGGCAGAAATTCGTCTGCCTGTTAAAAAACATACGTGAATTACGAATCAAGAATTATGAATTATGCACGAAGAAGAAACCATAATTCGTAATTCATACTTCATAATTCAAGGTTGTGCGCTCTGCTTTCAAACAGAGTTCTCGGTTAACCACCGAGAGGAACCAATAACGAAGTTCCGACCCGCACGAATGGTATCACGGTGGGGGCACTGTCTCGACGCAAGGCCCGGTGAAATTGCAGACCAGGTAAAAATGCCTGGTGAATCACGGTAGGACGAAAAGACCCTATGAAGCTTTACTGTAGGCTGGCATTGTGCCGTTTATTTACGTGCGCAGGATAGGTGGGACCCTTTGAAGCGGAGACTTTGGTTTCCGTGGAGGGGCCGTTGAGATACCACCCTCGTGTTTGAACGTCACTCACCTATGGCTTTAGAAGAATTTAGAGTGTAGTTGTTTAGATAGATTTGAAAGTACGGTAGGTTTGGTAGGTACGGTAGGTACGGTAGGTGCACAAGTTGCACAAACCTACCAAACGTACCCCACATACCCAACCTACCCCACCTCTCATTTGCTCAGAAACGAGCTACATCCCAAGTTTTTCTACAGCCATAGGGACATTGTTTGCTGGGCAGTTTAACTGGGGCGGTTGCCTCCTAAAAAGTAACGGAGGCGCGCAATGGTTACCTAGCGCCGGATGGAAATCGGCGTCGTCGTGTAATCGCACAAGGTAGCCTGACTGTGAGACGAACATGTCGATCAGGAGCGAAAGCTGGTGATAGTGATCCGGTGTCCGAGCATTTAACGTGCTCTTTACCACGTGGGTGGGACATCGCTCAACGGATAAAAGTTACTCTAGGGATAACAGGCTGATTGATTCCAAGCGCCCATAGCGACGAATCAGTTTGGCACCTCGATGTCGGCTCATCACATCCTGGGGCTGGAGAAGGTCCCAAGGGTTTGGCTGTTCGCCAATTAAAGTGGTACGCGAGCTGGGTTCAGAACGTCGTGAGACAGTTTGGCCTCTATCCTCCGTGATCAATTGGACAATTGCGAGAACTTGCTCCTAGTACGAGAGGACCGGAGTGAACAAACCTCTGGTGTACCTGTTGTCGCGTCAGCGGCAGTGCAGGGTAGCTATGTTTGGTCGAGATAACCGCTGAAAGCATCTAAGTGGGAAGCTCATCTCAAGATTGATTGTCCCCATAATCCCCCTCGCAGACTACGAGGTAGATAGGCTACAGGTGTACGTGCAGCAATGCATTCAGCCGAGTAGTACTAACGGGAGATTGAACATATACATTTATTTTCTGTGCTGTTCACACGTCACACCCCGTACCAGTCGCCTTCGGGCTCCGGTACAGGGCAAGGCGGGCAATCCGTGGATATTCTCCACGAATTTGCTCTCGTATTGTGATTGTGATCGTTCTTTTACCAACATTCCGTCTTGGTGCCTATGGCCCCGGGGAAACACCCGTTCCCATTCCGAACACGGCAGTGAAGCTCGGGCGCGTCGATGGTAGTATGGCATGCGCTATGCAAGAGTAGATCGGCGCCAAGACAGAGTGTTGATATCGTGAAAGGGACTTCGTCCCTCTCACGGGCTCTCCCTGAAACGGAGCGCCTCCAGACCGGCGGAGCCGGTCTTCGGCGGCTTTTTTGCTGCGCAAGCGAAAATTGAAGAAGGAGGCTTCAAAAGCTTGCCTGTCTTTGCTGCTGAGAGGATTATTTGTGTATGAGTTCACCTCACTCATTCTCTGAAGTTCCAGAACTACAAACAGCTTCGCAGTTACAAGATTCCGTTCCGCCGCGCAAACCGCCCGTGCTCACAGCCGTAGGCTCTGGGGAGGGGGAAGAGCCGAAGCGTGAGAGCCCGATGTCGGGGATATCCGCTGGCTATACGACCAGAGTTGTTGAAAAATCCAGTCATGTTGATGATCAGCAGGAAGAAACTCGTCTGGAAATGGCGAAGAGGCTTGGGAAGGAATTGGTGACCGAAACAATCGGCTTCCTCACGGGTATCGATCTCTGAACCAAGTTGCCGTATCGGCTTTTACCGCATCTTCTGGAGCAGAATCAACCCTCGTGTGAGGGTTATTTGACAGAGGATTTTTTTTCACTAGAATCCCGTCAACTTTTATTTTTTCAACCCTAAACAATGTCTTCCTTTGCAAGGCTCGGTGAAACAATCGGACATTCTGACCGCAATGCATTGCCGGAACCGCAAACAGTGACATTCACGCCTGAAGGGAGAGTGGATGCCCTCGCAAGCCTTGTCACTCATAATATTTCCAACGAGTCGGCACGAATTGACTTGCTGACGAGAGCGCTTGGGAGGCATCCGGACATCAAGGACGCTTTGCATGCCAGACTCCCCGATTTGGCAAAGAAACTGGAAGAGGCAGCAGCCTAGTCTCCATGAAACTTCATGTTCCCGATGCAGGCGGTGACGGCGTTTCACGCACTCAGCCTTCGCGTGAAGCATTGCGCGGAAGGGATGCTTCGTTGGAAGCGGGAATACACGGCACGTTCGGTGTCAGTAAAACTCTCGATTTCTTCAGACAGGCACGGCAGTTGCAGGTCAATGAGGCAATCGTCGGTCATGCGAGCAGAGTGCAGGCAGGCAATGCAGAAAGTAACTAAGCTACACTGCCCGTATGCTTGAGCGTTTACAAAAAATATTGTCTGCACGTGGGATTGCGTCTCGTCGAAAAGCAGAAGAGTACATTTTGGCAGGCTTGGTGAAAGTGAACGGAGAAGTAGCGATACTCGGGCAAAAAGCAGATCCCAACAAAGATCAGATCGAGGTGGATGGCAAAGTCCTTCAGGATCGCATAGAAATGCTGTATTACGTGATGAATAAGCCGGTGGGTGTCGAGACAACGAATATCGATAGAGAAGCGCCTGAGAGCGAAAAAAAGCTGAAGAAAGCTGCCGTACCCAAGATCACTCCCGTAGTGACGTATGTTCCCTCCGTCCGCGATGCTTTACCGAAAGAACTGCAGGGGAAGATTTTTCCGGTCGGGAGACTCGATAAAGATTCTTCAGGGCTGCTTCTCTTCACGAATGACGGCGTGCTTGCCTACCGCCTCACGCACCCGTCTTTTCAGCATGAGAAAGAATACGAGGTCGTGCTGGATCGTCCCATCGATCCTCTCTCGTGCAAAAAAATCGAGGAGGGTTTCGAGATGGATGGACACAAGACGAAACCTCTCTTCTGCAAAAAAATAAAACCGAACGTGATTCGCATTATTCTGACGGAAGGGAAGAACAGGCAGATACGGCGCATGTGTCAGCATGTCGGCTATACCGTGAAAGACCTGAAGCGCATACGCATCATGACGCTGATCGATGAGAAATTGCCGATCGGAAGCGTACGGGTACTGACGAGAGGGGAGAAGAAGGATTTGTTGAGATCCGTTGGGCTGTAAGGCACTGTCTATTTTTTTCTTGCACGTTCATAATCCAAACCATGGATATCAAACTCATCTCCCACGGTGCCGCGCGAGAAGTGACGGGCACGTGTCACGAAATTCAAATCGGAGATAAGCGCATCCTGCTGGATTGCGGGATGTTTCAGGGCAAGCGCAGCGAGTCCGCTGTCAAGAATGCGACGTTCAATTTCAAGCCGAAGACGGATATCGATGCCGTGGTTCTGAGTCACGCTCATGCTGATCATGCAGCGCGTTTACCGCTTCTGTATAAGCTCGGCTTTGCAGGTCCGATTTACGCAACGCATGCGACGCAGGATTTGTCTGCCGTGATGCTTCTCGATAGCGCGTATATTCAAGAGAAAGATGATGAATTTTTTCGCAAGCATCTCGACAAATCCATGCTGTCGACCGAAGGTCCCCTCTACACCCAGAAAGATGCGACCGAATGTATGGATCTCTTCGTGGGACGCGATCTCCATGAGAGATTTCAGGTCGTCCCGGGGATCACCTGCCAGTTCTTCGAAGCCGGTCACATCCTCGGCTCCGCCATGATGCTTCTGGAAGTGGAAAACGGTGCGGGAAAGACGGTCAGGATCGGTTTCTCCGGCGATATCGGCAGGAACACGCTTCCGATTATCAGAGATCCGGAGTCGATGCCTGCGGTGGATTACCTCATCTGCGAGAGCACATATGGAGATCGCGAGCATGACAGCATTACGACTGCCAGAGACAAGCTGAAAGAAGTGATCATCAAAACAGCAGCACGCGGCGGCAAGCTCCTCATCCCCGCGTTCTCTCTCGAGCGCACGCAGGAGATTGTCTACGACCTGCATATTCTCTGGGACAAGAAAGAGATCCCCGCGATTCCGATCATCATCGACTCCCCGCTTGCGTCGAAGGTGACAGAAATTTTCAAGAAGCATCCGGAATGCTACGACCAGGATATGTTCGATCGTTTCCTGAGCCGCGCCCACAATCCCTTTCAGTTTTCTCTCGTCACGTACACCGAGTCCGTAGACGAGAGTAAGGCGTTGAACGGCAGACCCGGTCCGATGATTCTGATGGCGGGTTCGGGTATGTGCGAGGCGGGACGCATCCGTCATCATCTGAAGAACGAGCTTGCAGATCCCCGGAACTGCGTCCTCGCCGTGGGTTATATGGCGGAGAATACGCTTGGCAGAAAGCTTCTGGATCCGGACACAACGGATGTGAAGATCTTCGATGAGGTGGTCAGGAAGAAAGCGGAGATTCAGTACATCAATGCGTACTCCGGTCATGCGGACAAGAACGATCTGGATCGCTTCATTCAGGCCGTTCCGGGACTCCGGCAGCTCTTCCTCGTGCACGGAGAGGAAAAAGCAATGTTTGCTCTCGCAGAAAGAACCGCAGCAGCCAAACCGATCGATATCGTCATGCCGGAGAAGGAGAAGGAGTACATCCTCTCCTGATTTACCTCACCTGTGCCAAAAGTTTCTCACCGTACTGCAGTCGCAGTTCACGGAGCCTCTTCTTGGAAAAATCAGTTTCCATTCCATCGAGTTCCATTGCCCTCCATGCAAGGAAAGATTCTGCATCATGTTCACTCACTCCTGCCGTCATCAAACGGTCTAAATCAGCAAGGTTATGATCGACTCTATCCATTGTTTCCAGTGCGGTTGCCATAGGAATATGTACGATAGAAAATAATATTACATGAAGGCATTGATCGAACTTGCACCTCCTTCCACCAGTGTTTCTATTTGATTAGCAGCCAAATCTTGCTGAAGTTTCAGATTTTTTTCTGAAATGGCTTGAGGTGTTTCAGATTTCTGCACCTTGGATAATCTTTGGTATTCACCATTGGATGATCGATCGGACGGAGGAGTGTTGTTCATACATATACCGTACTATAATCCAATTTCTACAGCAACTCCCTTCATTGCCTCCAGCGTAAGAGCGACCATCTCCTCCAGCCCCATTCCAAGCAGTTCCTGACACTTCCCTATCTGTTCACGACTGACTTGTGCTGCAAATGTTTTGTCTTTCAGTTTCTTCGTCACGCTCTTCACTTCCACATCGGCAATCTTCTTGCTCGGACGCACTTTCGTGACAGCAATGATGAATCCGGTGAGCTCATCGACGCAGTACAGACACTTCCGGAGCATCGTATCGAGAGGATATTTTTCGCCGTACTTGTCTGCATAGTGAGCGCGGATATCGGCGAGCAGTTCCGCGGGTGCTTTGATCGTCGCAAGCAGTTGTTCCAACGTATTACCACAGTGTTCTTCGGCATCCTTCTGCAGTTTGTCCCAGTCGAGGTCATGCAGCATGCCTGCCACGCGCCATGTTTGCGCATCCCCTCCGAATTTCTTTGCGAGTGCTTCCATGGCTGCACCGGTTGCGATGAGATGTGCTTTCGTCTGGTCTGCATGTGCTTCGATTAAGCCGTGCGCGGCAGGAAGGAGATGACCGTAGTCGGCATGTTGTAATAAATGAGCTGAGTTAGCTGCGGGTAGAGATTTTTCTGAGGAGCTTTGAGCTATGAGCTTTGAGCTATGAGGAGCAGCTTTACTCAAAGCTCTCAGCTCATCGCTCATAGCTTTTTGAGGTTTCATCAACGGAAACAACACCACGTCCCTTAGGTTCTCCTGTGCCGTAAGCAGTGCAACAATGCGGTCAATGCCCATGCCCCAGCCGGAGCAGGGTGGGCAGCCGTACTCGAGGGCTTCCACGAACTCATCGTCTTTGCCGTGCGCATCAGCGTCTCCTGCTTTCTTGGCTGAAGCTTGTGATTCGAATCTGCTCGCCTGATCCACAGGATCCACAAGCTCGCTGTACGCATTCACGATCTCCCAGCCACCGACGACGAGTTGGAAGCGATCGGTGATGGCAGGATTCTCGTCATTCCTGCGTGCGAGAGGGGAGAGATCGATCGGGTGCTTCGTGATGAATGTCGGTGAGACAATCTTCGGACGACTGACCTTCTTGTAGAGCTGGTCGATCAGGTTGCCGCGACCGAGATTTTCGATATCCACTTCAAGCTGAATTTTCTTGTCCTTTATGGCTTTCCTCAGGGCTGAAGCTGTGTCGCATGTGTCGTAGTCGATGCCACAGTCCTTCAGAATCACTTCCCGCATGCTGAGACGCGGCCATGCACCACTGAAATCCGCTTCGATCAGGGCTCCGTCACGATTCGGAATTTTTACTTTCGTCGTGCCAAGCGTCTTTTTAAGGAGTGTCCTGAGCATCTCTTCCGTGAAGCGCATGTTATCTTCGTAGTCCCAGTAACTTGCGTAGTGCTCGCACATCGTAAATTCCTGAAGGTGCGATGGGTCCATGCCTTCATTCCTGAATACGGGACCCAAGGCAAACGTTCGGTCGAAGCCTCCTATTAAACATTCTTTCTGATGCGTCTCGAGTGCGATCCGCAAATACACATCGAGGTCGAGCGCTGCATGATGCGTTGAGAAAGGAGTCGCCAGTGCGCCCGATGCGGAGTTCACGAGGACAGGGAGATCGACCTCCGTAAACCCGTTCTCCCAGTAGAATTCTCGCATCGCTTTGATAAAATTGGATCGGAAGACGAATCGGTCGAATGCTTCTTCATTGCTCGTTAGGTCGAGATAGCGCTGCCTGTATGCAGTCTCTCTGTCGCTGATCCCATGCCATTTCTCCGGAGGTTGTCGGAGTGCTTTGCTGAGCATCTGCCACTCTTTCACAAGAATCGTCGGTTCGCCTTTCTGCGTCGTGAAGCGCTCGCCGGTGATACCGACGATGTCACCAAGGTCGATGAGTTTCTGCAGCAATTTGTATTCATCATTGCCCAATTGCTCGTCACGGAAAGCAATCTGCAATCGCCCTGTCTGATCCTGCAGCGTCGCAAACGTCAGCTTTCCCATCTCGCGAAAGAGCATCACTCGCCCGGCAACCGTTACCTTCGTTCCGTCCTTGCTCTCTTGCCCCGCCTTCAGCGTGTGACTGCGTTCAAACTTCGCCGCATACGGCGTGCGCTTCAGTGCGCGAAGCTTCTCGGCTTTTGCATGGCGAACGGGATCCATGCGGATAGCATATCACGGTTCGAAACTCTTATTGAATTGTCATGGTGAGGAGCACGAGTGGTAGCGAGTGCGTCTCGAACCATGCATCAGGCTGCCATGCCATAGAGTATGCCTGCCATCGTCATACTCGCAGGATCTTTGCCTTTCTCAGCGAGTTTCGCTCGCTCGGTACTCTTCAGTCCTTCGACCGCAAGCGCATCCGGATCCAGCTGCAGGATATTCAGAACCAACTGGCGCGCCGCATCGAAACTTTGTTCCGTGAGGGGAGCAGCACTCGAGGAAATTTGTCTGAGTTTCTCTCCGATCTTCTTCTGATACTGACCGCGTGCAATCTGCTGCATTTCATTTTCATTTGTCCAATTGGCAACACTCCAGTTCGAGTAGTCTTTGCTGAGAATCTTGCTCTCTGCGACTGAGAGATCGTTGTTGATGCTCTCGAGCATTGCGAATGAGATGGCTTCGCGTGTCGCCACTCCGCTCTCGATCTGTTTCTTCATCTCGGCGATGCGGTCAGTCTTCTCTTTTCTTGCGGTTTCTGACACGAGCTTCTGCTTCTCACTCGCACTGAGGTTTGTGAAAGTGCTTGGCTGTCCCGTCCTCGCATGGACCCAATCCCGCCACGATTTCTTCGCATAGATTTCTGCATTGTGGAGTTCATCGGGGCTGACCATCGCGAAGGTATTCTTCGTCACATTGGCGATGTACGAGAGTGCCGACTGCGTGAAGTACTTGTCCTGATCCTGATTCAGAATCTTCAGGCGCTTTTCGACATTTGCCGGATCTTTGGATTCCGCTGCGCTCAGCAGATCCACCGTGACCGGCGGAAGCACGACATTTTTCTCGAAGTACGCTGCGTACGCTTCACTGCGTGCGGATGTGTTTCCTTTCTCGAATGCTTTGGATTCTCCGAGAGAGGCGGCTCGCTGACCGTACGTCACCATTGAACCCGGGCTGCTCTTCTGGATTTCTGCGAGGATGGCACCCGGAGATTTCTCTGTCAGTTCCTTGCGATCCTGCAGCATGTATTTCGATCCTTCGACGATGCCTTCGTTCGTCTGCTGTCGCACCAGATTGCCGATGAGTAGTGTCAATCCTGCACCGCTGAGTGCGGCAGGAGTACCGACAGCATCGAGCTTCCAGTTCACTCTCGCGGAGAACATTTCATTCTCGATGATCTTCTTTTTGAGGGGATCCGTCTCCTTCTCCAGTTTTGCCTCCCACTCAGGCTCGTCGATGAACGTGTAGATCCACCACTGCAGACCCGCTCCGGCATACGGTAACGCTTTCCCCGCGAGCTTCATTGCTTTCGCATTCCTGAGAACTGTGAGGAAACCTTTCGGACTCACCTTCAGATGCTCGAGTATTGCTGCGAGTTTCGGGTTCGTGCGGATTGCCTGTTCCAATTTTCCGAGAACTTTTCCTCCTTCCTCGGCAGTTTCCACGGCGGCTTTTTCACCAGCGGCAACTTTTCCGGTCTTTGCAGCTTTCGAGACATCGGCTGCAGCCTCGGATGTTCCTGATGCAACTTTTGCTTCAGACGACATTCCTTCTGCTGTCGCTGTTGCAGTACGTGCGCCAGGCACCGCACCCACTTCTGCGGGTACTGCTTCGGTTGCTTTGCCCGCTGTCTTCGCATCCGATACGACTGACTTACCGTTCGCTGCAGTCGTTTTTGCATCGGGAGCTTGCTGCATTTTCTTTGCAGAAGTTTTCCCTCCACTTGTTGCAGTTTCAGTTGCTTCAGTTGTCGCTTTTGCGGCTTTCGCAGTCTCCGCAGCAGTGCTCATGACATGACTACGTACTTTTTCCAGTTCTCGATAGAACTCATCACCTTCTCCCATATTCGCTATCTTCTTCATTTCCCTCAAAATTTCAGGAGTATCTTCTTGCACTGTCATATTCCTTAGGAAGCCCTGCACCTTTTGTGCGATGGCATTCTTGAGAGATTTAGAAGACTCTATTTCCGCTGCTGTGAATAGACGGGTAAATCCGTTCTTCGAGGGTCCAAATTGTTCCATGATTTTAATTTCATCGGCATATTGAACGCATTTCTCGATATCGTTTATGATTCGCTTCTCGTTCTGGAACCAAGTGCTGAACACAAGACCATCAGTTGCGAACCGCTTTAGTTTCACCGGCAGTGTGTACTTTAAGTAACGCAATTTCATTGCACTCATGCCGCCGGACTGCATTGGAACTGTTAGGAATTTTGCTCCATCAATCACGAAGTTTGCGGGTCCCGATCCGATTTTCATAATAGTCCATGCCATATCTTTTTTTGTGAGAGGAACGAACGCCTTAAAATTTCCTGTCAGTGCATTCTTCCCCAAGAAGTAGGAAACTCCTGATGCTGCATACACTTCCCAGAAATCGTCTGGCTTCTTTCCATTGGCTTTCCAGTCATACATTTTGCTCAAGCTTAACATCGGTAACTTCACGACAGAACGCCATGCGAGGTCGTAGATAATAAATTCACCATTTTCGTATGCGAGGGTCGCACCATCATTTGCCACGAGTTTCATTGCCTCATCCATATTATTTGTATTGAAGAGATCAACCCAAAACTTTCCGTCTCGCACTGCAAGATTCACGCCTTTAGGTACGGTCTCCCCAAATTGTTTTCCGGCTCCTTTTACACCATCCCGCACTGCATCCAAGACATCGTTTCCTGCCGCGGGTGGGTTGTCATTGCCTGAGCCATTTGGAGGTGGTGTTTCATCCCCACCTTTTGCTCCACTCGCCCACTTCCAGAGATCGCTCACCATATTTCCGGCGAGAGCCCATGGTGAGGCTGTCTTCTTATTCCACCAGTCCATTGTCGATTTTCCTGCAATAACGGCTGCTCCGGCAGCGCCGAGAGAGGCGAGCCATTTCCCTGAACTTTTTACAAACCCTTCTTTTTCTCCGTCTCCGAACGCCTTACGCCAGGCCCAACGAGCAGCAAGAAAACCGACAAAAGCACTGAGGATATAGGCTGCCTTTACGCCGGGGCTGCTTTTCTGAAAATCGTCTTTGACGTCATTGAATATTTTTTTGGCACCTTCCCAAATTCCTTTCGCTTCCGGCTTTGGCTCTCCTTCTTTTGCCGGAATTTCAGGTTTCTTGTCCGTGCCCATCACATAATTTTTTCCATCCTCAAACATTTTTTGTGCTTGCCCCAAAAGCGTTTGATCCTTTGCCTCCTCTGGCTTGGCGGATGCCTTTGTTTTTTCTGGAGCAGTCTCTTTGCTCGCAGGAGGCGCGACTGGGGCAGCGTCAACTTTTGGCAGCTGCGAGGCTGCGACATCAAGTTTGATCGACGTTCTCGCTTCCGTTGTTTCAGTGCGCACAGCCTTTTTTTCTGCTGCTGCAGGAGCTTCAGTGGGAGTTGGCGCCTCTACTGACTGCTGCATCGCGGAGAGCGTCTCTGCAAGTTTCTGCAGATTTGCTTCCGGTGCGGTTTCATAACAGAGTCTGTGCTCACCGCCGAAATGATTATCGTTGATATTTGTTTTCATAATCGTCTGGAGAAAAAGATTCGGTTATTTGATATTTTTTTTGATGGAGTTGCATCATCTGTTTTCCAATTCCATAAGCGGGCAACAGATGTTTTTATTCCTACTTCTATCCCGTCGAAAACAGCGTCTCCAATATTCATTGCAGCATTATCGATTTTCCTATCAGTCCACTGCATCATCGATCCTATTGTGGATCCGATACCATGGCGAACAGATTCGACGTTTTGTCTGGATTGTTTCGATCCAAGATTTTCATCTTCTTGAGACCGAGCCGTTTTTGGCAGAACTTCAGCCATAAATCTCTCTATTGTACCTCAAAAACCGTTTTTATTCAATATCTTCGCCTCACCCCCAACCCCTCTCCCTCGCCGAGGCTTGGGAGAGGGGAGCTTTTTCTCACTATTTCCCTTGACCCCCCTTCTTCCTGTCCGTAGAGTGCGTCGGCTACGAACTTACGTTCCGATCCGTCTCCCAAAGAATCGAGGGATAAACGGATGCGATGGAACCTCCAAGTATTTTTATGGCTTTCGGTCTTATTGCTCGCAAAATCGGCATGTCTCGCGTGTTCCTCCCGACCGGAGAAGCGGTTCCCGTGACGTATTTGCAGATCGATGACAATGAGGTGATCCGCACGAAGACGCAGGAGAAAGACGGCTACCAGGCTGTCGTTCTCGGGATGGGGCACCGCATCGTGAAGACCAGGAAAGGGAAAGAGGTCAGTCGCTACCGCAAGGAGAAAGAGTTCACGGTCGATTCGATTGCCGAGTATGAAAAGGGGAAGAAGCTCACGGTTGCCGCACTCCCGGTCGAGAGTCTCGTGACGATCACCGGAACCAGCAAAGGAAAGGGTTTCCAAGGTGTCATGAAGCGTCACCACTTCGCGGGAGGTCCTGCCAGTCACGGCTCACACTTCATCAGAGAGCCGGGCTCCGTGGGTATGAGAACGTGGCCGGGTCGCATTCATGCCGGCAAGAAAATGCCGGGTCACATGGGGCTGGAGACCGTCACCGTCAAACACCGGAAAGTCCTCGTCTGTGACGAAGGACGCAAGGTGATCGGCGTGAAGGGTCCGGTTCCGGGTCCGAATGGAACGATTGTCACACTCACACTCGAACCCGCTGTCATAAAAGCAACTCCCTCCAAGAAATAATTTTTTATGAAGATCGATGTCTACTCAGCAACGGGAATCAAAAAAAGCTCTCTGGAGCTTCCCTCTTCCATGTTCGAGGCGAAGATCAATCCGGGGCTGATGCACCTTGCCGTCGTGCGTCAGCAGAGCAACCGCAGGAAGCCCATCGCTCACGTGAAGCACAGAGGAGAAGTCGTCGGTTCCACCAAGAAAATGTTCCAGCAGAAGGGAACCGGCAGAGCTCGCCGCGGTCCGATCCGAAGCCCGCTCCTCAAAGGTGGAGGCAAGGCGTTCGGTCCGAGGAATGAGGCGAATTTCATCAAGCAGATGCCGAAGAAGATGCGAAGGGCCGCACTGTTCTCTTGCCTTTCTCTGCGTGCAAAAGAAGGAGCGATCATCGGTCTTGAGAATTACCCGGAGGACATCAAGACGAAGACCTTCATGGCACTTCTGAAGAAGTTGCCGGTCGAACTTGGTCGTCGCATCGTGATCGTGATGGACAAGCGTCACCGCGGGCTGGAGCTCTCTGCGAGGAACATCCCGCGCGTGAAGACCATCCTCGCACAGTACCTGAATCCGGAAGATCTCCTCGTGTCGAGGAACATCATCTTCCTGACGGATGCCGTGAAAGTCGCGGAAGACACGTTCACGAAAGAGAGAGTGCTCACGAAGCCGAAGAAAGAGGAGGTTGCTTCCGGAGAGGAGAAGAAAGAGACTAAAAAAGTTGCAAAAAAGACGAAAACAGTCAAGAAGCCGAAGACTGCAAAAACTGCCTCCGATTCCAAGAAACCCAAAGCCTAATCCTCACTATGCATCTCTCCTCTGTCATCATCGGCCCCATCGTCACGGAGAAAGCGGAGAAGCTGAAGCTTGAGCGAAAATACGTGATTCGCGTCAAGCCTGAAGCCACGAAGATCGATGTGAAGAATGCGCTGAAGAAGCATTACGATATCGAGATCGATTCCGTCCGCGTGCTGCGCACCGTTCCGAAAACTCGCATCGTCGGTCAGGGAAAGATCATGGAGAAACGTCATCGCCAGAAACGTATGATCGTCACTCTCACCAAGAAGAGCAGACCTCTCGATCTCGCCAACTTCCAACTCGCCTAACACTCTCTCATGCCTGTCATCCAGCAGAAACCAACGAGCAACGCCAGACGGCAGATGTCGATCGCCGACTTCTCCCTCCTGACCAAGAAGCGTCCTGAAAAGTCCCTGACGAAGGGAAAGCAGCGCATCTCGGGTCGCAACAACCTCGGTCGCGTGACCGTGCGTCACCGCGGCGGAGGACACAAGAGGCTCCTGCGTCAGATCGATTTCAAGCAGACCGATAAGCACGGCATCGTCGGGCGTATTGCTGCGATCGAGTACGATCCGAACCGCTCGGCGTACATCGCACTGGTGCATTACATGGACGGCGAGAAACGCTATGTCCTGGCTCCGGAAGGGCTGAAAGCGGGGGACGAAATCGTCTGCGGCGAGCGCACGAAAGTAAAGCCGGGGAACCGCATGAAGCTCGAGCACGTTCCGGTCGGATACCGTGTCTACAACGTTGAAATTCAGATCGGTCAGGGAGGCAAGATCGTCCGTTCCGCCGGTACGAGCGCCGTGCTCGTGGGACTCGACGGGCCCTTCGCGCTCATCGAGCTTCCGAGCGGAGAAATGCGCAAAGTCCGCGCCGCGTGCTATGCGACCATCGGGACGGTCGGCAACGTCGACCACCACCTCATCACGATCGGAAAAGCAGGACGCAATCGATGGCTCGGCAAGAAGCCGGAAGTGCTTGGAAAGTCCATGAACGCCGTCGATCACCCGCACGGAGGAGGAGAAGGTCACTCGCCGATCGGTCTGAAGTACCCCAAGACTCCGTGGGGCAAGCATGCCCTCGGCGTGAAGACCCGTCGCCCGCACCGCAAGAGCGACGGTCTCATTCTCCGTCGTCGCATCAAGAAGAGAAAGAAATAATAGTGTACACTTCCTTGTCGTCCACAATCTTCCCCCACATTCCATGGTTCAAGTCATCATCCCGCTCATCGCCATTGCTTTCATCCTTACCACGACCGCTCTCTAATCTCCCATGACACGCTCCCTCAAAAAAGGCCCCTACGTTGATGTCAAACTCCTGAAGAAGGTCATGAAAATGATCCAGAGTCAGGAGAAGAAGATCATCAAAACGTGGGCTCGCGACTGCGACATTCCACCCGAGTTCGTCGGATTCACCTTCGCGGTTCACAACGGCAAAGAGTTCCCGCCCGTCTACGTCACGGAGCAAATGGTGGGTCACAAACTGGGAGAGTTCAGCTGGACGACGAAGTTTAGGATCCACGGAGGCAAGATGAGTAAGGCTGAAACCGCTGTCGCATCCGCTCCGAAACCCGCTCCCGCACCCGCCAAGTAATTTTTCACTCTCATGCACGCTCACCACACATCCGCTCGGCTCGCTCCAAAGAAGGCCAACATCATGGCCAAGATGGTGCGTGGAATGACGGTGCCCGATGCCACCGAGCTTCTCAGGAATACGAGCAAGAAAAGCGCCCGTCTCTTTGAAACCGTCCTCCGCTCCGCCGTCGCGAACGCCGAGCACAATTTCAAGCAGAATGCGCAGTCGATGATCCTCAAGACCGTGATCGTGAACCAGGGAACTGCGTACCGGAGAGGCACGCCGATGGCGAGAGGCAGAGTCAGACCGCTGCGGAAATTCCTTTGTCATATTGCCATCACGCTTGGATTCGCAGGAGAGACGAAGGTCAAGAGCAAGAAGTCGGCTGAAAAAATCGAAGCGAAGCCCATGAACAAGCCAACCAAGAAAACATCTGTTTCTTCCGCCCCTTCCAAATAATATGGGTCAAAAAGTAAACCCCAACGGCTTCCGTATCGGTATCACGCATTCGTGGCCGAGCACGTGGTTTGCAACGAAGGAAAAGTTCCAGACGTTGTTCCTTGCCGATGTGCGTATCCGCCGCTTCCTCGAGAAGAAATTTCCTGATGCGGGTCTGAGCCTCATCGAGATCGAGCGAGGGAAGAAGACGTCCGTGCTCCTTCATACGAGCAAGCCGGGCGTGATCATCGGGAAGCAGGGAGCAGCGATTGAAGAACTCCGGAAGGAACTGGAGAAGAAGTTCGGAGGATCGTTTGAAGTGAACGTGCAGGAGATTCGGAATCCGGATGCCGATGCCGTATGCATCGCCGAAAGCATTCAGGGTCAGATTCAGCGCCGCATGCCCTACAGGAGGGCTTGCAAGATGGCGATCGAACGTGCGATGCAAGCCGGACTGATCGGTGTCAAGATCGGAGTGTCCGGGCGCCTCAACGGAGCCGAGATCGCGAGGACGGATTCCTTCAAGGAAGGAAACGTACCGCTCCAAACACTGCGTGCGAATATTCAATTCGCCACGCGTCATGCCGTGACAACCTACGGCACGATCGGTGTGCAGGTCTGGGTCTACAAGGGCATGGTCTTCAAGAAGATTCAGGAAGCGAAATCAGCCGCTCTTACTCTCGATACTCACTAAAAATATGCTGCAACCCATTCGCACCAAATATCGCAAGCACCACCGCGGCCGCGGACAGTTCGCAGGCAAGGCGACTCGTGGAGCAACGCTCGCGTTCGGCACGTACGGACTCAAGTGTCAGGAAGCCGGAGAGATCACCTCCCGACAGCTTGAGGCATGTCGTCGCGCCATCACCCATGAAATCGCTCGTGAAGGAAAAATGTGGTGTCGCATTTTCCCGCACAAGCCGATCACGAGGAAATCTCCGGAGGTGCCGATGGGATCCGGCAAGGGATCGGTCGAGTTCTACGCCGCCGTCGTGAAGCCGGGAACAATGCTCTTCGAGATGGATGGTTTGCCTGAAGCGAAAGCGAAAGAAGCGTTCCGTCTCGGCGGTCACAAACTCCCCGTTGCCACCAAATTCATCGTCAGCATTCACAAGCACGCCCTCGCCATATGAGTACTTCTTCCACCACCACCGAGCTGCGCCGCATGACGAAAGAAGAACTTCGTCAGGATATTGCTTTGCATACCGCGGAGTACGCCAAGATGCGCATGGGCATCGAGATGCAGAAAGAGAAGAACCATGCGCTCTACAAGTCGAAGCGCCGCGAAATTGCGACGATGAAGACGGTACTGACGGAGATGGAGAAGAACCCGGTACAACCCTCGAAGCCATCGGTGTCATCGGATCCGGTGAAAGAACTCAAAGCAGAGAAACCCAAGAATAAGGCTTCCCAAACCGTCAAAAAGCCTGTAAAAGTTACCCGCTCAAAATAATATGCGTACGAAAATAGGGACCGTGACATCGGCAAAAATGCAGAACACCGTCGCGGTGACCGTCCACCGTGCCGTCATGCATCCGACGTACGACAAGCGGTACCGTGTGAGCAAGAAATTCCTCGCGGATACGAACGGTCACGATCTCGCGGTTGGAGATGAGGTGACGATCTCGGAGTGTCGCCCCCTCAGCAAGCGCAAGTGTTTCAAAGTGACGGAAGTCCTGAAGAAGGCTCCGAGAGTGTCGGAGATGAAGACCGAGGCGATCGAAATGAACACGAAGCGCGATCACCGCGATTCCACGTATGAAAAGACAATCAAGAAAGCAAAAGATTTGGTGTCCATGGTTTCCTCTCTCAAAAAATGATCCAGCAGCAGACCGTCCTCAACGTTGCCGACAATACGGGTGCAAAGACCTGCATGTGCATCAAAGTGCTCGGCGGCAGCAAGCGGCGCTACGCCGGAATCGGTGATGTGATCGTCGTTGCCATCAAGAGTGCGGCTCCCCGCGGGACGGTTCGCCAGCATGCCGTCGAGCGTGCGGTGATCGTCCGGACGCGCAATGTGCAGCGCAGGAAAGACGGCAGCGGCATTCGTTTCGATGACAATGCCTGCGTGATCATCGATGCCAACAAAGAACCCAAAGGCACGCGTGTCTTCGGTCCCATTGCCCGCGAACTCCGCGCAAGCGGTTATCAGAAAATTATTTCCCAGGCTCCTGACGTTCTCTAATTTATGAAGCTCTCTCAAGGCGACTCCGTCGTCGTTATCGCAGGCAAGGACAAGGGCAAGAAAGGCACGATCATGCGTGTGCTTGCCGCCCAGAATCGTGTCATCGTGAGCGGCGTCAATATCATGACGAAGCACGTGAAGAAGACGACGCAATCGGAGGGAAAGAAAATGCGTCTTGAAGCGTCGATTTCCGTCAGCAACGTTCAGATCGTCGATCCCAAGACCGGAAAGGCGAGTCGCGTCGGGTACAGAATCGACCAGAAGACCGGACAGAAGGTTCGCATTGCCAAGAAAAGCGGAACTCCTCTTACGAGAACGAAGATCGAAGCCGCGCCGAAGGAAAAGAAAGAAGCTTCGGCAACCGACACATCAGCCATGAAGACGAAGAAGCCGGGATTCTGGAACAAAGTCGGCTTCGGTGCGGATGCCGCTGCCGAAGGTGTGAAAGGAGAGACAGGTCCGGCCAAAGCCGCCATTCCCACCCGTTCCGCCGGTCGCGGTTCTTAATCTATGGCATTCGTTCCCCTCCAGAAACGGCTGAAAACTGACATCGCGGAAGCGCTGAAGACTGAACTGAAGGTGAAGAATATTCATGCTCTTCCGAGGATCACCAAAGTCATCGTGAACACCGGTTTGAGTCAGAAAAAGTACTCTGCGAAAGACATTCAGCAGTTCATTCTTGAATCACTCACGACGATTACAGGTCAGAAGCCGGCGATTCGCCGTGCGAAGAAATCCATCAGCGATTTCAACATCCGGGAGAACATGATCGTTGCCATGATGGTCACGCTCCGTGGCAAGCGCATGTATTACTTCCTCGATCGTTTGATCAACTATGCCCTTCCCCGCATCCGTGATTTCCGCGGCTATCCGATGAAACTCGACGGACGCGGCAATTTTTCCATCGGCATCGTTGATCAGTCGATTTTCCCCGAACTTCCTGCTCCGGAAGCCAACAAAATCTTCGGCATGCAGATTCAGATCACGACGAATGCCGGCACCGATGAGCGCGGTTTGGCGCTCTTGAAACATATCGGTATGCCTTTCAAAAAGGCTCCCGTGAAGAAAGGTTCCGTTGAAAAGAAGGCGTAATTCTGCGATACTCTCCGCTCCGCTTCTCCCCGATTTTTCTCCTTTATGGCCAGAGACGCTCTCATCATCAGCTGGAAAGACAGGCATGCGAAAGCAGAGCGTGCCAGGGCGGCAGGCAAGAAAGTGAAGTTCCCAACCCGTCTCTACAATCGCTGCAAGCTCTGCGGTCGCAGGGGTGGCTACATGCGTTTCTTCGGAACGTGCCGTATCTGCTTCCGTGAACTCGCCATCAACGGCGATATCCCCGGCATTAAAAAATCTTCCTGGTAATCCTCCTCCATCATGTCTCTCACAGACCCCATCGGCGATCTCATCACCCGCATGCGCAACGCTCAGCATGGTCGCAGGACCGATTGCAGCGCGCCGTGGTCCAGGATTTTGCAGGCAATCTGCGATCTGATGAAAGAGAAAGGATATCTCGAATCAGTGGTTGTCGAGGGGGAGGGAAGTGAGAAGGAAATCATCGTGACCTTCAAGACGGATCGTCCGGCACTCCTCCTCAAGCGCATTTCCACGCCCGGTGGACGCAAGTATGTGGGAGCGGATGGCATTCGCGCCCTCCTGCATGGCAGCTCGATGGCAATCATCTCGACAAGTTCCGGACTGCTGACCCATCAAGATGCCAGAGCAAAAAACATCGGTGGAGAAATTCTCTGCACCGTTTCCTAACTTTATGTCTCGTATTGGAGCGAAAGCCATCGGCATCCCAAGCGGCGTCACCGTCGAGATCAAAAATCGCGTTGTCCACGTGAAGGGTTCGAAGGGCGAACTCACGTACGCGCTGCTTCCCGAGGTGGATGTCACGGTCGACGGCTCCGTTGCAACCGTGAAGCGCATCCTCGAGAACGGGGAAGCGAAGGCTCGTCACGGACTCACGCGTGCTCTGATCGTCAACATGATCTCCGGTGTCAGTAACGGTCATGAGCGCAAGATCGAGATCGTCGGAGTCGGATACAAGGCGCTGATCAAGGGGAAGACGCTCAACCTGAATCTCGGTTACTCCCACCCGATCGATTTTGCTCTTCCTGAGGGGATCGAAGTGATCCAGGATGAGAAGAACAAGAACATCCTGACCTTCAAAGGCATCGACAAGCAGCTCGTGGGTCAGGTTGCCGCAGACATCCGCTCTCTCCGCCCACCAGAGCCCTATAAAGGCAAAGGCATTCGTTATTCCGACGAACAGGTTCGCCGCAAGGCAGGAAAGGCTGCCGCTGCAAAAGGCGCCGCTGCATAATTTCTAACCCTCTTCAATGAAGCCAACCAAGATCCAACTCAGGCAAGCACGCAAGCGCAGAATCCGTTCCAAGGTGATCGGCAGCGCTGTGCGCCCGCGCCTCACGGTCTTCTGCTCGCTCACGCGTGTCTACGCGCAGCTGATCGATGATGCTGCCGGCAAGACGCTCGCTGCCGTTGTCTCGACGAAAGGCAAGAACGTGAAAGAGGCGACGAAGGTCGGCGAGACGATCGCGAAGAAAGCGAAAGATCTCAAGATTACCGCCGCTGTCTTCGACCGCAACGGTCGCAAGTATCATGGACGCATCAAAGCTTTAGCCGAAGCCGCACGCGCTGCGGGACTTACGTTTTAATTCATGCAATCAATCCAAGCTCCCATCACCGTTTCGACACCCGAACTGACCGATCATCTGTCAGCGCATCTCACGGAGGTCGGGCACAACAATCAGGAGGCTTTTCCAAACCCGTATTCTTCGCGCTTGGCTGCTTTGCTGACTCTCGGTGAGGTGAGTGCGACATTCGAAATCCCTGCCGCTGCCCTGTCTCCGGATTTCGAGGGCGATGTCATCGCCAATTGGAAAGTTCCCGCGCACAATGCCGAAGGTCAACTCTCCGTTCCGCATACTCTTCTTCACTCCTGATTTTCATGGCTAAATCCTCCCGTCCAGACCGCAAGAAAAACGATCGTCGCTCCGACAGGAAGCGCGAACCGTCCGAATACGAAGATGTCACGCTTGCCATCGATCGTGTCACGCGTGTCGTGAAGGGAGGTCGCCGCATGCGCTTCCGCGCGGTGGTTGTCCTCGGGAACAAGAAAGGCAAGGTCGGTCTCGGTACCGGAAAAGCAACAGAAGTGCAGACATCCATCCAGAAAGCGCAGCGCGATGCGAAGCGTCACATGATCATCGTGCCGATGAACGGCTCGACGATTCCGCACGAGGTGAATATCAAGCACAAGGCGGCGAAGCTCCGTCTCATGCCTGCGAGCAAAGGAACGGGAATCATCGCCGGTGGACCGCTGCGTGTCATTCTTGATCTTGCAGGCGTGAAAGACGCGCTCGCAAAGCGCTTTGGAACCGGTAATAAGCTCGTGAACGCTCAGGCAGCCATGAAAGCGCTTTCGATGCTTCGTGGAAGCCGCGCGGCAGTCGCAGCGGACAGCGCTCCGGTCGCAGTGTCCGGTGCGGCATCAGTGGCAAATAAATCCGCTGCGGATCTCGGCATTCACATCCCGTCCGGTCCGAATCTTCCGATCAAGGAAGTGAAGATGAACGAACAGGACAAGAAGCAGATGGGCGAGGGACCGAGAGGATAATGATGCCTGAAACACGCGGCAAGCATGCCGCTCCCTTTGGACTTGGCTTATTTCAGCGCCTTCTTCGCATTCTCCAGATCATCGACATCGACATAGCACATCGCTTCTTTGCCGAGCGACGTCGCATAGATGTGTTTGATGTTCACGCCGCCACCCGCGCACTTGCGTGCAAGATCGGCGATCGCACCCGGTTTGTTGCTCACTTTGTAGGCGACAATCTCGGTCTCCACCACATCGCTGATCGGGCGGAGAACGATCTTCGCCGTCTCCGGATCGTTCACCACGAGGTGCACGAGGGTCTGCTTCGGTCCCTCGGTGCAAGATAGCGCCTCAATGTTCACATCTGCCGCCCGGAGGACGTCCGAGGTACGTGCGAGTGCTCCCGGATTATTCGGCAGGTTGATGGTCAGTTCGATGACGGTTTTCACAGCGTGAAGGGGAAAAGTTTGGAAGGCATGTTCGAGGAAGTGATGCGGGAAGTCAATGGGCTAGCGCATGCAAAACTGTGTAACTGCAGCAGACTTGATCATATCCAGCCTCTGAAACTGCTCCGGTGCCAGTGAGGATCGCATCTCTCCGCAGAGGTTAATGAGAGCCAGAACGATGCCGCTCTCGTTGAGTGCATCGATGGATCCAGTATCGAATACTCTCCGAAAGGCATCCTCGGGATCGGTATCGGGATTTGCCACGACATGCTGAATGAATCGCACTGCAGCGGAGTGCGCGATAACGTTCCATTGATCCTTTTCCGAGTACGGTCGGATGGATGGAGGCTCGTGTTGGACTTTGGCAGCTTCGAGAACATCCTGATGTGTCTCATGCGTCCTCACCGCATTATGGGCACCTGCATCCCGATGCGCCCACGGGCTTTTCGAGCGTCGAGTGGGTCTCTGTTCTAGGCAGTAACTTTCCAGTCTCTCCGGTCGAATATCGGCAGCTTCTGTCAGCCCGGAAACGACGTCTGGAACTTCGTGTAACTTCCACGTCCCTCCACCCCTCCACTTTCTTCTTTTACTCACTCTCGAATAGACCTTCATTGTCTCTTGAGTATCTGATTGTTCCGGACTTGCAGGAACTTTTCGTATCTTGATGCCGATCTTTTTCCCATCGCCTTTCCCCACATAGAATTGCACTTCATCCCCCTTAGGCAGATGTTTCTGTAAATAGAATCCTTGGCTTTCGATATACCCCTGTACTGCCTCAGGGCTTGGTGCTTCTACGTAACCAAGTTTCCATAACTTTGCCATGGAACGTTCTGAAAGTAATCGTGCTTCGGTTTGAACCTTATCATCGTTTGGGTTAGGAGCGCTTGATTCTCTGCCGCGTTCATCAACGACGATATTTCTTTGGTCTTGAGTATCGATGGTAGACATAGAAGTGATTGGAAATGAAGTGAAATAAATAATTTAGACCGGAATATCGATGATCGTTGCATTGCTTTCTTCAATTCTTGATCTCACTGCCGCGCAGTGAGCGATGATCGCGTGGATCGGATACACGCTGTCATGCACGGATGGTTCACGATCGATCTTCACGTTGTCGTTTCCTTGTTGCATCGGTGTCTCAGTTGAGGGATTCATGGGGAGAATTGGAAGTGAGAAATAATAACATAAAAAACCAGCCTCTCGTGGGAAGGAGGCTCTGCTTTGTGACGAATCACTTACGCAGCCAGCCGCCTTCCCGCAGTAAGCAGGAGGGAGAGACTGAGCGTAAGGGACAGGGAATGAATCACGGGCATATCTTAGAGAGTGGTTTTGGGGTGTGTCAAGAGGGCTCCTTTTCCCTTTACCTCCTCTCCTTTTCTCGGTACTCTCTTCGTCCGCAGAGGCATACAAAGACTCCCCTGCGTTTTGATCTCTCTGCATCGTTTTCTTATATGCTTCACACGCTCAAGCCAAACAAGGGTTCCACGCACACCAGTCGCAGGTTCGCCCGCGGCAACGGTTCCGGTCGCGGCTCTACCGCGGGTCGCGGTACCAAAGGTCAGCAGTCCCGCACGGGTAAAGGTCGCCGCCTGGGGTTTGAAGGAGGACAGACGCCTCTCATCCGAAGGCAACCGAAACTCGGTGGTTTCATCAGCCCGTCACGCGTGGAAGTCGAAGTCTTGAACCTCGATACCCTCGAGGCGAAAGTCCCCGCAGGAACGCATGATAAAGAGACGCTTGCGACGCTCCGCATCGTGAGCGGCAAGATGCCGGTGAAGATCCTCGGACGCGGTAAAGTGACCAAGAAGTTTGCCCTCAGCGTCTACGCCGTCTCCGTCTCCGCAAAAGAAGCGGTCGAGAAAGCGGGCGGCTCCATTACGATTGTGAGAGCGTAGCGTTTATGTTCACCTACCTCCGACAGCTCTGGCGCAGTAACGATCTCCGCAAGCGCATCGTGTTCACGCTCGCGATTCTCTTCCTGTACCGCGTCATTTCACACATCACCATTCCGGGTTCGGACAAGGCACTCCTCCAGAAATTTCTCCAGAACAGCAATGCGGGCGGCACCCTCGGGATCTTCGCGACACTCACCGGCGGCGCCATCAAGAACTTCTCCATCGCACTGCTCGGTCTTTCTCCGTACATCAATGCCTCGATCATCCTGCAGCTCTGCACGGTGATCTTCCCGAAACTGGAGTCGCTCAGCAAGGAAGGCATTCAGGGGCAGCAGAAGATCAACACGTACACACGCTGGCTCAGCATTGTTCTCGCATTCATGCAGAGTTACGGTTTCCTGCTCCTCCTGAACAGGGGCGGCAGCGGCAACATTGTTCCTCTCACCTTCCCCGCCGTTCTTGCGCCGATGCTCTTCGTCTCCGTCGGTTGCATCTTCGTGATGTGGCTTGGAGAGCTGATCACCGAGAAGGGGATCGGCAACGGCATCTCACTCCTGATCTTCACGGGTATCGTCGCCGGCATGCCGAATACCGTCACCAATATGTTCATTGCCGGACAAGATAAATTGAGTGCGTTCTACCTGTTTCTGATCGTCTCTCTCGCGATGCTCGTCGCGGTCGTGCTCTTCACCGATGCACATCGTGCCATTCCCATCACCTACGCGAACCAGGGTGCAGGTCGCGGTGTGAAAGGCAATATTCCGATCCGCCTCAATCAGGCGGGAATGGTGCCGATCATCTTTGCGATCTCGCTCATCACCTTCCCGGGCATCATCGCACAGTTCCTGCAAACCGCTCCTCGCTTTCAGGGGATCGTGAACTTCATCAACCTGAATCTCAGTTCCCAGCATCCGTCGATTCTCTACATGGTTCTCTACTTCCTGCTCGTCATCGTCTTCACGTACTTCTACGTCTCCGTCACCTTCAAGCCGACCGAACTTGCCGAGAACATTCAGAAGCGCGGAGGGTTCATTCCGGGCGTTCGTCCGGGACTTGAGACCGCGAAGATGCTCGAGCGCACCAGCAATCGCCTCAATCTCTGGGGAGGCGTGTTCCTCGGCATCGTTGCCATCATCCCGCTGATCTTCACCCGCTACTCCACTCTCAGTTCGCAGGATCTGATCGTCTCCGGTTCCGGGCTCATCATCATCGTCGGTGTCGTTCTCGAGTTGATCCGTCAGGTGAACGCGCAGCTGCTCGCACACGACTACGAGAAATTAGTGTAGTCTGGAAGTACTACCATCCAATATGGATTTAGTCTTTTTCGGCATTCAAGGCAGCGGCAAAGGAACTCAAGCCAAGAAGCTTGCGGCTGAGTTCGGTTACGACATCTTCGAGGCGGGAGGAGAACTTCGGAAGATCGCAGCCTCCGGATCCGAACTGGGTCATCTCGTGAAGAGCACCATCGACCAAGGGCACCTTGTGCCTCACGAGATCATCATGCAAGTCGTGAAAGAGGCGATTGCCGCTCGTCCAAAATCCACCAAGATTCTCTTCGACGGTATTCCCAGAGACGATGCTCAGATGCGTGATTTCGATGCGATTATGGAGGCTGCCGGTCGTGATTTCCGGTGCATTCATTTCCTCCTGAGTCAGGAGGAGGCGACAAACCGCATTCTCGGGCGCGCAAAGGCGGAAGGAAGGGCGGATGATGCAAATACAGACATTATTAAGCGCAGAATGAGCACATTTCTCGAGAAAACCATGCCGGTAATCCAGCACTATCAAAAAGCAGAAAAAGTGATCGATATCGTTGCAAAAGGATCTGTAGACGATATTTATGACAGTTTGAAGCAGAAAGTATCGTAAGTCTGCGACTGGTTACCCTTGCTTTTCCTCTGAAAATGCTTTACCCTGCCGCAAGACAGGTTATTTGACATTATTATCTTTTATTCTTTAATATCATGAATTCTCTCCATCTTCACTCGCACCATTCACATCATGTAGCTGAAGCACGGCACCATGAATCAGTGATTACACCTCCAAACACTCTGATTCTTGCCGGCATACAGGGTTCGGGTAAAGGAACGCAGGGAAAGATGCTGCAAAAGGATTTCGAGTATGCGGGGTTCGATATGGGTGCGCAGCTACGCAAGATTGCAGCTCAGGAAACAGAATTAGGTCAGTTGGTGCGAGAAGCACAGAAGACCGGAGCATTGGTTTCACAGGAAACTGTGATGCGCATTGTGCAGGAATTTACTCTTCAGAGAGACAGTGTCTCCCGTGTGATGTTCGACGGCATCCCTCGAACACTCAAGCAGAAGCATGCACTCGATCAGACCCTTACAGAGGTCGGTCGTGGTGATGCGAAGTTGCTCCATATCGCTGTCTCAGACATAACTGCAAGGAAAAATATCGCCTATCGTGCCAAAGTTGAAGGTCGTGCAGATGATGCGAAGCCGGAGGTTGTTGAAAAGAGAATTCGCACGTTTTACGAAGAGACGGTTCCGGTGATCGACGAATTTCGACGTCAGGGAAGATTGATCCATGTGGATGGTGATACCGGGCTTGATCCGACACGTGCACATCCTGATGAGGTTCATGAGAGTATCCAGGCAGTCTACGCGCGCGTCCAGCAGGTGCTGAGCGGATCTTTGCAGGATGAGTCTATTGCGATTCCCGCATAACTGGCTGCACAATCGTACAGCTGAGTTTCTGATAGTATGCCTTCATGTCTTTCTCGAATCGTTTCCAAATTTTCACGCCTGAGGAAATGGCGTCCATTCGCAAGGGTGGAGCGATCCTTCGCGATTGTCTGAAGCTCGTGGGTGCGGCGGCGGTGCCCGGTGTCACGACGAAGATGCTCGATGCGATGGCGGAGGAATTCATACTCACGAAGGGCGGAAGACCGGCGTTCCTCGGGTACTACGGCTTCACCGGCACGCTCTGTACCTCGATCAACGAAGAAGTCGTGCACGGTATTCCTCGTGACGACAAAGTCCTGAAGGAAGGGGATATTATTTCGCTCGATGGGGGAGTGATCGTTGACGATCTCTACACCGATGCCTGCATCACGGTCGGGGTGGGGCGCATCAAGCCGTCGACGCAGAAATTTTTGACGCATGTCTCGCAGACACTTGAAGACGTGATTGCGAACGTTGTGAAGGCGGGTGTGCAGGTTGGAGACATCAGTTCCTATATCGAGCAGCACCTCAAGAAAGCAGGCTACAGCGCAGTCCGTACGCTTACAGGGCACGGGCTTGGCACGACGCTGCATCAGTTCCCCGATGTTCCGAACGTCGGCAAAGCAGGCACGGGTCCGGTGCTCCCCGTCGGTACGATGATTGCGATTGAACCGATCGCCGCGATGGGCTCACCCGACGTATTTACAGCTGAAGACCAGTGGACGGTGATCACGAAAGACCGGAGTCTCTCCTGTCACTTCGAACATTCGGTGCTGATTACCGAAGGGGGGTGTGAGGTGGTGGCTTAGTTGCCGTGCTTGATACCATTGGCAATGATTTCCTGCATTTTTAAGATTAGACTAGGTAGATGCTGAGCCTCTGCCGCTAATATCACCCCATCCTTTGTTAATGGGTTGCTCTTCGGTAGTAGGGTTGTTTCCAATTCTTTCAATCTGCTCGTAAATGTAGGTATATGTTTTTGTAGAAGTGCGATATTTGGGTTCTCATGGAATGCCAGATAGGTAATCATATTATCCTCAATCTGGCTAAAGGACGCGGAAGGTGAAGAAAGAATCTGTTCAACCTGCGCTCTCCCAGCCGCTTTTATTCCACGTAAAAATTTTATGTCACTACGAACATCCTCTAGTTTTTTCTCAAGACTCGGATTCGATGTTCCTGGCTTGTATTTGTCTACTTCGGCACGAAGTTGCTTCTCCTGTGCAACAAGCTGATCCAGCTTATTCTCTCCTTCCGACTTAAATGCGGTCTTTGGTGCATTTTTCATTGCAGGTGGAGGTGGTGCTGCAGGAGTTTTCGGCATCCGAGCAAGATCCTCAGTTCTCACTGAGAATTCTATACGTTCTCCAGTTCGTCCAGCGTCGCTCCGACTGACAATTGTCTCGCCCGCAGGCGTCGAAGGCGTTCGTGGCTCCACTCGGTAATCACCGTTCGCAAGCGTCCTTCCGTCGGCTGTTTTTAACGAGTTTCCTTTATAAATGGCAAAACCATCATTCGCTTTCCATTCGCTGGGCTTTGACGGAGCAGCCGTAGGCGCTGCCTTTGGCGCATTCTTCATCGCAGGCGGTGGTGGCGCTGCAGGAGTTTTCGGGATCTGACTCAAATCACTTTCATTCACAATGATTGTCTTTCCTGCCGGAGTGCCATCTCGATAGTTCAGTACTCTCTTCCCCGGAGGCGTAAAGTTGCTGGATTGCAGGATCTTATAATCACCATGTGGTAATGGTTTGCCGGATGCGTCTTTGAGAGTGATGCCGGGGAACAGCGCGAAGTTTTCACCTTCTTTCCAGACACTTGGGCTTGCAGCAGGCGCGGTGGGCGCTGCTTTCGGTGCTTCCTTCTTAGGCGCAGCTCCTGCAGATGCTTCCGGTGTTTCTGGCGTACTTGTGGGAGAGCTTGGAGGAGTGTCCGGAGGTGTATCGGTCGGCTTGGCGGTTCCACCAGACTCGTCATCTTTTGGAGGATTTTCCTCTTTTGGCTTACCTTTAGACTTTATTTTTGCCTTCACCTTCTCCACGCCTTTCTTCATTCCTGCTTTTGTTTTTTCCCATGCCGGATTCGCAACTTTTCCTACTCCATGCATCGCTCCACCCATCAGAGCACCGGTGAGCGCGCCGGATTTCACGGCACTCTTCGTCTCTTCCCATGCTTGTTCTTCGGTCTTCCGTCCATGTGAAACGTCATAGGCATTGCGTGCACCAGAGTCGACGCCAGCCATCGTGGCACCGGAGACTGCGCCCAGTCCCGCCTTGGATCCGTACTCCAGGAATGTCTGCGCTGCTCTCATGGAGAGAGACGCAGCATTCTTCTGTGCCCATGCCATTACCGTTTTTTGTGCTCCCGGAGCAAGTTTTCCGAGTGAAACCACTCCTTTGCTTGTCACTCCGGACGCAGCACCACCGACGAGACCTGCGAATGACATCAGTGCGAAATCAGCCAGTGCTTCTTCTTTCTGCTTGGCTCCTGTTGCGTAGACGTCCATGAGGTTTCGTACTGCGGCATAGGTTCCTGCACCCCAGACTGGCACAGCAATTGATGCACCGATAGCGGCAGCGGTATCGGCTCTCTCAACCCACACTTGGATCTCATGTAGTACCTTTTCAGATTCCTGTAGAGACTTGTTCAGTGCCGCATAATCCACCTCGATTTCCCTGTCGCGACCCTTGTGCTTTGCAATTGCTTCTTCCTGGAATGCCTTATAATCCGCAACCATGTTCCGTGGCAGTGCAGGAAGTCCGAGCTGTTTTCGAACGTCGTTGATCTCGGCAACCTTCTTCTCATCGAGTTTCAGATCCTTCTTGATTTCCCCGGAGGGATCGACGTACTGACTGATCTTCGCTTTGTACTGATTCAGCTTTGCAAGCGCGTCCGTTGATTTAGTGAAGTTCGTTTCTTTGGTTTTGATTTCGTTGCTGACCCATCCTTTTCTGAACCAATTACCGGATGCCTTTACTTCATCAAGGTCTTTCTTGGCTTCAAGAATATTCGCCATCGTTCGTTCAATTTTTCCATTCAGGACAGTCCAAGTGTCCTTCAGCACTTTACCCATTTCCTGCACCGTGAGGTTCTTCGCATCTGCAGGAGCTTCGATCTTGTCTTCTGGCTCTTCTTTCCTTGCACCCGGTGCATTCTTTACCGGTAGTGCCAGTTTCCCCGTGTCGACCTTACTGATGTCGATTATCACTGCAGTCCCTTCCTCCTTTCCGCCTATTGCTTGTACTTTTTCAGAGAATCCTGCTGTTGGATTTTCGAAGCTCACCATAATATTGCCTTCGGGTGAGAGCTTCAGTGCGTAACTGTCGAATGCTTTTTCTTTGAGAAGGAACTCAAGTCCTGCTTTGAGTGTCTTCAATACCGTCGCGACTCCCTCGCTGATTTCCTTCACCGCTTTCAGATCTTCCGTAAGTCGCTCTTCCTGTTTGAGCAACACCGGACGACGCTCTTTGAGTTTCTTGACTGCTTCCTGATTGAGGACGATCTGTTCGCCAAATTCTTTGATCTTTGCATCCAACGCCGCCGCTTTTGGATCATCACTCTTCATACTCTTTCGCTCTGTTTCCAGAGCGGTTTTCTGAGCAACGAGTTCGGTACCTTTCTTCTCACCCTCTTCCGTATCCGTTTTATTTTTCTTCAGGTCATTCTCTGTTATTGCGAGCTCTTTTTTCTTCTCCGTTTCCATGTCAGTCAACTGTGCATCGAGAGGCTTTCCATCCCTTCTTGCTTTCAGTTCTCCTGCAATACGAGCATGTACCTCCTTCGATTTCAGCTGCTCCGGAGTGTCTTTGGGAGCGTTCTTGCTGTCGTGGGCATCGTTCAGTCTTCCGTGAATGAGTGCATCCAGATACTTGAATGCGGCTGCGAGAAGTTCCAGGAGCGCTTCCCACTTTTCATCTTTCGTTTCGGCTTTTTCCATTTTCTGGAGCGCAGCTTTCATTTCTCGTCCAAGAGCTTGACCTTTAGTTTTCGGTGCTTCTTGTGGCTTATCCGGAGTGTCAGTCTTTTTGTCTTTTGGCGTAGCTTTCGGAACGTCCGGTGTATCTGGAGCGGTTCCTTTTGGAGCAGCTTTCGGAGTGTTTGGTGTCGTCTTTGCATCCGCCTTTGCCTGCGGAGCTCCGGATGGAGCGTCAGGTGTTGTTTTCGGATTTGCATCAGGCGTGCTTGGAGCGTCCTGAGGAACAACTGGATTCATCGCAGCCATAGCCTTCTTGAATCTTTCCGATGAGAATGCTCCAGTCTTCTCCAGACGTTTTCTGTCCGCAATCGCTTGATTGTACTCGGAGTCATCACTCTTCCAGCGCTCGAATGACATTCCGGTATTCTTGCGGAAGGCTTGGTTCATCATTGAATATTCTTTTGTGAGAGCCGAGAGATCATGTCCTATATCACGCACTTTCACGTCATTCCTTGTCTTCCGAGCCTCCATCTTCTCTCCTTGCATCTTCCAGATTTTTTCTTGGAGCTCCTCCATACGTTTGACGAATGCCTCCGGATTCTTCGGGAAGCTGTCAGTGATCACGTCCTTCGGACGACGAAGTCCTGACGACGGAGACTCATCCGTTTTCTCGCTCTGCTCTTTTGCAGCTGTCGGAGCATTCTGCGACGAAGCGGGTGCTACCGGTTCAGCTGAAGGTTGATTCGATTCTGGCTTCCCTGCAGGCTTCGGTTCCGGAGTGGCAGGCAGTGACGGCGCATTGCTTGCAAGATCTGCCGGAGCGATGTCGGGGAACGTACTATTGAGAACGATCAATCTTCCTTTCTTGATCAAGACATCGGTTTCCAGTTCTTTCATTCTTCCTTCATCTCTGTCTTTGACCTGATTCTTAAGTGCTCCCCACTCCTTGAGCCCTGCTTCGCAATACGCGGCAAGAGCCTGTTTCATTTTTGCAACGAGAGCAGGATCCATCGGATTTGATGTGCTCTGCACTTCTTTCTCCAGCGTTGCGATCAGTCTCGCTGCATTGACGGTTGTTTTTCTCAATGCAAACAATGGGTTGATTGTATTGGGCACGGTATTCGGTGCCGACTTGGGCTTGGCACCTTCCTGCTTTACTTCCGCAACCCAAACTTTTGTCGAGTCGATATCGGTTCCAATCTCATACTTACTTCCACTATTCGGATTCTCGACGATTCTTGTTTTCGGAGTTCGCATCAGTCTGCCATCGACATCATTTCCTTCCTTCATGAGACCGACAGACGCAAGAGCTTTGGATTTTCCGTCCAAGAGCTTGCGTTTTTCGAGTCCTGCGTTGAGCTGATCCAGGGCACTCTTCGCATTGTCATCAAATTCGTGTGCACCCAGGAAGAAGACGAGGTTGTCCATCGCACTCTTGATGTCGGAATTTTTGTCTGCTTCCGGAGCTTGCTCGGTCTGCTTTGCAGGCTTTGTCGGCTCTTTGTTTACTTCAAATGGTTTCGGCATTGCTTTCTCATATCCGATTAGCGTTGATTGCTCAGATTCAGCCGCATCAGGAGCTTTTGTCGTTGGCTCCTCATAGTCCGTCGTTGGTTTTGCTTTCGGAGCTGCAGGAGTAGCTGCAGGGGTTCCTTTGGCGTTGGGCCTAATCGCATCAGCACCTTTTTGAGGTGCCGGCTGCAGACTTGGGATTTTATTGAGTCGCTTGGTTGTTCCCTTGTTCAATGTATTCAGGAAGACATCAATCTCGGCAAGCATGGCATCAATCTTCTCTATCGTTTCTTTGTGATTGGTCTCCAACCGCGCAGGGACCTCCTTGATTGCCGCATCAATCTCTCGGAATTTCTCTTGAAAAGCATTGTTTGCTTTCCCATCAACATTAAAAGTGGAGAATTGCTGTGACAGTTTTTTGTATCGGTCAGTGACTCCCTCCAACTTCTTTTTGCCATGAGCGATCTCCTCGTTTCTATTACTTCCTATAGCTTCATCCTTTTCCTTGTCTTCTTTTTTCATCTCACCCGTCTCGGGTGCGAAAGGATCTTTCTTGAGCTGTGACGATTCATCAGGCTTCGCTTCACCCGTGAACCCGATCAGCCGCTGTTCTGCGAAGAAGAAATTCTTCATGCTGAAGGATTGGAAGACTGATTCAGAAGTGCATCGGCATTGCTCAGTTCCTGTTCGTGTTCCGCACTCTCCACATCTTTGCGAAGGTTCTTCTCCGCCTCTGCGATGATCTTGTAGCCCTTCTCGAGAATATCGAGTTCCCTCGTCGCACTGTGATCGAGCTCTGCAAGGATCTCCGTGCGCTTGTCTTCCGAAATACGGTCAGCGACATTCGCAAGTGCCTTCAGAAATGCATCAGGCAAATGCGAGTAACCGAGAACTTTTTCCTGGAAGAGGGAAGCGCTCATTTGGTATTTGTGTGAAATAAATCTGACAATTGTACTCTTTTTACGAATATATTGCAAATACCCCTCTCAATTTCCTCATATACTACTTTCAATTTTTCGCAACACATTTTGTGATACACCCCTCCCTTTTCCCAGACTCAAGCCTTGCTCGTGCGTACAGAACTCTGTACCATCTCTCGGCTTTACTTCCCCTTTTTCCTCGGTGTCCAAGGATGTGATCGAGCTCGTTGGCGTCATTGCAGAGTGCTTTCCCAACACCACGTTCCAAGTTCGGATCACCTCGGAAGAAGCGAAGGATCACACACTCCTCTGTCACCTCGCGGGGCGCATGCGCGTCAACAAAGTACGCATTCTCCCCGGTGACCGCGTTCGAGTGGAGATGACACCCTACGATCTGCAGAAGGGTCGCATCGTCTACCGTTTCCGCACCGACGATCCAGCCGGCTTCCCGGCTCCCGCTCGCCCGAAAGAGGTTCCCGTTGTTTCTCCTTTACCCACCGAAGCTTCTTCCGAAGCGAAGGCGGGCTCCACCACCCCTCAATCATGAAAGTCAGCCCCTCCGTCAAAAAGCGTTGCGACAAATGTCAGCATGTCCGTCGCAAGGGCACGAATTACGTCGTGTGCCCGAATCCAAGACATAAGCAGCGCCAAGGCTAATTTTTCTCTTACTCAACACCTCGTCTTTATGGTTCGTATCTCAGGCGTCGTTCTCCCGGGTCAGAAGCGCATCGAAATCGCCCTCACGGCGATCAAGGGTGTCGGGCGTCCGATGGCGAGGACGCTTCTCAAAAGTGCGAAGATCGATCCGGCAACCGTTGCCGACAAACTGACGGAAACCCAAGAAGGGCTCCTCCGCACGCTCGTCGAGAAGATTCCGACGGAAGGAGATCTCGCACGCAAAGTATCGCTCGACATCAAGCGTCTGCAGGATATCGGGACGTGGAGAGGACACCGTCACAAGAAGAAACTTCCGGTGCGCGGTCAGACATCCCGTCGCAATGCAAGAACGAAACGCGGCAAGCGCAAGACAGGACTCTCCGGTCGCACCACTCTTACCAAGACCTAATTTTTTATGGCTGACCTCACTCCTCCACCAGCTCCCAAAAAGACAGCGGCAGAAGTTCTCGCGTCTCTCGAGACTCCGAAGGTCGATGCAGCCGCGGCTACTCCGGCAGCGGGCAAGCGCAAGGTGAAGAAGACCCGTCGCAGCGTGCCGAAGGCGAGGGCGTGCATCAGTGCCACGGAGAACAACACCATCGTGACGATCACCGACCCGAACGGTTCCGTGCTCGCATGGGCGAGTGCCGGATCCTCCGGATTCAAGGGTGCGAGGAAGTCCACTCCCTATGCCGCAAAAGTCGCAGCGGAGCGCGCGATGAGCATGGTGACGTCGTTCGGGATTCAATCATTGCAGATCGAGGTGAAGGGGATCGGTCCGGGTCGCGAACAAGCCATTCGCGGGTTGCAGGTTGCCGGTCTGAACTTCGATGCGATCATCGATACGACGCCGATCGCCCACGGCGGTTGCCGTCAGTGCAAGCCAAGACGTGTCTAAGAAGGAATTCTTACTTCATCATTCTTACTTCTCTCATGAGATATACAGGTCCAAAAGCACGGCGCGTACGCAGACAGGGGCAAAATATCTACGGTGCCGACAAGTACGATCGCATTCTCCAGAAGAAGCCGTACGCACCGGGCATGCAGGCAGCCAGTCGTACGGGAAAAGTGAAGATCTCGGAGTACGGCAAGCAACTGCTTGAGAAGCAGAAAGTCGCCTACATGTACGGCGTGCACGACAAGCGTCTCCGTGCGATTTACGCAGAGGCAAGCCAAACGCTCGGTCAGACCGACAGCATGATGTCGACACTCCTCGAGCGCCGTCTCGACAACGCTCTCTTCCGCGCAGGCTACGCTTCCACCCGCATGCAGGCTCGTCAGTTCATCTCGCATGGCATGTTCACGGTGAATGGTGTGCGTGTCACGATCCCTTCGTACAAAGTGAGTGTCGGAGACAAAGTGCAAGTACGCGCTGTGCGAAAGTCCTCCCCTGTCTTCCCTCCGATTCTCTCCGCTCATGAAAGGTACGTCGCTCCGGATTGGATCAAGGCTGATCCGACGACGATCAGTTTCGTAGTGACAGCCCTCCCGACCAATGAGAAGCACTTCGAAGGGTCCATCGACATGCGCAAAGTGATCGGTTTCTACTCACGCTAATTTTCGAACTTATCAGTTTCCCTACCACCTTTTATGCACATCATTCAGGAAGAGATCGGACTCCCGAAGGTTTCGCACGTGCAGGTGAAGAAGGGAGACACCGCTCACGTCGTCTTCTCAGTCGGACCGCTGCCTCCGGGGTATGGCATGACGCTCGGCAATGCACTGCGTCGCATCCTCCTCAGCAGTCTTCCCGGTGCCGCGATCAGCTCGCTCCGTGTAAGCGGGGCAAACCACGAATACACCACGCTCAAGGGCGTGCGTGAGTCGGTGCTCGATATTGCGCTGAATCTGAAGCAGGTGAAGATCAAGAAACACCACAAGGATTCCGAAGTCGTCGTACTCGAGGGGAAGGGACCGAAAGTGCTGACTGCCGGCGACATCAAGGCGAGTTCCGACATCGAAATCATGAATCCGGATCTCGAAATCCTGCGACTCGAGAAAGGAGGATCCATCAAGATGGATCTCACGGTCGAGAAAGGAGTGGGGTATCAGTCGGCTTCCGAGCTCAATAAGAAGCGAAACGAGCCGGGTCTGATCCACATCGATACGATCTTCAGCCCCGTCGAGCGCGTGCGTTTCGAAGTGGAGCCGACCCGCGTCGGTCAGCGCACGAACCTCGAGAAACTCGTGATAGAAGTCATGACCAACGGTTCGCTCTCCGCAGACGAAGCCGTGCGTTTCGGCAGCCAGCTCCTCTCGCAGTACTTCAACTTCTTCAGTCTTGATCAGGAGACCGTCGAGAAGGAATTCATGGCTGACTTCACGCGCACGAGCCAGGTCGCTCCGGAAGCGGATCGTTCGTCGTCCAAGGAGAGCTACACCCCGATTGAAATCCTCAACCTGTCGCCTCGCACCCTCAACTCGCTCATCAATGCCGGTGTCGGTTCGATCGAGCAGCTCGTGAAGTGTTCTCCCGCCACCCTCAGTAATTTCCGGGGATTCGGCAGCAAGGCGCTCGACGAAGTGAAGGCGACACTCGCGACAAGAAACCTTACATTAACCGAAGAATAAGCTACACTCTCGCTCCCTATGCGTCATCGTAATCACAGTAAACGGCTCGCGAGGAAACCCCATCAGTCCAGACTGATGCTCAAGAACATGGTCACGTCCGTGCTGCTCTACGAGCGCATTCGCACCACGAAGAAGCGTGCGCAGGTCGTGAAGGGTGTCGTTGATCGCGTCATTGCGATTGGAAAGGGGAAGAAACAGGATCTCGCCATTCGCAAGATCAATCAGTACGTGTTTGATGACAATGCCTGCCGCAAAGTGATCGAAGTGCTCTCGAAAAGGTATGCAGGTCGTCCGTCCGGTTTCAGTCGCGTCGTGCCGGTCGGGACTCGCGGCGGAGACGGAGCGCTGCTCGCCGATCTGATCCTCCTTGATGCAGCCGAGCCGGTGACCGAGGTTGCTGCACCCAAAAAAGTTCCTTCCAAAAAGATTTCCGCTTAATTTCCCCATGAAGACTTCATTCCCAAAACCGGCTACGAGTCCCGCATGGTACGTCGTTGACGCTGCAGACCAGATCCTCGGTCGGCTCTCGACGAGTGTTGCCAACGTCCTTCGCGGACGTCACCGTCCTTCCTACGTCGCTCACTATCCCGCGAAAGACCACGTGATCGTTCTGAATGCCGATAAGATCAAATTCACCGGTGACAAGGTCGAGCAGAAGATCTACTACCATCACACGGGCTACCTCGGTCACCTGCGCCAGACCACGCTGAAGCGCATGAACGAGAAGGATCCGACGAAAGCGCTCAAGCTCTCCATCCGCGGGATGCTCCCGAAGAACGCAACGCGCGATCACACGATGAAGCAGCTCCATGTGTTCGTGGGTCCGGAGCATACGTACGTCTCACACAAGCCGGTTTCACTTCCTCTCTCGTAATCTTTTTTATGGCAACCTCACGCCCCTTCTACTACGGTCTCGGTAAGCGCAAGAGCGCGATTGCGCGCGTGCGCCTCTTCCAGGAGGGTGTCGGCAAGGTATCTGTGAATGGAGACGCCGCGGGCAAGTACTTCTTCTCGACGCACACTGAAAACGCTCTTTCCCCGCTGGTGCTCAGTGAGCATGCGAAGAAAGTGGATATCGAAGCCTTCGTCGAAGGCGGCGGCAAGGTAGCCCAGAGCGATGCCATCCGTCTCGGCATCAGCCGCGCACTCGTGCTGATGGATCCGGCACTCAGAACGCTCCTCAAGCATGCAGGGTTCCTGCGTCGCGACAGTCGCATCAAAGAACGCAAGAAGCCGGGATTGCACCGCGCACGCAGAGCTCCGCAGTTCGCTAAGCGTTAATCGTCAGTTTCATGTAGTAGACGCTCGCACCTTCCGCGTTGTCTGCGATGAAGCGTGCTTCGATGGCGTTGAGCTGCAGGATCGTCTGACACATCTTGAGCATCATTTCCGGTGGAAGCGTGACCCCTGCGCGAAGACAGGTGATGCAGAGCCCTGCGGCATCTTTTGCCTTGATGTAGGGCTCGCCGAGCGTCTTGATCGCCTTCACAAGATTCTGCTGGAGGCCGTGAATGTAGTGGTCGATATGCTGTTCCAGCTGTTCCATCGGAAGTTCGTACACTTCCGGAAGCGCCTCGATGATATCGAGATCCTTGTGGATCGCATGAGCAATGCAGGCTTCGATGGACATGAGATTTTTGTGTGAATGTTTGTGGTAATTTTTTTCTGAAATCCAACCAGTATAACAGAAAACTCCTTCCCGCGCACGACTCATGTCTTGCGGGAGAGAAGAGATGTGGTGGGGTGGGATTTTTCTTTTGCATTATTCCAATGTTTCACGCAGCATCAATTTTAATGCCCGTTTTCCGGCTGTTGTTTTTAAGTAGAGTTCACGACGAAGTGCATCACCCTTTTCAATGTAGCATTCAAGGAAAATTGGCTTCCATGGACGATGGGCTTTTGTAGAAATCACCCTCCCATCATTGTGTGTTTTCAGGCGTTCCTTGAAGTCTTCTGTAAATCCAACGTAGAGCTGTTGATTCGAAGTGCTGCGAAGAACATAGACAACAAACATAACCATATTATGCCCCAGTAGCAGATGCTTCCGAAGTAGACGTTTCACTAGAACGACGCATCGCTACAGGGCACTTCGTACACGTCGAAGAAGATTCATTCGGAGTAAGTGGCTGTGCCATGTAGTCACGGAGCGTAGCGACGTGTACTACGTGGAG
>JAHFJM010000003.1:69062-165069 GCA_023245935.1 Candidatus Peribacteria bacterium | reverse complement strand
GTGACGCTTGCGTTCACAGTTCCGACGTGCGCTGTCTGCACAGAGGTAAGCGTGACGAACACCGCTTCCGTCACGAACGACGTGACTGATTCGAACCTCACCAATAACCAGAGCAGCGCTCAGACGACGATCACCTGTCCGATCAAAGCAGACCTCTCGATCGTCAAGAGCGGACCTTCCTCCGTGATGCGCGGTGATGTCATCTCCTACACGGTGACGGCGACGAATGCGGGGCCGAGCACGGCAACAAGTGTGGTCATCACCGATCCGATTCCTGCAGGTCTTACCTTCAGCCCGGGTCAGAGTTCCAGCGGTTGCACTGTCAGCGGAACAAATGTCCGCTGCACTATCGCAACCCTTGCAAACGGTCAGAGTTCCACAGTCACGATTGCGTTCACGGCTCCGACAGTGAATAACTGCTCAGAGACGACCGTGAATAACACCGCAACGGTCAGCAATGCGGTGACCGATCCGAACCTGACGAACAACCAGAGCAACACGGTGACGACGACGATCAACTGTCCTCCTCGCGCCGATCTGTCGATCGTCAAAAACGGTCCTTCCACGGTGGTTCGCGGTGATGTCATCTCCTACACGTTGACGGCAACGAACGCAGGACCAAGCACGGCAAACAACGTCACGATCACCGATCCGATTCCTTCAGGACTGATCTTCAACCCGACGCAAAGCTCGGGGAACTGTGTCCAGAACGGAGTGAACATTCTGTGCGACAACCTGACGCTCACGAGCGGTCAGAGTGCGACGGTGACGATCGCGTTCAACACGCCGGTCATCGCCAACTGTTCGACAGTCACGGTGAACAACCGTGCCTCCGTCAGCACCTCGACGACCGATCCGAACTCAGCCAATAACCAGAGTTTGACCGTGACGACGACGATCACCTGCCCAGCACCGCAAGCCGACCTCTCCATCGTGAAGAGCGGACCTGCAACCGTGCTCCGCGGAGGAGTCGTTCACTACACGCTCAGCGCATTCAATGCAGGACCGAACACGGCAACCAATGTCACGATCGCCGATCCGATCCCGGCAGGGCTCACGTTCAATGCTTCGCAGAGTTCGCCGAACTGTGTCCAGAACGGTTCGAACATCCTCTGTGACAACATGACACTGACAAACGGTCAGAGTGCGACGGTAACGATTGCGTTCAATATTCCGGCAATCGCGAACTGCTCCGAGACGACGATCTACAACACGTCCTCCGTCAGCACTTCGGTGACCGATCCGAACTCGAGCAACAACCAGAGCCAGACCGTCACGACGACCGTGACATGTCCGGTCATCAATGCCGATCTTTCGATCGTGAAGTCAGGACCGAGGTCCGTGACTCGCGGCGGGATCATCCTCTACACGCTCAGCGCATTCAACGCAGGACCGAGCACGGCGAATAACGTCACGATCACCGATCCGATTCCGGCAGGACTCACGTTCAATCCGAGCCAGAGCTCCGGCAACTGTGTCCAGAACGGTTCGAACATCCTCTGTGACAACATGACGCTGACCAGCGGCCAGAGCGCAACGGTGACGATCGCATTCGACGTACCGAACATACCGAACTGTTCCGAGACGACGGTGAATAACACCGCCTCCGTGAGCACGTCGACGACCGATCCGAACCCGAGCAACAACCAGAGTCAGACGGTGACGACGACGGTGAAGTGTCCGTCTCTCGCCGACGTCTCGATTGTGAAGTCAGGACCGCTGACAGTCCTCCGCGGAGGAGTGGCAACGTACACGCTCAGCGTGTTCAATGCCGGTCCGAGTACGGCAACCAACGTGACGATCAACGATCCGATTCCGGCAGGACTCACGTTCAATGCAAGCCAGAGCTCGGCAAGCTGTGTCCAGCAAGGCTTGAACATCGTGTGCAGCAACCTGAACCTCCTGAACGGTCAGAGTGCGACGGTGACGATCGCGTTCAACGTACCGACGGTCTCCATGTGCGGACACACCACCGTGCAAAACACGGCAACGGTCAACACGTCGACCATCGACCCGAATCCGTCGAACAACCGAAGCGAAACGGTCCAGACCCAGCTGAAGTGTCCGATCAGCGGATGCTCCTGCTAAGGTTTCCGTCCTGAGCTTCGAGTCACACCACTGAGAACGAACGCAGAGCCGGTAGCAGAGGGAAAGTCCCAAAAGCTACCGGCTCTGCCGTAGAACAGCGTTTCCCGGAGCTTATTTTACATTTGACAATACTATTATAGTAATGTAAAGTAACCCCCTTTCACTTTTCTCATCCTATGAAACTCCCCAAAACACTCTCCTCAGTCGTGCTTGCGGGAATACTGCTGATGCAAGTGCAGCAATCGAATGCCGCAACGGGAGCAGATTTTTCCATCCAGAAATCAGGACCGTCATCCGTAGTACGCGGCAACACCGTGGTCTATACGGTGACGATCTTCAATGCAGGACCGATGACCGGAAACAACGTGGTGATCGCGGATGCGATTCCTGCAGGACTGACGTTCGACTCTTCGCAGAGCTCCCCGAACTGCCTCCAGAACGGAGTGAATATCCTGTGCGACAACATGACCTTAAACAGCGGAGACAGTGCGACGGTGACGATCGCGTTCAACGTACCGACGGTCAGCAACTGCACGTTGACCACCATCCATAATCACGCTTCCGTGAGCACTTCCACGACCGATCCGAACTCAGCCAATAATCAGAGTCAAACCGTCTCGACGACCGTGACCTGTCCCCCGGCTGGTGCCGATCTTTCGGTGACGAAGAGCGGTCCTTCCTCCGTGGAACGGGGTGACATCGCCTACTATTCGGTCACCGCCTTCAACGCGGGCCCGACGACGGCAACGAACGTCAAGATCACCGATCCGATTCCCGCCGGACTCACGTTCAACGCTTCACAGAGCTCCCCGAACTGTGTGCAAAGCGGTTTGAACATCGTGTGTACCGATCCGTCACTGGGGAACGGTCAGAACACGACTTTCACCATCGCTTTCAATGTTCCGACGACGACGCACTGCACGCAGACGACGGTCAACAATAAAGCAACCGTCAGCAGCTCGGTGACTGATCCGAACTCGGGCAACAACACGAGCCAGACGATTCAGACGACATTGACGTGTCCGATCATCAGCGCCGATCTCTCGATTGCGAAAAGCGGACCTGCTTTCGTGGTGCGTGGCAGTGTGATCGCCTACACGGTGACTGCGTTCAATGCCGGTCCGAGTACGGCAACAACCGTGGTCATCACCGATCCGATTCCTTCCGGGCTCACATTCAACCCGAGCCAAAGCTCAAGCAACTGCATCCATAGCGGAGCGAACATCGTCTGCACCATTCCGTCCATCACGAACGGACAGAACTCAACGGTGACGATTGCGTTCACGACGGCGACGATGACGAACTGCACCGAGGTGACGGTCTCCAATACGGCGACGGTCAGTGCTGCAACGACTGATGCAAACCCGGGCAACAACCAGAGCAATGTGGCTGAGACGACTGTGACTTGCCCTCTCTCAGCGGACCTCTCGATTCTCAAGAGCGGACCGACGTCCGTTGCCCGCGGAGGCGTTGTGAGTTACACACTCACCGCCAGCAATGCGGGACCGAGTGCGGCGAACAACGTCACGATCACCGATCCGATACCTGCCGGATTCACGTTCAATGCGAGCCAGAGTTCCGGCAACTGTGCCCCGAGCGGTTCGAATATTGTCTGTACCAATCCATCGATCGCGAATGGTCAAAGCACCACGGTCACGATTGCCTTCAACGTGCCGACGATGACGAGCTGCGTGCAGACAACGGTGAATAATACCGCAACGGTCGCTTCTTCATGCACCGACCCGAACCCGAGCAATAACACGAGCAATACGGTCGCAACGACGCTGACATGTCCGGTGGTGCAGGCGGATTTGTCGATACAGAAATCGGGGCCCGCGTCTGTCACGCGCGGCGGCGTCGCTGTCTATCACCTGAATATCTTCAACGCCGGACCGAGTACGGCTGTGAACGTGACCGTGACGGATGCGATCCCCACAGGGCTGACGTTCAATGCAGGACAGAGTTCCAACAGTTGTTCCCAGATCGGAACGAATATCGTGTGTACGAATTTCAATCTCAGCAGCGGACAGAGCACCATTCTCCCCATTGCCTTCAACGTGCCGACGATCAGCAGTTGCACCCCGACGACGGTGAGTAACCATGCCATCATCAGCTCTTCGACGACGGATCCGAACCTGAGCAACAACACGAGCCAGATCGTCCAGACAACATTGACCTGCCCGAACATCACCGCTGATCTCTCGATCGTGAAGAGCGGACCTTCTTCCGTCGTGCGCGGCAGCGTTCTCTCCTACACGGTGACCGCCACCAACGCAGGTCCGAGTGCGGCGACGAACGTGGTCATCAACGATCCGATTCCGTCGGGGCTGACGTTCAATGCCGGTGCGAGCTCCAGCAACTGTTCCCAGAACGGTTCAAACATCGTCTGCAATGCAGCAACGCTCGGAAGCGGGCAGAGTACGACGGTCACCATCGCATTCAATGTGCCGACGATCACGAACTGCACCCAGACGACCGTGAATAATACGGCAACGGTGAGCTCCTCCACGGGTGATCCGAATACGAGCAACAACACGAGTGCAACGATCCAGACGACAATCACGTGCCCGAGCATCACTGCCGATCTGTCGATCGTGAAGAGCGGCAGCAGCAGCGTGCTGCGCGGCGGCATTGCGTACTACACGTTGACTGTAACCAATGCCGGTCCGGGAACGGCGACGAGTATCGTGATCACCGATCCGATTCCGTCAGGGTTGAACTTCAATACCGGTATAAGTTCAAGTAGCTGTACGCAAAACGGTTCGAACATTCAGTGCAACATTGCCTCTCTCGCCAATGGTCAGAGCACAAGCGTGACACTTGCATTCAACGTGCCGACGATGACGAGCTGCGTGCAAACGATTGTCACGAACAACGCAACCGTGAGCAGCGCGACGACCGATCCGAACACGAGCAACAACACGAGTGCAACGATCCAGACCACGCTGACCTGTCCCATCACCAATGCCGATCTCGCCATCGTGAAGACCGGCACAAGCACTGTGCTGCGAGGCGGCATCGCCACCTACACGCTGACGGTCACGAACCTGGGTCCTGCTACGGCGACGAGTGTCGTGATCACCGATCCGATTCCGTCGGGGCTGAACTTCAACTCAAGTCTGAGCTCAAGCAACTGTTCCCAAAACGGTTCGAATATTCTCTGTACCGTTGCGACGTTAACGAACGGTCAGAGCACGACTGTCACCCTTGCCTTCAACGTGCCGACGATCAGCAACTGCACCCAAACGATTGTCACAAACAACGCAACCGTGAGCAATGCAACCACCGATCCGAACCTGAGCAACAACACGAGCCAGACGATCCAGACGACGTTGACGTGTCCTCCGACAGGCGGAACCGTAACGATCTACAAAACGGATAATCGCTCGACCGCCACTGCAGGCGACACGCTCCACTACCAAATCATTCTGACAAACAGCGCAAGCTCCGCCGCGACGAACTTGACCGTCACGGATTCGGTTCCGCAGGGGCTCACGATCCTCACGGTATCAAACAGCGGCATCGTCAGCGGACAGAACGTCACGTGGAACAATGTAACCGTCGGTGCAAACACAAGCCTGACGATCACATTGGATGCGCAGGTCAGAAGCGATGTTCTCAACAACACCGTAGTCCACAACACCGCAACAGTGAACAGCCAGACGGCGACGGATGACACGACCATCCAGAATCACATCTATGAGCCGCCGTACTATCCGCCGACCTACCCTCCGTACTTCCCGCCCGTCTATACGCCGCCACCTCCTCCTGTCTTCACTCCACCGACACCTCCCGTCTTCTACCCACCGGTCGTCGTCCCTCAGACAGGCACGAACAATACTCAGTTCTATGCAAGCCTAACGGATACGTCACACCTGACGGTCGCCAAGAAAGGTCAGAAGAATTCCGAAGGATCTGCACATAGCTCCTTCCCGGGACTGCTCTACTCCATGCTCGTCAGCCTGATCGGTGTCGCCTCCGCTGCCGCAAGCAAGTTGCTCCCGAAGCTGTTTGCATAAATATTAAAATGTGTTATAATAAAAACAACAAAAAAATAATCAACACAAACAAAAAGTATGCATTCTATTTTTTCCCGAGATAAACAAGCACATCCTGCACTCGTTTTAGCGTTTGCAATCTTGCTGGTGACTCTGATCGGTTCATGGTCGCTCCTGACCGCGTCCGCTGCTCCGGTCGGTGCAAAAACCGCGTACGAACGATTTGCCATCGGCAACGTCACTGCCGAAAACCTGAGACAAGGAATCCGAGAACGATCGACGTTGATGTTGCGATCGGTCGTTGTCCGGTTCATCACCGGTACCGGAACAACGGTTGCCGAGTGGAACGTATCACTTGCAGACCACCCGACATGGGTCACGTTCTCGCCTGACATGGGCGATACTATTCGTCCGGTCGTTCAATCGGACGTCATCCGGGAGTACCTCCAAAGTAATCCCATCGACGGCGTTCCGTCGCCGAAAGCATGCGTCATCCAAAGCGAACACACGGACGCGCAGGGAGTGCGGAGAATCGAAACGAGCTGTCTCGGAGAGAACGGCTATACGTTTGATCAACACTCGCTTGCAGGAAATCTGAAAGAAGCATTCGAATCGAAGAAACCGACCGTCGATGTCGCACTGACGCAGGTCGCTCCCGTCATCACGGGCATGGGAGGCAGCGGCGAGACAGTGAACGGAACAATGACGCTGCTCGCGAGCGGACAATCCAATTTCAAAGGTTCCGGTGCCGGACGGAAGGACAATGTGCGGAAAGCTCTGAACGAACGCATCAACAATATCGTCATCCCGCAGGGCGCGACGTTCTCCTTCAACAGCGCTCTCGGAGAGAAAGTGTCACTCTCGGCAGGATGGAAAATGGCACTCACGATCTTCAACGGCGGTGAACTGAAGCCCGCTCCCGGCGGAGGGATCTGCCAGGCGTCGACGACCTTGTACCGCGCGGCACTGAGAGCGGGACTCCCGATTCTGGCACACAAGAACCACAGCCTCTACGTGCATTACTACGAGGCGTACGGCGTGGGATTGGATGCGACGATCTTCATGGGACACCAGGATATGATCTTCCGTAATGACACGCCGGGACCGATCGTGATTCAGGCATTCAACCGAGGTGATGAAGCGACCGTGAATATCTACGGCATTGATGACGGACGTTCGGTAACGATCAGCGGACCGTTCTTCGCACGGACGGGGCAGACGGTTCTCACGTCGGACGGTCACCAGATCAGAACCAATGAAATCGGATGGGAACGAAGCGTGCAACTGCCGCAGGGCGATGCACTGCAGGAAGTCATTCTCGCACGATACAAGACGCTTCCGCTCTCACTCTCGAAAAAGTACATGGCAGAAACGGTGCAGACACGCGGCGGAGAGGATATCGCGATGCGGAGCGTGGTTGCAGAGCATAATTGAAGAAAAAGAACCTCTCAAAAATAGCAGAATGCGAGGAAACAAGTTGAGATTTTTTGAGATGTATTTCGTATACATTGAGAAAAATTTCAACGAAGTTGACGAAGCAGTCTGCATTTTTCAGAGGTTCTCCTTAATATTGGCACGGTCCCTGATACTGCACCGTCCCGCCTAAGCAGAGTGCGTAACATGCATTGAAGTACGTCCGACCGTCGCGACCGCAGACGGGTGTATATAGATTGGAGCACGTGCACGGCGAACTGCTGCTCTGCGTATTGTTGCAGACGGGCGTGTAACTGGGGCAACCGCTGCTGTCGGTTCCATACTGATACCCGCAACCGGGAGGAGGTGGCGCAAGTGAACGCTGCGAGCAGGTGGCGGCACCGTGATACCGAGTGTAGAGCGCATCGCCGTAACGATAGCGAGTGTACGCATCGTAATCGTACGAATCGTAGCGGCTGTAGGCATCGTATGACCTATAGGGAGTGTATGGAGAATAGTACGGAGAGTATGAACCGTACGAATAGCCGCTGTACGGATAGTTCCCATACGAATAATTCCCGTACGTCGGCGCTCCGTAATTGGGCGGAGTGTACGCAGGCGTGATCGATGCGGGCAGTGCCGACGCATTGCAGAGACTTCTGCTCTTCTCGAAACTGTTCCATGCTTCCGTCAGTCGTCCCGAGAGATCACGGGATCGCTCGGACACTTCGTACGTGAAATTATCGTAGATCCGCTGGATCTCACTCTGACGAAACGTGATGTCACCGAACCCCGTGATGTCTGTTTCGCTCGTCTGCAACCTCTCGGATGCCTTCGCCATATCTTTTGCGTAGGTATCGTATGCGGTTTTGATCAACTTGCTTCTCTCATTCACGGCTTTCTTGAGGCATTCGGTATCGACTGTGGTCAGTGCGGAAGCACTGGAAATGAAACTGAGCGCGAGTACGGCAAAAGCAAAAACCGCGAGCGATGCTTGAACGGGAAGAGACAGGCGAACAGTCATAGGAGGGAAAAGGTACACCAGGTTCTCGAAACTTCGCACAAGAGTTCTCTTGACCAAGGAAGAAATCGATTTCTTCGTACGTTTAGAGATCCCCATACGACGCCAGTCGTATCTCCCGTTCCTTCAGTTCCTCTGCGATAGTCGCGTCCGTCAGCATCCGGAGTTCCGTCTGCCGCTGCGGATCCAAGTCGAACGGCGTGCCATAGGTGCAAGCACTTCCAGGGTGAACCATCAATTCAGTAACCCCTTCGGGGAGTCTCCCAATGATGTGTCGGATATTCTTGAGTGATGCGTTTCCCGCAAGTGTCAGCCCCCGGAAGTGATCGGATGTCGCGATGCCGTACGCTCCGTACATCTCTTTTGCAATTGTCGCCTGTGCATTGATGCGCTTCGTTTTCTCGAGTTGCTCATTTGTAATGATATACCCGAACGGCGGCAGAGGTTCCTCAAGCGGTATGCGAACAAAGCGAACGGCGTACCGCTCGAGAACGGGAATGAGCGCAGCGGCAACGAAAGGATGCGTATGAATGTGATGATGCGAGTCGACATGTGTCGGCGTGCCGACCGTATCGAAGAACCAATCGATCTGCGCCCTTATCTCGCGCTCAAGATGCTCTTTCTTCACTTCTCCTGCATCGAGTGCAGTCTTCATACGATTGCCCTGCAGAAACATTCCGTTCCCTTCAAGCAACGACTCGATGCTCTCACGTTTCCCGAGCGGATATTCTTCCGTAAGATTCAGATGGAGCCCCGTAGGGAGGCGTTTTTCCCGCGCCTGCTTCCCTGCTCTATCGGAGTCCGTTGCATTCGGAAGCAGCGTTGCATTCGTGACGATGCCGAACTCGAAGCACTGAAAAATCCCATGCGTTCTCTGGGTGTTCGCACCCAAATCGTCGGCGTTGATGATGAGCGTACGCACGAAGGGAGTGTACAGGAAAGGCTTTCATTTGCCCTTCGTTCCATTCACCCACCCCCGCACCCTCATGGCATCGACAATACGCAGAACTGCGACGTTGAATGCCGCCTCGCGGTACGTAAGATCATTGCGCTTCGCTTCTGCGCGAACATCATCGAACGACTGCAGCATGATGCGCTTCAGTTCACGATCGACTTTCTCTGCCGTCCACTGATCTCCCGATCTGCCCTGCACCCATTCGAAGTAACTGACGGTCACGCCGCCGGCGTTCGCGAGCACATCCGGCACGACGATCACGCCTTTCTTCTTGAGAATCACATCCGCTTCGGGTGACACGGGACCATTCGCAAGTTCGAGGATGATCTTCGCACGGATATTCTTCGCATTCTTCGCCGTGATGACGTTATCGAGCGCTGCGGGAATCAGAATATCGCAGTCAGTGAGGAGCAGATCGTCATTGCTGATTACCTCCGTTGCATCCATCTTCAGTCGCTTCAGATCGCACACCGATCCTTTGCAGTACTGACCGCGCACCGAGCCCGTCTCCTTCTTGTATTTCTCGATTCGTATCGGATCCAAACCGACGTACGAGTAAATCCCCCCTTGAGAGTCGGACACAGCAACAATCTGCGCACCGGCATCATGCAGGAACATCGCAATCTCGCTTCCGGCATTCCCGAAGCCCTGAATCGCAACACGCGCATTCCGGAGATTCGGTGGTTCGAGTTTCGCAAGCTCCTGAAGAATAAAGAACCCTCCTCTTGCCGTCGCCTTATCTCTGCCGAGAGAGCCGCCATAACTGAGAGGTTTTCCCGTAATCAGATCAGGCGCGTACACGTGCTTCGTCTTCTCGTACTCATCCCTCATCCATGCCATGATCTGCGGATTCGTATTCACGTCGGGTGCCGGCACATCGATATCCGGTCCGATGTCATTTGCGATACTCAGGATGTAAGCGCGACTGAGGCGTTCAAGCTCGGATGAGCTTAACTTCTTCGGATCGATCTGAATACCGCCTTTTGCGCCCCCAAAAGGGATATTCACAACAGCAGTCTTGATCGCCATCAACGCGGCAAGCGCTTTCACTTCCTCAATATCCGCTTCTAGATGGTAACGAATGCCACCTTTGTATGGTCCCCTCGCATTGTTGAACTGAACGCGGTACGAAGGCACTTTCATCATCTTGCCGTTATCAAGTTTGAAACTGATGTTGTGATGCAGAATATGCTGCGGAGTCGACAGCAGCGTCTTCTCTTTTGTCGAAAGTTTCAGACGATCGAACGTTGCACGAAGGAAGCTCATCGCGCGGTCGAAGGAGGTGAGGGGGGAAGGCATAGGTTATAAAGAGGAAAACACGAACAGTATACTCCTCGATCCTCATCCCCTGACCCCTTCTCCATCGGCTGGAGAAGGGGGAACCCGTACTATCCCTGATTACGGTCTTCCTCTCTCCAAAATTTGGAGAGAGGTGCCCCGCTCGGCGGGGCGGAGTGAGGACCGTCTCGCGGAAACAAAGCAATCGCAGTACACTTTGCTCATGTCTTTTCGTTCACTGCGTAGCATACTGTTTTTCGGCACTTTGTTACTGCCAACAATGGTGTTTGCCACGACCATCCAGACGTTCGACTTTGGAGCAGGGGCAGTGAATGCAACGTGGGAAGGAAAAGGGTCGATCAAGATGCAACAAATGCCAAATGGCATTCTGCTGCAGACAACGGGGACAGGACTCTTTGTCACCGATAACCAACTGACGATCTCCCCCGATTTCGGATCCGTCACCGTGAGCGCGCAGGAACCGACCGATGCGTACTTTGTCTGGATCTATGACAGTGACCAAAACCAAACGAACTACGATATTCCGATCAGTGTTCCGGCGGGTGCGAACATCGTGACACAGTTTCAGATCTCCGGAGCGCAGAACTGGTACGCGGCAAACAAAAAACTGGGTATCGTGCTCAAACCAAACAGCACAATCCTCCTGCATCAGATCCGCTTCGATGCACTGAACCCCGCTGAACGTCTCCTCGAGACCATCAAGTCATTCTGGACATTCGACCGGTACCGAACCTACAGCATCAATTTTCTGTGGGGACCGCAAGTGGCGAGCAACCCGCTCGCGAGACAATCTTTATTTTCGGTGCTCCCGCCGCCAACGACCTCTTGGACCTACGTCATCAACATCGGTCTTCTGATTCTGATTGTACTACTCATCTTGCGTGCGCGATTCTCACAGAGCGACGAAACGAAACGCAAAGCATTGCTTATCGGCTGTGTTCTCGTCGCTGCAGTCTGGATCGTGTTCGATCTCCGTGAGGGCTCCGAATTTCTCTCGTATGTCAGCGCTGATCACACGTCGTACATCGCAGCCTCCGACGCAACGCGAACGTTCCGTGATCGTGATCGTTTCTACGACTTCGCCGCCTTTGCGGCACCGTACGTCTTCGACCGCGAGAGTTACATCTTCTTCGCCGAGCAGCAGTGGCCGTACCTCGGCAACATGCGGTACCTGACGTATCCCGCGATCCCGGGCATCGACTTCGATCATGACGATACGTGGGTGATCTACCATCGGAGCGATGTCGGTCTCAATGAGGCGAACCAACTGACGATCGAAGGTGAGCCCGTCTCACAGCCGGGAAAAATTCTCGGTCGCTTCGACGAGTCCTCTTTCGTCTTCCGGACATTTCAGAAACCGGCTCCTACGCTGACTCTATGAACTTCTTTGCCTTCCTCGTCGGCATCGCGATCCCCGTCATCCTCGGATGGATATCGCTTCTGCTGCTTGAAGGAAAGAACCCGGTTCTCGGGAGAGCGGAGCGATGGTTCTTCGCGCTGATTCTTGGACCGACGCTCTTCGCGCTGATCGTCTTCCTCCCGCATGTTCTTGGGCTTACTGCACTGACGCTGAGTGGCTTTCTGATTCCGTCACTCATCGCTACTGCAATTCTCATCATCGCTGCAATCGTCACACGATCTTTCTCACGCCAAAGCACTGCTCCCGAGTACGCACCGTCGACTCCACTTCCAACATGGATGAAGATCGGCATTCTTCTCCTCACGATCTGGACAGCAATGAAAATCCTCGCCGGTGCCTACGACCTCGTTTCGGTGCCGACGTACTGGGATGATTCGTTCAATAACTGGAACATGCGCGGGAAGATGTTTTACTTGAATGAAAAACTGCTGCTGGAAATTCCTGTCGGGAACGGCATCGTCCAGTCTGCAAGCGGAGTCAGCTCGTATCCGGTCACCGTTCCGCTCCTGAAGACGTGGCTCAGCGTTCTTCGCGGATCGTGGGAGGAACCGCTCGTGAACAGTCTGCATTTGATTTGGTTTGCAGGGCTGATCGGAAGTTTTTACTTCGGACTTCGACGCCGTTTACAACCAATGCTCAGCCTCTTCGGTGTCTACCTCCTCGTCTCCCTTCCGCTGCTTCTGATTCAGGCAACAAATCCGTACGCGGACATCTTCATGGCAGCACACATTCTTCTTCCGATGATCTGTCTCTTTGCGATGTCGGAAACGGAAGACCGTGAGAAAGTGAAGACATGGGTGAAGCTTTTCGGTTTCGCACTCGGGCTCATGATTTTCACGAAGAACGAAGCATCCGTTCTGTATGCACCGACCATGACGATTCTCTTCGTCTGGATTCTTCTCGCAAAGAAAAAAGTTGCTCTGCTGACTGCCGAGCAGGTGCGAAAAACTTTTGCGCTCTTCGCACTCCTTGCTCTCCTCTTTGCTGCGCCATGGCTTCTGTTTAAATGGATGCACGGATTGACGTTCGGCAATGCAAAATCCGTCTCAGGGCTGACGTTATCTTTGAACACAAAAGTTATACAAGCAATCTGGTTTCACCTGAGTCATGAACCAAACTGGCTGCTCTTACCTCTCGTCACTCCACTCACCATCATTCTGTCAGGAAAATCCGCCTTCAAACTTCCGGAAGGCGTACTCACGGTCTTCCTGCTCGTCACTGTTGCAGCTCAATTCCTGATCTTCATCTTCGTTTCATCACTCGCAACGGAGGCAATCATGCAGACAGGCTTAAGCAGAGGACTGCTGCACATCATGCCAATTGCGGTGATGGTGGTGATGGTGCTTCTGCAAAAAACCCTCGAGAGTAAGGAATGATCCAAAAAAAATCCTTCTCGCCTTACGGTCCTCATCCCCTGACCCCTTCTCCGTGTACCGGAGAAGGGGGAGCCCGAGTTCCACTCAATACAAATCCTCCTCTCTCCAGCCGATGGAGAGAGGTGTCCCGCAGGACGGAGTGAGGACCGTTACGAGGAAACGAACTCTCACACACTCGCGACCCGCCTCTTCATCCATGCAAAAAGCCCGGGCAAGACCGAGAACACAATAATCACCAGAATAACTGCAGAGAAATTCTTTTCCACGAACGGCAGCGTGCCGAAGAAGTACCCTCCGCCGACGAAGAGCGTTACCCACAGAAGTCCTCCGGCAATGTTATAGGCGAAGAAGGTGCGGAGTGGCATGTGACCGATTCCCGCGACGAACGGGGCGAATGTTCGTACGATCGGCATAAAACGCGTGATGATGATGGTCAGTCCGCCGTGCACGGCAAAGAACTGTTTCGTATGCTGCAGATGTTCCTGTTTGATGAACCGCGAATTCCAGCCGTACGCAGCGACCCCGACGTGCCTGCCAATGAAATAGTTCGTCGTGTTGCCTGCTATGGCGGCGACAGAAAGAAGAACGAACAGAACGATCCCGTTCATCGAGCCGCGCGCAGCAAATGCGCCTGCAGCGAAGAGAAGCGAATCACCGGGGAGAAACGGTGTGACGACAAGCCCGGTTTCGCAGAAGATGATGAGGAAGAGAATCAGGTACGTCAGTGCGCCGTACTCCTGCAGAATAGAACCGAGATGGGTGTCGATGTGGAGGAAGAAGTCGAGGAGGGAGTGGAGGAGAAGCATCGAAAAAATCTTAGCGCTCAAAGCTCAAAGCTCAAAGCTCATCATTACCCCAGCGCCGCAGCACCCGCAGAGAGTTCCGCGAGTTCTGCCGTGATGCTCGCTTGTCGTGTCTGGTTATAGGTCAGCGTGATGTCATCCAGGATTTCCGACGCGCTGTCGGTTGCGCTGTGCATCGCCATCATGCGAGCCGAGTGCTCGGAGGCAACGGACTCGAGCACCGCTTGAAAAATCTGCGTCTCGGTGAGCTGCGGCAGGATCACATCCAGCACTTCTTCCGGTGTCGGCTCGAAGACGAACTCCTGTCCTTTGCCGATCTGTGTCGGCTTGATCTCCTGCTGTTCTTTGCTGAGCTTCCGGTTCTCGAGAATCACACTGACAACCTCGCGCACTTCGCTCGGAGAAAACGGCAGGAGCACCTTCACCGACGCCTGCTGCACGATCGGCGAGATGAAATCCGTGTAGACGAGCACGACGTGATCGTACGTTCCTTTCTTGAATTCATCGATGGCAAGCTTCGCAATCGGACGCACGTCTTTGATGGACGGATGATTGCTGAGAGCGGGGAACGTCGCGATCACCGTACGCTTCTGGCGCGTGAGCATCTGGTGCCCTTTCCTGCCGACCGTGATGAAATCCATGGAATCGAATGTTTTGAGTGCAGACACGCCGTTGATGTATTTCTGAAGCGATTTCAGAAGCTGCGCATTCAGACTTCCGCACAGCCCTCTGTCGGAGGTGAAGATGATGCCGAGAACCTTCTTCACTTTTCGTTGCAGGAGGAAGGGATGATCGGCGGAATGCGTGCGACCGATACTCATCAGGATTTCCCATGCATGGAGCGCGTAGCGACGGAGTGCCTGCGCACTCTGCACTGCTTTACGCATCTTCGATGCGGCAACAAGTTCCATGGCTTTGGTGACCTGTCTCGTGGACTTGATCGCCTTCATCTTGCGCCGAATGTCGCGAAGACTTCTCATGAGAGTGGGTGCTTGGAATTACTTCTTCTTCATCTCTGCCGGTTTCTTTTTCTCCTCAACAACCGCCGGCGGGTATGCCGCATTGCGATCCGCAGTGATAAGTCTCGCGAGTTGATCCTCTGCCTCTTTGGTGAGTTCCATGTCGAGAACCTTCAGCAGATCGAAGTGTTTCTCACGCATGCCCTTCAGGAATTTATCGCTGAACGCTTTCACCTCCGCGACCGGCACTTCATCGAGGTGACCGTTCACGGCAACGTAGAGAAGCGAGACCTGTTCGCCAACGGATAACGGCTCGAACTGCTGCTGTTTTAAGATCTCGGTGAGCCTCGCTCCGCGATCGAGCTGTTTCTTGGTTGCGGCATCGAGATCGGATCCGAACTGCGCGAACACCGCAAGCTCTCGGTACTGTGCGAGATCGAGACGCATCTTTCCGGCAACCTTCTTCATGGACTTTCTTTGCGCGGCGGATCCCACACGCGAAACGGATGTTCCGACGTTCACGGCGGGCCTTATGCCTTTGTAGAAAAGATCAGCCTCCAGAAAGATCTGACCGTCGGTGATGCTGATCACGTTCGTTGGAATGTATGCGGCGATGTCGCCTGCCTGCGTCTCGATGATCGGCAGAGCCGTGAGTGAGCCTCCGCCGTGCTTCTCATCCAGACACACTGCACGTTCGAGAAGACGCGAGTGGAGATAGAACACGTCTCCCGGATACGCCTCGCGTCCCGGGGGGCGACGAAGCAGCAGCGAGATCTGTCGGTACGCCCACGCCTGACGACTCAGGTCATCGTAGATGATGAGCACGTCTTTGCCCTGATCGACGAAGTACTCGCCCATCGCGGTGCCGGCAAACGGCGCAATGTACGAAAGCGACGCTGGCTCGGATGCCGATGCGCTCACGACGATCGTGTACTCCATGGCGCCGTGTTTTTCGAGCTCCGCAACGATGCGCGCGACTTTCGCTTCTTTCTGACCGATCGCAACGTAGATGCAGATGACCGGACGATCCGTCAGCTGCGTCTTCTTCTGGTTCAGGATCGTGTCGATGGCAACCGCGGTCTTGCCGGTCTGCCTGTCCCCGATGATCAGTTCGCGCTGACCGCGACCAATCGGAATCATCGCGTCAATCGACGTGATGCCGGTTTGCAGCGGAACAGTCACCGACTTGCGTTCGATGACGCCGGCGGCGACCTTCTCGATCGGATACATCGTCTCGAGTTTCAGAGCGGGTCCGTTGTCTTTGGCGATGCCGAGCGGCGACACGACACGCCCGATGAGCGCCTCACCGACCGGTACCGAGAGCACGCGTCCGAGAGCTTTGACGGTCTGTCCTTCGCTCACGAGCGTGTAATCTCCGTAGATCACCGCACCGACGAGTTCTTCCTCGAGGTTGAGGGCACTGCCGAGCACGCCGTTGCCGAAATCGATCATCTCTCCGGAACCGATGGTCGTGAGCCCCGTGATCTTGGCGATGCCGTCACCGACTTGGACGACGGTACCGACATGCTCTTCGGTCACGGACGGCTTGTACTGCGCGATCCGTTCTTCGAGCGTCTTGATGAGATTGGTGGAGAGACTCATGGGAGGAGAGGGAGGAAACGAAGAAATTATTCAAGTGGTTGCAGACAGCTGCGAAGGAGTGCCGCAAGAGCGCCCTGAATGCTGCAGTCGATGCGCCGATGGTCGACCAGAAACACGGCGCCTCCGATCAGTTCGGGCTCGGTTTTGCGATCCACGTGGACTTTCTTGCCGGATTTCGATGCGAGGAGCGGTGCAATCGTGTCGGCTTGAATGGACTGCTCGTTTGGGACGACAAGCATCGCCGACGTTGTGAGTCCCCTCTTCCTCACCTCACGTTCGACCATTCTGATGAATTCGCGAAGCGCAACGCCGGGGCACGAACGCTTCAGAAGTCCGATGGCACTGTCGCACGCATCGTCGACGGAAAGCGATGCCGACGCGAGGGAGTCGATCAGCGAACGCGCAATGTCTTTCGGCGTGATCCTCATGACAACATGGTGGGGAGATTCTGCTTCAGTTCCGTCTCAAAATTTTCCTGATCCGCCTTGCTGAACTCGCGACGAAGGATTTTCTCCGCCGAGAGAACAATGGCGTGTGCAAGCTTGTTCTGGACCTCTCTGATCATGGTTGCACGCTCATTCTCGAGTTGTTCCATGCCTTTCGTGACGATCTGCGCCGCCTGCAGTTTGGCTGCTTTCTCGATTTCCGTGCGCACGGTTTCGGCTTCGGTTTTCGCACGCTCGAGGAGTGCTCCCGCTTCGATATCCGCCTTGCGGAGAATGGCGGCACGCTCGAGGTCGACCTTCTCTTTGGCATGTTCGATCTCTTTCACTTTCTCCATCGACTCGGCGATGGCTTCCCTGCGCCTGTCGATGATCCCGAGAACGGGTTTGTAGACGTACCTCGACAGTACGAAGACGAGAATCAGGAAGTTGACAGCCTGCGCGACGAGCGCAGACCATTCGATGCCGAACGCGGAGAGAAATTGATTCATGCTTACGAAACGAACTTCATGATGAGCGCGATGACAAGACCGTAGATGGCGATCGCTTCGGCGAATGCGATACAGAGAATGGCGAACGTTTGAATGCGTGCACCGGCCTCGGGGTTTCTGCCGATGGCTTCAACGGACTTCGCACCGATGAAACCGATGGCCATGGCGGGACCGAGGGAACCGAATCCGATGGTGATGGCGACGGGAAGATCTTTGGAAGAAAGGAGGGATTGTGCGGCGGTGGTGGCGACTGCTGGATCCATAGGGATGGGGGAAAGGAAAGAAGATAAAAGAATAAAAAGAGAAAAAACGAAGAGAGGAGATTAAGCCATGGCGTGATTGGAAGAAGCGGGAGGAGCGTCCTCATGCGACGCATCGTGCTCCGTGACGGCGATTTTGAGGAACACCGTCGTGAGGAGCGCGAACACGAATCCCTGAATCAAACCCACAAGTAACTCCATACCGAGGAACGGCACGGGTGCGATGTAGGGAACGAGGAAAGCAATGACGGCGAGGAGAACTTCTCCGGCGAAGATGTTACCGAAGAGACGGAACGTGAAGCTGATGATGCGTGAGAACTCGCTGATGACTTCCAGAAAACCGAGGAACGTTCCCATCGGATTCTTCCACGGCGCAACGATGAATTTGCCTGCGTACGATCGAAATCCGAGCTCCCACATTCCGTAGAACTGCACGGCGAACATCGCGATGATGGCAATGGCAAGGGTCATGTTCACATCGGCATTCATCGAACGCAGAAGCGGAACCGCTTCCATCCGTCCCTCATGCATTGCTTGAATCGTAATGGTTCCGACGCCGGGCAGAATGCCGATCCAGTTGCCGAGCACGATGAAGAGAAGCATGGTTGCGAGCATCGGGAAGAATTGTTTCGTGAGCCTATCCTGATTGAGAATCGATGCGAACAGGTCGTACAAACTGCCGAGGACGATCTCCACCGCTGCCTGAAAACGGCTCGGAACGAGTGCATACTTCGTTGCACGAACGCAGGCGGAGACGATGAAGAGCAAAAACATCGTGAGCCATGCCATGAGCATGGTGTTCCGGACCTGAAAGGAACCGACAGCACCAACGGCTTCCGATGCCAATGATATGGAAATGGATGCCATTATTCGGACGGGGGACGGAAGAGATCGTGGAGAGCGGACTGTTCGAGAGCGACATCGACCGGAATACTCTGTTTCTTTTTCTTCGGGAGCGTCTTCGGCATACGCGCAAGGATGGCCTTCACCTTGCGTGCGACGACGATGAACGACGTCACGAATGCGATGAAGAGTCCGAGGAGAAGAAAAGCCGGAGAACTGTTAAAGTGCCTGTCGAGGTATCCTCCGCCGAGACCGAATACAACAGCAGGAATCGCGATGGTGTAGCCAAGATCCCATGCGAATGCGAACCCGAGCACCGTGCTCTCACGCGGATCAACATCCTTCACCGGATGCTGTCCTGGCGCCGATGGTGTGGTGGGAGTGAACATGGACGAAAAATTACGCTCTGCCGAAGCGGCGGCGTGAGCGGAGACGACGGGTGGTGGCAAGACGTGCGAGCTCCCGGTCGAGCGTTGCCGTCGCCTCCGCGTACCCTTCGGCATCGGCTCTGCGTGCTGTCTTCAGTTCCTCCGCTCTTGTTTTCGCAAGCTCGATGGCATCCTCCTCCAGACTCTCCGCTTTGTCGGCGATATCCGAGAGAATGCGAATACTCCCCTCCCCGACTTGCACGACGCCGCGCGAAACGGCGAAGAGAAGTTCGTCACTCAAATTTCTGATGATCACCGTGCCCGGCTCGACCGTCGTCAGTAGCGGAATGTGATGATTGAGCACCGTGATTTCACCGGTACCGCTCGGCAGCGTGACGGAGAGGGCTTCTCCGCTGTAGGCACTGCCCTCTGATGTGATGAGTTCAACGTGCATTGACGAAATGGGAGACGAAAGGAAAGTCATTCTTCTTACTTCTTGGTACTCACTTCTTCAATTCCTCCTTTCATGTAGAAATCCTGCTCCGGAATGGCATCGTACTTTCCCTCGATGATCGCCTTGAAGGCTTGCACGGTGTCCTTGAGCGGAACGAATTTCCCCGGAGCTCCCGTGAAGACTTCAGCGACGAAGAACGGCTGACTGAGGAAGCGCTGGATCTTCCTCGCGCGCTGCACCGTGTTCTTGTCTTCTTCCGACAGCTCTTCCATACCGAGAATCGCGATGATGTCCTGCAGTTCGCGGTACCGTTGGAGGATCTTCTGCACGCCGCGTGCCGTGTCGTAGTGATCCTGCCCGACAATGGAGGGCGTGAGGATCGTCGATGTGGATTCGAGCGGATCGACGGCGGGGTAGATTCCAAGCTCGGCGAGAGAACGCGTGAGCACGATGGTGGAGTCGAGGTGCGCGAAGGTCGTTGCCGGTGCCGGATCGGTGAAGTCGTCTGCCGGAACGTACACGGCCTGCACGGAGGTGACCGATCCTTTTTTCGTTGATGCGATCCGTTCCTGCACCATGCCCATTTCGGATGCGAGTGTCGGCTGGTATCCCACCGCCGACGGGATGCGTCCGAGGAGGGCGCTCAGTTCGGCTCCCGCCTGCGTGAAGCGGAAGATATTGTCGATAAACAGCAGCACGTCTTTGCCTTCCTCATCGCGGAAGTACTCCGCCATCGAGAGACCGGTGAGTGCGACTCTGAGGCGCGGTCCCGGCGGTTCGTTCATCTGTCCGAACACGAGTGCGGTTTTCTCTAAGACGCCGGATTCCTTCATTTCGTAGTACAGATCGTTTCCCTCGCGACTTCTCTCTCCGACTCCCGCAAACACCGAGAATCCTCCGTGTGCAGTCGCAACGGAGTAGATCAGTTCTTTCACGACGACCGTCTTCCCCACTCCCGCTCCTCCGAAGAGTCCGACTTTTCCTCCCTTGAGGATCGGACAGATCAGATCGATGACTTTGATGCCCGTCTCGAGAATCTCCGTATCCGTCGCCTGATCCGTAAACGACGGCGCAGGACGGTGAATAGAATACTTCTTCTTGGTCTTCACGGCAGGCATGCCGTCGATCGGCTCACCGAGAACGTTGAACATTCTTCCAAGTGTTTCTGGACCCACCGGCACCTGAATCGGCTTATCCGTCGACGTGACCATGGCACCGCGCTGCAATCCGTCCGTTGATCCCATCGCAACCGCACGCACGAGCCCTTGCTCCAGATGTTGCTGAACCTCGAGCGTCAGAATCTTCTTCTCAATATGCACGGTAAGTGCGGAGTAAATAGGAGGAATGGTATCGCTGCCCTCGAACTGGCAATCCACCACGGCTCCGACGACTTGTGCGACTGTTCCGGACATAAAGGAAGGGAGAGAAGAACGACTACGCAATTTTAGATTCGCGCCATTGTAGGCTGCTGCTGCCAAAAATTCAAGGCTTTTAGAGGTGAGTTTTCCTGCAGACTTCAGAAGCGAAATTTGACGAAGCAATCGAATTTTGTTTAAGTATCCCTCTACTTGCTTCTGCACTGCCCCGATGAGCCAACAGCCGAAACACCCGGTACAAGTGGAACTCTGGCGCTCTTTTACGACGAAAGACGGAAAAGGAGGCAATGCAGCAGGTGTCGTGCTCGATGCCAAGGATCTGGATATCGACCGGATGCAGGAAATCGCAACGGTCATGGGAGTCTCCGAAACCGCATTCATCCGTGGAATCGGACAAGACGCACGGAAAGCATGCATCGAGATCTTCTTCTTCACACCGACCACGCAGGTGGGGCTCTGCGGACATGCGACCGTTGCCTCGGGTGCGGCACTGCTGGAGCGAGGATCACTGGAACCCGGCGATTACATGCAGAACACAACACTTGGAAGTGTGGATGTACGGACAAGAAATTCAGGGCACGCCTCTTTCATTGCCTACCACCAACCTGTTCCGAAGCAACGAATGAATCTTCGGAACGACGAGGTTGCCTCGGCACTCGGCATCGAAAGTAAGAAACTACTGAAGTCATTCCATCCGATGAGCCTGGATACCGATGCACTCGTCGGCGTACGATCGAATGATGATCTGCAGGAAATCGTGATGGATCATGAGCGACTGACCCGGTTCCTTTTGAGGCACACACTCGAAGGCATGCATGTCTTCGCACTGTGCGACAAGGAAGAAGGTGTTGTTGCCGACTGTCGAAACTTTGCCCCGACTGTGGGCATCCCCGAAGAATCGGCAACGGGATCGGCAACGGGTTTGCTCGCCGCCGAACTGATCAAGCAGCAGATCATCAGGGAGTTGCAGGGACGGATGCTCTTTCGGCAAGGCAAAAGCTTGGGGCTTGATTCCGAAATCTGGGTGAGCGCCGAAGGCAGTGTGTCAGATCCCGATGTGTACGTAGGAGGGCTCGCAGTGAAAGATGAAGAGCGCGAGGTCATTGTATAGTTTTGATACCGACATTCCTTGATTCCAATGCCATGAAGTTCGTTTGTCGATTTTTGTACACAAATTGTATTCAAAATACAAAAATAAATTCTCAGCGAGCCCTAATGCTTGCGGAAAATTCTGACGTGAGTACTATGCGATGAACCCTACGGAAAAGAACAGGGTTCCAAACAGTCTTCACATCAAAGAGCCCAACACACAGACCAAAACAAACAGATCGACCAGTCCGAGGACGCTCGGACCCTCTCGATCCTCCGCTCCCTCACAACACCGCAAAAAAAGTAGAGAGGATGATGTCTACAGAAACTTACACTCGTTCCTCCCGGGCACACAACCGCATTCAATTGCACAACTCTGGGTATAGCAACGTCTGTTCTCACTTGTAGCCATCCTTCTCTCTGCTCTGCGACGTCGCCCCGCATAGTTCCGTCAGGAACGAGGTGGGGTGCACCCAACACCCACTCCCCAGTGTTCCCTCTGAACCTTACGGTTCTCATGGCGAACCGGTCCGGGGACCTCGTCCGGTTACGAGGAGAAACAAGAAACCATAGCACTGCAGTCAGCGTCCGTAAGGACAACAACGTTCCTGCCTATCGGCAAAGCCTCACGGCAATGACGACACCGGCAGCACACAAAAACAAAGACCCGTCAGGGTCTTTTTTTTAACGGTACTTCTCTCTATGCTCTCAGGCATGCACACCTACGCCGCACTTCTTGGAAATAATCCGACGATCTCGACTGCAGAACTCTCTGCACTCCTTCCCGATTTGGAGAAGAAAGCCCTTCTCAGCAACCAATTCCTCACGTTCGAGACGAACGAAGAACTGACACAGGATTTTCTGAATCGTCTCGGAGGCACGATTCTTATCGCCAAACGCATTACGGGGAACTCCGTAGTGACACTGAACGATGTTCCGGCACTTCTTGCAGCGGAACTCGCAAGTGTGAAGGGAAAGGCGACATTTTCGCTTCGGCTTGTGGGCATTCCGCCGAGGGAAGGGAAAGAACTCTTCCGTGCGTGCAAGAACGGACTCAAGAAGAAAGGTGTCCCGAGCCGGTACGTCGGAAACGAGCGCGAGGCGGCGAAGCCGATCGTGCTCCATGATGAAGGGCTGCTTGATCCGAAGAAGGGCTGCGAGCTGACCATTATCCGGGAGAAACACGATCTGTGGATCGGACGGACGGTTGCCGCTCAGAACGTGAAAGCCTACACGCTTCGCGACATCGGCAAACCGGTGCGGGACACGACTGTTGGCTTGCTTCCGCCAAAATTGGCACAAATATTGCTGAACTTCGGTCAGTACCTCGTCACTCAAAGCTCAAAGCTCAAAGCTCAAAGCTCTACTGTCTTCGATCCGTTCTGCGGAACAGGCGTCATCCCCATCGAATGTTTGATTCGCGGAAACACCGTCCTTGCGTCCGATGTGTCGCTGAAAGCCGTGAACGGCTGCGAGAAGAACATCGAGTGGACGAGAAAGACCTACAAGATTCTCAAGAAAGACACTGCAAGCACCGTCTGGAAACAGGATGCAATGAAACCGTTCGATCTTTCAAAGACGATACCGGACGTCATCGTGACGGAAGGTTCGCTCGGTCCCTCGCTCTCGGATCGACCAACGGTCAAAGATATCGAAAAATATATGCGTGACAGTGACGATCTCGCTGCAGGGTTTCTGCAAAACTGCAGAGCGTCTCTTCCCGGTACTCCGATCGTGATGACCATACCCGTCTGGTACGCGCAGAAGAAGATGATGCCACTCAAGAAAATCGCGACAACCATCACCGAGTGCGGGTACCGCACCGTGATGCCACCGCACGTCTCCGGTTGGCTGCCCGATCGTCTGTCGCTCCTGTACCGAAGAAACGATCAGTTCGTCGGAAGGGAGATTGTGCTGCTGATGCCAAGCAAGTAAAAATATGTCTTCTTCCTCGTCACTTCGGCTGGTTCGGGAAAACTGGAAAGCGGGACTGAATGTTGCGCTGATCTCGATCCCGCTCTCGCTGTCACTCGCGATCGCCTCGGGTGCGAGACCGATCATGGGCATCATCACCGCGATCTGGGCGGGACTTGCCGCCGCAGTTTTTTCAGGCAGCCGCTTCAATGTCATCGGTCCTGCAGGAGCGCTCTCCGGCATCCTGACGGCATACGCACTCTCCTTCGGCGTCGAGAGTCTTCCGATGCTCGCGATCCTCACCGGCATCCTGATTCTGATCTGCTACGCCCTCAAATGGGACAAGTACATCGTCTTCATTCCATCCGCGGTCGTACACGGGTTCACGCTCGGTGTCGCGTTCATCATCGGGCTCGGACAGCTGAATGCCGCACTCGGGCTCCCCAAGCTTCCGGCTCATGACACGCTCATCCGCAACGTCGTCGAATCGCTGTCTTCGATCGGTCAGACTGATCCGACGTCGTTTTCACTCTTCCTTCTCTGCTTCATCGCTCTGTTCCTCCTTGCGAAATTCGTTCCTCGCGTTCCCGGACCCGTGATCGTTGCCATCATCGGGATTACGATCGGTTACGCGGCGAACGTCGGGTGGATCCATCTGAATATTGCAACGCTCTTCGACAAGTACGGCACATTCAAAGCCGAGCTCATCGCAATTCCTCACTTCGAACTTCCTGCGATCAATACGAAATTTCTCAGTGCAGTCCTCACCACCGCAATCGTCGCAATGCTTGAAACCCTGCTCTCGGCGAAGATCGCCGACTCGATGGCAAGAGCGGAGAAACCATTCGATCAGCGGAAAGAGATGTTCGGTCTCGGCGTCGCGAACGTCCTCTCCGGTCTCGTCGGAGGGCTCCCGGCTACGGGCGTGCTTGCGAGAACGGCACTGAACATCAAGAGCGGTGCAACGTCCAAGGTCGCTTCCGGGCTGAATGCGCTCTTCGTACTCGTCCTCTCGTTCTTCCTCTTCCAGGGCTTCCAGTACCTTCCGCTCGCAGTCGTCGCATCGATCCTGATGTACGTCGCAATCCGCATGATCGGACTCGAGCACTACCGAAATCTCTTCACGATGGATAAGACGATGTTCTTCCTCTCGATCATCGTCGCGGCGCTCACGGTGGTGGTCGATCCTCTCGTCGGCATTCTCGCCGGTTCCACCGTCGCAATGCTCCTCTTCCTGCAACAACTTTCCAAAGGTCAGAGCGAGGTTACGATTCATCGAGACAAACGCATGGTTGCACGCGTGCCTCAAACAAAACTCAAAGAGCTTGAGGATCACGGAGACATCACCGTGTACCGTTTCGCCGGGGAACTGACGTACTTCAACGGCATCGCACACGCATCCACGATTCGATCGCTGCGCGGATGTCACACGATCATCCTCAGTCTCCGCAATCTCTTCTACATCGATATCGACGGAGTCGAAACACTCGCGGACATCATCAAAGAAGCGAAGAGCAGGGAGAGGAAAGTGATTCTGACCGGCGTCGGCGAATCGATCGCTCCGATGCTCTCGAAAGTACGTTGGTACCGGGAGAAAATGCAAAACGGCAGCGTGTTCGGCAGCACGACCGATGCTCTCACCGCACTCGGATTTCCGCTGACGAAAGCGGGGAAATAGCCACTGTCATCCCATGACAACAACCTCCCCCATCGTTCTCCTCTACGACGGTCGTTGCGGGCTCTGCAAAAGCAGTATGAAGATCCTGCATGCACTCGATTGGTTCTCCGTGCTGCAATTTGAAAATCTGCACGATCCTGCAGTGAGAAATCACTACGCTCCGGAAATAAGCTTCGAGAAACTGAATGCGGCAATGCATATCAAGCTGCAGGATGGAACATTCAGAAAAGGATTTTTCGCTTTCCGAAGACTCTGCTTTGCGCTTCCCCTCCTCTGGATCCTCGCACCGTTTCTGTACGTTCCGGGAGTCTCGTGGATCGGGGAAACAATCTACGAATGGGTAGCAAGCCACCGCACTACGCACTGAGCTTCACGTTCAGTCCTGCCTGATCCGTCGGCATTACGAGCATTTCTTCAATGTTCACGTGCGACGGACGACTGACCGCGTACCAGATCGCATCGGCAATGTCCGCAGGCAGAAGCGGTCTGTAGCCTTCGTACACTTTCTTCGCCTTCGCTGCATCCCCTTTCAGACGCACGACGGAAAACTCAGTTTCGACGCGTCCCGGTTCGATCGTCGTCACGCGCACGCCGGAACCGAGCAGATCCTTCCGGAGCCCGCCCGTGAACGCGTGTACGAAATGCTTCGTCGCACAGTACACGGTGCCGCCTGCATAGGTTTCTTTTCCCGCAATACTGCCAAGATTGATCAAGTGTCCTTTGGTTTTTTTGAGGAGCGGAAGCGAAAGATGCGCGATCTTCATGAACGCCGTGATATTGGTATCGATCATCGTTTGGATGTCTTTAAAATCGTACCGATCGAATGATTCTGTTCCGAGCGCGAGTCCCGCGTTATTCACGACGACGTCGATCTGCTGATCCTGAAGCTTTCGAAACAAATCTTCGAGTGCGCCGTGATCGGTGATATCGCATGCATGAACACTCACGTCACTTCCGGATTTCTTCAGTTCTGTTGCGAGTTTTCTCAGTCGCTCCTCACGCCGCGCAATCAGGATCAGGTTCCTCCCCTCTTTCGCAAAACGCCTTGCGGTCGCTTCGCCGATGCCGGAGCTTGCGCCGGTGATGAGGGTATAAGCTTTCACAAAGCGATGATATCATGTTCGTATGCATGTCCTCCTCTACTACAAGTATGTCGATATTCCGAATGCGGAGCAGGAAACGACGAAACACAGAGCGCTTGCACAGTCTCTGGAGCTGAAAGGGCGAATTTATATCAGTTCCGAAGGCATTAATGGAACGTGCTCGGGAACGAAAGAAAACATCGAGAAGTACAAGTGTGCGCTTGGTGAACATCCCCTATTCTCCGGAATCGTTTTTAAAGAATCCCTCAGTGACGGACATCCCTTCAAGAAGCTCTTCGTGCGCCAAAGACCCGAAGTCGTCACGCTTCGACAAGCCGTGAGTGCGAAAGAAGCGGCACCGTACATCACGCCGGAAGAGCTGCATGCAGCGCTGGAACGGAATGAAGACCTCGTGCTTCTCGACATGCGCAATGACTACGAAGCGGCAATCGGTCGCTTTCGGAATGCGAAAACACTCACGATGGAGAACTTCAGAGATCTTCCGAAGTTTCTTGCGGATTTGGAACCGTACAAGCATCGCCGCACAGTCACGTACTGCACGGGAGGCATTCGCTGCGAGAGAGCGAGCGCGCTTCTCAAGTTGCATGGCTTCACCGATGTTCGCCAGCTCGAAGGCGGGATCGTGACCTACTGCGAAAAATTCCCCGATGGCTTCTTTGAAGGCTCGTGCTTCGTCTTCGACGACCGGATGACGCTGCGCTTCCCCGGAAAGCTGCCCCAGCGATTCATCTCGAATTGCAACTTCTGCAACCAGCCGTGCGATCGGTATCTCGATTGCCGCTTCCAGCCCTGCCACAGCTTATTTCTGTGCTGTGAAGCATGTGAACCGACGTGTGAGGGGTACTGCAAGATGCATGCGACACCGGCTACACAGTGCGTTGCATAGGAAAAATTTCCCTCCTCCTGATGTACACGGCAACAATCAAAATACATCCGAAAACAATAAGCCGCACGGGACCGATTAGCGAGTACGGCAACGGGAGAAAACGAATCCCCTCCTGCAGGCACGTGAGCAAAGCGGTCGCAAGGGCAACGCCTCGTACCGAGCCCGGTCCTCCCGCAACGACGCACATCACGTAGAAAATGAGATCTTTGAATTGGTAATCATTCGGATGCAGGAGTGAAATATACTGCGGATAGAGAAAGGCGGAGAAGAAAGCACCGATGCCGGAAATCAGAAATGCAGAGAGAATGACACGCATTCTGCTGATGCCGAGGGCTTCTGCATGAGCTCGGTTCTCGGCAAGTGCAGACAGTTGTCTGCCGAGACCAGAACGATGAATATGATGCATCAGGAAAGCCCAGAGAACACCGATAGTGATTGCTATGAAAGTAAACGCAGGCTGCGTTGAAAGCCCCTGCATCCTCGGAATCTGCGGGATGCCAAGAGCACCGCGAGTCAGTGATATCCAGTTTAGAACAACTGCGAGGAGAGCCAAATGCATCGCAATCGTCAGAATGCCGAGCGCATCGCTGTCGAGCCGGAGTGCAAGCCATGCGAAGAATGCTGAAATGAAAAGAGATGCTGCAAGCCCTGCCGGAATCGCAAGAAGATAGCTGCCGGTTGCCCGCTGTGTCAGGAAAATTGCGTACGCCGACATCAGGCTTACCGCGATGGGACCGAAATGCAGAATCTTTCCTCGTCCGAAGATAAGGTTATAGCCAAGAATATTGGGCAGTACGATGCCGATCATCGTGAGAATGTGGAACAAGTAATTCATAGAGCTATGCGATGCGGGTACGGGAACCAAAGATACCCTGAGGCTTCAGGAGAAGAATGAAGATGATGACAAGCAATGCAACACTGCTCTGGTACCCGGACGGTATATAGAATCCGAACCACGGAATACCGACGGCAAGCTGTTCGAGGAGGGCAATGAGGTACGCGCAGACAATCGTGCCTTTGAGACTGTCCTTGCCACCGGCAATGAGTGCGGCATACGCTTTGATTGTGATTGCAAAACCAATCGTCGGCGTGAGGTTCTGATCAATACCAATATAAATACCGGCAAATCCGGCAAGTACTCCACTCATGATGAAGAGAATACGGTGAAGAAGTCCCGAACGAATCCCAAGACTTTCCGCAGCGAGTGGATGTTGCACCGTCGCCCGGATACGGCGACCGAACGATGTCGCGACGAGCACCCACGTGAGAACAGCAAGGAAGAGAATCGTAAGGAGAATGAGCGTGAGCTGTTGGTAGGACATCAAGGCATCACCGACATGCAGGAGTGTTCTCGAGCCTGCGGCAATCGTCTTCGGTTCTTCATGAAAGAGAGCAAGAATCAATCCATCGAGCACCATACTGAGTGCAATCGTTGTCACCAGCGGGAGGAAACGATGACGTCGATAGTATGGAGCGACGAAGAATTCGAAGCCGAACCATGTGACGAGTGCTGTGACGACGATTCCCCCGACAATCGCGAAGGGAAGCGGAAGTGACAGTACCGACGCAAGCCACCATGTCGTTAATCCTCCAACAAGCGCAATTTGCCCGAGTGCCATATTGAAGATCCCGAGCACTCCATACACAAGCGACAATCCTGAAGCGAGCAGAGCCGCAAAGGATCCTGCGATGAGGGCGTTGAGGAGGAGCTGCACAGAGAGGATTGTACCTATCGTTTACTGCAAACTGGAATACATCGTAAAGCGAATAGCGAGTAGCAAAGCTGCTATTCGCTATTCGCCGGTTACTATCCGATTTTTTACTGAATTGGAACGATCTCCGACTGCATGAGTTTTCCGTCCTTGAATTGCTTCATCGCAAACGGAATGCCAACGACATCACCGTTGCTATCGAAATGGAATGTTCCTGCAATACCCTGATACTCCTTTAGATCGTAGAGAGCTTGCTTCAGTTTTTCACCGGTGCCTGCCTCTCCGATCTTTTTGAGCATCACATTCGTTGCATCGTACGCAAGCGCTGCAAAGAACATCGTCTGTTTCGGCTCACCATACTGCTGCCTGAATTTCGTTGCAAAAGCTGCAGCTGCAGGATTCTCTTCGCCGAGAGACGGCACGGAGAGAACTTTCAGACCCTCAACCGCTTCCTTGGCAACGACACCGAGTGTGACGGAATCGGCAACATCCGTACCGACAATCTGTTGTGTCATACCGAGAGCACGCATCTGCTTTACCATCTCCGCAACCGTCGCATCGGACTGACCATTCGGGATGATCACATCGAAATTAATATTCTTCAGTCTTGTCATCAGCGTTCGATAATCCTTCGTTCCGGGATCAACATTCTCATCGAAAACCAGCTCAACACCTGCCGGAAGATCTTTCTTCACAGACGACCGAACGCCCTGACAAAAATCAGTATTCTCGCTGATCATTGCCACCTTCGTGAATCCGGACTTCGTGAAGAACGCTGCGAGCGCCTTTCCTTTGAGGGCATCGCTTGGGTACACACGGAAGATGTAGTCACCGACCGTCGTGATATCCGGATTGGAACTAATCGGCGAAATCATCACGACTTTTCCAGCCTCGGCAATCGGAGCTGCCGCAAGCGTTTCCGAACTGCATTGACCACCGATAATGCCAACAACCTTATCTACATTCACGAGCTTCTGAACCGCACTTGCACTATCGGCACCGTTGCATTTGCTGTCTTCGGCAATAAGTTCGACCTGCCGACCATCGATACCTCCTGCAGCATTCACCTCATCCACGGCATTGCGTACTCCATTGAGTGTATCGACACCGTACGATACGGCGTCACCGGTCAGTGGACCGATGTAACCGATTCGAACAGTCTTCGGACCGCCACATGCCGTGAGGGCAAGTGTCAGGAGTGAAGCAAGAGCGAGAGTTTTTTTCATAAGAAATGGGGGTAAGAATCAGTCGGAGAATAGTCTGATTGTATAACAAAATACAACTCAAAAAAGTTGCTCAAAGCAGGGCTTCCTTCCCCCCTCGGGGGGAGGATCGAGGATGGGGGTCATTCCGTCGGATCAGCCCCAAAATACAGCTCTTTAAGCTTCCTGTTTCCCCTCACCTCCTCCGGCGTTCCCGACAACACCACCTGTCCGACATCGAGAACGATCACGCGATCGCAGATCTTCTGGATGAACGGCAGATCGTGCTCCACGATCAGCACAGTCTTCCCCTGTTTCTTGAGTGTGAGGATCAGATCCGCAATCTGCCCCGTCATCTTTGGCGACACACCTGCAGTCGGTTCATCGAGGAGAAACAGTTCTTTGCCGGAGACGAGCGTGCGTGCGATTTCGAGGAGGCGCATCTGACCACCGGAGAGTGACGATGCCTTCCTCTTCGCATGATCTTCCAGATTCACAAGCTTCAGTGTCGAATGCACTGCTTTTTTCAAATCGCCGAGCACGAGTCGCTGCTCTTTCGGCAGCGCTTCGAGTGCCACAAGCACGTTCTCAGAGAGTGTCATCTCGCGGAAGATACCGAAGTTCTGAAAGACTCTTCCGATGCCGATCCGGGCACGCTCGGACGCTGGCATTGCTGTCATATCCGTTTTCTTGAAGTGAATCTTTCCGTGCGTCGGTTTCAAGAAGCCCGAGAGCACGTTGAAAAGTGTGGTCTTGCCTGAGCCGTTGGGTCCAATCACACCGATCACCTCGCCTTCCGCGATGTCCAGATCGATCCCACGAAGAATCGGCTGATCGCCGATCGTGAGGGAGAGATGATGGACGGAAAGGAGGGACATAGCTCTACAGTAGCAAAGATACTGCTTCGAAGCAGTACAGTGACACTTTTTGGCTTCTCCTTGGAGCATTCTACGGTCAAAAGTGTAAAAACTTGACTTCCGAGTGGGGAAATATACTTTACGCGTGATGCAGAGTCTTCACTCGATCATCGGTAGAATTATTATTCGGCGCTCCGGCGTCCGGGGGTGATCTGCTTATCAGCACAAACCTCTCGCGCCGGAATGGCGCTTTTTTTATGTCTCTTCCGCACGTCGTCATGAATCTCTCTCATGCAATCGAACTCTACGATGTCACACCCCGTGACGGCGACCAGGCATCGGGCATCAACCTCTCGACAGCAGACAAACTTGCCATTGCACGGATAGACGCCTCACTCGGTATTCCCTTCGTCGAAACAGGTTTCCCGGAGTCCAATGACGTGGACAGAGCCGTCTTTCAAGAACTGAAAGCACATCCGCTGCAGGGAACCAAGCACGCCGCATTCGGCATGACCCGCCGTGCAGGGGTTGCAGCCGAAAGAGATCCCGGTCTCCGGGCATTGATCGGAAGCGGGGCGCCTGCACTCACGGTGGTTGGAAAAAGTTCACGCTACCAGGTGGAGAAAGTGCTCCGCACAACCGTGAATGAGAATATCGCGATGATCAGAGATTCCATTCAATTGCTGTCCTCGAAATCAAACGATGTCACCTACGACGCCGAACATTTTTTCGACGCATGGTGTGAGGATCCCGAGTACGCCCTTCGCACGCTGCAAACGGCGCTGGAATCGGGTGCGAAGCGCATTGTCCTCTGCGATACCAATGGAGGAAGGACCCCCGACTTGGTGGGACGAGCGGTCTCGGATGTCCGCCGCTCCTTCAGCGGCGCTCTCATCGGCATCCACCCTCACGACGATCGCAATCTCGCGATGGCAAATATGCTCGCGGCAGTGCAGGAGGGAGCTCGTCATGTACAGGGCACATGGAACGGGCACGGCGAGCGTGTCGGGAATCTTGATCTCGGTGTCGCAATCGCCAATCTTCACCATTCCGGATACGAAACACTCTCGAAAGAATCACTCGCAACACTCACCCCGACGAGTCGTCAGATTTCCCGCATTCAGAGACAACCGTTGGATCCAAGGCAAGCCTTCCTCGGCGATCGTGTCGCAAGCCACAGCGGTGGCATGCATATCTCCGCTGTTGCACGAACAAACGGAGAGAATCCTCGTGGAAATGCATACGAGTTCTTCGATCCGACGACCCTCGGAAACGAGAGGAGCATCGTCGCATCGAAACAGGGTGGTCGCAGTTTGGTTGTTGAAATCGCAAAATCTTCGAGACTCCTAAGTCCTGAGCTCCGTGATCGGTTCCTCCATGAACCTGCACTGCAAGTACGAGCTGCCGATGCCATCAAATCCGCATCAGGCAATGGAATCAACTTCGGAGCAGGAATGGGATCTTTGGATCTCCTGCTTCTTGCCCAAGTGAAAGAAAATCTGGCACCGACATTCACCGAAGTAAGCGCCCCCAAAGTGATCGACACTCTCGGGCTGCGATCGGAGGCGAGCATGAAAATGAACGTGCATGGCACCATTGAACACACGGTTGCCGAAGGCAATGGAACTATCGATGCCTTGTTTCAAACGCTTCGCAAAGCTCTCGCGGGTAGGCTTCCTGAAACTTCCCATGTTTCACTTGTCGACTTCCATGTCGATAAACTTCCAATCAGCGCCGAAGGATCCGCTTCGCTTGTGCAGGTGTCCATCGAATTCGCAAATGATGCCGACCAATGGTCCACCACAAGCGTGAGCAGCGACATGCTTCAGGCAAGTTGGACGGCGCTCAAAGAAGGTTTTGAGTGGTACTGCATGAGAAAGCAAATGGCAGCTGATGGAAGAACGGACTAAGCTGTCGATGATGCCTTCCCTCACTCTCCCCTCCCCCCTCGGCGTTCTCACGATCACGAGTGACGGACAAGCGATCACCAGTGTTGCTTTCGGGAAGCAAAAAAGTTCGAAGGAAAAAACTGACAAGGTTCTTCTGCAATGCAGAAAAGAGCTGAAAGAATATTTTGGTGGTAGAAGACAAAAATTCTCCGTCGCAATCTCACCGCAAGGCACGGATTTTCAAAGGATTATCTGGAGAGAAATGCTGCGCGTACCGTACGGAAAAACCATCAGTTATTCAGAGCTTTCGAAGCGAATTGGGAAACCGAAAGCAATGCGTGCTACAGGAAGCGCCTGTGGAAGAAACCCGATCGTGATCCTGATCCCCTGTCACAGGATTATCGCATCTGGTAGCGGAATTGGAGGGTACAGCGGAGGACTGGAAAAGAAGCGGTGGCTGCTGGAGCATGAGAAAAAATTTGCGCAAACGCAAACGGCGCTTACAATGCGCGCCAATGCCTAAATTCGAGCACGTCGACGGCGAGAACGTCATGAAAGAACGCTATACCCAAATGAGCGATACACAGCTTTTAGACAAGCTTCAAGGCATGCTCCACATCACTCCGCATAGTGCGGAAGAGCAGACGATTCGGGAGAGAGTCAATAAGATTGCGATAAGAGAAACAAGGGAAGATGCGGCACGGCTACTGCATAGACTGACGGAAACATAAACAAAGAGGCAAGTACTTGCTTCCTCCGACGATCCTCACTTCGGCTCTGCGGAGCCACTTCTCTCCGCTGCGGCGAAGAGAAGATGTCCGTAATCAGAGAAATGCAAGTCACCCCTCTCTGGCCGTTGGAGAGGGGCTGGGGGTGAGGACCGTGCCTACTCCTCACTCACGCTGCTTCCTGTTGCCGTGTTTGAGTTTTGCAGCAGTTGCAGAATGAACTGCTGAATCGAACCGGAACCTGCTTCGGTTTGAGTATTCACAGTCGGCTCTGTCTGCGTTTCCACAGGAGCAGTCGCAGGAACACTCCCGGTCGAGGCGGGGACAATCTCAGGCACAATAAGCGGTGCGACAGGAGGATCGGAGATAACCGTGGAGCCCGAGTCGCTGACCGGTACGGGTTCCGGAGACGTGACCGGCTCGGGTGCTGACTCCACCGGAGTCGAAACGCCCTGACCGTCGACGACGACAACCTGATATCCTTCCGGAATCGTCAGAATCGCAGGATCGTGATTCGGGTTATAGATGAAGCTGATATGGAGATCCGGATGATCCCATGTCATGCCATCGTGGTATCGACTGCAGCTGAACGGAATGCCGTCACTGTCGGTGAGCGGTCTGCCCTGGATGCAGCCGTTCCACACGGCATCGGAGGACACCGGCTGACCGAGTGCATTCACCGTGAAAGGAATGAGAACAGGAGCTCCGTTTGCGGAAGCATGACCGAGCGTTGTCCCCGGCTGATCCGCCGAGAGCGCGACGTAGGCAAACGTGATCGGGCTCTGCGTCGGCTCGCCGATGCGAATCGTGAAGCCGGTTGAAGTCACTTTGGTGACGGCAAAGAGAATCGGCGTATCGGGTGAAACGTTCACGATCGGCATCGTCATCATGGCACCGGAGAAGGTAACGGTGACGGCGGTGCCGGAAACGGGAATGACGGCGAAGCCCGCCTGACGATTGCTGAGGACGAGCTCACCTTTGATGTGCACGTCACCGAGGAACGTGGCAAGTCCGGTGATCGTGATGTTTCCAATGACCTTGAGCGATCCTGATGCCATCAGAGAACCGATCTCGATGGCGGAACCGGAAACGGAGAGGATCGGGAATCCGGTACCGGACATCGTGGTTGCAGAGGAGTGAAGAATGGAGAATTGATCGGGAACAATGAGAGAACCGTTGAGATGAAGTGATCCGGAGATCGTTGCACCGGAAGAGAGGCTGAGAGCCGCGGCATGGAGCGTGTGTCCGGAACCGAGAGAAGCTCTGAGCTCTGAACTTTGAGTGCTGAGAACGAGCAATTGATCCCGAAGCTCGGAAAGTTGTAATTCATAATTCTGATCCGTCGAACCTGTTGCCGTAACAGTGTTCTTGGTCAATTCCTTCGAGACCGCTTTGGCAAGGGCTGCAAGAGCCGAGCCGGTGAGAGAATTATTTCCAATGAGAGCGCCGGACGATGTGCCGAGAGCGGAGAGACGAGCATCGAGAATGGCGTTGATCTCGGATGCGAGATCGAAGGCTGCCATTTTCTCATGCAGTGCCTGCGTCACTCGATCATCAATATTCAGATTGACGGATGCCTGATTGACGAGAGTGCTAACCTCAGCGGTGAGATTCATGGCATTGATTTGATCGAGGACTTTCTGTTCAAGAGTCTCGACGGTAAGAGATTGGTTCTTGCGTGAGATAAGAATATTGATGGACTTTTGCGATCCACCTGTGGTGAGCGAAGTCGAACCATCGAAACCTTCCAGTGCCACACCAACGGTAGACTCCCCTGCTTTCGCTTTTCTGATGAAGCCGGGTTCAGTGGCAGACGTGACGGAATCCCCCGGACGGATCGGACCGTTCTCGAGGGTTGGCTTCGCCGGAACCTGACCGATGAGACCGATGAGAGCGTAGCCGGGAGGGATGATGCCTTCGGCACCGGAAATCACGTTTCCGACGAAAGCAGGGTTTGTGGAAACGATACCCATGACATTGGGATCAGCTGAATTTTCACAACGTTTCACTGCATTATTCTGCGTGGTATCGATACACACGACTTCACCGGGTTCGAGTGGAGCAGCGGACTGACCACTAGCCACTAGCCACTGACCACTATCTTTAAACCACTCCGCATAGTCTGCGCCGTTGCTGTTATAGCGACTGTCGCTGTACACGGCACCGGACGCAGAGACACGGAAGACTTTGTTACTGGTACTCGAGTAATTGGTGATGATGGTGAATTCGCTTGCACCGGCATTGCTATGGCTTGTCTGAATCGTGAGGCCGGAACCGAAATACGAAGCACCTTCGATTGTGAGAGCGCCTGAAGACCTGAGAAGATCCTGCGCATGGAGTGTTCTTCCGGATGCGGTGCCAATCACCTCAAGCGCAAGGCCCGCATCGGCTTTGGTATTCACGATATTTCCGTTTGCGTTGATGAGCACGGCACCGGACACAGCGAGTGCTGAGCCCGGAGTCGGTGTGCCGATACCGACGGCACCACCGGTGCCCGCGGAAACGTAGAGGATAGTGCGCGAGAGGTTGAGGAAGACGGAGACGGTGTTGCTTAGAGTATTCGTCACTGCAAGATCCGCCTTCCCATCGCCATTGAGATCTCCAATGGCAACTCCACTCGGACCATCCCCCGTTGTGTAATCGACTTTTGTCGCGAAGGTGCCGTTACCATTATTGAGCAAGACGGAAACGGAGTCGTCATAATAGTTTGCTGAAACGAGATCCAGCTTCCCATCACCGTTGAGGTCTCGGATGGCAAGGAAATAAGAACCGGCTCCCGTTGTGTAATCGACCTTCGTAGCAAAAGAACCTGTGCCGGTGTTGATGAAGACGGAGACGGAGTTGTTAAGATTGACTACTGCAAGATCAGCCTTCCCATCGCCATTCAGGTCTCCGATGGCGACGGAGAAAGGCTGACTTCCAGTCGTGTAATCGACCTTCGTCGCAAAGGTGCCGTTGCCATTATTCAGGAAGACGGAGACGGTGTCGCTTAGAGTATTCGTCACTGCAAGATCAGCCTTCCCATCGCCATTGAGATCTCCAATGGCAACGTAAGTAGAAGCGGTTCCCGTTGTGTAATCGACCTTTGCTGCGAAGATACCATTGCCGGTATTGATGAAGACGGAGACGGAGGAACTGCCGAAGTTACTGATGTAATTCGCCACCGCAAGATCCGCCTTACCATCGCCGTTCAGGTCTCCAATCGCAACGGAATAAGGAAGGCTTCCCGTTATGTAGTCGACTTTCGTCGCAAAGGTACCATTGCCGTTATTCATAAAGACTGAAACGGAGTCACTATTTTCGTTTGCGACTGCCAGATCTGGTTTTCCATCGCCATTGAGGTCACCGATAGCAACAGACTGAGGGCTCGTTCCCGTCGTGTAATCGACCTTCGTAGCAAAAGAACCTGTGCCGGTGTTGATGAAGACGGAGACGGAGTTGTTAAGATTGACTACTGCAAGATCAGCCTTCCCATCGCCATTCAGGTCTCCGATGGCAACAGAATAAGGGCTTGTTCCTGTTATGTAGTCGACCTTCGCAGCAAACGTTCCGCCTCTGCGCATGTGTGCTTCTCCGGATTGAATCGTCCCGATATTCACGAGATCGCCTTGGTTTGTGAGACGTACAACAGAATTTGTGCCAAGACCGCTGTGAATGAGGTTTGTGTATTCGTTCCAGCCACTCATCTCCGCAAGTGTTGTGCCGGAGCTGAAGACGTAGCCGTCACTCTTCATCGTTCCCTTCGCGATGATATCGAGCGCTGCGATGATGGTTCCCGACGATGTGAGACTCTTCTCCGCATGGAGAATATTTCCGGAGGCTGTCTGCATGATTTTGAGCCCGAGGTAGCCGGAGGTAAGGTTGATCGTGAGTGCTCCGGTCATCGTCGAGCCGGAGGTGCGGACGTAGCGGGAATCGCCAATCGTCACCACATTTCCGGAACCGAAGGAACCGAGGAAATCGCTGCCACACTCGAATTTCTTCGTCGAATTGTTGTAGAGAAGTTTCTGCGTTGCACCGTTGCAGCTCGCAAGCCCCGCACCCTGCAGTGTCGCTCCGGACATGTTCCCTTCGACGATCAGTGAGCCGCTGGAGCGGAGCACATCCTGCGCATGCAACACGCGACCGGATGCTGTACCGATCACTTCAAGCGCAAGCCCTACATCGGCTTTCGTATTCACGATATTGCCGTTCGCGTTGATGATCACCGCACCGGACACGGCGAGTGCGGATCCGGGAGTCGGCGTGCCGATACCAACGGCTCCGCCTGTGCCGGAGGAGGCATAGAGGATGGTTTTACTGACGTTGAGGAGGATAGAGACGGAGGAACTGTTGATGTTGGTTACTGCCAAATCTGCCTTGCCATCGCCGTTCAGGTCACCAATGGCAACGGAATATGGACTTGTTCCTGTCGTGTAATCCACCTTCGTGGCAAAGGTTCCGTTACCATTATTGAGGAAAATGGAGATAGAGGTGCTGCCGTTGTTGGCAACTGCCAAATCTGCCTTGCCATCTCCGTTCAGGTCACCAATGGCAACGGAGTCTGGAAGGGTTGCAGTCGCGTAGTCGACCTTTGCAGCGAAGGTACCATTGCCGCTATTGATGAAGACGGAGACGGAATTGCTACCTTCGTTCGCTACCGTAAGATCGGACTTTCCGTCTCCATTCAGATCGCCAATGGCAACGGATTGAGGCTGAGTACCGGTTGTATAGTCGACCTTTGCAGCGAAGGTACCATTGCCGCTATTGATCAAAACGGAAACGGAGGTGCTGCCGTTGTTGGCAACTGCCAAATCTGCCTTGCCATCGCCGTTCAGATCACCAATAGCAACGAAAAATGGACTTGTTCCTGTCGTGTAATCCACGTTTGTAGCAAACGTTCCGTTACCGTTATTGAGGAAGATTGCGACGGAGGCACTGCCGTTTTTGGTAACTGCCAAATCTGCCTTGCCATCGCCGTTCAGATCTCCGATGGCAACGGAATGTGGGCTTGTTCCTGTTGTGTAATCCACCTTCGTAGCAAACGTTCCGTTACCGTTATTGAGGAAGATGGAAACGGAGGAATCGCTTTGATTCGCAACTGCGAGATCCGGCTTTCCGTCACCATTGAGGTCACCGATGGCAACGGATATAGGACCGCTTCCGGTTGTGTAATCGACCTTCGTTGCAAAGGAGCCAGTACCAGTATTGAGGAGAACCGCGACTGAGTTTCCGCTGGATACGGCAACTGCCAAATCTGCCTTTCCATCACCATTCAGGTCTCCAGTGGCAAGGGAGTAAGGACCTGAACCTGTCGTATAATCTACTTTCGGTGCAAACGTCCCGCCCCTTCGCATGTGTGCTTCGCCCGATTGTATCGTACCGATATTGACGAGATCACCCTGATTCGTGAGACGAGTGACGGAGTTTGTGCCGAGTCCGGAATGAATGATGTTGAGGTACTCGTTCCATCCGGACATTTCAGCGAGTGTTGCACCGGAGAAAAGAACGTAGCCTTTGGTTTTTGCGGTTCCGTTTTTGGAAACAATGTCTCCAACGGAGACGATTGTTCCGGACGATGTGAGATTTTTCTCTGCATGGAGAATGTTTCCGGAAGCGGTCTGCAAAATCTTCAATCCAAGATAGCCGCTACTCAAGTTAATCGTGAGCGCTCCGGTCATTGTGTCTCCTGCCTGATTAACGTAGATCCCATCGGCATTCGTGAAGGATAGTCCTGCCGCTGTCTGATCTGTCGCACAGCCGAACTTGCCGGTTGCATTGTTGTAGATGAGCTTGTTGGATGTCGAATTGTTACAGTCACCAAGCCCGGCACCGTAGAAGCTACTACCGGACAAGTTGTTCTTGACGATGAGAGAACCGGAGAATGAACCGTTGCCCGAGATCGTGAGTGTTGTACCAGAGATTGTTCCGCGCACATCCAACTTCGCTTTCGGCGATGTGTTGCCTATACCCAAAGAACCGAGGAAGTAGCTCGTTCCGTTCATGACGGTCAGTGCTGCACCCGAGACCGTGCCAACGACGTTCACATTATTCTTAAATCTTGCGACTCCGACCACCGTGAGGGTGCCCGAAGACGTAAGATCTTTCTCGGCATGGAGAATATTTCCGGAAGCGGTCTGGAGAACTTTAAGCCCAAGGTAACCGGAACTGAGGTTGATCGTGAGTGCGCCGGTCATCGTATCGCCGGACTGATTGACGAAGATGTTTGAGGCGGCAGTGTATGAAATACCCACCGCAGTTTGATCCGTCGCACAGCCGAACTTTCCGGTTGCATTGTTGTAGATCAGTTTGGAGTTGGTGGAATTATTACAGTCACCGAGCCCGGCGCCGTAGAAACTGCTGCCGGAGAGGTTGTTTTTGACGATGAGTGAACCGGAGAAGGAACCGTTTCTGGAAATCGTCAGCGTTGTGCCTGAGATCGTGCCCGAGACATCCAGCTTCGCTTTCGGAGAAGTGTTCCCGATGCCGACGGAACCGAGCATGTACGATGTGCCATTCATGATTGTGAGAGCGGCTCCGGAAACCGTGCCGACGACGTTGAGGTTATTCTTGAACCTCGCGATGCCATTCACAGTAAGTGTTCCCGAGCTGCTCAAATCTTTCTCGGCGTGGAGAATGTTTCCGGAAGCGGTGTTGAGGAGTTTGAGTCCGAGGAAACCGCTGGAGAGATTGATCGTGAGTGCTCCGGTCATCGTGTCTCCTTGCTTCTTCACGTACCGCGCGTCGATGATGGTGAGAACGTTGCCGGAACTGAACGGCGTACCGGATGCTCCGGTGAGATCGGTTCCACATTCGAATTTGTTCGTGGAGTTGTTGTACAGAAGTTTCTGGCTTGCACCGTTGCAGCTTGCAAGACCTGCTCCTCTGAGTGTCGCTCCCGAGATCGTTCCTTCGACGATGAGCGAACCGGATGATGTGATCAAATCCTGCGCATGGAGCACACGACCGGACATCGTGCCGATCACCTCGAGTGCAAGCCCGACGTCTGCTTTGGTATTCAGAATATTGCCGTTTGCGTTGATGAGCACGGCACCGGAGACGGCGAGTGCGGAACCCGGTGTGGGTGTACCGATACCAACGGCTCCACCGGTGCCGGAGGAGGCATACAGAATGGTGCGGGAGAGATTGAGGAAGATGGAAACGGTGGTGCCGTAGTTTGCCGTTGCCATATCCGCCTTACCGTCATTGTTCAGATCACCGATGGCAACGGAGGAAGGATTGGTGCCCGCCCCGTAATCGATCTTCGCGGCAAAGGTACCGTTGCCATTATTCTGGAATGTGGAGACGGTGTTCGCATTGCCGTTTGCAACGGCAAGATCAGGTTTTCCGTCACCGGTTAGATCACCGATTGCAACGGAATAAGGATTATTTCCCGTTGTGTAATCTACCTTTGTAGCGAAGGTGCCATTGCCGTTGTTCTGGAAGATGGAGACGGAAGAACTAGTGTAATTGGCTACTGCAAGGTCTGCTTTCCCATCGCCGTTCAGATCACCGATTGCAACAGAATAAGGAACAATCCCCGTCGTGTAATCGACCTTCGCGACAAAGGTGCCGTTGCCGTTGTTCAGGAAGACGGAGACGGAATCACTGCCACCGTTTGCGAGGGCGAGATCCTTTTTTCCGTCACCATTGAGGTCACCGATGGCAACGGAGTACGGATTCGATCCGGTTGTATAGTCGACTTTTGCAGCGAAGGTTCCGTTGCCGTTGTTCAGAATGACGGAGACAGAATTACCGAAGTAATTCGCTACTGCAAGATCCTGTTTTCCATCTCCATTCAGATCGCCGATTGCGACGGAGTGCGGATTCGATCCGGCTGTGTAGTCAACTTTTGAAGCAAATGTGCCGTTGCCGTTGTTCAGGAAGACAGAGACTGAGGCGCTGGTGTAGTTGGCTACTGCAAGGTCTGGTTTCCCATCACCATTCAGATCGCCGATTGCAACGCTTTCTGGAACACTTCCAGTTGTGTAATCGACTTTTGTAGCAAATGAACCCGTGCCGGTATTGATGAAGATCGAGACGGAGTTGCCGTCAACGTTGACGGTTGCAAGATCCTGTTTTCCGTCACCGTTGAGGTCACCGATGGCAACGGAATAAGGTGTCCCAGACGTGTAATCCACCTTCCCCGCAAACGTTCCTCCCCTCCTGAAGTGCGCTTCGCCGGATTGAATCGTACCGATGTTCACGAGATCACCGTTGTTCGTGAGACGAGTGACTGAATTTGTTCCAATGCCCGAGTGAGGCAAATTCAGGTATTCGTTCCAACCCGACATCTCGGAGAGGGTCGTACCCGAGGCGAGGAGGAAGCCGCGACTCTTGAGTGTGCCGGTCATCGTGTCGCCTTGCTTCAGCACATAGCGAGCATTGCCGATCGAGAGCACCGTGCCGCTGTTTGCAGAACCTCCCGACTGATCGGAGCCGCACTCGAATTTCTGTGTCGAGTTGTTGTAGAGAAGTTTCTGGCTTGAGCCGTTGCAGGAGCCAAGATTGAACCCTGCAATCGTCACACCGGAGAGCGATCCTCTCGACGTAATACTCGACTTCACGACGAGAGCGCCCGAGAACGAACCGTTCTTGCTGATGGTCAGCGTTGTGCCGGAGATCGTTCCCGCTACATCGAGTTTTGCTTTCGGACTACCGGTGCCGATGCCGACGTTTCCGATACTGAGAATCGAGAGTTCATTCGTTCCGTCCGCATTCGCATCGATCCCGAAGCGGGAGGCTGAGGTGTTGAAGTTGATGCTCGCCTGATTGGCTGCAGTGCCTAAGTACATCGTTCCACCGGAGAGGTAGAGAGACCTCCAACGATTGGCGGAAGAACCAAGATCGAATTTGTTCGTGAGACTTGGAAGCAAATGACCCGATAAGTTGAGGACCGCACCCGTTGTGCGCCAGAGTGCGACGTCGAATGTTCCTTTGTATCCGAAGAGGATGTGCGGAGCCCTGTACGAACCCGTCGAGCTGTCGAGGACGAGGAGCGGTGCATTGATGTGTGCGCCGGAACCGCGGATGTAGGCACCGGTGGAATTGGATCTCTGCTCGACGACGAGTGCTCCGGATCCTCGAACCGTCGACTGCGTCACCATCAGAAGACCTGAACTCGTGAGAGATTTCTCGGCATGAAGGATCGATCCGGATGCCATCTGCAGAATGCGAAGTCCGAGGAAACCGGAACTGAGGTTGATGATGAGTGCGCCTGTCATCGTGTCGCCTTGCTTCTTGACGTAGCGAGCGTCGCCAATGGCCAGCACGTTGCCGGAACCGATGGAATTCGCACCGACATCCGATCCGCACTCGAATTTCTGCGTCGAGTTGTTGTAGAGCAGTTTCTGAGAGGCGCCGTTGCAGGAGCCAAGATTGAACCCTGCAATCGTCACACCGGAGAGAGAGCCCTTCGAGGTGATCGATGTTTTGACGAGGAGTGAACCCGAGATCGATGCGGACTTCGAGACCGTTAGATTGGTTCCGGAGAGTGTGCCGCGAGTCGTGATGTTCGAGACAACGACAAGCGAACCGGAGAACGAACCGTTTTTAGAGATAACGAGCGTAGAGCCCGAAATCGTGCCCAGAACATCAAGTTTTGCTTTTGGAGACGTGTTTCCGATGCCAAGAGAACCGAGGAAGTAACTTGTGCCGTTCATGACCGTGAGTGCGCCTCCGGAGACCGTTCCGACAACGTTCACGTTGTTCTTGAATCTCGCGATTCCACTGACAGTCAGTGTTCCCGAACTCGTGAGATCTTTCTCCGCGTGCAGAATATTTCCGGAAGCGGTCTGCAATACTTTCAGCCCAATGAAGCCGGAACTCAGATTGATCGTGAGTGCTCCGGTCATCGTGTCGCCACTGGCATTCACGTACCGCGCATCACCAATCGTGATCGTATTCCCGGAACCGAATGTCGAACCGGCGTAATCCGTCGAACAGTTGAATTTTCCCGTTGCAGGGTCATAGAGAAGCTTCTGATTCGAGTTCGTGCAACTGCCAAGTCCCGCACCGAAGAATGTGGCACCGGAGAGCGAACCCTTCGACGTAATGCTTGTGAGAACGAGAAGCGCACCGGAGATCGATGCGCTGTGGGAAACGATGAGATTATTTCCGGACAGCGTGCCTCGAGTGGTGATCGTTCCAACGGAGAGAATCGTCCCGGAAACCGACAAGTTGTTCATGAGTTTCAGCGCGGAACCGGAGATGGTGCCTGCCACTTCGAGTGCGATACCGCTGTCCGTGCGCGCATTCGCAAGGTCGCCTCTGGCACTGATAATCACCGCACCGGAAACCGAGAGTTTGGCTCCAGGCGTGGGTGTACCGATACCGACGACACCTCCAGTCGAGGCGGAAGCGAAGAGAATGGTACGGGACCGGTTGAGGAAAACAGAGACGGAGTCACTGCCGTAGTTAGAAACGGCAAGATCTGCCTTGCCATCACTATTCAGATCACCGATGGCAACTGACAGCGGAGAAGAACCGGTGGTGTAATCCACTTTTGCGGCGAAGGTGCCGTTGCCGTTATTGATGAAGATGGAGACGAAACCATTGATGTTCGTAGCTGCAATATCCGGCTTGCCGTCGCCACTCAGATCACCGATGGCAACGGAATAAGGATTATTCCCCGTGGTGTAATCGACTTTTGTTGCGAAGGTTCCGTTGCCGTTATTGATGAGAATGGAGATAAAGCTGCTACTGCTGTTTGAAACGGCGAGATCGGGTTTGCCGTCAGCGTTGAGATCACCGATGGCAATGGAGGTCGGATCGGAACCCACCGTGTAATTGACCTTTGCGGCGAAGGTGCCGTCGCCATTGTTCAGGAAGATGGCGATCGTGGTACTGTTGAGAACCGCAACGGCAAGATCCGGTTTGCCGTCACCGTTGAGGTCGCCGATGGCAACGGAATATGGATTGGCACTCCCCACCGTGTAATCCACTTTTGCAGCGAAGGTACCGTTGCCGTTATTCAGAAGAACGGAGACGGAATTACCGCCGAAACTCGCAGCGGCAACATCCTGCTTGCCATCGCCATTCAGGTCACCGATGGCAAGGAAGCGCGGACCGGAACCGGTGGTGTAATCGACCTTCGCAGCAAACGTTCCGTTGCCTTTATTCAGGAAGATGGAAACGGAAGAACTGCCATTGTTGCTCACTGCGAGATCGGGCTTTCCATCACCGTTGAGGTCACCGATCGCAACGGAGTACGGACTGGTTCCGGTTGTGTAATCGACCTTCGTCGCAAAACTTCCCGTGCCCGTATTGATGAAGACAGAAACAGAATCACTGCCATAGTTGGCAACTGCCATATCTGCCTTACCGTCGCCGTTGATGTCTCCGACCGCGACGGAATACGCATTGGTACCCGCCGCGTAATCGACTTTCGCCGCAAGCGTTCCTCCCGCCGTGAGCAGCGTCTCCCCTGCCTGAATCGACCCGATGTTCCGGAGATTGCCTTGATTCGTGAGACGCATCGTGGAATCGGTACCGATGCCTTCCCGGAAGTTGATGTAATTATTGAACCCGCTGATTTCAGCCAGTGAACTGCCGGAGAGGAATGTGAGTCCGTAGCGTGTGATCAGTGTTCCCTGTTCAGTCACGATGTTGTTTCTGGCAACGATCGTCCCCGACGAGGTGAGATTTTTCTCGGCATGCAGAATATTTCCGGAAGCAGTGTTGAGGATTTTGAGACCAAGATAACCGGAACTCAGGTTGATCGTGAGTGCGCCGGTCATGGTGTCGCCGGAGACATTCACGTAGCGGGAATCGCCAACGGTGAGAACATTCCCCGAACCGAAGGAACTCAGGTCAACCCCGCAGGAGAACTGCTGGGTCGTGCTGTTCCAGAGAAGTTTCTGCCCCGCACCGGAACAAGAGGTCAGCCCTGCTCCCGAGAATGCGGAAGCGGCGTAGAGTCTGGAACCGGAGAAAGATCCGATCACTTCGAGTTTTGCTTTGGGCGAAGATGTGCCAATGCCAAGGGAACCGAGGATGGAAGACACACCGTTCATGATGGTGAGAGCGCCGCCGGAAACGGTTCCGACGACATTCACGTTATTTTTGAACCTCGCAATGCCGGAGACAGTGAGTGTTCCGGAAGACGTCAGATCTTTCTCCGCATGCAGAATATTGCCGGAAGCAGTTTGCAATACTTTCAGTCCGATGAAACCAGAACTGAGATTGATCGTGAGTGCGCCGGTCATCGTGTCACCGGAGACATTCACGTACCGTGCATCGCCGGAGTTCTGATCAAGCCCCGATCCCGATGTCTGATCGATTCCGCAGGAGAACCTGCCGGTTGCAGAGTCCCAGAGAAGTTTATTGCTGCCGGTGCAATTCGTGAGTCCCGCTCCCTGCAGAGAAGTCGCAATGTACAAAGACGATCCCGATGCGGCACCCTCGAAGACCAAACCACCGGAGCTAGTGAGGTTTTTCTCCGCATGAAGAATGTTTCCGGAAGCAGTCTGGATGATTTTGAGTCCGATGAAGCCTGAGCTGAGATTGATGGTCAGTGCTCCGGTCATGGTGTCGCCGGAAGTATTCACGTAACGACCGTCACCGACGGTGATCACATTGCCGGTGCCGAAGGTGCCGGTTCCTCCGGAGTTGAGATCGGAACCGCATTCGAATTTCTGCGTCGAGTTGTTGTAGAGAAGTTTCTGAGAAGATCCGTTGCAAGAACCGAGGTTGAAACCGTTGATCGTGGAACCGGAGATGGTACCGCGAGCGGTGATATTGTTTTGGACGACGAGAGAACCTGAGAAAGAACCGTTTCTGGAAATGACGAGCGTAGAGCCCGAGATCGTGCCAAGAACATCAAGTTTTGCTTTGGGATTCGTTGTACCGATTCCGAGGGAACCGAGAATGTAGTTTGTGCTGCCTGCCATGATCTGAAGAGCTGCTCCGGAGATTGTTCCGACGACATTGAGATTGGATTTGAGTCTGGTGATTCCTGAGACGGTGAGAGTTCCTGAGCTTGTGAGAGATTTCTCCGCATGGAGAATATTGCCGGAAGCGGTCTGCAAGACTTTCAATCCAAGATAACCGCTGCTCAAGTTGATCGTGAGTGCCCCGGTCATCGCATCGCCACTCGTGTTCACATAACGTGAATCACCGATCGTGATGACGTTGCCGGTGCCGAAGGTGCCGGTTCCTCCGGAGTTAAGATCGGATCCGCATTCGAATTTCTGCGTCGAGTTGTTGTAGAGAAGTTTCTGGGAAGAGCCGTTACATGAACCGAGATTGAAACCGTTGATCGTGGAGCCGGAGATAGTGCTTCTGGCAACGATATTGTTCTGAACGATGAGAGAACCTGAGAACGAGCCGTTTCGGGAGATAGTCAGCGTTGTTCCTGAGATGGTGCCGGTGACATCAAGTTTTGCTTTGGGATTCGTTGTACCGATGCCAAGCGATCCAAGAATGTAATTGGTGCTTCCTGCCATGATCTGAAGAGCTGCTCCGGAGATTGTTCCGACGGTGTTGAGATTCGATTTGAATCGTGCGGTGGAGCTGACCGTGAGTGTTCCCGAGGAAGTAAGATCCTTCTCCGCATGAAGGATATTTCCGGAAGCGGTGTTGAGAACTTTGAGACCGATGAATCCTGAGCTGAGATTGATTGTGAGAGCTCCGGTCATCGTATCGCCGGAGACATTCACATATCGGGAATCACCGGATGCTTGAGAGAGCCCTGTGCCGACGGCATTGTCATCCGCCCAGGAGAGCTGGCCGGCTGCATTGGTTTTAAGAACTTTTCCGGAACCTGCTCCGTCGGAAGCGGGGAAGGTGTAGGTGACGTTGTTCAGCGTGACGCTGGAGTTGAATCGAGCGCTTCCGTCGAAGATGGAAGAACCGGAGACGGTGAGGAGATGCTCTGCGTGGAGAGCGTTGCCCGAAGCGGTGCCGGAGATAATCAAACCAAGACCGTTGCTCGTGATGCTGAGAGCGCCATCCATGGTGTCGCCGGAGACATTCACGTAGCGGGAGTCGGCTGTTGCCAGAGAGATGCCGTCGGAAGTTGTCGTGGTTGTGGCGGTCTGAACCGGGGTTCCACCCATGTGACGGGAGTCACCACCGGAATCGGAGGAAGGCATTCTGCCTCTGCCGGGTTCGTGAACAACATCGGGAGAACCGCCTGCCGCAGAGTGCAATGCATCGACATCTCTCCAGACGATCTTGCCGTCGATGAAGGTGAGGACTTGATTGTTCTTTGCGGGACCGAGGGCGTACTTCTCTCCGCCGGAGAAGGCGAGGAAGGTTTCGAGGACGGATGATGCAACGGCTTTTGCCGCTGCAAGTCTCCGCAGTCTCGCAGAATCAATCTGCGATGCTCCGACAGCGTTGTTCACTTTTGTGATTTTCGAAGGAGAAAAATCGCGCGCTGTCGGGCTGAAGATCGTGGGATGCGTCGCTGCGGTTTTCGAAGAAGAAACGACTGAAGAAATCTTTTTACCAACGGGAACCGCGGCACTCAGTTCCGTCGGGAACATCCCGAGGAAAAGTGTGCCAAGCAGCACTCGTGCCAGAAGTTGTTTCAGTGTATTCATGTTGGTATTTGTTCTTCATGCTTTTGCGCATGCGCTAGCGCATAAAGAATCTTCTTATTTTACCAGAAAAATCGAGTTTGGTCAGGAGTGCCACTGCACTTTTTCTTATTATTGCAAGTAATTGTTATTTTAAATTTAAAGTTTTATAATAATATTATTTTTGTATGAAAAATGAAGTAAAATGGTAATAATCCATCCCAATCCTCACCCCCAGCCCCTCGTACGATCCTCATCCCCCGTCCCCTTCTCCATCGGCTGGAGAAGGGGTGACTTGAGCTTCTGAAGTTTTGGGAATATGCACAATCTCTTCTGAGATTCTACGTGAAACATTCGATAATTCTCCAAGGACTTCTTCGTTTTTGAAACGAATCACACGATATCCGTACACATTGATGATCTCGGTGCGTAGTCGATCGTATTCTTGCTGAGTTTCATGAATCCCACCGTCGACTTCAATAATCAGCTTGTGTTCTTTGCAAAGAAAATCTGCGATGAATTGTCCGATAGTATCCTGTCTCTTCCATTTTGTTCCGAGCAACTTTCTGTTCCGTAGCTCTTGCCATAGAACACGTTCTGCTGGTGTCAGATTTTTCCGTAAATCTCTCTTAAATTTCAGTTTTTCTCTATGCCTCAGAGCCTCACTGGTACCCATAAGGATGAGTCTATCAGACATTTCCACCCTCTTCATTTTCAGAAAAGCATGCGTCACCCCTCTCCTGCCGAAGGAGAGGGGACGGGGGTGAGGATTGGATCGGGACTGAGAACCGTCCCCGAATCCATTATCGGCACCGCACTTGGTTCACTCTCAGGAACCACCGAAACACCGCTTTCCGTCTGCATCATCGCATGATCGACCGACTGCAACGTGCCGGACAATGTCTGAAGCAGCGGCAAAATCGACGGTACGTCAACGGTAGTCGGAACGGCTGCAGGCGCAATCACTCCCTGCGTCGTCATTGGATTATCGCTACCCCAAGCGACAAATGAGAATCTCACTTCCTCAGTCGCAGGTTCTTTCAATCGAATCGTAAAGCCGGTTGCCGACACTGCGGTAATGCCGAATTTCACGAGTGCGTTCGGCGTCGCAATCACCATCGGTCGGGTTGCCATGGCACCTGAGAAGGTAACAGTGACAGCAGTGCTAGAAACAGGAATGACTGCGAAGCCTGCTTGCCTGCTACTCAGGACAAGGTCGCCCTTGATGTGAACGTCGCCGAGGAACGTAGCAAGTCCGGTGATCGTGATGTTGCCGATGACTTTGAGCGATCCTGATGCAAAGAGAGAGCCGATATCGATGGCGGAACCGGAAACGGACAGAATTGATAATTGAGAATTGATAATTGAGAATTGATGAGGAACAACCATGGAACTCATGAGGCGGAGAGAGCCGGAGATAGTGGCACCGGAGGAGAGGTTCAGGGCTGCGGCATGCAGCGTGTGTCCAGAGCCCAGAGAAGCTGTGAGCTGTGAGCTGTGAGCTGTGAGAATGAGGAATTGATCCCGAAGTTCGGAGAGTTGCAATTCCTGATTCCTGATTCCTGATTCCTGATTCTGTGCAAAAGATCCCGTTGCCGTCGTCTGCGAAAGTTCTGCAACGATAGCTTTCACGAGATCTGCAAGCGCTGCACCGCTCAGTGACGTACCGAAGGTAAGGATATGTCCAGATGAGTTAAGGTGAGAGAGCCTCTGATCAACAATGCCGTTGATCTGCGAAGCAAGATCGAGTGCTTGAAGTTGCCGGCTCAGAGCTTGCGTCACCCGATCGTCGATATTCAGATTGGTGGACGCTTGGTTCACGAGACGACTGACTTCATCACTGAGATTCATCGAAGCGATCTGCTGAAGAACTTTCTGCTCGATCGTTTCGACCGTGAGGGACTGATTTTTGCGGGAGATTAAAATATTAATAAGCTTTGAGCTTTGAGCTTTGAGCTTTGAGTCAGTTGCAATAACTGAATCCAAACCGTCATATCCTTCGAGAGCAACACCCACGGTGGATTCTCCGGCAGAAGCTTTGCGAACGAAGCCGGGTTCGGTGGCAGATGTGACGGAATCCCCGGGACGTATCGGACCGTTTTCAAGGCTTGGTTTTGCCGGAACCTGACCGATGAGTCCGATGAGAGCGTAGCCGGGAGGAATGATGCCTTCGGCGCCACTGATGACATTTCCGACGAAGGCGGGATTCGTGGAGACGATGCCCATAACATTGGGATCGCCGGAACGAGTGCAGCGAGAGACGGAGTTGTTGTGAAGGATGTCGATACACACGACTTCACCTGGTTCCAGGGTCTCCCCTCTCCCATCAGGGAGAGGGGCCGGGGGTGAGGCGGCGGGGGTCACCCTAAACCACTCCGCATAGTCCGCACCGTTGCTGTTATATGTTCCGTCTGCATACACCGCACCGGAGGCGGATACTCTGAAGACTTTGTTGGAGCTGCTTGAGTAGTCGGTGATGATCGTGAATTCGCTCGCGCCTGCTTTCGTATGTGTCGACTTGATCGTGACACCGGAACCGAAATATGAGACACCTTCAATGGCAAGAGCACCGGAAGATCTGAGGAGATCCTGCGCATGAAGAATTCTTCCGGACGCAGTGCCGATCACTTCGAGTGCACTGCTCGCACCGGCAGCAGTATTCCTGATATTCCCGTTTGCATTGATGAGCACGGCACCGGAGACCGCGAGTGCGGAACCGGGAGTGGGCGTGCCGATACCGACGGCGCCACCTGTGCCGGAGGAGGCGAAGAGAATAGTGCGGGAGAGGTTTAAGAAGACAGAGACGGTGTTACTGTTATTCTTCACTCCTGCAAGGTCTGCTTTTCCGTCACCATTCAGATCTCCGATGGCAACCGAAAGATAGATATTTCCCCCGTAGTAAGCCTGCGTAGCAAAGGTACCGTTACCGTTATTCATGAAAACGGAGAGGGAACCATTCCCCGTAACAATGTCCATTGCCCCATCGCCATTTAGGTCTCCGATTGCGACAGAGAATACCTGGCTGCCGATTGTGTAATCGACCTTCGCTGCGAAGGTGCCATTACCGTTATTCATGAAAACGGATATGGATTCACCTTGATAGTTCGTAACAGCAAGATCCGCCTTGCCATCACCGTTCAGATCGCCGATGGCAACGCCCCAGGGAAAGGTTCCTGCCGTATAATCGACCTTTGCGGCAAAGGTACCATTGCTCTTGTTAAGGAGAACGGAGACGTAGCCAGCACTAGTAACAGCAAGATCTGCTTTCCCGTCACCGTTCAGGTCTCCGATGGCAACGGAGGCTGAAGCGCCCCCCGTTGCGTAATCGACTTTTGCAGCGAAAGTGCCATTGCCATTATTCAAGAAGACGGAAACCGAAGTCGAGTCATAGTTTGCCGTTGCGAGATCCGCCTTCCCGTCACCGTTCAGGTCTCCGATGGCAACAGAGAAGGGGCGGTTGCCGGTAGTGTAATCGACCTTTGTGGCGAAGGTGCCGTTGCCCTTGTTGAGGAAGATGGAAACAGAATAGTTTAAGCCGAGCATGTCGTCGTTGGTAACAGCAAGATCCGGCTTTCCATCACCGTTCAGGTCACCGATGGCAACGGAATAAGGATCCGTACCCGTAGTGTAATCGACCTTTGTGGCGAAGGTACCGTTGCCGTTGTTGAGGAAGATAGAGACGGAGGAATCGTCATTGTTCGCGACTGCAAGATCCGCCTTCCCATCACCGTTCAGGTCACCGATGGCAACAGACTCGGGATTTGATCCCGTTGTATAATCCAACGCCGGTGCAAACGTCCCACCCCTCCTGAAGTTCGCTTCTCCGGATTGTATCGTTCCGATATTTTTCAGATCACCCTGATTCGTGAGACGGGTGACGGAGTTCGTGCCGAGTCCGGAATGCACGATGTTGACGTACTCGTTCCAACCGGACATCTCCGCAAGGGTTGTGCCGGAGCTGAAGACGTACGCATCGCTCTTTATCGTTCCCTTCGCGATGATATCGGTTCCTGCGATGATGGTTCCGGAGCTCGTGAGGCTCTTCTCCGCATGGAGAATATTGCCGGAAGCGGTCTGCAAGACTTTCAGTCCGAGGTAGCCGGAGGTGAGATTGATCGTAAGTGCGCCGGTCATCGTCGAGCCCGAGGTGCGAACGTAACGACTGTTGCCGATCGTGATGACATTTCCGGATCCAAATGCAAAGGAAGCCCCCTGATCCGTTCCGCACTCGAATTTCTTGGTGGAATTGTTGTAGAGAAGTTTCTTCGTCGAAGCATTACAACTCGCAAGCCCTGCGCCTTGCAGTGTTGCTCCGGACATATTCCCTTCGACAATCAGTGAGCCGCTGGAGCGGAGCACATCCTGCGCATGCAACACTCGACCCGACATCGTACCGATCACCTCAAGAGCAAGTCTTGCATCGGCTTTGGTATTCACAATATTGCCGTTTGCATTGATGAGCACGGCACCGGAGACCGCAAGTGCCGAGCCCGGCGTCGGTGTGCCGATACCGACGGCGCCACCTGTGCCGGATGAGGCATAGAGGATGGTTTTGGATTGGTTCATTAAGACGGAAACGAGATTCAATTGGTATGTGGGAACAACCACATCCAATTTTCCATCGCCGTTGAAGTCAGCCAAGGCATGAACCCCTGAATTGCTTTCTGTAGAAAATAGGCTCTGCGCTGCGAAGGTGCCATTGCCATTATTAATGAAAATAGACAATCCAGCTGTCTGAAATAAAACGGAAAGATCTTGTTTACCATCACCATTCAGATCTCCAATGACAACTTCCTCCCCCGCAGCAAGCGCATCATAATCAACTTTTGTCGCAAGCGTTCCATCACCATTGTTCATAAATACCGATACAGCCTCGGTCGTATAGTTTGCGACTGCAAGATCGGCCTTATTATCATTATTAAGATCTCCAATCGAAACGGATCGCGGATATACTCCGGTTGCATAATCGACTTTGGTAGCAAAAGTGCCGTTGCCGTTATTCATGAAAATAGAGAGACTATCGGCGTTTTCGTTCGTCACTGCAATATCTATTTTCGAATCGCCATTAATGTCCCCGATGGCGATAGAGCTGATGGACGCTTCCGCAGTGTAATCAACTTTTGCAGCAAAGGTTCCGTTGCCGTTATTGAGGAGGATGGAGATAGAGGCACTACTATAGCCATTTGCAACAGCGAGATCCGCCTTTCCATCGCCATTCAGATCGCCGATTGCAACGTGACCATTGCTGCCCACCGCGTAATCAACTTTTGTAGCGAACGTGCCATTGCCCTTATTTATGTAAATCGAAACATATCCCGAATCACCGCCTATGGCAATATCAGGCTTTCCATCACCATTGAGATCTCCTATAGCAACTGATTTAGGATTTTGTAAGGTTGTATAATTCACTCTTGTTGCAAAGGAACCCGTACCGGTATTGATGTAGATAGAGAGAGAGCTGTTTGCAGAGGTATTTATTATCCCATAGTTCACGACTGCAAAGTCTGCTTTTCCATCACCATTGAGGTCTCCTGCAGCAACTCCGTAAGCAGCTACCCCTGCCGCATAATTAACCTTTGTCGCAAACGTCCCTCCCCTTCGCATGTGTGCTTCTCCGGATTGAATCGTCCCGATATTTTTGAGGTCACCCTGATTTGTGAGACGAGTGACGGAGTTTGTGCCAAGTCCGGAATGGATGATGTTGAGGTATTCGTTGAAGCCTGACATTTCCGAAAGCGTTGCACCCGAGAAGAGAACATAGCCTTTGGTTTTCGCAGTTCCGTTTTTCGAAAGAATATCTCCGGCAGCAACGATTGTTCCGGACGATGTGAGATTCTTTTCTGCGTGCAGAATATTTCCGGAAGCGGTCTGCAGGACTTTCAGTCCAAGATAACCGCTGCTTAAGTTAATCGTGAGTGCTCCGGTCATCGTGTCACCGGATTGATTCACGAACGTCCCGACAGTGGAAGCATAGGTAAAAGTTGCCACTCCGACCTGGTCACTCGCACAGCCGAACTTCCCGGTTGCGTTGTTGTAGAGAAGTTTCGAGGATGTCGCATTGTTACAGTCTCCAAGCCCGGCACCGTAGAAGCTGCTGCCGGATAAGTTGTTCTTGACGATGAGCGAACCGGAGAACGAGCCGTTCTTACTCATCACAAGCGTTGTGCCGGAAATCGTTCCGGAGACATCGAGATTTGCTTTCGGTGAGGTATTACCGATACCGACGGAACCGAGCATGTAGCTCGTGCCGTTCATGACCGTCAGTGCTGCGCCTGAGATAGTGCCAACGACGTTCAGATTGTTTTTGAACCTCGCAACGCCGACCACCGTGAGGCTGCCCGAAGACGTGAGACTTTTCTCTGCATGCAGAATGTTTCCGGAAGCTGTCTGCAGAACGTTCAGACCGATGAAACCGGAGCTCAAGTTGATCGTGAGTGCTCCGGTCATCGTATCGCCTGCTTGATTCACGAACGTACCCGCAGCATTCTGGTACTCGTACGCCGTTCCTCCTGTATCAGCGGCACAGCCGAATTTTCCGGTTGCGTTGTTGTAGAGAAGTTTCGAGGATGTCGCATTGTTACAGTCTCCAAGCCCGGCACCGTAGAAGCTGCTGCCGGATAAGTTGTTTTTGACAATGAGAGATCCCGAGAACGAACCGTTGCCCGAGACGGTGAGTGTAGTACCCGAGATTGCGCCTCGCACATCGAGCTTTGCTTTCGGAGAAGTATTTCCAATGCCGAGAGAACCGAGGAAGTAACTTGTGCCGTTCATGACGGTGAGCACTGCTCCCGATACCGTACCGACGACATTCACGTTGTTTTTGAATCTTGCGACGCCATTTACAGTGAGTGTTCCGGAACTCGTAAGGTCTTTCTCTGCGTGCAGAATATTTCCGGAAGCGGTCTGAAGAACTTTGAGCCCAAGATATCCGGAAGACAGGTTAATCGTCAGTGCTCCGGTCATCGTCCCGCCTGCTCTCTTGAGCGCGCGGCCGTCGCCGATAACGAGCACGTTGCCTGTGCCGAACGCCTGAGCGTACGAATCAAACGCACATTCGATATTGTTCGTCGTGCTGTTATAGGTGAGCTTCTTCACACTTGTATTGCAAATTCCAAGGTTCCCAAGCCTGAGCGTCGCACCGGAAATCGTCCCTTCGACGATGAGAGACCCCGAAGATTCGAGCCTCGTCGATGCACGTAGCACACGACCGGACGCGGTGCCGACAACTTCGAGTGCGACTCCGGCATTCACACCGGAATTCAGAATGTCTCCGTTGCCGTTGATCAGCATCGCACCGGAAACAGCGAGGATGGAACCAGGCGTGGGTGTCCCGATACCGACGGCTCCGCCCGTGCCGGAGGAGGCGAAGAGGATCGTTTTGGATTGGTTGAGGAGAACGGAGACGGTGTCGCTGCTGTAGTTTGCAACTGCAAGGTCGGGCTTCCCGTCCCCGTTCACGTCACCGACGACGACATAGTGAGGATTGGAACCCGCTCCGTAATCCACTTTTTGTGAAAAGGTGCCGTTGCCGTTATTCAGGAAGACGGAGACGGAGTCACTGCCAGCTACGGCAACCGCCAAGTCTGCCTTTCCATCGCCATTGAGGTCTCCGATGGCAACGAAAAAGGGATAATTTCCCGTCGTGTAATCGACTTTTGCAGAGAAGGTACCGTTGCCGTTGTTCAGGAAGACAGAGACGGAGGTACTTTGAGAATTCGCTGCTGCAAGATCAGCCTTACCATCACCATTCAGATCACCGATGGCAACGGAGGCTGGATTGGAACCAGCCGTGTAATCGACTTTTGCAGAGAAGGTACCGTTGCCGTTGTTCAGGAAGACAGAGACGGAGGTGCTCTGATTATTTGCAACCGCAAGATCCGCTTTCCCATCCCCGTTCAGGTCTCCGATGGCGACGGAGTAGGGATTTGATCCCGTCGTATAATCGATTTTTGCAGAGAAGGTACCGTTGCCGGTATTCAGGAAAACGGAGACGGAGGTACTATTGTAGTTAGCAACTGCAAGATCAGCCTTGCCATCACCATTCAGATCACCGATGGCAACGGAGTAGGGATTTGATCCCGTCGTATAATCGATTTTTGCAGAGAAGGTACCGTTGCCGTTGTTCAGGAAGACAGAGACGGAGTTGCTAGTTATATTTGCCACTACAATGTCTGCCTTTCCGTCCCCGTTCACGTCACCGACAGCGACACCGTAAGGATTGGTTCCCGTCATATAATCCACCTTCGTAGCGAAAGAACCTGTACCTGTATTTAGGAAAACAGAGACGGTATTGCTGGTATAGTTTGCCGTTGCAAGATCCTGCTTTCCATCACCATTCATATCTCCAATAGCAACAGAATGTGGAGTGGTACCCGTGCTGTAATCCACCTTGGCAGCAAACGTTCCTCCTCTCGTGAAATTTGCTTCGCCTGATTGAATCGTAGAAATGTTTGTGAGATCTCCTTGGTTCGTCAGACGAGTGACTGAATTTGTTCCAATGCCCGAGTGAGGCAAATTCAGATACTCGTTCCAGCCGGACATTTCAGACAGTGTCGTGCCGGAGGCAAGTAAGTATCCCCTGCTCTTGAGCGTTCCCGTCATCGTGTCGCCCTGTTTCAGGACATAGCGCGCGTCACCGATGGCGTAGAGATTAAGCAGTCCGAATCCGGCACCGGGGTTGCTGTCGGTACCGCATTCGAATTTCTGCGTCGAGTAGTTGTAGAGGAGCTTGCTGGTGGAACTGTCGTTGCAGGATCCAAGCGAGAAGCCGCTGATCGTCGATCCGGATACGGATCCGCGAGACGTGATGCTGCTACTCACCGTCAGCGAACCGGAGAACGAGGCATTCTTGCTGATCACGAGTGTTGTTCCCGAGATCGTGCCGAGGACGTCCAGTTTTGCTTTCGGAATAGAAGTGCCGATGCCGACATTCCCGGTGCTGAGAATACTCAGTTCATTCGTGCCATCCGTGTTCGCATCAATACCGAAGCGGGAGGCGGAAGTGTTATAGCTGATCGATGCTTCATTCCCAGCCGTACCGATGAACATCGTTCCACCCGACAAGTAGATCGATCTCCAACGCTTGGTCGACGAACCGAGATCGAATTTGTTCGTGAGTCCGGGAAGCAGATGACCGGACAAGTTCAGCGCACCCGCAGTCCGCCAGAGCGCGACATCGAAGAATCCATTCGTTCCAAAGAGAATATGCGGAGCCTTGAATGAACCCGTCGAACTGTCGAGCGCAAGGACGGGGTTAAACTGTGAGCGTGACGTGATGTACGCTCCGGTCGAGTTCGTTCGCTGCTCGACCACGAGTGCTCCCGAACCTCTCGCGGTCGACTGCACCACCATCAGGAGTCCTGAACTCGTGAGAGATTTCTCGGCATGGAGGATGGAGCCCGATGCCATCTGCAGAATCCTGAGTCCCAAATACCCGGACGAGAGATTGATGATCAGCGCTCCGGTCATCGTGTCGCCTTGCTTCTTCACATAGCGGGCATTGCCGATTGCCAGCACATTTCCGGAGTTCGTATTGTCAAGAAGCCCGATGTCGTCGCCGCACTCGAATGTCTGCGTCGAGTTGTTATAGAGGAGCTTCTGCGAGACGCCGCTACAAGAGCCGAGCGAGAAGCCTGCGATTGTGACGCCGGAGAGAGAGCCCTTCGAGGTGATCGATGTTTTCACGAGGAGTGCACCCGAGATCGATGCGGACTTCGAGACCGTCAGATTGGTTCCGGATAACGTCCCGCGTGCCGTGATATCCGAGACAACGAGAAGCGTTCCCGAGAATGAACCGTTCTTGCTGATGGTCAGCGTCGTTCCGGAAATTGTTCCTGAGACATCGAGCTTCGCTTTCGGAGAACTATTACCGATGCCGACAGATCCGAGAATGGTACTCGTGCCGTTCATGACCGTGAGTGCAGCTCCTGAGACGGTGCCGACGGCGTTCAGGTTATTTTTAAATCTCGCAATGCCGTTTACCGTGAGTGTTCCCGAACTGCTCAAATCTTTCTCGGCATGCAGAATATTTCCGGAAGCGGTCTGCAACACTTTCAGTCCGATGAAGCCGGAACTGAGGTTGATCGTGAGGGATCCGGTCATCGTATCGCCGGAAGTGTTCACGTAACGCGCATTGGTCACGGTGAGCATGTTTCCGCTGCCGTAGACCGGATTCAGGGCATCGGTGCCGCAAACGAATGTATTGGTTGTGTTGTTGTAGAGAAGTTTCTGATACTGACCGGTACACGAACCGAAGCCGAAGCCCCCGATCGTTGTGCCGGACAAGGAGCCCTTCGAAGCAATCGATGTTTTGACGAGGAGCGTGCCGGAAATGGATGCGCTATGAGAAACGATTAAGTTGTTTCCGGAGACCGTGCCGCGACTCGTGATCCCACGAAGAGAGAGAATGCTTCCTGAGACCGACAAGTTATTCATCAGCTTCAGTGCCGTTCCGGAGATCGTTCCTGCAACTTCGAGTACTATGCCGCTGTCCGTGCGTGCATTTGCGAGATCGCCGCGCGCACTGATGATCACCGCACCGGAAATCGAGAGTTTGGCTCCCGGCGTCGATGTACCGATGCCGACGACTCCGCCGGTAGAAGCGGCAGCGAAGAGGATGGTGCGCGGTCTGCTGAGAAGTACAGAGACCGACGCGCTGCTGTTGTTGGCAACGGCAAGATCGCCCTTTCCGTCGGCATTCAGATCGCCAATCGCGATGGACTGCGGAACAGATCCGGTCGTGAGATCCGTTCTCGAAAGGAATGTCCCGTTTCCTCTGTTCAAGAACGTTGAGGCGGAATTCCCGTTGCTGTTTGTCACCGCGAGATCGCCTTTGCCGTCTCCGTCGAGATCGCCGATTGTAACCGAGTACGGTGCGGAACCCGTGGCATAGTCGGTTTTGGATGCAAAGGAACCCGTGCCGGTGTTCAAGAGCACCGAGACAGTGTCACTGCCGAAGTTCGCAACGGCGACGTCCGGTTTTCCATCCGCATTCAGATCGCCGACGGAAACGGAATACGGCGCGGAACCCGTGGAATAATTGACACTTGATGCGAATGTTCCGTCACCGATGCCAAAGAACACCGATGCCGTATCGGTTCCGACATTCGTGACGAGAAGATCCTGTTTCCCGTCGCCGTTCAGATCCGCCGATGCAACGGACGACGGCAGCGAACCGGTTGCAAGATCGACTTTGGAAGCGAAGACGCCGTTTCCGATATTCAGAAGAATCGAGACGGAATCGGCGCCGTTATTCACGACGGCGAGATCGGTTCTGCCGTCACCGTTGAAATCCGCAATGGCAACTCCGTACGGAGTCGTGCCTGCGCCGTAATCCGCTTTCGCCGCAAACGTGCCGCTGCCCAAATTTCTGAAGACCGAGACCGACGCACCGTTCTGATTTGCCACCGCAAGATCGGGCTTCCCATCACCGTTCAGATCCCCGATGGCAACCGAGCGCGGAGCGGATCCGGTCGTATAGTTGACCTTCGTCGCAAAACTTCCGGTTCCCGTATTGATGAAAACGGAGATTGAATTCACACCGCTGTTTGCAATGACGATATCGCTTCTCCCGTCACCATTGAGGTCTCCGATTGCAACGGAGGACGGAAGCGTACCAGCTCCGTAATTGACCCTCGCCGCAAACGTCCCTCCCGCCGTCAGCAGCGTCTCCCCTGCCTGGATCGAACCGATGTTCCGGAGATTGCCCTGCGATGTGAGACGAATCGAAGAATCCGTACCGATGCCTTCCCGGAAGTTCACATAATTACTGAACCCGCTGATTTCAGCGAGCGAACTGCCCGACAAGAACGTGAGACCGTAACGTGTGATCAGTGTTCCTTGCTCGGTTACGATGTTGTTTCTCGCGATGATCGTTCCAGACGATGTGAGATTTTTCTCCGCATGCAGAATATTTCCGGATCCGGTCTGGAGAATTTTCAGTCCGAGAAAACCGGAACTCAGATTGATCGTGAGTGCGCCGGTCATGGTGTCACCGGAGACATTCACGTAGCGTGAGTCGCCGATCGTGATGACGTTGCCGGAGCTGAAGGAACCGGTCGTAAGATCGGTCGAACACGAGAACTGCTGGGTCGTGCTGTTCCAGAGAAGTTTCTGCCCGGCTCCAGAACAGGATGTAAGCCCCGCTCCCGAGAATGCGGAGGCTGCATAGAGTCTGGAACCGGAGAACGAACCGAGGACTTCGAGTTTCGCTTTGGGTGAAGTGGTGCCGATACCGAGAGAGCCGAGGATAGAGGACACTCCGTTCATGACGGTGAGTGCAGCTCCGGAAACAGTGCCAACGACATTCACGTTGTTCTTAAACCTCGCGATGCCATTCACGGTCAAAGTTCCGGAAGACGTGAGAGATTTCTCCGCATGCAGAATATTTCCGGAAGCGGTGTTGAGGATTTTGAGTCCGATGAAACCGGAACTGAGATTGATCGTCAGTGCTCCGGTCATCGTGTCGCCGCTGGTGTTCACGTAACGAGCATCGCCTGATGAGACCGAGAGAGCTGATCCCGTTTGATCCTGCACACAGGAGAACCTACCGGTCGTTGCATTCCACAGCAGCTTGTTGCCTCCTGTGCAGTCGGAAAGCCCTGCTCCACGAATCGACGTTGCAACGTAGAGAGACGATCCCGACGCTGCACCCTCGAAGACCAAGCCTCCCGAGGAAGTGAGGTTTTTCTCCGCATGCAGAATATTGCCTGATGCTGTCTGAATGATTTTGAGTCCGATGAAACCTGAACTGAGATTGATCGTGAGTGCTCCTGTCATGGTGTCTCCTGAGGTGTTCACATAACGAGAATCACCAATCGTGATGACATTGCCCGTGCCGAAGGTGCCGGTTCCTCCTGAGTTGAGATCGGAGCCGCATTCGAATTTCTGCGTCGAGTTGTTGTAGAGAAGTTTCTGTGAGGAACCGTTACATGAACCGAGATTGAAGCCGTTGATCGTGGAACCGGAGATGGTGTTTCTTGCGGTGATATTGTTCTGGACGATGAGAGAACCGGAGAAGGAACCGTTTCGGGAGATGGTCAGAGTGGTTCCGGAAATGGTGCCTGCGATGTCCAGTTTTGCTTTGGGGGAGGTGGTGCCGATGCCAAGAGATCCAAGAATGTAGTTTGTGCTGCCTGCCATGATCTGAAGAGCTGCTCCGGAGATTGTTCCGACGGTGTTCAGATTGGATTTGAATCGTGCGGTAGAGCTAACCGTGAGTGTTCCCGAGGAAGTGAGATCCTTCTCAGCATGAAGAATGTTTCCGGAAGCGGTGTTGAGGATTTTGAGTCCGATGAAACCGGAACTGAGATTGATCGTGAGCGCCCCGGTCATCGCATCGCCACTTGTGTTCACATATCTGCCGTCGCCGATCGTGATGACGTTGCCCGTGCCGAAGGTGCCGGTTCCTCCTGAGTTGAGATCGGAGCCGCATTCGAATTTCTGCGTCGAGTTGTTGTAGAGAAGTTTCTGGGAAGAGCCGTTACATGAACCGAGATTGAAACCGTTGATCGTGGAGCCGGAGATAGTGCTTCTGGCAACGATATTGTTCTGAACGATGAGAGAACCTGAGAACGAGCCGTTTCGGGAGATAGTCAGCGTTGTTCCTGAGATGGTGCCGGTGACATCAAGTTTTGCTTTGGGGGAGGTGGTACCGATGCCAAGCGATCCAAGAATGTAATTCGTGTTGCCATTCATAATCGCGAGTGCGGCACCGGAGATTGTTCCAACGGTGTTCAGATTGGATTTGAATCGTGCAGTTCCGTTGACAGTGAGAGTTCCGGAAGACGTGAGATCCTTCTCAGCGTGGAGAATATTGCCGGAAGCGGTGTTGAGGATTTTGAGTCCAAGATAACCGCTGCTCAAGTTGATCGTGAGTGCTCCAGTCATGGTGTCGCCTGAGGTGTTCACATAGCGGGAATCTCCGGATGCTTGAGAGAGTCCGGTGCCGACGGCATTGTCATCCGCCCAGCTGAGCTGACCGGCTGCGTTTGTTTTGAGAACTTTTCCGGAGCCTGCTCCGTCGGAAGCGGGGAAGGTGTAGGTGACGTTGTTGAGCGTGACGGTGGAATTGAATCTGGCATTAGAGTCGAAGACGGAAGAACCGGAGACGGTGAGGAGACGCTCTGCGTGGAGAGCGTTGCCCGAAGCGGTGCCGGAGATCGTGAGGCCGAGGCCGTTACTCGTGATGCTGAGAGCGCCATCCATGGTGTCGCCGGAGATATTCACGTAGCGGGAGTCGGCTGTGGCTTGAGATATGCCGTCGGAGGTTGTCGTGGTTGTAGCGGTCTGCACGGGGTTTCCGCCCATGTGACGTGTCAGTGTGTCGGAGGCAGGCATGCGTCCGGAACCCGGTTCGTGAACAGAGTCGGAAGAACCGCCTGCCGCAGAGTGAAGGACACCAGGGTCTCTCCACACGATCTTGCCGTCGATGAAGGTGAGAACCTGATTGTTCTTCGCGGGACCGAGGGCGTACTTCTCTCCGCCGGAGAAGGCGAGGAAGGTAGCGAGAACAGACTTGAGACGGACTTTCGCCCTCTCGAGTATCCGCACTCTCATCGCAGCCATTTCGGATTTCGCACCGACTCTCGAAACTTTGCCTGATTTCCCTGCATCAAGAGTGACTTCCGCAGGTCCGAAGAACGGGCTCTCGGAAAGCGACGAAGTGGCAGCGACGAAATCCTTCGCGGTTGGACCAAGCGGATCATAGCCTCCCATTCGCACTCCCCGCGGAACCGAAACGAAGGAAGGAGCGGCAGCCCGAATGCTCTGCCCATCCGATGACACAATCGACAGGACCAATGCCGCAAGGAGGATCGATGCCAGTGATCGGCGAACGGTGTTCATGTGTGTTTTTCAAAATCTTGTTATTTTAGCATATTTATGCGGTTTTTGACATGTTGGAAGGTATCAATACGTTCTATTACTTTCTTTTTGTCAATGAGTGATTTTCGATGTTCCTTTGCGGAGAAGAACACACCTCAGCGCTTCCTGAAGCCAAAATATAGATTCACGTCGTTCAGGTGCCAAAAAACACATCGAAGGACACGTCGTGCAAGTGTGGAATGAGCATGTCCTTTCCCCCACTTTCATGCAGCGCAATGCTCTTCAAGACCTCGATGCGATCGATGCCGTGATGACCGAATTTCCGGAGTCGGCATTCGGAGAATTGACGATTGTAACAAGCACTCACGGGCGGATTTCCCATGCGCTTTCGAAGAGACAATCGAACATGCATCGTGCAGATTCGCTTGGCACCGCACTCGAATCTCTCGAAAGCAGAATGGTGCCGTCGGCAGTGGTTGCGGATACGCAGATGCATACGGAAACGTATACCGATCATCAGATGTTGTCGTTTGCAGGACTCCCAAACGGCACGTATCCGAAAGGTCAGTGGCATGTCTTCTCGCTGCAGGACGGCACGAAGATCAAAACATTCAATGACGAAGCGGATGTCATCGTGGACAACGGAACGATTCGAACGCAGAAAAGCAACGGCGACTCCTCATGGATCTGGGTGGGGTTCGAAGACGGAGCGGCAAGAACAGTGAGCGCTCTGGACATGCGATACGATCCGAACTCCGGCGGGAGTGCGCAGCCGAAAATCACCTTCGGATCGAATGATGACGATCAGCAAAAATTGCCTCTCACGGGATCGGGGCTCTTCCCGGTCAACCAACTCTTCACGCGCGCAGTCATCGAAACATTCGAGCATCGAGGGACGGCTATCGCCGGAATCGAACTGGCAGTGGTGAAGACAAGAGAAGTGGCTTCTGTCAGCCCTGTAGTCACCACCACAATCGCGACGAGCATTCCTCAGACAGTGCCGAAAACTCAAACGGAAACCTACACGGAACACCAATTTGTCTCATTCAGTAACATACCGGACGGAACGTACTCCAAAGGAATTTTTCATACCGTGAACCTCACGCCGGAGGTGAAAATCCGTCTCTACAGCGATGACAATTTCACCGTGAGCGGAGGCGTGATCACTCCGAACATCGGCAGCGGAAACGATTGGATTCACCTCAGTCTCGCCGACGGACAGACTCCGCTTCTCATCTCTTCCGTTCGAGTGCGTTACAGCCCGAGCGGCGGCATCGCGCAGGGAACACTCAGCGTGTTGTCGGAGGATGACACGAACAGAGTGATCGGCATTTCGGAGCAAGGCGACATCCCCGTGCAGGGACCGATCAAGAGAATTTTGATGGCACTCGAACGTCACGACGGTGCGCTTCTCGGCGTGACTATGGATAGCATCAAGACGAGAGAAGTGGCTGTAGTAAGCCAATCTTCTGCTGCAACGATCTCGACTGTGAGTGCGGAAACGCTCACCACCATCGCACAGGCGATACCTCTCGCTCCGGAGACCGATCCGCATGCACCGTTTCTCCGGGCAGTTTCTGTTCAAGGTTCGAATATCACCCTTGCCGTTTCATCGCCGATGGTTGGCGGGAACACCGTGATGTTTGCGGGTCTGCACGATGACGGACTCTTCACAAATGCCATCATCGACGGAACGACGGACGGCTCCGTCACTCCGGTGTCGCTCGGCATGAACGCGGCGAATCCGACCGGCGATTATTCGATCGTCCTCATCGGAGGACCGGACAGAAAGACACTGAGTTCGATCCGCGTGCACTGGGACTATGACGCAAAGAAGTTGTCACTCTGCAATGGAACAACACTTTGGGAATGTCAGGAAGCGCAAGGGAAAGCCATCAATGAGCAAATGCAGGAAGTGCTTGCCCTTGCCAATAATCCGACGACGGGCAGCGGTGTGCTCGCTGCGATGCAACAGGAATCGCTGATCGACGGTCTGAAATCCCTCCCCTCTCCCATGTGCGGGATGGCTCCGGATTTTGAGACTTCATTCTGGAACGCGCATCCCGAATGGAAAGATGATGCGATGCATGAGATGGCGATGCGGCAATTCAATACGCAGACATCTCAATATTCTGTCACACAGATTTTTAACAGCATCGTGACGCAGAGGAATGACACGATGAGCATCCTGCGTGATGCCTACAGCAGGTTTCACAGCATGCTCGGCGATTTGCTGCAGCAGGGAATCACCGTCCTCTCGGAGGTTCGTGGTGGCGGGAACGAGCCGGACATCAGGCGCAACTTCGCGATCCTCGTCGACCAATACGCTACGAGTCTTCCGATGTATCAGCTCTCGAGTATCGGCATCCGAATAGCGGATGCGAATACGCTTCTGGAAGCGGTGAAGTCGGTGTGGACCGTGAAGTGTGAGGAGATGATTGAGCTGAAGGCGGGGGAGACGAAAATCGCCGCACAGCAACGCTACCGCGAACAGCTTGTCGCCAACGGATTCGTACAGGCTGCAGACGGAACGATGGTCGCAGCCACCGATCCGCGAGCAACGACAGGGCTTATCTACCATACGGACTCACAAGGACGTTTAACGATTCTACCGCAAGAACAAGGGCAGAATTTCAGTACACAAACGCCCACTACGCTTGTTGCCGACATTTTCAATACCCAAACTCAACTCTCAAAAGAGCATCTCTATCTCTCACTCGGTACGGGAAAGGAATTAACAGACCCATTGCAACTAACCGTGCAACCGAAGAAAAGTTCAGTCATTGAATTTCACATCGATGAAGAAAAGATGGTTAGCTTCGGCACTCCGGGAATCTTCGGGAGAAATCTGACACTGCGAATCTCCGGTACGGGGCTTGGAGACACAACCTACGCATCGGAGAAAGCGGGAATCACGGGGGAATCCATCAGCCTTCGTCTTCCGAAAGGTGACTACAGTCTCGTCATCCAAGACAACACTGACTATTCCGATCTCGTCCACGCACCGCTTGCAGATGAGTCATTCCCCGTAATGGTTGAAACCAACATAAAACCTTATCACTCAGCCAAAATCGAAGGCCTCATCAGTATCGAAGGAAATGAAAAAGTGATGCCGGTGGGGATGAGTGTTGCTGCTTTTGATACAAAAGGAAACAGAGTGGATCTTGATCCGATTACAAAACAACCACTGACTCTCGATCCATCAAAACCGGTATGGATTGTGATCCATGGGATGGATAGCTCGGAAAACGACAGTACGATCAATGAACTCGCGAAGGCACTGTATGGATACGCAGCAACGAGCGACATACAAGTAGCCACCATTGATTGGAAGGATGCGGCTCAAGATGGAACATTACTGACACAAGATGCACCTTGGACACCGGCCGTGGGACAATGGGTCGCACGACGATTGATTGGAGCAGGATTTGATCCTTCGAAGATCAACTTCGCAGGTTGGAGCCATGGCTCGTACGCTGCTTTTGAAGCAGCAAGAGAAGTAGAACGCATGACCGGCAGCCAGATCAACACGCTTGTTGCACTGGATGCGGCTCGTAACTATCCCATCATCAGTGGTTACGACCAAATGCCGATCAACTTTGCAGCTGTGTCTAGAAATTCTCTCGCATTCGACAGCTCTATCATCGCCGGTGACAACGCTCTCTCAAGCACGGCAGACGTGTCTCTCGAAGTGCGAAGCTCATCGATCAATCCACTCGTCAGACACCGCCTCGCAGTCACGGCTTTCACCGAAATCCTCAACCATGAGAGACAGTCATCGAGCAATTTCTCATCCTACCTATCACTCCAGAAAATGATGGGGTCTGCGCAGGACAATGCGAAACAATATAGTCCGAATGCCTACGACGGATGCTTCGAGGGCGTCATCGATGTGGGCATCGTAGAGGTTCCAAAAGATGATGGCACCTACTATCAAGCCATCCCCACGATGATGACACTGAAGAAACCCGATACCGCTTTGGAAGAAAAGGTGTATTTTTAGGACTAATCTAACGAACGTCTATGTCTAAGCATTTCAAAAAAGTACTCTTGGCACTCATCATCCTGGTTCTCGTACCGCTATGGGTGCCAATCGTACTGGATGCGGCAGGATTTTACGTCAATATACCGGGGTGGAAAATCGCTGAAACGGCAGCAGAAAAACATGACGTGAGAATCTGCAAAAAAATATGGATCATGCCTTGGAGAGAAATTTTTTCACCATCCAGTTTTGACCAGATGGAGACATGCATTCATGAGTACGCACGAATCACCAAAGACCCGACAATCTGCAATCTCCTCATGCCAAGCGAATACGGTTTAGCCTGTATTTCTAATCTCTGGCTGCAGGCTGCACCGGGTGAAGGATGCGGATGGAATGTAAAAGATGACACAATATATGAATGCAGACATGGGAATGATGAATTATTATTGCAAAGTAAAAATTGTAAAACTTTCGCAAAAAATCCAAAACAATTTTCCGCCTGCATCGAAAGCTTTGCGGAAAGAAATCATGATCTCGAACAATGTAAAGAAATTCCCGATCAGTTCATTCGTACCTTTTGCGAAACAAAAATAGAAGCTTGGTTCAAATACCCTCAGCTTCGACATTCCTTCTACTTCGGAACTCTTCTGCCGTTGGAAAAAGCAACCCAACTCTGACATTATTTCCCTGCAACCGTAGTCTATTTGATCATAGAATCATGCTTGTCAGTATCAATGATAATCGTCGCGATTCCTTTCTTGTCTCCTATCTGTTCTCGAAGTGCGGTCAAACACTCCTGCAGATGGCGCGGATCGCAGAGAATCACACTGGTTCCTGCTTTCTTTGAATCGATACGGTTCTTGAATACTCTCCTCGCTTCCATGCCAACCAGTGTCGGATTTGTATTCTCGCTCCATGTGGCGGGATCTTTGTCGCGCACTTCATCATCATTGAAATAATGAGAATAGAGATACCCCACATGCAAGCGACTCAGCAGTGACTGCTCTCTTCCGTCTTTCTTCTCGAGAATGTCACGTGTATGCGAGCCAAAGATATTCTGAAGGGCATTCATGTACGCTTCCTTCAGTGCTTTCATCACGGCGAGATCTCTCTCCACAGTGACAAAATTCGGATTGCCGGGATGCGGATCATTTTTCCCTCTCTCTGCTTCGAGTATGGACTTGTCCACGTGCGTCATAAATTCCAATAATTTCCGGATGGACCATGCATCGATATCACGAGAGCAGTAGAGACTATCCGGTTTGCAGTTTGCAACACTGAAAGCAATGGCCTCCGTAGGATTCCCGGATAACGACGATGCGGGAATACTCTGCGTCGGATGGATGGATGTGTGTGACAGAGAGGAGCCATCCGATGCCCGGAAGAATGGACCTGCAACGGAATCATAGAGTTGCTTTGCATCCGGGAATGGTCGAGGCATCGAAATCATGATGGAGACGGTTTTTGTGTCCTTCAGATCCCCCTCCACCGTGATGGTCGTACCGGGAAATGACCTCGGGAAATTACGAACCATCGCTGCGAGATCTGGAGTCACATCACGATCGATCCCCAGTACGTGACGTGCTTTCGGATGCAGGGTGGCCAAGCCCGTCAACGCAGCAGTTGCACCTGCTGTTTTCAGAACATTCCCCATCCAATTTCTGCGTGTGGATCTGTCTTCTCCTATGACCGTTTCAATCTGCTGCGACAGATGTGCAGATGAGGGAATGACAGGACTGCCCGTGTTGAGCGATGAGCCGGAAGTACCAGTATCCGTAGAAGAAGCATGTTCTGTCGCAGGAGTGGGAGGAAAACGCCGCTCAAGTTCTGTATTCAACAGAGCTCCGATAGATTCCATACCTTGCCTCAATCGTACCGGAGGAGGATACTCGCCCGTTTTCCCAATCGTGTCCATATCATAGATTTCATTTGCAGTTCCTCCTGGATTGTAACGCCAATTCTGGCGTTCGGCGGATGCAGGATCAAGCAAAGCAAATGTGCAAAAATCTTTTGCCGCAGCTGCAGAAATCTTTCCTTCAGCAACGAATCGTGCAAGTGCTTCCTCGAGACGGAGCAGGTTTTCGTCTCCTTCTAACCCTGCAAGATGCCCGTCAGAATGCGTTATTGACATTTCCCTATTAAAGCACATCATACATCTATTGACAATAGAATCCGATAAAATGATCTGGTGGGCAGAAGGTCTGGTAAGACGGAATTGGCGGTTTTTTCACTCCTTCAGCCTCTTCCACCACCCTTCCCCGAGTGATTCCTTCACCGACGATGTCTCGGGGGCATCTTCCGGAGGGATCTCTTTGTCGAGCACCGCGCCGAGGAATTCGAGAAGCATGCTGCGGGTGAGAGAGAGGTTTTTCAGATGGTCGCTGGTTCGCCAGTCGAGATCGGGAGTGTCGAGGAAGTACTTCGCAAGATCGAGGGCGAGCCCTTCCGCTTTGGTTTCGGCTGCCTGAGGGTTGAGGAGTCCTTCATGAACATAGAGATTGAGAAATCCTGAGGCGAGCAGAGAGGTACCATCTTGAACGCTCAGAGGAGCATCGGGTGCTTCGGTGTCTGCGTTCAGAATATTGGGAGAGAATTTAAGGAGAGAAAGATCGAAAGCACGCTCATGATCCTGTGCTCGGTAGAACGTTCGGGAGACGAAGCTCTGATCACGTTTGAGGTTTGAGAGACGATCCCTCGACACACGACTCTCGCCGGAGCCTTCGATTTCGAAGTTGGCGAGAACAAACTCTCTGGCACTGGGCGGGGGAAGGCAGCGAAGGATGAGGAGAGTTCTGAGCACTTCGAAGAGGGAAACAGGTTTGTCCAGAGAAAGTTTCGGAGAGCCCTTCAGGATGCCGAATTCGGTGGGTTTGTCGGTTGCCGGAAGGAGCCAGAGGATTTTCCCGTCGCTGTTTTTGGTTCCGCGGGAGAGGAGATCCTTGATCGTTGGTTCGAGCGGATCTCCGGGGAGAAGATCCTTGAAGTTGATGTTTCCTGCTCGTTTGGGATCGGTGAGGAGACAGTCACGGATCGGGAGACCGGGGAAATCGTCGAGAGCATCGAGCGCCTTCGTCTCAACGGGAGCGGCTCTGTGACCGGTTTTGTCGAATACGATCGGCAGGAGACCGATGTGACCGGCTTGGAAAGCGGCTCTGGTGAAGAGGATGGCAGCTTCATTACTGTCGATTCCCTGAGCGGGACCAAGCTTGGTGAGGAAACCGAGGGGAAGAATGTCGAAAGAACGGAGGGTGAGGAAATCGGAGACGAGAGGATCGTTTGGAAAGAGATCCGGAGGGAGCGTCGATCCCGTGAGGGTTCGCTTCTCCGGAGGAATTTTCATGGCGGCAGCAATGAGAGTGATGGCTTCCCTACGGCTGATTGAAGCGGAGAGGTCGGCGGCTTGTCCTTTCGATGTGTGACGGGAAGCAGGAAGGTCTGCAGCGAGGAGGGAGTAGAGCAGAACGGCATTCGGAGTTGCAGGCAGAGGAGGGAGATCGATGAGAGATTTGATGTCGCCTTTGGAGTTTTTTCGTGGAGGCGGTGAGATGAGAGGGATGCACTGGGTGCGGGCGAGGAGCGTGAAGAAGTCCGCTCGCTTGGTGAGCCCTGTCTTGAGTGTGACGCCGTCAATGACGTGATTGAAGAAAGCATCTTCCAGTTGACCGAGGAGGATGAGGGCATCGGGTTTTCCGCGATCCTGCGCATCGGCTGCAGCGACGGTGAGACAGGGGTGATAGTCGAGGAGTTCCTGTCTTCGGAAACCGAAGGCGATGGCAGCGGACGATTGGTCACGAACGATGTAGGAGCCGGAGGTTGTTTTGCCGGTCGGCTCGAAATCGGCGAGGATGGTGGAACCGCTGTCGACAATCAAGGTGTAGCCCCGCTTGTCGCTCTTCTCAAGCTCGAAGGTGACTTGTCCTTTCTGCGAGAGCGTGAGAGTTTTTCTGATCGTGACGCCGGAGGCGGTGGAACCGGAGGCGGTGATTGAGAGACCGGCGAAGCCGTTCTTCTCGCGGAGATCCTTTTTGCCATTGGCATTGATGTCTTCGAAGGCGGAGACGGAGAGAGTACCGGTTGGAATTCTTGGAGGAAGTTCCTCGCGGGGGATTCTCCAGAGTCTTCCACCGCTGGGAGCGGTTGTGGTCGTTCCGCCGCCGCCACCGCCTCCTCCCCCTCCCCCGCCAAACGTAAGTTGGCAGGAAGAAGAAAGCGTGAAGGATTGTTCCGTGCTCCACGTCGACATGAAACCCGTGTCGACCGCGGCTACATTCCAGTAGAACGTGTTGCCGCAGGGAAGATTCTTGAGGAGCATCGTTCTGCTCTGCCCGTTTGGCATGACGCGGGTTGTCCAGTTCGGGCTTGCGGTTTTGCTCGAGAGAATGTTATTGGCATTGCTGCCCGTACCGACTTTCAGTTGATATTGCAGCATTCTCGTCGCGCTGATGCTGTCGGAGCCGGAGCCCCAGCGGAGGCGGACATCCTGCATGCTGTAATAGACGGTGATGCGGATGTGGTCGATTCTGGGGAACGATGTGACAGTCGTCGTACTGTGGGCCGAAATGGCGAATCCGAAGTTACTTGCATTGATGTTGGCGGGCGTCCACGTTGTACCCCATAGATCAGACGCACTGCCGTAGCTGACATAGGCATCTGCCGCGGGCCAGGCAGTTGCACTGCCTCGATCCGTCGATCCGATGGCGCCCCCTTTTACAATACGCACTCTGTTATCCACGATCGTGCTGTCTCCTCCATTCTCCTCAACCTCAGCTTTGATGCCCAGAATGGTTGCATTGCTTGGAATATTGAAGTTGAAGGCAGTCGCGACCAGGTAGTACGAATCTTCTCCGGTCACAAGGCTTGAGGCCGAAGCATACGTATCGTTACTCGTATACACGTTATTGGAAGCCAAGAAAGGTCTCGTCCCCACGCTGTTATCATTGGTCGCCGATGTCGTACTCTTCGGTTGTGGGCTGACGACTGCTCCGGTGAGTGTGGAAGCAGTGGGAGCGGTGGGGGCGGTGTTCGCGCTTGTCGCTGCTTGGTCACTCTTGTAATGACGATTCGCTTCACCGGATCCGCACCCGTAGTTACCACGGATATAATCAAGATCACCGTCGGCATCGATGTCCCCAATAGCGACATCATAATTGCAATCCCCTGCTTCCGTTGGCGAACCACTCTCTGTAAATAGTCCGCTGCCATCGTTGAGAAAAAGGCGTGCTGCTCCGGAAGTGAATCCTCCGGCAATAATGATATCCAAATCTCCATCATTATCGATGTCTCCAGGAGCAATGTTACTGGGCGAACCGATATTCGAAGTAACGTTCGTGCCGGCAGTAAAAGATGTCCCGAGACCGTTATTGGTATAGGTGAAAATCTTTTGAGTGGAATAATTAGTGACCACAATATCAATACTTCCATCACTGTTGAAATCTCCGAATGCAAGCGGATAGTTCACTTGCACAACACCGAGGAATGATCGCACGAACGCACCCGTTCCGCTATTCAGGTAAACATTCAGATCCTGTGATGTATCGAGCAATGCGAGATCCGGATATCCGTCACTGTTGAAATCAGCGATGCCCATGCCAACCTCCATCGGCAGAGTTGAAGGTGCTGCGGTAAAGTTTCCGTGACTGTCATTGAGATAGATCGCATTTGCCGTTGTCGCACTCTCAGCGGCAGTCACAATATCAAGACTGCCGTCACCGTTGAAATCAGCAAGTACTATATTTTTATTGCCGATCGAATCTACGGTAGACGCTGTAAAACTTCCATTGCCGTCATTCACATATTTTTTTAGAGAACTCGAATTTGAAGTCACGAAGTCGATGTCCCCGTCCCCGTCGATGTCCCCAGCAGAGAAAGTTTGAAAACTTCCTGAGGCAATGGTCGAAGAATATGAAAACGTTCCAGTCCCATTGTTCTTATACACATCGACACTATTATCCGTTGTGGAATTCCCAGCGATGTAGTCGAGATCCCCATCTCCGTCTACATCGAGCATGATAACGCCGATTGTTCTCTTCGTCTCCGTTGTTGAGCTGCTCAACGTGAACGCCATCGCATAGACGATCGCAACAAACTGTACGGAAAGAATCGCGACGGCGACGGTCAGAACATTCGTCGCAACAATTTCAAACGATTTGGGGAGTCTCGACTTTGTCTGCTCGACTGTCGCAATCGACATTCGATTGATCCTGAGATGGCGGAGAATAACGTGCCATTCGGCGATGAGAGCGATCAGAACAAATGCAATGCCGATCGACAGTATCGCGAAGCCATGCAACATCATGATTGCTTTGAACGGAGAGATGACAGTGACCGACCAAAGCAGAACCTGTGCATGCAGCAGAATCAGACCGCTGAGAAACAGCAGAAGGGTGATGCCTGTGACGAAGAGAAATCGCTTGCGCATCGGTGTGTGTTTTTCCCAGTATTATAGCGCAAAAGACGGATTCTTGCCATGTCGTTACTCCTTTTCCTTGCGCATGTTCTTCTCACATTCAGGCAAATGATCTTCATACCATTGCTTCAATGGAATAAGTGGACTACCGGACGAAGCCGGATCCCTCATCCGCACATAGCTGTTGTTCGCATCGTCCCGTTCAATATCCAATGTTTTTTCTGCGATGAAACCCGTTACGTGTGCATCTATTTTCAGGCTGTTCATCAATTCTGAAAGTTCTGTAACAGATTTTCTTACATCATTGTTCGACGGATCTTCCGGAAGCAAATCTACGATTGATTCAAGCAACATTTGAGCATCAAGAAAAAGCGGAACCATTCTTTTTGCCGATGTATTCGGCTCCATTTGAAGATGAACACAGAGATACCTTCCATGATGTGCCAAACTTTGAAAATCAGCTCTGAGAGCTTCTTCCGACCGATCCAATCGTCTAGACCGACGTAAACTTTCTTCCACTGCCTTCAGCGATAATCTTGTTTTCTCAAAATCAATCATTGCTTCCAAGACATCCGATGAATACTCCTGTTCCTGTTTTACTCCAGATTGCTTCTTTCTGCCTGACAATCCGACGAGCCCGAGAGCTGCAATCGCCACCGTTCCGGTACTGAGCGCTATCCAATCTCTTCTGGAAAGCGCAGAATCGGAGTCGCTTTCAATTACTTGTGGCAAAATATCAGGATCACCCCCACTTCTGCCTACATCAGAGTGACTTTGTGGCGCTCTCATATTATTATATTGTAATAGTATATAGAATTAAGTCAATTATTCCAACACCAAATTTCAATTTGGTGACTACATAAGTCTTCTCAGCAACACTGAGCTACAAACTGCAACAGCACTCTAGATTTCTTTTGCCTTCTTCACCGGCAACTCAAAACTGAACGTCGTCCCCTTCCCCACCTCGCTTATAAACCACATCTTACCGCCCTGCCCTTCAATGGCTCCTTTTGCGACGTAGAGACCCCGAAACCATTGCCTTCCACGGTATTGCGTACGTTGCTCGCACGGTACATCTTCCCGAAGATCTTACCCTGATCCTCCTTCGGGATTCCGCAACCGGTATCGGCCGAACAGTGCAGAATGCCGTTCTCGATCGTGAGGTCGAACGTGACGGTACCACCGTCCGGCGTGTATTTGACGGCATTCGTGAGCAGGTTTTCCACCGTCATGCGGGTGTAACGCTTACCGAGGAGGACTGTCGGCAGCATCTTCGGCATACTCTTCACGAAGTTGAGCTTCTTCTGCTGCACCGTCGGCTCCACCACCTGCAGAACTTCGGTAAAGAATGCATTCAAATCAAGCGGCTGAGGAGAGAATTGTATCTTCCCAAGCTGAATCCTGGATACGTAGAGAAATGTCAAGGAATGTCAATCATCCTTCCTCAATTAATGAGCATCAGCACCCGTTTTCCCTCTTCAACTACTCCTGACCAATAACTATAGTTTCCTTCTGTTTCGATGGAACCGGAGAGTCAATGGGGACAAGCTTCCCATCAGGTGTCCTTGCCGCAAGGCATGAGTGATCCGCATCCCACCAAAGACGAGGATTGCCGCTGGAGACTTGCCGATGAGCGATCAATTGAGCCCACGCTTTCGAAAATTTTTCGGTTGTTTCGATCTGTTCCGACAATGCCAAATGAATGGACTCGTCCGTACAATCTCCGAGCGCGAGACGCATGGAAGCAAGCGCGTCATCGAAAGGGGTTCCCGGCACGGTCCACTGATCAAGAGAAAGCAGAAGCTTATTCCCTGCAACATTCAGAGCCTTCACTGCCTCAAGAACACTCGCATCGCGGATTCCGTCATCAACCATGGTGATGACATTTTGCTGGGCATGAATGAAGGCATCGACATCGCGCGTATCCAGTCTCTTCTCAGATTGTTTCCCGGTCTCCACAGGCAATGTCTGCAACTGACGTGCTGCAAGAAGCGATGCTGCTCCTGCAATAACTGCAGCAGTAACGAGGGATAATGATCTGCCTCCCGAGCCTTGCTGCTGCACAAATCCTCCCTGTTCCTGAGAACGGGCTGAATCTTGCTCTGATCGATTAGTTCTTTCAAACATCAAAGTACATTTTACTCCTAGAGATAGATTAGTCAATTACATATTTCCAAACTGCAACCCAGAGCCCCCCCCCCACAACTACTTCAAAAACAAAATAGTGAGTGCACCGCTGAGGAAAGCACAAAAACCCATGGCACATCCATTCCGTGAGAGTATCCCCGCGCGGAGCGGAGCCACAGTGTGCGTCACCCCCGCCGACACCGTCCCCTCGCCGTTCTTCTCGTTCCTCAGCGTCCGCACCCAGAGGCACTCGAAAATTCCACGCTCGGATTTCGCCAATTCCGGAAACTTCAGGAAGCAGGCGTTCTGACTCTTATGGTCAATGTAGGCAATCGTGTCCCCGACGATCGTCTTCTCGAAGGGAAGAGGAAGTTCCGACTCGGGAACGAGCACCGTCTTTCGATACTCCAACATGTCGCGCGACTGGAATCTGCGCGCAAGTGGACTGTCCGGAGCGAGGACACGTTGGAAGATCCTCCGAACCTGTCTGCGACGGAAAAGATCGCTGCGAAACGCACGGAGAGGATCATCCTCGGCAAGGAAGAGAATCGGCATCATCGTCAGGATCTCCCCGCCGACGGTGATGATTTTATCGTACGCTTTCCGGATGCCCTCCGATCCCGAGAAATGCTCCATATCGGGTCTGGATTTGTCCATCTTCAGCGTTTGGATGAACGATTCGAAGTTCTCCTGCCTCTTCTCGAGCATCTCCTTTCTCCCCTTCATGTCGGTCTTCACCCATTGCACGACTGCGTCCAGCGAATGAATCAGGTACTTCGGCTGACCGTTGATCGTATCCCTACGAACGATCGTTTTCTTCATCATTTTCTTCACCGCCTGGTCGACAAGTCCCGGGGATTTCCCCATCTTCGTTGCGAGTTCGCGAATCGTAAGCGAGTCGTTCTCAAGCAGCTTTCGAAGAACCAACATTTCTGTTTGCGAAAACCCCGCTTCTTTCAGGTATGCCTCGATGGAAATGGGCAAGGAGGTGTTCATCCGACCTTGAGGGAAGAATAGTGAGTGCCTCTCGCCCCTCGTAGCCCCGTCGCGGGGCGAAGTGGGGTCGAAATCGGAAGAGATGTATTCATAACAGGAAAATGTCGTAGAGACAAACTCGCACTCTACTATAAAAAATATATGAGTCAATAGCATTTCCAGCCCTTCTGGAAGGGATGCAGGCGATTTCGTTCACTCCCTCAACCTCTTCCACCACCCTTCCCCGAGTGATTCCTTCACCGATGATGTCTCGGGGGCATCTTCCGGGGGAATCTCCTTGTCGAGCACCGCACCGAGGAATTCGAGAAGCATGCTGCGGGTGAGAGGAAGATTTCTGAGATGATCACCGGTTCGCCAGTCGAGATCGGGGTCGTCGAGGAAATACTTCGCGAGATCGAGGGCGAGACCCTCCGCTTTGGTTTCTGCTTCCTGAGGATTGAGGAGAGATTCGTGGACGAGAAGGTTCAGGAATCCTGAGGCGAGGAGGGAAGAGCCGTCTCTGACGTTGAGGGAAGAATCTGCTTTTCTGGCATCTCCGCTGAGGAGATTTTGGGCATAGGTGAAGAGCGAGAGATCGAACGCGCGTTCATGGTCCTGTGCTCTGTAGAACGTGCGGGAGACGAAGCTCTGATCACGTTTGAGGTTTGCGAGACGATCCCTCGGCACTCTGCTCTCGCCGGAGCCTTCGATGGAGAAATTGGAGAGGACGAATTCTCTGGCAGTGGGAGGAGGGAGACAACGAAGGATGAGGAGAGTTCTGAGCGCCTCGAAGAGGGAGACGGGCTCGTCGAGAGAAAGTTTTGGTGTTCCTTTGGTGATGCCGAACTCGGTGGGAGTTTTGGTTGCGGGAAGGAGCCAGAGGGTTTTTTGGTCAGTATTCTTGGTGCCGCGGGAGAGGAGACTCTTGATCGTCGGTTCGAGAGGATCCCCGGGGAGAAGATCCTTGAAGTTGATGTTCCCTGCGCGTTTGGAATCGGTGAGGAGGCAGTCACGGATCGGGAGATCGGGGAAATCATCGAGAACATCGAGCCTCTTCTCCTCGACGGGAGCGGCGGCGTGACCGGAGTGATCGAAGACGATCGGGAGGAGACCGATGTGACCGGCTTGGAAAGAGGCTCTCGTGAGAAGAGTGGCTGCTTCCGTGCTGTCCATCCCATGCTCCGATCCGAGAAGGGTGAGGAAGCCAAGGGGGAGAATGTCGAGGGAACGGAGCGTGAGGAAATCGGGAACGAGAGGATCTTTGGAGGAGAGGTCGGCGGGGAGAGAGCCTTCGGTCACCTGCTTGTCTTTGGGGATCTTCATGGCGGCGGCGATGAGGGTGATCGCCTCCCTGCGGGTGATGGGGGCGGAGAGGTCTGCGGCTTGCCCTTTCGATGTGTGACGGGAAGCCGGAAGATCTGAGGCGAGGAGGGAGTACAGGAGCACGGCATTCGGAGTAGCAGGCTGAGGAGGGAGATCGATGAGAGATTTGATGGAACCCTTGGAATTTTTTCGGGGAGGGGGTGAGACGAGAGGGATGCACTGGGTGCGGGCGAGGAGCGTGAAGAAGTCCGCTCGCTTGGTGAGCCCTGCCTTGAGGGTGACGCCGTCTGCGATGGGATGGAAGAATGCGTCCTGCAGTTGACCGAGGAGGATGAGAGCATCGGATTTGCCGCGATCCTGCGCATCGGCTGCAGCGACGGTGAGACAGGGGTGATAGTCGAGGAGTGCCGCTCTGCGGAAGCCGAAGGCAATGGCAGCGGACGATTGGTCGCGAACGATGTAGGAGCCGGAGGTTGTTTTGCCGGTCGGTTCGAAATCGGCGAGGATCGTGGAACCGCTGGCGACAATGAGGGTGTAGCCTCGTTTGTCGCTCTGCTCGAGCTCGAAGGTGACTTTTCCTTTCTTGGAGAGCGTGAGAGTTTTCCTGATCGTGACGCCGGAGGCGGTGGAGCCGGAAGCGGTGATAGAGAGACCGGCAAAGCCGTTCTTCTCGCGGAGATCCTTTTTGCCATTGGCATTGATGTCTTCGAAGGCGGATACAGAGAGCGTACCGGTTGGAATTCTTGGGGGAAGTTCCTCGCGGGGGATTCTCCAGAGTCTTCCGCCGCTTGGGGCAGTAGTCGTACTTCCCCCGCCACCTCCGCCTCCACCACCGCCTCCGCCGCTAAACGTCAGTTGGCAGGAAGAAGAGAGTGTGAAGGACTGTTCCGTGCTCCACGTGGATTTGAATCCGGTGTCGACCGTGGCAACATTCCAGTAGAACGTGTTGCCGCAGGGAAGATTCCTCAGGAGCATGGTTCTGCTCTGCCCGTTCGGCATCACGCGGGTTGTCCAGTTCGGGCTTGCGGTTTTACTGGAGAGGATATTGTTTGCGGCACTTCCCGTACCGACTTTCAGTTGGTACTGCAACATTCTCGTTGCGCTAATGGTGTCCGAGCCGGAGCCCCAAGAGAGACGAACCGTCGCAGTTGTGGGAGGAGAACTGGAGAGAATCGTTCCCGTCAGCGTGGAAGCGGTGGATGCGGTGGGTGCGGTGTTGGCGGTTGACGCAGAGTAGGCGCTAACATAGACACGGTTTGCCTGTCCGGAAGCTCCGCTGGGATCGCGATTCCCGCGCACATAGTCCGAATCTCCATCGCCATCAATGTCTCCGAATGCAACGCTTTTTGTGCAATCAGTCGGATCCAGCGCTGCAGCAAGAACAGTGAAACCACCTGCACCGTTATTCGACCATGTCTCACCTCCACCATTCACTGCTGAGCTGTCACAGCCACCAATAATAGCGTAGAATCTACTGTTATTCTGCAAGTCTGCGTATGCAACATCATCTGCGCGTGCCATACTTCCGTACGTTCCGCCAGCCGTGAACGTATTATTTCCGTTGTTTTCCATCACTCTCATAATTCCGAGATTGTCCGTAATCAGAAGATCGATATCTCCATCGCCATCAACATCCGGAGCGATCACTGCGGTCTGGGTGCCACCTGAGGGCGTAAAGCTTGTGACTTGAACAAATGCTCCGGTACCGCTGTTCAGATACACCTTCGTTGTACTTGCAACCGCTGTAGCGGTGAGAGCAAGGTCGAGATATCCGTCACTGTTGAAATCCGCCACTGCAAACCCGTTCGTCTTCGGCAATGTGGAATTGGCAGCGGTGAAGACGCCATGACCGTCATTGATGTATACCGCCTGTGTACTATTGGATGTGCTTGATAAAGCGACAAGATCAAGCGTGCCGTTGTTATCGACATCCAGAAGGCGCATATGATCAAGTGGAGTTGCATTGAGACTCTGGCAAGTGAAGACTGCCGATCCATTGTTGACGCACTTGTTGATGCCTTCACCTCCGTCTGTCGAAAAAATGATATCAAGATCACCGTCTCCATCGACATCTCCAGCATCAAGATCTGTCATAGCATGGGAAGCAACGAAGGTAGAATTTGAGAACACTCCGGATCCATTGTTGAGATAAATATCTGTTTTGTCGGTTCCTCCTCCGATATCCGTATTTCCAGCGATGTAATCGATGTCTCCATCATTATCGAAATCACCCGTGATCACCCTGATCGTTTTTTTGACCTCCGTCGTCGTACTGAGCAATGCCCAGAAATTTGGGGGCAAGCCGAACGCCACATACACAGACTGAACGGAAAGAATTAGAATTGCGACGGTTAGCAGATTTGTCGTAGCAGTCTCGAAGCGTCCGATGAATCGGGGCTTCGTTTCTTCGATCATCCTGAGAGGAACTTGATGAGTACGATGGCTGCGCAGAATGGCATGCCACTGAAATCCGAGAACAATGAGGAGAATGCAGATACCTGCAAAAAGGGCGATGTATCCGTAGTTTTCCAAGAAAAATACGATCGTACTTGGGTTCGAAAGAACAAGAGAAGCAATACTTGCAAGAACGAGCATTGCTACGCCTGCAAGTAGGAAGAATTTTTTCTGCATAGAAAATGTATATTTCTTGTTATTCTAGCGCAAAACTGATTATTTTTCAATATTTTTGAGCCCAGACTCCGAAACTGTAGGATTCACCTCCCCCAATTGCTTCGCGATTTCCTCCTCGGCTTGCTCAAATGGAGCGGTTACTTCGTACTCTTGCCCCGAATCATGCTCCATCCGAAGCGTGGCAATCCCCATACCATCTTTCGTGTAAGAAGGAGTAACTAGACCGCGAATAATCCCGTGAGAACCGGCAGCATGCAACAAGTGTGCGAGGTGCTCCATGCTCAGCGCGTACTCCTTCACTCGCTCAATCTTCGTCGCTTTGTACACAGAAAGAAATAGAGCGGCTACTGAATGCAGGCGATCTTCCGTCGGGCGATGTGTGACACCGTCGATACTGCTAAAGGTGACATACCGACTGGCAGCGGTAGAGAGATTTTGACATGCAAGCAGTACCTCTACATCGCTTGGAACCTCGGATTTCCCCAACAGCAAACGAAGTTGATTCTCTGCCTGCTCTAATTTTGGCTCGACATCGGGAGCTCTGGAGACCCCTCCATCCGACTGACGAGTTGCGAGAACACCCTGGGAAAGATCTTCAAATTTTCGAAGACCGCCGTTCATCAGCATAGCGGCAGCCAGGGCTGTTACTGTATATCCGATCGTCCTGATACCCCTCGGAATCGGGATTGCTCTGCTTCCACGTTCTAAATCTTCCCAGTGCTCGGTAGATTGCATTTTCATTGTTACATTGAAAAAATAATACTTTTTTCTGGAATCATTCCGTCAGACGACTTGCCTGATGCTTGCTTACAGATCCGCTGCGAATTGCTGCGATATCGTCACTGGTGATCGTATCGGCATGCAGAATGCTCTGCCGATACAATTCATACTCAATGTTCCACGTTCCTCTCACCTCGGTACTGCGCAGGAAGTCGAACAGTTCATCGCGATCATTGGCATGAAGTTTCCAATACGGTACGGGACCGAGAAGGCGGATGATGGAACCGGCGCAATCATCATAGTGCTTCGGTTCCAAATCGGGGGTTTCCATCCTTTCTTTGCAGATCAAGGCTGATGCCATCATCACGCGAAAAGCGGCAGCAACATCAGGGTTGTTCCGCTGCGTTCTATGTTCGCTCTTGGTCCCTTTCAGATCATCCTTCGGTCTGGCGAGCCTTTGGCCGATACTGTTATTAATTTCACTCAGTTTCACGGGGTCATTCTTGAATCTCTCCTTCGCCGTTTCGGAAATCTGCAGAAGTGCATCCTTACCATCCGCTTCCTCCATGGTTGCCAATCCGCAGACGGCATTGAAACATGAAAGAGGCGCATCGGGTTTCTTGCTTTCTTCGAGACAAAAGGCGAGCAGAGATGTATTGCCGATATCCTCAGGTCGCAGGCTGAAGCCCCCCTCCTTGAATGCCTGAAATCTAGCTGCGCTCTGTGACTGCACATGCCTGTATCCCTGTACGCCTCCAACAGCTGCGCCAGCAACCGTCACGGCGAGCAACGCATCTCTTGCACCTTTCTTCAGCGATTTCACTACCCAATTTTCCGGCTCCGGAACCTCATGCATCCGCGAATGGCTTGGATAATGAAGAGACATGAGAACTATTCTATACCTTCTTCTTTTTTTCCGCCACTGAAAAAATTCGTGATTCTGTCTGAGCAGGCAGCTGATCCGCCAGAACATTTTTTCAGTTTCTATGGTCAAAATCTTCTGGATATGCTTTAATGGAGAAATGTCAAGAATTGATATTGGAAATGCAGACAAATTCGACCCTCAGAGAGGGGTCGAAAGCTCCATGCAAGAATCGCCTGCCACGACTTGGATTCAGCGTGTTATTTCAAAAACCCGCACTCGAGCCGCCCTCCCCATCGTATCGGATCCTCAAATTCGCAATCGTCTCGTCACGCTCGGATTTTCCACTCCAGATACGGAGTTATTGCTGAGTTTGCAGCAAGATCCGACGAATAAAGAGCTGCTGAATCGATATGCTTTTTCCGGTCTTCGAAGCAAATGTTTTCCGGACGGAATACTGCGACCGGATCTTGCCGATATTGCCGATCAACTCCCTCCTCCGCCTGACAAAGCCACGGAGATTTCCGCACCGCCTGATCCAGGTACCCAAAAAATCAAACCGGATCCGGCGAGCGTTCTGGCTTCGGAATCTGTGGACACGCCGGCATCCGCCAAAACCACCCGCAGAAATTTTCTGGTGAGCGGGCTTGTCGCATCCGGCTTGGCTGCCATCGGCTTGTCGAATGAGAAAAGGAGAGAAGAGACCGGCAATATCGTGAGAGGAGCGCTTGCCATGATTCTTGATGAGAAACCAAACCTGAGTTATGCGACGACTGTTCGCGAGCTAATCGCTTCGCTGAAGGAATTCCAAGGTATCGATGTGAGTGTCGACAATATCGAACACCTTTCCAAATTTATGGTACTGGTGGAAGTGGATGACCTTCCGGTTCCTATGCAACAAGACATTCCTCCCATCCCCGAACAGACGGATATTCATAGAGCGATCGGAAAAACAGTCGCCAATCATCGTATCGATGATGTGCTGTGCAGCAACGGCAGTACTGTGCTCAATCTGCTTGCGTATCGCATCGTCAGCGGTGGTGATTCCATAAATAGTTCAATCTATTCAACGGAATATTTTATTCGTGTGCAGAAGAAAAGACTTCAAGAGTCTCTGTTGTTGCCAAAGTCAGAAGCGATGCTTCTTCAGATCAAAGAACTGCAACAATCGATCGTCGAAAGCGAAAAAGGCTTGAGGAATATCGAGAAAGAACGCGAGGAAGCCTTGATTGCCCTCGGGAAAATCCTCGGAACGAACGACGAAAGAATCGTCGAGGATTTTGCCAATCGCACGGCGAACAAAAGCGTGAAGAATCTCATACCGATGGATCGCCTGCAGGATACTCCGCTCTCCCCGCCGCTGTCTCCGGATGACATTGCCCGCGGACTCCGGGAAAAGATCGATCGGGAAGATTCGCTCGATCGATCCATGGTGTTGTGTGAGAAAAAATATATGAAAGCATGCGAAAAAGAGTTGAAGAAGCATCGTGAGTTTGGTGTGGTTCTCATTCGTGCCAAAGAGTCGGGTCTGCAGAAAGATGCAACTTCCGTCGCTCAACAGAACAACCAACGCTGAAGCGGTTTTCATCCCTCACTCCTCCACCACCCCCTCCTTCGCCAGTCTCTTCAGGTCCTTCTCGAAGCTGATCATCCCATCACTGCCGCCGGTCTGCAGGACTGAGTTGAGTTCCACGAGGCGATTTTCACGAATGATATTCGAGACTGCCGGAGTACGGACAAGAATCTCGCGATTCGCGATGCGACCGCCGCCTTTCCTTGGCAGCAAGCGCTGCGCGATGACCGCACGCAGCGAGAGTGACAGCTGCAACCGAACCTGCGACTGCTGGTGCGGAGGGAAGACATCCACGATGCGGTCGATGGTCTGTGCGGCGTTCGGTGTGTGCAATGTCGCAAGAACGAGATGACCGGTTTCCGCAAGCGTGAGTGCAAGGGCGATGCTCTCAAGATCACGCATCTCTCCGACGAGCACGATATCCGGATCCTGGCGAAGAACATGCTTCAACCCTTCGGGGAACGAGGGGAAATCGGCTCCCAGTTCGCGCTGTTGGATGAGACCCTTACCCGCAGGAAGCTGAAATTCGATCGGATCTTCGAGAGTGATGACATTGAACGAAGATTCCGAGAGAAGCTTCGACGCAATCGCAGCAAGCGAGGTGGATTTTCCGGATCCGGTCGGACCCGTGAAGAGGAGAAGTCCATCGCGGCTGCGCGCAAGATCCATCACGATCTCCGGCATATCGATCTCTTGAAGAGACGGAATCTTCGAAGGAATGATGCGCGCGGCGAATGCAGGCTCTCCGCACACGATGTGACAGTTGATGCGAAACCGAACGCCTGAGGAGAGCACGAAGGAACAGTCCAAATCTTTTTCGGAAAGAAATCGTTTCTCCTGTGGCTCGGAAAGAAAACTTTGTATGAGTTCCGTTACTTTCTTCGCGGACAGTTTCTCACCGAGAGGCTTGAGTAGCCCGTCGATTCGAAGCATCGCAGGCTGTCCCGATACGACATGAAGATCGGAAGCGCGTTTTATGGCAGCGGTCTCGAAGAGGTTTGAAGACATCTCCGCAGTATACCAGAGATTGAGAGCTTGGAGAAGGTAAAAAACAAGCAGAGAAGCTATGAGTTTTGAGTATCCTTGTTCTTCATCTAAACCAAAAGCTTCCGTGCTCATCACTCACGTCTCAGAACTCATAACTTTAGCGGTCTTTCGCTTTTCTCCCCATCTCCATGACTGCTTTGCAGACCTTCTCGAGTGATGCTTCATCGAGATCGTAGTCGAATCCTTCTTCAAGCCAGTTGCTCAAAACCTGCGCTTCGCGTTCTTTGTCCGGAGCATCCTCATCGAGCTGATGCAACACCTGACGCACAACCGTCATTCTCCGGGAAAGCAATTCCACAATTTGACGATCGATTCCGTCCACCTGCCTGCGAAGATCTGCTGTCGACGACATCTGAGCGCTGATTCTCTCCGTACCCAGTTTTTTTGCAATTGACAATATCCTAAAGCACTCGTTTTCTCCTACAATGTTCACATGGAGAGAGCATCAGCCAAAAAACGCATCAATCAACTGAAAGCAGAAATACTGCGACTCAACCGTGCATACTTCACGGAGAACAAAACCCTCGTGCCGGAATCAGTGCGAGACAGTCTGAAAGCCGAACTGATCGCACTGGAGACTGCGTACCCGGATCTCGTGACTTCGGATTCTCCGACGCAGCGCGTGGGAGCTGCACTCAACTCGAAGCTGCCGAAGCAGAAGCACCTCCATCCGAAAGAGTCGCTGCAGGATGCATTCTCGAGAGAGGACATCGACGAGTGGGTGGAGATCATGCAGCGGGCACTCGGAAACAAAGACATGCAGTTTGCGTTTGAAACTGAACTGAAGATCGACGGGCTAAACATGTCTCTGGTTTATGCCCTAACCCCAACCCTCAACCCTTCCTCGAAACAAGAACATCAGCCTCAGCATTCGTACACATTTGTCCGAGCCGTCACCCGCGGCAACGGCATCGAGGGAGAAGATGTCACCCATACGGTGAAAACGATTCAGGAAATACCGCTGTCATTTGAAATACCTCAACAATACGCGGGTAGGCAACCCGCTCCCATTCTTCCTGATTTTCTTGAAATCGGCGGAGAGGTCTACATCGAGAAAGCGACGCTCAAAAACATCAATACAGCACTTCCGGAAGAAGAAAAATTCGCGAATCCCCGCAATGCCGCAGCGGGATCGGTACGACAGCTGGACCCAAAGATTGCGGCATCGAGAGATCTCCGCATGTTCTGCTACTCGCTCGACACCGTTGCTATCGACACGCTTGGCATTGCGACGCAGAAAGAATTGATGGATATGCTGCAAACGTCCGGTTTCCCCGTTGAGCCGTCGTACGCCGTGCTCTCATCAGTAGAAGAAATCGAAGCACTCTACAAAAAAATCGGCGCCGAGCGCGATAGACTCCCCTACGACATCGACGGCATCGTGATCAAAGTGAATGAGAGGAGGCTGCAGAAAGATCTGGGCTCGACGGCAAAAGCGCCGCGGTACGCACGTGCACTGAAGTTTGCGGCACAGGAGGGGTCGAGCACGATCCTCGATATCGAGCTGCAAGTGGGACGGACGGGAGCGATCACGCCCGTCGCACACCTTTCTCCGGTGCAACTCGCCGGAACGACGGTGACGCGGGCAACGCTGCACAATGAAGATGAGATCAAGAGACTCGGCATCTGCATCGGTGACACAGTGATTGTCCGAAAAGCGGGAGACATCATCCCCGAAGTGATGGAAGTGCTCATCAATCTCCGACCGAAAGGCGCGAAGCCGTATCACTACCCGCTGCACTGTCCGAGTTGTAATGCTCTCCTCATTCGCCCCGACGGCGAAGTGATCCACCGTTGCCCGAACCCGAACTGCGCTGCCGTGCGACTCGAGAGAATCGAACACTTTTCGTCGCGCTACGGCCTGAATATCGAAGGGCTCGGCGGTGAGACGGTGGAAGCATTGGTTGCAGCGAATCTGATCAGCGACACGGGTGATATTTTCTTTCTGACGGAACCGGATCTCCTTACGCTCCCGCTCTTCAAAGAGAAGAAGACAGCGAAGCTGCTCGCAGCGATCGAGAAGGCGCGGACTGTTCCGCTTGAGCGTTTTCTCTTCGGGCTCGGCATACGTCACATTGGACGGGAGACGGCAGAGCTTCTCGCAAAACGATTGGACTGGAAGCGAAGCGTGAAAACGTTGCTGCCGTCAGACATTGCACTGACTCTGCAGGCGATCAGTGAACCCGAATTACTTGCCATCGACGGTGTGGGCGCGGTGCTCGCACATGCTGCGAAAGAATGGATCGGTGAGCCCGATCACCGCGCACTGCTGCATAAAATGGACAACGGCGGACTGCGACTGACCGTGAGTTCCGTCGGTGCGATTCCTCAAATTTTTGCCGAAAAAATCTTCGTCCTCACCGGAACACTGCCGACACTCGGACGAGAGGAAGCGAAAGCGATGATCAAAGATCGAGGGGGAAAAGTGAGCGGATCGGTGAGTAAGAAAACAACGTATGTACTTGCCGGCAGCGAAGCAGGCAGCAAGCTGGAGGATGCGAAGAAACTGGGAGTGACGGTGGTTACAGAAGAGGAGTTTTTGAAAATGTTGTAGAAGCCCTCACTCCGGCGCTGATGCGCCATCTCTCTCCGGCAACAGCCCTCATCCTCCTGTCCTTCTCCATCGATATGGAGAAGGAAGCTCTGCTTCACAGAGTACAAACTCTGACTCTTCAAAACTTGAGTCACCCCTCTCCAATCGTTGGAGAGGGGCTGGGGGTGAGGGCTGTTCAGAAATAAATTTGACACATCACTATATCCAACTATCCTCACATCGTGACTTTCATCAGTAATCTTCGTTGTCTGCCGCGTACAACTACCTCTACGAGGTGGGGTACGGCGATATAGTCACTTTTCCCCCCACGTAGAGTTGTCATCCCCCTCTCGGGGTTTCTTTTTGTACTCCATACTTCTCTCTCATGCATTCTCCGGAATCAAGAACGGAAAACACAATCGATGTCGGACTCGAACACAGACTAACTGCGCTCAGCGCGGAACACGATCCTGCATGCCGCATTCTGCAGGCATCCGCTGCGAGCGAATATCACGCACTGTGTCCGGAAGCCGTGAAAAGCATCAGGATAGGTTTTCCTGCAGACGAGCATGACCTTGAAGCGCTCCATCAGATCCGCCTCGACTGCTCTGGACCCGACTTCCAAACAGAGAAAGGCACACCGTACCTGAAGCCTCTGGACGAATCTGCGCTCCTGGAGAAACTTCCGACGAGCCTGGTGCTCTACCACCGCGATGATCCCATCGGAACATTGTATTTCACATCACTGGAGCAGCATGAGAGCACGGGGCTGATCGGCGGTTTCGCCGTTGCACCAGGGCACAGGAACTTACGATTCGGAAGGACGCTGCTGCATGCTTGTCTCGAGAAAATGAAGAGTCTTGGGTTTCAGAGAGCTGTCAGCATCACTGCTGCTCCCGCCGTTAAAAAATTGTATGCATCGTGCGGAAGTATTGATGAGAACGGAGAATTTGATGATCTCTTGGAAACATCCCGACATAGATTTTACCCCGAAGAAACCGGAGATGTGCTCCTGTACGTCTTCGAAATTTCCGAGAAATGAAGCGCTAATTGATATGCCCCTTCCGCATATCCAACTCCTGCTTCGAAACTTCCTTGCCCTTCTCATCGAGAAGCCGAACCGTCCACGTCAGATTGATTTTCACCTTCCAGCGCGTATCCGACGTGAGTGTCAGATCGATCGATGAACCTTTCTGCATCGCAACCGGTTGCAGAAGCGGAAGGTAAATCTGCTCCCAGTGCGTCAGTGGCTCGAAGGGGCTCGTCGACAGTTCTACGCCTTTGGTCAGCTCGGCGTTCCACCACAGTACGAAGCCATAGACCGTGATTGGCGATGATGCATTCCAGGAACTATCCGCACTGCGGATACTGGAATTTTTCTTCGCGAAATCGATGCTGTCCCACTGACGAATCGCATCGGAACCGGACAGTAGATCATCCGTGCGCACCGTTTTTACGTACATATTGTTCATCGCAATGTCTCGCGCTTCGGTGAAGTTGAGCTTAAAGCCAATATTTTCCCAGATATCGATTTCTTTCTGTATTCGATCCGTGACAACGGGACACACAAACTGGCTGATCTTTCCCGGAATAATGACTCCTGTTGGTTTTAAAAATCGCTTCGCATCTTCGATCGACTCGAGAATATTTTCCTCGAGCGCGCAGTTCCCGAGTGTTTCGGACAGGAGAACATCCGCTTTCGGAAGCCCGTGCACCTCGGTGGAATGTTTGCGGAGAATCGTGCAGTTTCGAATGCCGTTTCGCTTCGCGAGCGCCGAACTCGCGGCACAAATTTCTCCGCTCTCAATCAGCGTCACATGCTTCGCACCCAGTCTCGATGCAAGAAAACTGAGAAATCCGGTACCGGATCCGAGATCGATCACCGTCGTCTCCTGCGGTTTGATCACCTTCCGAAGCGCCTTCGCAAACGCATCATTTCGAATGGAATCGCCGAGGAGTTTTCGCTGGAGATCGATCAGGGGAAGGTTGGGGAGGTTTGGTAGGTAGGGTACGTGTAATAGGGTACTTTCCTCACCTCCCCCCCACAACTGCCCGCCTCGCCCTCCACTCGCTCCAGATGAACGCGATCGCAAGCATATCGATGATATTGATGATGCCGATCCCGATCGACTGATGGACGGAGAAGCGGTACGTCTGGTACAGAACGAAAATCTCGATCACGCCGATGGCAACGGGAAACACCCACATACGCTCCTTCAGCAAATTGTACACAAGAATGACCTTCAGGAAGCCGTGACCGAGAAGATAGATGGTGCTGAACACCTTCGTTCCGATCTGCAGATGACTTGCAAAGCCGAGAACGGCATGTGCAATGACGTCATCCGGATCGTTCGATAGTTCATACTGCGTCAAAAAAATGATCATTTCACTGAGGCGTTCGGTACTGATCCTCATGAGGAGGAATCCTCCGATAATCTCGAGGAATCCGTCGATCCCTTTGATGACAACGAGAATATCAAAGAGTGAGTGCAGGAAACGCCGCTTGAGATCGGGGGTAGGCATGGTTCTGGCATCTGTATGGTAGCGGAAAGTGCTTTCCTCCTGTATAGTTCAGTTCTCAACTAATGACTGCTTCCCCTTCCACTTCGGCACCGATTATCGCGGTCAAGAATCTCACGAAGAGTTTCGGTGAGATCAAAGCGGTGAAGAATATTTCGTTCGACGTCCGCACCGGTGAAATCTTCGGATTCCTCGGACCGAACGGTGCAGGCAAGACGACGACCATCAAGATGCTCACGACACTCCTGAGACCGACAAGCGGAGAGATCCGACTGAACGGGTTCGACCCGGCAAAGGATCAGGCATCCGTTCGACAGTCGTTCGGCATCGTCTTTCAGGATCCGAGTCTCGATGACGAGCTCACGGCATGGGAAAACCTCGAACTGCACGGCGTGCTCTACGGAGTGCCGAAAAAATTGCGGAGAGAGCGTATGCAAGAACTTCTGGAGATCGTGAGTCTCTCAGATCGCAAAGATGATCTCGTGAAACATTTCTCGGGCGGGATGAAACGCAGACTCGAGATCGCACGCGGGCTCCTGCATCATCCGAAGATCTTGTTTCTCGACGAACCGACGATTGGCTTGGATCCGCAGACACGGAATCATCTCTGGAATTACGTGACGGATCTGAACAAGAAAGAGAACATCACGGTCTTTCTCACGACCCACTACATGGAGGAAGCGGATCGGGTTGCAAGCCGCATCGCGGTGATCGACCACGGCGTAATCGTTGCGATGGGATCGGCGCAGGATCTGAAAACGAAGACACAGACAGCCAATCTCGAAGACGCCTTCCTCAAACTGACCGGCAGTTCCATCCGCGAAGAAGACGCGAGCCCGATCGACAGTCTCCGCGCCCACAGCCGCATGTGGCGAAAACGGTAACCCCACTCTCATGTCCACGATCTATATCCTCTGGCTCCGGCAAATCAAACGCTACCTCCGGTCGCGGTCGAGGATCATCGGCTCGCTCGGGCAGCCGCTGCTCTTTCTGTTCGCGCTCGGTTTCGGCTTAGGTCCGATCTACGCAAAAGCGGGAGGCGGCAATTACATCACGTTTCTCGCGCCGGGCGTGATCGCGATGAGCGTGCTCTTCACATCGATCTTCTCCGGCATCGAGATCATCTGGGATCGGCAGTTCGGCTTCCTGAAAGAGACACTCGTGGCTCCGGTGCCTCGTCTCGCTGTCATGATCGGAAGGACGATCGGAGGTGCGACGGTCGCGCTGATCCAAGGCATCATCGTCTTCTGCATCACCTTCCTCGCGGGATTTCATCCCGAATCTTGGAGCATGGTTCCGGTGGCGATTCTCATCATGTTCCTGATCGCCATTCTCTTCACGGCAATCGGTACGGCAATCGCGTCGGTCCTCGAAGACTTCCAGGGCTTCCAACTCATCATGAACTTCCTCGTCATGCCGCTGTTCTTCCTCTCCGGCGCACTCTTCCCGCTGGAGGGGCTGCCGAAAGCCATCGAAATCATCACGAAGCTCGATCCCCTCTCGTACGGCGTGGATGCGCTGCGCTTCAGCCTCATCGGCGCGAGTCATTTCGGCATCGGACTCGATATCACCGTCCTCGGTCTGATGACGATGTTCTTTCTGTGGCTGGGGAGTACTTTGTTTGCGAGGATACAGGTGTAAACGGTCCTCATCCCCTGACCCCTTCTCCATCGGCTGGAGAAGGGGGAGCCCGTATTTCTCTGATTACGGACATTCCTCTCTCCAGCCGATGGAGAGAGGTGGCGCATCAGCGCCGGAGTGAGGACTGCAGGCAGGAAAAAATTTTAGAACAGAAATTATTCAATCCAAAGAAGCATACTCTTCAGATAATCCGTTTCCGGGTGATAAATATTCACCGGATGATCATACGCATGATGATGCCGCTGCAGAATCCGCACTGATCTCTTCGCCTGCCTCGCAGCATGGAAGATGATAGTCTGGAAGAGCGGCACATCGATCTGATACGAACAGGAGCAGGTCAGCAATAGCCCGCCCGGCGGAAGTATTTCCATCGCCATGCGATTCAAGTCCGTGTACGCATGCTTTGCGAGATCGAGTTCCGTATCGCGCTTCGCAAATGCCGGAGGATCCAGAATAATAAAGTCGTACGCACGAGGCGATGGTCTCCTGCGCAGAAAATCGAACGCATCTTCGCAATACATCATCGATTGATCGGCACTGAATCCGTTGAGTACCGCATGCTTCTTTCCGGTTTCAATCGCCTCGGGATCGTAATCGACGGAGTCCGCTGCAAGAGCGCCGCCACTGAGTGCCGCGAGTGCGAAGCCACCGACGTAGCTGCAGACATCGAGCACGGTGAGCCCCGCCGCATTCTCCCGCACGAGAGAGCGCATCTCGCGCTGGTCAAGAAAGAGTCCCGTCTTCTGGCTTCCCGACGGGGAGATGAGAAACTTCAGCCCACGCTCGGTAACGGTGATCGTCTCGGTTCCTTTTCCCCGCACCCAGCCCTCACGGTCTCCGAGCGCTTCCTTCTTCCGTGCGGAACCCGTCGACTTTTCGTAGATGCCTTTCGGCTTCCGGAGTTCCATCAGAAGATCGAAAATGAAAACTCTGACCTTATCCATTCCGACCGTCGTCAGCTGGACGATCAGAAATTCCCCGTACTGATCGACGATCAGACCCGGAATGCTGTCGCCTTCCGCATTGATCAGACGGATCGCATCGGTATCACGCAGCGACGGCAATGCATGACGCAACTCGATCGATCGCTTGATCAGCCGACGGAGTGCCTCCATCGGATCCCCTTCTTCAAACGAGAAGGCTCTCGCACAGAGGTACGAACGATTGTTGATCGTCGCAAAACATAGGAATTGCCCCTCAGCGCTTCGCACTTCGACGATCGATCCGTTGTCACAGACGGGCGCAGTCTGGACGGATGTGCGGTAAATCGCATGGTGACGGTTCTGCACGTGCACTTCACTGCCGGGTTTGAGCGTGAGAATGGGATAGGCGCTTGGCATGAGATGAGAGGGTATCACAAAAAAAAGACCCCCGAGGGGGTCTCCTTTCGAACTGCTTAGTTGCAGCCACATCCTGGTCCACCAGACATGATGAGAGTGGGAAAGAATTAAGACGCGCTCATATTAGTTTAGTACTAAACCAATTGTCAAGAGTTTTCCCACCTATTTTCAAGCACTTCTTCATTGCTTTCCTACCCCCTTTCCAGTACGCTTTCTTTAGATGGTGGTGCTACAAAGCTACTACTCTCTACATTCTACTTCTTACCACCATATTTTCATGGCTACAGGTATTATCAAGAAAAAGATGGAGAAAGGATTCGGTTTCATCACTCCGACAGACGGAGGCGAGGACGTGTTCTTCCATCTGAGCGCTTGCAACAATCAATTCGATTCGTTGCAGGAAGGTCAGAACGTGACCTTCGAGATGGGCATGGGTCCGAAAGGTCCCAAGGCTGAGAACGTGATGGCTGCCTAATACGCAATCAAAACGATAAAAAACCGCTCGAAAGGGCGGTTTTTTTATTCAGAATGTGTGCTTTTTCCCAATTGCATCCCTGTGATACACCCCAAACTCCGTGATTTTTTTGCAGACATCATTGCTCACGACCGGACCGTCGATGCAAAGACGTATGCCGAGCGGATCGACGACGCAGTTGCCGCAGAGCCCGTACCCGCACTTCATGTAGCGCTCGAGAGAGAGCTGACTCGGGATCTTCCATTTCGCACTGAGCGCCGACACCGAGACAAGCATACGTTCGGGACCGCAGGCGAAGATCTGATGCACGAACGGTTTTGTCTTCGAATGTTTCTTGTCCTTCAGAACCGCATCAAAATTCTGCACGTTGAAACCCTGAAAGCCCTTCGAGCCATTGTCCGTTGCAACGTGCAATGTTGTTTTCGGAAGACTCTTGAATTCCTTCAGATACAGAAGATGTTCACTGCTTCTCGCACCAACGAACACCTCGAGTGTGCATCCGTCTTTGATCGCTTCCAGAGCGGCAAAGTACATCGGTGCGGCACCGTAGCCGCCTGCAACGAGCGCGAGATGCTGCTTCGGCTTCCACCGGTAGTGAGTCCCAAACGGACCGCGCAACCCGACCAAGTCCCCTTTCTTCATTGCCGCAAGAATTCGTGTCATATCGCCGACAGCGAAAAACGTAATCTTCAGCTGTTTCCCGTTGTCACTCGCAATGCTCATCGGCACTTCGTCGATGCCCGGAACCCACACCATGACGAATTGCCCCGGCTTGGCTCCAAGCGTGACATCGAAAGTGAATGTCTGCACCATTTCCGTCTCGCGGCGAACGGACGCAATGGGGTAGGTTCTGGGGAGCCGAGATTGAAGGGGAATTGACCGTATCAAGAGTACAGGAGGAGGAACCTCTCAAAAATAGCAGGATGCGAGGAAACAAGCTAAAAATTTTCGCGCAGTTGCCTGCCCGTCCATAGCCCGCAGGCGAAGGCGGGACGAAGCAGCATGCATTTTTCAGAGGTTCTTATGCATGCCGCCGATCAGTTCCTTCATATCTTTTACCCCGTTCTTCTTCCCCCACTCCTTCATCTCATCGCAGACAAGCTTGAATACTGTCTCTCCTCGCTCCGCAAGCGCCGTTCCGATGCCGATCAGCGTTGCGCCTGCGAGGAGAAATTCGATGGCATCTTCACCTGTCTCGACACCGCCCGTGCCGATGATCGGCAGTTTCCCTTCCGTTGCTCTGTACACATCTGCAATGCACCGCACTGCGAGCGGCTTGATTGCCGGACCCGAGATACCTCCGACTTTGTTCGCGAGGATCGGCATGCGGGTCTTGAGGTCAATCGCCATGCCGGGACCGGCGGTATTGATCACCGTAAATCCGTCCGCACCCGCGGACGCGCACGCGATCGCGATTGCTGCAATGCTATCGACATTCGGCGAAAGCTTGATGAACACCGGGGTCTTGCCGCTGACGGCTTTCACGGCTTTGGTGACGGCAGACGCGTCGCCGATGCTGCACGCAAACGGTCGACCGAATTCGTCTTCGATATTCGGACAGCTGATGTTCACTTCGAGAATTTCCGGCTTCAGCTCGAGAATCCTGACTGCGGTTTTCGCGTAATTCTCGACAGACTCCGCAATGATGTTCGCGATCAGCGGAACCGGCTTCTCTTTATTGAAATTGCCTATCTCTTCACGCGCTTTTTCCACACCCGCGTCGGGAACGCCGACGGCATTGAGCGTCCAGTGCTCGGTGGAAAGAATCGTCGGATTCCGGTGTCCCTTGTGTTCATGCAGCCAGAGCGACTTGGTCGTCACCGCTCCCGCTCCGCACTTTGCAGCCCTCCGCCAACTCGCTGCCGTAATCCCCCAGATACCGGACGCGAGCACTGTGGGGTTTTTGAATTCAATCCCGAGGAGCGTCTGCGCAAGCTTCATCGGAGGTGATTGTAGCATGCGCACTCGTTGACAAACATACAAGAAATAGTATATAATTCTTGAGAAATCAAACAAATATCCATTTCCAACTCATCCTATGGAGAAAAAAATCTTGAACCGCGTCCTTCTGGACGCATCGATCGCCGTCCTGGCAGGGCTTGCGATTGTCGCGACGCTCGGTGCCACCGGCAGTTCACTGACCGGAGATGTCACGCAGCAATGTGGAAACGGAAGAATAGATTATGACTCAAAAGGCAATAGAGAACAGTGTGATGATGGCAACTCGAAAGGCGGTGATGGTTGCAGTGGGAGTTGCAACGTTGAAACAGCTTTTGAATGTCAGAATGATGACCATAA
>JAHFJM010000003.1:0-68962 GCA_023245935.1 Candidatus Peribacteria bacterium | reverse complement strand
TAGATTATGACTCAAAAGGCAATAGAGAACAGTGTGATGATGGCAACTCGAAAGGCGGTGATGGTTGCAGTGGGAGTTGCAACGTTGAAACAGCTTTTGAATGTCAGAATGATGACCATAACAATCCAGTAAGTATTTGTGGCAGAATCTGTGGAAACGGAAGAATAGATTATGACTCAAAAGGCAATAGAGAACAGTGTGATGATGGCAACTCGAAAGGCGGTGATGGTTGCAGTGGGAGTTGCAACGTTGAAACAGCTTTTGAATGTCAGAATGATGACCATAATAATCCAGCAAGTGTTTGTCGTATAGCATGCGGCAACGGTCATCGGAATGTGGGAGAGAAATGTGACGATGGAAATGCAGACAACGGCGATGGGTGCAGTTCCGATTGCACTATCGAAGCAGGCTTCTCTTGTTCGAATCGGATCCCGGATGTGTGTTCGACCACTACCTTCAATGTGGTGTGCAGCGATATAGCTATGGAGCACATCAGAGCAGACCAAAAACAATTCCCTGGCAAAGATCTCATCAAAACGATCGTTACAATCACAAACAACAGCACACATACGGTGAATGCCCTTACCCAGCTTTCTATCAATATGGGGGGTGCCAACGGCATCGTAGGGCTGGATATATATTCCCGTGATATCATTGACGGAAATTCTTCCATCGAACCGGGCAGACAAATCCGCGTAGATGCTAGCGGCGGCGGATACTATGTAGTAAAAAAGGACAAGCCTTTCATCTTAAATCTTGAATGCAGTGTGGTTGCCAGAAAAGGAACTGCCGATGCAAATCTCGCAGGAAAAACCTTCACGAAGCTTGTGACATCCCAACCGATCAGGTGTGGCAATGGCATTCGCGAAGAAAATGAACAATGCGATGATGGAAACACAAAAGGCGGTGATGGCTGCAGTCCAAGTTGCAAGGTTGTTTCAGAGTTTTACGAATGCACCGGTGACCGTCCCAGCGTCTGCACGCTAAAATGTGGTAACGGAAAAAGGGAAGGTAGCGAGAAGTGTGATGATGGAAATACAAAAAACGGCGATGGTTGCAGTTCCATTTGCAAAATCGAATCAGGCTTCCAGTGTTCCAACGACAGCCCGAATGTCTGTCGTCACAAAAACTAATCTCAAACAAATATCCATTTCCAACTCATCCTATGGAGAAAAAAGTCTTGAACCGCGTCCTTCTGGACGCATCGATTGCCGTCCTGGCAGGACTTGCGATTGTGGCAACGCTCGGTGCCAGCGGCAATTCTTTGACCGGAGATGTCATACAGACATGCGGAAACGGGAAATTGAACTCCGGGGAGACATGCGATGATGGGAATGCGGGGAGTGACGACGGTTGCAGTGCAATCTGCAAAGTTGAATCGGGCTTTGAATGCAAAGGTCTGCCGAGCATCTGCAAACGAACATGCGGAGACGGAGTGCAGAAGGGAAAAGAACAATGTGATGATGGGAATGCAAACAATAGCGATGGTTGCAGCTCCGTCTGCAAACTTGAATCGGGCTTCGAGTGTAAAACAGACAACAAGACACACCTGACCGTCTGCAAGCGAACCTGCGGTGACGGCGTGAAGGGATCAAGCGAACAGTGTGACGATAAGAACTCGCAGAGCGGTGATGGCTGCAGTTCAAGCTGCACGCTGGAACCGGGCTTCAAATGTGCAACGGACAGTAAGACTCACCTGACCGTGTGCAAAGCAATTTGCGGAAACGGAACGAAACAAGGAAGTGAAGAGTGTGATGACGGCAATACATTCAACGGTGACGGATGCAGTTCCCTCTGCAAAACCGAAGGCTCGATCGGCACCTGCGGCAACGGCAGCCTGGAAGGAAACGAGCAGTGTGATGATGAGAACAACAAGAACGGTGACGGCTGCTCGGCGTGCAAAATCGATCAAGGCTACACCTGCAACGAGTATGGTCGGGATTGTAAAGCCTCTTCTTCGAACGGACTCACGTTCGAATGGACCGCTGAAACATCGCTCCCCGCATCGCTCCGGGAATCCGCGATCACAACCGCGCTCGGCAAGATGTGGGTGATTGCAGGATACGATGCTCAGAGGGCCGCTCTGTCTGACAAGGTCTACTCGACATCAGACGGGAAAACATGGTCGGAGACAGGAAAACTCCCCTATAGCATGTACGGTGCTTCCGCGATCGAATGGAATGGAGAGCTGTGGGTCGTAGGGGGCATCACCTGCGGTTCGCAACCAACGTGTTATCTTCACAGAACACTCCACTCGAAAGACGGTGTCACATGGCAGAACGGACCCGACGTTCCGGGTTCATTCATCATCTACAAACATTCTCTCTTCGTTCTCGGCGGCAAACTCTTCGTCAGCGCCCTAAAAATCCACGCGCTCGACAGCGAAACATCGTCGTGGAAATCCGTCGGGTCAGCCTACGGAAGTTCCACCGTCACGTTTCAGGGCAAGGCATGGATGATCAACGGTCAGTCGGTCGTCAGTTCTGCCGATGGCGCAACCGGTTGGTCTGTGCAGAGTCAGCTTCCTGTGCGGCTGACGACAGAGCCGTACGTCACGAATCCGGGAATGCTTGTCGTCCACGGAAACTATCTTCTTGCTGTTGGAAATTCACCCGATCCTTCCGCCACCGTGAATCAGCCAAATTGTTACAAGACCATTCTTTCTTCGCTTGACGGTGTCCACTGGGGTCAGTCGCAGACGAGCCCCTGCTGGTCGCCTCTGCGTGATGAGACGACGCTCTCCTTCCAGAATAAGCTCTGGAGAATCGGAGAGGTATTCGACAGCGGTAAGGTCTTCTCGGGAAAGCAGAACTAAGCTACCGCCTGACACGAAACTCAAACAATTATCCACTCCCAATCCACTCTATGAAGAAAAATACTCTCAACCACGTCCTCGTGGACGCAATGATTGCCATCGCAGCCGGTCTCGCAATTTTTGCCACGACATTGAGTACCGGGAATTCTCTGACCGGTGATCTCACACAGAAATGCGGGAATGGGGTGAGGCAGGGAAACGAGCAGTGTGATGACGGGAATACGAAGAACGGTGATGGCTGCAACATAGTCTGCAAACTTGAGCCTGGCTTCAAATGTATGACGAATAGTCAGACACGTCTCACAGTCTGCAAAGGAATTTGCGGAAACGGAGAACCACAAGGAACTGAGCAATGTGACGATGGAAACACACAAAGTGGTGATGGCTGCAGCCCTGTCTGCAAGTATGAATCCCAATCGGTCTTCGATTGTATCGCAGGCACTCATCCGACGGTATGTAGGCTGAGATCCTGTGGCGGTGGGGGGAAACAAGGAAGCGAAGAATGTGATGATAACAATAATTACAACGATGACGGATGCAGTGGTCTCTGCAAATTAGAACCGGGCTTCACATGTACGACAAACAATGAGACTCATGCATCTGTATGTCACGTCATATGCGGCAACGGTACAAGAAATGGAACCGAGGAGTGTGATGATACAAACACGCAGAACGGTGACGGTTGCAATTCGAACTGCGAACTTGAACCCGGTTTCGACTGCTTCAATCATGTCCAAGGCTCGGTCTGCGAGAGGAGCACATGCGGCAATGGCAAACGGGAGGGCTTTGAACAGTGTGATGATGGAAACTCACAGAACGATGACGGCTGTAATCAAGACTGTGAGACGCTCGACTATTTCCAGTGTTCTGACAGCAGCCCGAATGTTTGCTACCAATGCGGAGACGGCACACAAGAGGGAGCGGAAGAATGCGATGATGGAAACAATGACACGCAAGATCGATGCGGTCCGGTTTGCAATATTGAGAACGATCTCATCAAGAAAAATATCGGCGGCAATGTATTCGAAACCAGTTCGGACAACGGATGTAACGATAATGCCGGAAACGAGCATCTGGAGAGTTGCAGACAATATGAAGCATTGTATGGTCATGGCAGAGTACGAGTGCAATATCATCTGAATTCCCTCTCCAGTCAGAAATTTATCAGGGCCTTGCTTTTGCCGACGAGTGGAAAGCCACTGCAGGAAAAAGCGTACATATCCCCCGAGGGAAAAAGGGTATATTTCTCAACCGAAATAAAACAATTTGAAGGGAAAAAATATGCCGTGAAAGGGTCCAGCACCTTCAGTGGCAATAAGAGAAATTTCGATACTTTGTGGATCTCTTGGTACAGCGGTCACCGTGATATCGAGATTGCATTCTTCGATCTGCCGGAAAATTTTAACACCAAATTAGTGAATGATCTGGTGTACGCCTATCTTAAAAAGCACGGTTCGGATTTGCAGATACAGACGACGTCTCCGTTGCCAAAGCCGTAAGAAGCCGCAGACCAGGTTGACTACTGCCTAACCGCTATCTGTACAACTCAAACAGCCATCCATTCCCAATCCCCTCTATGAAGAAAAATACTCTGAATCGCGTCCTGGTCGACGTAACGATTGCCATCCTCGCAGGGCTTGCTATCTTCGCCACGACATTGAGCGCAGGAAGTTCTCTGACCGGTGATCTCACACAGAAATGCGGGGATGGAATCAAGCAGGGAACCGAGCAGTGTGATGACGGAAACAAGAAAAATGGCGATGGCTGCAGTTCCGCCTGCAAAATCGAACCGGGATATCAGTGTGCCCAAAATCAGACTGGTTGTCAGAAGTGCGGCAACGGACGAACGGAAGGAACCGAGCAGTGCGATGACGGGAACAACAGGAATGGTGACGGTTGCTCAGCGTGCAAGCCAGACCTTGGCTACCTCTGCGCCAATACGAATCCCCATCCCAGCAAATGTCGCCGCGTCGTCTGCGGTGACGGCATAAAGGATGAAATCGGTTCGGATGGGATCTCGGGGAATGCCGATGACGAACAGTGTGATGACAGAAATAAAAAGAGCGGTGATGGTTGCAGTAGCAGCTGTAAAATCGAATCAGGCTCCAATTGCTCTAATGGAAAAACAATTTCGTGCAATGGGAATGCGATTACATATTATCAGGCTCCAAGAGCTGCTGGGATTGTGTCGGGATCAGACGGTAATTTGTGGTTTACAGGATATGCCAGTGATAAAATAGGAAGGATGACGAAAAGTGGAGTAATCACCAAATTTGCTCTGCCAACAGAAGAGAGTTATCCACGTCATATTACGAATGGATCAGATGGTAATTTATGGTTTACAGAACCTGGCAGCAGTAAAATAGGAAGGATCACGACAAGCGGGGTGCTCACCGAGTTTCCTTTCTCAACATACACTCGTGCCGATAGCATTGCGAACGGACCAGACGGTAATTTATGGTTTACAAAATATGGCACTCATGAAATAGGAAGAATCACGACAAGCGGGATGATGACCGATTTTCCCGTACCAAGAGATAGTTATCCCGATAGCATTACGAGCGGATCAGATGGTAATCTGTGGTTTACAGAATGGGGTAACAAAATAGGAAGGATGACGACAAGTGGGGAAGTTACCGAGTTTCCTCTCCCAACTGATAGTCGTGCCGCTGACATTACGAACGGACCAGACGGTAATTTGTGGTTTACAGAAACTCGCAGCAATAAAATAGGAAGGATGACGACAAGTGGGGAAGTTACCGAGTTTCCTGTCCCAACAGCAGATAGTGATCCTCGTGACATTACGAGCGGTTCAGATGGTAATCTGTGGTTTACAGAATTTAGCGGTAATAAAATAGGAAGGATGACGACAAGTGGGGAAGTTACCGAGTTTCCTGTCCCAACAGGTAGTAATCCCTATGGCATTACGAATGGATCAGATGGTAACGTGTGGTTTACAATGGAAGGAGGGAAAGTTAAGAAAGGTATTGGGAAGATTTCCTGTATAGCAAAATCTTGCCATTAAAACTCACTTTTTACCCCCTCACCGCCACCTTCATGAAGGCTGCAAACAGCGGATGTGGTCTGTGCGGGCGACTCTTGAACTCGGGATGGAACTGGCTGCCAACCATGAACGGATGATTCTTGATCTCGACGATTTCCATAATGCCCGTTTTGCGCCACTCGCCCGAGAACACGAGCCCTTTCTCTTCGAGACGTTTCCGGAAGTCATTGTTGAATTCGTAGCGGTGACGGTGACGCTCGGAGACGGAATCGTCGGAGCCCAGAGCCTTCGCTTCTTTATACGCTGCATGGGCTTTCGTGCCTTTCTTGAGGTGGCAGACGTACTGCCCGAGCCGGAGCGTGCCTCCCATACTCCTGCCTTTATGCTGATCGGGGAGGAAGTGCACGACATACTTCCCGTGACCGAGCTTCTCTTTCTCATCGAACTCCTGACTCGTAAGCTCGCTATCTTTGAGCATCGCTCGCGCAAACTCGATTGCGAGAAGCTGCGAGCCGAGACACAACCCGAGATAGGGCACGTTCTGCGTGCGTGCATGATTTGCCGCAAGGATCTTTCCTTCGATGCCGCGCGTACCGAAGCCGCCCGGCACGATGATGCCGGCACAGGACTTGAGCGACTGCCAGACTTTCGCGTCTTTCTTCTCGAGCTTCTCACTGTCCACCCACACGATCTCCGCTTTGCGACCGTGGAACGCGGCGGCGGATTTGATCGATTCGATCACGCTCAGGTACGCATCATCGAGATGCGTATACTTCCCGACGAGACCGATCTTGATGGATTTTTTCGCCGCCTCGTGACGCTTCCTCCCCTCTTCCCACTCCTTCATATTCGGCTTCAGATCGCCGAGATGCAGCTTCCTTCCGATCACGCTTGCAATGTCGTACTTCTGAAAATTAAGCGGGACGTCGTAGATCGATTTCACGGTCTGCGCCGGAATCACCGCATCACGCGAGACATCGCAGAAGCGGCTGATCTTGTCGAGGAGCTCTTTTGGAATGTCATAGTCCGCTCTCGCAAGAATGATATCCGGCTGCAGTCCGATGCGACGAAGCTCTCGAACGGAGAGCTGCGTGGGTTTCGTCTTCAGTTCCTTTGAGCCTGCAAGGTATGGCAGAAGCGTGAGATGCACATGGAAGAGTCTCTCTGACCCGAGCTCCGAACGCATCTGACGAATCGCTTCCAGAAACGGCTCGCCTTCGATGTCACCGACGGTCCCGCCGACTTCGATCATCATGATCTCCGCCTTGCTTTCTTTGGCAGCATTCTTCATCCAGTCTTTGATCGCATTGGTAATGTGGGGAACGACCTGAATCGTCCCGCCGAGGAAGTCGCCTTTGCGCTCTTTGGCAAGAACTTCCGTGTAAATTCTTCCGGTTGTCACGGTGCTCAGTCTGCTCATCGGCTCGTCGATGAAGCGCTCGTAGTGCCCGAGATCGAGATCCGTTTCGGCTCCGTCATCCGTCACGAACACTTCGCCGTGCTGGAACGGGCTCATCGTACCGGGGTCGACGTTCAGGTACGGATCGAGCTTCTGCACGAACACTTTGAACCCGCATGCTTTCAGAATGGCACCGATGCTTGCAGTCGCGATCCCCTTCCCGAGCGAGCTGCAGATGCCGCCCGTGACAATGATGAACTTCGGCTCGGTGATCAACTTGCGTGAAACCATAGGAGAAGAAGGGAATCCCTTTCAAACCGGGGAAACCCAAACAAATTTTCTCGAGCCCGCCGTGTATTGTACTCAGAAATGTGTTGAGTGCAAGAAAAAAATTGACATTATCTATAATAAGTCTATAAAAGTACTCCTTTATGGCATCTGTCGATTCTCTCCGCGGGCATCTCGATGAAGAGCTGAGGAACGCGTCTCCGCGTCTGAAAGAAATTGCAGAGACGACTTTCAAGAAAGTAACGGAGGGAGACAGCATGCCGGTAGATCTTTGCAAGTTTGTTTGGGCGGAAGTGAGAGCGCTGTGTACCCGAGAACAACTCCCTGAAGCACTGATCATTTGGAAAAAACTGACGACGAGGATCGCCGAAGGATCATTTCAAACAAGTGTGCAGGAGCAGAGAGATAGGATCAGTGCGAAAAAAATGAGCACCGAGATTCTTCGCGCATACGAAGTGATCCGAAAGAACGGAAGAGGGGTGGTGTATCTCGGTTCAGCGAGAACGCAGCCCGGCAATCCGTACTTCGAAGGAGCGCGCGAACTCGGCAGAGAGGTCTACCTGCTGCTGAGATCGACCTCTTGGTCCGGAGCGGGACCGGGGCAAATGGAAGCGCCTCTCCTCGGTGCGAAAGAAGCGGGCGGAAGAGTGGCAGGCGTGAAAATCATCATCAATGATGAACGTGCTGCATTCGAACAGTCGGTCACCAGTGCGCTGGATCCGGAGAACGTCGCGCTGTGCGACTACTTCGGACCGCGGAAAATAGGGCTTGCTGATGCAGCAATGCGCGAACAGGAGAGTGACCGCACGGCGATCATTGCCACTCCGGGTGGATGGGGAACGAGAGACGAAGTCTTCGAGTACCTCGTCCTCAAGCAGCTCAAAAAAATGGGAACGAAGCATCCTGTCCCTCTCATCATCAAGAACCAGAACCACTTCTTCGACAAAATGCTCGAAGACAACGACAGAATGTTGAGGGAAGGAATGATCTCGGAAGACGATCTCAAGTTATTCAGCGTCTGCGACAGCAACCGCTGCGTACTCGACACATTGGCGGATTTCTATGCGATCCCCGAGGAAGAGCGCGGGTATAAGCTGCGGGAGCTGGCGTACTGAGACAGCAGACCGTTCATTCGAGAAAAGCAGGACTACCGTGCCATCGACTTCACCTTCTTCACGACCTGCTTCTTCGCTTTCTTCGCAATTTTCGTTGCATCCTTGACCTGCGTCGAAACGAATTTCTGCACCTCGCCCTTTGCGGAATTGTAGTACTTCGTCACGTACTTCTTGCCCTGTGCGATATGCGCATCCAGATGATGATGCTCCGCAAGCTGCTGCACTTCCTTTGCAACCGCCTGTCCGTCCTTCGCGAGATGATTGCCGAGGATTTTCGCCGCAGCCGTCGTGTCTTTGGCTTTCATCAGTTCGCTTCTGAGCTTGTTATTGCTAAAAACGTATCCGGCAAGTGCACCGCCGACGGAACCGAGAAGGAAGGAAATTTTCTTCATGGAGTGAGTGGGAAGGAGGATTGGAGCGTAGCAGAAGTGGATACATATGTCACGAACGGTCCTCATCCCCCTTCCCCTTCTCCATCGGCTGGAGAAGGGGCGCACTGCTTCTCTGATTACGGACATTCCTCTCTTCGCCTCAGCGGAGAGAGGTGTCCCTCAGGACGGAGTGAGGATCGGAAACCTTTCCCGCAGCGCCTTCAACTGCGCCTCCGTCAACATCTTCTTGAGCTCTTCATTGCTCGCTGCTATCGCATCATCCGCGGACCCGAATGTTTTGATCAGATCATCCCGCGTCTTCGGTCCAATACTTGGGATTTGATCCAGCTTCGATTGAAAAAGCGCGGCTCCCACTCTGGACTCGCGTTTGAAGTTGGCGAAGCGATGCGCTTCATCACGCAGACGCTGGAGGAGAAATTTCGCGGGAGAATCTTTTTTTACAACGAGTGGCAGAAGATTTCCCGGCACGAATATTTCTTCTTCACGCTTTGCCAGTGAGGCAAGGGGAATCGATACGTTCATGGCATCGAGCACCTCTTTCACCGCAGACAGTTGGCCTTTTCCGCCATCGATCAGGAGGAGATCGGGATGATCGGTGAAGGATTCATCCGGTTTCTGCTTCGAGACGATGTAGACGAGAATCTGCCCTGCAGGCTGAGCCTTATGCTGTGTCCGCCAATCATCAAGTTTTTTTTGCAGAACGGGTGGCGGAGTATTCACCGGCTGAAAACCGAGCTCTGCGTAATAGTCGAGCAGAGAATCTTTGGAAATGTGCACATACACTTTTCCTTTCTTCACCTTCGAAAGAAGGAGCCTCACAAGAATCTGTCCGAGACGATTTCCTCTCTGCTCTTCCTTCACCCAGAGCGAACGAATCATCGGAATTTCTCCTGCGTATTTGAACAATCGGCAGAAGCCGACGATCTCTTTTTCTTTCCTCGCAACGACGTAATCCTTGTACGCAACCGCATCCGAACCGATGTCATTTGGATGCGCGGCACTGATTTCTTCGATCATGTTCTGCTCTACCTTCTTCGCCTTCCCGACAACAATGCCATCGGATTTGAAGCGAGCGAGTGCGGTTTTCACATCATCAGTGAGATACTTGAGTCTCCTCCGAAGCGTTTCTTTCAGCGACGCGTAATCATCGATTCTTCCCTCCAGAACCGTCTTCATATTGAAGCTCCGATAGTGCTCTCTTTTTGGCTTTCCGTTGAGGAAAACGACCATACTGCCGACTGTGGAACTGCCACTCGAATGCGAGATGTCATAACATTCGATGCGACGAGGAAGCGCGGCAAGACCGAGAAGTGTCTGCAATCCCGTCAGCGATTCTTCGACCTTGCGTGCTTCCGATTCGAATGCGGCGAACTGCTGAGCAACTTTCTCCTCGGCGTTCTTCTCGGCAATCTCCAGAAGTTTCGATTTTTTGCCGCGCTGCGGGACAAGAATCGACACGCTCTTCCCGTGCCGTTCGCGGAGCCACGCTTCGAGCGCTGCGGCATCGTCCGGGAGATCCCGAAGCACGATGATGTCCGGGCAATCGTCCGTCTGCGCGTAGTATTGGGGAAGGAACTGTTCCAGAGCGAGCGACCCGCTGTCCGCTTCGCCTACGAGAGGGAAAGCAATCTGCTCGATGAGTTTCCCGTCGCGCTGCCGCAGAAGCACCACCTGAATTTTCCCGTACTGCAGCGCAATGCCGAAGACATCGAGATCCTGTCCGAACGGATCCGAGACCGCCTGACGCTCTTCAAGATTCCCGATGAAACGGAGCGCATCGCGGAGTCTTGCAGCCGCTTCGAATTTTTTTCCCGCAACCGCGGCAGTCATTTTCTCTTTTGCGATGCGCTTCACTGACGCGAAGTTCCCGCGGAAGAAACTCACAATGTCATCAATACGTCGTCTGTACTCTTCTCTCGAAACCGCGCCGATGCAAAGCCCGCAGCACTTGCCGATCTGATAGTCCAGACACGGCACGTCGTTTTCTAGCGACACACCGGGATGAGCATTGAGAGTATCGAGAGATTTTCGGCAAGCACGATATTTGAGAATGCCATCGAGAAGAGTCAACGCATGTTCCGTGTCTCTCGCTCCGAGAAAAGGACCGAAATACCGCGCACCGTCACGCTGCAGAGAACGGACGATTCCGACCGCGGGATAGGCATCTTTGAGCGAGACGCGAATGTACACGTAGCCTTTGTCATCCTTGAGGAGAACGTTGTACTTCGGCTGGAGTTCTTTGATGAGATTGCTCTCGAGGATGAGCGCTTCCATCTCGCTTCGAACCACCGTGACCTCGAAATTCGCAATTTGCCGAACCATGATCTCGGTCCACGGCGAACGTTTCAATCCATCCTGAACGTAACCCTGCATGCGGTTCTTCAGATTCTTCGCTTTACCCACATAGAGAACTTTGCCGTTTGCATCGAGCCACCGATACACGCCCGGTTCTTTGGGAACTTTTGCGACTCTGCGTCTCAGGAGTGCGCGTTGATCATTTTTTTTCTCTTTCATGACCAAATCCTACCGTATACTCATGTTCCATGTCCCTATTCCAAACCCCCATCCCGAACCCTACACCCCTCGTCTCCGCCATCGTCCTCAACTATCGCTCTCCGCGAGATGCGATTCGGTGCATCGAGGCGCTCAAAAGCCAAACGATTGCAGATCGTCTCGAGGTTCTGGTCGTGGACAATCATTCCGAAGACGAATCTGTCGGGTGGCTACGCGCGCGGTACACATCGGATCCGATGGTGCGCCTGATCGAAGAACGCAAGAATGTGGGATACGGACGCGGAAACAATACCGCGCTTGCATTTGCAAAAGGCGAATACGTGCTGATCATCAATCCCGATAATACGCTGCCGCGAAACGGTCTTGAACGCATGCTCGAATCACTCCAAAATCACACCGATGCGGCGATCGTCGGTCCCGCTCTCCTCTATCAGGACGGCGGGATTCGCCCCTCTGCGAGACAGTTCCCAAGCATCATCGACCTGTTTCGGAAACGTTTCTTCCCGCAGACGTGGCAAAAAAACTATGAGCAGTGGCTGGAGACGGTGAAAGACAAAAATGAAGTGGAGGTCGATTGGCTCGTGGGAGCGTGTCTCCTGATGCGCACGGAACTCCTCAAGTCTCTCGGAGGATTCGACCCGCGCTATTTCCTGTTCTTCGAAGACATCGATCTGTGTCGGCGAGTGCATCTCCTCGGGAAAAAAGTGCTCTACCTCCCTTCCATCCACGTGCTCGATCGCAGGGACCGCTTGAGCGGCTCCACGGTCTTCTCTCTGCTTGGACGAAAAATGACGTGGGTACACCTCGTCAGTGCGGTGCGGTATTTCCGGAAGTGGAGCGCTTGACCAACCCCTAAACCCTGTCTACAGTATCCCGGCTATGAATAAAGAAGCTCTGACACTATCGGTCTCTCCCCGTGAAACGGGAAAGAATGTGAAAGTCGTACGCAGGGCCGGAAACGTTCCCGGGATCATCTACGGCGGAAAGTCGAAGAATCTGCCCATTCAATGTTCCATGAAAGAGCTGCATAGCGTCTACGTGAAAGCCGGGGAGAACACGCTGGTCGATGTCACGTTGGACAATAAGAAGATCCCCTGCCTCATTCACGCCATCAGCTTCGACCCCGTAACGGACAAGGAAGAGCATGTGGACTTCTACGCCGTCGATATGACCAAGAAGGTCACCACGCACGTTCCGGTCGTCATTCAGGGAGAGGCGCCGGCGATCAAAACGCTCGGCGGCGTGCTCGTCACCGTTCATGATGAAATCGAAGTCACGTGTCTGCCAAGCGATATTCCTGCACACTTCGTGATCAACATCGCCTCACTCGAGAATTTCCGCGATTCCATCACCGTCGCATCCGTCGCGGTTCCGAAAGGAGTCACGATCAAGTCTGCTCCGGAGATGGTGATCGTCACCGTTCAGGAACCACGCAAAGAAGAAGTGATTGAAGTGGTCGCCGCTCCGGTCGAAGGCGCGGTTGCGGCTGACGGCACGGTTGCTCCGGCTGCAGAAGGTGCTGCAGGTGCTGCTCCAACGGCTGCAGGTGCTCCGGCAGCAGCTGCGAAGAGTGATGAAAAGGCTGCAGGGAAAGACAAGGCAGCGAAAAAATAAACAGAATAAGGAGCAATCTGCAAACGCGGCAAGCATGCCGCTCCTTTTCTTTAGGCATTCTTTAGGCAGCAAGCTCTCTGTTCCTCTGCCTCGTCGCCCTGTGTGCTTTCCCTCTTCCGCTGTGCATTTCCTTGTACCGCTTGACCTGCTCCTCGAGCTTCTCAATACAACTGTCGACCGCCTCCAGCACTCTGTTCTTGCGTGATTCCACGCGCAGGATTTCTTTCGGGAGACGCACCGTAATCATCACCTTCACCTGATCCCTGTCTTTCTTCGTGTCCCTGCGCTCGGCTTCGACGCGAATGCCGGATCCTTCGTCCTTGAGGAATCTGCAGTACGTCGCAAGCCTCCCCAGCTTCTTCGCAAGGAGCATCAGTTCATCCGTGTTGTACGAAATTCCTCTCTCGAAGTGTTCGACCTGCATGAAGGATGTGGGGAAAGCGAACAGAGAATAGCAGAGACAAAAATATTCGTGTAGGGGCGTATCGCGATACGCCCCTACGATGAACGCCCTTCCAAAAAACGCCTAATTGAGGTATAATGTTGAGAAAGAAACACTCATCCCAATTCCCGTCGTACCATGGCTGAAGACTCAATCAACAAGCCAAAAGAACAACCTGAGAAGGAACAAGCGATTGCAAAATTTCGAACATCCGTCGAATCTGCGATCGATCGGAAAGATCCGAAAGCCGCCATTGCGGCAATCGTCGACCTTGCGACTGCACAGAACGGAGTCCCGGACGATGCTGCCAAGGCACTGCAAGGGATGGATACAGCAAAGAAGAACACGCTTGCGACATTCCTCTCGGCGAAGGGCGTTGAAACTCTTGCGAATGACACGCGTGAACATCTGCGAGCCTTCGCACAGAAAATGAATCTCGGAACGATGCCGGAATTCGGTTTGAAGACGACGGCAGACACCGTCATAGGATTCATCAACAAGAAAGTGGAGGACATGGGAATCGGTAAGAAATTTGAGGAGCAAGCAAAGAAATTTGGCTTCCAGTCGGGCGATGCGACGAAATGGATGAAGGAATTCTTCACCGGCATGGCGGCAGGAGTCGTGGAGAGCATTGCGTTCTCGCTGAAGTCATTCAATATGAATACGGCAGGAATGCTGAAGACATCCGCTGACCTGCGGATCCGTCAATTGGGACTGAAAGGAACAATCGACAGTACGGAACCCAGCGAGGCAAAAACTTTCTTCGAGGCATACAAGAAACGCGCAGATCAGGTGATGGATAAGAAAGACTTCCGACCACCGCAGAGCTTGAAAGATGCGGAGGAAATACTGAAGACCGCGACTGTACAGCCTGCGGTTGCAGCGGAAGCACAGAAACCACGCACGAAGGTTCAGGTACAGGAAGGAGAGAGCGGTAAGAAAATAAAGACAGGATTCAACAACACGCCGGATATGCTCTTCTCCAAGAAAGACAACATCGTCACAGTCCAATCCGGCGACAAGAAGATCACTGTCGATAAGAAAGTGGCGTCGGTGGAAGTTCTCGAGGCAACGGACAAAGATGATGCCGTCATTCTCTTCACGCTGCTCGATGACAAAGCGCAGCTGAAAGTACCGGCTCTCTCGCTTGCCTCATCGATCAAGGCATCGGAAAAGAATGTGGAAGCGGAGAACACGCAGTCGTACCAGAAATCGCCCCTTGGATTCACTGTCGCATAATTCTTCCCACACAAACCATGCCAACTTCTCCCGAAACACCGCACGAGAGTCCTGAAGCACTCAAGCAAGGCGTCAGGGAATCGACTGCAAAAGACCTGCGTGAGTACGCACTCTCTCTGGATCTTGAAGAAAAAGTTCCGGAGAACTTGGGAGTGCTGAACGTCAAGGACGGAAAATACAAAGCACCAGCAAAAAACGCAGAGTGACACAACATAAGAATGCAGTAGACTGAGACACTGACATGCCTCTCTCCTACTCCCAGCTTTCGGTGTACCGTCGCTGCCCGAAGCAATACGAGTTTATGGCGATCAAGAAAATTCCGAGGAGGATCAGCAGCGGAGAGAGCTTCGGCTCGAGCATTCACAACACTCTGAAACGGTGGGGGGATCTGGAAATGCTCTGCCAGAGCAAAACGCCGGCGAAGAACCAACTGAAACTTTTTTCCGAGCATGAGGATGCTGCCCTAAAAAACAAACCTCTGGAACTCACGACACTGCTCACGATGTTCCGTGAGTGCTTCATCGCAGAGGGGTACGGGAATCGTATGGAGATGGATGCAGCTCTGCTTCGCGGCGAAGCTCTGCTGAAGAAATTTTTTGCGTGGTGGAAGAGAGAAACAAGAACTGTCGTGAGCATCGAATCGGGGTTCAAGCTGGAGATAGAAGCGGCAGAGAAGCAAACGAAGGAACCGATCATCCTCTCAGGTCGATTCGACAGAATCGAAAGAGTTGACCGCGGGCTCTCCATCATCGATTACAAGACCGGTGAGCCGCAGACGCAGGAACGAGTCGATAACGATCTGCAGCTCTCGATCTACGCTCTTGCCGCTGCGAAAGAATATGGAGAGCCGATCGCAGAGTTACGTTTATTATTTCTGAGTGAAGACGATATCACCGAACGGACAACGATTCGCAGCGAGTCACAACTTCGAGATGCGATCACATCGATACGGCTTCTGAGCGAGGGCATCGAACACAGTGATTTCAAAGCGACGCCGACGAGGGAGAAGTGCAGAGGATGTCCGTACAGGGAGATATGTATGTTTAGGATGATATAAGCGCCCCGCCTCACTCCGTCGCTGCGGCGACACCTCTCTCCCAAAAAAGGAGAGAGGAATCTTAGGAACAACATAGAAAAGACTTTTGACACTCAAAACAGAGCTCCCTTCTCCCCAGCCGCAGCGGGAGAAGGGCTGGGGATGAGGCGGGGGGAATAGAATTCACATCGCAATACCCGCAGCAAACCCTCGCAGTGCCGCTCCCACGAAGTAGGCAACCACCGCACAGACGGTTCCGATGAAGAGTATTTCCAGCGGTCCCCGGAAGATGCGCTCGCGCGTCACGACGCTTCGAAGAAGACCAACGAGGAGCAACGCGATACCCGTTGCGACGATCGTCACGGGAAAACGCCTGCCCTCGGACATCGGAAGCAGATACGGCGCGATGGGAATCATACCGAAGATCACGAAAGCGACGAAGGTCACGAGCCCATGCAGTGCGGCATTGTCGCTATCCTCGAGTGTCAGACCGTTCTCCTCACGCATCATCGTGTCGACCCAGATTTTTTTGTCTGCGGTGATCACGCGAGTCACCGTTTCGAGGTCGGCTCCCTGAAAACCTTTCGCACGATAAATTTCTCGAATTTCCTCACGCTCGATTTCCGGAATTTCTTCGATCTCCCGATATTCTTCTTTGAGAATCCGGTGATAGTTGTCACGCTTGGATCTGCTGGAGAGATAGCTCCCGAGCCCCATCGAGAGGCCGTCCGCAAGCACGTTGGCAAGCCCCATGATGACGACAACGGAGGGGGCAAGTGCTGCACCATTCACGCCCGAAACCACGGCAAACGTCGTCACGATGCCATCGTTGGCACCGTAGACGATGTCGTGAATGTACGGACCGAATGTTCTGCCATGCACCTCGCTTGCTTTGTGTTCTGCGAGCGCTTTGGCGAGAGCTGCTTGATCCATTCTTATTTCGGCAGATGTTTCTTCGTCGAATAGTTTTCGAGGTCTCGCAGCTTCGTAAGAGACGACTGCAGGTCGGGGCGAAAGCGCAGAAGGATGTCGAGTGCCGGTTCCTTCACGAACGTACCATCGATGGTGGACCGCAGAATCTTGCTTCCATCACCTTGCAGATGTTTCTTGATCTCGGAGAGGAGACGGGACGACGCGGAAATGTAGAGCGCTCCGATCTTCTGCTGCTGACTGACCTGCACGACGCGAGCCACGATCATCTTCGCAAAGTCCGTGAGCCGGTGATCCTCCGCATGGTGCTCGTCCCCTATCCCGACCGGACCGCCGCCGGGACCCGATTTCGTGGTCTGACGATCGGAATGCGTGAGTTCCTTGGAAGCCAGTGGTTCTTGCTCGGCGATCGTGTGTCCGCCGACATCAATGAACCGGCAGTGGTGCGAATCGCACACGACGAGGAGCGTTGGAACGTCGATATCGGGCATGGCATCGGGGAGCTTGGTGGGGTGAGTCATGAGAGAGGGAAAGAATGAAGCTGTCTCATTGTTGGCGAAAGAGGGAAAATTAACAATCAAATTGAGAATTCAGAACGTAAAATGTACAGTGATGCAAGATTCAGTCTCTTCCGTTCATTCAGACCTATCATTGCTCATTCGCGCATGCGCGTGGCCCCATCGTCTAATGGCTAGGACACTTGGTTCTCATCCAGGAAATAGGAGTTCGATCCTCCTTGGGGCTACCACTCTCATCAAAGCATCATAAAAAAAACCGCCCCACTGCAGAGAGCGGTCTTTCGGAGTCGATGCAGATCACATGGAAGCGATGCGGACATGGAGGCGATCTTGACTGTAGCGCTCAGATTTTCTATACTACCCCTACCCCCTACCCCTATTCTCCCATGAGAGTCGACTACAAGAAGAAAGCACTCGCAGGCATCGGAAGGCTTGAAGGACTTGTGAAGACGGTGAAAACCATGATCGAGAAAGACGAGTACTGCCCTCTGGTTCTGGAGAATTTGCTCGCGTTGAAAGGACACATCGCATACGTGCAAGGACAGGTGCTCGAGAGCCATCTCCACACGTGCGCACAGGCGAAGATGAAGACGGCAAAAGACTACGACGGCTTCATCACCGAGATCATTCGTACCATTGGTCTTTCCAATCGATAATTTTTATCCATTTTCTCCCTCTTTGTATGATGAACCTCATGTATGGCACCGGCGGAAACTCTGATTTTTTTCTTCTCTGGACGCTCCACATCGTCTCCGTCATCGCATTTGCCATCGGTCTTCTCTTTCTGGTCGTCGCGGTCATCAAACACCTCTCCGGAGAGCAGTTGCAGCAGCGGGGATGGACACTTCTCATCGTCGGTTCCATCGGCTGTCTCTTCACCATCGGAGTGATGGGGCATGCCTGGTACGGATACGGAATGCGCGGTGTCGGATTCGAGCGATCCATGCCGATGATGTGGGGAAATTCTGCGATTGATGCTGACGGGAAAAACGCATCGCAGGAAAAAGAGGAAGCGGACGGAAAAGCTCTCTACGAAAAACTGCAGGCGAAAGAAGTCGTCTGTGCGGATTTGGCAGACAGTGATTTTGAATTGATCGGCGAATACGTCATGGGAACGCGTTTAGGTGGCACACATGAGCAGATGAACGAACGGATCAAGCAGATGATGGGGACGCAGGGCGAAGAGCAAATGCACATCGCGCTCGGCAAGAATGCGACGGGATGCCTCTCCGGCACGAGCTCTTCTTCAGGCAACGGCATGATGAACGGAGGGATGATGCAGCCTGTGAAGCAATGAATCTTGATTCAATGAATTATTTTCATCATTCCGCACTTCTCCCATGGATGCCCCAACACAACTCACGACCACCGTTCATATTTCCGGAATGACGTGCGGCAGCTGCGAACTGCTCCTCGAACGAAAACTCAAAGCGCTGCCGGGAGTGTTGCATGTCGACGTGCGCCATCGAAAAGGCACGGCAAAAATCACGGCGAATGCCGATGCGATGCCATCGTCCGACCGAATCGCAGAAGTGATCCGGAAAGCCGGATACGGCGTGCATGACACGAACGAATCGCAGCTTCCAAACGGAGAATCCGGACAAAAATGGCTGGAGATCGGGGGATCGTTCCTCATCATTTTCGCTCTCTACAAGCTGATCCTTGCGTTCGATCTGGTCTCTCTCGCACCATCGACCTCAGGCGCACTGTCGCTTAGCGGCATCTTCGTCATCGGTCTCGTCGCAGGCATGAGCAGCTGTCTCGCCGTAACGGGAGGACTGCTGCTTGCACTTGCTGCGAAACACAACGAACTGCACCAGACAGCCGTTCGAGGCCCTGATGGGCCCTCAGGCCCAGAACGGGAGACCAGTTTCGAAAAATTCAGACCTCTCTTGCACTTCAATCTCGGACGACTGGTGTCGTACTTCATTCTTGGAGGTCTTGTGGGAGTCATCGGGAAATCCGTCACGCTCTCGACCAGAATGTCCGGATTCATGAGCATTGCCGTTGCCTTCATCATGCTCTGGCTTGCACTGAGCATTCTTCAGATCATCCCGAAGGGTAGCTTCCCCATTCGTCCGCCGAAGAAACTCTCGCATTGGATTCACAGTCTCTCTGAGAGCGATCATCCGGGAGCACCGTTCCTTCTCGGAGCCTTCACGTTCTTCCTGCCCTGCGGATTCACACAATCACTCCAACTCGTGGCACTCGCCTCGGGAAGTTTCGCGAGCGGTGCCCTGACGATGTTCACCTTCGCACTCGGCACACTTCCCTCTCTCCTCGGACTCAGTGCCGTTTCATCGACGGCAAAAGGCACGACATCACGACTGTTTCTGCGCTTCTCGGGAGCACTCGTGCTGGTACTCGCATTCTCCAATATCCAAAGCGGGCTTGCGCTCACGGGATTGAATGTTCCCTCACTGCCCGATGGTTCGTCTGCCACCGTCGGATCAGCACCGGCGGTGAACGATAATGAACAAGAAGTCTCGATGAAAGTCACTCGCTTCGGCTACGAACCGAGCAATCTGACGATCAAAGCGGGAATTCCCGTGAAATGGATGATCGACGGCGTCGGTGCGCAAGGTTGCACGAGCCAAATCGTCATTCCGAGTCTCGGCGTCACCAAATCACTCACGAGCGGCATCAACGAAATTGATTTTACGGCACCGAATTCCGGTCCTCTGGCATTCAGCTGCTCGATGGGTATGGTGAGGGGTTCCTTCACCGTTCTCTAACATCGCTTCGCCACCTTCTTATGCAGACTGTCGTCTCCATCCCCGGCATGCACTGTGCTTCCTGTGCTGCGCTGATCAAAGACGTGAGCAGCGAATTTCCGTCGATCAAGAATATCAACGTCGATATCGAAACGAAGAAAGTCACACTCGAGCATGATGAAAATTTCGATAGACGGAAATGGACGGAAGAAATCGAAGCACTCGATCCTACGTACAAAATCCATTCCACATAACTTTCATGGCTTCAACCCAAACAACCCTCTCGATCACAGGGATGCACTGCGCAAGCTGCGCTGCGATCATCACCCGAAGACTGAAGAAAACTCCGGGTGTTCTGGAGACGAACGTCAACTATGCCTCGGCAAAAGCGACGATTCGTTATGAAGAAAAATCGATTGATACTTCGGGGCTGATTGAAGCCATTCAAAAAGCAGGATACGGAGCAGCAATCGCAACGGAGTTGAATCGCGGAGAAGAGAAGCAGCGTCGTCTTGAAGAAATCGCATCGTACCGAAGAAAATTTCTCACCGGACTGATCCTGAGCCTTCCAATGCTCGGTTTCATGGTCATGAGTTTCTTCCCTGACCTAACCCTAACCCCAGCCCTCGTTCCATACATGGGCATTCTCTCACTACTCCTCGCGACCCCCGTGCAATTCTGGCTTGGTGCGAGTTTCTATCACAGTGCGTGGTCCGCGCTTCGCGTGCGCACGTTCAACATGGACAGCCTGATCGTGATCGGCACTTCGACTGCATACTTCTACAGCCTCTGGAATATCGCGCAGCACGCGATCAGTGAAGGCACGGTGCTCGGAGCTCATGAGGATCTCTACTTTGAGGTCGCGGCACTGCTCATCACGTTCGTGCTCCTCGGAAAATGGTTGGAGGCGAGAGCAAAGGGCGCAACATCGGAAGCGATTCAGAAGCTGATGGGGCTGCAGGCGAAAACGGCGCGGGTGCTCAAAAACGAACAACCGATTGATATCCCCATCGAAGAAGTACACGTCGGCGACATCGTGATCGTCCGTCCGGGAGAGAAAATTCCCGTCGACGGAATCGTGACGAAAGGGCTGACGTCGGTCGATGAGTCGATGCTCACCGGCGAGAGCATTCCCGTGGAGAAGCATGAAAACGATCGTGTATTCGGCGCAACGATGAATGGTCACGGCAGCATCGAATTTCGGGCTGAAAAAGTCGGCAGCGAAACGGCTCTCGCACGCATCATTCAATTCGTCGAAGATGCGCAAGGGAGCAAAGCTCCGATTCAGGATTTCGCCGACGCTGTCTCCGCATGGTTCGTCCCTGCGGTGATCGTCATCGCGATGTTCACATTCGGAATCTGGATGTTCCTCGGAGCGAAGCTGACATTCGCCCTGCTTGCCTCCGTCTCCGTTCTCGTCATTGCCTGCCCGTGTGCACTCGGGCTCGCAACGCCGACCGCCATCATGGTGTCCACGGGAAAAGGCGCAGAGCTCGGCATTCTCATTCGCGGCGGAGAACCGCTGGAAGCAGCAAACAAGATCAATGCGATAGTATTTGACAAGACGGGAACGCTGACGAAAGGAAAGCCGGAGGTGACGGATAGTATCTCCTTACAGGGAACAGAGCGTGAGGTTCTGAGCATTGCTGCCAGCCTGGAACAGGGGTCTGAACATCCGCTTGCCGAAAGCATCGTGAATCACGCGAAGGAAAAAAGCATCACACTTTCAGCGACCGAAAACTTTACAGCTATTCCCGGTCACGGAATCGAAGGAACAATCAAAGGCAGGAAATATTTTTTCGGAAACAGAACATTGATGAAGAGAAAAAACATTGATGCAAAGAGTATCGAAAATCAATTGCAGACCCTTGAAGAACAAGGAAAGACCGCGATGATTTTGGCAGATGAACAAGGCGTGCTTGGCATCATCGCCGTTGCGGATACGCTGAAGGAAACGTCGAAAGAAGCCGTGGAGCGGATCAAGCGCATGGGTATCACCCCATACATGATCACGGGAGACAACAAACGCACCTCGATCGCGATCGCAAAAAGCGTCGGCATCGAACATGTTCTTGCAGAAGTGCTTCCGGAGCAGAAAGCAAATGAAGTAAAAAAACTGCAGGAAGCAGGTAAAAAAGTAGCCATGGTCGGCGACGGGATCAACGACAGTCCGGCGCTCGCGCAGGCGAATCTCGGGATTGCGATGGGCAGCGGCACGGATATTGCGATGGAAACCGGCGGCATCGTCCTCGTGAAGAACGATCTTCGGGATGTCGTCACGGCGATCAAACTCAGTCGTGCAACCGTCGACAAGGTTAAGCAGAATATGTTCTTCGCGCTCTTCTTCAATATCATCGGCATTCCCGTAGCCGCGAGAGCATTCGTCAGTTTCGGCATCCTGCTGCGACCGGAACTCGCAGGGCTCGCGATGGCATTCAGCTCGGTATCGGTCGTCACCAACTCACTCCTTCTCAAGGGATTTCATCCGACAAAACCAAACCGGATCTCGGACATCGCACCGTACGTGATGACAATAGGATTCACGCTGCTGTTCTTCTTGTTTTCGAGAGTCAGCTAAACAGGCTCTCAGTGATGATATCCTCTCCCCTCAAGAATCGTGTGTGCTCTGTAGAGTTGTTCCAGAAACATCAGTTTGCAGAGCTCATGCGGCAAGGTCATGCGACTGATGGCGATGATTTTCTTCGCTGATTTTCTGATGCGTTCGTCGACACCGTACGCACCACCGATGACGAACGTCAGCGTTTCGCCTGTGTCGCGCTTCTTCCCTATCCACTGCGCGAATTCTTTTGAGGTCATCTCTTCACCGAGTTCATCGAGTAGCACGATTGTTCCCAGTGTTTTTTCGAGTGCCTCGGCAATGCGTTCATGCTCTCCTTTCGCTTCACCTGATGAAAGTATTCGCTCGGAAAAATCGCAGGAATGAGAAAGACGATCTGCAAAAAGTTCACACCCATCTTTGATCCATGATGTTTTGATCTTGCCGACAGAAATTAAGGAAATCTTTTGCATGCTTCAATTCTATATTGGATTGGTACCGTTAGGAGGGTAATGGGGGTTTGGGGGAGATAGGGAACCGAACAAGGTTCCCTGCTCCCCCAAAAAGAAATCAAGTTATTTTCTCTGCAACAAAGCAACCAACTCAATATGTGCCGTGTGAGGAAACATATCGACCGGCTGCACGGTGCGGAGCTCGTACCCGTTCTTTAAGAACTCTCCGAGATCGCGTGCGAACGTCGCGACATTGCAAGACACGTAGACGACTTTCTCCGCCCGGTGCGTGATGACCGCAGACAATGCCTGTGGATGGAGCCCCACGCGCGGAGGATCGACGACGATGACGTTGAACTTGTACTTGCCTCCCGCCTTGAGCTGCTGATTGAGCACCTGTTCCGCCTTGCCCTTGTAGAAGCTGATATTGGCGATGCGATTCCTGCCGGCACTGCGGAGCGCATCATCAACCGCCGAGGGATGCGCCTCGACTCCCACGACTTTCTCGCAGAATCTTGCCAAGTACTGACCGATGGTTCCCATCCCGCAGTAGGCATCCAGCAGCGTATCGCGTGCACTGAGATCCGCAGCAGCGGCAATGGCCGTATAGAGCTTCTCGGCAGCAAGCGTGTTCGTCTGGAAGAAGGAGAACGGAGAAATCTGGAAACTCAAGTCGAACAATCGCTCCGTGATGAACGGTTCACCGACGAGCGTATGAATCTTCGGCTCCTCGGGCTTATCGTTCAAACCGAAGTGCTCGACGATGAGGAGGGACTTCAGCCCGGGTCTGCCGCCGAAACTCATGAACTTCTGGAAGAGCGGTTCCAATTCTTTCTTCCTTGCCTGCACGATGAAACAAATCATCTGTTCTTCCGTGTGAATGCCGCGACGAAGCACGAGGTTTCGAAGCATTCCGCGATGAGTCTTCGGGTTGTAAACCGGAAGCTTGTTCTTCTCCATGAACTTCCGGACATCGGCGAGGAGTGCGGGGAGTCGCTCATCGTAGAGGTGACACTCCGTGATGGGGAGAATCGTCGCCCACTCCCCTGCCTGATGGAACCCGATGCTCGGATTCTCGTCGAAATAGATCCGCTGCGGCTTCCCGCCCGGAGTTTTGGGCGCTTTATCCTCGTGACGCATCGTGCTGAATCCGAACGTCATCTCGAGCTTGTTTCTGTAATTGAACACCTGCGGACTCGGGATGATCTTCAACACTCGTCCGGCGAGCGTTCTCCGGACTGTTTCGTCGACCGGAGTGAGATGCGTCAGTGTTTCACGTACGATATCTTCCTTGTACTGGATCTGCTTGTTGTACGCGAGATTCTGCCACACGCAGCCGCCGCATGTCCCGAAATGCGGGCATTTCGCCTGAATTTCATCCTTGGAACGGAGGATGACTTTCTCCACTTTCGCCTCCAGATACTTGTCGTGCTTCTTGGTGATCACAATCGAGACTTTCTGCCCCGGAATGCCTCCGGCGATGAAAATAGGCATTCCCTGGAGGGTCGCGAAAGCAGCCCCGCCCTGTGCGAATTTCTCGATCACGAGCGTATGGCTCTGACCGGGCTGCAGATTGATCAACGCATAACTTGACATAGAAGAAATTATATAGTATAAATTGCTACTTTCAATCGTTTATCAGCCTCTCTCTCACCCCTTGCCGGCGTAGGAAAAATAAAACTGGAGCAGTGCAAAGAGCTGCACTCGCGCTCGGTCTCATACTTTCTTTCGTCATTCTACCACTGCCTGCCTCTACTGCAAGCATCTCGTCGGGCTATGGAAGGAACGGGAGAATAGTCGTCATCCCGAGGCGGACTGTAAATTCGCTCCTGCCTGTTGTCCGCCAGAAGGATATCCTCGAGAAACATCAAATTCTTGCTGACCGCGTCCTTCGCAGCTTGCCTGCGTCCTGCAGAGAGAACCTGAGAAACTTCTACGTGAACTACGAAGCGCATCCCGGTAACCGCGGGCTTGGCGGGGAATCGACGATGATCGTCACGGGCAATGTTCCGGACAACGAATTCATGGCGCTCGTCATCCACGAGTGCGGACACGTGTCGGATTTGGGAGGGCTTCGTGGCAACGACCGAAATCGACCGACGTCGTTCTTCGACGGCTCGACGCCGATCTACGGGGATGATCCGAGCGTCGCATTTTACTCGATCAGCTGGTTGAACGCGCGGATGATGCAGCCGAATATGAATGATTCGGATTTCGTCTCGGGCTACGCCGAGAGCGATCCGTTCGAAGACTTCGCCGAGACCTTCGCGTACTACGCACTTCAGCAGGGAGAGTTTCAGAAGCTTGCCGAGAAAAACTCCGTCCTGAGAGCGAAGTACGATTTCATGGAACAGGTCGTGTTCGCAAACACCCCGGAACTCGCCATCGGTCAGCACATTCGCGGCAGCAAAGTGCCGTGGGACGTGACGAAACTGCCGTACGTGTGGCATGCGAAACGTTAAGCGATGAAAGTATGGAGCGCGTGCTATCATCTTGCTATGCGCCGCACACTCCTCCTCGCAGCATGGCTCATCACCGACATCGTCCTGTTCGTCGGTGCCTACGTCTGCGCCTATTTCCTGCGCGTCGGGTTCATCTTATCGACTGACTTTCCGTTGAATCTGTTTGTCGAAGCAGTGCTCGTCATCTCACCGATCTGGATCGCCGTCATGCTCGGGCTCGGGATCTTCCGGCTCACGCGCGTGCAATCAAGCAAGCGCAATATTCTGCATCTTCTGTTCGCGTGCATCATGGGGCTGTCGCTGTTCACACTCGGGTACTACTTCCTCTTCGGACAGTTCTTCAGCCGACTCCTTCTCGTCTACGCGGGAGCCTTCAGCTTCGTGCTCACGACGATCTGGCACCTCGCCTTCGACCAGTGGCAGCGACGAATCCTCCGGAAAGATCCGCCTTCCTATCCCACTCTCATCGTCGGCATCAACCGCGAGACCGAACGGTTCATCCGACTCCTGAATGACAAGCAATCACCGTTCAAGCCGATCGGTGTGCTCGACAGTCAGGGATCGCCGCTGAAAGAAATCGCAGGAGTATCCGTTCTCGGGAAACTGAATATGCTCGAAGAGGTGATCAGAACAAAGAAACCGACGCACCTCGTGCAGTGCAGCAATCTGGAACACACGATCAATCTGATGAGCGTTGCTAGGCAACACAAGATGACCTACATGCTCCTGCCATCGGTGATCGGCAGCGTTGGGCATCAGTCGATGGATGTCATCGAGGGGCAGACAATGATCACGATGGGGTAAACTCTCTCTATGCATTGTTTCATCCTCGCCGGCGGCTTTGCAACACGCCTCTGGCCGATTACCGAGCGGAGAGCAAAGCCGCTGCTACCAATCGCCGGAAAACCCCTTCTGAGCTACGTCATCGAGAGTCTACCGAAAGACGTCGAGATCACCGTGAGCACGAACGCCGTTTTTGCAGAGGACATGAAGGCATGGGCGAAGACGATCAGGAATCATTCGATTGCAATCGTGATTGAAGATGCCGGACATGAGGGCGAGAAACTGGGAGCACTCGGAGCTGTTTCGAAGTGGCTGACGGAAGAGAAAATCGATGACGATATTCTGCTGCTTGCGGGAGACAACTACGTCGGATGTCCGATGTCGAAGTTCCTTGAGAAGCGAGGAAGTAATCCGCTGATTGCGGCACACGATCTTGGAGACACAGAACTGGCAAAGCAGTTCGGGACGGTGGTTGTTGGAAACAGCGGACAAGTGACGTCGTTTGAGGAAAAGCCTCTGCATCCGAAATCCACATTCGTTTCGACCGGGTGGTGGTGGCTGCCGAAGAGTTCTCTTCCCGTTCTGAAGGACTATGCACGCAAACATCCCGATAACGTCGGCGGCGTCTTCGAGGAATTCCTGAGGCAAGGCATGACGGTCGATGCTTTCATCTTCAAAGACAGCTGGCATGACATCGGCTCGTTCGAGTCCTACTTGCATCTGCACCGCGAAATCGTCGACGGCAAAACACTCTGCGACGGCTCGTCGACCATCAGCCCCGACTCGACAATGCTTGGCAGCAACAGTATCGGACCGAAGGTGGAGATCAAAAAAAGCACGCTGACGGATTGCATCGTCTTCGGGAATGCCACGATCACGGATTGCGTGCTCGAGCGCTGCATCCTCGATGAGGGATGCAGATTGGAGGGAGTGGATCTGACGGACAAGATGCTGAGAGCAGAGACAGTGCTCCGCTTTAATGTTCCATGAAATCCAGCGAATGTCCGAATCTCTCCTCAGTGAGGAGCAGTGCGATGAATGCAATGACGATCGTGACGATACCCACGATGCCCGCACTATGAATGATGCCAACAGAAGGCTTGAGTGACGTGAACACGAAGCTGATCGGCACGAGCGAGCCGCGGACGAGATTCGGAACCGCGGTCGTCACCGTCGCACGGAGGTTGGTGCCGAATTGCTCCGACGCATTCATAACAAACAAACTCCAGAAACCGACGCCGAAGCCGATCAAGGCACACCGAACGTAGAAACCGGTGAGTGTTGCCGGCGGCACGAAGAGGTAGAGGAAGACGGAAGCGAGTGTGAGAATATGGAACACGCCGATCGCGATTTTGCGACTGCGGAGCACCTGGCTGAGCATGCTGCAGGCAACGTCTCCGATGGAGAGAGCGATGTAAGAGATCATCACCGCCGTTCCGGCAACCGGAGCGGTCGACAAGCCCAGTGCCTTGCCGAATTCCGGAGCACCGGTCACGAGGATGCCGATCACGTACCACGCGGGCAGTGCGATCAGAATGCATTTGAGGAACCGGGAGAAGCGCTTGAAGGGGCTCAGGAGTTGGAGAAGATTTCCGCGATGGACTTTCTCGGACGTCATTTTGCTATACAAGCCCGATTCGAAGGCACCGATGCGAAGAAGGAGCAGGAGAAAGCCAAGAACACCTCCGATGATGAACGCCGTGCGCCAATCGAAGTGCGCACCGACGATGGATGCCGCGACCGCACCGAGAAGCCCAACGGCTGCCACGAACATCGTTCCGATGCCGCGCATGTGCGCCGACATCGTCTCCGAGACGATGGCAATACCGGCACCCAGCTCACCGGCAAGACCGATCCCCGCGATGAACCTGACGAAAGCGTACTGGTCGATGCTGTGCACGAATGCATTGCCGAAGTTGGCAAGCGAGTAGAGGACGATGGATCCGAAGAGTACGGAGAGTCTTCCCTTCTTGTCGCCAAGCACCCCCCACAGGAATCCTCCGATCAGGAGACCGATCATCTGCACATTCAGGAGGTGCAAACCGACCGAGAGCGAGTCCGAGTCAGGAACGCCGAGCGAAACAAGACTGGGTTTGCGAATCACGCTGAAAAGGAGCAGGTCGTAGATATCGACGAAGTACCCGAGTGCTGCAATGACGACGAGAAGGATCGTCCGGAAGGATCGATCGGAGTGAGAATGGTTCATGAGTGGAGGAGAAATTGAAGGGAGTGTACAGAGGACATTGCCGTCTTTCTACCACACATGTTCCCTTTGCGCAGAATTGATGTCAGAGATATAGTTGCGCGCACATGAAAAGGAACATATTCCTCCTGATCGGCTTTGCTCTCAGCCTCGCTGCATGCAGCGGGGAACAGAAGATCGTGCAGAAATTGACGATTCGGGCATCGGACTCCGCAAAAGTATTGTCATTGGTGCAGGCAACCGAACGCGTGATGAATCGTCGCCTCGCTGCAATCAACGTGAAGAATGCGCATGCGAGCGTGGTGCCGACCGGAACGAACACCGCAACTCTCACACTGACGCTCCCGACTGCGGAAACGGCAAGCAGAACGAAGGAAATCCTGGCAGAACCGTTCACCTTCGATCTTCGCATTGAAGAGCCGAAGGCAAAAGACACAAAGAATGACACGAATGCGAGCCTGCCCACCGAAGCTTCAGTGCAGGCGGGTGACTGGACGGAAACAACGCTCACGGGATCAAGCATTGTCTGGGTGCAAGCAGTCGGAAATAAGGCGACAGGCGTCGTCTCGATCGAGTTGCAGTTCACGGAAGAAGGCAAGAAAGCTCTTGCCGACGTCTTTACGCAGAATGTCGGGAAGAATCTCGGAGTCTTCGTTCGGGATCTTCTGGTCTCCAAAATGTCGATCACAACGGAAAAAGTTGAGGATCACGTCATCATCAGCGGCATTCCTTCGGCGGCAATCGCCGAAGTGTTTGCGGATGATGTCAACGTCGGACTCTTTGTCAGCTTCACGAATCCCTGAACATCGTTCTCATTCCTTTAACGTCTTCTTTCCCTCTCTTATGGCTTCCTCTGAACAACGCTCCACCTTCTGGCCAACCGTCACGGTCGTCGTCGGAATCTTCTGCACGCTGATCGCAATGCCCGACTCGTGGAAGACGCACTTCCCGAAGTTCCTGAGGCCTTCCGTTCACCTCGGTTTGGACCTTGCCGGCGGCACGCAGCTCGACTTCAGAATTTCCGAAGATGAAATCATCGCACGCGAAGATCAACTGAAGAAGGATATCGCCACACTGAAGAGCGACAGTCAGAACAATAAGGAAGTTCTCGCGAAGCAGTTTGAGCTCCAGAACGTGCAGCAGCAGCATCTTGCCCTTGTGGAAGCCATCCGTACGGTTCTCGAGCGCCGTATCAACGGTCTCGGTGTCAGCGAAGCGACCATCACGCCGTCATACTTCGGCAATGAGAAACATCTTCTCGTGGAGTGTCCGGGGGTCATCGATGTCAACAAATGCATCGCGACCGTCGGCAAGACGATCCAGTTGGAGTTCAAAGAAGAATTCAGCGGCGCAACCATCGAATTTGAGAACAAAGCGCGGGCAAAGGCGGACGCGGTGTATCGCGCGGTCACGACCGGAACGGGAAATCTGCAAGTCTACGGACAGGACTTGAGCTCGACGCTCGGTGTCACGTACTTCGACGCACGCCCGCTGTTTCTGAGCTCTCTCCCGAAAGGGCTCGAGGTTCTTGCCAAGCGAAAGGCGTCGGATCCGGTCCTCAAGACCGAAGCCGTCATCCAGGCGACCGGTCAGGATGCAAACGGGCAGCAGGTCGTCAAAGACATCAAAGGAATCTACCTCACGAAACTGCTGACGGATCCGGCTCCCGCGGAGAGACCTCTCACGGACCCGCGCGAAGCCTACGATGAGCTGGCAAGCACTCTTCCCGATTCCGTGGTCACGAAGAAAGACACGGTGGACATCGCGACTGCGCCGAAGGAAATCGGCACACTCCTCACGTCGATGACCATCGGCACGCAGGAAGCCGTCTCACTCGAGAACGGAGACAGCGGCATCCTCTACCTCGTCGGTCGGACTGACGGAACGGAGGAGATGACCGCAAGCCACATTCTGATCCAGTACAAGGGAGCAGAACGCGCCGATGCAACAGTCAAACGAACGAAAGAACAGGCAATGACGCTGATCAAGTCGATCAAGCAGCAACTGGCGCAGGGAAGCGATTTCCAAACGCTCGCAAAAACGGTCTCCGACGGTCCGTCAAAAGAACAGGCCGGATCTCTCGGCGTCATCCAACGCGGACAGATGGTGGCACCGTTCGAACAGGCTGCATTCGCACTCAAACAAGGTCAGATCAGCGATATCGTCGAGACGCCGTTCGGGTTCCACATCATCAAAGCAGACAAAGCTCCGAGCCTCTCACCGACGAAAGTGAGCTACTCGTTGCTGCGACTGAAAGGCGATCTCTCCAAAGCGAAAGAGTTGATCGCAAAAGTGGAGAAAGGCGAGGTGAAGCGCACCGAAAGTCAGATCGTCATCCGCAGCATCTTCTTCTCCATGGAACCGACGGGTTGGAAAGACACGGAACTGAACGGACGCAGATTCCGCTCGGCAGCGGTTTCGTTCGATCCCGTCACGAACATCCCCGTCGTGCAGATCCAGTTCGACGAGGAAGGCGGCAAGCTCTTCCAGGAACTCACGAAGCGCAATATCAACAAGCGCATCGCCATCTTCGTCGGCGGCGAACTGGTCTCAGCCCCGACCGTCCAGAATGAGATTGTCGGCGGCAACGCCGTCATCACGGGAAGCCGCGACATCAAGGAAGCGCAGAACCTTGCGCAGGACTTGAATACCGGTGCCATTCCGGCGCCGATTTACCTGTCGGGTCAGAGCACGATCGAAGCAACGCTCGGCAGCAGCGCACTCAAGCAGTCGATTACGGCTGCCGCCGTCGGTCTTCTGATTCTCTGTCTCTTCCTGATCTTCATCTACCGCGTGCTCGGCGTGCTCGCAAGCATCGCGCTCCTGTTCTACGTCGTCCTTCTCATCGCATCCACGAAACTCCCGATCGGTTTGATCTCGAACCAGTACGTCGTGCTCACGCTCGCAGGTATCGCCGGCATCATCCTCAGTATGGGCATGGCTGTGGACGCCAACGTGCTCGCCTTCGAGCGCATAAAGGAAGAACTGCGCAAAGGGAAAATGCTGAAGACAGCCGTCGAAACGGGATTCCGCAAAGCATGGCCGAGCGTTCGTGACGGCAACACGTCGACGCTCATCACCTGCCTCATCCTCTTCACGATCGGCACGAGCATCATCCGCGGGTTCGCCATCACGCTCATGATCGGTATCTTCATCTCGCTGTTCACGGCAATCGTCGTCTCGCGCTTCCTCTGCCGCAAAATCGCCTCCTCGCCGCTTGCCGAGAGACTGGATTTGTTCGGAGTGAAGAAAGGAGAGACGAATCAAGTGCAGGATCATCTGTAGACATCTTTCCTGTGTGCGACCTTCACCACGGTGACGGTGACAGTCCCATGGTCAACTGCATAGAGTATGCGGTACGGCCACACACGCAGCGACCGAAGTCCCTTGTACTCTCCCTCCAGCATCTTTCCTGCCATAGGATTCTCTCTCAGCACATCAAAAGCGAGAAGAATTTTTTGCTGATCTCTTGTGGAGAGAGCAAGTATTGCTTTCATTGCCTTCTTTTTTACTTCAACGGCATACATACTTAGAGCTTGAGTCTCTTTTTTACAGCATCGAGACTCACTGTATTCTTGTGAATCTTTCCTGCTTTCATCTCTTTCATAACCTCATCAAGATCTCTGACAAGTTCAGGATCCGATCTGATCTCCATCGTCTCCTGCCATCCTTCGTATTCTTCGAAAGACATGACGACAACCTTAGGGATGCCTTCGTGCGTAATGGCGATGGCGACTCCTGGCTTTTCTGCCGCGTCGATCACGGCATAGAACGTCTTTCTCGCCTGTGTTGCAGTCATGAACTTGTTCATACGTACATTGTAGCGTACGCATCGCCAGAACGCAAGCAGATGGTACACTGACCCTATGGACTCCATCCTTCTCCGGAACATTCGTGTTCAGACTTCTATCGGCGTTCCGGATGATGAACGAAACACTGCACAGGAAATTCTCGTGACGGTCGAGATGTTTCTTCCTCTGAAACAAGTTGCGATGAGTGATGATGTTTCTCACGGTCTCGATTACGCAGACGTCACGGACGAAGTTCAGATTCTGGCGAATACCGAACGAAAAACGATCGAACGTTTTGCAGAAGATATTGCTGCGACGATCCTGAAGAACTTCAAACCTAAGGGGGGTGTGAAGGTGACCGTCACGAAGAAACCGATGCTCCCCCTCGAATCCGCCTCTGTTACGATCGTACGACCATAGCAACAGTCTTTGTCGCCCTAGGCTCGAACATCGATCCTGAGACGAATCTGAGGGCTGCAGGGGCACTGCTACAGGAGCAATGGTCCGGCATCAGCTTCTCTTCTGTCTGGCGATCGAAAGCGATGGAGGTAAATGACCAGGCGGATTTTCTGAATGCCGCATGTCGATTTGAAAGTGATGAGACGCCGACTGAGATTCTGAAGAAATTGCAGAAGATTGAAAAAACACTGAAGAAATCTCCCCCCTTCCGGTACGGACCGAGAACGATTGATCTGGATTTGCTTTTGGTTGGCGAAGAAGTGCGAACAGAAGACCCGATTCTCCCGCATCCGAAACTTCATGAACGGAGATTCGTTCTGGAGCCGCTCCTGGAACTTGGCGGAGGCGAACTCATGCATCCGATCTTTCACCGAACATTGCAGTCGTATTTGCCGGACGTGAAAGGGCAGGAATGTAGAAAAACGAACATACAACTTTTTTGAGACAGAAAAAACGATATACTCCCCTCCTCATGGAACAGCTCTACAAAACCCTCCTCAAGCGTATCGGCGAAGACAGCAATCGCCCCGGGCTCAAGCGCACGCCGAAGCGCTGCAGCGATGCCATGGAATTTCTGACGTCGGGATACGATCTGGATCTCAAGAACGTCGTGAACGGTGCGCTCTTCCCGGCTGACACCGACGGGATGATCATCGTGAAGGACATCGAGTGCTACTCGCTCTGCGAGCACCATCTGCTGCCCTTCTCCGGCAAAGTGCACGTCGGCTACATCCCGAGCAAGCATGTCATCGGTCTCAGTAAAATCCCGCGCATCATCGATATGTTCGCGCGCCGCCTGCAGACACAAGAACGGCTCGGGCAGGAGATCTGCAATGCGCTGCAGCAGGTATTAAAGCCGATTGGGATCGGTGTTGTCATTGAAGCGAGTCACTTCTGCATGATGATGCGAGGAGTTGAGAAGCAACACTCGATTGCGGTCACGAGTTCTGTGGCAGGCAGTTTCAAGCGGGATGCGAGGACGAGGCAAGAGTTTCTCAATCTCATTCGGTAAGTCATGGTTCGAGACGCACTGATGTGCTCCTCACCATGACAGTTCGTGTTCATTGTCATGCTGAGGAGCTTGAGCATCAGTGAACGCGTCTCGAAGAATTACACCGCAAGCGCAACCGGTACTTCCTCCTCCTTCGGCATTTTGCCCTGCTCCTTTGCTACCTCAAGAATCTGCGCTTCGCTCATGCCGACTGCGGCACCCTGAGCACGCATCTGCTCGAGCGTGATGGACGGCTGCATTCTCCAGATTTCCGTCTGCAGATGATTCCCGACATTCGCTCCGCCCTTCCGCACGTAACTCTTCACGGTTCCCGCACCGATTTTCTCCACGAGATCGGCGCCTTCCAGGTACGTTTTCTCGGGTAGTCCTTCACGACGCTTTCCCAAATGCTGCGACACTCCCGAGACAACATCACCTTCGATGACCGTCGTCGGACTGTGCATCTTCCCTGTTTCATCGATCACCGCAAGCGTGGAGACTGCATTCGGATCCTGTCCCCTATGCCCGACGTCGGGGCTGTTCTCATGAAGAACTGTATCCTTCGTCTCATCTGTATGATTGATGATCTGATCCGAGCCCAGTTGATCACGGCGCAGCATCGATTCATCCGAACCCATTTTATTCAGACCAAGAACATTGGGTCCGAGATCATCCGCTACAGCAATATTGTCATGCGCTCCGGATTCCGTCGCATGATCGACGGACTCCGCAATCTTCTGCATCCTCTCTCCAATCGCTCCGTCCGAACCAACCTCACTGAGGAGACTATGAAGTTCGCTTCGCACATCGCCGATCGTTTTCGCTTCTTTCAGTTTCCGTTCGTACAGAGAATCCGCAATTTCCGCTCCGCCCAGTTCCTCGAGTGCCGATGATGTTGATGGGGTGTTTTCCATGAGCGCAGTATCGACCGATTGCAGCAGGATGAAACAAGAGAATGAATCGAAGTCAGGGCATGGCAAAAAAACGTCTAATGAAAGCGAAGAGAGACGCGAAGACGAAGTAGAAAAGTTCCTTACTGAGGGAAGAAATCTCTCAAAAATAGCAGGATGCGAGGAAGTGAACAAAAATTTCACGAGGCGTATTCGTATACGTTGAGTGAAATTTTTGTGAAGCTGACAAAGCAGCCTGCATTTTTCAGAGATTTCTCAGAACTTCCAGAGAAATCTATTGAATTGCCAAGCCGACGCATCATTCACAAACTGTGCTCCCTGCTCGGACGGCTCGACTGCATTGAAATCATTGGGATACCAATCGAGCGGTATCGAGACCACATCACCAAGGTACGGAGCCGCGACCTTCAGAATCTCCGTATGCGGAAGCTGATCCGGGACGAGCACACCCTCTTTGGGATTCTTGATCATCCAGATCACCGCAGCGAGCACGGCAGCGGCAACCTGCAACGTCGTCGCATTCTGATTGGGAACGAGCTTGTTCGCTTCATCGATGCCCAGAATGCTGCCCGTCCACCACGATTTGAATTCATGTCCCATGATCAGCACACCCAGCTCGTCGACGCCGCTCACGATGTCGTCGTTCATGATGCGGAACTTCCCCTGCATCTTGTAATGATTCGCTCGAAGCGCATGCAGCGATGCAACGGCAGCCAAACACGGAGAATAGGCGTAGTGCACCGTCGGTCTATAGATTGCCTTGTCCTTGTCCCAAACGGTCAGTGCATCCGACATCGTGAACGCTTCGCCGTGACGCACCACCATCCCGAGAATTTCGTCGCTCGGCACGCGGGAACGCACGAACGTATTGATGCCGAAGCGCGAGAGACAGATCTGGTTCTTCGGTCCCGTTTCGTGCTGATGGGCGTCGGGCGGCAAAACCTGCTCGTGCGTGCCCCAGCCCATTTCTGCGGGAGACGTTCCCTCCTCAAAGAATCCTTCGACGCTCCACGTGTTCAGGAATTCGTCGTACGTGTTCGGCTCGCTCGTGATCTGCGTGTCGATCTCGCTGATGTGGATCACCTTCACCCCAAGCAGCTGCGCAAGCACATTGAACGACTGCGACTCCGCGGCACGCGCAATCGCCTCTTTCTGCGCACCGTTGCCATTCGCAACCGCATCACCGTGTCCATTCCCATTCTTCCCCTTCTTCCCAAGCACCTTCTTGGCAATATCGAGAAGCCCCATCTTCGTGAAATGCGACACCAAACCCGGGTTCGCTCCATGCTCCAGGATCGCCGTCGGTCCCTTCACCTTGCCCCAACCGGCAATCATTTTGCGGATCTCCATGTGACGGACGTAGAGCGTGCGATCCGTCACTTTGGACGTCTTCTGATACGGATCCCAGAGCTCCGTCGAGGTATTCACGTACGTGACGCCGTGTTCATGACACCATGTCAGAAGCGCGACCGTGTCGATGTTCCACGCGAGATCGATGATCATGTCCCCGGGTACGACGTACTTCGACAGCTGCTCGGCATACCCTTCCTGCGTGATGCGATCGCGAATGAACTGCACGCCTTCCACAAGAACGGTGGAGAGCGCCTCGCGACAGTCGGTCATGTCGATGACCGTGATGTTCTCCGACGGCATGCTGAGGTGCTTCAGGAGCAGCGGCAGCACGCAACGCGACACGCCTCCGGCACCGATGACGAGGATCTTTCCTGCAAAGACAACTTTTCTCATGACGCAGAATGTAGCAGGTGCAATCTCACAACGCTAGAAAAATCTTTTTGCAAATTACTGCATCCGTTCGTAGTTCAAAAATGTGAACGAGTACTGATGATCCGAATCCTTCGGATGTTCTTCTCTGCACATTTCCTTCCACTTGGAGAAATCGATCGTCGGCAGGGAGACATCGCCGTCGATCGTCGCATGCACACGTGTGAGGAAGAGACGACCCGCGAGCGGCAAGCTCATCGCAAACAGCTGCGATCCGCCGATGATGAACGCTTCGTCACTCGTCTTCGCGAGATCCAGAGCGGCAGTCAGAGAATTCGCAAGCAACGTTCCTGCGGGTGCTTCCTCCAATGTGTTCGACACGACAATATTCACCCGATCCGGCAGCACTCTGCCGATCGATTCGAATGTTTTTCTCCCCATGATGATCGGATGTCCTTTTGTGAGTGCTTTGAATCTCTTCAGATCATCCGGCAGATGCCATGGGAGTTTATTGCCTTTCCCGATAACATTGTTTTCCGACGCGGCGACGATGAGGGAGAGAATCATGCCGACAGTTTAACACGTCAAACAGCTATCGGTGCCTTTATCGCGTCATGCGGTTCATATCCTTCAATCGCAATATCATCAAACACAAAATCAAAAATATTTTTTCTCTCCTTATTCAGCTTCAGCACCGGCAACTTTCTCGGCTCACGCGAAAGCTGGAGCTTCGCCTGCTCCAGATGATTCAAATACAGATGCGCATCGCCGAGCGTATGCACGAAATCCCCTACTTCAAGCCCCGTGACCTGCGCAACCATGTGTGTGAGAAGCGCATACGAAGCAATGTTGAACGGCACACCGAGGAAGACATCAGCACTTCTCTGATAGAGCTGGCACGATAATGTACCCTTCGACTCTCCCGCTGAGGCGGGATCGCTCAGGGTGGATTTCGCCGGGGGCGAAACCCAAAACTGAAAGAAACAGTGACACGGCGGCAGTGCCATACTCTCGATGAATGGTACGTTCCACGCTGACACGATCAGTCGCCTCGAATTCGGATTCTTCTTGATCTGCTCGATCACGCTCGTGATCTGATCGTACGTCTTCCCGTCCGCCCCCTGCCAACTCCTCCACTGCGAGCCGTAGACAGGACCGAGATTTCCGTCTGTATCCGCCCACTCGTCCCAGATCGAAACGCCGTTGTCCTTCAGGTACCGAATGTTCGTCTCCCCTTTCAGAAACCAGAGAAGTTCATGAATGATCGATTTCGTGTGCACCTTCTTCGTCGTGAGCAGCGGAAAGCCGTCGGCGAGATTAAACCGCATTTGATAGCCGAACACCGAGAGCGTTCCCGTTCCCGTTCGGTCGTCTTTCTTCGTGCCGTGACCCTGGACGTGCCGCAGGAGGTCGAGGTATTGCTTCATGCCTGCATGGTACAGGAGGCGTACTGCCGCACACAGGTTTCATACGCATCAGCCAGCTTCTTCGTCACCGATCCGACCTTCCCCGTCCCGATTTTTTTGCCATTCACGCTCACGATCGGAATAATTTCTCTGACTCGATTCGTGAGGAAGACCTCATCCGATGAGAGGAGAAGCGATCTCTTGAAATTTTTAATCCTGACACGAAGTTTCAGGCTGCGTGCGAGAGCGATTACGCGACTGCGCGTGAGCCCGGGGAGAATGTTATTCTTCGGTGTCAGGAGACGACCGCTGCGCACGACGAACACATTGCTCGTCGCGGCTTCCCGCACGAACCCGTTTCCGTCGATTCCAATCGCGTGCTCGCACCCGTTCTCCTTCGCTGTTCTCATTGCGAGAGGCAAGACGGCAAGCCCGCCGAGAGTTTTCCTCGAGGGTTCGCTCCTCTCGAAGCGCATCGTGCAGGCACTCTCGACTCGCGGTGAACCATTTCTGATCTTCAGCTTCTCGCAGGTAAGAACGATCGTCGGCTTTTTCGCCTTCGAAAAATCCCGACCCTGTGCTCCACGAGTGACTGTCATACGCACACGTGCATCGCGAAGCGAATTTTTTTGAACGATCTGCGAAAGCCAATCAGAGAGAACCTCAAGACGATGCGGCAGCGGAATATTCATCACGCGCGCCGTACTCTCAATCCGCTTCAGGTGCAGCGACAGCTCGAACAGCACGCCGTTATAGACGCGCAGCGTATCGTAGAATCCATCAGCATAGAGAAAACCGTTGTCGAGAACCGACACGGTTGCCTTCTTTTCATCTGTAAATTTTCCATTGATGCAGACGATCATGGGGAGAGGATAGCAAAGACACAAAGCAAAGCCCTACATCTTTCGATGCAGGGCTTCTATAGCTCCTTTCTTGTCAATGTTGATGGTTACTTGAGACCGAGGTCTCGAGCGAGAAGGTGAGCGGACTTTCCGCCCCAAACGGCGATGGCATCCTTGCCAATCTTTTGGAGCGTATGCCCTGGGTTCCCGGAATCGGGATAGGCACTCGCCGTTAATCGTTCACAGGCGACCAAGTCACCGGTCGCAGGGTCATAGACCATGTTCCCGGGTTCCAAGTGCCAGTTTTCGCCGCCAACATCACCGCTGTAATACGTACAGCCAATGGCTTTGGCAGCATGGTACAGCAACCGATTGGCTGACTGGAAATAACTCCAGTCCGAGGGCTGGAAAAACTCCGGCGTTCGATACCCGAGCTTCTCGAGATGCTTCTGGAGTTCCGGCTTCTCAGCCGCAGCCTTGAGGTACGCTTGGTAGCTTCCCTCACGCTCCATAAAGTCCATACCGGCTTCGTCGCCGGCATAGTCGAACGGAACGATGTTAATCGGCCGCCCACTTTTCACTTCAACAACGAACACGTCGCAGGCTCCGCCTCCGGCATGCGCGTTACATTCGAAATTCAGCTCCAATCCCCCGCCTTCACCAATCCCGCTATTCGCGGAAATGGTGAGATAGGTGAGAATCGCTTCATCGATGTCCTGCTCTGAAAAGTGCTCCTGTGAACTTTTCGCAGCAAAATCAGTGATCTGCTCCATGAAAACCGAGTTGGCTTTCAGACGCTTCACCGCAGCTGCGAAGCCTGGGCTCCGGATCAAATTGACCCAAGAGAAGGTTCCGTCGGCGATATTTCCGGCAGCGATGAAATCAGCGATACGGTCGCTGACGCCATTCACGGTCAGACCGATGACCTTCATCTGCTCACGCAGCAAGCGGGTGAAACCCGCAGACTGCCGAGCACCTGAACGGAACCCATCCAGAGCAACCAGTTTGAACTGGTTGTCGGATGCTTGTCGCACCAAATCGTCGAGGTATTCGATTGCTCGAGCCGCGGTTTCCCGCAACACAAGTTTCCCGTCACTGAAACCACCCGCAAGGGCAATTTCGGGATGGAAAACACCGAACTCGTTCATGCCGTCATAGCTGGCGCGGACTTCGACGACAGGCACGACCAGTGGACTCGAATTGATTTGGAGTGTCGTCATTTGACGATACCCGGAGTCATCCCCTTCGACCAAGTTAGTCAAAGGGTTGATACCCCGCTGAATCGGAGTCTTCCTCCACTGATCCATAGACACCGGGTACTGGAAGCGGCTCATGAGAGCCTCCTTTCAAAAGAAACACCAAAAACGGTTCACTTTTCCCCATCAACGTTGATGTGAAGGAACCAATATATATTATACAACATTTTTACTATATTAACAATTACAGGAAAATGGCTTCCATCAAACAAAAACCCCTATTTTTCTATGGTGCCCAGGAGAGGACTCGAACCTCCACGGGATTGCTCCCGCTACCACCTCAAGGTAGTGCGTCTGCCATTTCGCCACCTGGGCTTGTCTGCAACTCCGCAACAAAAAAGATCGAGGACCGCGAAAGTGTAGCAAGAAACGGGAATGTCTGCACCCTTCGACTCGCTACGCTCGCTCAGGGCAAGCCAGCTACGCCGTCAGCTTGCTTCGAAGTCCCGTCGCTTCGAAAATCTGTTCGGGGGTGATGGAGAGCAGTTCAAGGTCGCGCTGCTGCTCCGAGTAGAGCACCGTGTACATTTCAGGAAGCATCGGTGCCATCATTTCGGAGAGCGTCACACGCTTACTCAGTGCGACGTAGTGATCGAAACTCGTGTCTGCTTCGTCAAGAATCATATCGAAACCGTTTGCGGGAACCGTATTGCCGGTCGCCGTACGCAGGTACGCGAGCACGAGACCGTCGCCGCCGAGTTCTTTGGTCTGTACGGGGACGATCGCCTCGGCTTCGGATGTTTCCCCGATCTCGAGCAGCAACTGCTTCCATGCCTCTTTGCAGAGCGTGAGATCGTGCACTTGGCAAAATCCTCCGAGACACTTCATGCCGTAGTAGAGCGATACGGTCAGATAGCTTGTCAGCATGCTCGGCAACATTTTCTTGTTTCGAAGCGCTTCTCCGATCGCGTCGGGCGTGAGCTCGATATCGATCACACCGTCTCTCGAAACCAGCCTGCCTTCGTTCAGCAGAAGACGTACGCGATGCCCTTTCTCATCGAATCCCCAGAAGAGGAACGTCCCCCAATCGCCGGGAGCGGAAAACGCACCGGGAATGCCTTCGAAATGCTTGAGAAGCAATGGTCGGAGCGCAGGATCGAAGAGAACGCGATGCAGCAGCGAACCGCTCTTCGAGAGATGATGACGAAGGAGCGTCTGCGTCACGAGTGTTTCGATGTCGAGGTAAATGAGGTCGGGAACTTTGTGGCTCTGCACGCCGGTATGCCCTTTCGGATCATGAAACAACTTCGGCCAGTACCGATAATTGATCCGCGTGAGCTGAGAACAGAAATTGCTCGCGTGCAGCACGTCTTCGGATCCAAGCAGTTCCTCCATCGTCGCAAGAATCTTCTCGGATTTTCCGTGTGCCAGAAGACCTGCGCGCTCTTTCTTGAGAATCTCGTTCTCGGCTTTGGTCAGGTCTTCTCTCGTGTACGGTTTGCAGCCGTACACGACCGACATTTTATATTTGTCGGCGAGAATCGGCAGCTTGATGAGGTTACTGGAACCGTTGATGCCTCCGTTGAAGAGAAGCCCGCGCGCGAAGCCGGACTGATTGTTGACCGATACACTCGCGAACGAGAATGCGATCATGTAGTTGATCTCGGGATCCGGATGTTCGTAGAGGGGAATACCGGAGATGATCTCAGCATTCAGGAAGAAGGGATGCTGGTTGATGGAGTGATGGTCGGCCGTCGAGACGAGCGGGAGCTTCGTGAGCTGTCTTGCCACACCTTTGCCGACCTCCGCACCCAAGCGACCGGTCACGAGTTCTTCGACCATCGAAATCAGTTCCGGCTTGCGATGATCCAGCCCGGGGGCGGGGTTCACATCCATGAAATCCTCACTGTACTGAGACAGGATCTTCCCGCCGTGCTTCTGCATGATTTCACCCAGAATGGGTCGCTTCTCCCAGATGGCGGTTTTGATCTTCTCCATCACATTCAAAACCTGCGCTGCAGATTTTTTTTCGCCGGGAGGAGGAGGGGGTTCCATAGAAATTTTCGTATTGAATACGAAAATATGCGCGTGAGATTCTAGCACTATTGGAGAAACTAAAAAATAGTATTAGAATATGTCAATCGAAGACGGGTTTCCTGAATCACCCGGCAGATCGTATTCGTCATCCTCATTGCGGCTGAGAGCAGCTCCACGCAGTGCGAGTGCGACATCACGACGAGTGGATTCATGTTTGAATTGCATCATTCTCCTGATCCTGCCTCTGATGATCGCCTCATCTTGCCCCAATGCATCCAGTGGGGTGCGCACGAACAAATCCTGGAATTCGTCGACCTTCTTGCCCCAATCACTCAGTTTTGCATCTGCAGTACGACCCTCCAAATGCAATTCCTTAAAACTCTTTCCTCTCTCCTCAGGATCCGCAAAAGAAACAAGCAGCGCGGAACGCTCCAAAAGAGATGCTGGATCCGCACCTATCGGATTCGATGATTCGGTTTCGGGTGTGTTGAAGCTCATAGAAACAATGGGAAAAAGTTTTCGAAAGACTAGTGATCTCCCGCACGTTGTCAATTATTTCTGACACTCCTACTGACCAAGCAGCTTGAGCAGGCGCTTTTTGTCATCCACACTGATCTTCAGGTTCGTCACAAATTTCCTGAGGTCGGCGAAAGAAACATTCTTCCCCCGGGACAATGCCTTCATCTGTTCGTACGCATCGCTCATGCCGTTTTTTCGCATCACGGTCTGTATCGCTTCGGTCAGTACTTCCGGATGCATTGCAAGCTCTGACTTCAGCATCGCAGTATCGACTGAGAGCTTCGAGAGCCCTTTCTTGAGAGATGCAACGGCGAGAGTGTGATATCCGAATGCGACACCGATATTGCGTTGCACGGTGGAATCGGAGAGATCGCGCTGGAGCCGACTGACCGGGAGCTTCAGTGCGAAGTGATCGAAAAGCGCAGTACTGAGCCCCAGATTGCCTTCCGCATTCTCGAAATCGATCGGGTTCACCTTGTGCGGCATCGTGGAAGAACCGACCTCGCCTTTGAGCACGCTCTGCTTAAAGACTCCGCGTGAAATATACGCCCAGCAATCGCGACTGAGACTGAGGAGAATCGTGTTGATGCGGACGAAGAGGTGACTCATTTCCGCAAGATCATCGTGCGGATTGATCTGCGTCGTGTGCTCGAGCGGTTCCATGCCGAGCGACGCGACGAACCGCGCTCCGAAAGACTCCCAATCGATTGCCGGATATGCGCTTCGGTGAGCCACGAAATTACCAACCGCTCCGCCGAACTTTCCCTGCATGACGAACGTCGAAAGCACATCGTTCTGGCGTTCGAGTCGATCAACGAACACCATCATCTCTTTGCCGAGAGTCGTCGGCGTTGCGGGCTGCCCGTGCGTGAGGCTGAGCATGGAAACTTTTTCGTTCTTCTTTGCCATCGCAGAAAGTTCTATAGCAACTTCTTCCAGATTCGGAAGAAGAACTTCGTGAAGAGCTGTGTTGATCAGAAATCCATACGCAAGATTGTTGACGTCTTCGCTCGTCAGCGCGAAGTGCAGAAACTCGCACTGGAAGCCTTTGCCAAGGTCTTTCTTCAGTCGCTCGCGCAGGTAGTACTCAACGGCTTTCACGTCGTGATTCGTCGTCTTCTCGATTGCGCGCACGGCATCGGCATCTTTTTCGGAAAACGATTCCACGATTTTCTTCATCGCTGTCTTTTCTTTCTCGGAAAAAGGCTTCAGTTCCGGAATGCCTTTCTCCTCACCCAGAGCGATCAGATAGCGAAGCTCGACCATGATCCTCGCGCGGATAAGCGCGTCTTCGGTGAAGAACGCACGCAGCGGATCGACTTTGCTTGCATAGCGACCGTCGAGCGGAGAGAGGGGCTGCATTGGGGAAGAGTGTACCACAACAGCCTTACACTATCTTCTTCGTCTTCTTCTCCACCTTCTTCCCCTCAAAAATCTCCAAGAATTCTTCAAGACTCATCGTCTCTATCTCCAGCAGCTTCGCGACAATCGTTTCCATTTTGCTGCGATTTGCTTCGATGAATCCTTTCGCGCGGACGTACTGCGCCGCAATCGTGCGCTGCACGAACGCGTCGATCTTCTTGGCTGCATCTTCCGAGTAATTCCTCGTCATTCCGAGGTCAACGCCGAGTGCCGCACCGCCCTGACGCTCGCCGTAACTGACGATGCCAAGCTCTTCCTGATCCATACCGTACCGCATCGCCATGGACCTCGCGATTGCGGATGCGCGCTCGATATCGTTACTGGCTCCGGTCGTGATTTCATGGAAGACGATTTCTTCGGCTGCTCTGCCACCAAGCAGTCCGCAGATTTCATCGAGGAATTTCTGCTTCGTCGTCGTGTACTGATCTTCCTTCGGCAGGAACCACGTGACGCCGAGGGCGAACCCGCGGGAGATGATGGAGATTTTGTGCAGCGGATCGGATTCTTCGCACAGGTGTCCGACGATCGCATGCCCGACTTCGTGATAGGCGGTGATGCTCTTCTCCTTCTCGTTGATTTTGCGTGAACGTTTCTCGGATCCCAGAGCCACTTTCTCAACCGCTTCGACGATATCACCCTGCGCAATCGTCTTCATGCCGTGCTTGGCGGCGAAGATTGCCGCCTCATTCATGATGTTCTCGAGATCGGCACCGGCAAGCCCCACAGTCTGCTTCGCAATCACTTCGAGATCGATGCCTTTGCCCATCTTCTTGTTTCTGGCATGCACTTCGAGAATGAGTTTGCGTGCGACCAGATCCGGCTTGTCGATGAACACACGTCGATCGAAACGACCCGGACGCAGAAGCGCAACATCCAGCACATCAGGGCGGTTCGTCGCCGCCATCACGATCACCTTCGTCTCTTTGTCGAAGCCGTCCATCTCGGTGAGAATCTGGTTCAGTGTCTGTTCACGCTCGTCGTGTCCCCCGCCGAAGCCCGCTCCGCCGCGCTGACGACCGACCGCATCGATCTCATCGATGAAAATGATGCACGGTGCATTGCGCTTCGCCTTCAGGAACAGATCACGCACACGACTCGCACCGACTCCCACAAACATTTCGACGAATTCGGAACCAGAAATGGAGAAAAAGGGTACTCCAGCCTCCCCTGCTACAGCCCGAGCCAGAAGCGTCTTGCCCGTTCCCGGCGCACCGACGAGGAGCGCTCCACGCGGAATCTTGGCACCGATCGCCGTGTACTTCTTCGGACTCTTTAAGAAGTCGACAATTTCTTCGAGTTCATTCTTCGCCTCGTCGCAACCTGCCACATCCTTGAACGTGGTCTTGATGTCCTTTGCATCGGCGACACGCGCGCGGGATTTCCCGAACGACATCGCACTCGACTGGCTCCTCGCAAGCGAGCGGAACACCCACATCCCGAGTCCGATCATCAGAATGAAGAATACGAGGTCTCCGAGGTGATCCTTGAAGAAATTTTTGAGCTCGATGTTGTCGACGCGAACGGGCGTTGGATTCTTGGGGTCATTCCACCCGAGCGTGCCAATGCTGTCGCCAAGTTCCTTGTAGGATTGCACGTAACTCCCCGACAGCATCTTGGCGTACACATTGCTGCCGCGAACGAGAATTTCAGAGAGTTTTCCCTGTGAGTACTTCTGCGTGATTTCGCTGAGCGGAACCTCTTTCGCGGTCGTCAGTTTCTCGTCTTCGCTGCGCTCGGGCGCCGTCATGTAGTAGACGGAACTTGCGATGAGGAAGATCAGCAACAATGCGGAAAAAACCTGATTCTGACGTCTCTGCGGCGGGAGAAGATTGGGCGATGCCATAGCGGGGAGAAGTGTAGCTCGTGATACACAAAAGTCCAAAAACCAAAAACCAAATTCCAAGTTGTTTTCATTGGAATTTGGCTTCTGAAATTTGGAATTTCAATTGCTACTTCTTCATCATCGCGGATGATGACGATGCTGCCTGCGGCGTCAGCTGAACCGGAACGACGTCAAGAATGATGTCTCGGTCCGGATCGTAGAGAATGGCTCGGGTCGGCGTGACGATGAGGTTGTCACCGTTCTTGGCATCTTTATAGAACTCGTTCCTCGCCTTGAGCGTGTTCACATCCACGATCGTCGCAACGGTCGGCTCGACTCCTGTCGGGATGACGATGTGCTTGCGGACTTTGTCGACGATCTCCTTCGCAGCGGCGATGTTCTGAGGACTGTTGCCCGTCTGGAGCTGCTCCATCTGCACGGACAGCTTCTTCAGTTCGGTCGCGAGCTGCACGCGTTTCGTATAGTTCACGTAGGCGAGAACGGCGAACGCCGCAATGAGGAGGAGACTGAGTAATTTCTTCGAACCTGAAGATGATTCCATAGAGACGGTGGGAAATAGACAAAAAATAGAGGCTGGGCTCGATTCTAAACGATGCGAAGATTCTATGCAAATAGCCTTATCCCGTCATCTTCTTTTTCATCATGTACCCACACCCCGCAAGCACTGCAATCAAACCAAGTGCCGAAAACTCGGGAACGGCAAAGCCACCGGAACCACCTCCGCCACTGTTGCTGTCTCCGCCTTCTCCGCCTGTGCCATACAGACCTTCGATTCTCCAGTAGCCGTTCTCCACTCGTACGACAACACCGCCGGTGAGGTAACTACCGCTTGTGGAAGTGATGCGTCCCTGATCATTCGCGACAAAACTCATATTGATACCGTTGTAGTCATCGAACCAGCTACCGGTGCCAGTACAGCCGAGAGTCCTTTTCCCCTGGCACACACGAACCTGGTCATGGGCAACACTTTTTGGAACAAAGAGCGTAAAACCGGTTCCGCCTAAGTAGGACTTAGGGTAGAAAGAACCACACGCTGGGAAAAAAATACCACCACACGGAGAGTTAAAAGTAGAACCTTGATAGGTTTGCAAGCCACCGCTTCCGGAAGCAAAGTGGAACACTGATTTTTGGGCACTCGTATTGGCATAGATGAGACTGGTGCATACCTCATTCCCGCCACTGAGACCCGTCATCGGCTGGAATTGTATGAGCGCATCGGCAATTTTTGAATAATTCGAATTGTAGCCTGAGCCAAAATGTACAAGGAATGGATATGTAGTCCCCGGCGAATTATTATCAAGTTGATGTGTAGGATTAGGATCTCCTTCATACCCCGGTTGGTACGCATGCACTCCGGAAGCCAATCCTCCGGTTCCGATTCTCGGGAGAATGAGATAGCAACCTGTTTCATTGCAGAGAGGCATGCCGGTACCAGTGAGAGGGTGATATCCCCCTATCTGGGGACTGAAGTATTTCGGTTTCACACAGATGGAATAATCGCGCGTGATGGCTGCACCGGTACTCGTCTCGCACATCTGTGCATAGGTGAGGGCCATGCTGATGTGATCGACAGAGACTTCGGTTTGATTATCCATCGCCAACAAACAATTGACGTTATCGAGACATTGCACCGCCAGAGCAACACCGAAATCACTTCTGTTCGCCTGCGTTGAGCTGATTCTTATACCCCATAAGGCACCGCCGGAACCATAGATTTTGGTGACATCGCTATTCGGCCAGAACGTTGTACTCGCTTTGTTATCCCCGACGAAACTGCCTGTCTCGACGAGCTGCACTGTGGAATCCTTGACGCTTGTGTCATCAATCGCATGACGTTCGATCCTCACAGTCACGCCTTTGACCGTTCCGAAGGGAATCTGAAAGCCGAAATTCGTCGCCTTCAGATAGTTTGTCTGCGTTGATACGCCCATGACGTTCGATATGGTCGCATAGCTATCATCACTGTAACTTGCACGTGTCGGATTGACCCAAGCAGCCCCACCACCGGTGGTATCGTTCACAAGCGTTCCGGGATCAGTGGAACAAGTGCTTGGATCGATGATGTATACGGAAGGGAGATTTCTTGGATCGTAGTCATAGACATACTGACCGTTGCCGAGAGTGCGAATGCTGATTGCATGTTTCAGAAGCGTGCCCGATTCGCTGAGGAGAAACGGAGCGGAAGCGCGGAAGAGAACGGTACCGGTTGCGGTTTGGAGGAGGATGCCACCGGACTCGCTGCGTTGCGTCAGCGATTGATCCTGCGTGACGGTGAAACGGAGAATGTTCGGATTGACCGGTCCGTCGATCGTGATGGCTTTGAGAACGGTCGTTCCTTTCACAGCGAAACGGAGAACCGCATGATCCGAGAGTGTGTAGGAAACAACGTTTGGTTTCTCGAAGATCGCCTTTGCACGACCGGTGTAGCTTAGACGGAAGAAGTGATCACCGCGACGGTACGTGTACGCGGGGAAATCGCTGTCGAAGGTGACGACGGTACTTTTTGGCAGATGATCGAATACGATTCCTTCCAACGTTTCTTCTCCTGTATCACTGACGGGAACAAGTGTGCCACGCTCATCTCTGGTGAAACGATCGGTACCGTCGGAGACCTGTGTGAAGTCGCCGTTCGGCAAACGGAATGTGACTGTCTTTTCGGTGCGAAGTGACGGGATTTCGACTGCACCTGTTTCAATGCCGAACGCTGTGGGATCGAAGGCGGAAGGAACGGATGTGAAGGATTGTGCGTGTACCGCTGATGACAGTTGAAAACAGAAAAAGGCAATGAGAACGGAAAAGAGGAAACGTACGTTCATGGAAGCAATTGAAACACATTCGATTGTAAATCAAAGAAGCTAGAAAGAGTATGGAAACTGCATCCGTACCGACTACTTCGGTGACGATGCCATGTGCCGGTCTTCATCCTCTTTAGGAGCGGACGTTTTGATGATCCGCACGTTGTAGTGCATATTGGGATTCGGATTTTTGAAGGATCGTACGGCAGACTGACTGTCGCCCGCAAAAACAAAATTCGATCCCCTCGGCAGCATAGAACAATCCGTCGCATCCAGCACTCCGATTTTTCTTTTTTTTGCAAATTCCAGAAACGGTTTTCCATACGTTTTCACTACGAGTTCTTCCGCACTCGTCAACTCACTGCTCATTGCTTCATCGATCTTCTCAATTGCGGCGATATCGCCATCTCTGACAGCGACGATGGCACGCTCCTTATCCTTCTTCAGACCTTCATTCTTCCGTAACTCTTTTTGAATTGAAAAACAGTGATCGAGAGCTCTGTGCAAACGAACGATTTCATCGGGGGTGCCGTTCTCCAAGAGGTAGACGAGCGCCTCTTCATCATCGATAAGTTCAACCACGCGTCGAAACTTGGCAACGTCTTCCGGTTTCATATTGTTCAGATCCAAATCAAGCAAGAAGACATTGGAAACGGTGTGTTCGTACAACTCAGGGACTCTCGAGACATCGAATCCTGCTTTTATCAAATTTTCTTGCGGATTTTCTCCATGCCCGTCGAACAATTTTTCCTTTGCCACATATGCACCACTAAGCAACACACCTACACCGGCAACGGCGGCAAATAGCCTTTTGCGGATACTGCCGGAATGCGCTTGCACCGTTGCAGGAACGGGAACCTGAGCGACAACCGGACTGTCCACGAGTTTGATAACATTGTGACCGCGCGACTCCACTTCAAACCGACCTGTTGTCTCTTCGGTAAAGCGACGGGTACCATCCTCATCAGGTGACCGTGTGGGTTCCACATATGAAAAATGAGGGCACAGTTTGTCAATATCCTGCGACTGCCCGGCTAATCTCCCTAACTCACGTCCTTCCTCAGTATCGTATCGATACGTTTGCCATGTCTCCTTAAAATTCGATTTATCTCTCCTCAGAAGATCAGGATCATTTTTCAATTGTGCCAGCAGAGACTGCTGAACAGGAGTCAGAGGTGTTCCCTGATCCCTCAGAAATTTCGAAACCGCATCATGGAGGGAAATGACTTCCTTCACTGTCTCCTTCGCACCGACGGTTGTGCTCTCACCGGAGATTGCAGCTGTCCGAGTGGTCTTTGCATGAAACTCCGCAGTCCATCCTGCAATCCATAGTTTCAGAGAATCAATAGGCGAAGCTTCGTGTGTACCTGCTTTCCGTAAGCCGAGTCTTTCAGCACTCGCTCGCCGCATTCCTTTATTAGAGCATATCGCGGGTCGTTTGACCATAGATTTGAACTTTGACCGTTCCCTATCCTTTCTTCACACCGATCCATTTCTTCAGCACCGGAAAATACATCCAAAAGAACAGCAGGAAATACACGCTTCCGATGATGCTATGGAAGAGCGTCAGTGCGAAATCAGGAGATTTGATTCCTACGAGCATCAGCGTCACGATGCGGAGAATATTCAGAAAGAACACGCAGAGAAGACCGAGAAACAGTGCAAGGAACGACCGGAGGGAAGAGATTTTTTTCTTCGTTCCAAGCATGAACACCATGTAGGTGAAGAAGAGAAGAAACAGGAGCAGATAGCCGAATCCCGCGCAGGCGGGACCGATGATCACCCGGAATCCGTCGATGCTGATGATGCCGTACTGCTGATTCGCATACACGTTCCACGAAAACAGAAGGAGAATCTTCGAAAGCAGGCGAATGATGAAAGGTGCAATCGCAGAAAAATACATTGCTTCGATGACGCTGATTGCGAAACAACCGACGAGAGTGAAGAACACCACGATGAGCTCGACACCTTTCCCGAGCACCGTCCTCGGCGCGATGAACGCGTAGGCGGGGAAGAACGGAAAGACGGTGACGATGCCGATTGCCGCTGCAACAAGCGGTCCCCCGAGCACGTGGTTGCTCCCGAGGAATGCAAGAATACGCTGATACATCTCATCGTTTGGATGTGTGAACCACACGGCGAACAGAACGCTCCCGATGAAGAGCAAGAGCGAACCGTACTCGAACCAACGTACTCTCTCGAGAAGGAGGGCAGGCGGAGTCGTGCGAGGCGGCTTGAGGTAGGCACACATCAGAAGCACCAAGAGCAGCCATTCGATGGGCGAGGCAGCATAGTTGATGATGTCGAGGTGTGGGATGCCAAGCCACCGGTCGAAAGTCACGCTTGATGTGAGCCATGAACAAGCAAGCGTCAGAAGATATGCAACACAGAGCTGACTCGTATCGCCGGCAGCGATTTTTCTAACGAGCAAAACAAACTTCTGCATGGAGAGTGATGAGCAACATCATGCATTCTACTCCTCGAGCGCACTTCCTGTTTCGACACCCGATTCAGTCGGTACCGGTGGCGTCTCATCACTCTCCGGATTGACCGTGACCGATGCATCAGACGATCCCGAGTCGGTTGTTTCAATGATAGGAATTACCTGAGGAACAACGATCGGATCTGTGCTGATTTCAGGAATGTTTTGGTCTGTCGGAGTGTCAGATTGAGAAGACGAGCTCGAAGCTGTATCTCCTCCGACAACCGTCACTTGGTATCCCTCAGGGATTGTCAGAATCGCGGGATCGTGACTGCTGCTATAGATGAAACTGATATGCAGATCTGGATGATCCCACACCGAGTCGGAATGATACCGAGCGCAGCTGAACGGAACACCGTCAGCGTCGACCGGCGGATGACCCTGAATGCAGCCGTTCCAGATCGGATCACTCGAGACCGGTTGACCGAGACTGTTCACAGGGAACGGAATGAGCGACGGGGTCGCCGGCACGCCTGTTGTCATGCTCGGTGCTCTGGAAGAAAGTGCAAGCCACGTGAATGTGACATCTTCGTTCGCAGGCTCTTTGAGCTCGATGGTGAACCCGGACTGCGTGCGATTCCTGAGGCGCCACGAACCGAAGCCGTCGGACGTCGCCGTCACGATCGGTGTTCCGAGGAATGCTCCGGAGAACGTGACCGACACACCCGTTCCTCCTTTCGGCACGAGAGCAATGCCCGCCTGTTTTGCGCTGACAGAGAGCTCACCTTTGATCTCGACATCCCCGAGGAACGTCGAGAGCCCTTCGATCGTGACGGGACCGATCAACGTGAGAGAACCTGAGGACATCAGTGAACCGATCTGGATGGCGGAACCGGAGACGGACAACATTGATACCTGAGAATTGATCAGTGAGAACTGATTGCTCGTGATCATCGAACCATTCAAGCGAAGAGCGCCGGAAATCATGGCACCGCTTTCGACTTCGAGCGCTGCGGCATGCAGCATTCCGCCGGAAGCGAACGACAATCCGGACGCAGGGTTTGCAATGATCGTGAGCGGAAGCGTCGCACCGGAGAGATGTTTCTCGATCGCCGCAGAGATCCTGCCTTCCAGATTCAGAGATTCGATCTCGGAGGCAACGGCGGTCGCAAGAGAACCGGAGAGATTGAATTGCTGCGCCGATGCGGCGACCATGCGTTTCACCTCATCCCCGATCTGCATGCTTGCGATCGTGTCGAGCACTTTCTGTGAGACGGCATCGACCGTCATCGACGAATTGCGACGAGAGATGAGAACGTTGATCGTCGACGTGGAAGATGTCGAGCCACCTGTGGTGAGCGAAGCCGAACCATCGAATGTTTCGAGCGCAACACCGACCGTCGATTCCCCTGCCCGTGCTCTGCGCACAAAGCCCGGCTCAGACGCTGACGTCAGACTGTCGCCGGAGCGGATGATGCCTCCTTCGAGCGTCGCGCGTGCCGGAACCTGACCGATGAGACCGACGAGGAAATATCCCTTCCGTGCCATGGCTTCTCTGCTGAGTCCTTCAGTCCCGGGGATCGTATTGCCGATGAACGCGGGACGAGTCGAGACAATGCCCATCACATTGGAATCTGCAGAGCGTCCGCAACGAAGGACCGTATTGTCGTGGTCGACATCAATACAGACAACTTCGCCGATCTTTAGTCTGTCACTGGACTTGAACCACTCGGCGTAGTCCGCTCCCTGACTGTTGAATGTTCCGGTCGTGAAGACGGAGCCCGAAGCGTTGATCCTGAAGACAGTTTTGCTTCCGGAACCGCCGACACTCGACTTGATGACGAAGACGTTCTCAGCGCCATTTGCATACTTCGTGTCGAGGAGAATGCCCGAACCGAATGTGCCGAATGTGGCTACCTTCAGGGCTCCGGAACTGACGAGCAGATCGCGAGCATGAAGAGTTGTGCCCGAGTCATTCGTGATGCCAAGCAGCCTCGTATCGAGAGTCTTCACGGCATTCGTGAGCACCGCGGTCAGCTGCATGTACTTCACACCTTCGATCTGTCCGGCGTTATTGTAGGTCGCAAGCATCGGATCGACGGCTGCGACTTCCTCGGCGATGAAACCGATGTCACGCTCGTCTCTGCCTTTCCACTTGAAGTTGACCGGACGCATTTGCCGAAGGACCGAAAGACCCATGCTCAAGTCCTGCACATCTTCCTTGAAACGAAGACTCGAGCTGCACGCTGCAAGCATGCCCGTCGCAGTGCGACAAACCGTCGTCGCCGTTGCGGCTCCGAAGACTTTGATGCTGAGCGTATTCTGAATCACCATACTGCCGGAGAGTGCAAGCGTTCCCGTGTCCGTGCGCTGGAGTGACGTATCGAAGCTGCCGCGGTAACCGAACATGATGGCGGGTGCCTTGAAGCTTCGACGTGCGCTGTCAAGCGCAAGGAGCGGATGCACCGAGCCGGTGAAGCTGGACATCAGGTAGGCACCCGTGTTGTTCGCCTTCTGCTCCATCACGATTGCACCGGAACCGATCGCAATCGACTGCTGGACGGCGAGGAAGCCGCTGCTTGTGAGCGCTCGCATCGCGAAGAGGCTGGTTCCCGAGCCCATGCCGACGATCTCGAGAGGGGTGTTTGGAGCGGTCGATTTTCCGATTCCAAGCTTGCCGAGGAAGTAGGAATTGCCGCTCATGATGTTGAGTGCTGCACCGGAGATTGTTCCTCGAGTGGAAATATTTCCTTTGGTCAGAAGTGCTCCGGAGACGTTTGCATTGCCGGAGACGATCAACGTTTCTCCGGAAAGGTTTCCTTTCGAAAGGATGGAACCGGTGGAATGGAGAGAATTGACCCACGCTGCTTGTTTGATATCGAGAGCCACTTCTGCGCCGGTCTTGTTGATGGTGAGTGCACCCGTCATGGTGTCGCCGCCGACATTCACGAAGTGGAGATTGCCGAGCGTGAAGACGGAGCCGGAGTTGATGGAAGGAGGAGCGGAACCGCCGCCGGTCTGGTCTGATCCGCAGGAGAATCTGCCGGTGGTAACATCCCAAAGCAACTTGGAGGTAGCAGCAGTATCACAATCCGACAGTCCAACCCCGGAGAAGGAAGTGGCGACGTAGAGAGAGGCTCCGGACATTGCGCCCTCGATGGTGAGAGTTCCCGAAGACGTGAGAGTCTTTTCTGCATGAAGAATGTTTCCGGTGAGAGTGCCAAAGAGTTTGAGAGAAGTGCCGGAGAGGGCGGAGGAAAGGGAGAAGTTGGTACCGTTCGTCGTGAGACCCTGGCCGGCTGTGTAGGTGGTGTCGGAGTCTGTGCCACAGGAGAAACGTCCGGTGGTGGAATCCCAGTTCAGCGTCTGCGTTGCTGCATCACAATCCGTGAGTCCTGCGCCATTGATTGAGGTGGCAACATAGAGTGAGGCTCCGGACATTGCACCTTCAATCGTGAGTGTCCCGGAAGAGGTGAGAGTCTTCTCAGCGTGAAGAATGTTTCCCGTGAGAGTGCCGAAGAGTCTGAGAGAAGTGCCGGAGAGGGCGGAGGAGAGTGAGAAGTTGGTACCGTTTGTCGTGAGACCCTGTCCGGCTGAGTAGGTGGTGTTGGTGTCGATGTCGCTGGCACACGAGAATTTACCGGTGGAATTGTTGTAGATGAGTTTGGAGGTCGTGCTGTTGCTGCAATCTCCGAGACCCATGCCAAAGAGGGCGGAACCGGAGAGGTTGGATTTGGTGGCAAGGTTTCCTTTGATAAGGAGGGCACCGGAGATGGAAGCATTGTTGGCAATCTGGAGAGTTTGACCGGAGAGAGTGCCTTTGACCGTAAGGTTGTTCTTGAAGGTGGAAGCACCGGAGAAAGAGGAGACTCCGGAGATGATGAGGTTCACACCGGAGAGAGTGCCTTTGGAGAGGATCGAACCGGTGGAGTGGATCGAGTTGAACCAGCCTGCCTGCTTCACATCAAGACCGACGGCGGAAGCAGCCAGGTTGATGGTGAGGAGACCGGTCATGGTGTCTCCCGACTGATTGACGTAGCGAGCATCAGCGGAATTCTGATCCAAGCCTGATCCGGCGGATTGATCAACGCCGCAGGAGAATCTGCCGGAAGCAGAATCCCAGAGGAGTTTGTTGCCACCGGTACAGTCTGTGAGCCCTGCACCACGGAGAGAAGTACCGAGGGTGAGGGAAGATCCTGAAGCTGCTCCTTCCCAGACGAGACCGCCGGAGCTGGTGAGAGTTTTCTCAGCGTGAACGACGGCACCGGAGAATGCGTTGAGAACTTTGAGTCCGAGAGTGGCAGAGAGACCGTTCGTGACATTGATCGTGAGAGCACCGGTCATGGTGTCGCCGGAGGTGTTCACATATCTGCCTTCAACGACGTTGATCACGTTCCCGGAGCCGAATGTACTTGTTCCTCCGGTGTTCAGATCAGTGCCGCATTCAAATTTATTCGTGGAATTGTTATAGAGAAGTTTCTGTGTGGAGCCGTTGCAACTTGCAAGTCCCGCACCGCGGAGTGTTGCTCCCGAGATCGTCCCTTCGACAATAAGTGAGCCGGAGGAGCGAAGCACATCCTGTGCATGCAGTACTCGACCGGACATGGTGCCGATCACTTCGAGCGCAAGACCGACGTCGACTTTCGTATTGAGGATATTTCCGTAGCCGTTGATGAGCACCGCACCGGACACGGACAGCGCGGAACCCGGAGTGGAAGTTCCGATACCAACGGCGCCGCCGGTGCCGGAAGATGCAAAGAGGATAGTCTTGGAGATGTTGAGCAATACTGAAACAGAGTCGCTTGCAGAGTTGGCAACAGCAAGATCTGCTTTTCCGTCACCATTGAGATCTCCGATTGCAACAAGAGGACCAGTTCCCGTCGTATAATCCACCTTCGTTGCGAAGGTGCCGTTGCCGTTGTTGATCAAGATGGAAACAAAGGTTCCTACACCACTAGCCTGATTTCCAACTGCAAGATCTGCTTTTCCGTCACCATTCAGGTCTCCAATGGCAATGGAACTGGAGGTATCCCCCGCCGTGTAATCAACCTTCGAAGCGAATGTTCCGTCACCGTTATTGAGGAAGACGTAGACAATATTGCTATTGTGTATGGTAACTGCAAAGTCCGCCTTTCCGTCACCGTTCAGATCTCCGATTGCGACGGCATAGTTACTGAATCCCGTCGTGTAATCAACTTTCGAGGCGAATGTTCCGTCACCGTTATTCAAGAAAACAGAAGCGTAGGTACTGCCGGCATTTGTAACGACAAGATCCGCCTTGCCGTCTCCGTTCAGGTCTCCGATTGCAACGGCATAGGGACCGTTTCCAGTCGTATAATCAACCTTTGCAGCGAAAGTGCCGTTCCCTCTGTTCAGGAAGACGGAGACCGAGTCGCTAGCATTATTTGCTACAGCAAGATCGGGCTTCCCATCGCCATTCAGATCACCGATAGCAACGGAATGAGGAGACGTTGCCGTTGTATAATCGACTTTACCGGCGAATGTTCCATTGCCGTTATTGAGGAAGACGGAGACGGAGTTGCTGCTGTAATTTGCGACGGAAAGATCAGGTTTCCCATCGCCATTCAGATCACCGATAGCGACGGAGAAAGGGTTGCTTCCTGTTGGGTAGTCTACTTTGGCGACGAAGAGACCCGAGCCTGTGCCAATGAAGACGGAGACGGAGTTGCTCGCTCCGTTCACTACCACAAGATCAGCCTTTCCGTCACTATTGAGGTCTCTGATGGCGACAAACTGCGGAGTGGTTCCCGTCGCATAATCCACCTTTGTCGCAAACGTCCCTCCTCTCCTCATGTGTGTTTCTCCCGCTTGAATCGTTCCGATATTCACGAGATCTCCTTGATTCGTAAGACGGGTAACGGAGTTCGTTCCGAGACCGGAATGAATGATGTTCAGATATTCATTGAAGCCGCTCATCTCGGAGAGTGTTGCACCTGAAAAGAAAACATAACCTTTTGTTTTTGCTGTTCCGTTTCGAGAAAGTATGTCTCCAACTGCGACAATCGCACCTGAGCTTGTGAGATTTTTTTCCGCATGAATGATGTTGCCCGAAAGCGTTCCTCTGATGTTTCCATTGCCAACAATCACCATTGTTCCTGAAGAAGTGAGGTTCTTCTCCGCATGCAGAATGTTTCCCGTCAGAGTTCCGAAGAGTCTGAGAGAGGTTCCTGAGAGTGCGGAGGAGAGAGAGAAGTTGGTTCCGTTTGTCGTGAGCCCCTGACCTGCAGTGTAGGTTGTATCGGAGTCCGTTCCGCAGGAGAAGCGACCGGTTGTTGCGTCCCATGCGAGAGTCTGTGTTGCTGCATCGCAATCCGTGAGTCCTGCGCCATTGATTGAGGTGGCAACGTACAGTGAGGCTCCGGACATTGCTCCTTCGACGGTGAGAGTTCCCGAGGATGTAAGAGTCTTCTCAGCATGCAGAATTTTTCCGGTGAGAGTGCCGAAGATCTTGAGAGAGGTTCCCGAGAGTGCTGAGGAAAGCGAGAAGTTCGTTCCGTTTGTCGTGAGACCTTGTCCTGCTGTGTAACTGGTATTCGTATCGGTGTCGACATCAGTGGCACACGAGAATTTCCCGGTGGAATTGTTGTAGATGAGTTTGGAGGTCGTGCTGTTGCTGCAATCTCCGAGGCCGAAGCCGTAGACAGACGCACCCGAGAGTGTGGCTTTCGTTGCGAGATTTCCTTTGATGATCACGGCACCGGAGATAGAAGCATTGTTGGCGATTTGGAGAGTTTGACCGGAGAGAGTTCCTTTGACCGTAAGGTTGTTCTTAAAGGTGGAAGCGCCGGAGAAAGAGGAAACTCCGGAGATGATGAGATTCTGTCCGGAGAGAGTGCCCTTACTGAGAAGGTTTCCCTTGAGAACGACGATGCCGGAGAAGGAGGAGACACCGGAGACGATGAGGTTGCTGCCGGAAATGGTTCCTTTGCTGAGGATCGAACCGGTTGCGTGGAGAGTGTTGACCCAAGCAGCTTGCTTGACGTCGAGACCGACGGCAGCACTGGTCTTGTTGATAACGAGAGCACCGGTCATCGTGTCTCCGCCGACGTTCACGAAATGAAGATTGCCGAGCGTGAAGACGGAGCCGGAGTTGATGCTCGGAGCAGCACTTCCGGTCTGATCCGTCGCACAGCCGAATTTTCCTGTTGCGAGGTTGTAGATGAGTTTTGATGTCGTGCTGTTATTACAGTCTCCAAGGTTGGCTCCATAGAACGTAGAACCGGAGAGAGAACCCTGACTGACAATACTCGTTTTGACTGTGAGCGAGCCGGAAATGGAACCATTCCGTGAAACAGTGATGCTGCTTCCGGAAAGATTCCTCTTCGCCGTAATGTCCTGAGCGGCAACGATATTTCCCGAGCTCGTGAGATTTTTCTCCGCATGGATGATCGCACCGGTGATGGTGTTCACGACCTTGAGACCGACTGTGGCAAATCCGCCGCCCGTGACATTGATATTCAGAGCACCTGTCATCGTATCGCCACCCTGATTCACATAGATTCCTTCTGCATTCGTGAAGGAGAGCCCGCTGCTTCCGGTCTGATCACTGGCACACGAGAACTTTCCGGTGGAATTGTTGTAGATAAGTTTGGAGGTGGTTGAGTTGCTGCAATCGCCGAGTCCCATACCGAAGAGGGCGGAACCGGAGAGGTTGGATTTGGTGGCGAGGTTTCCCTTAATAAGGAGGGCACCGGAGATTGAGGCATTGTTGGCAATCTGGAGAGTTTGTCCGGAGAGAGTGCCTTTAATGGTGACATTCGATTTGAACATCGCAGCACCGGAGTGAGAAGAAACACCGGAGATGATGAGGTTCTGTCCTGAGAGAGTACCTTTCGAAAGGAGATTTCCCTTGAGGACGACGATGCCGGAGAAGGAGGAGACACCTGAGACAATAAGGTTTTCTCCGGAAAGTGTTCCTTTCGAGAGAATCGAGCCGGTGGAGTGGATGGAGTTGAACCAGCCTGCCTGCTTCACATCCAGACCAACTTCTGCGCCGGTTTTGTTGATCGTGAGGGCTCCGGTCATCGTGTCTCCTTGTTTCTTCACGAATCTGGCATCACCGAGGGTGAAGACAGAACCGGAGTTGATGCTCGGGGCGGCTGTCGTGCCGGTGTTCAGGTCTGTTCCACAAGAGAAACGTCCGGTGGTGCTGTCCCAGAGGAGTTTCTGCGTGGAGAGATCACAGTCCGTGAGTCCTGCACCGTTGATGCTGGTGGCGACGTAGAGAGATGCTCCAGACATTGCACCTTCAATCGTGAGTGTTCCGGAAGAGGTAAGCGTTTTCTCAGCGTGAAGAATGTTTCCCGTGAGAGTGCCGAAGAGTCTGAGAGAAGTGCCGGAGAGGGCGGAGGAAAGGGAGAAGTTGGTACCGTTGGTCGTGAGACCCTGTCCTGCGGTGTAGGTGGTGTCGGAATCGGTACCACAGGAGAATCTGCCGGTTGTTGCATCCCAAGCGAGAGTTTGCGTTGCTGCATCACAGTCCGTGAGTCCTGCACCGTTGATGCTGGTTGCGACGTAGAGGGAAGAACCGGACATGGCTCCTTCGACGGTGAGGGTGCCTGAGCTGGTGAGTGTCTTCTCGGCATGAAGAATGTTTCCCGTGAGAGTGCCGAAGAGTCTGAGAGAAGTGCCGGAGAGGGCGGAGGAAAGGGAGAAGTTGGTACCGTTGGTCGTGAGACCCTGTCCTGCGGTGTAGGTCGTATTCGTGTCAGTGTCCGTAGCACACGAGAATTTTCCGGTGGAGTTGTTGTAGATGAGTTTACTGGTCGTGGCATTGCTGCAATCGCCGAGACCGAAGCCGATGAGCGAAGCACCCGAGAGAGTGGCTTTCGTTGCGATGTTTCCTTTGACGAGGAGGGCACCGGAGATGGAAGCATTGTTGGCAATCTGGAGAGTTTGACCGGAGAGAGTGCCTTTGACCGTAAGGTTGTTCTTGAAGGTGGAAGCACCGGAGAAAGAAGAGACACCGGAGATGATGAGGTTCACGCCGGAGAGGGTTCCTTTGGAGAGAATCGAACCGGTGGAGTGGATGGTGTTGAACCAACCTGCCTGCTTCACATCGAGACCGACGGCGGAAGCGGCAAGGTTGATGGTGAGGAGACCGGTCATGGTGTCTCCGGATTGATTGACGTAGCGAACATCGGCAGAATTTTGATCAAGCCCAGTGCCGGCAGACTGATCAACACCGCAGGTGAATCTGCCGGTCGAGGAATCCCAGAGGAGCTTGTTGCCACCGGTACAGTCTGTGAGTCCTGCACCACGGAGAGAAGTGGCGACGTAGAGGGAAGAACCCGAGGCAGCGCCTTCCCAGACGAGACCGCCGGAGCTGGTAAGAGTTTTCTCGGCGTGAATCACGGAACCGGAGAATGCGTTGAGAACTTTGAGTCCGAGAGTGGCCGAGAGACCGTTCGTGACATTGATGGTGAGTGCGCCCGTCATGGTGTCGCCCCCGACATTCACGAAATGAGGGTTTCCGAGCGTGAAGACGGAACCGGAGTTGATGGAAGGAGGAGCAGTGGAACCGGTGTTCAGGTCTGTGCCGCAGGAGAAACGACCGGTGGTGCTGTCCCATGCGAGTTTCTGCGTGGAGAGATCGCAGTCCGTGAGTCCTGCACCGTTGATGCTGGTTGCGACGTAGAGGGAAGAACCGGACATGGCTCCTTCGACGGTGAGGGTGCCTGAGCTGGTGAGGGTTTTCTCGGCATGGAGAATGTTTCCGGTGAGAGTGCCGAAGAGTCTGAGAGAAGTGCCGGAGAGGGCGGAGGAAAGGGAGAAGTTGGTACCGTTCGTCGTGAGACCCTGGCCGGCTGTGTAGGTGGTGTTGGTGTCGATGTCGCTGGCACACGAGAATTTACCGGTGGAGTTGTTGTAGATAAGTTTGGAGGTGGTTGAGTTGCTGCAATCGCCGAGTCCCATACCGAAGAGGGCGGAACCGGAGAGGTTGGATTTGGTGGCGAGGTTTCCCTTAATAAGGAGGGCACCGGAGATTGAGGCATTGTTGGCAATCTGGAGAGTTTGTCCGGAGAGAGTGCCTTTAATGGTGACATTCGATTTGAACATCGCAGCACCGGAATGAGAAGAGACGCCGGAGATGATGAGGTTCACGCCGGAAAGTGTTCCTTTCGAGAGAATCGAGCCGGTGGAGTGGATGCTACCGAACCAACCGGCTTGCACGACGTTGAGACCGACTTCGGCGGACGTTTTGTTGATCGTGAGTGCACCCGTCATGGTGTCGCCTCCGACATTCACGAAATGAAGATTGCCGAGTGTGAAGACTGAGCCGGAGTTGATGGAAGGAGGAGCGGTGGAACCGGTGTTGAGATCCGTGCCGCAGGAGAAGCGTCCGGTGGTGCTGTCCCATGCGAGTTTCTGTGTGGAGAGATCACAATCCGTGAGCCCTGCTCCATTGATGCTGGTTGCGATGTAGAGGGAGGAACCGGACATGGCTCCTTCGATGGTGAGAGTGCCGGAAGAGGTAAGAGTCTTCTCAGCGTGAAGAATGTTTCCGGTGAGAGTGCCGAAGAGTCTGAGAGAGGTGCCGGAGAGGGCGGAGGAGAGGGAGAAGTTGGTACCGTTCGTCGTGAGACCCTGGCCGGCTGTGTAGGTGGTGTCGGAATCGGTACCACAGGAGAATCTGCCGGTTGTTGCATCCCAAGCGAGAGTTTGCGTTGCTGCATCACAGTCCGTGAGTCCTGCGCCGTTCAGAGAAGTAGCAACGTACAGAGAAGCGCCGGAAGCGGCTCCTTCCCATGTGAGAGTTCCTGAAGAGGTGAGAGTTTTCTCGCCATGAATCACCGCACCGGAGAATGCATTGAGAACTTTGAGTCCAAGAGTTGCAGAGAGACCGTTCGTGACATTGATCGTCAGCGCTCCGGTCATCGTATCACCGGAGGTATTCACATATCGACCGTCGCCGATCGTGATCACATTGCCTGTGCCGAAGGTGCCTGTTCCACCGGTATTGAGATCCGTTCCACACTCAAATGTCTGCGTGGAATTGTTGTAGAGAAGTTTCTGCGATGCACCGTTACAAGAACCCAAGTGGAAGCCATTAATGGTGGCACCACTCACAGAGCCTTTGCTCGTGATACCGGTTTTAACGAGGAGGGCACCGGAGATGGAAGCATTGTTGGCGATCTGGAGAGTCTGACCGGAGAGGGTTCCTTTGACGGTGACATTCGATTTGAACATCGCAGCACCGGAATGAGAAGAGACACCGGAGATGATGAGGTTCACTCCCGAGAGTGTTCCTTTGGAGAGGATGGAGCCGGTGGAGTGGATGGAGTTGAACCAACCTGCCTGCTTCACATCGAGACCAACTTCTGCGCCGGTTTTGTTGATCGTGAGTACTCCCGTCATGGTGTCTCCTTGCTTCTTCACGTACCGAGCATCACCGAGCGTGAAGACGGAACCGGAGTTAATGCTTGGGGCGGCTGTCGTACCGGTGTTCAGGTCTGTGCCGCAGGAGAAGCGTCCGGTGGTGCTGTCCCATGCGAGTTTCTGCGTGGAGAGATCACAGTCCGTGAGTCCTGCACCGTTGATGCTGGTGGCGACATAAAGGGAAGAACCGGACATGGCTCCTTCGACGGTGAAGGTGCCTGAGCTAGTGAGGGTTTTCTCGGCGTGGAGAATGTTTCCGGTCAGTGTTCCGAAGATCTTCAGAGATGTTCCGGAGAACGCAGAAGAAAGTGAGAAGTTGGTTCCATTGGTCGTGAAGCCTTGTCCTGCTGTGTAGGTGGTGTCGGAATCTGTGCCGCAGGAGAATCTGCCGGTGGTCGCATCCCATGCGAGAGTTTGCGTGGCTGCATCACAATCCGTGAGTCCTGCACCATTGATTGAGGTGGCAACGTAGAGTGAGGCTCCGGAGGCTGCTCTTTCCCAAACAAGATTGCCGGAGGAAGTGAGAGTTTTCTCAGCATGTACGACAGCACCGGAGAATGCGTTGATGACTTTGAGCCCGAGGGTTGCCGAGAGGCCGTTCGTGACATTGATCGTGAGCGCTCCGGTCATCGTATCGCCGGCTTGGTTCACGTACCGTTCGTCTCCCGAATTCTGCGAGAGCCCGGTTCCGACGGTATTGTCATCGGACCAACTCAGCTGACCTGCAGCGTTCGTCTTCAGTACTTTGCCGGATCCGTTGCCGTCGGAACCGGGGAAGCTATACGTCACGCCATTCAAGGTCATCGTTGAATTGAACCTCGCATTGCCGTCGAAAATCGCCGAGCCAGTGACTGTCAGCAAGCGCTCCGCATGAAGAACGTTGCCGGAAGCAGTGCCGGAAACGATAAGACCGAGACCGTTGTAGGTAATACTGAGAGCACCGTCCATGCTGTCACCCGAGACATTCACGTACAGTCCGTCAGCCGTAGACTGAGACAGTCCGGTTACCGTCGTTGTGTTTGTGATCGTCGTACTGGAAGAAGATCCTCCTCCCCCGCCTCCGCCGTAATGACGCTCGCCATCGGACAGTTGATACGGTTTGCGACCGCCGCCCGTATCGTCACCGGTATCGAATGAACCTGCGGCTCCGTGCAGGATCGGAAGATTCTCCCAGGAAATTTTCCCGCCGATGAATGTGAGGACCTGCCCATCGGTCGCAGGACCGAACGACGCGAAGAGTCCGGTCGTACGTTTCTGCAAACGCTGCGCAACATTTTCCTGGATATTGCTCTCTACAGTCGTTGTCGTCTCGGGGATTTCAGAAGAGTTTCGCTGCCACGAATCGCTCTTCATATCCACCCACGTCGGCTTGGAAATGGGCTTGGATGCACTGGGAACCGAAACAACCGTCTTGGTAAAAGTCACGTGTGTTGCTGATTGCTCATCGGATTTCTGAGGAATGCTCGACGCTCCGACGAGCGAGTATGCAGCGATGACCATCCCAACAAGGACAACAAGTGCTGCTCCGGTCTTCAGCCTTTGACGAGTGTTTGATTGCATGTGTGTATTCGTTTTTCGCGCATGCTCTTTAATGCATGAGCGGAAAATCCAAGTATCATAGCATATTTTTTATATTTTTGGAATGGCGATTTTCTATGCTAGGATTCACGCATGCCATCCATCACTCCTGAAAAAATCCAACCGTTCCTGAATGCGACGCTTGATAGCACCGATTTCAAGGGATTCGGTGAGAAATACAGCGGCAAAGTGCGTGATGTGTACTCGCAGGAAAAACGAAGCATTCTGATCGCCACCGATCGACAATCCGCATTCGATGTCTCCTTCTGCAGCATCCCGCTGAAAGGTCAGGCGCTGAATCAGATCAGCGCGTGGTGGTTCACGCAGGTGAAAGACATCATGCCCAATCACGTTCTCGCGGTTCCGGACCCGAACTGCACCGTCGTCAAAACACTCTCCATGTTCAAAGTGGAAATCATCGTTCGCGGCTATCTGACGGGCTCAACCGGAACCTCCGCCTGGGTAAATTATGCGAAAGGTGTTCGTCATTTCTGCGGCAATACTCTTGCAGAAGGGATGATCAAGAATCAGAAATTTCCGAGTGCCATCGTGACTCCGACGACGAAGGGTGAGACGGATGAATTGATCGATGCCACAGGCATTCTTGAACGAAAATTGACGACGAAGAAGCAATGGGAAGAGATCAGTGACCGTGCGCTTGCGCTCTTTCAGAGAGGGCAGGAAATAGCGGCGAAACGCGGACTGATTCTGGTCGATACGAAGTATGAAATGGGAGTGGATGAAAACGGAACGGTCACTGTGGCGGACGAAGTCCACACACCGGATTCGTCGCGGTACTGGGTTGCCGCATCGTACGACGATCGCATGAAGAAAGGCATGGAACCCGAGAGCTTGGATAAAGAATTCTTCCGTCTGTGGCTGAAGGAACAAGGCTTCGATTACGGCAAGCAGAAGCCGGAAATATCGGATCAGGTTCGTATGGATCTTGCCATGAAGTACATCGGTCTGTACGAGAGAATCACCGGCGAGTCGTTCGTGCTTCCGGAAACGACGGATGTGATGGGGAGAATAGAAAAGAATTTGGCAAAGTACAGAATGTAATAGAACCTCAATGCAGTTGGCGAAGCAGCATGCATGTTGAAGAGGTTTCTTACTTCGGCCTCGCCATCTTCCTCACCTGATTCAAATCAAGTTTCCATCCAACCCCTATCTCATTCGCTTTTCGGAAATCAGGATTCACCTCCAGCGCGTACTGGGACATCGCTTGCGTCTTGTACTGAGCGCAAGGATCCGCCGTACACGGAGTCATCTCCGCCGTACTGACGAATTCCCCGCTCGCATCGAAGTAAAGAATTTCAAGGGGAATGAGTGTGTTCTTCATCCAGAACGACAGCATGGCAGGCTCTTTAAAGACGAAGAGCATCCCCTTCCCCGCCTCAAGCTTCGTTCTGTTCATCAGCCCGAGATCGCGTTCCTTGGGAGTATCGGCGACTTCGACGGTCACCGTCACTTTCTTCAAGCCATCGAATGATGAGAGTGTAAGCTCCTTGGATCCGCAACCCGTGAGAGTGACGAGACAGAGGAAAAGCGGCAGAACAGAACGGAGACTCATGGTGGAAAGTGAATGAAAAATCAACGAAATATCAGGCTGCATTTCTCTCTTGATCAGCCACTCTGGCCTGTAGCAACATTGCGTGAATCTTGTCGGTCACAGCCAGCTTCGCCTGCTCAATCGCAGCATGAACAAGTCCATCTTTCACAATCTGAGTGACCGAAAGCTCTTCAATGTGCACACCGTTGACAACAGGAACAACCGTCACCGTATCATTGCCGTTCTCCACGACCTTAATGGGCAAACGGGCTTGCATCTCTTGATTCTGAATATAGAGGGGAAGAGCCATGTCCAGATTGAACCACGGTATCTTTCTAGTGTCAACTTCTGAGTGCTTTCATCGCAGCTGATCGATCTAGAGTCTTGAAAATCGCGCTTCCGGCAACGAGATTATTCGCACCGGCTTCTCTTGCAAGTACCGCTGTCTTTGGATCGATTCCCCCATCGATCTGAATCATGAGATTTGGAAATTTTTTGCGTATCGCACGCACTTTATCGAGAACGGAGGGGATGAATTTCTGACCGCCGAATCCGGGATGCACGGACATGATCAGCACGAGATCAATATCCGCAATCACATCGTCAATTGCAGAAACAGGTGTCTCCGGATTCAGTGCAATGCCTGCAGTTGCTTTCGCTGCATGAATGGCTTGTATCAGGGCTTTCCTCGCTTTCGTCTCCGGAACCGCTTCCGCATGAAATGTGATGTTTTTCACACCGAGTGCGGCAAATTCCGCAATACGGTCAGCGGGATTGCTGACCATGAGATGCACATCGAGTGGCAACGTCGTTTTGATTGTTTTGAGAACAGGCGCACCGAAGCTGAGATTCGGAACGAAGTGCCCGTCCATGACATCGACCTGCAGCCAATCCGCTGACGCAACGGAATCGATTTCATTCTGCAAATGACTGAGGTCAGCGGAGAGAATGGAAGGAGTGATGAGCATTTTCATTGTTCGGCGTCGGGGAATTGCAGAAGCCTCTTCTCGTGTCGTCCTCCCTCAAACTTCGTTGCAAGGAATGTGTCCACGATCTCGCATGCAAGTTTCGGTTCAGTCACACGTCCGCCGAGGCTCATCATCTGCGCATCGTTGTGTTTGCGACCCATTTCCGCGTCCCAAATACTCACGCAGCGTGCGCAGCGAATACCGTGCACTTTGTTCGCGACCATCGCCTCACCGTTCCCGCTGCCGCCGAAGATGATCCCCTTGCAACCGTACTCCAGCACCGCTTCCGCGGCTTTCCGGATGATCGGGGGATAGTCGACGTCTTCCTCGGAGAACGTCCCGCAGTCGACGATATCGATTTTTTTCGCAACCAGATGCGCCTTCACCGCTTCCTTCAGAAGATACCCCGCATGATCGGTGCCGAGGACAACGCGCTGAATCGACTGCATGATGAGAGTATAGAGAATGAATTGAGAGACGACCAAGAGAACCGTACACTTGGGCTATGCCAAAAAAGAAGCTCTTCATCGGCGCGAACTGGAAGATGAACCAGGCACCGCTTCTGTGGGATGCTTCCGATTCGCCGTATCGCAGCAACGGAAATCCTGATGTGGTTGTGTTTCCGTCATCGCTTGATCTTCATTCTTGTATTCAGGAAAAATTCGCAGTCGGTGGGCAGTATGGAAGACCCGAAGCAGCAGGTGCGTTCACCGGAGACATCGCAATGAAGGAACTTCGGAAGGTCGGCTGCACACATGTGCTGTGCGGGCACAGCGAACGTCGTCGGCATCATGAAGAGAGCGATGCATTCGTGGCAAAGCAAGTCGAATCGGCTCTGCAATGCGGTCTCACGCCTGTTCTTTGCATCGGAGAGAATGCCGATCAGCGGGAGATGGATGAGACGAAAGAGGTACTGGCTGAGCAACTGCTGCGGTGCGTAGCAATGAAAGACATGATCGTCGCATACGAACCGGTCTGGGCAATAGGAACAGGGAGAACTCCAACTCAGAAAGAAGTTGATGAAACCCACAAATTCATTCGTTCGCTTCTGAAAGACAAAAGTACACGGATCATTTACGGCGGATCGGTGACGGGTGAGAATGCTGCAGGATTTTTCGCAGAAGAAGAGATTGATGGGGCACTCGTCGGCGGGGCATCTCTGAAGTTGGAGGAATTTCGAAAAATAGTAACGGCAGCAAAGAGATAATAGTGTAAAAAACGCGCGAAGCAGCGGGTCTCGCGGGTCCCGCTGCTGGAGCGCCACATTGAAGGGAAAGAGAGCCGACGAGAGGAAACCGTCAAGGTTTCCTTTCGTCAATTTCTCACCCACCTCCCAGCCCCTACGTTCTTCACCACACCTCGAAGTTCGAGCATTGTCAGTGTCGCGTTGAGCACAGCTGCATCCAGCTTCGCTTTGATGACAAGATCATCGAGATCACTGGGCATCGTCGTCAGAGCCGACCAGACGGCGGCTTCTGCCTCATTCTCAGCGACAAAATCGATAAATGACGCCTGTGGGCTCTCTGCTGCATGCGCCATTCCGAGTTCGCACAGAACGTCTGCTGCATCGGTCACCAGTTTTGCCGATCCCCTCCGGAGAATCTGATGACAGCCTGCGTAGTTCGGGTCGAAGATCGGTCCGCACACGGCGAACACTTCGCGATTGTAATCGAGTGCGAGATCGGCGGTGATCAGCGAGCCGCTCTTCTCTGCAGCCTCCAGAACCACTGTGCCGAGTGACAATCCTGCGATAATCCTGTTGCGTGCAGGGAACGTGAATTTGTCGGGCTGAATGTCGAGTGCAAGCTCAGAGAGGATTAGTCCGCCCGCCTTCACGATGTCATTCGCGAGATGGACGTGCGCCTTGGGGTACATCGTTGCGAAGCCATGCCCGAGAACGGCAACAGTCTTCCCTCCGGCGCGAATCGTCTCGCGGGCGACCTCCGCATCGATTCCCGCAGCAAGACCGCTCACAGTGACGATTCCAGCACCCACGAGGGGTGCCACGATGTGCTCCGTTACACGCTTGCCGTAGTCACTCATATCACGTGTACCGACGAGTGCAAGACAAGGTTGGTTCAGAATCGAAAGATCGCCTCTGACATACAGAAAAACCGGGGCATCGGGGATTTCAAGAAGCACCGGAGGATACTCTTCATCCTCAATGGTGATCAGCTTGAGTGTACGTTTCGAAAGCTCATGCTGATGCGCCTCGACATCAAACTCCTCAAGACGGTTGATGGCGTTCATTGCGGTATCCTCCCGCACACCGAGCGTCCCGAGCATGTCGATGGAGAGAGCATCGAGGGCTTTGTCGAGCGTCTTGAATGTCTCCTTCAGCACATCGTACCGCTTGCGCGTGAGCACATTCATCCATGACCAGCGGAGAGCGATATCTCTATCCATGTCAGCGAGTATAGCGGGCAGAAAGAAGCCTGAAAGCAGAGAGAATCTTCACTATTGCCAAATGAAGGGTTTTTCGCGAGAATACGCGCTGCGAAGCTGATCTTTGAAGCAGAAGAACACACCAGAATCAGGGTATGCCTGACACGATAAGCCGACGTAGCTCAGCTGGTAGAGCATAGGTATCGTAAACCTAGGGTCACCGGTTCGATTCCGGTCGTCGGCTCC
>JAHFJM010000002.1 GCA_023245935.1 Candidatus Peribacteria bacterium | reverse complement strand
GAGCGCTGCTCTGGTTATTGGTGAGGTTCGAATCAGTCACGTCGTTCGTGACGGAAGCGGTGTTCGTCACGCTTACCTCTGTGCAGACAGCGCACGTCGGAACTGTGAACGCAAGCGTCACCGACGCACTCTGACCATTCGCGATGGACGGAATGGTGCAGACGATGTTCGAACCGCTTTGGACACAGTTCGGAGAACTTTGCGAAGGATTGAAAATGAAATTTCCCATGCTGTCTCCCGGGATAGGATCGGTGATGACCACGCTGGTTGCCGTGCTCGGTCCCGCGTTCTGGACATTGAGCGTGTACTTGACCACTCCTCCGCGAACAACGGTTGCGGGTCCGCTCTTCACGATCGAGAGATCGGCGCGAGGAGGACACGTGATGGTCGTCGTCACCGTATTGCTCTGGTTGTTGGTTGAGTTCGGATCGGTCGTCGACGTGCTGACGGAGGCGCGGTTCGTGACCGTCGCCGGCGAGCAGATGCCGGGCGTTGCCGTGTTGAACGCGATCGTCACCGTCGCACTCTGACCGCTCGTGAGCGTCAGGTTGTCACACAGAATGTTCGTTCCGTTCTGAATACAGTTCGGAGAACTCTGGCTTGGATTGAAGACGAGCCCTGCAGGGATCGGGTCTGCGATCGTCACGTTGTTCGCCGTGCTCGGTCCCGCATTGCTGGCAGTCAGCGTGTAGGAGATGAGGTTACCGCGTACCACCGTGGAGGGTCCGCTCTTCGTGATCGAAAGATCAGCGCGAGGAGGACACGTCAACGTTGTCGTCACGGTCTGGCTTTGGTTGTTGCTCGAGACCGGATCCGGAGAGGCTGCACTGACGGAAGCGCGGTTCGTCACCGTCGTCTGCGTGCATTTCAAGGCTGCAGGCGTCGTCGTGAATGCGATCGTCACCGTCGCACTCTGACCATTCGTGAGGCTTGGTATGTCACAGAGGATATTCCATCCTTGCATTCTGCAATTGCTGGAGCTCTGAACGTGATCGAACATGAGACCTGCAGGCATCGGATCCGTGATCGTGATCGTGTTTGCCGTTGCCGGTCCCGCGTTGCTGACAGTCAGCGTGTAGAGAACGGCGTCGCCTTGCAGCACCGTTGCCGGCCCGCTCTTCACAATCGAAAGATCTGCATTCACGATCGGACACTGAAGGGTCGTCGTGACCGTATTGCTCTGGTTGTTGCTTGAGTTCGGATCGGTCGTCGACGTGTTCACAGTGGCACGGTTCGTGACCGTTCCCTGCGTACAGTTCTGCGTTACAGACGTCGTATTGAACGCGAGCGTCACCGTCGCACTCTGACCGTTGGCGATGGAAGCAATGCTGCAGACGATGCTCGAGTTCTGCACGACGCAGTTGCCGGAGCTCTGACCTGCATTGAACGTGAGTCCTGTCGGAATCGCGTCGACAATCGTCACACTGTTGGCCGTGCTCGGTCCCGCGTTGCTGGCAGTGAGCGTGTAGACGATGACATCACCGCGCATCACGGATGCCGGTCCGCTCTTTGTGATCGAAAGATCCGCATGGATGATCGGACAGGTGATCGTGGTTGCCACCTGCTGACTCTGGTTGTTGCTCGGATTTGGATCCGGACAGGTTGATTGTACGGAAGCACGGTTATTGACCGTCGTTTGCACGCAGCTGTTTGCTGCCGATGTCGTGAACGAGAGCGTTACGGTCGCGCTCTGACCGTTCGTCAGGTTGAAATGATCGCAGACGATGTTCGCTCCGTCCTGTCTGCAGTTGCTCGAGCTCTGGCTTGCATTGAACGTGAGTCCCGCCGGAATCGGATCGGTGATCGTCACGTTGTTCGCCGTGCTCGGTCCCGCGTTGCTGGCGGTGAGCGTGTACACAATGTTGTCTCCGCGCACGACGGAGGAAGGTCCACTCTTCACAATCGAGAGATCGGAGGAGAGGGGACACGTCACGGTCGTCGTGACCGCGTTGCTCTGGTTGTTGTTCGGGTTCTGGTCGTTTGTCAGGCTGCTGATCGTCGCCGTGTTCGAAAGCGTCGTTTGCGTGCAGTTATTCTGCGCCGGGATGTTGAACGCGATCGTCACCGTGGAGTTCTGACCGTTGCTCAGTGACGGAATGGTGCACACGATGTTCGCTCCGCTCAGTCTGCAGTTTGCGGAGCTCTGGCTTGCATTGAACGAAAGTCCTGCCGGAATCGGATCGGTGATCGTCACGGTGTTCGCCGTCGCCGGACCCGCGTTGAAAGCGGTGACCGTGTATGCGACAACGCCGCCGCGTACGACGAACGAAGGTCCGCTCTTCGCGATCGAGAGATCCGCATTCACAACCGGACAATTCAGTGTGGTCGTGATCGTCTGACTTTGATTGTTGCTTGAGTTCGGATCGGTCGAAGACGTGCTGACCGATGCCCTGTTCGTCACCGTCGACTGCGTGCAGTTCTGCGTTGCAGGAGACGAATTGAACGAGAGCGTCACGGTCGCACTCTGTCCGGCAGCAAGTGTCTGATTGTTGCAGATAATGTTGGAATTATTCTGCACGCAGTTACTCGAACTCTGACCACCATTGAAGGTGAGACCCGTTGGAACCGGATCGGTGATGCGGACATTCGTCGCCGTCGCCGGACCCGCGTTGAAGACCGTGACCGTGTAGACGACTGCATCGCCGCGCAGAACGGAGGAAGGTCCGCTCTTCACGATCGAGACATCGGCATCGACATTCGGACACTGAAGAGTGGTCGTCACCGTTTGGCTCTGGTTGTTGCTTGGGTTCGTTTCCGTTGCAGACGTGCTCACGGAGGCCGTGTTGTTGATCGATCTCTGCGTGCAATTTGCAATCAACGGCACGTCGAATGCGATCGTCACCGTTGCGCTCTGACCGCTTCCGAGCGTGAGATTGTCACACAAGATGTTCGAACCGTTCTGGATACAGTTGCCTGAGCTCTGGGAAGAATTGAAGACGAGTCCGGACGGAATCGGATCGGCGATCGTCACGTTCGTTGCCGTTCCGGGACCCGCGTTGAAGGCGCTGATCGTGTAGGAGGCGACTCCGCCGCGCATTACGGACGACGGTCCTGACTTCTGGATGGAAAGATCCACACCCGGTGCCGGGCAGAACGAACTGCTCACCGGAGCGCAACGCAGTCGTACAACGGAGTCCGTTGCATCCGGATCGGTCGGTACTTGAGAACCGAAGGAATCGTACGTCACACCGACGGCAACGGTTCCGGTCGGACAACTCATGCTTTTGATCGACGTTGGTGGCTGCGTGTTGTGTTCCAACATATCTCCCGGCTGGTGCAGTTCGACTTCATTCGAACCGATTCCGGCACATGTGATCGGGTGACAACCGATGCCTTCTCCATCGAGCGCATCCTGACGTCCGCCGGTGGTGAGATTATTTTCAAGATCAGACCAGTAGACGGTTTGCACTGCACTGTTTCCGGAACATGCCGGTTGCACAAGCTCCTGTGGGTAACGAGTGTTGCCGCTGAAGTCGGAGTTGAACATATACGCTCCCTGACTGCCAAGCGTTCCATCAGCATTGATGGGCTTACAGGCAATCGTCAGTCCATCGGTGCTGTCATTTCCCGCCTGAATACCAAGGTATGCGATGCTCGTCACCACTTGTCCCGCAGGACAGTTGAACGTTCCGCCGGAAGGGCGGCTCACGCTGTTTCCGTTCGCATCTGTCTGACTGTCCTGAGACGGAGCGGTGTCAAATGATGCTCCGAGAGGATTTGCCGCAGCATTCGATTGCTCGACAAGCGGCTGGAAGTAGGGAACTTCTCCCACCTGAATCTGCACCAGCAGCACGGCTGCAAGCGCGATAGATGAGAATGTCTTACGGAATTCTATTGTTGTAACGGATGAGGTTGTGACCATAAAATTTGGGAGGAGTGAAAAGAAAAGAAAAGTGGAAAATTGGCAAGGTAAATATAAAAGGGATGAATTTTACCTACTGCAAATATATTGTCAAGCATGAAATTAGATAGAAAATTGTACGTCTCAGTTTTTGAATAAAAATTTGTTTTTCCGTCAATTTTTTAGGAACGTTTCATCCGCATCGCGAGTCCGATCACGACAATACTGATGCACGAAAGCCAGAGAATCGGAGTCGTGAAACCTGCATGAACAGTCGTTTCGTGGGGAATCAGAGTGAAATCCGACTGAGCGGCGTACGCAAAATATTGGTTGTCTGTTCCGGTTGCGGGTGTTGGCGTCGCTACAATTGTTTGATCCACAGGAGTGTCTGTAGCACTGGTTTGCAGCACCAGAACTTGGTTTCCATCCATCACAGTGCACTGCACAGTCGCTGTTGCAGGAGGTTTCGTCGTGTCGGTTGCGTTTGAGTACACAACCCGCACGGTCTGAAGAACGGGGGTGAGCCTGCAGTACATGGGATTGGTGATTTTGTAGACGATATTGAAGACGTCTGTTGCAGAAGAATTCAGATCCTTGTTACAGCCGACGATCCTCTCGAGAAACGAGCAGCTCCGATCCGAATAGGTCGGATCGAACGTTCCGCCGAACGGAACTGGTCCATGCAAAGTTTGCAGCCCTGTCAGGGGATTCACCGAATTATTTCTGAGTGTAACGGTGTAGACGGCGAAGAGGTCTTTATTCCCGGATCCGGTCGGGATTGAGACTCCGTTTTGGTCGGGATTGTACGGTGCAACAGCGAATGATCCCTTGGAAGATTGCCATGGCGGAATCGTCACCGATCCGCGAGAGGAGCTGTACGGGGGCACTGTCACAGATCCATCCGTCGGTTGCCAGGGTGGAATGGAGACATTGCCTTCTCTCGTATTGCCCGGATCGCACTCAACGAAGCCTTTGATGCAGGGTGCTGGAGGAAGCATAGAGGATGCATATTTTATATTATTATTATAATTTGTCAAGTACCTTCCTTTTCCTATAACCTGTCACCATAACCTCACTTTTCATGACAACTGCCGACATTCGTTCAGCCTATCTCGAGTTCTTCCGTTCCAAAGGGCATGCCGTTATTCCAGGTAGCTCCCTTGTGCCGGAGAACGATCCGACAGTTCTTTTCACGACGGCAGGAATGCACCCGCTCGTTCCTTATCTGATGGGGCAGAGTCACCCGATGGGCAAGCGCCTGACGGATGTACAGCTGTGCATTCGTACGCAGGACATCGATGAAGTAGGGGACAGCAGTCACTTGACGTGCTTCGAAATGCTCGGCAATTGGAGCCTTGGCGATTACTTCAAGCAAGGTGCGATCGAGATGAGTTTCGAATTCCTGACATCAAAGCAGTGGCTTGGCATCGACAGAAACATGCTTGCCGTCACGTGTTTCGAAGGCGATAAGGATGCACCGAAAGACGAGGAATCCGCACGCATTTGGGAGTCCCTCGGCATGCCGAGGGCGCGCATCGGTTTCCTCCCGAAGGCGAAGAACTGGTGGGGACCTGCGGGCAAGACCGGTCCCTGCGGACCGGATACGGAAATGTTCTACTGGGTCGGAGCAGGTCAGCCGAAAGGAAATCCTGCAACGCATGACAAGGAATGGATGGAAATCTGGAATGACGTGTTCATGCAGTACAACAAAGGAGAGGATGGGACTTTCGTGCCTCTGAAGCAGCAGAATGTGGATACAGGCATGGGGCTCGAGCGCGTTGCCGCAGTGATGCAGGGGGTTGCGAGCGTATACGAGACGGACGCATTTCAGCCGATGATGCGTGCGGTTGCCGCCAGTGCGGCCGTGCCCGGCCGCGTGGAGGAAGACACGATTCGAGATCAGCGGATCATCGTGGATCACCTCAAAGCCGCTGTGTTCATGCTTTCAGACGGTGTGCGACCGAGCAATGTCGATCAGGGCTATGTGCTGCGGAGAGTCATCCGTCGTGCGATTCGTTCCGCCAAGAAGCTCGGCATGGAGAATGGCAGTGAACTCAGTGGCTCCGTCGCGAGTGCCGTCATCAGTCAGTACGGTGGTTTCTACCAGAAATTGCAGAAGGAACAGGCAAATATTCTGGATGCGTTGCATCACGAAGCGGATGCTTTCGCCAAAGCGCTGATGGAAGGAGAGAAGCATTTTCAGAAAATTGCGGAACGGAGCACGAAGCACATTGCGGGCATCGATGCGTTTCATCTGTATGACACGTACGGTTTTCCGATCGAAATGACACGGGAAATGGCAAACGAACGCTCGCTGTCCGTCGATGAAGATGGCTTCCAGAAGGCATTCTCGGAGCATCAGAGCCTCAGTCGGGCAGGAGCTGAGAAGAAGTTTGCGGGAGGGCTTGCCGATCACAGTGCCGAGACGACGAAGCTGCATACTGCCACACACCTCCTCAATGCCGCGCTGCGGACGGTGCTGGGTGATGCCGTCTCGCAGAAGGGAAGCAACATCACGGGCGAGAGACTCCGTTTCGATTTCAATTATCCGGAGAAGATGACACCGGAGCAGATCAAGAAGGTCGAAGAGCTGGTCAACGCTGCCATCGCAGCCGACGCTCCCGTCAGTTATTCCGTGATGACCGTGGATGAAGCGAAAACGCAGGGTGCCATCGGCGTGTTCGACAGCAAGTATGGCGAGAAAGTGAAGGTCTATACCATGGGTGCGTTCAGCAAAGAAATCTGCGGTGGACCGCACGTCGCGAGGACGGGCATGCTCGGCAGTTTCAAGATTCAGAAAGAGGAGAGCAGTTCTGCAGGCGTGCGAAGAATAAAAGCGGTCGTCAGCGGAGGTCCTGCAGAAATTGAGGTTGCTGCGGAGAAGGTTTGATCTTCTCGTTCAAAGCGCCACGCTTATTGTTTCTCTTCAGAGCGCTCAACAATCAGTGTGCAGGCATTACCACTTTTACGAAGCATTTCGACCGTGGAGAGGATCCGATCCGATGGTACGAGCTTCGACGCAGATTCTTGTGAGGTGTCCGCGGAGTACCGTATCTCGAACATCGGTTGCAGCGTATCGCTGTTCTCCGGTGTGCCTTCAGGGGGATGATTTCTTTTCGTCATGCGCCGATTGTAATCAATGTTGTTTCTTCGTCAAAGAAAATTTTCATCTTCTATCATGTCTCTTTCATTCGCATTGCTCTTGTCATGTTTGCCATACTTCGGGCACAATTCGATCCTTTCCTTCATTTTCCCCTCCACGTCGTATGCGTACTCTTCGCGTGATGAACCTTGCGTTCGCACTCTCCTTCCTCACCGTTTCATCCGCACTTGCCGCGGGAATGATCCAGAAATCCGAACCGAACAGCGTGTTCAAGAAAGGCGGCAATCTCGAGTGGTCAACGATCAGCACCGGTTCCAAGGAATTCGATACGCTGCATCGCGCGTATCAGAAGAACGCCGAGGCGGAGCGCGTGCTCTGGCTCAAGGAAAATGCCGCGAATGTCGGCACGCCTGAGTACATCGAGGCAAAGCGTGCGTTCCTGCAGCGCAGGAATTTGCAGCACAGGCAGTGGATTCTGGAGCAGACGGCTGGCTGGAAATCCGGATCGATGATGAAGCCGATGCAAATGATGCCGACGTTGAACCCTGTCGATCTGACTTCCGATTCACCGATGCAGTATCGGACATTCATCGGAAACGCGCCGAATCGGCGTGCAATCGTGCAAGCGGCGGAAAAGTGGAATACGCTTCACGCGATCATTCTTCGGAAGTAGGTCGCCGGTTACTCGTTGTAAACCAACCCCGCACGACCTCAGGTTCTGCGGGGTTTATTGAATCGACCTGAAAAATGCATCGATGGTTTTTGCCATGCTGCGAGGCCACGTGTGCGGGTAGAACGCGCCGTGCTCATCCGTGTCGATGGTATGCGGACACCACAGAATGTCGTTGCCGCCGGCGCATTTGGTGTGCCGCACGCAGTTCAATTCCTCCGGTCCGGTGTTCTCCGTTTCCCACGCGCACGCATTCGTTTCGACGCGCAGTTTTCTCGTTCGTTCCGAACCGCTGAAGGCGGCAAGATTGTCTTTCGGATTATGCGCAATCAGCGCGGCAGCGGGACCGGCGCACTTCGTGATCACCGAGTCTCCTCCCACGCTTGCCGATGCCATCACGACGTCGCCTCGGACGCATGCGACGGTGTTCGCCATCCATCCCCCGAGCGAGTGACCGACAACGCTGATTCTGTCCATATCGATGCAATAACTGTCGGCAAGAGTTTCGACGATCGCATCGAAGAACGCAATGTCGCGGATCTCCTGCGGCTTGTCGCCCGGGTTTGCCCAGGAGTACGAACCGGCATTCGTTTTGATGGCTGCTGGATAGGCGATGATGCTACTACCGAGCTCCCGATCCAACCCCATGTAGCTTCGGACTTGGACGTTGCTGTTGGTGCGACCGTGGAACGCGACGACGAGCGGCGCAGGATCATGGATCTTGTATCCGTTCGGAATCGTCAGGAGAAACTCTCTGTCTCTGTCTCCAACGAAGACGGTTGTCGGCGGCAGGAGCGGCGGAACTTTGTTGCAACCCGGAGAGAGGTGCGCGATGAATCGGTCATTGTCATGCCGGAGCATTCGCCAGAGGAGATCCGCGGCACGTTCCCGGTTGAGCGGCTCCCATGGCACGTACGAGTGCTGCGGCAAAATCTGCAGCGTCTCCAGTTCCCGGGCATACGGAAGGTACCACTCGGGTCCCGGTGTTTCGGTGACGTCGTGACCGTACGCATTCAGCACGATCTTGATCGCCTCCGCGAAGTTGACGGGTTCACCGGGCTTGAACGTGCCGTTCGGGTAGCCTTGCACGATGTCTCTGTTCTTCGCAGCGCAGACGTACGGCGCATACCACTCGTCGGGGCTGACATCCGAGAAGCACCGGCGCGAGACGGGGGTGACATCACTTCTGCCCTTGAAGACGATTTTCAGAAGTTCTGCTCTGTTGATGGTGTCTTTCGGTCGAAACGTGCCGTCTTCGTATCCTCCGAGGATCTCTTTGTCTTTCAAATATTCCACGGCTTCGCGGTAGCGGTACCAACTGTGCTGCATATCCGGGAATGGCAACGGAGCAGCAAGTACAGACGGCGTGCTTTGCACGATGGACGTGATCGTGATGACGATGCTACTCAGACGTCGAAGGTGCATCCTGCAAGTGTAGCATCGTCCGCTTCGATTCCGTCTTACCCGCACCCGCCGTTTCCCGCCGTATGGATTTTCGATGCCTGTTCCAGAAACGCTCTCCAGATCGGAGCTGCGACCGTCAGCCCGTCCGCGATCGGATCGAGCACCGTATTGTCGGCATTCCCGATCCACACTCCGACGACGAGATCGTGGCTGTATCCAAGCGTCCAGATATTGTTCACGCCGTACTCTGTGCAACGATTGAAGATGTCGCGGCGGAAACAGACGTTGCTCGTGCCGGTCTTCGCACCGGTATCGAGATTTGGGATTGTCAGCATGGTTCTCCAGTATCCTTCGGGGCGGCTCTCGCTGTCTCGCAGGATACTGTCGACGAAGTCCGCCGCTTCGGACTCAAATGCAACGGTCGGTCGAATCTCCGGGAGAGGGAGAATGATTCGTTCCTGCGGATCCGTAATCGAACAGATTGTTTGAAGAGGCAGGAATAGACCGTGGTTCGCAATCGTCGCGTAGAGATTGATCATCTCCAGAAGCGGCACTTCGACGCTGCCGATCGCCATCGGCCAACCGTACGTAAAGTGCGGATTCGTCTTCAACATCTCCAGTTTGTGCTTCAGCGGCGTTGCCACCCCTGCCCGGTTTCCCGCCTGCAGCACGGGGTCTTCTCCGCCGATTGCCAGGAATGTTTTGATGGCAGGAATATTTCTCGAGCGTGCGAGTGCCGTGCGGATCGTCATCCGTCCCATGAATCCTCCTTCGTAATTCTTCGGGATGTCTTTGCCGATGTGAATCGGTTCATCACGGACGACCGAATCAGGCGTCAGTCCCCGCTCGAATGCCGTCGCGTAGACGAGCGGCTTGAACGACGACCCGGGTTGTCTCGGGATCGTTGCCATGTCGATCTGCCCGTCGATATCGTTCGCAAAGAAATCATTGTTGCCGACGTAGGCGAGCACTTCCCTTGTACTGCGATCGATGGCAACGAGTGCGATGTTCTTCGCAAGCGCCTGCGACAGTGATTCTTGCGACTGTCGAATGACGTTCTCGGCGAGCGCCTGAAGCTTCGGATCCAGCGTCGTGTGTACCGTCAGCCCCGCCGCTTCCCAACTTGCCGGTGCATCGAGCGCATGCAGCAATGATTCGATTTCTTCGCGAATGCTCAGTGAAAAGTGCGGAGCGGTGATGGGGTTTCGATACGGCTTGAAGGTGAGACGGAGCAGTTCGGTCGACGCTTTCTCGAATGCCGACTGGTTGATGAAGCCGACGCGCAGCATTGCTTTCAGCACATCGTCCGATCTGCTTTCGAGTCTCACAGAAACGGCTTTCCCCTGTACGAACTTTGGCAGCAGCCCCTTCGTGACGGAGGAGGGGACTGATGAGACGTTGATAATGGTGCCTTTGCGCAGTGCGCGAAGCGTTAACGGGTCGATCGTGCTCACTCGATGCGGACCGTAGGGACTGTAGTACGTCGGTCGTTGCGGGATTGAGACGAGGGCTGCAGCCTCTGCGAGCGAGAGGTCTTTTGCAGGTTTCCCGAGGTACGTTTTCGACGCGGCTTCGATGCCGTTGATGCCGTTCCCGAAACTCACACCGTTCAGGTACAGCGTGAGGATCTCATCTTTCGTGAGCAGTGTCTCAAGACGACAGGAGAGCAGGATTTCGTAGATTTTCCTCGTGATCGTTCGCTCCCGCGTGAGGTAGAGCATGCGCACGAGCTGCTGCGTGAGTGTGGATGCGCCTTGCTGACCATCGTCGAGTGTATTCACCTTCAGCGCACGAAATACGGCACGGACATCAACACATGTTTTTCGTGTGAAGAATCGCTCATCTTCGATGGCAACGATTGCTTTCTTCACGTTGTCCGGCACGGAATCTTCCGGCAGAAACAGGCGGTTTTCGGCATTCGAAAACTGGTAGAGCACGCCGCCGTTTCGGTCGAGGATCCGCACATTCTGACGGAAATCCAGTCTGCTCCTGTCCAGCACGGGTCCCGCTTTCAGGAAGGCAATGAGAAAGATGTATGCCGCGGTCGCGAGGACGAACAGGATCGCGAGTATTGCGAACGTGAAATGCAGGAGTGGCGAGTGTTCCTGCCGATGATGACTGCTCGGTTCGATCAAAGTACCCGAGTCTACGGGAAACGGCTGACGCTTTCCACGAGGACTCTTTTGCGGCTACGCCGAGCCCTTCTTCAGTCTCGTGAGAAGCTCCGGGTTCCGCACCGTCGCGCTGATCATCAGGAGCAGGAATGTGATGTAGATCGGCAGCGCCTGCATGTTCGTGAATCCGTGGGTGAGGTTCGTTGCGAGCGCTCCTCCCATGTATCCGATCATCAGGACGAAACCGACGGTGGATGTGCGCGGGATGAGGAACAGAAGAACGATCGCAAGTTCAAGAATGCCGAGCGCATGGTCGAGTGTCATCGTGATCCCAAGTTTTTGCATCATGATCTCCGAGTCCGAGCCGGGTGCAACGGGCATGAATTTCATGACGGCGGCGAAGAGATTGAACGCCGCGACGAGGATGGCGCAGATCCAGCCGACGATGGTGCAGAAACGGGATTTCATACGAAGATACGAGGAAAGAATATGACGGGATGATACCGATCAAGAGTAGATTCGAAAAGAGTCGAGATCACTCGTACTGCTCCAGTCGCCCGGTTTGCTTCTCGATGACAATGCGATAGAGCACAACATCCGTTCCGTCCTTCTCTTTCTCCAATGTTGCCGCGGAATTCCGAAACGGCAGGAAGAGGGGATGATCCCGATTGCTCTCCTTCCAGAGTCGCTCGAGGATCAGAGACAGCGCTTCTTCACGGTCGTTCCCCGACAGTTCCTCAAACATTCCCCACACCATTGCGCTGCGCCATTCATTCGGCTCGCGGAGATGCTCAATCTGGAAGCACACGTGCGGATTCTTCCTCATAATGTCAATTTTTGTTCCGGTGAACGAGAAACTGTGGATGGCGTTTCTGTCGTAGACGTAGGTGATCGGTACGAGGTACGGTTGCTGCGTCGTTTCACAACACGCAAGATGTCCGTAGCATTCCTTCTCAAGGAGCTCGTGGGTTTCGTTGTCAGTGAGTGCGCGGATCATCGGACGCAGAGTAAGCCTGCTTGCGGATTCTGCCAAGACAAGCGGCGGACAGTTCGAGAAAGGGCTTGCATCGATCAAGGCGATTGCAGAGGCGACGTGATCCTTTGCAGCACGCAGTCTTCAGAGAATGCCGGCAAATCTGAGCAGCATCACGATGGCCACGACACCGATGATGATGTAACCGATTCTCTTCAATTGACCCTCCATGGGGATATAGCTGAAGATGATGCCGATAATGAGCAGAACGATGAAGGGGGTGATGGCACCCATAGTGCGGAAGGGGAATGGCAGAAGCTCTTGCCGGTGAGACGTATGGCAATGAGTTTTTCTTACACTATTTCTTCCACTCCAGCTCCGCTCCTACCTTTCGTTCCATCTTGTCCGCACGCCGCAGCGTCCGGATTTGCGTGCGCGAGAGGAGAGTGTAGTGCCGCACGGAGTCGACGTACTCCGGCACGTACCAAATGTCTTCCTCAGCGGTCATCCATCCCTGACGATCGAATCGCGAGAGATCGATGGCTCCCGAGTACGAGCGCAGAATTTTCTCACCGTTTGGGATCGTGTATTCATGGAAGTACGACATCGCGAGTTCCCGAAGCGTTCTGTAGACGGGATCTCTGTACCGCAGCGTCCCGTGGTTCGTCTTGCTGATCGCCCCGTAGCATCCGTACTTCCGGTAGATCGCAACGACATGATCATCATCCGCATCAGTCACTTTCAGATCCATCACGAGCGGTTTCTGTCCCGCAATCCTGAGCGCCAATGCCGCAAGCATCGCTCCTTCCATGCAGTGCGAAGTCCGCTCCTTTAGCACTCGTCTCGGCGACATGCACGTCTCACCGTTCTTCTCGAAATTGATCGGCAGCGTGTCGAGGAAGTTCTGAATTTTCTCGGGGGTATTGAGTTTTTTGAGGATGTTGAGTTCGTGAGGGGAGAGGGCGAACATGAGGGGAGTATAGCGGTCGTGTAATGTTTTTTTGTGATGGAGATCCTGCAAAAGCAAAATTGCCTCTATAATCGCTGTATGAAACGAGAATATTATTCTGATTCAATTCATCATTTTTTAGAAACGAAGCCACTCGAAATTTTAGGGACTTTGGCAAAAAATAGTGACTTTGATGTGATTCAAAATCAACGTGATGCATGGGTACAAGAAATAACTATCTTGCAGAATGCCTTATCGGCATTTGACGGGTCGCTTTACTTTGAATATTCAATTCCGCGAATGGGGAAGCGTATTGACGTAGTTTTAATTATTGGTGCAGCAATTTTTGTGCTTGAGTTTAAGATTGGAGAAAAAGAATTTCATTCAAGCGCTATTGATCAAGTTTGGGATTATGCTCTAGATTTAAAGAATTTTCATGAATCAAGTTCCAATCATTCCATTGTTCCAATTTTGATTGCTACAAAGGCAAAAGACATCGCTCCTGTTATAGCTTCGAGTCCGCAGAATGATGGAGTCTTATTTCCGATTAAATGCAGTCTTTCGCAAATCAATACGGTAATTCGCGAGGCGCTGTTACTTACCGATGGAGAGAAAATTGATTCAGAACAATGGAAATCGGGGAGATACTGTCCTACCCCTACGATTATTGAAGCGGCAATGGCGCTCTACAATGGACATTCTGTGAGCGAGATTTCTCGTAGTGACGCTAGCGCAATTAATTTAAGCCAAACTTCTGAAGCGATTTCAGAGATCATTTATTCATCAAAGAAGAACTCCAAAAAATCCATTTGTTTTGTTACGGGAGTGCCTGGGGCGGGAAAGACATTGGTTGGGTTAGATATCGCAACCAAACATATTGATAAAAATAATGATCTTTATAGCGTCTTTTTGTCAGGCAATGGCCCATTGGTAGGTATTTTACGTGAGGCCCTCACTCGAGATAGGGTTCGTCATGAAAAAGATCAGGGTCGAAAAATTACAAAAGGAACAGTCATGAGCGAAACAAAAATGTTCATCCAAAATGTCCACAACTTTCGAGATGATTGTTTAAGAGATCCTGTAAAGCCACCTATTGAACACGTTGCATTATTCGACGAAGCCCAGAGGGCGTGGAATCTACAGCAAACTGCAGGCTTCATGCAGCGCAAAAAAGGTCAACCAAACTTTAGTCAATCTGAACCAGAATTTCTTCTATCTTGTCTTGATCGTCACCCAGACTGGGCGGTCGTTGTTTGTCTAGTAGGCGGAGGTCAAGAAATTAATACGGGAGAAGCAGGCATTAGTGAATGGATAGAATCTTTGCAGCGTTCTTTTCCTAATTGGCATATCTATATTTCTTCCCAGTTGACCGATAGCGAGTATCAGGCAGGAGAAGTTCTGGAAAAAATTAAGGATCGTAAAAACGTTTTTTATAAAAATGAGTTGCACTTATCAGTGTCGCTGCGCTCATTTCGCAGTGAACATGTGTCTTTACTTGTAAAACAAATACTCGATCTACATGTTGAGGAGGCACAAAAGACTCTAGCGAAGGTAAGAGGAAAATATCCTATCGTTCTTACTCGTGATCTTTCGAAGGCAAAGGAATGGCTGAAACAGAAAGCGAGGGGGTCCGAGCGTTATGGGATTGCTGTTTCTTCCCAAGCTCAAAGGCTAAAGCCTCACGCAATCGACGTACGATCCCCCATGGATCCTATCCATTGGTTCCTAGACGATAAAGACGACGTCCGTTCATCTTATTATTTGGAAGATGTTGCTACAGAATTTCATATTCAAGGACTCGAACTCGATTGGACATGTGTTGTGTGGGATGCCGATTTTCGGTACACAGAAAAAGGATGGGAGCATCGATCATTTTGCGGTAGTAGCTGGAATTACATTAAAAAAGTCGAAAGACAGAACTATCTCAAGAATGCCTATAGAGTCTTACTGACACGTGCAAGGCAGGGAATGGTGATCGTGATTCCTGCCGGAGATCCACAAGACCCAACTCGCAATCCTGATTTTTATGATCCAACATATGAGTATCTAAAAGGGATAGGATTTGAGACGATCTAAATAGTGATGGAGATGTCATATGTGTTTTTTTTAAAAAAGTGCTAGCCTCTTTACATGTTCACGCGAGAAAATTTTTTACAAATTTGCAGTGCAGCCGATCTGAGAGATATGGATTGGAAAGATTTTGAGTGGTTCTCCAAATACTTTTTTGAGTATTTTGGTTATGAAAGAACGCATGTGACCGGAAAGCATGGAGAGTTCGACGGTGATGGAGGTATTGACATTGAAATGTACAAGAACAACGAGAAAATCTATGTCCAATGTAAGAGGTGGCATGTTGGATTCAGAGGTACAATTTTGCCTCTGCATGTGATTCGCGAACTAGGAGGGTGTCTTTTGAGAGATAACGTGAAAAAGGGAATAGTTATTACTACGTTGAATTTGGATGAAAGCGGGAAGAAAGAGGCAAAATTCATGAATATTGAATTGTACGGATTAGCTGAAATTATTGAAAAGATGAAAATGATTCATCCTGAATTTGATGCACAAAAGAAAATTGGGTTTCTACGTAAAATTTTCTTGATCATGAAGGCGATTTACCGACTTTTTGTGGGCTAATGCGGACTCTTCACATATGCTCTTCTTATGAACGCCGAAATCGCTACAGCAAATTTCGCTCGCTGGGACAGCGCTCTTCAGACGGGTGATCCTCTGCAGGTTGTTTCGCTCTATGCCGACAACCTGACGCTTCTGCCCACCATGCAAACAAAAACGATCTGCAGTCGCACCGGAGCGCAGCAGTACTTCGAATTCTTCGGATCGTTTCATCCGACGGTCAGCATTCTGGAGCAGTACGTTCTTCCTGTCAGCGAAGAGAGTTACCTGCATTGCGGTGTGTACCGGTTCATCGTGGATACTCCACGTGGTACGCGCGAACCGCTCGATGCGCGGTTTTCGTTCCTCTGGAAGAAGAATGGTGCGGTGTGGGAGATTCTTCACCATCATTCGTCACGGGTGCTCACGGTGACACCGGACGGAAGATTGCTGAATGGAAGGTTCGGTGGGTGAATAAATTGTATACATTGGGGAATAGGAGCTTGAGAAGCAAGAATAAGCTGTTTCTTTGATGATAATTTGTTTATAACAAAAAAACTTAGTTTACAATTCTGTTTACAATTAAAAAAACTTAGTTTACAATAGTGACATGGATATGAAAGCCTCAATTCTATCGGTTGCTCTCAAAGAAGGAGAAATCCGATCTACAGCGGTTGCCAAAGAACTTGGAATCAGCAGGCAATATTCGCAAAGAATTCTACGAGAACTGGTTCAGGAAGGTGTTTTGATGAAACTTGGATCTACACGAGGAGCTTCCTATGTACTTCCAAAATATGCAGGTCGCGTGACGTGGAAATTTAATAAAAGATTCAGTAATCATAATTTGGCTGAGCACAAAGTTCTGGAAGACGTGGAAGGAAGAGCCCAATTTCGAGAGTCTTTGCCCGAAAATCTTCGCAGTATGTTTGAGTATGCGTTTTCGGAGATGTTGAATAATGCGATCGAACATTCGCAATCTGAAAATATTGAAGTGGTAGTCGAAAAGAGAGGGGATACTCTTCTTTTTTGGATCAACGATTTTGGCATAGGGGTGTTTAGAAATGTCATGCAGAAGCGACACTTAAAGAGCGAATTGGAGGCAATACAGGATCTACTGAAAGGGAAAACGACGACGCAGCCTCAGGCGCATTCCGGCGAGGGAATTTTCTTTACGTCAAAAGTTGCGGATGTTTTCAGTCTCGAGAGCTTTGGTCAAAAACTCATCATCGACAATGTCGTGAAAGATATTTTCATCGAAGAGGCAAAGCCGTCAAAAAGAGGAACAAAGGTGTTTTTTCAAATCGCGTGCAGTTCGCAGAAACATCTGAGCGATCTATTTAAAGAATATCAGACGGATCCTTCGGAGTATGGATTTGATAAGACGGAAATTCAGATCAAACTTTATACACTTGGTACGGTTCATGTCTCCCGTTCACAAGCTAGGAGAGTGCTTTCAGGGCTCGAGAAGTTTAAATCGATTATTCTTGATTTTGATCAAGTCCCGACGATAGGTCAGGCATTTGCGGATGAAATATTTCGGGTCTTTAAAAACAGGCATCCTCATATCAAAATTATTCCAACGAATATGAACGAAACTGTCCGTTTTTGGGTTGAGAGAGTGGGGAAATAATAAAAGACAGGGAAGAGTCGAATGGTGGGTTAGTCCTGCGTCGGATCAATCAGCACACCATTCTTCGACACAGTTGGTTCGGTACACATGCTGCGGTTAAAGCAGCACGGTCTTCGCATGCCGGACCTGAGCTTCGAGCACGCGACGATGATCCTTTTCTTGCGAGTGTCCGGATTATTGGTCGATCGAATCCAGCGTATCCAATCCCACCGCGCCATAGGCGTGATCTCTTTCCAGAGTTTCTGCGCCTGCGGAACGGTTTGTAGACCTTTCTTGATGTCCGCCGGTACTGCGGGTTCCGACCACTGCTCAACCAGTTCAATCGCCAGTGTCATGGGTTTTCCTGCGCTCGCACGCATAGCTTTCTCGACCTTAAACCAATGGCTTCCTCTGCCATCCGGTTCAAGCGGTATCACGAAACCTGAACCGTTGATCGTTCCCTCGACCATCGACATGCCTCGTGACGGAAGCTTCACACTTGCATCCTTCGGTAATCTGAGAATGGTTGTTGAGCCGATGGTGAAGGGCGTGGCTGTGAAGCGGATGGGTGACATAAGCTTGTTCAGTATAGACGTACAGAGTGCAAGGTTATTTCTGTTGCCTGCATCCATCGCCTACTCGCTCCTTACAATCATTGCCCACACGGAGGCGAGTGCCACGACGAGCGCGACAACGACGATCGTTCGGAGAACGGGATTTCTAATCTTCCTCGCCGCGACATCGATACCAAAACCCGTGACAAACATCAAACCTGCCATGGGACCGACAAAACCCCACGGCGACCAGTCCCAACCACCTCCGAGTCCTCCATAGAGATGAGCGTTCGGATTGAAGAGCGTCGGCAGAAAACCGATGAGCAGAAGAAGTTCAACGATGATGGCGATGCGGAGAATTCTTTTGAACATAGGCATCGTGGTGACGGAGAGTCATTGTAGCAGAAAGATATGTTTGGTGGAGATGCCGGGAGTTGAACCCGGGTCCAACGTGTATGCCGAAGGTCTGTACGATCATGTTCCTCTTGTTTTCTTCAGCCCTCGAAGAGAAACAGAAACGGGCGAAGAGAGTTGACGCTTTGGTCAGGAGTCCGTCACGTCAGTCGGAATCCAACCTCGCTAGTGACGTTTCACCCATCCAGCGAGGATCAACGGGGAAACGTGTCCGAAGTGAATCGGACTTAGGCAAAGGCGAGAACGGGGCTCAGTCTTGCGACAAGAGCCTCACCGGCCTCGGCAGCTTTGCGGAATGCAGTGTTTGCATTTATGGTTTGCTACAGTGGGTATCGGGAACCGTAACTATCCCGGATCGGGACTCGAACAACATAGAATCACGCTGTCGAAGCCTGTCATCCCCAGTTGAATTCGAGCTGAGCGCGAGCGCAGCGAAGCGTGAAGCCGAAGATACTGGGCCGTGTACCAGCGCGAAGCGCTTGGTACTGCGGCCATGCTTCCAGATTCGTTGCGGAGCTCGGTCGAACGAGAAAAGGGCTAATGCCTGAGATTTCAGAGAACAACGAAACTTCAGTATACCAGAAGACGAACGACTAGAGGACATGTTTCATCACCCAGTTCGCGATCCCGATCGAGAGACCGATGGTCAGCCAGCCCGTCGTGCCTCCCGTGATCGTGACTGCGATGATGTTCGGATCCATCTTCAGTGCGATCTGATAGACGACGAAGAGGAAGAAGACGTTCACGAAAATCGTCGTGAAGAGCGTGAAGAGGAGGTGTAGTGGGAAGGTGACGATTTTCAAAAGCGGTCGCAGGAAGAAGTTCATCAATGTCAGCAAGCTTCCGATGATGACGAACGCTCCGGCTCCGCCGAAAATCGTGATGTACTGCGGGAAGAACGCATCCAGACCGTACGCGAGAATCGAATTCAGGAGTGCGTTCAGTGCGAGCCGAAGCGGAAGTGAAAGGTTTAGCATAGATGGAGAATGGCTTGCCGGCCGAAGCTCTTGCAGGAGCGAAGGCTGGGGAATTAGTTTTTTGCAAACTGAATCACAATCGCTATTCCATCGATCTCAACTGTTTCTTTTTTCCCTTTATTCGTGGCAAGCGTTGCTTTCGTCTCCTGCAGGATCAGATCCTGATGTGCGCTGAGGATTTTTTCGGCTCCCGTGAGAGTGAGCGCGATTTTGTCGGTGAATTCCAGCCCCGCATCTTTTCGGAGCACCTGTATCGCATGGATCAGCTCGCGTGCCTGCCCTTCGAGTGTCAGCGCATCTGTGAGCGTCGTATCGAGACTGACGACGATGCCGCGGTCGGCTGCGACGTTCTTGCCTTCTTTCGATCGGTAGACGATCGACGCTTCTTCGGGCTTCAGCGCTTCGCCCATCACGGAGATCACGCCGTCTTTCTCTTCGAACTTTCCCTCCTTGCCTGCTTTGATGAGCTCCTGCACCTTGCCGCCGAAACGTGGACCGGCTTTGCGTGCGTCGATCTGGAGGATGCGATCGGCAATGGAGGCGGCATCCACAATATCGATCACCTGCTTCACGTTCAGTTCCTCTGCGATCAACTCCTTGATGATCTGCCCGCTTTCGTTCGGTGTAAGGGCAACTGTGACGGATGTGAGCGGCGTGCGAACAGCGACCTTTGCATCACTTCGGAGTTTCAGTCCGAGCGTCACGACGCTGCGCGTATTATCCATGTGCGTGAGAATCTTCTTGTCATCCGCACTGATTTCGACTGACTGTGGCCAGTCCGTGAAGTGAATCGATCCGTGTTCCTCGCTCACGAGGTTCATGTAGATAGCTTCCGAGATGAAGGGGCAGAACGGAGCGAGGAGCTGTGCGTTCGCAAGCAGAACGCGGTAGAGCGTGTCGAGTGCTCCAGCCTGCGCCTCTGAGGAGGCTTCGGCCGGCAGGTCTTTTTGCTCTTCTTCTTTCCCCGAAAGACGTCTGCGGCTCAGGCGAACGTACCAGTTCGTCAGATCGTCGATCGAATCCGTGAGGTGCGCGCACGTTGCCGAAAGATCATAACCGTCGAGTTCCGTCGTCATATTGTTCACGAGCGTCTGGGTTTTGAGCACGATCCAGCGGTCGAGCAGGTGCTTCGACTGCGAATTCTTCAGCGAAAAATCCAGCGAAGGTTTCCAGTCTGCCGCATTCGCGTAGGTGACGAAGAGGCGATACGCGTTCCAGAGCGGCAGCAGGAGCGAGCGCACGGTTTCCTCGATCAGTTTCTCGGAGAAACGAAGATCTTCTCCGCGCACGGCAGGCGAGCTCATGAGTGCGAAACGCACCGCGTCGGCTCCGTGACGTTTTGCCACTTCCGTCGGCTCGGGGTAGTTCTTCAGTCGCTTGCTCATCTTCTTCCCGTCTTCCGCGAGCACGATGCCGTTTACGATGCAGTGCCTGAATGCGGGACAGTTGAAAAGTGCGGTGCTGAGCACGGTGAGCGTGTAGAACCAGCCGCGTGTCTGATCCAATCCTTCGGCGATGAAGTCAGCGGGGAAGCCTGCGGGAATATCGGGCTTGCTGCTTCGTCCTTCGAACGGGAAATGCTCCTGCGCGTAGGGCATGGAACCCGACTCGAACCAGCAGTCGAGGACTTCTTCGATCCTGCGCATCTGCGGTGAGAGTGTGAGTGCATCTACTTGAGCATTCTTCGGCTCCATTTTCGCGACGACGTCGTAGGGAAGATTCTTCGTCGCCATGATGAGCGCACGGTTGAACCCTCCATGTGCGACGAGGAGAACTTTCTTTCCTGCATATTCTTTCAGCAGCCAATCATGAGCTTTCTTTGCCCGTTCCAGGAATTGTTCGAATGATTCTCCATTCTCCGGAGTCTTCTTCAGGAAAGCCGGTTTGCAGCCTTTCGGAGCGCCTTTCGCATGCTTCGCAAGGACATCGTCGATCGCTTGCCCCGTCCATGTGCCGAGGTCACGCTCACGGAAGATGTCATGACCGCTCCCGTATGGGATACCGATTTCTTTTGCGATGATTTTTGCGGTTTCCACCGCTCGTTTCATGTGCGACGAAAGAATGATGTCGAACGATTGCCCCTTCAGTCCCTCTCCGGCTTTCTTCGCTTGCTCTTTCCCGATCTTGTTCAGGACTGCATCAATCTCCGATCCCTGCACGATGTTCTGCTTGTTTAAGTCAGTCTCCCCATGCCGCACGAGCGTGAGCTCTACGGACTTTCCACTTTCCACTTTCGCACTTTTCCACTGTATCTCGTCCACCGTTTCCTTGTGCAGATCCATCTGCGCTTCTCTCTCATGATCCCAGAAAAACGTTCTCTGCGATGCCGTGTCGGGGTACGGCTGATGGACGATTTTATGCGGATCGGTTCCTGTGAAGGTGTGGGTCGCGTTCATCACGAGATCGGCATGCGTCACGACTGCGATCGTTTCGCCCCGGTGCTTCGGAAGAATCGCATCGAAGAACGCATCGAGACGGAGTTGTGCCGATGCCCACGTTTCCATCCCGTGAAAGTGGAAGATGCTCTCGACCTGCCCCTTCTCGAGCTTGTGCGCTCTGCGCTCGCGAATGAACGTGAGGTCGTCGAAGTCGATGTGCTTCCCTTCGTACTCCCCAAACTCCACTTCGCGCAGACGTTCATCGATCACGACGGTTGCTCCGGTTTTTTCGGCGATCGCTCGTGCTGTTTGTTGTGTCCTTTGGAGAGGCGAACAGTAGATGGTCTTGAGTGGCAAACTTTCGTTGTGACTTTTGTGGATGGCGCCCGCAAGTTCCGCTGCCTGCTTCTCCCCCGTTTCCGTTAGTGACGTTCCGGGAACGACGCCCTGGTAAATTTTATCGACGTTGCCTTGGCTCTCCGCATGCCTCGCGAGGATCACTTTCGTGAAACGTTCCGGTGCTTTCGCCGCGAGTTCATCTCTCGACCCGATCACGTCCAGTTCCCCCGTGATGGTATTCCTCCAGATCGGGAGCGGTGTTCCCCAGTAGCGATTACGGCTGATCGCCCAATCTCTCGCGCCTTCGAGCCATTTGCCGAAACGACCGTCTCTGATGTGACTTGGAACCCACTCGGTTTTTGCATTCGCTTCGAGCATCTTCTCTTTGATCTTCTCGACTGCCACAAACCATGAGCTTGTCGCATAGTTGAGGAGAGGGGAGTCGCACCGCCAGCAGTGCGGGTAGCTGTGACTGAAGCTTTCCGATGCGAAGAGTTTTCCGTGAGTTTTGAGCCACTTCGCGATCATTTTGTCTCCGCTTTGATGATCATCTTTCGGCTTTGCATCTTTGCCGGCAAAATCGATTACTTCTTTCTTGAACGTGCCGTCGATGTCTACATGTTGCAGCACGCCGACTTTCTCCCGCTGTCCGACCTGAAAGTCGTCATCACCGTAGCCGGTGGCGATGTGCACGATGCCGGTACCGTCGGTCGTCGTGACGAAATCCCCTGCGACGATCCGGAAGGCTTTCTCCTTATAGGCTTCGGCGAAGTAGGGGAAGAGCGGCTTATACGTGAGCCCAACAAGTTCTTTCCCCAACTGCTCACTTTCGATTTTGTAGTCTTTCTTCGCAAAGACTTTCTCCGCTAGTTCTTTCGCAACGATAAATTTCTTTCCGTCGTGTTTCACCGTGACATAGGTTGTTTCAGGATGCACAGCGAGAAATAAGTTTCCGGGGAGTGTCCAACCTGTGGTTGTCCAGGCAAGCACATAGCAGCTTTGAGCTTTGAGCTTTGAGCTTTGAGGGGATTTTTTTTCCTCATCGCTCACAGCTCTCAGCTCATCGCTCAGTTCGAACATCGCCGTCACCGAATAATCCTGAATGTCTTTGTAGCCTTGCGTGACCTCAAAATTCGACAGTGGTGTCTGGCACCGCGGGCAGACGTGCATCGGTTTGTGTCCTTCGTAGATCAAGCCCTGCGTATGCAGCTGCTTGAACACCCACCAGATGCTCTCCATGTACTCGGGGTCCATCGTTCGGTAGTCGTGATCCATATCGACCCAGCGACCGAGCCGCTCGACCGTGTTCTTCCATTCTTTCGTGTAGCGCTGGACTGCGCCTCGGCAGAGATCGTTGAATTTTGCGATGCCGAGCGCTTCGATGTCTTTCTTGCTCTTGAGCCCATGTTCTTTCTCGATCTCATTTTCAACCGGAAGCCCGTGGCAGTCCCAGCCGAAGCGGCGACGAACATGCTTCCCGCGCATCGTCTGGTAGCGGGGGATGACGTCTTTGATCGTTCCGGCAAGAATGTGGCCGTAGTGAGGGAGACCGGTGGCGAACGGCGGACCGTCGTAGAAGCTGAAGACTTCGCCTTTTTCACGGCGTTTCATCGAGCGCTTGAAGGTGTCTTCCTCTCTCCAGTACTTGAGGATCCCGAGTTCGAGATCGGGGAAACGTTGCCGAGGGTCTACTGAATCAAACATTGAAGAAATGGTGAGCTGAATCAGGGAAAAGCTCTAGGTCATGAGCGTAGTCGAATGACTGGGATCGACGGGGTCGAACATGCGGAGAGTGTAGACGAAGATCCCTTGCCTGAGAACGTGCGTCAAAAGACCGATTATCAGGAAAGCTTTGCTTTTTCGCCAAGATCGGGTAAGACTGATTCCTATGTCTGAGTTGGAGATCGATCCTGATACGAGCGAACACTCTGCTGCAGACGCAGGAGTTCGCACCCCCACTGAACATCCTCATCTTGAAAACCTGAGGAGCGATGCCAGAGAAATCGTCGACGATATCGGCGTAGCATTTGTTCGTTTGCTCCGAGGTATTTTTCATCTGAAGTTAAAACTGATTGTATTGAAGAAAGTGCATCCATCGGTAAGTCATAAGACTGTCAATTCCATTGTTGATAGGCTCTTGGAGCCTTTCAATGAAAATATCTACCAGGATGTCGATGTAGTTTTAAAGTCCATGGAAAAGTCATTATTATTTTCATTCGATCCATCTTCCATCGCAGAAGGATATGTACAGAAAATCAGCAATCAGGAGATCGATACTGTCATTCATCAGTTCCGTTGCAAGCATCCTGCAAACATTCGATAGCATTTTTCTTCACAAGGATCCGGATTTCGGTATAGCCTAGTATTCCTATGACAACAGCATTGGTTCCATCAGAGGCGGAGGTCAAAGTTTCTCAAGGTTCGGTCGAGACGGACTCAGGGCATCAGGTGATTGTCGATTGTATCGCAGAGATTGTGGTGAGCAGGTTGGTCAAGCAGGTAGGGGCGAATGCGCATCTCGTAGAAGACGAACTGACCGAAGAGGCGTCACAGATTATCAGGGCAGGGGATTTGCTTCTCGATGATCCGCTTGTACGAAGAAAGATTGCCGATCTCACAGCTCTCATCAATGAATTGGTTCTTGATGCAGTCCCACGGATTCGCACTGCTGCAGAGAAGCGTCACATTATCATTTGAATAATGAACATTGACATAATTGACATAATTGACATAATTGATATTATAATATATTTTTCAAAAGTGAGTTTTAGGATACAATAGACTACCCCTACTTTTGACTTTGAGTATCGCCACCCTTTCCTCACCGTCAGAGCCCAAGCATACTCATCAGGTATTGCCAACGATGCTTGAGCATCTTGCGCCGATTCACGATCGGCTCGAGACCGGAACAAATCAGTATCCGTTGTCTTTGATCAGCGGTATCGGATCCAGAACGCGTGAGCTTCTTGAGGAAGAGTTTGAAGGCGATTCGCGGGGATTCCCCCTCGACAGAGTGGTGAATCAGCTGCGCAAGGATTTGGATTTGGACGTAAAGAAGAAATGGAGTATCGGAAAAAAAGGATATGGAGCCGAGCTCCTTCGTTCCAAATCGGTTCTGGAGTTCACCGATCAATTGATGAAGAACGGCGTGAGCGTGTCCGAGTATGCATGTTCGTTCGTTCAGGCATCTGCGATCCTCTATCGTCAGATGCAGTCGAGAGATGCCATCAATCGATTGATCAAGGGCGAGCATCCCATCAACGAGCTTTCCCTGCCGGGGACAGGCATGAAACATCATCACGGAATCCTTGGAGCACACCATCAGTTCCTCGCCCATAATTCTTCCTTCAATTATCTCAGGCTCATCGGTGCGAAACCTGAAGTCCCGTACGATGAATTGCACCAGCGTGAGATGTATCTCTTCACGAATGCGAAGAGTCCGACGCAATTTGCAACCAAGGTCGTCGGGTACAGAAATGGTCCGGATAATCAGGTGACTCTCGTGAAGGGGAAGGACGTGCTCGAGCTCGGGGCCGGAAACGGCGCGGATATCGATCTCTTTCTCAAGGATGAGGCATCTTCCGTCACGGTTGTGGACGGAAGCTCGTACATGCTCCAGAGGCTTAAATCACGTTTTGAACCCATGGGAGGGCGTGTGCAATTCCCGTACGATGGTGAGGCGATGGACATGTTCGATGCACTCGGGGATTACGCGGCGCATAAAGAAAAATTCGATACCATCTGCAGTCACTCTTCGGTGCACTATTTCGATGACCGGAGGTTCGAGGAATTGCTTGAAAAAATCCATGGTTGCTTGCGGCCGAATGGTCATTTTGCTTTCGCAGTGAAGGCGCCGGGTGCAACCCTGGACGGGAACGGTATTCCGCTTTTCGATAACTCGACGACGTTGCAAACAACGGAGAAGCGTCATGAAAACCGAGGAGAGTTCGTCCGCGGTCGCATGTGGCTCAATTACGACGGTCAAACGCGCATCTTTAGGAGCGCCGAGGCATGGAAAGATCTTCTCTCGCCCTACTTTGATGTCGTCGACCTCAGCATCTCGAAAGTCGACAACTACGAAGCGCCCGGAACAACGCAGGAATTCTATAACTTCGTCTGCAAGAGGAAAGAAGATCAACAATCGTCTATTTTAACTGTTTGAAGGCCGTGCAGGCATTCCATGCGTGATCGAAGACCCCTTTGAAGATCGAGGAGATCAGCGGTCCGCTGAAGACGAACCCCACGGGCTTTTTATCGTGGAACGTGATGACGGCAACTTTGTCACCGTAGATGCGGATCTCTCCGTTGATCTTCAGATCCTTCGAAAACTTTGTGTTCCTGAGCTGATTTTTTTTGGCATAGGAAGAGTTCATGACGTTCATCGGCATGATCGCATGTGAGGTGATGTGTTTCTCCATGCGCTTCTCGATGAAGTCTTCCATGTACTCTCCGAGGTTCTCATAAATTTTCTGGATGTCCGTCCATGTGTAGATGTCTTTGCCTTCGCGGATCATGTCTTCGTAGATTTCCTTCACGCCTTCGACGCCTTCAAAGTAGATGACATCCGGCTTCCAGCTGGATTCGCCGAGTGTCGTGAGAAACGTCTGAAGCACCGCTCCCGCTTCGTCGTAGATATCGGAGTTGATCTTCTTCTGTTTCTCGATCCACTGAAGGAATTCCTTGTTCGAACAGATCTCCACACTGTCCTCACCGCTCTTCGATGTTCTCGTGACCAGCCCCTTCTTCTCGAGCGCATGGAGCGTGTAGTGGACGGTATCGAAGGAGAGCATCGTTTGCTGACTCAGTTCCTTTGTCAGGAGTTTATGGTGCGCGAACAGCGGCAGGAGCAATTTGCACTCATGGTCGGAAAAACCGAGAGATTTCAGCGTTTGGCGCGTTTGGAGGGGCAGTGAGTTCATCATTGTTGATGATTACAGTACCACTCCCCGTGGCTTCAACGCGAGTCATTTTCATAGGAGGAGAGAATCTTTTCAATCCTCTCCATCATGCGGTTGAAGATAGTGCGGTGCGCGAGGGGAATCCGGTGAAAATATTCCGAGAAGAGCGGCAGATACTGTATCCGGAGTTCCTCGATCCAACGTTGTTTGCGCTGCTTCGGGAGTGATTCGATGGTGCTCATGTTGTGAATCAAGTCTGCGATCTTGATGAAGAAAGCGAAGATGTCGCTGTCGAACGCGCGTTGAATTTGTTCGATGTACGCTTCTTGCTGGACGACTTTATCCGTGATGGCGTTGTCTTTGGAAACGGCTTGCACGAGATAGAGAACCTGATCGCCGAATTTCGCATAGATCGCGTTGGCGATCTCTTCTCTCTGTCCGTCGCTGTCTTCGAGCGTGTCGTGGAGGAGCGCCGCACAGATGACATCGATGTCCGCTCCCACGTCGAAGAGCATCTTGGCAACGGCAACGGGATGGGTGATGTAGGGTTCGCCGGATTTTCGCTTCTCGCCTCTGTGGATTTTCTCGGCAAACAGATAGGCATCGTGCACCTTCTTTCCAAGGACGTGTTCCATCTCGCGGACGGCTTTGGGGATGGGCGACATGTTCGTATCTTACACCAAGGAACCTCTGAAAAATGCATTACGACAGAAGGCTGAGAATATAGGTTTTCACATTTGAAAATATCTCCGTTTCTTCATCGAGTGCTTCCACTTCTTCCCGCGTGAACCACTGCATGCGATCGCTCTCTTCTTTCGCAATCGTCACGGCTTGCGATTCATCGATCGGTTTCGCGATGAACAGAAAATCCATGTGCTGATGCGCCTCTTCATCGCGCTCGGGACAGGCTGGAATTTCCTCGAGGAGCATGCCAATCGGATTCACTAACATCTTTCCTTCCAGGCGGTTGTTTACAAAAAGATCATCCGAAGATTCTCCGAGAATCTCGACATCCAAGTTTGTCTCTTCTTTGCATTCGCGCTTCGCACATTCTTCGGGTGTTTCATTCTCATCAAGATGCCCGCCCGGCGGCATCCACCGCTGCAGACGCTTGTGCCAGAGGAGCAGCGTTCGTTTCTTGGAGTCGATGATGAAGGCGGTTGCGGTGAAATGGCGAGTCATCATAAGACAAGATTGAATGATGTTTTTGTTGAAAGCAAGCCGTTTCTCTGCTATTGACAAATATATGAATTAAATTATAATAGCAATCCATTCTTTTCACTACTCCTTTCCATCTTCCCTATGACTGCCCGCAGCATCTTGCTCAGACTTATCGTCGGTGCTTCCTTCCTCGCCGCTTCGCTGCCTGCGATCGCCGCTCCTTCTCAGGCGGATCTTTCGATTGCCGATCGACCGGGAACGCCGACATCGATGAACATTCGCGTCTTCAATGAAAGTCCGCTCGTGGGAGGATCTGCGTACGGTGTGACGGTGACGGTGCAACCGATTGTCGGAATCGTGACCCGGCTCTCCGCTCCTTCCAATTGCATTGCCGGTAGCAACGGATCGTTCCTCTGCAACCTCAACAGAATCGATGGTCACAACGCGAAGTTTTTGAACTTCGGTCTGACGCTTGCCCCGAATGCATGCAGGATCTACAAAAACGGTCAGATCAAAGTTGCCACGGCAAGCGTGACGTCGAAGACAGTCGATCTGTATACGGGAAACAACATGACGAACGTGTACATTCGGACGTCGTGTAACTAAGACAACATTTTCTTCAGATACTGCCCCGTGTAGCTTTCCTTCGCCTCAGCAACTTCCTCCGGCGTTCCCGTTGCGATGATCTTTCCGCCGCCGTCCCCACCGTCGGGACCGATGTCGACCACGTGATCGACGGATTTGATCACATCGAGGTTGTGTTCGATCACGAGCACGGTGTTGCCTTTTTCCACGAGGCGCTGGAGCACGTCGAGCAGACGCTGGATGTCGTCGAAGTGCAGCCCCGTCGTCGGTTCATCGAGAATGTAGAACGTTTTTCCCGTCGCGCGCTTCGTGAGTTCCGTCGCAAGTTTGATGCGCTGCGCCTCGCCGCCCGAGAGCGTCGTCGCGCTCTGCCCCAGATGGATGTATCCGAGGCCGACATCACGCAATGTCTGGAGCTTATTTTTGATCGAGGGGAAGGCACCGAAGAACTCGAGCGATTCGCTGATCGTCATCTGCAGCGCTTCGGAGATATTCTTTCCTTTGTACGTCACCTCGAGCGTCTCGCGGTTGTAGCGCTGACCTTTGCAGGTTTCGCACGTCACGTAGACGTCGGGGAGAAAGTGCATTTCGATCCGCTTCAAGCCGTCGCCTTCGCATTCCTCGCAGCGACCGCCGGAGACGTTGAAGCTGAAACGTCCGGGCTTGTACCCTCGGGTTTTCGATTCGGGCGTCATCGCGAAGACGTCTCGCACTTCCGTGAAGATGCCGGTGTAGGTCGCGGGGTTGCTCCTCGGGGTTCTGCCGATTGCGGACTGATCGATGACGATCGCCTTGTCGAGATGGTAAAGCCCTTTGATCTCTTTGAAGTTCTGACCTTTCGAGTGCGCCTTGTTCAAGGTTCGCTGGAGTTCCGGTGCGAGAATGCCGTGAATCAAACTCGATTTTCCGGAGCCGGAGACGCCGGTGATGCCGATCAGGCACCCGAGTGGGAACTGCGCGTTCACGTTCTGCAAGTTGTGGTGCGTTGCTCCGAGAATCTCGATGAACTTTCCGTTGCCTTTGCGGCGCGTTTTCGGCACGGCGATTTTCTTCCGACCGCTTAGGTACTGCCCCGTGACGGATTTCGGATTGTCGATGAGCGCTTTGGGAGTGCCCTGCGCAATGACTTCGCCCCCGTGCTTGCCGGCACCGGGTCCGATCTCCAGCAGGTAATCGGCGGATTCGATCGTCTCCTGATCGTGCTCCACGACGATGACGGTATTCCCGATGTCGCGGAGGTTGAACATCGTGCTGATGAGCTTCGTGTTGTCGCGTTGATGCAGCCCGATGCTCGGTTCATCGAGGACGTACAACACTCCTTCGAGCGCCGATCCGATCTGCGTTGCGAGTCGGATACGCTGCGCCTCTCCACCGGAAAGTGTAGCCGCCGAGCGGTTCAGCGTGAGGTACTTCAGTCCGACGTTCTCGAGGAACGTGAGGCGCGAGACGATCTCGGCGATGACTTTTTTGACGATGGTGAACTCATAGGTTGAAAGCTGTGAGCTGTGAGCTGTGAGCTGTGAGACGGCTGCAGTTTCTGATTTCTGTGGTGCAACTTTACTCATAGCTCTTTTCTCATCGCTCATAGCTGCCGAAGGCACGAGTCCCTCAAAGAACTTCCTGGCAGCACTAATGCTCATCTCCGTTCCGTCCACGATGTTCTTCCCGCCGACCGTCACGCCGAGAATTTCTTTGCGGAGGCGTTTGCCCTCGCACTTCGGGCAGGGGAGTTCGAACATGTACGCTTCGATCTGCGTTCTCGTGTACGCGCTGTCGGTTTCGCGGTGGCGGCGCTCGAGGTTGGGGATCACGCCTTCGTAGGATGTCTGGTAGTGTCCGTCGAATTTTTCGGAACTGAAGTCCACGTCGACCTTGTCGGGGTGACCGTGGAGAACGATGTTCCTGACCTCGGGCGTCAGATCTTTCCACGGTTTGTCGAGGGAGAAGCCGTGTTTCTTCGCGAGGGCGGCGAGCGTCTGCACCATGAAGCTCATGCGTCCGGCGGATGTCGCCCACGGGTGGATCGCACCTTCGTGCACCGTGAGATCCCGGTTCGGGACGATGCTCGCTTCGTCGATCTGCAGAATGGTGCCGATGCCGTGGCAGTGCTCGCACGCGCCGTGCGGCGAGTTGAAACTGAAGCTCCGGGGTTCGATCTCGGGGATGCTCATGTCGGGGTAGTCCGGATTGATGAATTTGTCGGAGTACTTGATGACCTCACCGGTGTCGCTGTCGAGAACCGAGATCAATCCTTCTCCTTTGCGCAGTGCAAGTTCCACGCTGTCGGCGAGTCGCGTGCGGTTCGGATTCGGCGCCTCGACGGTCGTGCCGTCGCTGAGTTTTTCTTTGACCGGTTCAAAGTCCCGGATAATCATTCTGTCTACGACGATTTCGATGTCGTGCGCTTTTTTCGGGTCGAGCACGAGTTCCTCGTCCGTCGTGACAATCTGAGAGTCGACGCGCATGCGGACGAATCCTTCGCGCTTGATCGTATCGATGATTTTCTGATGCGACCCCTTGCGACCGATGATCTGCGGCGAGAGCAGCATGATCTTCTTTCCCTCGGTCATTTTCGTGATCATATCCACGATTTGGCTCGGTGATTGTTTGCTGAGGAGTTTTCCCGTGATCGGACAGTGCACATGCCCCACTTTCGCCCACAGCAGACGCATGTAGTCGTAAATTTCCGTGACGGTACCGACGGTGGAACGCGGGTTCCTCGGTGCGGTTTTCTGGTCGATCGAAATCGCCGGGCTTAGTCCTTCGATGCTGTCCACATCCGGTTTCTCCATTTGCGAGATGAATTGCCGCGCATACGCAGACAGTGATTCCGCATAGCGCCGCTGCCCTTCGGCGAAGATCGTATCGAAGGCAAGTGACGACTTCCCGGAGCCCGAGAGCCCCGTAATCACCGTGAGAGAATTCCTCGGAATCTCCACGTCGATATTCTTGAGGTTATGCATCCGCGCGCCTTTGACTTTGATCTTGTCCATAGGAAAAAATCGTATGGTTTAGTAGTGAACCATAGACGAAGGACGGTACAGGATGGGGAGAGGTTTGTCCAGAGTGGGGTCACGGTTCGAGACGCACTGAGGTGCTCCTCACCGTGACAGGTCTTGTACGTTGTCGTGCTGAGGAGCACGAGCGTCAGCGAGTTGAGCTTGCCCTGAGGTTCTCGAAGGGTCTCGAACGCATGATTTATCGCTTGCATTCGCTCAAAGTATTAATTAAAATATAAACCTTTTTTGTAAAGGTATGCCCTCTCCTTCGCCAAATCAAGAATCGGCTTCAAGATCTAACATTCTGATCAATGGAGTGCCTGTTTCCGGAAACAGTATCAATTTCGACCTTCAAACGGGAGAGCTAAGCGTATCGAGGAAAGAGAATCAGGCTTCTCCTGCTGAAATCGGCGCTCCGGGCGATCTCCGTCATTCTGTTCGTGATGAATTGAATGCCATCACGCAGCCTCTGACTGCAAAGGATCTGCAGGAATGTATCGTTCGTGAGTTTCAGTATGCGCAGCAGTGCTTGCGGGAGGAAACCGGATCGACCCTTCCTGAAATTCAAGGAATGTTTTCATCGGTCGAATCTTCTCTCGAGTCTCTTTGTTCTGACCTGCCTCCCGTCATTGATTCGTATGATCAAGTTTCCCATGTTTTGCCTTCATTACTCGAGACAGCGGCAAAGCATTTCGATACTTCGTTTGCAGTGATCAAAACTGCATTTCAAAGAAAGAAGAATTTGAAATTGTATGTCTTTGGGGAAGCCATGACGAATATTGCGGCATTGCTCGGAAAACGTTTCCCGGTTTGGATCGATCGCGATGCTGTCGCCAAAGAATTGCAGGATTTTTATCGCACTCATACTGTGGGTTTGGATTACAATACGGCATTTGAAATATTCTGTCGAAGAAATCCGAAAGAGAACGAAAAATACGATGAGGCAACGTTTGTTTATAGATTGTATCAAAGACTTTTGCAGGAAATTCAGCCACTCTTTGTTGATCGAAAAATCGTTGAATGGTACTTGGCACGGGCAAAGGAGGAAGACAGGAAATACAGTGAAGCATATCAATCGATGTCTTTTACCGGAAGCGAGAAGGGACTGATATTTTTACAGGATAATTTTCAGCATCGGGCAAATGTATACGAGCAGGCTCTGCAGCATCCGACAACGGCAGATATTGAATTCAGGGAGCGCATAGAGGTGAAACCGGTATCCCCGCCTGTGCAGCCTGAGTCTCTCAGTACAGGGGAAGCTCCACCAAAAGTACCGATTGCTTCCCCCGAAGCAATTGCGGAAGGTCCTTCGATTTCCAGGATAGCGATCATTGCTCTCTGCGAAACAGCGTTTCAGGAGATCGAAAAAAAAGTGCGATCTGCTACGAGAGACATTGGAGCCGGATCAGCGATGGTTAAGTTGATGCGAGAGACTCTCTTTGGATCTGTCCTGTCGTCGCTTCCGGATGTATTGCATGCCGGGAATAAGCATCTGCTGCAGCCCTTTGTAAAATTTTGTCTGCAGACACGATCGCGACTGAAGATGTATTCGCTTCTGGGTTCTGAATTGAGAATAACGGGTTCCGTATCCAAGCCCTTCTCATGGGAGAAAAACGGTGATGCCATTGTGGCGTTGGGGGCACAAACTTTCTCCAATGTTCTCGGGACTGTGCTTGAAATGCTTTGGGAAGAGATGGAGATTCCGACCATTCCAACGAAAAAATTTGCAGACACAATGTCACTAGATCTAGCCGATATGGATGGTCTTTTCACGGTGGACTTGCGGTCGGAAATCGGGGAGAGCCGTCGGGTCAAGGATGCTTTGAAATTTAAAGAATTTGTAACGAGCATCAACTCTTTTTTGGATTCGTTGATATTTGCTCTTCCGAAGACAATCGATGAGTCCACTGCCGAATACATGGCAAAGATCATTCTCAATGCGAGATTGATGCAGATTGACGGTTTGCAGAAGGTTTCCCGCCTCAATGCGCCTCTGGCTAGAGCAAAAACCTTGAAATTAAGCGATCGGAATATATCTGCCATACATTCTCTTTTCGCAGCTTTGGAAAATCGATCATTGAGTGGTGAAGGAGGTATCCTCGACGATACCGAAGCTCCACCGAATGTACCGGTTGCTTCCCCCGAAGCAATTGCGGAAGGTCCTTCGATTTCCAGAGAGGAGATTATTGAGTTATGCAAGACAGCGTTCAGGGATCTTGAAAGAGAGATGCAGAGTTCTGACTATGGCAGGGGGGTAGGGATAAGAGTAGGAATAAGAGATGGTAAGGAGGTCATTGCATCGCTCAGCAAGACTCTCTTCGGGTCGTTGTTACCCGCTCTCCCGGAGTCTCTGCATGCAGGAAACAAACACCTGCTGCAACCATTCATCGAGTTCTGTCTCCAACTGCGCTCACTTCTTCATTCGAATGGAATGATGGAGAATGAAAGGAAAATTACGGGGCGCGTATCGAAGCCCGGTGCATGGGAACAGATCAGACCCGTGGTGGGTGAAATGGATCCCAAAGGCGCAATGAGTCTTGTCAGAACCGTTGTGACTGAATTTCTCAGTCCGGTTCTTCCTATTCTCTGGAAGAAAATCGGGATTCCGGTCATTCAGAAGGATGAGTTAGACGACATCGTCCGTCGCGGTATGAAAGAAGTCACTGATGCAATGTGTATTATGCCGTTTCCTTCGATAGTCAATGCAGCACAGCAGAAGAAATTTCACAGGCTGGTTACTGAATTCGATCACCTGATCGTTCAGGTGGATCTTTTTTTCAAATCCTTTCTGTCGAGTTTGCCGGGGGCTCTTGACCGAGCAACAGCGGAGTACGTTGCACAGTGCACGATCAATCTTCAGAACCTGCTGATCGATACGTTGGCAAAGATTGTTCCGCAGGGTGCAAAAGCGGCGAGAGCGACGTTACAGAAGTTCAGCCAAGAGAATCTGGGGATGCTGCATTCTTATTTTACAGATTTGGAGCATCCGTCATCCGACATTGGAATCGTGAATACCGACAGTCCGGAGACTTCGTCAGTGCAGACATCGAGGAACACGGTTCTTCAGTCTCGATCTTTGCAGGCTGCCATGCATCCTCTCCGAAATGTCGTATATACCGATACGGGTCACGATAGTGACTCCACGAATGTTGCCGAACCAATTCTGTTCGCTGGTGCAGAGCCACCGTTCGATTTCTATCTCGATACTGCGCTCTGGGATGCGAATAAGATGCTCAGCCATCCGGTTCCGGAGAATCTGGATGCTGCTCTTGAAAACAATTCTCTCCTGACTCGCAAAGAATTACAGAGAATGATCGATCGGATTTTCACATCGTTTATGAGTGGTGATATTGAACTAAAGCCGAGACTGACGAACTATGAGAAGGAATTGCATCTGGAACCGGTGATGAGAAAATTTCGCGACGTTGCTTCTGGCGTGATCGTCAAGATGACGGCGGAGGGATCCGTGAGGACGATGGATGCGTACCGGAGACTCCTCGGCGGACTGGGTTCTTCGGTTTCCGCAACGGCGCTAATCGGCAGAGCCGATGAGTTGCGCGAACTTCTAGCAAGGGAGATCAATAAAGAACTTGGCAAAATGGAACAGGCTCTTCTCAAGAGCAAGGAGACTGCAGCAACGCCAACACCGTCGATTGTGCAGGATGCCAAAAGTCATAGTGTGCCTTCTCCCGAACCCGAAGAGGAGTCTGTGGATCATCCGCTTGCAGAAAATCCTCTGAAGGATTCACTGCATATTCTTCTTGAGCCCGAAGAGCGTACGCCGGAGACGATGGAGCGCGTACTCACCGAGGCGGTGATTGCTTGTTTCGATTCTTGTGTACGAACATTCGGATTTCGTTGTGTAACGAATGATGAAAATGCTTTGAATGCTCGTATCGCAAGAGCAACGGTCTTGCTCCATGCTGCCATCCGTTCGGCAATGAAAGGAATATGCGCGCATGGTATTCCCGACTTCGCACGTATCAAGAATCAGGTATCCCGTGTGAGAGGTCTTCTCAATCTTCCGCTCTCCGGGCTTTCAGCTGTCGAACAGGAACTCTTTCTGAATATCGTGATGCAGGGTGCGATTGCCGAAATCGATGCCATGGACGATCCATTCGAGCTCATCAATCTCGTTTCCGATCTCGATGTGAAGAATCTTCCCGTGCTGACGGATGATGCTGCGAAAGAGTCGTCCGGTTCGGAAGCTGTTTCCGTTCCAAGCATTGTGCCAACGACTGCGCCGGAGACGATCAGTGAACCTCTGACAAGGGAAGAAATCACTGCTCAGGTTCAACATTCTATCAATGCCATCTCTCCCTTATTCGATCAATTGGTGAGAAAATATTCTGCCAAGGAAGTGCGCATACGCAAAGCTCAAACAGCGATCGAAGGCATTGCACTCGGTGCCGTTGATGATGTGCTGAAGCTCCGGCAACCGGAAGAAGTGACAAAGCTTTGCAATAAAATTGCACAGTTGATCACCGGTGCTCTTCGCAGGCAAGGGCAGGAGTCGGGATTGAAGCAGGACATCACAGCGGAACGCATGAGAATCGGTGAGTGGATTCGAGGTGAGTTGGAGAAACGTTCCGGTGCGACCCTAAAAAACAGAGAGGCAGAACCTTCAACATTGGTCGCAGAACCTGCCGAGGACGTTCAATCACTCCTTCGCTCACTTTTCGGTGCGAAAGAAAAGAAGGAAGCCGAATTCCTCGGACATCTCATCTCCTCCGCAATCAGCAATCTCTGTTCCGTCATCGTCGAGCTCCTCCCAAAACGCAGCACGCCTGAAGCGGTATCTGCGGCATCCGCGCTTCATTCTTTCTTTCTTCGAATGAAAGACTCAATCATGCAGGGAATGTCGAGACTCACACAGCTCGATCGCTCATCGATAGTTGCGGTCTTCGAAAATGCGGTCAGGAATGCAGAGGCGGCAACGGACCTCACGCTCCAAGGGAGTGACCGAAGCACGGTGATCGACTTACTTGAGCTCGATATTGCCGAGTGGCAGGGGCAGGCAACAGATTTCGATCTCCTTCATCTCATCCAAAAAAAGTCACAGTCACAGTCACAGTCTTCTCTCCTCGATGAAGCTTCCATCAGGAAAGTACTCATTCATCGTGAAAAGGGTTCCATCGCCGAAGAGCACATCGCTATGGCATTGCAACTTCTCAAACGTCTGAAGGCAGATGATATCGATGTGTATCTAGGAAGGATCAAGGCACGTCCTGTTCGTCAAAAAGTACTCACGCAGCTGGAAGAGGCGGAATCCTGCTCCGGACTCAACGTTCATGAACGGGAGCAGGTCTTGCAGGCGGCGCTCGAGCGCATCAAGGTTCCTGCGCCGGTACTGACGGGGGAACCCGGAGTTCCTGTTTCGAAGAAGGTAAGTGACAGTCCCGAAGAGCAAGCGCGGAAGCAGACAGAGTATCTAAGGACACTCATTCTGCAGTGTCGACAGAGTCCTGCGGCTGTTCTGGAAAACGAAGCGGTACTTTCCATCATTCATGCGAAACTCGGCACATGGAGATTCCAACATGAAATGAGGATGAAATGGTCGAAAAACGACACAAAAGAACTGATCGCCCGTTCAGGGATGATCCAGGATCCTGCGATGCAGCCACGCGTAGCAACTCCGGAGGTTTCTTCTCCGGAGAAAAAGTTGCCGGTTCCTTCTCCGAGAGAGCAGGCTGCGACACAGAGTCAGCGTTGGGATCATGGAATGATCAAAGACTCCATGAAGGATGCACGCATGAAGGAAAATCCTGTGGGCTGGCTCATTACGACGATCAGCAGCAGACGTGGTCAGGCTCTGTCTGGCGAAGACCATTACGTGTTCACGACTTTGGTGAAGGAGATGTTCACGAGTGATACCCCGATGGGTCTGCAAGAATTCTGTGAGCGTTCAAAGGAGTTGCATTCAGAATGGCAATTGAAATTTGAACGCAAGGCGGAAGTGAATGAAGCGTCGCTCTCTATGGAATACCGTGAGTTGGAATCACTCTTTCATCGTGACAAGGCAAGAGACTCACTCCGCTGGTTGGTTGTAAGCGTCTTTAACAACGTCTACAGGACGACTGCCGTCAATCGTGAAAGCATTGTACGGTCGATCGAAGATACACTCAGAGATGATTGGAGTGCCGGCAACATTCCATCTCAGCCAGATTATCTTGCAAGAAGGAAGGGTGTTCTTTCTGTGAACGTCGAGGTGCCCGCAGTGCCTGTAGTCGAAAGTGTTGTCGATGTTCCTGAGCCTGTTGTTCCCGCTGCGGTTGTTCAAGATGTTGTCTTTGTTCATGAACGCACAGTGCCTGTCGTTCCTGAGTTGGTTAGAGAAGTCAGTGTCGATGTTGCCGAGGGTGATAACAAGACTGCTGATCAGAACACAGCGCTGCAGCAAGAGAGAGATCGATTGCGTGCGCTAGAAGAGGAACTTGCAGCCAAGCAGAAAAGTTTGGACGACTACAACCGTTTTCTTGCAGCGCAATCTGCGAAACTTCTGAAAGAAAAAGAAGCATTGCAGGCAGAGCGGGAAGCACTGAGTGTCGACAAACAACAACTTGAAGATGAGAAAGCTTTTCTCGATTCAGAACGTCAGGAGTTGGAAGAAGAAAGGGACATGGTTGAATCCGAGAAATTGGAATTGGATGAGGTCCTTGAAGGAAGGGAGGTCGCTGAGAACAACCAACGTGCGATATCGGGTGTTGAATCATATGAGGAGGATGAAGATGATGAAGGTAACGATGAGAGTGCAAATGAGGATGAAGCAGAGACTGAAGCATTCGTTGAGCTTGAAGTTCAGCAGTCGGTTCCGTTGCAGGAGCAAAAGCCGGAAGCTGCCCAGAAACAAGAGGAGGAAGAACCTTCTGCAACTCCAAGTACTTCCGAGCAAGCCCTCAAGCGGTGCACATACCTTCGAAAACAAATTATGATCTGCATGCGCGGTCTGGATCAGAATCGTGCTTCTGCCGGTGACATTCTTGTCACTCTCAAAAAAATTCTCGGTGGCAAGAAGGCATCGATATCGTCAGAAAAATTGCAGGATGCCATCGCAAAAGCTCCTCTCAGTCGTGACCCTGCTGAGTGCATTGCACACTGTAAGGAGTACAGAAGGCATTATCAAGAGAGGCAAGGATTACTGCAGCAACTGAAGAGTACTTCTGCGGAATGGGTGGAAAAAGTTGAGAAGAAAGCAGAGAAAGAATCCTTCATGCAAAACAGCAAATTCATTGAGGCATGTGTTGGAGATTGTTCCGCAGAGATCGACGGCAATCCATGCGGAGATGACGAATTCATTGCAGAATTGGAGAAGGCATTGTCACAGGTGAAAGACTTTGAATAAAGTACCTCGTCACTATTTGACTAAAATGCAAATATAGATCAAAATGTTAGTACATGTGCCCATGGTGGGTACATGCGTTCCTTTTCACCAACGGTTGGCAAATCTAGCTCTTTAAGAGTCTCAGAGCCAAACCAGGGAGAAATGTCATGTCAAACGTCAGAATTTGGAATGGTGCTCTCGATGAGCACGAAGGAAAGGTAGTCCTTAGGGGATCTCTTGATCCCGCCACCCTGGACGCAATCCAGATGGATGACTATCAGCGGGAGATCCGCTCGGTGTCTGCGCTCAATAAGATCATGAGCGGGTTTGAATCGGGCAGCGCTGTCCCCGACGTTGAACTCGGGATGCGTGGAGTGCGAAAATCTTACCGGGAAGGTGTGTATACACTTCTCGATCCCGTCTTCGTTATCGACGGGTTGCAGCGGATTTCCGCTGCAAAGATATTCGCTTCAAGAGGTGGTATTCCTCATCTTGGTGCTGAGGTGCATTTTGGCACCGAAAAGTCATGGGAACGTCGGTTATTCAAGATTCTGAATGCCGATCGCACCCGTGTCTCAGGCAATATCATCTTCCGCAATTCGAAGGAAGACTTCGAAGCGGTGAGGATGTTGCACAGCATGAATGACGATTCCGGATTCGTCCTTCGAGGAAGAATTTCCTGGAACCAGGCTCTGGGTCGGAATCACCTGATTACCGGCTTTGGTCTGGGGAAGGTCATTACCATGCTCCATTCGTTCCAGACTGGAATTTCTGGTGCGTCAGCGTCAGGATCCGATCTTGGCAAGAGGGTGCAAACCATCTACGACTTGGTCGGGAAAAACATCCTCAGAGCGAACGTGAAGACGTACTATGAGCTCATCGAGGAATGTTGGGGACTAAAAACGATCGCTTTCAAGGAGAAAGCTCCTCAACTGCGGTCGACATTTCAGATGACGCTTGCTTGCTTGCTTGCAAATTGTAACGAATTCTGGCGGGAGAATCGCCTCCTCATCGAGGCTCCGCTCCGTCGGAAGTTTGCGGGTTTCCCGATCTTCGATCCGACGGTCATCCAATTGTCTTCGGCGGGATCGAAGACCGATCGGGTGTTGTATGACTTTCTCAAGGGTCATATTAACAGCGGCAAGAGGACGAAGCGTCTCACAGAGCGTCGAGGTTTCGACAATCTTCCTACACTGGAAGACCCTGATGACAATCCCGGGCAGTAATGCCAACCACGTGTGAAAAGTGCCGCCAGATCAAGGATGATCTGGCGGCTTTTGTGTGTCATTTTTTAGAAGGTGTATCATTTCCGGTATCCTCCCTCCCATGCTCTCCCGCCTCCTCTTCGTAGTCCCGTCTCTCGTCCTCGTTCCTCTCATCACGAGTGCCATCATGGGAACGAGCACTCGCTTCGCCGATGTTCCCGATGGCGCATGGTTCTCTTCTTCCGTGCAGCAAGCTGTCGACCTCGGCATCGTGAGCGGTTACAAGGATGCGAATGGAAATCCGACGGGGCAGTTCGGTCCCGAGAATTCCGTGACATTTGCGGAAGCACTGAAGATCGCACTCGAAAGTGCGGGGTACGATGAGAATTTGGGTCAGGGGTACGGACACTGGGCAGCGAAGTATTTATCGATCGCGATCGGCGAGCGTTTCTCGCTCGCACCGAACCAGAATGTCGATCTCGATCGTCTCGCAACGAGGGCGGAAGTCGCATCGCTCATCGCAGATGCGTTCAAAGTTTCGATGCCTCCGTACTTCTCTCAGGTCTTCACCGATGTTTCCGCCTCGCATTCTTTTGCATTTGAGATTCAGGCACTCAATCGTGACGGAATTCTTTCCGGTGATACCGATGCAGAAGGAAAGGCGACCGGACGGTTCCGACCCGACGTCGGCATCAATCGTGCGGAGACCGTGAAGATCGCAATTGCAGCGAGGGAACGGTACGGTTCGAGAATGGATTCGAGCCGGCAGAGCTCTTCCGGTCTCAGCTGCGGTATCGATGAATGCGGCGAACATCCTGTGGGTCTCCCGAACTGGTCATGCCCCGACGGTTCGTTCGGTGGTCCGGTGTGTGAGCGTTTTCAAGATGGCCGCTGCGGCTGGATGATCCGTCAGTGTGTTCTCTACTCTTCCTCTTCGCGTTCATCGTCTTCGTTCTCATCTTTCCGTTCCTCCTCCCGAAGTTCTTCCAGCCGGAGTGCGCTCTCCGCGGTGACCGTTCTGTATTCGGCGACCGGTTTTTCGCCTTCCGTGATTCGCATCAAGGCGGGTCAGACGGTGATTTTCAAGAACATCACGGAAGACGGTGATCTCTGGGTCGCGAGCAATCCGCATCCAACGCATACGAATTATCCGGAATTCAATTCAAATCACAATATTCTGAAGGATCAGGAGTATTCCTTCGTATTCCTGAACAGAGGAACGTGGGGATACCATAATCATTTCAGTCCGAGCCAGGGAGGGCAGGTGATTGTGGAGTAGGACGAGAAAACCTTGACTTACAATCTCGCAGGTCTACCATTGTCTGCGTATGCGCACTCGAGTTCTTGCTCTCAAGCGTTCCAATCTCGCTCTTGCAGCGTGGTTGTCGTTTGCGGCGTTCGGTGCGTTCGGTTTTGCATACTTTACCTTCTTCTAAACTTTCTCTTTGACTCCGAGCACTCGCTCCCCCTCAAAGAGAGAGCGGTCTCTTTCTCTGTTCTCTAACCCTCATTCCTACCCCTCCCCGCCATGCTCATTGTCATCAAAGAAAAGAATCATGAATCGCTGATCCAAAAACTCCAGTCGATGCTTAGCGAAAAGTACGGCTGCGAGTCGCACATCATCGGCGGCAACAAGCGAGTGCTTGCGGTAACGGGTGATACGTCGGGTGTCGACGTCGAGTTTCTCAAGAACATGGATGGGATTCGTTCTGTTGACCGCGTCGATCGTCCGTACAAGCTTGCTTCGAGAGAACGGAAAGATCGGACAATGATCGAAATCAGCAAAGATTGTGTGATCGGAGATCCAAAATCCGTTGTTATGATTGCCGGTCCTTGTTCGATCGATTCCGAAGGGCAGCTCGATGAAACCGCTGCGATGGCGAAGGCGCGTGACATTAAGATCCTTCGTGGCGGTGCGTACAAGCCACGTACGGGTCCATACTCGTTTCAGGGGAAGGGTGAAGAAGGATTGAAACTCATCGCGAAGGCAGGTCAGAAGTACGGAATGAAAACAATTTCCGAGATCATGAAAGCGGAAGATTTGCCGCTGTTTGAAGAGTACGTCGACATGATGCAGGTCGGTGCGCGCAATATGCAGAACTACGAGCTTCTCAAGGCACTCGGAAAGTCGAAGAAACCGGTGATGCTGAAGCGCGGGCTCGCCGCGAAACTCGAAGAGTGGCTGCTTGCCGCCGAGTACATCCTCGCGGGAGGCAATCCGAACGTGATTCTTTGCGAGCGGGGGATTCGCACATTCGAAGAGGAAGTGCGCTTCACGCTCTGTCTTGGATCGGTTCCGGCACTTCGCGAACTCACGCATCTCCCCATCATCGTCGATCCGAGCCATGCAATGGGCAAGACACGTTGGGTGAAAGATGCTGCGCTCGGTGGAGTTGCCGTCGGTGCCGACGGGCTCATCGTCGAGATCCATCCTCGTCCGAGCGAATCCAGCTGCGACGCGTCGCAGCTTCTCGACCTCGAACATTGGAACGAGTGCATGGACGGTGTAACAGCCGTTGCGAAGGCAATCGGTAAGCGTGTTGTATGATCCTAACCTTAAGTCTAGCGTTAGCCCTCAACCCTCATCCCCAACCCTAACCGTGCATACTCTCACCCTCACTCCTCCGGCTCATCCTGTTCCTGTCACGAAGATCCTGATCGGGAATGATGTAAGTACGAAACTCAAGACCGTCATCAAAACGGATTCCTTCGATCGTATCGTATTGCTGTACGACAGCGGCATAGAATCGATCGCCAAGCGCATCGAGCACTCGATTGGAACGTGCATTCTGCTTCCTGTTTCAAGTGGTGACAGCTCGAAGTCTCTCGCGGAAGTCGAACGTTTGACTGCATTAATGCTGGATGCAGGCTGTACGCGAAAAACACTTCTCGTCTGCATTGGCGGAGGAATGATCACCGATCTTGGCGGTTTTCTTGCCAGCGTCTTCATGCGCGGAATTCCCTGTGTTCTGGTTCCGACTAGCCTTCTTGGTATGGTCGATGCGGCAATCGGCGGGAAGACTGCCGTGAATGCGGGAGGCAGAAAGAACATGCTCGGCACCATTACGCATCCGATGTGCGTCATTGTTGATCTTGCGCTTCTGAAGGATCTTCCGGCAGCACAGTTTTCCGAAGGCTTGGTCGAGATCATCAAGATTGCTGCGATGGTCGATCGTCCGTTTTTTGAGTGGCTCGAGGAGAATATGCAGTCCGTTCTGAAGCGAAAAGAGCCCGAGATCAGTGAGTGCGTCACACGTGCAATCGAAGCGAAAGTACGCATCGTCGAAAACGATGACCATGACAGAGATGAGAGACTTCTCCTGAACTTCGGTCACACGATCGGACACGCCGTCGAAGCCTTGTCTCTGTACACACTGTCGCATGGTGCCGCGGTGTCAATCGGGATGATTGCCGAGATGACGGCGCTGCAATCGAAAGATCTGAAGAGAGTTTCAGCTCTTCTGGAAGCCATACATATGCCTCTTACGATTCCGGAATTTCTGACTCGCGATGCACTCTGGAACGTCATGAAAACAGATAAGAAGAATGAAGGCGGAGCCGTACGCTGTGCGGTTCCGGTCTCCATTGGAGAAGGCGCTGTGCACACGATCACATCGGAACAATTTTCGGTTCTCTTCTCATGAGTGCAGTGTTCGATGCATCGGCTCTCCCGTTCCCGGTCGAAGCGGATCTGATCATGCCGGGGTCGAAATCTCATGCGAATCGCGCGATTATTTGTGCGTGTCTTGCTTCCGGTACAACTGTTATTCGGAATGCAACACCCTGCGACGATGTTCTCGTCATGGTCGAGAATTTGCAGAAGATGGGATTTGAGATTGTGTGGGTGAATAAGGAAACGGGAGAGTTGAAGATTGTTGGGACCCCCACCCCTAACCCCTCCCCCGCCCATTCGACAGGCTCAGGGCAAGCGGGGAGAGGGGAACTCGACTGCCACAACGCAGGAACAGCTCTTCGTTTCCTCACCTCCGTCGCAGCACTTGTGCCCGGTGAGTGGACACTCACCGGTGATGAGCACATGCGGAAGCGTCCAATTGGGGATCTCGTCTCCGCACTTCGCTCTCTCGGAGTCGAGATCAGCGATACCGGTGGCTGTCCTCCGATAAGAGTTGTTGGCGGCAAGCTACGAGGCTCAATGGTTCGTCTGAAGGCAGATATCAGCAGTCAGTACCTCACATCACTCCTGCTCATCGCGCCACTGTTGCCACAGGGTCTTACGATCGAATTGGATGGACCGCTTGCATCGGAGTCGTACATTGATCTCACGGAGAAAGTCATGAAGGATTTTGGCGTGAAGATCGAGAGGGAGATGAATACGTTTGTTGTGAGGAAAGGTGAGTATTCCTCTCCGAACGATCCTCACTCCGTCCTGCGGGACACCTCTCTCCGCTGCGGCGAAGAGAGGAATGTTCGTAATCAGAGAAGCATGAGTCACCCCTCTCCTGCTGAAGGAGAGGGGCTGGGGGTGAGGACCGAGAGAGGAGATGAGTGTTGTTACGACATCGAAGGCGACTGGAGCGCAGCCGGTGCGTGGCTTGTTCTGAATGAACTCACACGCAGTCACATTCGTTTTCCGAACCTTCATTCGGACTCGACCCAAGCGGACAGAAAACTTCCGGAGATGATCCGGAGACTGAGGAGGAGCGGTGATCTTACGATTGACTGCAGTGCGATACCTGATCAAGTCATGAATCTGGCTGTTCTTGCAGCATTTCGTTCGGGAAAGACAACGATCATTGGTGTTGCGAATCTTCGGCACAAAGAATGCGATCGTCTTGCGGTGATCACAACCGAGCTTTCAAAAGTTGGGGTCAATATTGTCGAGCATCATGATGGGCTCATCATTCATGGAGGAACTCGGACGCCCCATCCCTCGCCCCAAACCCTCGACCCTTCTCATGACCACCGCATGGCGATGTGTTTTGCCATTCTTGGGCTGAAGCTCGGGAACATCTCGATTTCCAGCCCCGAGTGCGTGAAGAAAAGTTACCCGCAGTTTTTTGGTCATCTCCAATCGATTCTTTTTTCGTCGCGCCCCATCGTCATCGTCGGTATGCGTGGCGCAGGAAAATCAAGCCTGGGAAGAAGGCTTGCTGCACGGCTGAAACTTCGGTGTACGGACAGTGACCATGTCTTTGTGGATCTGTATGGACCGATCAAGGAATACATTGCCGCTCACGGTTGGCAGGAATTTCGAACGAAGGAGGAAGAGCTTATTGCAGGGCTTTTGCATTCCGGTACCGTGCTCTCGCTCGGAGGAGGCGCAACGGAATCAAAGAAGACACGCACGCTTTTGAAGGAGAGGGCGATCGTGATCTGGATTCAGACGGCGAAGGCTCAGCTGATCAAGCGTCTGGAATCGGGCAAGCGCCCCGCTCTCACTGAGCTGCCGCTGCATGAAGAAGTCCACAAGCTTCTCGTCGAACGTGCACCGAACTACAAAGAGGTCACGCAGATCGCAATTGATCCAAAGATTCCCTACTCGAAACAGGTTCCGTTTTCAGTTCGAGCACTTCGAGCTCTCGTTCACGTCGACCCACAATAACCATGTTGGTTGTCACACTTCCACTGTCGGCTGCAAAGAATCCTCAGCGTTTTGCGATCAATGCAAAGAAGGCAGGAGCTGATATTCTTGAGATTCGAGGCGATCTCACGCCGAATGTCGCAGGATTCGTTTCACCCCTCCCTCTCCTGATTACCCCTCGCGGTCAGGGGATGCGTTTTATTGAGCGATTCAAAGTTACTTATCTCGATCTGGATCAAGAAGAGCAGCTTTCACTATCGAAAATCTCAAGGAGCGTGAAGATCATTCTCAGTATCCATCATTATGAAAAGACTCCAGCCCTGAAAGAATTGAAGAAAACTGTACAAAATATGTATTCACTAAAACCATGGATGGTCAAATTTGCCACTGTCACCGGCAACTATAACGATGTTGTGGCGCTTTTGAATTTGCAGGATTTATTGAATAAAAAAAGTATACAATCCACGGTGCTTGGCATGGGCGAGAGGTCACACATTCTCCGTATCACTTCACTCATCAGAAACACATTCACGTATACATTTCTTGACGGAACGGAGCCTGCAGCACCCGGGCAGCTCCCATTGTCGTTCTATCATCTGACGAAAGGCAGGAAGAAGCCAAAGCTGTTTGGCATTATCGGCGGGAAACAAATTGCTTCTTCACTGAGTCCACTGATTCACAATGCGCTGTTCCAGAGACACAAGATCGATGCGCTGTACTCGTGTTTTCCGACGGAAAACTTCAAAGCAGCGATCAAGATTCTTGCGAAGATCGGCGTTGTTGGTTTTTCCGTCACTGCACCGTTTAAACAGGAAGCCTTTCGACTCGCAAAAAAACACGATGCAATCGTGAATAGTCTTGGTGTTGCCAATACGCTGGTGAAGTCGGGAACCGGCTTCCACGCGTTCAATACCGATGTCTCCGGTATCGAGTCCGGTTATCCGGAACTGAAGAAAGCGAAGTCGATTGCTATTCTCGGTGCCGGCGGAGCCGTACCGTCAGCCATTTTGGCAATTCGACATTTGAATCCGAAAACGCATATCACAGTTTTCGCTCGCGATACAAAAAAAGCAGAAGCAGCGCTTCAAAAATTTCACGTTGCCATTGAACCAATGCGATCGGCACCTGCTTTCGGAGCGGATGCTGTTCTCTGTGCAATAAGCGAGGATATTTCTCTTCCGATTCCTAAAGCTCAAAGCTCAAAGCTCAAGTCTCAAAGCTCACTCGCCATCGATCTGCGTTACAACAAAATCACTTCTTTCATGCGTGATGCGGCTAAACAGGGGTATCGTGTACGTGATGGTATTCCGATGCTCATTTCACAGGCGCTCAAACAATTTGAGTATTTCACAGGGAAGAAAATCTTTTCTGATGATGCAGAGTATCTTCGATCAATTCTAATCACTCATCACTAACCACTCGCTATGGCCAGTAACTCCTTCGGACATCTCCTCACGATCACCACCTTCGGTGAGTCGCATGGCGCAGCACTCGGTGTCGTCATTGACGGCTGTCCTGCCGGCATTGCGCTTGCTGAAGCGGATTTTCTTCCTGAGCTTGCTCGCAGGAGACCGGGGCAGAGTGCGGTGACGACGGCTCGCAAAGAAGAGGATGCTCCGGTGCTTCTCTCGGGAATTTTCGAGGGAAAAACAACAGGCATGCCGATTACGGTGATTGTTGCGAATGAAAATCAGCGACCGGAGGATTACGAGAAACTTCGTAGCGTGTTCCGCATCGGTCATGCCGATCAGGTCTTTGCGGAAAAGTACGGTCATCGGGATCACCGAGGGGGAGGGCGGCAGTCGGGTCGCGAGACCGTTGCGCGCGTGATCGCCGGAGTTGTTGCGCGAAAAATTCTTCCGAAAGGCGTGAAGATTATCGGTCACAGTACGAAGATCGGTCCGTTCGAGGCGGTGAAGTTCGATCCGAAGGTCATTGAGAAGAATCCGGTACGGTGTGCTGACGCAGCAGTTGCGAAGAAGATGGAAGCGTACATTCTCGACTTGAAAGCGCATGCGAATTCCACAGGTGGGCTCATCGAGATCCGCGTCGAGAATCCTCCGAAGAATCTAGGTGATCCTGTCTTCCGGAAGCTGAAGTCGAGGCTTGCAGAAGCCATCATGACGATTGGTGCCGTCACGGGATTCAGTTACGGTGCAGGGTTCAAGACAGCGGAGATGCAGGGGAAAGACTACACTGCGGATCCAAAAAACTTTGGCGGCATGCTGGGGGGAATTTCCACGGGAGAACCGCTCCTCCTCACTCTCAGCATCAAGCCCGCCAGTTCCATCGGACAGGTTGCGAAGGAGGGGAGGCACGATCCGTGCATTGTTCCGCGTGTGATTCCCGTTGCGGAAGCGATGGTCGCTCTTGTACTTGCCGACTGCTATTTGATGCAGAAAATGTACCAATAATTTCTATGACGAATCCCCTCACCATCCTGAGTGAAGTACGGCGCGCCATCGACGAAGCCGATACGATTTTCCTCCGAGCGCTCGCCGCTCGTTTCCGCGCTGTCAGGCACCTTAAAACAGTGAAGGATGTTGCGGGCATCGAGATTGAAGATCCTGAGCGAGAGAAAGTGCTGAAAGATCTCTGGAGGAAGCAGGCGACTGACCTTGGCATTCCGGTCGAACTCGCATTGCTGATCCTCGATTGTATTCTCGTCGAATCGAAGAAAATCCAACACTCCACGGACGCATGAAGGTTCACACGCTCGGTCCGGCAGGAACATTCTCCCATGAAGCGGCGGAGAAGATTTTTCCCGGTGAGCAGATCGTGTTCGCACCGAACTTCGATGCTCTGTTCGATGCACTTGAGAAGCATCCAAAGGATGTTGGTGTCGTTCCGATCGAGAACAGTCTGCACGGCTCCATCGATGAAATTCTCGATCTGCTGTACGAATCGAAGGTGCGGATCGTCCGTACCGAAGACCTCGCGATCAAGCATGCATTTGGCGCGCTCGATCCGAAGAACGTTCGAAAAGTTTCCAGTCACACGCAAGCGCTCCGGCAGTGCCGAAAATGGCTGAAAGCTCACTATCCCGACGCGGAACATCTTCCGGCAACGAGCACGGCTGCCGCTGCACTGCTCGCTTCCAATGATCCGACGATCGGTGCGATCGCATCGGCAAACGTTCTCAGAAGTAACGGTCTCACGGTTCAGAGCGAAGACATCGAGGGAGACGGCAACACAACGCGCTTCGCCGTTGTCTCAGTCACCGATCTCTATGCGAACGAGAAACGAATGCATATGACAATTGTTCTCAACCCTACCGGCGACAGACCCGGGCTTCTGCATGCGCTCCTCACACCGTTCAAAGTGTACGACATCAGTCTCACGCGTATCGAGAGTCGTCCGAGCGGTCAGCGTTTCGGGCACTATGTGTTCTATCTTGATTTTCTCGGGAGTCCGGATCAGGAGCGAACGAAGAAAGTTCTGGAAGAACTTTCAGAGCACGCAGAAGTCACTGTTCTCGGTCAATGGTGACCGATGCCTTTCTTCAATCCTGTATTCTCTTCTCATGAAATTCTCTTCTCTTCCCGTTCCCATCCCAGATCCGCTGTTTGCGATTGCGGCGGAAGCGAGAGCGGCGGGACCGCAGGCGATTGATGGAACACTCGGCATCTACATGGATGAAGAGGGAAGGCCTCTCGTGTTACCGAGTGTGAAGATGTCAATCGCAGAGTTACAGCAAAACCTTCAGACCTTCAACTTTTCCTATCCGCCACTGAACGGGCTTCCTGAATTTCGTGAGAGTGTTTCTGCGTTGCTGACTACAAATCGGGGTGCGCAAATTGCGTCCATTGCATCGACCGGTGGTACGGGAGCGCTCGCAATTAATTTGCGACTGATGCACATGATGCTTGAAAAAACTTCTCGTACAATCATTCTCCCTGTTCCCGCGTGGGCGAATCACCATCCCCCGGCAAAAGCTGCGGGGCTTGCGGTCCTCGAAGTTCCGTATCTGCAGGACGGGAAAGCATCAATCGACGGAATTCTCTCCGCTGTGAAAAAAATGACGGAGCCGTTCGGGCTGCTGCTCCAGGTTGGATGTCATAATCCAACGGGACTCGATCTCACGGAGAACGATTGGCATGAGCTCATCCAGGCACTGCAGAACGTTCCCTGCATTGCGCTTCTCGATATCGCGTATCAGGGATTCAAAGAAGAACCCGAGGCGGATACTAAACCCGTACAGCACTTCGTCGATGCTGGGATCACGACGCTTGTAACCTGGTCTGCTTCGAAAAATCACAGTATCTACGGTCTACGGACTGGTCTTGCCTGCGCGTTTGCTTCCTCTGCAAAGGAGAAAGAAATCATCGAGGGCAACTACTCGTCGATCACACGCACCATGCATTCTGCGGCACCGACCTTCGGACAGGCGATCGTTGCACGGACGCAGCAGAAATTCAGCGCGCAGTGGCGGGAGGATCTCCGCGCCGCGCGTGCTCTGATGCAGCGAAAACGTTCGTTGCTCGTTTCAAATCTGCCTGAAACATTTCATGCATCGCTTTTGGGCTACGGCATGTTTGCGATGTTGCCGCTCACGCAGGATCAAGTGGTTCGTTTAAAAGTGGAAGAGCAGGTTTTTCTTCCGCTCGACGGACGCATCAATATAGCGGGAATTCCTGAAAGGAGAATAGGGGAGCTGTGTGGGAAGATAATCAAAGTGCTGTGAAGTTTTCGTAGGGGCGTATCGCGATGCGCCCCTACTTCGCACTTGCTTTCCAAAAACAACCGGCAGAGAATTTGCAGCAATACGTTCCCTCCAAACAGTATGCCGAAGTCCGTCACCATTCTTATCCTTGCAGGAGTTGCCATGGTCGGTATTGCCGGCATGGTCTTAACGGAGCGCCTCGGAATTTCCGGAGGGGATGTGAGGGGAGTGGTTTTGAAGGGAGGGGGTACGCGTCCACCTCCATCTCCATATATATGTTGCAGGGACTCCATCATGGATCATCCGGTGTGTACGGCGACAAATAATTTGGGAACACAGTGCACAGACCAAGGATTGACTGATGGCGCTCCGTCTTCTGATGCTACTTGTAATAACACATGTGTGCATGCGGATATTTGCGTAATAAATGGCACCATTTGCGGTGTCGGTATGCCATTTCCATGTTGTTCCGGTTTTTGCGATCAGACCGGACCGAAGATGGGACAGTGTAAGAATAAACCACCTTCATTGACACCTGCATCTGGCACTACCCCGCCTCCACCACCATCTCCGACTAAGTGCAACCAAGAAACCAATTGCAAAAAAAAGTATAATGGTGGATGTGTCCAAGGGTGCCATTATGGTAAGTGTCGCAAGTGGCAAGAATATACAACAGCATCTTGCAGCTTTAATCCACCGAACTCTGAATTTGGCATATGTAATCGTTACGGACCAAAATGGCAAGAATGTTGATGGTATGAATCTTTCCGAATATGTTCATGCTAAGATTCCTCCCCCATGTTCACCGGAATCATCGAAGCAACGGCGAAAGTTCTCAAGATGAGCACAAACGCGCTCACGCTTGAGCGACCGAAGAGTTTTGATGATATCAACATCGGTTCCAGCATTGCCGTATCCGGCGTGTGTCTTTCGATTGTTTCATTCGACCAGATGTCCATGTCGTTCGATGTCGTCGAGACGACGTTCGAGAAGACCAAGCTCGGTGAGCTTCTCGTCGGCGATCCGGTCAATCTTGAGCGTGCGATGAAGGCGAATGGCAGATTTGAGGGGCATATGGTGCTCGGGCACTGCGAAGGAGTGGGGAGGGTAGGAGAGTTACGGAAGGGGGTCGGGGGCACGATCCTGCTCGTACAGATCCCAACACATCTCCAGAAATACATCGTTCTCCACGGTTCGATCGCAATCGACGGCGTTGCATTGACCGTTGCCGGACTCTCGGGCGCTCAACTCTCCGTCGCACTCATTCCTCACACGCTCAGCTGCACGACACTTGGTTTGCTTAGTACTGGGGATGCGGTGAATATCGAGACGGATATTCTCGGAAAATATATACTCACAGCTCATGACAAAAAGTGACGTTCCCGATTTCGGCAAGACTCAGATCAATCCGCAGTGGAAGATCGCACTGGTTCGATCCGTGTGGTATTCGGATCTCACGTCGGCGATGGCAACGGATGCCCGGAAAACATTGATTGCTGCCGGCATTCCGGAAAAGAATATTCAGCTCATCGATGCACCGGGTTCGTTCGAACTTCCGCTGCTCTGTCAGAAGGCATTGGAACAAGGTGCTGACGGTGCCATTGCACTCGGCATTATCGTGCAGGGAGCAACACATCACGCGCGGCTCATCGCAGAGCAGTCTGCCGCAGGATGCATGCAGGTGCAGCTTGCACTCGGGAAGCCGATTATCTTCGAAGTGCTCTTTGTGGATGCGCTCGACGACGCACGATCAAGAGCTGTTGGAACGGATGCGAAGGGTTCTCTTGCTGCGAAGACTCTGCTGACTCAGCTTGCGAATGTTTCCAAAATGAGTTGAGAAATCTTGTATAACAGATGTGTTCAAGGGTACGCTCGCGATCTCTACCTTTTCCGCTCACCCATGAAGCAACTTCGTCTCGCGACCCTTCTTGTTTCACTGGTTCTTCTGGAACCGATGTCTGCTCTCGGTGCAGGACTCTTCTCCGATATCAGCGACACGCACGTCTTCAAAGGTGAGATCGAATCGCTCGCGAGGGCGGGAATCCTGAAAGGCAATCCCGATGGAAAGTTCTACCCGGAGCGCTCGGTGAACCGTGCGGAATTCCTGAAGATGCTTTACGTCGCAACCGGGAGAATGCCGAAGCCGATCAATGTGAAATGTTTTGACGATGTCGTCGTCGGCAGTTGGTACGAAGGCTATGTCTGCGATGCCGCTGCCAGAGAGAACGCCTTCGTGAAGGGCTACAGTGACAACAAATTCCGTCCGGCAAGCCCGGTCACGAGAACCGAAGCTTTGAAGATGGTCTTCATGCTCTTCGGACTCAAAGCACCGGATATCTCGCAGGATGACAAGAACCTCATCAAGTTCGTCGATATCTCCACATCCGCGTGGTACAGCGCCTATGTCAGTGCCGGATACACCAGCGGGCTTTTGCCGATTGCGGGACAAACCGGTTCGCGTTTCTATCCTGACAAGGAACTACTTCGAGGCGAGGCAGCTGCCTACATCTACAATGCGTTGAACCTCTCTCAGAATCAATCTTCCTCGCAGCAGTCATCCTCGGTATCGACCGTAGCTTCCTCATCGTCTTCCGCATCTTCGGTGCGAACGGACATTCTGAAGAATCTTTCCGTACCGTTCCTCGATAGTGACACCTTCATCGAGAAGAAGCCCGCTGTCTACCTGTTCACGATCACGAAGTACTCAGATGTGTCCCTGCAGGTCGCGACCTCCGGGTACTATCACTCGGACGTCTCGTGTCGTCTGTACCTCCTGAAGGATGACGGTTTCTCGAGCGAGTACTACCTTGGTTTCCAGGAGAGTTCGATGTGTACGATTCAGGCGACACTCAAGCCGGGAAAGTACCAGTTGCAGTTGCAACCGACGGTTGCAGGTGTGCTCTACACCGTCTCTGCCAAATTCTTGACAGGAGACGGCAATGACGGATTTTCGAGTGCCATTGAACTGAAGCCGGGTTTGCCTCGCACGGGAATCCTCGACGCAAGCGATCTCTTCGATTGGTACAGCTTCACGATTCCGACGGAGCAGACGGCAACCATCGAGCTGACGTCGGGCGAGCCCATGAATTGCATCATCTACACTCCCGATGCCGTCGATCAGTTCGGCTTCAAGGGTCCGGAGTGCAACGTGCCGTACCTCTTCAGCGCCGGTGACGGAGGAGCGCAGTACACGGTTGGGATCGGACGGAAGACGGGTGACTCGATCCATAAAGTTCCGTACACAGTGCAGTTCCATCCAAAGTAAACTTCTAAAAAACGCAGTCTACTTTGTCATCTTCGCCAAAAATTTCTCTCAACGTATACCGATACGCCTCGCGAAATTTTGGCTTGATTCCTCGTATACTGCTGTTTTTTAGAAGTTTACTACCTACAACATTGGATAAAAAAATCATGTAGAATCCAATCCCATGCCAAAGCCATTCTCCGATGTTCCGGCAGCACTGAAAGCTCTGAAGAATGGGCAGTTTGTGATTGTCGTTGACGATGCTGACCGTGAAAACGAAGGCGATCTGGTTCTTGCGGCAGAGTTCGCGACAGCCGAGAAGCTCGCATTCATGATTCGCTACACCGGCGGGGTCGTGTGTTTGCCGCTGAGCAATGCAATTGCCGACCAGCTGAAGCTGCCTGCGATGGTGAAGAAGAATACGAGCAAGTTCGGCACACCGTTTACCGTGAGCATCGAAGCGAAGAAAGGCGTAACGACAGGGATTTCCGCCGCCGACCGTGCGACGACGATTCGCACCGCAATCAACCCGAAAGCAAAGCCGGCAGATCTCGTTCACCCCGGACACATCTTCCCGCTTCGCGCAGACGACGGAGGCGTGCTCTGCCGCGCGGGGCATACCGAAGCGACGGTCGATCTCTGCAGAATGTCCGGTCTTCGCGAGGGTGCCGTGCTCAGTGAGCTGATGCATGACGACGGTACGATGATGCGGCTCCGGTCCATCGTTCCCTTTGCGGCGAAACACAAGATTCCGATTCTCCCGATTGCCGACCTTATCGCCTACCGCAGGAAATCGGAATCTCTCATCAAACTCGAAGCACGTTCGACTCTCGAGACGAGGTACGGAAAGTTCACGGTGTCGGTGTACGAAGATGTCCTCCATAAAAAAGAACATGTTGCGTTAACGATGGGCAAGATCAGCCCGTCAGTCTCGACGCTCGTGCGCGTGCACTCCGAGTGCATCACGGGTGATGTGTTCGGCTCCTCCCATTGCGATTGCGGCCAGCAGCTCGATCTCGCGCTTCGGCGCATTGCGGCTGAGGGCAGGGGAGTGCTTGTGTACCTTCGGCAGGAAGGGCGAGGCATTGGGCTCACGAATAAAATCCGCGCGTACGAATTGCAGCATCTCGGCATGGACACCGTCGATGCCAACCGCGCTCTCGGGCTCCCCGATGACCTTCGCGAGTACGGCATCGGAGCGCAGATTCTGAAAGATCTCGGTGTCGGGAAGATGCGCTTACTGACCAATAATCCGAAGAAGGTCGTCGGACTTGAAGGCTACGGCTTAACGATTGCGGAGCAAGTTCCGATCGAGATCACGCCGAAAAGTGCGAAGCAGAAGAAGTATTTGCAGACGAAGAAGACGAGGATGAAACACAGACTCCGGAGGGTGTAGAGTATTGACAAATGTGAAAAAATACATAAAATACCGCGGTCCGGTTGTAAAGCCGGAAAGCCCGAAAGGGCGTCTTCTGATCATGTCGGTCGGTCGATTGCTCTTTCACATCTCACTTGTTGTCCCTTTGATGGGACAAAGGAAGGGTCATCATGGCCACGTTGCGTTTGTCAGGGAGAGAGGTCAATGGACGTGCGGTATTGGGTTTGTTCGCGAAGCTGCAAGCTTTGTGGGCTCTCAATCCGGTGCTGTTCGTTGAGTTTGTCCGGCACAGTCGGACACGTTCCTACCAGCCATTCGGCGGGAGGGGCACCCTCAAGGTGTTGTTGAACCTGGGATTGGTCGGTGAAGGACGGGGCAGCCCCGTTCACGATGCGATCCGCGACCTCGTCGCGGTGTGCGTCGAGGGAGATGGTCTTGCGATGCGGCTCTTCCATCCATTGGAAGGCGCTGAGCAAGACTCTCGCCCAGAGCCGACTGCCAAGTTGCGAGACGGTACGGTGGTCAATCCCCGTATCGTTGCGACGATTCTCATGCGACTGCAGCAACTCCTCGAGAGCGACTATGTCGCTTTCACAGAGTTCGTGCGTTTCGCACGCGGTGAAAAGAAGGACTTCTTCACGGGCACCTTGCCGGTGTTGATTTCCTTCGGTGTCATCGGAATGAGTGCCGGAGAAGCGGTGTCAGCATCGCTTCAGCACGTGGTGGATCTCATCCAGGAGTTCATTCCTGATGTTGAGCTGCCGCAGATCGGACAAATGGTCGCATGCGACCTATTCGTTCCGGTCATCCAGAACGCCGTCGTCGGTCAGTCGGGCTTGGACTTCAACATCCGGAGCCCGTATGCCGCCGAAGCGAAACAGGCTACTGCCACGCCGCAAGCTCACGCGAGCGGCAACGGCGAAGCGCCAAAGAAGCAGACTGTTTCCAAGGATGCTGATGCTCGCAAGCATGCGAACGCCATGCACTCCTAAAGTGAGTTGTTAAAGAGTCTCTGCCGAAAGGTAGAGAAACGAGAGCCCTGCACCGTTGGTGTAGGGTTCTTTCTAAGTGGTGCGCTTGTTCATTTGGTGCGCCCGGCAGGATTTGAACCTGCTACCCCCTGGTTCGAAGCCAGGTACTCTATCCAGATGAGCTACGGGCGCATGTGTGTGTTTAGCATACATCAAAATCGATACACTTCTTTTCGATGCTTGATGGAAAGAACGAATAATACTTGCACAGATCCATCATGATCAATATCCACAATGACTCGATAATTTCCGATGCGGAACCGATAATCGCCAAATTTATTGCCTTTCATGGGTTTTGCAAAGGAAAGCGGCTCTTCTTGCGAAAGAAACCATTCCATCTTGTCGGTGATTCTTCGTGCAATATTCTTCGGCAGTCGTGAAAGATCACGGAGTGCAGTGAATGAATATGCAAGCCTCATAGCCCGAGAATATGCCGCACTTCATCGCTCGAAAAGGTTTTGCCTTGTTTCACCTCCTTGCGGGCTCTTGCGATATCTTTCGCAAGTTCTTCATGCGTATCACTTTGGGAGGCAGGCAGCACATGCGCGACAGCAACCGAGTGTTTCATGATCACGAAATGCACGCCTTTCTCCTGAGATTCCGTCAGGAATTTGCTCATGTTTTCACGGAAGTTTCGAACACTGACGGTACGAGTGACAGACATAGCATTGAGGGGAATTGCAGGACAATAAATAGTGTACACAATTGTAGCTACAATTGCAATATCAAATACAGAACGGGCGGATCTTCAATTACTCCACTCCGCATGAAACACTCCGGTTCGATCGAGCCTCTCAAACGTGTGTGCTCCAAAGAAATCCCGCTGCGCTTGCGTCAGATTCTGCGGGAGCCGTGCCGTTCTCAGACTGTCGAAGTAGGCGAGTGAGGCGGACATCGCGGGAACGGGAATGCCGGAGAATGCCGCTGCCGCAATCACTTTCCGCCACTTCGCGTGACGGGTTTTGAAGAGGTCGATGATCGTCGGTGCGAGGAGGAGGTTTGTGAGGGCAGGCTCCGTTCTGTATGCCTCTTCGAATGTTTTCAGGAGCGCCGAGCGGATGATGCAGCCGCCTTTCCAAATGCGGCAGATTTCCGCGAGGTCGATTGTCCAGTCATGGATGCGGCTCGCTTCGGCGATGAGGGAAAAGCCTTGCGCATACGAGCAGATTTTACTCAGGAACAATGCGTTCTTCAGTGCTCCGAGTGCGAGTGTCGGATGCTTCAGATCGAGAGTTTCGATTTTTCCTTCCGCTTCCGTTCTCAGAGTTTTCAGCGATGACATCAGTCTCGCATCGACGGCTGCGGTCATCGTCGGAACGGCAATGCCGAGATCGAGCGCACCTTGCGTCGTCCACTTCCCGGTTCCCTTCTGCTTCGCTTCGTCTTTGATCGCATCGATCAAGTCGTCTGAGTGTCCGTCCTCTTTCTTCCGGAATATTTTGCTCGTGATTTCGATGAGGAACGATTTCAGTTCGCGGCTCCTGTTCCAGTCTTCAAACGTTTCAGCAATCTCTTCGTTTCCGAGTTTCAGTACGGATTTCATGAGGTGATAGGTTTCGGTAATCAGCTGCATGTCACCGTACTCGATGCCGTTATGCACCATCTTCACGAAGTGCCCTGCGGCACCCGACCCGATGAACGAGACGCACTTTCCGCTGCTGCCGTCTTTGGCTGCCATTTTTTTTAAGAGTGATTCGATGCGATCATATGCTTCGCGACTTCCGCCCGGCATCATGCTGGGGCCATTCAGTGCGCCTTCCTCTCCGCCGGAAACACCCATGCCGAGGAAGTGAATGCCGCGTTTCTTGAGTTCGCCGATTCTCCTCTCCGTATCGGTGAAGTGACTGTTGCCTGCGTCGATGACGGCATCGCCGGCTTTGAGTTTTGATTTCCGGGATTGAAGCAGTTCTCCGATGACATCATCAACGGGTTTTCCTGCATTGACCATGAGAATGATCGATCGCGGCTGCGGAAGATTCTGCAGGAGTTCTTCGATAGACCTACAGCCGATGAGCGTCCCTTCCCCTCCGTACGCCCGAATGAACGCATCGGTTTTCTCCGTGGTGCGGTTGTAGACCGCAACTTTCGCTCCATTCCTCGCGGCATTGCGCGCAAGATTCGCGCCCATCGTGCCAAGCCCAATCAAACCAAGATGCATACAAAATCAGAGAAAATTATCGACCGCTTACTTTCTTCCAATCTTCTTGAAATTTCTTCAGTCCCGAATCTGTCAGCCCATGATTCGGCAATTTCTTGAAGACGTCATACGGAATCGTGCAGATGTGCGCGCCGAGACGCGCTGCATCGACGATGTGTCTCGGATGCCTGGTCGATGCGACGAGGACTTCGGTTGTGAACCCGTGTTGCTGCCAGATTTCCATGATCTCCGCGATCAGATTCATCCCATCCTCACCCTGATCATCGAGGCGACCGATGAACGGGCTGATGATCGTCGCTCCGGCTTTTGCAGCGAGCATCGCCTGCGCGGCGGAGAAGACGAGTGTCGTGTTCGTCTTGATCTTCTTGCTTGCGAAGAACGTAATCGCCTTCAGCCCCTCCGTCGTCATCGGAACTTTCACGACCACGTGCTTGTGCCATGCCGCATACTCAAGCCCTTGCTTGATCATCCCTGCACTGTCCGTTGCCGTGACTTGTGCGCTGACGCACGGAACAAGCTTGCACATCTCGAGGACGGTTTTCTTGAAGACTTGTAGTGAGCCTGCTTGCCCTGAGCTCGTCGAATGGGTCGAACTATCCTTGCCTTCTTTCAGAACAAGCGATGGATTCGTCGTTACACCATCCAGAACACCCCACGCGGTAATTTCTGCGACCTGACTGACATTGGCGGTATCGAGGAAGAGTTTCATGAAGTACGGGGAAAGTAGCCCGAGTATACCGTACTTTATGATGTCTTACGCACCAACATCAGCAATTCCTACTCAATCACCGGATACCCGCCTCTCATCGCAGCTTCCAGTGCAGCTTTATATGTTGCTTCAGCTTCTTCCTTATTTCCTGCAGCCATGTGCATATCAGCAAGCGTTGCCTGCATGGCAAAGCTTTCACGATCGACGATTTCAGACAATGCTGCAATTTCAGCTTCAAGAAAAGGTTGTCTCGCTTGCATGCCTAAAACTTTTTTCAATTTGCCCGCAATGCCCGAATTCGCAACCGTATCTTTCAATTGCACCATATCAATGACGCTTCCGCGTAGCGCGGAGGCGACGAGTTCTCCGGGATTTGGTCGTAGTACTTGCAACCTACCTTGAAGCTCAAGAGTTGGATGATCGGCATCAGCCATTTCCGAAACGCTACCCGAAAGCATTCTGTTCGCTCTTCTGACACTGGGTTCCAATTTCGCTTCATAATCCGTTATTTCTTCCGGATCAGTCAGTATTTTGCTCATATAGAGAGGGAAAACTAATACTCCGCCTTGATCTTCTTGATTCTCTCCATCAGTTTTTTCTGCAACGCCTTATCGCTCTCCGCAAGAATTCTGAGGGTCGCGAGCGCTGCGTTCTTCGGATGCAGAACGGTGAGGACGGGAACATCGGACGGCATGCGAAGATTGCTGCTCAGGTCTACCATGTATTCGCTTAAGTCTTTGTACGGTGGACAGTTCACGACCGGATGAACGCAACTCCCCGCGGTGACACCGGCAAGCCCGTTGCTCATGCCGACGCAGGTGATGACGACCGTGGGCTCGGTGCGCTTGTTCAGCTCTGCGATCACTTCAACTACTTTCTCGGGAACTTTATGTGCCGATGCGACGATGATGTCGTAACTGACACCGAATTCTTTGAGTGTCGCACCGATCTTTTCGGCAAACTCCGTATCGACTTTGGATCCCAGGAGGAAGGTGACGGTAGGCATGGCGTGAGTATAGGGAAAATGCGGAATCCCTTCAAATGTAGCGTACATCTCGTTATACTCCCGCGGCTTGCGATGAATTGATCTTTCTCTCTATGTGGACTCTGGGGCTCTAGCTCATCTGGTAGAGCGCTTCCATGGCATGGAAGAGGTAAGGGGTTCGAGTCCCCTGAGCTCCACCACGTAAAGACGCATCAGCGGATTTACGTGCCACGTGGCGGCGCAGCCGCTTTACGTGGCAAGCACGTTGCGTCCACGTGGCGCAGCCAACTCGTCTACACTGTCTCCGCATTCATTCACACCATCGTGCGCCCGTAGCTCAGCCTGGATAGAGCATCAGCTTGCGGAGCTGGGGGTCGTAGGTTCAAATCCTGCCGGGCGCACCAAAAAATACATTTGCTATGATGCATGCGTATGTCAGCCCTCACCCTCGATCTCCTCAAGGAAAAACTCACGGTGTGGAAGGGTTGTGACTTGAGCAAGACTGCCAACGCCGTGCTTGGCGAAGGGAATCCTCACGCAACGGTGATGTTCATCGGCGAAGCGCCCGGGCAGAAGGAGGATGAACTGAAGAGACCGTTTGTCGGTGCAGCCGGACAATTCCTGAATGAACTCCTTGCATCGATCAATCTGAAGCGTGAAGACGTGTACATTTCCAATGTCGTGAAGTTCCGACCGCCCGGCAACCGCGATCCGGAGCCGATCGAGAAAGAGCAGTGCATGCCGTGGCTGATGCTCGAAATCGCGCTTGTGCAGCCGAAAGTGATCGCAACGCTCGGCAGACACTCGCTTGGGCATTTCTTTCCGACGATGACGATTACGAATGCGCACGGGAAGCCGTTCAAGATCACCGATTCCATCACACTGTTTCCGATCTACCATCCGGCAGCGGCGCTTCATAATGGAAATTTGCGATCGAGCCTGCTTGCTGATTTTCGTGCACTGGGTGAATTTCTGAAGACAGTGAAATAAATATTTCTAACCCTCAACCCTAGCCCTAGCCCTAACCCTAACCCGTCGTGACCCCTCTCCTTCTCCGCATCGCCGCTGCCGCATTCTTCTCACTCGCATCCCTCATTGTCGTGCTCTTCCGCGTCAGCCCGCTCACGTCTCCAGGGCTTGCGATTCCCTTCTTTTTCCTCACCGTCTTCCTGTCGGTGGCGAGCATCACGACGCTTCTCTGCTATGCACTTTGGCGAGCGCTCTCGGTCGAGGGAATGGATACCGGTCGGATGGTAAGTGTGTCGCTCCGCGAAGGATTTTTTCTCGCGACGGCGACCACGCTCCTCATTGTCTTCCAAATCCTCGGCATTCTGACATGGTGGATCGGAGGACTCATCTACCTCGTATTCGTTTTGGTGGAGGTGGCACTGCATTCGTGAGGAGTCAAAAGAGTGAAAGGAAATAAAGGAATGAAAGGAAGATTCTCAGTAACAGCATTTCCTTTGTTTCCTTTGAATCTTTTCCTTCCTTTCATTCTTTTCCTCATTCCCATCATTCTCTACACTACCGTTTGCATGTCTCTTCCTTCGTTGGATGAATACATCGGCAAGATCAGTATTGTCTCAAGCATTGAACAGGTCGAAGCCGTTCGTCACGAGCTCTTCGGACGCAAGGCAGGTGTCATGACTCTTGCGATGAAAGATCTCGCAGAAAAATCGCCGGAAGAACGTCGGACGAAAGGACAGGAGTTGAACGTCCTGAAAGTGAAACTTGAGGCTTTGATCTCTGCACGCCTCCAAGCGATTGCAACACTGTCCATAGATACGCTTGCCGAAGGAGATTCGCTCGATGTCACGCTCGATCTTCCCGTGGCTGAGAAGGGTCACAAGCATCCGATTCACGAATACATCCGCAAGGCGGAAGAAGTGTTCGGTCGCATGGGGTTCGATACGGCGAGTGGTCCCGAGCTCGAGACCGAGGACTATAACTTCAATAAGCTCAATATTCCGGAGAGCCATCCGGCGAGGGATTTACAGGACACATTCTGGGTCAGTTCTCTCGATCGAACTGTGCTTCGTACGCACACGTCACCGATGCAGATACGTTACATGGAAGAGAAGAAGCCGCCCTTCCGGATGATCTGTGCAGGAAAAGTGTACCGCAAGGATTCCGATGCGACGCACTCGCCGATGTTTCATCAGATCGAAGGGCTCATGATCGGAAAGACCGTGTCACTTGCGAATATGAAAGCCGTGATGGAAACGGCGGTGCGGGAGCTCGTCGATCCGAACGTCGATTTCCGTTGGAGGACGGGATACTTCCCGTTCGTGGAACCGGGTCTGGAGATGGATCTCCGGTGGAGGGGGGATGAGAGCAAGAGCCGCGAAGGCAGATGGCTCGAAGTTGTCGGCTGCGGCATGGTGCATCCGCAAGTCCTCAGGAACGTCGGCATCGATCCGAACGAGTTTCAGGGTTTCGCCTTCGGCTTTGGAGTGGAACGCATGCTCATGATCCGGCATCAGATACCTGATCTACGGTCGTTCTTCGAAGGAGATTTGAGGTTCCTGAGGCAGTTTTAGTTCTCGATACACCCTCGCTTCGGCTCGGGCTACTCGAACTGACACGGCTTGTGTATGCTATTGCTTATTCTGTATTTAATTGTATAGAATAAGAAAGTATGAATACCAGTGCACAGTCTTCATCGGAAAGAACAGTGCTTCCGTTTGTGAGTGCGGACGATCTCCACGTGATCAAAATTTGTTCGGAGAATCTCGTTCGTACAGCATTGCTACATGTACTCGGATCTTCTTCCTCGGGGAAAAAACTGAAGGCAAAGGCATTGCATCTCTCCGTTGCAGAGATGGAAGGGAGACTCGCCCAGAGAGGTGTCGATGTATTCAATAAAACACAAGAAGCAGTATTGGGTCTTCTCCATGACCAAGAGTTCGGCTCGGTGCAGGCAAAGTACGATCGATGCGTTGAAAAGTTCTCCGGCGAAGAGAATCCGATCTTCCCGGATATCATTGCTGCTTTGGATGAAGAGGAATGTTAACCGGCGATTTTCTGCATTTGCTCCCGTGTTGCCGTTACTTTTCTATTGATGGTCCACTCGGCTCCTTTTCCCGGGTATCGAATGTTTTGTGAGATGGATCCCGGTTTCTCATATTTTTGTTTCAAGATCAAATCCAACGCCATCGCGAGGTACGCACGTCGCGAATCTTTTCGTTGAAGAGAAAAATCTCTGGAGCCTCCGAACACAACGCCGTCCGCTCCTTGAACCGTTCCCTGAAAATCCCCATGGAAAACTCCGCCTGTCTCCGTCACGAGTAGATCTGCTTTGGTTCCGCCATTATCGGCAGTTCTCTTGATTGTTCCTTCTTCTTTCTCGCGGTCGTAGGAAATATCAAAGGTGGCGATTGCACAGTTTCCGGAACGGAAAGCGTCATCGAGCAGGCGCGCTGCAGCGAGTCGGGTGTTTGCGGCATCGGATCGTTGATCATCGTTGATGCGAACGACTCCCTGATACCGTACGCTCTGCGCAATATCAATCTCCATTTGAGCCGATCGAGCCTGCAGGACGGCTGTGTTGAATTGTATCGCTTCTTTCAAGAATTCCGGTTTCCATGCAAGAAAGAACCCGTCCACACCATAGTGAAGGTCGAGCGAGGAACCGATGCACGGAACCGTCTTGAGGAGCTCAGCCGAAACTTGTGCGGGGAGATTTTTCAGACCGAGTAATTTATAGAAATTCTGTTCGACGCCATCAAGCCACAGAGAACGTTTCTGCTCTTGTCCTTGGTACGAATGGTGATTCTGCATACACGCATCGATGACTGCATCCACCGGCGTTAAACGCGGCACGCTCTCCGGTAATTTCTGCCGCTGAAGAATGGAATTGCGCTCCTCACCATCCGGATACATCATCATCAGTTCGAATTGGTCACCCGTGAGTGCATTGTGTTCCGTTTCAAAACTTTTCTGAAGGATCGCATGATTTCTCTGTCGGTCATTGAGCCCGTCAGTATCCGTATAGTCGGAAGGATTTCTTTGGATGTTCATTATTAGTATTATACTATATTTATAGTATATTGTAAATGTGCCCGTACTGCCTACTTTCCCATCCTCTTCGCCCAATTCTCCGTATCCTTCGCAAATTCCAGAATACTCTCGACCTGCTCTTTCGTGATCCTATCCTGCAGCAGTGCAACGTCGAGGAGTGTCGACAGTGTCGTGAGCGGATGCAACCGTACCTTACACTCGCTCGATTTCTCGCGTGCAATCGGGAGCTCGTAGCTGAAGATCGAGACGACGTCGGTCACGATGCACTTGCCTTCATCACGCAGCGCGTCGACGGTTGAAACGGAACTCTGCGCGGTCGAAATCAGATCTTCGATGACGACGACGTGGAGATCTTTTTTCAGATCGCCTTCGATGCGTTTCTTCGCACCGTGTTCTTTGGCTTGCGACCGAACGTACACGAACGGAAGTTTCAATCGGTCTGCGACCAATGCCGCCCAGCCGATGGCTGCCGTTGCGGTTCCGGCAATGACGTCTGCGGGGATGTGAAGATTCTTCACGGTGTTGCTGAGTGTTGCCACGACGAAATCCCTCGCTTCGGGATGACTGTAGATCATCCGATTGTCGCAGTAGATCGGCGACTTGATCCCGCTTGTCCACGTGAACGGCTGAGACGGGGACAGTTTCACCGCACCGATCGTGAGGAGATGTTCTGCGATGCGAAGTCCGTGGTGCATACGATGAGAGTAGCAGGAAATGCGCCTCACCCCCAACCCCTCTCCCAGCGCTGAGGCGCTTGGGGAGAGGGGAGCACTGTTTTCCTGAATACGGACTTCCTCTCTCCCGATACAGGGAGAGAGGTGTCGCCGCAGCGACGGAGTGAGGCGGGATGAGGGCTGTCTGCTACACTCCATTCGTGATCATTGATCAAGTAAAACTCCGGCAACTCGTGCATGTTTTCCTGGAAGAAAACAAGAAACTCAACCTCTCCGCTTTTCGCACGGATGAGCACTGCTGGATCGGGAACGTGCTCGATTCACTGTCGTTTCTCGAAGCTCTTAAATCCGTTGAAGGGCTGAAAATGCCCGCAACGCTTCTCGATATCGGCACCGGGGGAGGTTTTCCTCTGCTTCCACTTGCGATCAGTTTGCCCGAAACGCATTGCTCCGGCATCGATGCGACGAGAAAGAAGATCGATGCCGTACAGAGAATCGTCGCGTCTCTCGGTCTCAAGAATGTCGGACTGTTTGTCGATCGGTTCGAGGACAAGGCAAGAGACAAGAACTTCCGAGAAAAATTTGATTGCGTGACCGCACGCGCCGTTGCTCCGATTGCGGTTCTCCTTGAATATGCCGTGCCGTTTCTGACGGTCGGCGGCTTCTGCGCGTTTTGGAAGAGCAGCAAGGTAGCCGATGAACTAGCCGCGTCGGTGAATGCCCAGAAAATCCTCGGCGTGTCGTTTGCAGGAACCTACGAGTACGACCTTTCGTCTGACTTTGGAAAACGATTGATTGTGTTCTTCCGCAAAACGAAAACAACTTCATCCGAGTATCCGAGGAAGGTGGGGATACCGAAGGCGAAGCCTTTATAAATGTTGTGACAGGGTGGTCATCACCACAACCAGGCACGCTGCAAAGACGACGAGAAAAGGCGAGAATCTCAGTGTGCGGGAGCGCATACATCTTCGTGGGAAGAATGTAACAGGATGTCAGTATAAGCAGATCACAGAAGTGAACAATTGAACAATTCCCACATTGTTCTATAGTTGCAGGTGTTCTATGCCAAAGCCTTACATCCCGAATGACAAGTGGAGTCAACGTGCCGCGAGCGAGGGTTACCTTGCACGGTCGGTGTACAAACTCATGGAGATCGATGCTCGGTACGAACTGATTCGTCCCGGGCTCCGCGTGCTCGATATCGGTGCTGCACCGGGGTCGTGGCTTCAGTACACCAGCGATAAGCTTGGTCCCGAGGGTCGTGTGCTCGGGTTGGATCTGAAACCGATTGCGTTCACGGCACCGAATGTTGTCACGCGTGTCGTCGATGTATTCGATGATGTTGCGGTTGCAAAAGCGATTGCGGAGAGAAGTTGGAAGCACGTCGATCTGGTGCTCTCGGACATCGCTCCGAATACCAGCGGCATTAAAGATGTCGATCAGTGGCGATCGATCGAGCTGAACCAAAAAATTGCCGCGATTGCACGGAAATACTTGCGCGGGAAAGGCAGTGTTGTGATGAAAGTGTTCCGTGGCAAAGATTTCGATGCGTTCACGCAGGAGCTGAAGACGCAGTTTCGAAGACTGAAAGTAATGAGCGCCGTTGCGAGCAGAGACAGGAGCAGGGAAGTGTACGTTGTGTGTTCGGAAGCGATCACGCTATCCTAGTCTCCATGATCACGTTCTCCTCGGTGACCAAGCAGTTTCATGGGAATCCGGTTCTGAATGGAATCAGTTTTCAGATACAGCCCGGTGAGTTCGTCTGTCTTACGGGTCCGAGCGGAGCGGGGAAGTCCACCATCGTGCATCTTTTGATCTGCGCCGAATCTCCGACGAGCGGAACAATCGAAGTGGACGGAGCCGATCTTGCGAATCTCCCGAGACCAGTACTCCAGATGTACCGACGGAAGATGGGTGTGCTCTTTCAGGATTACAAGCTGCTCTCGGATCGCACGGTTGCAGAAAACATTGCGTTCGCTCTCGAGGTGTCCGGTGTGCCGGATCTCGAGATCGGACCGCGGGTCGAGACCCTCCTCACGCGTCTTCGTCTGCTTGACCGTCGGAATGCATTTCCGAGTGAATTATCCGGAGGGGAGAAGACGAGAACGGCGCTTGCCAGAGCCATAGCCGGAAAGCCGAGTATCCTGATTGCGGACGAGCCGACCGGCAACATCGATCCGGATCAGTCGATGGAAATCTTAGAGCTTCTGAAGGAGGTGAACCGTGAAGGTGCGACGGTGATTCTAGCCTCGCACGATCAGCGCGTGATCGACTCGTTGAATGTGCGCGTGCTCCGGCTCGAGAACGGCACCATTGTGCGTGATTCTGTCGGCGGGTACAGCACACAGACTCAGGAGCCGGAGACGGTTCAACCGCATGTTCCGCTCGAACATCATGCGCACAAAGCGACGCATACGCATACAACGCATCATGCCGAGAAACCGGAACATCATCATAAAACGCATACGAGTGGGAAGATAAAGCCGATAGGAATATAGGGTTACCACTTCAATTTCCCTTCCATCCTCACCGCCTGCTTTCCTCCACCGACAATTTTTCCTATCTCATAACATTCAAGTTCATGTTCCTTCAGATGATCAATCACCTGTCTGACAGCTTTTTTGTCGACGACGAGCGTCATGCCCACTCCCAGATTGAATGTCTTCATCATGTCGATATCGTCATTGCCGGACTTCTCTTTGATGAATGAAAATACAGGGAGAACTTTGATTGCTGCGCAGCCAACAATCGCATCGAACCCTTCCGGAAGAATTCTATTGAGGTTTCCCGCAATCCCTCCCCCCGTGATGTGTGCCATTCCGTGCAGTGCAGGATTCTTGAAAAGTTCTTTGAGTGCGTGGTAGTAGCAGCGATGTGGCTCCATGATGAGATCGAAGAATTTCTTTCCCCCAATGTTGGCATCGAGAATCTGGCTGTCCAAGTCGATAAGTGTGCGAATCAGCGTGAAGCCGTTCGTGTGCGGGCCGCTGCTCTCGATCGCGAGGACGGTGTCGCCTTCCCGAATCGCCGATCCATCGATCACATGCTTCTTCTCAACGACGCCGATGCAACTCGCTCCGAGTACGTACGTTCCCGGCGCGAGCACGTTCGGTTGTTCGCTCGTCTCACCGCCCGTGAGTGCGCAGTCTTGTGCTCTGCACGCTTCTGCAAAATATTTCACAAGATCGGAGACAACTTCTTTTTCCAGTTTTCCGCAGACGATCAGATCCTGGATGAACAGCGGTGTAGCACCCATCACAATCACGTCATTCACGAGATGATTGATGAGATCTTCGCAAATGCTTTTCACTCGCTTGTACTTGAACGCGAGCAGCTGCTTGCTCCCCGGTTCTTCCGTTTTGCAGACGAGCACGGGATGGTCATAACCCGGAAAAGAAGCGTCGCAGAGCGAACTGAACGCACCGATCTTGTTGAGCACGAGCGGATTCTTCGTTTCCAAACTCTTCGCCATCCCTTTCTTCACACCATCGGCAGCTGCGATATCCACTCCGGCTTTGGCGTAGGTGATCTTCTGTGGCATGGATAGAGGGTATCAGAACTCCGATTGTGATACACTGGTTCAGTCATGGACGATTCGCTCTGCCTCTGCAATCTGCTGAAAGCCGCTGCCGCGTGTTGCGAGCGGGAGCTGAATGATGCGCTCTGTGAGTTCGATATCTCGCACTGTCAGGCGATGATTCTGATGAAGATCGGGGAGGGAAAGATCTCGATGTCGGACATGAGCAGGGAGATGTGCTGCCACAAGAGCAACATCACGCAGGTCGTTGCGGGGTTGGAGGAGAAAGGGTTCGTTACGCGTTCGCTTCTGGAAAGCGATCGGCGTATCACCGAGCTCGTGCTCACGACCAAAGGATCATCGACGAGCGTCCGTCTTCGAGAACTGCTTGTTCGACGCGCGTCCGACTGCATGAGTATTTTCACGAAAGAAGAGAAACGAACACTCGGGGAATTGCTGAAGAAGTATGTCGGGAAACATCGCTCTTCCTAACTTACCTCTTTTCCTCCCACGATCTGAATCGTGTTGTAGGCGAGTTCCACTTCGCGATCCGCATTGAACTGTTCGAGAATTTCGCGTGAGAGATTGGTGACGACTCCTCTGCGCTTTCCGATCGGCACGATGAATTTGAGCGTGAACAGCACGCCGTTGCTTGCAAGATCCGTATGGATCTCGGGCTCCCCGACTTCCCACATCGTGAAGAAGAGCGCCGTTCGTCTGCGTTGCTGCGCCCGCGCGAGTTCCGAGAACTGACTGGTCTGTTTGAGGAGCACATCTTTCAGAATTTGCTCTGCTTTGCGCCAGTTGCTCGCGTAGGTGATCGTCACCTGCACCTCAACACTCATAAAATCCGACGTTGTGTTGTAGTTCAGCACGGGTTCCCGAAGCACCAGCGAGTTCGGCAGCGTGAGGATCTTGCCCGTGCGTTCGTGCGCGTTGAAGGTTCCGCCGACGCTGATCTCGAGCAACGTTGTCCTAAGCGGTCCGATGTCGACGACATCGCCCGTGTACTGTCCGATTGCCACGCGGTTGCCGAGGCGATAGAGACGGCGCTGGAGGATGATGATCCAGCCCATGAAATCTTTGACGATGTCCTGCAGCGCAACGGCGATACCCGCACCGACGATTGCCAGAGATGCGAGTGCATTCGGATGATCGGACAGAAGTTTGCTCAGGACCCAGAGCGTTGCGACCGTATAGATCCCCGCCGTGACGAACTTCGCGATCAGGTAGCGCTTGTTCTTCTCTTCGACTCTGCGCGCAACTCGCTTCCTGATGAAACGATCGAGCACGATGGCGGCGAGGATGATCGCGATGTAACTGAGAAAACCGAACAGTTTCTGGAATTGCTCCAGCCACTGGTTGCGATCCAGCTTGCTGAGACGATCGTTCTGCAAACTCAGCCCGGACTGCAGCGCATCGATCCGTTCCTCGAGGATGGCTTTCTTTGCGAGGAGTTCGGGATGCGATTTGGTCAGTCGGAGAGCGTCGGAGACATCGCTGCTTCCGATCGGATTTTGGTAGTACTGTTGCTCTTCCTCTTTCAGAAGTTCGAGATCGGCTTTCCGGTCGCGGAGCTGATCTTCGAGCAGCTGAACGATCGTGCGTTGGCGATCCACCGCTTTCGTCGGTGCGGCGGCTTCGATGGGTTGCAGCGTCGTATCGACAGGTTCGATGAGAGCTTTTACTTCTTTGTCGGCAAGTAATCGTATTCTGGATCTCTCGTCGGTGATGCGCTTCTCGATGTACGTATCCGCTCCGTTCTTCTTGATCAATGCCTGATACAGCAGCACCAATGTCTTTTCCTCGTACACGGGGACGCTGCTGATTTGCTGGGCGAGGACGACGGGAAGAACGCCAAAAAGAATCGTTGCAATCAGTACTGCGCCAGTCGCTGAGAATTTTCTCATGGGGGAAGTATACAGCATGCCGAAGACGGTCCTCACCCCCAGCCCCTCTCCATCGGCTGGAGAGGGGTGACTCGTGTTTCTCTGATTACGGACATTCCTCTCTTCGCCGCAGCGGAGAGAGGTGTCCCGCAGGACGGAGTGAGGATCGTTATCCAATCCACCCCGTTCCATAGAGTCCCGCGGTGAGCACGGCCACGATCGACATCAGCTTCACGAGAATGTTCAGTGCCGGTCCGGATGTATCCTTGAACGGATCGCCGACGGTGTCGCCGACGACGGCCGCTTTGTGCGTATCGCTGCCTTTGCCGCCGAACTTCCCGGACTCGATGTACTTCTTTGCGTTGTCCCACGCTCCTCCGCTGTTTGCCATCGAGGTTCCAAGCATGATGGAACTGACGAGTGCGCCGGCGAGCATGCCGCCGAGCGCTTCTTTGCCGAGGACAAGTCCGATCGCGACCGGAGAAATAATTGCGAGGAGTCCCGGTGCGATCATCTCGCGGATCGCGGCGGACGTTGCGATGGAAACACACGTTGCGGTGTCGCCTTCCGCCGTTCCTTCCATCAGTCCTTTGATTTCACGGAATTGGCGACGGACTTCCTCGATCATGGCGATGGCGGCTCTGCCGACCGCTCGCATCGTGAGCGAGCTGAAGAGGAAGGGCAGCATGCCTCCAAACAGCAGTCCGATCAGCGTGAACGGATTGCTGACATCGATGCCGGCAAGCCCGGACTCTTCTTTGAATGCGCCGAAGAGGGCGAGACACATGAATCCGGCGACGCCGATTGCGAATCCTTTGCCGATCGCAGCCGTCGTATTGCCGGCGGAGTCGAGCGCATCGGTCGTCTCGCGAACTTCTTTCGGGAGCTTGCTCATTTCTGCAATGCCTCCGGCGTTATCCGCGACCGGTCCGAATGCGTCGATCGCAAGCGTCATCGCGAGTGTCGAGAGCATGCCGACGGAACCGATACCGATGCCATAGAGACCTGCCTCGAGATATGCGACCCCGATTGCGACGCCGATCACGAGTACCGGCAGAGCCGTCGAAAGGTAGCCGAGTGCCAAGCCTTCGATGAGCGCCGTTCCCGCTCCCGTCTTCGCTGATGCCGCGAGTGCCTGCACCGGTCGATAGACCTGCGAGGTGTAGTACTCGGTGAGACCCCCGACGATCACGCCGGCGAGAAGCCCCGCCGTGGATGCCAGAAATACTCCCCATGCAATATCCGGCGGGAGGATCGCTCTCGAGAGCCAGTGTGTTCCGGCAACGGCGAGAAGCGAAGCGAGGAGCATGCCGTTCTTCAGTGCGCGTTGCACGCCTGCCGCGTTCTTCGTGCGGACGACTGCCATGCCGATGATGGCGGCGACGATGCCGACAGCCGAGACGAGGAGCGGGAAGATCAGTGCGGCGTTGCTGTTTGTTGTCGCCCAATCGACGTGTAGTCCGACGAGCATCGTTGCGAGGATGGCTCCGATGTAACTTTCAAAAAGGTCAGCACCCATGCCGGCAACGTCTCCGACGTTGTCTCCGACGTTGTCTGCGATGACGGCGGGATTTCTGGGATCATCTTCCGGAATGTTCTTCTCCACTTTCCCGACCAAGTCCGCGCCGACATCGGCAGCTTTCGTGAAGATGCCGCCGCCGACACGCGCGAAGAGTGCGACGCACGATGCTCCGAAGCTGAAGCCCGTGAGGGACTTGAGCGCGGTTGCCGCATCGACGGATTGCAGAAGGATGAGGAACACGCTGACGAAACCGATCAGTCCAAGTCCAACGACTGCAAGCCCCATCGTCGCTCCGCTCAGGAAGGAGACACGCAGCGCTTTCACGATGCTCGTGCGTGCGGCCTCGGCGGTGCGAACGTTCGCCATCGTCGCCGTGCGCATGCCGATGAATCCTGCGAGTGCGGAGGAGACGGCACCCATGATGAAGCTGAGTGTCGTGAACGGTCTGCCCCAGGTTGACCCTATGTTCGAGAGACCAGTATCAAGGAAGATGTAGATCAGTGCCGCAGTGAGAAGGATGAATGGCACGATCACCGCGTACTCGCGCGTGAGGAATGCCATCGCGCCGATGCGTATCTTCTTCGCGAGATTCTGCATGACGTCATTGCCTGCAGGCTGTCTGCCGATGAGAATGCGGAAGAGGAGAGCGAAGGCGAGTGCGAGCACGCCGGATGCGATCGTGAGCATCAGTTGCTGCTTGAATGTAAGAGAGGAGAGAAGACTGGTCATGGTGTAGGGAAGGGAAGCGAAAAAAGAATGCGCCACATAATGGGGTACAGCTTTAGTCTAGCGCAAGGTAAAAAAATTCAAATTTCAGGAAAATACCAAAACAAGAAACCAAATTCCAAAAAAATGAAACAGCAATCTTGGAATAAAAAATTATTTTAAAAATTTTTCTTCTCCATGTTTCCTCATCATCGCAGATTCCTGCAATCAATTATTTTTCCGCGCTCTTCACAAGCGCATCATCACGAGTACAATGGTGAGTAAGCTTTATTTTTTCCCAAATATTCTTATGGCAGCCAAGAAAAAGAAAAAAGTTGCGAAGAGGAAGACGACGAAGAAGTCGTCCAAGAAAAAGAAGCGCAAGTAGTTTTGCCTCTGAGAACGTCACGACGTTGAAGAAAACGAAGTGACGTTTTTTTGTGTGTTGCGAAAGGTATATTCGGATAGAATGGGAACGATGAATATCGCAAAAATGAAGCCCTCACCGGAAACGGCAACCTTCGGTGCAGGGTGTTTCTGGGGCGTGGAAGAGGCTTTTCGAGTCCTTCCGGGAGTGTTGAAAACGGAAGTAGGATACTCCGGCGGTGTCACGGAACATCCGACCTACGAAGCGGTGTGCACCGATCTCACCGGACATGCGGAAGTGGTGAATGTCACGTTCGATCCTGCAGTCATCAGGTACGAAAAACTTCTCGACGTCTTCTGGAAGAATCACAATCCGACGACGATGAATCAGCAAGGTCCGGATTTCGGATCGCAGTATCGCTCGGTGATCTTCGTTCATTCGCCCGAGCAGAAAAAAATTGCGGAGGCATCGAAAAAAAATCTCGAGCAGTCGGGAATATGGAAACGACCGATCGTTACGCAGATCGAAGACGCGAAAATATTCACTCCCGCGGAAGACTATCATCAGCAGTATCTGATGAAGAGGGGATTAGGGTCGTGTCATGTTTAGTTTCTTCAAAAAATGCTTGAATCCTCCGCTCCCGTACTGCAGCTCATGTGAGCCGCGCGTGATCTTGCTGATGCTCACATCGCACTTCTTCGCAATCTCGCGCTGCGGCATGCCTCTCGCAAGTGCTTGGACGAGTTGCCACCTCTCGGCGATTGTCTCCAGTTCCTGCGGCGTGAGAATATCTTTCAAAAGCATCTCACATTCTTTCTCATCGTCGATGGATGCGAAGAGCGCATAGAGATCGCGAAGCGGTTTGGGAGAATGAGACATGGAGGTCATTCTACAGTCGGAAGGACGAAGTGCAATTGTAGTGACAGCAATGGTGTCTCGCCTGTAATATCGCCAGTCTTCCTCCGTCACCTCCCATGAACGCACCCGATCCTTCTCCATCGTCGGTCGAACAGTGGTTTCTGGACGCGTACGAACAGTATGCGGACGCGATCTTTCGTCACTGCGCTCTCCGTCTTATGGATCGCGAGCAGGGGAGAGAACTCATGCAGGAGACCTTCATTCGTGCATGGGAGTCGGTTGGTCGCGGGACGAAGGTCGAGAACTGTCGGGCATTCCTTTATAAGGTTGCCAACAATCTCATCATCGACGTCGCCCGTCGCAGGAAGCTGCGCACGCAGGATTCTCTCGAAGCGCTGCAGGAAACGGGTTTCGATCTTCCGGACCGAGAGCCGAGTCCGGCAAGGCAGACCGAAGCGGCACTCGCAATGGAGAGCATGCGGAAGCTCGATGAGCCCTACAGAACCGCACTCGTGATGCGTTTCGTCGATGGTCTGCCTCCCGCAGAGATCGCAAAGGTGCTGGGAGTCTCCCAAAACGTCATTTCTGTTCGCATCCATCGAGGGCTCGAAAAACTCGAATCCGCCGTCAATCCATCTCATGACTAAGCGCGCCCACCAACTGCTGGCTTCTCTCGACTCTCTCGCTCTCTCCAAGCAGGAGAGAGAGGATACTCGCGACGTGCTTCAGGCAAGGATGCGTTTCCCGCATGCATTCAGTACGCTGGAGTCAGCCGCCCGCGCGTTCACCTTGGATCCTTCGGAGAAATTACATGCACGGACGGAACTGAGAGAAGCGATGCACGGAGTGAGTGTTGCTTCGGATTTCCGGTTCCTGGAACATTTCTCGGTCAATCGTTTCATTGCGATGGTCTCTGCCTCTCTCGCTCTCGTCGGTGCGGGAGGAGGTGTTCTTGCGTACGCCGCCGAGAGTGCGCTTCCCGGAGATCTTCTGTATCCGGTGAAGGTGAGTGTGAATGAGCCGGTGGTGACGCTTCTGCAGCACACGCCGCAAGAGAAGGCACGGTGGGCTGCGCGAAAACTGGAACGGCGTCTCGACGAAGCGCGCGTACTTGTGATGCAGGCATCTCCCAAACAGGATACTCAGGCAACGGCAAAGGTTCGTCTCGACCAACCGGAATCTACTACTACAAATACGCAAGCAACGGAGACAGCTGTAGTGAAAGCTCCGATCGTCTTGCCTGTTGTAAATACCCGCGGATTGACAGGGAAGCAGCAGGAAGTGCTTCTGGATCTCTTGAATGCCGGTGTTCCCGATGCGAAGATCCGGACATGGGTTACAGCGGTGAAGGGTCGAAGAGAAGCATCGCAAGAGAAGAGCACGGCAGAAGATATCCGTGGCACGGATGAGTCATCCGTTTCGTCGGTCAGTTCCTCCGCTCGTTCCTCTGAGCGACACGGCAAGAAAAAAGAAATCATTCGCGGTGTGCTTGAGAGCGGTTTCATCGGTGGAAGAGGGTCGTCAAAGAGTCGCAAGAACAAATACTCCTCCTCGATTGATGCAGGCGCTCTGCTGTCATCGGATACTGATGCCGATGCTTCAAGTTTCTCATCTTCGACGGCTTCTTCATCGCCTGAGCAGTCGTCGTCGGAATCTTCTTCGATGTCCTCTGCATCCGTTTCATCGTCGGTCGGCAGTGCATCCGTGCACGGAGACATCAAGGAAGAACTGAAGAAGTTGTTGCCTTAAAACTTCTGCTTCTCCCACAGTTCAAAAAATCTACCTCTCTTCGCGTACAGCTCGTCGAATGATCCCGACTCGATGATCGTTCCGTGTTCGAGGACGAGAATACGATCCATTTCTTTGATGGTCGAGAGACGATGGGCGATGACGATCGCCGTCACGGACTGGAAGAAACGGTGCAGGGAATCCTGAATATTTTCTTCCGATTCCATATCCAGGTGCGATGTCGCCTCGTCGAGGAACAGAATCTGCGGACGCTTGAAGACGGCTCTGGCGATCCCGACGCGTTGCTTTTCCCCACCCGAGAGTTTGATGCCCTTTTCTCCGATGAACGTTTCGAGACCCATCGGAAGTTTCTGAATGAAGTCGCTGACGTGTGCGATCTCGATTGCCTGCCGGAGCAGTGTCTCATTCTTCTCTTCACCCGCATTCGCGATGGTGATGTTGTCTCGAAGCGTGAAGTTGAAGACCTCCGTGTCCTGCAACACGACCGCAGAGTGACGTGAGAACGATGATCGGCTGATCTCCCGAAGCGGCACAGAACCGATTTCGATCTCACCCCCGAAATTTTCGTACTCTTTCAGCAGCAACTTGAAGAGTGTGGATTTCCCCGCCCCCGACACGCCGACAATGCCTATTTTTTCACCCCTCCGAACCGAGAACGAAAGATTCCTGAGCACCGGTTTTCCTGCGAGGTAGCTGAAGGTGAGATTGCGGATATCGATCGACGTCCAGTGTTCTTCCTGTTCCTGCTTGCCGGTTTCGCCGTCGTCGATCGGTTCGTGCAGAATCTCCATCATGCGAGAGATGCCGTACTTCGCGACGACGAAGTCCTGCGTCACTCTGGAGAGTTCTTCCGCGTTCTCCCACAGTTGCCGGAAGTACTGGCTGTAGAGTACGAGGAACCCCAGCTCGTAGTGCCCGAGGTGAATGCCCCACGCGACAAATGCGACGGAGAGGAGGAAGAACGTCCGACCGTAGATCACGAGCACGACATCGCGGATCCGATACCAGACGATGCGCGTGCGGATGCTTTGAAACAGCGAATCCGCTTGTTCCTGAATGCGCGTGAGGAGCGGCACAGACATGCCAAGCACTTTCACGCTCCGGATGTTGCCGACCGCTTCGAATGCAAGCCCGTGGAAATTTTCCTCGCCGATGTTCACGATGCGTTCCGCGCGAGCCGCATGCGTGAGGATGACAGATGCAATCATGTAGTAGACCGCGACGAAGATGAACAGCAGCACGGAGATCTTCGTATCGAAGAATGCGACGATGACCGTAATGCCGACGAAGTTCACGAACACTTCGATTAGGTTCGTGAGGAAAATTCTCAGAATTTGATCGAGCGAATCGCCTCCTTTCTGCATGCGTTTGAGTTTGTTTCCGGAATTCTCGCGTTCATGCCACGTGAGATCCAGACGGAAGAGGTGCCCAAGCGTCCGGACTTCTCCGTCGAGACCGATGCGCTGCGAGACTTGGAAACCGATGTACTTCGCGTACTCGCGACATAAGATGTGCGACAGATACGCGACTCCCGAGAGTCCGAGAAGCCACCAGAGCGTGCTCTGAAGTTCCGGATCGGCGCTGTTTTTCGTCAGAACGGAAATAATCTCTGCGAAGGCGTAGGCAGGGTAGAGTCTGGAGAGATCGGAGATGGTACGGAGCACGCTCGCGACCACAAACTTCATTCTGTAGGGTTTCATCAGTCCCGCGATGTCCCGCATCAGCATCATTGTGGAATATGCCGGCGCTTTCGTACTGTCTTGAGTCACGAAAACACTGTACACAAAAAAGCTCAGAACATGATACTGAGATTCGTTGTCTCTTTCATTCGTACGCGCGGGAGCAACAGGGGGTTCATTCTATCGCTCGCAATGCCCGGTCGGGTCGTGACGGCAAATGGAATGCCTTCGCTCCTCAACGTTCTCACCGCGGCGTTGGTATGGCGTCCGGACGGATAGGCGAAGCTCTGCACGCGTACGGAGAGGTTCTCTTGCAGTGTCTTGATGCTGCCAAGGATTTCCTTTGCCTGTTTCTCCGCAGGCAGTTTCCTCAGATCGTCGTGGTGCACCGTATGTGCGGCAATGTCCATACCCGCATCGCGCATCGTCTTCAGCTCTGCCCACGTGACGTAGTGTGGCGTTCCGACGAATCCCGTCACAATGTAAAAAGTAGCGTGCATGTGGTGAGCCAGAAGGACGGGCAGCGCCTGCGAGTACGCATCGTCGTACCCGTCATCGAATGTGAGGAGAATGGGTTTTTTCGGAAGGGTGGCACCGCTTCTTGCAAGCGTTGCGAAATCGATCGTCTGGTACCCTTTTTCGGTCAGAGTATCCAACTGGCGTGCAAATGTTTTGGGAGTCACGGTGAGTCCTCTGCCCATTCTGTCCCGCGGAGGCGGGAGACTTTGAATGTAGTGGTACATCAGGATCGGCACGCGGAAGCGCTGCTTCTCCGGGGAGAATGCGGAGAGCGAGAGAACGATGAGCGATCCGAATGCAAGCTGCATCAGCGTTCTCTTCAGAGATACCGGCGTTTTCGCACTGCCTTGAGTCACGAACGCACTCTACACAAAAAATTGCCGGAATTCAGCAGCCCGTTCCTTGTTTGACTCTCTCGTGTGCGTTTGAAACAATGCTCCCATGACAGCCCTCGTCAGTCTTCTTCGACGAAACCTCGAAGTCCTTCCGGGGCTTTTTCTGCTCTTCCTTCTCGTCGCACCGTACTGGTTCTCCCTGCCCGTCTGGGACGGTCAGGCATTCGTCGAATGCGTGCGCGGTGCTGCGCACGAAACATTCCAGTGGCAGAATTTCCTGTGTTACGCGCATCCGACGCTCTTCTTTGTCACTCTCTTCGCGATTCCGGAATATTACTTCCCGGGCTCCGTCTTCCTCATGCATACGTTGATGTTCGTTCTGGGAGCGGCATCCGTTCTTGCTTTCTCCGCGCTCTGCCGACTCTTCTTTCCTACGGCATCGCGACTGTTTCGGTCGCTCTGCGTCATGCTCTTCGCACTGCAACCGGTGATCGTCTCGAATCTCATCGACTACAACTTCGACAGCGGTGTCACGATCTTCTTCGTGATCCTTCTTGCGCTGCTGCTCCACGGTCATGAGAAATGGGCGGTGCTCGTTGGCATCATGATGGTGTTCACGAAGGAGAGCGGGGTGATGCTCTACGGTCTCACACTGATCGGGTTTTGGATGTTCTCCGTTCGGACTGCTCATCACTTCCTTCCGGCAGCACTGAAAGCGGGACTCCGGCGCTTTTGGCTTCTCCTCCCCCTCTTCTTGTACGGATTCCACGAGCTCTTGCAACATCATCTGGGAAATACTCTTCTGCATGACGATACTGCGCCGGGAGCATTGCTGCATGCGATGCTCAGCATCGATCTGCTCCATGAGCGTTTTCTGACATTCCTCACGGAGATTCTCCTGTTCCAGTTCACGTGGTTCCAGACCGCGATCACTCTCTGCGGACTTTTACTTTGGTTCTGGCAGAGGGACATCGGCCGAAAGAGCACGAAGCATGCTGCTTCCGTCGGATTCATTGCATTTCTCTATCTCACCGGCATCTATTCCCTCACGCGCTACGTTCCCTACAACAATGTGCGTTATTTGATGCCGCTGTTCCCGCTCGGCATTCTGCTCTTCTCGGAGAGTGCGCTTGCGATCGGACGGAAGGGCAAAGTCTCCGTTGCTCTTCTGATGGTCGCTGTGATTCTCAGCGGTGTGTCGATGTTCCGGAGTGTCGATCCGGTCTCCGCGGAGCTGCTTGGGACGTTCCTCTTCGGCTCGCACCAGATGTACGCACTCGGAACCAAGGACGATTGTTGTCTCATGGGTCGGGATCAGCTGGCCTACAATCTGGAATACAGAAAATTGTTTACGCTGCAAGATCGAGCCTTTCAGCGCATACGACCGGGAAGCGGCACGATCATTGCATTCCCGCCCGATGCCTACCGCAGCCACCGCGATCCGATCGACCCCGTCACGTTCCGTCGCACATGGTCTCCCACTGGGTTCTTTCCGGTCTATCTGTTGATTGATGACATCCCCATGATGGATACTCCTCCCAAGGAATTCTCTTTCATTGATTTTCCAAATCTTCCGGATGATGCGGCAAAGGCAGCAGTGGAGGAGCGCTACGATATTGCTATTTCCGAAAGGATTTCCGATGGGGGGTATTCCATCGGACTGATTCGATATGTTCTGAAACCGGAGACTTCACGCAGTTCTGCGAAGAAGCCGTGAGGAGCGGCGAAGCTGCGACATCAGTGCTCGTGCGTGCGGCAGGAATGTTCGCATCTTCATGGACGATACGCCTCCGGTTCGTGTGCGAAAAACAATCGGTACCCACGTGATCCCGGTCTGCGACTCCTGAAAAACGGAGAGCAGAATGTTTGCGAGTGAGAAGTCGGCGGGAATGTTCGGCAGTGCTTTCAAAAGCGCATCTCTTCGCATCAGACGGTACGGGACATTGCTGTCCCTCACCCACACGCCGCAGGAGAGCACGATGAGAACGCTGATGCAGCGTGAAATGAAGAGCCGCAGCATTCCATCTTCGCGCTTTCGTCGAAATCCGTAGATCACCGGATGTTTCTCTCGAAGACGCCACAGAGATTCAAAGTAACAAGGATCGCATTGCCCGTCCGAGTCGATCTGCAGAATCCAGTCGGCACCTTCTCTGAGAGCCAACGTGTACCCTTCGACGCACGTGGGTCCGTGTCCTGTGTTTTGCTTGTCGACTACCTTCAGGTTTGGCATTTCTTTTTCGAGAGATCGAAGTTTTGCAAGTGTTCCGTCCTTCGAACCGTCGTTCAGAACATACAGAGTATGATCCGGTACCACTGCACTCAGCACGATCGACCATGCCTTCACCACCGGTGCAATCGCAGCTTCTTCGTTGTATGCCGGCATGATGACAAGCAGAGGACTCAACGAAGCGCATCTTGCCCGATCCGCTCGAAAACCTGAAGCGCTTCTTCAATCGCCTGATCGGTATTGATGTAACGATACGTTGCCAGTCTTCCTGCGAAGTAGACGCGTTTGGTTCGCGTCTCTTTTTCCGCCATGCGGCGATATTTCTCGTAGAGTGTTCGCGACTCCGGGCAGGGGATGGGGTAGTACGGTTCGCCCGTCGCTTTGGCGTACTCATGTGCGATTACGGTCTCGGCGTGCTTCTGTCCCGTCACGTGTTTGATCTCAACGCTCCTGGTGTAGTCGTGTGCATCGGGATAGTTGATCTGCACGCACGGCTGCACGAATTCTTGCTTCTCGATGCGGTACTCGAAGAACAGCGATCGCCACGGCAGCGGTCCGAGCGAAGTGCCGAAGTACTCATCGAGCGGTCCGCAGTAGACGGTTGCGACTCTTGGTTGAATCACGGAAGAGACCTCACGGTATTCCGTTCCCAGTTTTTTCGTGATGAGCGGATGGTCGATCATGCGGGCGAACATGGCCGAGAATCCCTTGTCGGGTGTCAGCTGAAATTCCGCATCCGAGTAACGATCATCACGATTGAAACGCACGGGGATGCGACCGCAGACCGATGGATCCAATTCTCTCGGATGCTTGTCCCACTGCTTCAGCGTGTAGCCGAGGTAGAATGCTTCATAGAGTTCTCTGCCAACCTTTGAGAGCACGAACTCTTCCGAATTCGTCGGGTGTTCAAACGGTTCGCGAAGGGCTTGGAGAAGTGCCGCACCCGAGGCTTCATCCAGCTTCTTTCCGAAAAACTGCTCCAATGTGTCGAGATTGATGGGAAACGGATACAGCGTTCCTTTCACCTGGCTTTTCACTCTGTAATTCCCCGGAATCCATCCCGTGAACGGCGAGAGGTAGTCGATGATCTCGCGTTTGTCCGTGCGGAAATAATGCGGGCCGTAGCGGTGGATGAGCACGCCGTTGTCGTACGGAGAGTCGTAGCAGTTTCCCGCGATGTGGTTCCTGCGGTCGAGAATGACGGATGACCATCCTCTGTTCGCCGCGCGCTCTGCAACGGTACAGCCTACCGGACCGCAACCGACGATGAGAAGATCGCATTGCATGCGCGAGCAACTCTACTCCGGCTTTGTTCCCCGTGCAGCTTCGTCGCTTGTCGGCGGATGCTCCACTTCCTTCTCCAGCGATTCTTTGATGTCTTCTGCTTTCTCCTCCTGTTCCTGCGGAGTATCCGTACCTTCTTTCCTCTGTTGCTTCAGTGCGATTGCATGTTCGATGGCGCTGGCGATGGTGTCCGGCGTAGGGATGTACGACAAAACCAAGACTTCCGTGGAACCCCCTTCCAACTCAAGGAGGTCGATGGAGAGGATGCCGCACCGGAAGATCCCGAAGAATTGCGATTCGAATCTGGTGCTCCTGATATTGTTGAGATGGATGGTGTTGACGTACTGATGGAGGAACGATTCGTGATGGATGATGATCAATTTCTCGGAGGTGACGATCAGAAAGTTGTAACGCCAGGCGATGTACGATTTCACGATTTGGTAGAGGTACGAAAGGACCACGATCAACGCCAGACCGTAGACAATATTCTGCGTGAGACTGCTCGTCAGGAACTCCAAGATGAGACCGAGTACGGTTGTCAGAAGAAGGACAATCAATGTCTTTCCGAAAAATTCGGTCACGAACTTGATCGGATGTCTTGTGACGGTCAGAATTTCGTGTTCGCCTTCCGGAATGAATTGCTTCTTCAGGAGTTCGACGTCCGTTTGGAGTGCAAGGAATCTCATGAGGCAAGAGTGTATACCTCTTCAGACGTATGGCGAGTCGGATTATGATGCGCAGGACGGAGATTGCACTCGTCTGATGACAGAATCACTCGGTATAATCGTCTCCTCCTGTATGCGCACCTCTCACACCTCTCTCCTCCTGTCACTCTTCTTGCTTGCAGCATGCTCGCTGAGCAGTTCTCCCGGGGAATCTTCTACAGGTGCTTCTCTGCAATCCGTCACCGATGGAACGATTACATTTTCATCCCCTGCCGCATTCGCACTCGTCACTGCGCCGGAACAGGTTCTTGCCATTTCCTATATTCCGCCCTGTGAACCTGGTTTTGAGTATTGCTTCTATTGGAATGCCCCGGGGTATTCCGGAACGAATTTCGAGAGTGCGGGTGTCGGTATCACGAAGCGAACAGGAGTGACGGAGAGTGACTGTCTCACGATGCAACCGGACGGTTCTAGCGGTCTCACACCGGTTCTTCATCACGACACCGGTTACGGTACAAGCCTCTTCACTCCTCTCGGTGATGCGGGTGCGGGACACTACGCGCATGATCGTCTGTACCGGCTCTCCGTCGGGAACGTTTGCTACGACATCAGGCAACGCATCGGACAGACGCAGTTTGCAAATTACGAAGCGGGGTCGATCAGAGAATTCACTGTGACCGATGAGCGGAGGGTGCAGGCGGCGTTGGATGCAATCGTACAAAACATCACGCTTGCAAACGGTGAAGTGATTGTGTTTCCGGAGTAGAGGAAAAGAGCAGGTTGATTTTTTCCCTTGCTCCTGATTCAATAATCCGCAATGTCTTCTCGAATGGGATGCGGATCGGCAATGGGATTTCTCCTCGTTTTTCTGATACTGGCTCTCCTCGGCTCCAATGAAGCAATGGGTTACTATTTCAGCCATTGTCAGGACATCGAAATTTTACAATGTCTGATGGGCGGATTCGACGATGAGCCCGAACCGGAAGGAACGGTTGTCGCGACGGGAACGTACACCTATAAAGGCAATGACGTGCACATCACCGCAAACATTCCGCTCGGAGGCGGCTCTGTGACCGGTACGGTTTCCGGAACGTGTGACGGCACGGTCAAAGCCACGTTCAGCGGTCAGGACAACGGAGTGATCAGCGGCACGATGAAAGGAGTCTGCAGCCCGTTCTTCGTGAACATTCCGGCAAGCGCCGATTTCAGCGGTTCCGTGAATAAAACAAGCAAAACAGTGCCGTTTCATTTTGATGGCAAGAGCGCGGGGTTCAGTCACAGCGATTCGATGACGCTGACGTATCAGTGAGAACTCTCGATTACTTGGTGCGCTGATAGAGACCCGTGAGCGCACCGTGACCGATGACGTGCGCGTGGAAGTTGTCCTCGATCGTCGACTTGCTTGATCCGAACCACATTGTCGGGAAATGGTCGTCGTACGCAAACACTTCGAACACGTAGTGATGAGTGGAACCTGCGGGCGGACACGGACCGGTGTAGCCGCTGACATTCGCATCATTTTGCCCCTGTGTCACGCCGGCGGGCACGCTTCCCTCAGCCCAATGAACCGCATCGGGCGCTGCCGTCCACACTGCCCAGTGCAAGAAATCTCCCTCCGATTGCGTATCGCTGTCATGCATGATGACCGCAAGACCTTTCGCGTTCTTTGGCACATTGCCGATCGCAAGCGGCGGGCTGATGTCTGCACCGTCGCATGTGTACGAAGCGGGAATCATCCCGCCGTCACCGAATGCCGTACTCGTGAGCGTGAGAGTCGCAGGCTGCTTCGTGCAGCCGCAGAGGAGCAGGAGTCCGATGCCGAGAATGAAAGGATGGTGCTTCACGTGACCCGAATTCTATCCTAGACTTTTGTCATGCGCACCTCAGTCGCGATATCGGCAGCGGCGGCAGTTGTGGTCGTCGGGCTCGGCGGAGCCGCAATGACTGCTCAGCGTGCAAAAAATTCTCCGACTCCTCCCGCCACTCAGGCATCGTCTTCCCGTGCGAAAGACAATCAATGCACGAGCCCGGAGCACTTCTACAATCCCACGGCAGCGAAGCGCATCAAAGAGCGTCGCAAAGCCGAAGCAATCGCCGGCGGCGTTCCGAAGCGCCTCGCCGATCCGCTCTACGACCATCTGTCGGATTGCATTTTCTGCGCATCGTCGACGGGGTTCGATACACCGCAACTTTCGTGGAAAGTGGATCCGAAGAAGTACAGGGAAAAATACGGAGAGGAGCCGCAGCCGTACTACGAGATGATCTGGAGTCCGTTCTCCGAAAAGAATCTTCGGGATGGCATGCGCGACGGCACCGTCACGGAATTTCACATTCTCTTCGGCGGAACCGATTGCAAGTGCTGCAATCCCGACGGAACGACGTCGAAAGACCCCACGGACGGAGGGCAGAGCGGCGACGAAGACGATTGGACCGTGGCAAGCGGCAACACCGCCGTCTCCTATGCCTGGCACTACCGGTCGGTGAAGGAGCTCGGGACGGATCCTCCCGATCTTGAGGGCATCACGCCCGAGACTGCATGTCACCGCGCGATCACGGAAATTCATCCCATCCGCGGTCCGCGCCTTCCCGAGAAGACCGTCACCTGCAAAAACTGTGCGGGGGCAGCCGACAGCTACAACGGCACCGTGTATGCGATCAACAAAGCGCGTGCCGTCATCGATCAGCTCGCATCGATACAGGGATGGTACGAGCAGGAACTGGAGTGCATCGACCGCGAGATGAATCTTCTGAACGATCAGAAACAGACGGCGAAAGTTCGCGCACAGAGCGAGACACTGGCGAAACAGCGCTCGGCAATCCTCAAGAATATTCAGGGAGACAAGAAGAAGCTTGCGGAGAAACGTGCCGAGATCAAAGGGCTCACGGCAGAGCTGAAAGACATCGCAGCACGGTTGCAGAACTGCGAAGCAACGTCGTGCTCGAGCTCATCGAGCAGCTCAAGTGCACCTTCGGGATCGTTCGTGTTCGAATGCGATCCGACCGACGGCGTGAAGAAAGATTCCTGCCCGTGCGCGGCATGCAACGATCTTCAGTATCAGTACGATGTTTCGATTCGCGCGATTGTCTGTACGGGAAAATACGATATGCAGATGCAGTCGTACTACCTGCAACACGTGGTTGCACCGGGAGCAGATAGGAAAGGTCTTGCGAAAGAACGCGACGCTCTGCATGCGCGCAACATGGAAAACAATGCGGCACTGCAAGCGGAAAACCGGAGGCTGTACGACGCATTGATGGATTGCAAGGTCGAAGAATGTCATGGTACGGTCGGCGGTCCGGACATCAGGGTACCGTCGGTGCCTTTTCACTAAAGAAGATTGTTTGTTAGTGATAATGCTTACCTCTAATTTCTGGAATTGAATGTTGCACAAATCTTTTCAAAAACCTTCTGCTGCAGCGCCGGCGAAGATTCGTTCGTCGCTGTTTTCTGTGATTCAAGGGCAAGTCGATGAAGCAGTGTTTCGTCCAGACGCTCCAAAAGCAGTTGTTGGATTTCTTCCGGCACGGAATTTTCCGTGAGTATTTTCTTGGCATCGGGATGCGAAGCAGTGCCATGCAAGCGTTGCTTGGCGATTAGCAACGTGACGAGCGCTTCCACCGCATGCGTTGTAAAGCTGGAATGTGCCCTCATCGATGCTCCGAGCGTGTGAATGTTCAACCATGCGTACCGAAAGTCCTGAAGCGCTTTCGAATACTCCTCCGATGGCGAAAGCACCTTAACATCCGGAAGATCCGTTGCATCATCGATCGTTTCCATGCTGAAGCGCGGGGCAGTGTGCATTGGATGATGGTAGCAGAGGGCGCGGCAATGCACTCGAGTGAAGTGAGTGGTCATGGCTGGGCATCATTTTTTGCCTTAATCTCTTTCTCCACGTAGACCAAATTGGGGAGCATCTTTTGGTATCTTTACGATACCAATATCGTGTGTAATTCCCAATTTTTGTGCCTCCAGTGGAGTCATGTCTCTTCCTTGGTTCACAAAGACCTGATTGCGCATTCTTTTTGACATTTTGGTTCTATTCGAAAAGATGTGATCAATTTCCTCTCTATCTCTCTTGAGCACTTCAGCGGTTCTCAATAATTCTGCTTCGGTATAGGAGCCTTCCATCTTCATTGAACTTGGATGAACATGGATGAAGCAATTAGGATGCACAATTCTCTTATGACCCGCAACAAAAATTGTCACAGCTGCCGATTCTACCCGACCGTCTCCATAGGTGGTCACAGAATCACCTAATTCCTCTAGGAAATGCGAGAGCATGATCGTTGGTCTCGTAAGACCACCGGTTGAATTTATTAATAAACATATCTTTGATTTCTGCGCTGTAATTTCGTCACAAATGTGTCTCACTTCGCTACAAACATGTTCATTGAGACTTCCTGAAACACTGAGATAGAAGGTTTCCTGATTTTCCATATCTATTTTATAACAGATAATAATATATCTGTCAATGGCTGGGGAGGAGGGATTCGAACCCCCGAATGGTAGCTCCAGAGGCTACTGCCTTACCACTTGGCGACTCCCCAATAGCCGCAGGATCTTAGCAGAGAATGAAAATTTTTCCACTGTCCGATATTCCTACCTCGTCTGAAAGACCGTTGACTGCACACTCGACACGGGCACATCGACCCACGTGAACGTTGTGACTTCATCACTCCAGATGATGGAATTCGTTTGTGAGCGCGTTCCGAGGGTCGGGAGCTCTACGACCAGTGAGCTGACCCCCGGAGCAATGCTGGTGTTCGTGACGTTTGCCTTGAGCTTGTAGATTGCCCACTGCCCCTGACCGATCCGTCCCTGGATCGTGCCCGTATCAATACCGGAGCACGTCACCGTGATCGTTCCGGTCGTGCCGGTTGCAGTGCACGAGTGTTCCGCACTCGGGTCTTCGGATGTCGTGAGCCGGAAGCTCGCAGAATCGATCTGCACGTTTTGAGCGCTGACCGAGAAGGTCATGGTTTTGAGAACAACGTCATTGGAACCGTTCTGCATATTACTGTGCGGCAGTGCGTCGATGCGGAAACTGCCGATGATCGTATTGCCACTCGGAATCGACACGCTGGTCGCTGCTCCTGCATTCGTGACAGAGCCGATGCTTGCGAGTGCCGTGTCACTGGTGCGACTAAGGATTTGTCTGTTTGCTTCGGGTGACGACGTTCCGATGAAGACTTCGCCAAGCGCGCTGCCGTCTCCGTTATTCTGCGCAAGATCCTGGTTCGACGATATGCCACGCGCTTTTACCGCAAGCCCTGTATCGCTGGTTGCTGTCGCAAGTGACAGCGTCAAATTCTCGCCGCTGACCGCTCCCAGCGTATCGGTTTTCATCCGTGCAACGATGCCGATTCGAATGTCCTGGTTCGCAGGAAGGAGGAGCGTGCGAAGCGGGAGGATGGCACAAACTCTCGTGCTGCTTTGCGACGCGCATTGCCCGGTGGTTGCTTGTGCAAAAGGGGACGACTCGGGAAGACCGCTTGCGGAAAGTGTATAGAGGAGGAGCGATTCGATACTGTTGCTGACACCGTCGATGCGAATCTCATGCAGATCGACGGTCTCTCCTGTTGCGCGAAGGCGAAGTTTCAGGAGCAGGGGAGTCTCGCTGCCGCCGAGGAGGAGATGGCTGATGGCGGGCTGGGAGTCTTCCGTGACGAAGAGCGAGCCTCGCTCGACGACGTTGATATCCGTCGTTGCCCGCGTGTTCACGCGGATGAAACAACCGCCATCGTCGGTGCAAAGAGCGTTCGTTTCAATGCCGGTGAGACTGAAGTGGTCGAGAGCACCTTCCGCTTGCACGTAATTAAAGTTGTCTGTTGCGAAGTTTACTCCGAGGCTTACGGGTCCGAGTGTGGACACGAGGTCAGCGGTGAGGATGAAAGGAACACGGAGCCCTTCCGGGATCAGGATTCCTTTTTGTCCGAGTGCATCGAAGGTCAGGTTCACTCCGTCGGCTTTGCCGAATCCGACGACGGTGTCGTAGGCACCCGTCCCATTTCGATCCATCCTGAGTGTGTAATTTTTTCCGTAGACGAGTGATCCGACGGTCGGCGAAAAGATCAGTGACGTGAGGAGTGCGTCTTGGCGTCCTGCTGTCACTGTGAATTTGAGCAGCGGTACGGAGGATTGTCCCTGCGCAATCGTTCCGACGGTTCCGCTCGCCTGCGCGTCGATCTGGAGAATCGCTCTCCGCACGGGTTCCGGAACGAGTATGCAGATCGAGCTGCAGCCGTCGCTGTCTTCCGTATTCCCGTCATCGCACTGCTCGGAAGATTCTTGAATGCCGTTCCCGCAGACGGCGTTCTGCTCTGCTGGATGTTCCGCTGCATCTTCGGCTGCAACCGTGAGTGCGTACGTCAGTTCCGCCATCTCGCCACGCGTGAGGAGATGCGATGGGTTCTTGAGGAGACTGATGAGGAGCCCGCGGTCTCTGGCTTCTACAAGGTACGGTTCGTACCACGGCTTGTTCGTTTGTATGGCGGGGAAAATTCCGAACGATCGGAATGCCATTTTCAGTGCCTCTGCAAGGTTTACCGTGCGATCAGGTTTGAACGTGCCGTCGGGGTAGCCGCTCACGATGCCGAGTTCCTGTGCAGTGCAGACTGAATTCGCGTACCACTGCGGGACGTTCACTTCGAGATCTGCAAAACATTTTGTGTCCCGCGGTATGTGCCCGGGGAATCTGCTGCCGATCAGAATTTTTAAGAACTCTGCCCGATTAATCGTATTGCCCGGTCGGAATGTTCCGTCGCTATAGCCTTGGACAATGCCGCGATCAAGAAGCCCCTGGATTGCAATCTCCGATTCGGTGCCGGCGGTGTCGATCAGGAATTGCGCAGCCGAAGCACAGAGCGGAAGCAGCAGACCGAACATCAGTACAAGACCTGTGGCTTTTTTTGCATGCATACTCCTATAGTATACAGGCATGGCAACAAACACTCTCACGCGCGCTTCCTTTCTCTCACGCATTCTTGTGCCGGTTGCGAGCTTCGTTTTGCTGCTCTCCCTTGCGGGGAATGCATTTCTGATCGTGACGAGGCAGACGAATTCTTCCCCGAGTGATCTCTCTCCGAATGGAAAGTCGCTGTCTTCGTCCCGCGCTGCTCTCGCGTCTCTTGCCTTCGGTGACATCAGTCGTCCGATTCCTGTGCGTCCGCAACTCACGAACGCGAGTGGCGCAGCCCTGAACCCGGTGAACCGGTATGTGCTTCCCCCGTCGATTGTGCCTGCCATTCCTGCGGAACTTGCGGTGTACCGCGATCAGGGCACCGAGCTCGATACAAGCAGTCTGAGTGCGCTCTTTCATTCCCTTCGCGCACCGGTTGATCCTCTGAAGATGCAATTGCTTCCCGAGACCGAGACGTTCAAATCTGCCGACGGGCTCCTGAAAGTCAGTCTCTCTCTACCAACGAGAACGCTCACCATCACTCGCGTGCTGCAAGCCGAGCGCACCACTCCTCCGGAACGAGCAGATGATGCGGAAGTCCTCGCACTTGCGAAGACATTCGCGGCAACACTGAATATCGATCTGACGGGTTACGGCGCACCGCAGATCAGCGAGACGAAGGCGACGGGTGACCAGCCGAAGAAAACATTCGTGACGTGGCCGATGACGATCGGAGCGGTTCCGGTTATCGGTGCCGACGGACAGGGAATTGCAGCGCTCAGCATGCAGATCGGTCGGGTGTCGCATCGGGCAGTCAGTGCCACGATGTCTCTGCTCTCGCCCGAGGTGCTTGCTGCATCAAACTATCCAACACTTTCGTCGCAGATGCTTGAAGTGCGGTTTTTGAGTGGCGGTCTTCTTCCGTTCCCGAGAGGTCAGAATGCACCGAGTGTGACGTATAGCACAGCGCAGATTGTGTATCTTCTCCTGCCACAAGATGACCGTTCTCCGACGTATCTCGTTCCTGCGATACGGGCATCGTTCCAGTCGGACGGAAAATCATTCAGCACACTTCTTCCTCTTCTCGATCGGACGCACTTTGATTGGCAATAAAACGGGCACCCTTTCGAGTGCCCGGTTTGAACTCAATTCTCTGTGAAGAGGAATTGAGCAGCGAGAACGTCGACCAGGCGCTCTCTCTCCCCACACCTCTTGCGATCCTAAGCGGGAATCGCTCCGTTATGTGTATTTGTTGTATCCCGAGGAGTCGGGAATCGCTCGTGCATCTGGGCGTGCACGGTGCCGTATGTTTGTGTTTTGTAGGTCCCTCCGCTGTTTTGGCAAAGGGAACTCTCTCGGTCGATTTGGGCCGGAAGAGCAGGGAGGGAGATAGAATATTTTGGGTTTTCCGCATCTATTCCATCTCTCTCCCTGCGGTTTCAGCCGCGAAAAGGTGTTGGAGGATTTGAAAGAGCAAATCCAATAAGTATACATCTTTTTTGAAGTTTGGGCAAGACGCCTCACTCCGGCTCTGCGAAGCCACCTCTCTCCCAAAAGGGGAGAGAGGAAGCCATGCCAAAATGTTTTTGGATGTGAAACGAAGCTCCCCTCTCCCCAAGCGCATCAGCGCTGGGAGAGGGGTCGGGGGTGAGGTGCGGTGTGCGAAGTGCTACGATGCGCACATGTCTCAAGGCAAGCTTGTCCTCATCATCGGTCCGAGTGGAGTGGGGAAGAGCGTGATTCTGAAGGCGCTGAAGGCAAAGCACCCGGAATATGTCTTTCCGCGTTCAGCAACGACACGAGCGAGACGTGCAGGAGAAAGCGACGATCTGTATCACTTTGTGTCCGAAGAGAATTTTTCGAAGTGGTGGAAAGAAGGAGAGTTTCTTGAATGGGCACAAGTACATAAGGGTGCTCGATATGGCACGCTGGTCAGTGAAATTATTCCCGCGATCAAGCAGGGGAAGACCGTCATTCGAGAAGTCGACGTGCAGGGGTTTCAGAGTATCCGTTGTCACCCGTATTTTGCTTCAGGGAAGACGTACAAGCTGTATACAATTTTTATTCTTCCTGAGAGTGAAGAGCAGCTTCTGAAACACATTCAAGGTCGTGCACCAATGGCACCGGAGGAACTGCGTCGCAGAATCGGAAGCATGAAGAAAGAACTTGCCGTTGCTCCCGAGACCGATGTGCAAATAAAGAATATCGAAGGGAAGTTGGCGGAGACGATTGCACAGGTAGAAAAGGCGATTGCGTAACCTACTCAGCTGCATCTTCTCCCAAATGTTCCCTTCGCCTCTCCTTCAGCAGTGTCTTGCCGACGATCGAGCTGATGGCACCGCCGATGATGAAGCCTACGACCATGCGTCGCATGATTTTGCGCGGTTTGCTCTCTTTCACTTTCTTCGGTGTGAACGGCCACATGGCGACAGTATACTCTCTTCATGCAACTTGTGTTTCGTTCCAAAGTTTTAGATCTCAAACCGCGTCCGGCAGTCGTTGCGATTCTGAATGTCACGCCGGATTCGTACTACGATGGTGGAAAAAACCTTGATCCTTCTGTTCTTCTTCAAAGTGCACGACATGCGATCCATGGCGGAGCTGATATCCTCGAAATCGGCGGTGAATCGACGGGACCGGATTCGAGTGATGTTTCAGTTAGTGTTGAGCTTGATCGCGTGCTTCCGGCACTTCGTGCTGTTCGCGCTGCATTTCCCGATGCGTGGATTTCCATCGATACGACGAAAGCCGAGGTTGCGAGTCAGGCTCTCGACAGTGGTGCGGATATGATCAATGACGTTTCTGCGGGAAGAGCGGACAGCGACATGTTTTCGGTGATTGCGAGAGTCGGATGTCCTTTCATCATGATGTATTCCAAAGATGCGACACCGAGGACGACGCGGGCAGACGCACAGTACGACGATGTGATGGCTACGATCCGTGCGTTTCTTCTGTCACGAATTGCGGCAGCAAAGAAGAGCGGTATTGCATCCTCTCAGCTCATTCTCGATCCGGGGCTTGGGCACTTTGTGTCGTCCGATCCGAAATACTCATTTGAGATTCTCGAGAGGTTGTCGGAGCTTTGTGACCTCGGTCCGATTCTCGTGAGCCCTTCGCGCAAATCATTCCTCGCGGGTCCCGACAATCTTCCCGCTTCGGAGCGATTGCCCGCAACGCTGAAGGCAACGCAGAAAGCAGCGCTCAACGGTGCGTCGTTTCTTCGAACGCATGATCCACGAGAGACGAAGCAACAATGTCAAAGGAAGTAATAGAGAACCTCTCAAAAATAGCAGGATGCGAGGAAACAAATTGAAATTTTTTGAGGCGTATAAACGATATACGTCGAGAAAAATTTCAACGCAGTTGACGAAGCAGCATGCATTTTTCAGAGGTTCTCTCTAGAAGATTGTCCGAACGATGAATACCAGCGCATAACTCATGGCGATCACAATCAGTCCGATCGCAACGCGGAACGCGAGTGATTTTGCAGCCGTATACTCATCCTCGCGACCGAAGCTCGCGACCATCCGAAGTCCGGCGTAGACAAGCACCCCGACGGCGACCGTTGCGATCAGCGCGAAGACGATCAACATTTTTCCTGTGATGAATGCAATGATTTGGCTAGGGTCTTTGATGTTGAAAAACACGTCTTTGAGGATGTATGCGGCGCTGATGACGATCAGTCCGATGACGACCTGCACGATGGAGTTGCGGACTGCCGTGTACGACGCCTCATCCCCGCCGAAGCTGGTGACGGCTCGGAGCACCGCGATGATGATGATCACGATGCCGATCATGGCAGCCATTCCCGTGAGCCATCCGGCGACTCCTTCGGCTTCGAATCCGATCGTATTGACGTTGAAGATCCCTGTGACCGTTGTGGTGGCCGGATTGTAGACCGGGTTGTAGAACTGCCGGACGAGCAACGTGAGATCGCTCGGTGAGAAGTACAAAATGATGACGACGATGATGCCGCCGATGATGGCAGCGATAATCGTTGTCTTCGCCTTCTCGATCGCTCCCTCGCTCTCCGAGAGCATCAGCGTGAGCCCTGCGACGACGATGATAATGAATGCGATGAACCACCAGACCGGAGCGAAGGCGGTGATGAGGCTGAGAAAGATGTTGGAGATATCTGCTCCCGTTGCATACGCGGGGAGTGGCAGACTCAGGAGTGAGCCGAGGATGAGAAGTCGGTGGAGAATCCGATGCATGCGCATGATCAGAGGACGAAGGTGAAAATCAGCGTGTACGTTGCGACGACAATCAAAAGTGATATCAGTGTGCCGATGATCGCGCGCTTTGCCCTATCCCGCAGCGACTCGTCGATGGAAATGATGAGGAGGATGCCGGCGATGACGAGTGCGAGGACGCATGAGAAACCGATGATCGTGAGCATGAAGAGCCCGACGCCGATGAGCTCGGTGATGATGGCTGCCGGATTTCCCGTGTTTACGCCGGTGACAATGGCGTCTGCGAGGAACATGAGCATGACGCCGATGCAGTTGCCGACCAGCACTTTTTGCCATTTTGTAAAAGCGCCTTCGTCACCCTGCGCAGTCACCATTCTCAGCCCCGCAATCACGATCATCATGGTGAATACTCCTGCTCCGGCAAGTCGGAAGAACGTTCCGACACTGTAGATGCCGGCTGTCAGGTTGATCGGTGCGATGCCGCTTGCGAACGAGTTTACGAACGCCGCCGACAGTGCGATGACGATGAAGCCGCTGAGGACATAGATGAATGAATTCTGCACATCGGTGAACGCTTTCTCATTGTGAGCATCGACGATCATCCGAATGCCGTAGTAGAAGATTGCAGCGGTGGCGATGCCGGTGAAAGCGATCATTGCCTGGCCGATGATGTGATCTTGGATGAAGCATGCAAGCTGCTGTGACCCCGGTGCAGTTGCAGGTACCGGGCATGTGAATGCTGCATAACAGAGTTCAGGTACCGCCAGCAGTACAGGGAGGATCGCCGTAAGTAGAGAACGCTGATGAATGCGCATAAGAATCCAATGATTATAGCACACAACGGGGGCGTGAACAACTTGCCGGAGAGGTCAAAATCAGTAGGATATCTTTATGATCCCTCGCTTCTCTTTCGCATCGGCTAGCCGTTCTTCGCCACTCACCGCTTCGCAGTTCTCGACCGCGTACTGGCTCGTCGCGCTCGCGCTCCTGGTGACGGGTGTCGGCGTATTCGTCGGTGCGGCGTTCGCCCTGCCTATTTTGGCCTCGGGTTGGATCTTCTTTCTGTTTCTTGCGGAGTTCGTGCTCATTCTCACCGCACCCGCGTGGAGCAGGAATGCGCCGCTCAACTATTTGCTCTTTCTTGCGTTCCCCTTCCTCTCCGGTCTCACGATCACGCCGTTTTTGCTCTCGGTTGTTTCTTCGTACGTGAACGGTACGACGATTCTCCTGAATGCGACGATCGCAACGACATTCCTCACGCTTGCGGCAGGACTCTTTGCGCGGACGACCACGATGAATATCGGGCACACTCTCGGTCGGTTTCTCTTCCAGTCTCTCATCGGTCTGATCGTCTTCGGGTTATTGCAGATCTTCATCCCGTCACTTCGGGGATCGTCCATAGAAGTCGTTCTCTCCGGTTTCGGCATTGTGATCTTCTCGCTCTTTCTTGCATGGGATATGCAGCGTCTTGCCGCATCGGACCGCGGATCGTCGCCGTTTCTCCTTGCACTGTCTCTCTACCTCGATATCTTCAATCTCTTCCTGTACGTCGTCAGGTTCATGCTTGCGATGTCGGGAAACAGGAGGTAGGATGGCGCAGCTGTATGTCCAAGAAGCCCACCCCCAAGAAACGGCTCAGTAAAGACCGCGGTCGTCGTCGTCACTCGGTGTACGTCGGCAGGGAGGTTGTGCGTCTCAGGAATTTCTCCGCTTCCCCGTTCTCCGGACCGGCTCCCGTTCGCAGTAAGAGTGGAAAAGCACTGAAGAAGATCACGAAGGTGAAGGCGTAACCCCGTTCCTATGCCGTCTCGTCGTCGCCTTGCCCGGGTTGCCGCAATGCAAGCGGTCTTCGAGAGGCAGATCCGTCCCATCGATTTGAGCGTGTCGCTGGAGAAGAACATGCAGGAATTCGGCGGTTCCGCCGCCGTGGACTGCGTTTTTGCCGAGAAGCTTTTTTCCGGCGTGATGAAGGAATCGGATGCCATTCAGAAAGCGATCGAAGACCACGCGCCCGAATGGCCGCTTGTGCGTATGGATACGATCACGCGCAGCATTCTCCTCATCGGTGCGTACGAACTTCTTTTCCTCAATGATGCTCCGCCTGCCGTCGTGATGAACGAAGCGATTGATATCGCCAAGGAGTACGGAAGTGCGGAGAGCGGCAAGTTTGTGAACGGCGTGCTGAATGCGTTGGCACACGCGAAGAAGTAATTCATAATAATTTCCGTCATGACAAATCCCACCTCCCTTCTCGGTCTTGAAAAACTCACGAATGTTCGGTTCAAGAACAAAGATCTTCTGTACCAGGCACTCACACACCGTTCCGCGCTTCGCGAGAGAGCCAAACACGGACACAATGAACGACTGGAATTTCTCGGTGATGCCGTGCTGCAGCTGATTACGACGGAGTATCTGTATCACCTCAGCGACCGTCCAGAAGGGGAGCTGACGAACTGGCGATCGGCTCTGGTGCAGGGCGATCACCTCTACGAGGTTGCCATGGAGTTGAAGCTCGGGGAGTATCTGTTCCTCAGCCGCGGGGAAGACAGCAGCGGCGGACGCACGAAGAAATCAAACCTTGCCAACGCCGTCGAGGCGTTCATCGGTGCGGTATTTCTGGATCAGGGTTTGGACGAAGCTCGAAAGTTCATCCACACGTTCATCCTGACACATCTGAAGCAGCTGATTGCGAAAGGAAAACACAGGGATGAGAAGAGCGTGTTTCAGGAGATGGCGCAGGAGAAGACCGGCATCACGCCGACCTACTCTCTGGTGACCGAATCCGGTCCGGATCATAGCAAAGTCTTCGTCTGTGCGGTCTTCATCGGCTCCGAGAAAGTTGCGGTTGGTGAAGGCAACACGAAGCAGAAAGCAGAGCAGGATGCGGCGAAGGCGGCGCTCAAGGAGAAGGGGTGGAAGTAGACATGCAAACATTCGACTGATCGAATGTTCAGTCGAATGGTGAACTTTTAGTACTGAGTTATCTGTTTACATGAATTTTGTCGGTGCGAATCTCATCGTCTTTTTGCACAGAAGACGAATTTTTCCAAGGGTAGAGCGAAGGGTTCCTTTGTATGAGTGCATTACTCCAAAAGTGGCACTTCCAACGGCTGCGACGAGTAGTAGCCCGAGCGAGGAATAGTGTAGACATTTCTTCATAGAGAAGGATGGTGATTTCATCTGGTAGAGGGGAAATAGATATATATTTGGTATTATTATAACATAAATATATTAATGTTGCAAATCCTCCGCCCTGATCGCTATCTCATCTCCCCGCTTTACGCTGCGGCTGAGGAGGTAGTCGGCGAGGTAGTTCTCGATCGTCTGCGTAATCGTGCGACGCATTTCGCGTGCGCCGTATTCACGTGAGAATCCTTTCTCCGCGAGGAAATCGATGACGGGAGATTCGACTGTGATGCGTATGCCCCGATCTTTCATGATGCGTTCGATGATCTCACCGAGCATCAGAATCGCAAGTTGCCGGACCTCATCGTCGGTCGGTTGCGTGAAGAGGATGATCTCATCGAAGCGGTTGATGAATTCCGGCGAGAAGGTCCGTTCACCGACAATCGTCTCGAGGAGCGCGGTGCGGAAGACGATCTGCTCCGATTCTTCGCTCGGCAGCGAATGCTCGGTCATCCAATGGCTGCCGGCATTGCTGGTGGCGATGATGATGGTGTTTCGGAAGTCCGCTTTGCCGCCGTTGCCGCCGATGAGGATTCCCTCATCCAGAATTTGCAGGAAGAGATTCAGGATCTTCGGGTGCGCTTTCTCGATCTCATCGAGGAGGACGATGGACGACGGTCTATCCTGTATTCTCTTGATCAGGAGCCCTTCGGTAAATCCACCCTTTTCCGTAGGTCCGCCGATCAGCAGAGGAATGGATGCTTCATTCGAGAACTCGTTGAGGTCGATGCGGATCATGTTCTCGACGCTGCCGAAGTATTCTTTGGCAAGCGCCTTCGCAGTTTCCGTCTTTCCAAGTCCCGTGGTGCCGAGGAAGAGGAACGTGCCGATGGGTCTCTTGCCGCTGCCGATGTTCATGCGTCCGCGCTTCAGTGCAGCACTCAGGCTCCCGATTGCATGTTCCTGCCCGATGATGTGCGACTGAAGTCGTTCCTTCAGATGGAGAAGTTTCTGCTTTCCTTCCTCCGTCAGTACTTCGATGTCGATGCGTGTCCGTCTCGAGAGAATCGCGCGAATCGTGTCTTCAGTGACCGTCTGTCCGCTGCTAGCGCGTGCAGCGAGCAACGCTTCTTCGAGTACTTCCACAGCTTTTCCGGGAAGACCTCCGTGACCGACATAGCGTCTACTGAGGATCAGAATTGACTTGAGTGCGCGGTACGTCAGTCGCACGTTATGAACTTTCTTCAGTTTGAAGTATTCCTCAAGGAGAACGTCCATGGTTTCCTCATCCGACGGCTCTTCCACGTAGACTTTCTCGAGGAGCGTATCGAGGAATGTGTCGGATTTGATGAGCGTGTGATAATCCTCGGTGTTCGCGATGCAGATCGTCCGGATGTTCTTCGCTTCCAGAATGCTGACGAGGATTTTCTTCAGCTTCGCATCGGCGGCGCTGAGGAGCATGGCAAAATCTTCGATCACCAGAATGAACCGTCCGCCCTGCTTGGCATCGTTCTCGGCTTGCAGGAGGATTTGGTCACTCTCCTCTCCGCCGGAGAGCAGGAGCGAGGTCTTCAGAACCAACACATCACTGAACGGGCTTGAGCGTCGCATCTCCCTGCTGCGAAGTTCGTATGCGATATTCCGGATCAGCGTCCGTTTGCCGGTTCCGCTCTCTCCGAGAAGCAGAATATTGGTTTGCATCCTGCTCTCGATGTTTTTGAGCGTATGGTCGATGATGTCCCGGTGGATCACGACGGAGCGTCTGTAACTCAGGATCGTCTCCGAAATATTGTTGGTCAGTCGTTCCAGATCGTTGTTGTAGCCGATGACCCACGATCGACCGATGGACCCGAGCGTTCGCACGAGCATCGCGGGGCTGAGCGGATGATGCGTCTGTTCCAGGAGTTCGAAGTGGAATGCTTCCGCATGGAGGATTTTTTTCAGATCTTCCACCGCGAGGTCGGCTTTCTCCACGAGTGCTGCCAGAGCAGGGACGTTCGTCAGGAATGCGTAGATGGTGGCGGTCGAATCCAGATGCGTCGTCTGCAGATCTTTCATTGCCTTCACACACCATTGCAGGCATTCCTCCAGCGTGCTCTCGGGTGACGCATGCAACAGTGCAGCAAGAATATCGCTCTTTTCGATATTGATGGAATGGAGCACGAAGATTCCCCATTCGCTTTCCATCGCAGCTTCGATCATCGTATGCATCGTGACTGCAGGTTTGGTGCTCAGATGTTGCACCATGTGATACGAGAGCAGCTCCGCGAGATTATCGGGTCTTTCGAACGCACTGACACTGGTTTTCAGTTTTTTTCTGCGGAAGAGTTCGATCGACCACAGGATCCAGCACGGAAGGGCAATCAAAATAATCAGCGACAGAGGATTTGCTGCGAGTGTTTTCAGGTTGAAAAGCGTCGCGACCGTTGCGAGAACGAGCATGCAGAGCCAGGACACCCAGAGCATTTTCCGTACCTGCAGTGACCGGTAGGCATTCGTGTGCCGGATGTTGAATGTTTCAAGACTCATAGTGACTGGATGCAGGTGCCGATACCGAGCAGGAAGAGAGCCGGAAACAGGAGCCACACGGCGAGATACGTCAGAACGAATGTCAGGAGCAGGAACTGTGCGAGTAGACCCATGCAGATGGTGAGGACGCGCACGACGAATCCGACGCCGCAGGCGAGGAGCCCGAGGCTGAGCTTCTCCATGATTCTCGTCAGATCGATCCCGCGCATGCGGGTTCTGTCAGCGATATTCTTCCAGGGGAGAAGGAGCGTTCGGAAGAGAAAGACGAATGGAACGATTTCGGAGATTGCCTTCGCGTATGCGAAATATCCTCGAATAAACGAGAGGGGAGCTTCGAAGTAGTACCACTGCACGAAGAGAACGGTGATCGGTGTGAGTGTGTTCTTTTGTGCCATAACCGTTTGATTGTACCAGAAAAACGGCAATTTTTCTACTTTCCTTTTCCAGCTCATCATTATTTCCCCGGGTTCATTATTGTCTTCATTCTCTGCTGATCTTTTTCTATGTGTTCCAAGACTGCAGTGAGATGTTCATTCGATCCAAGTGTAGATTTGAGAATACCCACCTTACACGAGGCTTCTACAGCGCTGCCTTTATTTTCTCTTTGTGGAAGGCGATTCATAGAATTGAGAAGAAGAATCAAAATTTATCCCATTCTGATTTCGATATCCACACCGCTTGGGAGGCTGAGGTTTTGCAGTCCGTCGACGGTTTTGAAGGTTGTTTCGCTGAGGTCGATCAGGCGGCGGTGGATGCGCATCTCGAACTGATCGCGCGCGTCTTTGTGAACGAAGGTTGAGCGGTTCACCGTGAACTTGCGGATTTTGGTTGGCAGCGGGATCGGACCGTGCACAACAGCGCCCGTGCGGAGAGCCGTATCGATGATCTTGAGTGCCGCTTCATCAAGCACCGTATGGTCGAATGCGGAGAGGCGAATGCGAATGCCTTTGATCTTCACAGCCTGCGGCGGTGCAGCTTGCGTTGAAGGAGCCGCTTTTGCGACCGGAACTGCTTTCGTAGCGACCGTCTTTTCCACTTTCTTTATAGATTCCTTGGTAGCTTTCGGTGCTGCTTTTTTCTTCGGCGCAGCCTTTGGAGCTTTCTTCGGAGGAAGCTTCTTCTTATCGGTTGAGGCTTTCTTTGCGGGAACCATGGAGAGGGGTGGGAAAGAGCAGGGAGAGTATCGGGGAGCAGAGGTGACCCCCGCAGTGATTGCGGGGGTCCTGCTCAGAGAATGCTTATTTCGAGATTTTCGTGACGACACCGGAGCCGACGGTTCGACCACCCTCGCGGATGGCGAAGCGCGTACCGACTTCGATGGCGACTGCGGCGCCGAGAGAGACGGTGAACTTGATGTTGTCACCCGGCATGACCATTTCGACACCTGCCGGCAGTTCGACGGCACCCGTCACGTCCGTCGTGCGGATGTAGAACTGAGGCTTGTAGCCTTTGAAGAACGGAGTGTGACGTCCGCCTTCCTCCTTCGTGAGGATATAGACTTCCGCCTCGAAGTCCGTGTGCGGCTTGATGGAACCGGGCTTCGCAAGCACCTGACCGCGTTCGACGTCCGTGCGCTCGATGCCGCGGAGGAGAATACCGACGTTGTCACCGGCCATACCGGAGTCCAGAAGTTTGTGGAACATTTCGACACCGGTACAGACCGTCTTCTTGGTCTCCTTGATACCGACGATTTCAACTTCATCGTTGATGTTCACTTTTCCTTGCTCGATTCTTCCGGTGGCGACGGTGCCTCTGCCCTTGATCGAGAACACGTCTTCGACGGACATCAAAAACGGCTTGTCGATTTCGCGCTTTGGATCCGGGACGTAGGTGTCGAGCGTGCTGAGAAGTTCCTTGAGCTTTTCAATGTTCGCAGGATCACCTTCCACAGCCTTCAGAGCGGAACCCTTGATGATCGGCGTCTTGTCGCCCGGGAAACCGTACTTCGTGAGCAATTCGCGGATTTCCATTTCGACGAGATCGAGAAGCTCAGGATCCTTCACCATGTCGACCTTGTTCATGAAGACGACGATGTACGGAACGTTCACCTGACGAGCGAGCAGGATGTGCTCGCGAGTCTGCGGCATCGGACCGTCTGCAGCGGAGACGACGAGGATTGCCGCGTCCATCTGAGCGGCACCTGTGATCATGTTTTTGACATAGTCCGCGTGACCCGGACAGTCGACGTGCGCGTAGTGGCGCTTCGTGGACTCGTACTCGACGTGCGATGTGTTGATGGTGATACCGCGAGCCTTCTCTTCCGGCGCATTATCGATCTGATCGTACGTCTTCTTCTCGTCTGCGGGAGAGAAGTTGACGGAGAGAGCAGCCGTGAGTGTCGTTTTACCGTGGTCGACGTGACCGATGGTACCGACGTTCATGTGCGGCTTGCTGCGATCGAATTTTTTCTGTTCAGCCATAAAAGTAGGGGAAAAAGGAGAAATAGAGGTTGACTCTAAGACCCTCTTTAAACCATGGGGTCATATCGTCTAAAGCGGGAGGATTCTAGGGGAGGGGAGGGGCGAGGTCAACATAGATTACAGTCTGGAAGATTTGGAAAGTAGGGAAGGTGTGGAAGGTCTTTCCATACATTCCCTACCTACCGTACGTTCCGTACTTTACTTTGCCATTTCCTCCACACGTCTCTCTCGAATCACATTGACCTTGATCACTCCCGGATACGTGAGTTCCGATTCGATTTTCTTGGCAATGTCTTTCGCGAGTTGCTGTTGCTTCAAGTCGTCTACTTTTCCGGCGTCGACGAACACTCTGATCTCGCGACCGGCGGAGATTGCGTACGCTTTCGAAATGCCTTCGAAGCTCCTCGCGGTGTTCTCCAGTTCCGTGAGACGTTTGATGTACGCTTCCATCGATTCCCTGCGGGCACCCGGGCGTGAGCCGGAGATCGCATCCGCTGCGGCAACGATGAATGCCTCCGCACTGTCGATGGGAATATCCTGATGGTGTGCGGCGATGCAGTGCACGACTTCCGGACGGACTTTGAACCTCTTGGCGATCTCAACACCGATTTGCACGTGCGTACCCGCGACCTCATGGTCGAGAGCTTTGCCGATGTCATGGAGGAGACATCCTTCAACGACGATCGATGCGTCCGCGCCGATTTCCTCCGCCATCATGCGACCCATGTTCGCCATTTCCACGGAATGCTTCAGAATGTTCTGACCGTAACTCGTGCGGAAGCGCAGACGTCCGATGATCTTCAGGAGATCCTGGCTGTACCCCGTGATGCCGAGTTCCTCGACGGCACGTTTGCCGAACTCCAGCATCATTTTTGCCACGTCCTCTTTCACCTTATTGACCACTTCCTCGATGCGTGCCGGTTGGATGCGTCCGTCCTCGACGAGTTTCTCGAGAGCCAGTTTCGCGACGTAACGACGGACGAGGTCGTAGCCGGAGATGACGACGGCACCCGGCGTATCGTCGATGATCACATCGATGCCGGTAGCCGACTCGAATGCGACGATGTTTCTGCCTTCTTTCCCGATAATTTTTCCTTTCACGTCGTCTGAGGGCAGCTGCACAACGGTGGTTGTGGATTCCGTTGCGACTTCGGATGCATAGCGGTGGATGGCTTCCGCAAGAAGATTCTTGGATTTCGCTTCAACATCCTCTTCGATGTGTTTTTTGAGCTCCTTCACCTGTGAGGCGAAGAAGGAAGAGTACTCATGTTCGAGTTCCGTCCAGAGTTGTTTCTTCGCCTCCTCCGTCGAGAGACCGGCAACTTTTTCAAGCGCTTCACGATGTTTCTGTGTCGATTCCTTGAGCTCCGCCTGCATCTCCTTGTTTTCAAGCTGTTGTTTTTCGACGCGCTTTCGCTGCGTTTCCACTTCGGCAACCTTCGCATCGAGACTTTTTTCTTTCTCTTCCGTGCGGGCATGATCCTTCTCCAATTTCAGTTCCATTTCCTGCGCCTGAATGCGGGCTTGCGACAGAATTTCTTTGGCATGCGCCTTGGCTTCGGCTTCATTGGTTTTGATCGCGCTGCGTGATTCGATGATCTTCATATTGATCCCGTTCAGCTCGCGTTCCTTCATATCAATCTGTCCTTGGAGTGAGGCGCTGATTTTCTTTCCTTTGGAAAACCATGCCCAACCGAGAAGGACACCGAAGAGGGCACCTGCTCCGACTGAGAGGAAAATGACGGGGATATTCATAGAGAGGCTGGGCAAAAGATAAACATTGCCGCCGCCGTACCGTTTACTTCACCGCATCTGCCGCAGAACGACCGGCATGCTCCGAGGGGAGACATGCGTCGCACAAATCTGCTGCGTTCATCGTGACTGGAAGATGCATAGGTGAGGATCTTTTCGGTACGAACTAGCGAATACCCGTCCACTATACAGCATGTGGATGGAGAATGCGAGGGCTGTTCTTTTGGGTCGCAGAACGTCCGACTGCTCTTCTCCCAGAGCCAAAAACACCCTCACTCTTCTGAAGGATCGAATGTTGCCTCTCTCCTCTTGTTCTCCTGCGGTTTGATGGGGGCATGCATCTCCGTTTCTACGTTGCCAGCATCGCCACTGCTCTCTTCTTTCTGAGGGTTCCTCAGGGTTTCGCTTTCCCCGTTCTCAACGAGGTGATGTGGGCAGGCAGTGACGTAAGCACTTCCGACGAATGGTTCGAACTTTTCCTGCCTCCGTGCGATACAAGTGTTGCGTCGTGCGCTCCGGAGAATCTTGGCGGTTATACCGTGACGTACCTCAAGAGTACGGGAGTGGAAACGCTGATGCTCACCTTTCCATCGAACTTCTTGATTCAGCCGGGAGAGTATCTGGTGATCGGCAATAATCATGCGGATAGTTCACGCCTTCTTCTCGAGCCCGCATTCATCAGCACATCGCTCACACTTGCCAATAGCGGACTCCGCCTGAAGCTCAAAGATCCAAACGGCGTCGTTCTCGATGAGGTGGATGACGGAGTCGGTGTGCCTTTTGCAGGTGCCAATCCTTCGGCTCCGGGTGCAAAGGCAAGTATGGAACGCATTGATTTCAAAGTTGCCGGAACGATCAAAGAGAACTGGAGGACTGCGACGACAAGTCTTGGCTTGGATAGCGGTGCGAATATGCTCGCAACTCCGGGCTACGCAAACGGCACATCAATCATTCCATCATCCTCATCGTTGTCGAGTTCTTCCTCTGCAAGTTCGCTGTCGTCGTCTGAGCTCTCTTCTTCTTCTACTTCCAGTACACCTTCCTCTTCTTCTCTCATTTCTTCTTCGCTTTCCTCAGAGTTTTCTGTTACTTCATCGCAATCTTCGGATTCCTCAAGCTCCCTCTCTTCCTCCATCTGCACCAGCGATCTTTCCATCGATATTTCACTCCAATCCGGTGACTTTTCAGGGACATCCAAAGTTACATTGAATGTGCAGGCGACAGCCGTCACCGGAACACTTGCCGGAGCTACCTGTCACTTCGATTTTGGGGATGGGTATCGGAGCGACAGCTGCAATCCACCCGTTCATTCCTATACGCAGTCAGGTGTCTTCTCTCTCGCTCTGGAAGTGAAAAACCAATGTGGTAATACGTTAATACAAAGCAAAATAGTGACTGTATTTCCGGGTGCAGCCGCATCCAGCTCGTTGGCTGGAGTTTCCGGCTCTCCACAGGTGTTTGACGATAGTGTCATTGTGATCTCCGGTGTTCTTCCAAACCCCAATGCAAAAGATACGGACAAGGAGTGGATTGAACTCACGAATCTGGAAGATTTTTTCGTACCGCTTGCAGGGTGGCATCTTGCCGTCGGTAACAAGACGATTCACAGGTACTTGATCGATACCGTATCGGGTATCGCGGCGCATGATTCTGTTCGTCTCTATCAGATCGAAACCGGCATATCGCTCAGTAACGGTGAGGATACCGTTGATCTTGTGAACCCTCAGGGCATTGTTATTTCTTCGGTTCATTGGGAAAAAGCTGAAGAAGACAGGATCTACAAGTCCGATAGCTTTCAGGATGCAAGCCTTCAAGGCACAGTTTCGAGTATTATTGATCCTGAAAATTTCTTGATCAGTTTCGACGGTCCATCTTCCCGCTTGATAGGTCAGAGCGAAGCGACTGTACGGCTTCTTGGGATTTCAGGGTTTGACGATCGGAATACGACGACTCTTTCGGCATATCAATTGCAATCACTGGAACTTGTTCGAACCCTGACAGACAATAAAAAAGTTGAACTCTTTTTTGATGCAGAAGTCTGGGATCGTGACGGGAATCTGCTTGCCTATCTGGTCCTCGACGATGGGAGGATTCTCCAGAAAGAACTGCTGCTCCAGGGTCTTGCGATTGCCGATGTCTCCACTGCGTACGCAAGCAGGCAGGAGTACATCGATGCACAGAAGAAAGCCATCAGTCTGAAGTCGGGAATCTGGTCTTTCGTTGATGTTCCACAAGAAAAATTGAACCTCGGAGCGCTGACAGAAAGCGCAAAAGTCGCATCGACGACCGGTCTCCAAAACTTCACTGCTTCGGGATCGTCGTCAGAAATCCTCATCACAGAGGTCTTCCCTTCACCTTCGGCGAAAGCGGAATCAGGTTCTTTTCTTTCCGAGGAATGGATCGAATTTCTGAATACCGGTGCTGCATCTGTTTCCCTGAAGGGTTTCACCCTCCGGATCGGGAAGAAGATCATTACATTCGGCGAAAGCAGCGTTCTTGAACCGGGAAAATATACTGTTCTTTTAGTGCATCAGGTAGGGCTGAAGCTTAAAAATGATGGTGACGATATCGAGCTCCTTTCTCCCAATAAAGCTGTCGTTGCGTCACTGACGTATCCAAAGCTGAAACTTGGTGAATCGTATGCCTTCGATGAAGAGTTTCAGTCCTACTGCATGAGTAAAAGTCCGAGTGCCGGCACCGAAGCCTCCTGTAGAACTCAGCCCGCTGCAGCGGCAAAAACGACTGTTGCCTCAACCAAGAAGAAGACTGTAAAACCGCGTGCGAGCGTCTACGACAAGTATGCTGCAAGCTACAAAGCGGGCCTGCAAAGTGGCGATTCGAATGGAACGATCACCATTGGCTCTCAAAAGTCTGAAAGTCGCCCAATGCCGCTCCTCATATTTTTTGGCATACTACTGGGCTCTCTCGGGTCTTTGATGGCATTGAAAATCCCGAGGGTGAGGGAGTTTGTAGTGGGGTAAATTTTGTGCTATAATACGGAGATGCCTGAAGCAAGAGAACCAACTATCGGCTCCGTTGATGATATTAAGAATTGGCTGAGCGGTCTTGATCAAATGAAATCCAACGATATCGAAAGAATCGTGGGTGAAGTGAGAGATAAGGTCAATGCAATTTTTGCTCGAGAGCAGCTGAAACGTGATGAGTTCAAACGTACGAGTGCCCAGACATATGATCGTTCATCTGATCCTTTACAGATCAATAAAACTGTCACAGATAGAAAACGCATTGAAAATGTTATTGATGATATTCTAGTTCCGGGAACACCGGAAAAAATCATTGAACCTACGATCAAAGCATTCCGCGAAGTCATGAAGGCTAATCCGGTGCCTGCTCCTCCGGTAGAGAGTGTCGCACCAAATCCGGATCCGGGAAACATAGCGACGCCTGTTGCGCCTGCACCTTCGGTTCCACCAACTCCGGTTCTGCCGTCGGGTGAAGTTGAAGATGAAATTGAGACTGCAGAATTATTCGATGAAGCCGATGATGCCGAGCCGACGCCTGTGCATAAACCTAAAGTTGGATTCTGGAAAAGCATCGACAATGGTTTCGGCTATCTCAATAAAGGCTTCGCTCATGCTCCTCTTCGCTGGTTCCGACTCGGCGGTGATTCGTCGGTTTTCCGACTGGGCGGTTCCAAAGGATCTTCTTCCTCCGGTCATCACTAGAATATGCATTCATTATTTCCAAACACTAGCGGCTTTGAATCGGAGCAGCGAATGCTGTTCTTCGCCGGTGGTATTGAGGAGTTGCCGAACGCTGAAGCAGCAAGTGCGGAATACACAACCTGGCGAAACGATACGATTGGAGCAAATGACTTGCTCGATCACTTTGCATCGTCCAGGAAAGTGAACCGCAATGATCTCAAAAAGTATGTCGATGAGCTGACTTCTCCCATTGCTCCCGGATCAATCCAGAAAGACATTGTGGATGCATTTCACATTCTTGAGGATCGTACACAAGACCCTGAAGACCGATCGGAAGCCGAGCAGAAACTCAACAGGCTTTGTGCATTCATCCCGTCTCGCAATGCCCTTGTGAAGAATACTCAGCAAAACTTGAAAGGATTGAAGGCATCGCAACAGGAACTGCCGAGTGGGATCGAATTCGTGAAGGACAACGTGACGAAGACGCTCGGTGCCTGTGTCGACGGTTTCAGTAATGCAACCGGTCAGGAGAAGGCGGTGATGCTTGCAGGTGTCGTTGCTGCGTACCTTGTTATCAGAAACATGTGGCAGGGGTCGAAAGATTCGCAGTTTGCGCAATTCGCGAAGAATGGCGTATTAACCGCGGGTGGTCTCGGTCTTGGGTATCTTGCTCTGCAGTCCGTCAACAAGGCTGTGGAGAAGACGAGAGGAAGACCTCTCATCGATCATAGGTTATTCGGAGGGAAAGGTTCTTGGACGCAGCTTCCTTCTTTTCCGGCTGTCAATCCCCCCTATCTAGGGAGCGTGATTGGTTCTGATCAGAAAACATGGGAAGAGAAGCAATTGGCACAGACGATCGACAGAGCACACGATGAATTGCAGTCCGGTCCGAAGGGAGTTCTTGAGGATATTTTTGCAAAGCAAAGCATTTCAGATGCTGATAAACCAAAGGCTTCTCAGGAGAATCATATCCTTGATGGTTCACCTGAAAACAAAGAGTTTATGCGTAAACGAAGAGGAAATGTCGCAGGCATTATGAATCTTTCCACATTGAGTGTCGCAGCATTCCGAACGTTATACGAGTCTTCGAAAGATTCCGGGATCATCGAGGAGAAGGCTTCCGGCTATCCACACCAACCATTCAAAAAAGACGGTCTGACATCGGTGGAGCGGTTTCAGTTGGTGCATGAAGTAGGGCAGGCGATCTTGTTATTCAAAGCCGATGGCACACCACTGTCTCTCGACGTAAAACGGGAGAACAAGAACGTTCTCTACCTTATGTTGGATTTCTAAGTATCACCTCCGCCCGATCGGGCGGAGGTGACGGGAAAGCATCAGGGCATTTTTTTCAGCATTTCCATGAACTTTTCAGCGAGTGCGCCGAGCGCATGTGCGCCGGTCGCCTTTTCAACATCGCTTGCAAGCAATGTCAGGTTCCCGGTCACTTTGAGTCCGGCATTTTCGGCTACTTTGTTCATCATCTCAACAAGTTGTACAGTATTCAACTGCGCAACTTTCGAAAGGAAGACTTGCCTATCTTTGTCTTTTACCTGATCCAGAATCTGGATCAAGCCTTGGAGACCGAGCAGCTCGAATTGCTTCTTGACATCTGTCTCAGCTTTCAAGGCTTTGAGCTGCTCTGCGGCAATTGCTTGCCTGGCATCCATTTCAGCCCTTACGGCTACCAGGTTTTCAGAAGTCTGCTTGAGCCGACCCTCCTTGTCCGCTACTGCGGTCGCAGAGATCGCTCTCTGCTGCGCTTCGGCGGTTGCGATTTGGGTTTGACTGAGTAGTTCTGCTCTCGTCATTTCAGAGAGACGAGAGAGGAATCCACCGGGCACTAAGTCCCGCATGTCCTCAATTGTGACCTGCAGAAGTTCAAATCCGATCGTTTTCAGATCGGGTGAAATTGCCTTGAGCAATCTTCTGTTTGCCTCGGTCACGTCTTGAACCAAATTTTCCATGACCTCTTTTTGCAAAGCTTCGTCAGCTAGTGCAACAGCGATGCTTAAGACCTCCTCATTGACCTTTTGCAAGGCTTCGTCGGTTGTCTTGCTCTTCCGAAATGCTCGGAAGAAAGCGTTGATCACAGTTTCAGGATGTTTCCAGATGTCGAGACGTCCCACAATTTTCAGTTTGAACCAGAGCTTATCGCTCTTGCCTTTCAGTGATGCAATGGTTGTTTGCTTCACTTGACTAGTAAGAACATGTTTCCCTCCGGGTTCATCGGTCGTGGTTATGATCTGTCCACCAGGTATCCTCGCGAGTTGTGAGAAGAAGTCGTAGTGGACGACCCTGCAATTCGTGAGGACTTTCTTCCCTTTGATGATTTGCCGTACTCCGATCTTATCCGGATCGACGAGCGTCGTGGCATATCTGTATAACACGAGCTCGAGGATCGGGAAAAGGATTTGTGCCAAGAGAATCCATCCCCATGGCAGTGGGTAGAAGAAGTTTCCGAGGTGGATCAACCATGATCCAGCCCAAATGATCATCGGCCACACGAATACCACGTTCATGAGGCGATCCTCGTGTTTGATGATTGGAGACATCTCTTCTTCTTCGAACTCAACTTCTTCGTCCAGCTCTTCTTCATCCAGAATTGGATCCTCTGCAGGATCCGGTAGACTTGTACTCATCGCAGTTCTCCTTGAAAGTGAAACGGTGAAACACGGTTAAATTTTTGACCCTGATGCTTTCAAAGATCAATGATCAGATCACTGATCCTTACTATTTTATACCTTATTGTGAAATAAGCAATATTATGTTAAAATATCACAAACACAAAGCATTTGTATGCAGAGCCAATCCCAAAATCCGGCTGATCAGAACCATGAGCTCGCTTCAGAGATTTACGACAAAATCATGGGCGAGATCGAGCCGGAGCTGATGCTCAGTAATGTCCCTCTCCTCGATGCGACGTATGCGGGGGAATCAAAGGAAGAGCACGAATTCCGGATGAAGCGATATGCAGTCGCGTACAAGAAATTTGAGGAAGCGTTCGGAGCGTTCAAGACGACTGTCACAGGGTCGATCAGACAGTCGAAGAAGCAAGCTCTGCAACAGCAGGAGCAGCAGTCACTGTCGGAGGATGCGCAGGTACTCGATGCGATTGTGTCGAAGTTTTAGAGAAAAACGTTGGTTTCTTTCTATCGGCTCTTTCTGTACCATGCCGTCGATTTCACATGGCTTCACTTCTCCTCAAAGACGGCACGGTGTTCCGTGGTCAGTCGTTTGGAGCAACTGCCGATACGGATGGAGAAGTGGTTTTCAACACGGGCATGGTCGGGTATCCGGAGTCGATGACGGATCCGAGTTATCGCGGGCAGATCCTCACGTTCACGTATCCGTTGATCGGCAACTACGGCGTGCCGAGCGAGGAGAAGAATGAATACGGTTTCAGCAAGAACTACGAGAGCGAGGACATTCATGTGCGGGGGATTATCGTCAGTAGCGAGAGTCGCGATTTCAGTCACTTCAATGCCGTGAGCTCACTGCACGAGTGGATGGTGCATCACAAGATTCCCGGAATTTCCGGCATCGATACCAGAGCGTTGACGAAGAAACTGCGTGAGACGGGGGTGATGCTGGGACGCATCATCCAGAACGATGGTGATGTTGAAAGTGCAAAATTAAAAGTTGAAAGTATCGATGATCCGAATGAGAGAAATCTTGTGGCGGATGTTTCCTGCAAAGATGTCATCACCTACGTGCCTGATCCCAAATCCCAAGTTTCAAATCCGAAGACTTTGGTTGTCTACGATTGTGGTATTAAGCGCAACATCCTCCGTTCGTGGCTCAAGAGGGGAGTGACGGTACATCGAGTGCCGTGGGATTACGATCTTTCGACCTCAGGGCTGAAGTACGACGGAGTGTTTGTCAGTAACGGTCCCGGGGATCCGAAGAAGTGCGATATGACGATTGCACAGATGAAGTGGGCTCTTGCCAAAAATATTCCGACGTTCGGTATCTGTCTTGGGAATCAGCTTCTCGCGCTCGCGATCGGCGGTGATACGTACAAGTTGAAGTACGGTCATCGTGGAGCGAATCAGCCATGCCTCGAATGGAAGGACGGTGTTGCGACAAAGCGCTGCATCATCACAAGCCAGAACCATGGGTTTGCCGTGGATGAAAAATTACCTGCCGGATGGCAGAAGTGGTTTACGAATGCGAATGACGGAACAGTTGAAGGCATTCGCCATGAGTCGGGACGATTTTTCTCGGTGCAGTTTCATCCGGAGGCAACGCCGGGACCGGAAGATGCGAATTATTTGTTCGATGAGTTTTTGAAGATACTGTAATAGCCCTCATCGCTTCTCAGCAACGATCCTCACTCCGGCGCTGATGCGCCACCTCTCTCCGCTGCGGCGAAGAGAGGAATGTCCGTCATCAGAGAAGCACGAGTCACCCCTCTCCGGCAGACGGAGAGGGGCTGGGGGTGAGGACCGTATGTGCTATCCTTCCCTCATGAATTTCATCGTCCTCAGCTCCTCGAAGGGCACGGTCTTCAAAGCCGTTCTCGAGAGAATTGCCGATGGCTCTCTGCATGCCACTTGTCTCGGACTCATTGCAGACAGAGCCGATCGCGGCTGCGTAAAGACCGCAAAGGAATTTGGATTGTCAGTGACCATTGTCGAGCGAGAGAAATCTGAAGATCGCGAAGCGTATGACAAGCGACTGCATGCTGCAATAGAGTCCCTAACCCCAATCCCTAACCCTCGTCCCTTCCTCGCCTGTATGGGTTGGATGTTCCTGTTCTCACCGTGGTTTGTTCAGCAGTGGAAGAATCGGATCCTGAATGTTCATCCGGCACTTTTGCCAAAGCATCCGGGTGCCCATGCGCATGACCTCGTTCTCGCTGCCGGTGAAAAAGAATCCGGAATGACGATTCATCTGATCGATGAAGGCGTTGATACGGGCACGATAATTGTACAAAAAAAGTGTTCAGTTCTTCCGACTGACACACGCGATACACTCAAGGCGCGAGTGCAGGCGCTGGAGTGTGAGTGGTATCCCAAAGTTCTTGAAGAGATGCATCTGGGCTTGGTGAAGTTGTAGGAAGAACTGATAAAAGGAATGAAAAGAAACAAAGGAAGCAAAAGAGTAAAAGGAAACAAAAATTCAAAGGACTGAAATTGCGAAATTTCCTTTTACTCCTTTGTTTCTTTTCACTCTTTTCCCTCCTTCTTAAATATATCCCTCCGCATGCACGTTCGCTTTCGGTATGCCCCACGTTTCCAGTGCCAGTTTCTTCATGTCGCTCACCATCTCGGGTGCGCCGCAGACATAGAGATCCGTCTTGTCTCTGTGTTGGATCATCGCAGGGAGAAAGTTCTGGATCCGTCCGCTCTCTCCAGTCCAATTCGGGTCGTTCCCGCTCAAGCAATAATGAAGATGAAAGTTCGTAAAGCGCTTCTCTAGCGACTCAAATTCTTCGTGCCAGAAAAGATCCTGTCTTGTTCTGACCCCGAAGAAGAGATGCATCGTGCGCGTGTCACCGTGCGTCAGTGCGTCGAGAATCTGCGATCGAAACGGAGCGATGCCCGCTCCCGTTGCGGCGAAGAGGATGTCGTGATCGGTCGGTTTCAGTGTGAAGAGACCGAAGGGTCCTTTCATCGTGATGACCGAACCGACCGTCAGACTGCGAACGATCCACTCACTCATGCGTCCTCCCGCTTTCAGCTTCACGACAAAGAGCAGTTCTTGCTCGTCCGGCGTCGATGCAATCGAGCATGCACGCGGTTGAATGTCCGTAGGATTTCCGATCAGCGGTACATCGAAGAGAACGAACTGTCCCGGTTTGAACGTCAGCCCCTGCGGCTTCTCAAGCTTTAACTCATACACGTTTGGTGCGACCAATTCTTTCTTCGTGCAGCGGGTGGAGTAGGAAGGGATAACCATTGATTGAAAGTGTAGCACGCATCGGTCCTCACTCCGGCGCTGATGCGCCACCTCTCTCCGCTGCGGCGAAGAGAGGAATGTCCGTCATCAGAGAAGCACGAGTCACCCCTCTCCGGCAGACGGAGAGGGGCTGGGGGTGAGGACTGTCCCGAACATATCCTCCCCCTCCTCTATCCCATCCACCCATCCGCAGAAATCGGAAGAGGGAAGTCCGTGATCCCGGATGATCGCAGCCGGTGTGCACTGCGCCGCATTGCCCATGACCGCATTCGCCGCCGTTGCCAGTTGATCGGCAATCGCTTCATGCGTGACGCGCATGGTCTTTCCGAAGAGATCCTTTTTTCCTACTTCACTTCGCAGTGGGTCGATGCCGCAGCAGACGAGAGCGAATGCCGTGACACCGAGACGCGACGGTCTGCAGCAGGAGTCGGAGATGATGACGGGAACTCCAAAAGATTGTCGAAGTTCTTGAGCTGAGCGTACGGGATCTTTTGGCCATCCAATTGCGAATCCTTCTTCGATGTTCGACTGATCCATTCCCGCATTCGGGCAGAGAATTCTTCCTGTCTTCATGCCGTGTGGCTTGAGTGACGTGAGCAGTGCGAACGGGCAGGTACTTGCGACCACACCGTTCATTCGTTTCATCTCAGCAAGCACTGTTTCGGTAAGTCGCGGATCCTGATTGCAGGTTTTCGAGTACTTGATTGCTTCGGAAGAGGGGATGACGTTTTTTAGATTCACGGCTGCTCCTTCCGTTGTTGCGATTGCTTTCGAGGAAAGAACGACAATGTCATTCGGTTCGAGTTTCACGTTCTTCAAAATTTGTTCTGCGAGGTCGTCACCTGCTCGAAGCAAGCCTGTGCGGATGGGAATGATCTGGATGAGATGAGTATAGCGATTGCTCACTCATCGCTCTCCCATAATCTCACGAGTGTCTTGTCTTTGACGAGCACTGTGCGCTGAGTGACGCTCTCATCCGTGAGATCGATCGTCTGCAGATTGATTGCTGCGGTTGATGCTGAAGGGCTTTCGAAGAAGAGCCCCGAGGGAGCGAGCGGCAACAGCATCTTTATGCCGGCACCTGCGGGCAGCGCGTACCGCGTGAAGCCGAGAAGAACGACATCCTCCGTGACATTCGTCAGTGCTGTTCCGGTGACCTCGATGCGTTTCCATTCCGACGGAACGCTGACATGTACTCCTTCACCGGAATCATTGATGATCGATGCATACCCGGCGTTCGTTTTCCGCGCGATCACGACGGCGAGCACGGCAGATCCGTTGTGTTCAATGCCGATGGTGACGGGGAGCGGATTTGCCGCGTTGCTGAGCAGTGTCGAGAACGTCACGCGATCGACAATGCCAAGGAGCATCAGCACTGCGATTGCCGAGCTTGCGATGATGAGGTGCATCCCAAGGTGCAGTTCTTTCCTCGTTGCGACCGGTTTCATCGCGACTGTTTTTTTTGTTACAGGCTTTGCTCTCACTGCCGTTGCCACTTCTGCGATCTTCTCCGTCTTGTGCTTCGCAGAGCTTCTCGTTCCCTTGCCTGTTCTTTTTTTCGTCACAGTCACGTCTGCATCCTAGCGGGTCTCCCATGTCTTGTGTCAGAAGGTTGCATTGATGGAAGAGAGAAACTGGTGTCTAAGGATCTGACCGACTGGTGATATTCTGCTATACTGAAAGCGATGGAAATGAATCCACATTCTCTGCATCAGATTCTCACACGCATTCGCGAACAGATGCGCTGTCCGCAGTGCGGTACGAATATCTCGGTGGACTTTCCGTCCGTCAAACTGACGGGGGATGATTTCATGCTGCTGCAGCTCAAGTGCGAGAGTTGCGCGGCGTTCATCGTGTTGCATGTGAACCTTGCCAATCAGACGAATGCGACGGTTGATCCCCGTAAAGGAATGCTCAACGCGTCCTCGACGCTCACTCTCAGTGAAGACGAAATGAGCACGCTCCATTCGGCGCTGAAGAAATACGACGGGTCGTTCGAGAAGTTGTTTGGGACGATGACAATCGAGCCTTCGAAAGAGTAGGATTTTCTATCACACCTCGTTGCCTTGTTCTTCGTCTTTTTTACTTAAAAGATTGCGGACTCCTTCTGGAACATCGATTCCTCTTGATTTTAATTCAAGAGGGTCGTTTGAATGCTCAGAAACTTCATTTGATGACCGTGTTGCCTTCAGCCCTCTTACCGGTAAGTTCCACGGATTCCCTGCATCGAGAGTGATGCTACTGAACACAGGGCGTGCTCTTCGCCGAACCCCGGAAGAAGTTTTGAGTATGTCAGCTACAGGCTTTGGCACAACAAGACCATCTTCTAAGTTTTCAGGAATTCCCTTTGTAGATTCAAGATCAGACATGATCGCATAGTGTGTGAGATAGATTTTCCTGTCAAGGAGGCAGGTTCAACATCTGCTCTTGCACGCTGTCTTTTTTTCGCTATGATTCGGTCATCAACGTAGTGCCACTCGCGTTTCAGACGAACGCACCGGTCGGCGCTTCGTTCCTTCGTGTGTGGATAAAACCTTCCACACCTACCCAACCTCCCCAACCTTCGTATGGCGTTCACCCCCCGCACTTCCGATTCATTCGATGCTGTTGCACTCAGTGTCGCAAGCCCCGAGGACATTCTCACGTGGTCCCGCGGTGAGGTGACGAAGCCTGAGACGGTGAACTATAGGACGCAGCGCGCCGAACCGGATGGACTCTTCTGCGAGCGCATCTTCGGTCCTACGAAGAACTTCCAGTGTTTCTGCGGAAAGTACAAAGGCATTCGCTACAACGGTGTCGTCTGTGAGAAGTGCGGAGTGGAAGTCACGCGCAGCATCGTCCGTCGCGAGCGCATGGGGCACATCAACCTTGCTGTTCCGGTCACGCACATCTGGTTCCTCAGAAGTTCTCCGTCACGCCTCGGACTGCTTCTCGATATTTCGATCAAGACGCTTGAGCAGATCGTCTACTTCTCCGCGTACATCGTCGTGACGGTCGATGAGGAAGGGAAAGAGGGAGCCACGAAAGAACTGATGCAGGAGTACGACGCACGCAGGAATCAAATCAAGCGTGAGCACGATGATGAGCTGAAGACGATGAAGGAAGGCAAGCCGACACGCGATCAGCTCGACGCGCTCGATAAAGCAACTGCGGACAAGCTCGCAACATTGAAAATCAATCACAAGGATGCTCTTGAAGACATGGAGAATCTGCACATCGGATCCGTACTGAGTGAGCTCAAGTTCCGCGAAATGAACATGAAATTCGGACATTTGTTCCGTGCGGGCACCGGTGCCGAGTCGCTCCGTGAGATCATCGCAGCCATCGACAACGAGAAGCTTGTGGAAGCGCTCCAGAAGCAGCGTCTCCAGAGCAGCGGTCAGAGACTGAAGAAAGTGATGAAGTGCCTGAAGCTCGTGCAATCCCTCAAGCAAGCCGGAATCAAGCCGGAGTGGATGGTGATGACGCGCATTCCGGTGCTCCCTCCGGATCTTCGTCCGATGGTGCAGCTTGACGGCGGCAGATTCGCCGCGTCCGACCTGAATGATCTCTACCGCCGCGTGATCAACCGAAACAATCGCTTGAAGAAACTGATGAGCATCGGTGCGCCGGAAGTCATCAACCGAAACGAGAAACGCATGTTGCAGGAAGCCGTCGACACGCTCCTCAATAACTCCGCGCGTGCAGGCAAAGCGCTCTTCACCGCAGGGGATCGCAGGAAGCTCCGCTCCCTCTCGGACATGTTGAAAGGAAAGCAGGGTCGCTTCCGTCAGAACCTTCTCGGAAAGCGCGTGGACTACTCGGGTCGTTCCGTCATCGTCGTCGGTCCGGATCTGAATCTCGATCAGTGCGGACTCCCGAAGGAAATGGCAATGAAACTCTTCAAGCCGTTCGTCATCGGACGCCTCATCCGCGATGAACTCGCGCACAACGTCAAAAGCGCCGAGCGCATGGTTTTGGATGGAAGCAAGAAAGTGTGGGACATCCTCGAAGAGGTCATCCAGAACAAATTCGTCCTCCTCAACCGCGCGCCGACGCTCCACCGTCTCGGTATCCAGGCGTTCATGCCGAGACTCGTGGAAGGCCTTGCCATCCAGCTGCACCCGCTCGTCTGTACCGCATTCAACGCAGACTTCGACGGTGACCAGATGGCCGTGCACGTTCCGCTGTCCGATGCCGCGCAGCTTGAGGCAAGCACTCTCATGAATGCTTCGAAGAACGTACTGAAGCCTTCCGCCGGAGAGCCGATCATCACGCCGGTACAAGACATGGTGCTTGGGTGTTACTTCCTCACGTCGATGCATGGCGGTCTCAAAGGCGACTCAATGAAATTCGCCGCACCGACCGAAGCGATTCTCGCGTACGAACACGGAATGGTTGATCTGCGAGCGAAGATTCTCGTTCGATTCCCGAAAGGGGAAGACGGTGAATTCGAGCAAGTCGAAACGACGGTCGGACGCCTCCTGTTCCAGGAAATCGTTCCGCCGGAACTCGGCAGGATCAACGAGACGCTCAAGAAGAATGCGCTCAGCAAGATCATCGCACGCGCTCTCGAAGTCATCGGTACCGATCGTACGTCGAAGCTCGCCAACGACATCAAGAATATCGGCTTCCGGTATGCGACGAAGTCCGGCATCTCCATCTCGATCACCGATGTGCTCGTTCCGAAAGAGAAGGATGCCATCTTGGACGAGGCGAACGAGAAAGTCCGCAAGATCAACAATCAGTACTGGAAAGGTTGGATCACCGCCGATGAACGCTACCACCATGCCATCCGCATCTGGAGCAAGGCGAAGGGTGACATCGCATCGACGATGATCAAGGCATTCACGGATGTGCCGACAAACAGCATCACGTACATGATCGACTCCGGTGCTCGCGGTAACTGGGGACAGATCACGCAGCTCGCCGGTATGAAAGGACTCGTGGCAAACCCGTCCGGACGCACCATCGAGCTTCCGATCCAGAGTAACCTGAAGGAAGGATTTACGATTCTCGAGTACTTCATCGCGACGCACGGAGGACGCAAAGGAAAGTCCGACACGGCTCTCAAGACCGCGGAAGCCGGATACCTCACGCGTCGCTTGGTCGACGCCGTGCAGGACATCGTGATCAAAGAGGAAGATTGCAAATCGACCTTCGGTCACAAGATCACGCGTGCCGATTCCGAGCGCATCGGCGAGAAATTCGAGAACCGCATCTTCGGTCGCACCCTCAACGAGGATCTGTGCATGGGAAAGCAGGTGCTCGCGAAACGCAACGACGATATCGACGCCGACCTCATCGCGCTCATCAACGAGCACAAAGTCAGCGAAGTCTTCGTGCGTTCCGTCATCACGTGTCACGCGGACGGAGGCATCTGCATCAAGTGTTACGGCAGAGATCTCTCTGACAACAAGTCGGTGAAGATCGGCACGCCGGTCGGCATCATCGCCGCGCAGAGTATCGGTGAACCGGGCACGCAGCTCACCATGAGAACCTTCCACATGGGAGGCGTCGCCGAAGGCTCCGATATCACGCAAGGATTGACCCGTGTCGAAGAAATTCTCGAGGCTCGTCCTCCGCGCACTCCGGCAACGCTTTCCGATATCGACGGACGGGTGAAAGCCAGTCACAAGAGCGGAGTATCGACCGTGATCGTGACGGGAGAAGATCGCGGACAGGACACGTACTTCGTTCCGGCCGGATACCAGGTGATGGTGAAGAAAGGCGACGACGTGAAGGAACGCTTCGTGATCGCCAAGGCGATCTCGGACAAGTCCACCATCAAGATCACGATTCCGGGAAAAGTATCGGAAGTCAGCCAAGGGAAGATCGTCGTGAAGCATGCGGAAATCCAAGAACGCACGTACGAATTCACGAGTCGGGAAACCCTCCTCGTCAAGAACAACGATATCGTCAGAGCCGGTCAGGCGCTGAATGCCGGTCACTACAACCTGCAGGAATTGCTCGAGAAGCAGGGGAGTTACGCCGTGCAAAATTACATCGTGCAGGAAGTGCAGCACATCTACGCTTCGCAAGGTCAGACGATCAACGACAAGCACCTCGAAATCATCGCTCGCAAAATGTTCAGCAAAGTCCGTATCGTCGACGGAGGCGACACCAGTCTGCTTGCCGGAGAAGTCGTGGATATCGCCGACGTGCGCCGCGCGAATGATGCGCTCCTCAAGTTGAAGTCCAAGAAGGAGAAGAAAGAAGCAACGTTCGAGCAGCTGCTCCTCGGTCTGACGCGCGTATCACTTGCCACCGAATCGTGGCTTGCAGGAGCCTCTTTCCAGGAGACGATCCGCGTGCTTGTCGAAGCGGCAACGACCGGCAACGTCGACTATCTGAAGGGTCTCAAGGAGAACGTGATCATCGGTCGCCTCATTCCCGCCGGTGAGACGTACAGAAAGAGATTCGAAGAAGATCAGGCGGAAGCCGCTGCCAAGAAAAAGAAGAAGTAAGACTCCTTTTCTCCCTTTACCGTCGCTTTTCTATCCTCTAAGATCTAGCCCCGTTATGCCTACCATCAACCAACTCGTTCGTCACGGTCGCGTCTCGCAGAAACGCCGCACGAAGGCTCCGAACCTCCAGCACACATGGAACGCGCTCAAGATGAAGCGCGTGAAGCTCGTCAAAGGAGCTCCCGTGAAGCGCGGCGTCTGCCTGAAAGTCACCACGATGACTCCGAAGAAACCGAACTCCGCACTCCGCAAAATCGCCCGTGTGCGTCTGACGAACGGCGAAGAAGTCACTGCGTACATCATGGGTGAAGGACACAATTTGCAGGAGCACTCCGTTGTTCTCGTGCGTGGCGGGCGTGTGAAAGATCTTCCGGGTGTTCGCTACCACATTGTTCGCGGCGTTCTCGACACCGAAGGCGTTCGCGATCGCAAGCAGGGACGTTCCCTGTACGGCGCGAAGAAGCCGAAAAAATAATTCTACTCGCTATCCGCTTACCGCTACCCGCTCATCATGGCTACCCTCCCGAAACCATACATTCCACAAGGCTCCGATCCGCTGATCGAGAAGTTCATCTGCTGCGTGATGAAGCAGGGCAAGAAATCGATTGCGAGAAAGATCTTCGCCGATGCCATCGGGATCATCAAAACACGAACGAAGGAAGCTCCTCTCGATGTCTTCAACAAGGCGCTTGTGAACACGACTCCTTTAGTCGAAGTTCGACCGAAGCGCGTGGCCGGTGCGATCTATCAGGTTCCGACCGAAGTTCCCGCGAAGCGTCAGCAATCACTCTCCATTCGTTGGATTCTGACGGCGGCTCGCGCACGGAAGGGAATGCCGATGGCGGAGAAATTGGCTCTGGAACTCCTCGAAGCATCGACCGAGCAGGGAGCCGCGGTGAAGAAGAAAGAAGACGTCTACAAGATGGCGCAGGCGAACAAGGCGTATGCGCACTTCGCGAAGATGGGGTAAAGACCTCGCATTTTCTCTCACCTTCCCTCACGCTTTTCCTTGAGATCTGCATCAAGTTTCTTGACAGCGATTTTCAGGCGTGCAATCTCGGGTCCGACTTTATCGAGACCCTTGTGGAGTTTCTCGGTCGTACTTCGGTATTGTGTGACATCAAGCATTGAAAGCGCCCGTTCGTAGAGCGTTTTTGCGCGCTCGAAATCCGACAGCTGGGTACGGACGCTATTCTCTTTTACTTTGGTTCCACGACCCTGAAACGCAACCGCTGCAGCGATGATTGTTTTGACGTCGGCATTCATATCGTCCAGCACGGTTCGTCCGATGCGGACCGCGCTCTCGTAGTTGTCCATGCGCATCGCAATGTTGAGCTGATCGATGACAGTTTCCTCCTTTCTCTCGAGAGCATCCGGCAGCGGTTCTGTCTCGGCTGCAAGCTCTGCTTCCGCTGCCCTCTGTTTTTCGGTGGATGCTTTCACGAACGCGTCGATACGATTGGCAGCTTCCCGAATTGCCTCCGTTTTCTCGAGCGCGGTAACCGTTTTTTTGAGGATCGTGCCATTTCCTGTTCTCTGCACTTCATCTTCGTCTCCGGCGACGGAAGTTTCGTGCTGCACGAGCGACTGCATCTGCCTGAAAACGTGCAGCGCTCCTGCCGCAAGCGTTCGACTGCAGTTCACATTGTACTGGATGCAGTGCTGCGCCCAGTCCGTGAGAAATTCCCGCTGCGCTTGCGTTGCAGTCCATTCACCGATCTTCGTCGACCCGTCGATGACACTATGAAGTTGGCGGCGGAGCATTTCCACCACTTCCGCATGCACATGTTGCAGTGAGGCGGGGAGCGTGTCCTGTCTTCCTTCCACGAGGTTACTTGGCTTTCGAAGCCGTTGCCATGAACCTGCCGTCGGTTCCGTCTGTTCACTCATCCACGAAACTGTATGTCACCCGTGCAGTTTTGCAAGTTCCATCCCTTCTGCAGTGACTTTTCGTTTTACGTTTGCGGAAAATTCTCTTTTTCATCGCAAGATTTTCTGCAGCAGTCATGCTGTTTTGTGCGAACCAACCGATGAGGTGAAACAGCACTGTTTGCTATTTTCATCGCTTCATTCTTTCCCTATACTGCCTCGGCTTTCATCATTAGCAATCTTCTTTTATGGACTTAAAGAACGTACGCAATATCGGCATCATCGCTCACATCGATGCCGGAAAGACGACGACTTCCGAGCGCATTCTTTTCTACACGGGAAAGAACTACAAGATCGGTGAAGTGCATGAGGGAGAAGCCACGATGGACTGGATGGAGCAGGAGCGCGAGCGCGGCATTACGATCACATCCGCCGCGACCCAGTGCATATGGAAGTCCAAATTCTTAAACGTCGATACGACGACCACGATCAACCTGATCGACACTCCGGGGCACGTGGACTTCACCGCCGAAGTCGAGCGCAGTCTTCGAGTGCTGGACGGCGGAGTCGCGGTGTTCGACGGATCGCAGGGTGTGGAACCGCAGTCCGAGACAGTGTGGAGACAAGCCGATAAGTACAGCGTTCCCCGCCTCGCATTCGTCAATAAGATGGACAAGATCGGTGGAGATTTCTACATGTCCCTCAAGAGCATTCACGATCGTCTCAGTAAGAACGCCGTCGCGATCCAGCTGCCTGTCGGCGCTGAGAGCGACTTCTCAGCCATCATCGATTTGGTTGAGGAAGAGATGGTCACGTTCTCCGGAGAGCACGGCGAGAAGCACGTCCATGCTCCCGTGCCGGATGACATGAAAGAGAAAGTCAAAGAGTACCGCTTGATCATGATGGAGAAGGCGGCGGAAGGTGCCGGAGAGGAGTTGATGGACAAGTTCCTCACGAACGGAACGCTGACGAAGGATGAAGTGAAGGCGGCGCTTCGCCAGGGTACGATTTCCGGAAAGACGTTCCCGGTGCTCTGCGGATCATCGCTCAAGAACATGGGTGTGCAGCTCGTGCTCGACGCGGTCGTCAATTACCTTCCGAATCCTTTCGATGCTCCGCCGGTGAAGGGGGTGAACCCGGATAACGGTCAGGAGGAGGTTCGAAAGCCCGATAACAACGAGCCGCTCGCGTGTCTCGCCTTCAAGATCGCCACCGATCCGTTCGTCGGGAAACTCACGTTCGTTCGAGTGTATTCCGGTGTTCTCAAGTCCGGTTCGTACGTCATCAACACTCGTACCGGCAACAAAGAACGCATCGGTCGTCTCGTTCGTCTGCATGCGAATAATCGCACGGAAATCGATACCATCGAAGCCGGTGACATCGGTGCGGTGATCGGTCTCAAGGACACGCGCACGGGAGACTCTCTCTGCGACGAGAAGAGACCTATTTCTCTCGAAAGCATCACGTTCGCAGAGCCGGTGATCTCGCTTGCCATCGAACCGAAGACCAAGGGAGATCAGGAGAGAATGGGTATGGCGTTGCAGAAGCTGACGGAAGAAGATCCGACGCTCAGAGTCCGCACGGATGACGAAACCGGTCAGACGATCCTCGCCGGCATGGGTGAGCTGCACCTCGATATCATCATGGATCGCATGCGTCGCGAGTTCAAAGTGGAGAGCACCTCCGGCAAGCCGCAGGTTGCGTACCGCGAGACGATCCAGAAGACCGTCGAGCATGAGGAGAAGTACATCAAGCAGACGGGTGGTCGTGGTCAGTACGGTCACGTGCTGTTTACCGTGTCACCGCAGGAGCACGGCAAAGGCTACGAATTCGAGAACTCGGTCGTCGGTGGTCGCATTCCGCGTGAGTACATCACACCGTGTGATAAGGGTTTCCAGGAAGGCTTGAGCCGCGGTGTCCTCGCCGGGTTCCCGATGGTGGACATCAAAGTCGAGCTGACAGACGGTTCGTACCACGACGTGGACTCTTCTGAAATGGCGTTCAAGATCTGTGCCTCGATCGGTGTGCAGGCTGCAGCCAGAAAGGCTGATCCGGTCCTTCTCGAGCCGATCATGAAGGTGGAAGTCGTCTGTCCGGAAGAATACTTCGGCGACGTGATGGGAGACGTGAGCGCTCGTCGCGGACTCATCAAGGACACCGGCAATCGCGGTATGGCGAAGACGGTTCTCTGTGATGTGCCTCTCGCTGCAATGTTCGGATACGCAACGGAACTCCGCTCGATGACGCAGGGACGCGCAAGTTACTCCATGGAGCCCAGCCACTACGCGAAAGTGCCGAAGAACGTTGCGGATGAAGTGGTTGCTGCGAGGGCTGGCGGCAAGTAGTTATTTGATTTTTTTGCCTTCTGTAAGCCATTTCTTTTGCATAAAACGTTCCAACGAGATAATACATTGACATACTTTCGCCGAGTGTGTATAGTGCACCTGTTCCTGAAATTCTTCCCCAATTTGTATGGCAAAAAACTTTACGCAGAGCATGGATGCATTGGCATTGGAATCGAGTGCAATTGCCCAGAGAGTGAATACAGAGATAGAGCAGGCAGGCAAGAATCCCGATATCAATCGCATCATAGGAACAGTCAGAGGCGAAATTCAGCCGAGGTTGGATTGGCCCGGAAGAGACGGTGGTGATGATGCCATGTGGACGATGAATGCTCTGAAAGACGTTCAATCTTCACTCTAGTTTCCCTACTGTATCCATGGCAAAACGACGCTTCACCGAAGACAGCTTCAAGCGTGAACCTTGGTTCAAGGCTCTGTGCTCTGCACTGGTCCAGTGCAAGACCGAGGAGGATATGGCTGCCTTTATGCGGGACGCCGCAACGCTCTCCGAGCTGCAGGCACTGAGCGAACGATTTGAGGTGGCAAAGCTTCTCGCGCAAGGCATTACGTACCGTGAGATCGCGCTGCGTACGGGGGCGAGTACGACGACCGTTACCCGTGTCGCGAGTTTTCTGGAAAACGGCGAAGGCGGGTATCGCAAAGTACTGAACGCTCATCGGCATCATCGAATGGTTTCGTCTGCCCCGACTCGTGGGGAGCGACCAGCATCGGTGTTGCAGAAGTATCTCGACAAGAACAAGAATCAGTAGTTTTTTGTGTCATAATCAGATCATGCACGAACAGTTCATGCGTCGCTGTCTCGAACTTGCGAAGCTCGGCAGGGGAAAGACAGGCATTAATCCCATGGTGGGTGCCGTGCTTGTTCGTGATGGAAAGATCATTGCAGAAGGATTCCATTCCGAGTTCGGTAAAGATCATGCAGAGCGAGATCTTCTTGAACCCACGAACCAGAGCGCTCGAAGCGCACGGTTCGGGGCGCTTCGCGAAATTAGTACAACTGATATGCTCTACGTTTCTCTTGAGCCTTGCTGCCATACGCAAAAAAAGACACCGCCATGCACGGATTTGATTATCGAATCCGGTGTGAAGCATGTTGTCTTCGGAATGAAAGATCCAAATTCTTCGGTGTCAGGAAAGGGGATTGAGGCTCTTAAAAAAGCAGGCATCGAAGTGATCGGTCCGGTTCTCGAGGATGAATGCCTGAGACTCAATCGCGGTTTCACCTCACTCCAGAAAAATCATCGTCCGTGGATCACGCTGAAAATTGCACGGACGATTGATGGGCGTTTTGCAAAGCCGGATGGTTCTCCTTTGAAGATCACGAATGCGGAGCAAGACGAGTGGTCACACGAATATCTGCGTGCGCGACATGATGCGATTCTTGTAGGAGTCGGGACTATTCTCACCGACGATCCGAGGCTGACCGTGAGATCGATTTCCAATTTCCAATTTCCAATTTCCAATCAGCCTTACCGGATTATTCTCGATTCAAGGCTTCAGATTGCTCTCACTGCGACTGTCGTGAGTGACGAGCATGTAGCGCGAACGATTGTGGTGTGCACACCCGATGCCGATCCGGAAAAGAAATCAGCTCTGGAGAGCAGAGGAGTACGGACGATGGAGTGTCCGATGTTGGAGGGAATATTCGATCGGCAAGTTCTCTGGAGGCTGCTCACAACACCCGAAGGTTCTTTCCACGGTCTTCTCTCCATCCTCGTTGAGGGCGGAGAGAAGACGTGGGGAAGATTTCGGAAAGAAGGAATGGTCGATGAGGAGGTTCTGCTCGTTGGAGAACGGGTGAGAGCGTGATTAGTTACTTGGAGGCGGAACGGTAGTCTTGCAAAGATTGTTGCACAGATCAGTATTCACCTGATTCCCGTCATCACACTGCTCGCCCGTGTCCACCTTTCCATTTCCGCATAACGTCTTGCACACAGTCGGATGGACACCGCTGCATTCGAAGCCTTTCTCGCGAGCGCATTTGGAGTTGCAGCCATCGCCATTCACAGCGTTTCCATCGTCACATTGTTCATCATTATCCATGGTTCCGTTCCCACAGGAACTCTTGCACACAGTCGGGTTCGCATCCGTGCAGTCGAAGTTTTTTTCCAGAGTGCACTGAGCAGAGCAGCCGTCACCCTTATTTGTGTTGCCGTCATCACACTGCTCGCCAACATCTACTTTTCCGTTCCCGCAGGAATTCTTGCACACAGTCGGGTTCACACCGCTGCTGCAATCGAAACCTCTTTCAAGGAAGCAAAACGCATTGCAGCCGTCTCCGCTCTTGAAGTTTCCATCATCACACTGTTCTCCCGTTCCAACTGTTCCGTTCCCGCAGGATCTGGTACAAACAGTTAGGCTTGCGGTACTGCACTCGAAGCCTCTCTCCAGAGTGCACTGAGCCGCGCAGCCGTCACCGCTCTTTACGTTTCCATCGTCACATTCTTCTCCAGGATCCACTTTTCCGTTCCCGCAGGATTTGATACAAACTGCCGGGTTCGCACTTGTACAATCGAAGCCTTTCTCACGGTAGCATTGGGAATTGCAGCCGTCTCCGCTCATTGCGTTGCCATCGTCACACTGTTCTCCAGATTCTTTCTGTCCGTTCCCGCATGATTTCTTGCAAACGGTTGGTTTCTCACCGCTGCATCCGAAGCCTTTTTCGAGGGCACACCAAGCAGTGCAGCCGTCTCCGCTCTTTTCGTTGCCATCATCACATTGCTCGCTATCCTTTCGAAGTCGACCGTCTCCACACCTCGCCTTGACGCAGTAGTTGTTGCAACCATCGGTTTCGATGAGATTCCCGTCATCGCATTGCTCATTTCCCTGCGCAAATCCGTCGCCGCAATACGCAAGTCTGCATGCATTCGAGCACTTGTCGGTATTCACCTGATTTCCATCGTCACACTGCTCATTGCCTTCCTTGATACCGTTGCCGCAGGTATCCTGCTGAGCATTCACACCTTCGATCGAGATCGAAAGACTGAGTGCGAGAAGAACGAAGATGCTACCGGTACCGAAGAAGAGTGCGATGCGTTTCATAACGATGGGAGGGAAGAATAAGTAATTGTTTCTGATGCTAGCAAATGGCTTTCGTATTTCCTATTGATTTTCCCGCTCCGGAAGATCTTGCGCACTGATCGATCTTCGCTTACCCTGTCCCAGTTCCCCATTCTATTTTCATGGCGATTTACGCAATCAAGAAAGGCGATGAGAGTAACGACCGTCTGCAGACGCGGTTCAAGCAGCAGGCGCAGAAGACGCGTTTGGTGAAGGTGCTTCGTGAACGCAGAACGTACAAGAAGAAGCGCACGAAGCGTCTCCAGCGTATCCGCGCACTCAAGCGCGAGGGATACAGAGCGGAGAACAGGAAGAATAAGTTCTATTCGAATAGATAGGACTGAATCGGCTGAATCGCGATAATTGACGTTTTTGTTTTATAGTGTAATATATTAATATGGAGTCTCCTCCTACAGCAGGCGGTTCAGAGTATCCGAAAACAAGCAGTCTTTTACGGAGTGTCGAAGAAAAGAAGCATTTGAAACGCATAGCTACCGGAGCTGACTCATTGCAGGGATTTGATCGTATTCGTCACGGTTCCGTTCCTGATTCTACGAAGAAAATTATTGCAGATGTGTGGACGAAAATTTCCGAACATATTCAACGTGCGTCTGCCGTTCCCGAGCACGGACGAGTGTGTATGGATGATGAGCGTATCAATAATGAAATAGCTTTATGTGACACTGTCGTTCAGGGGACAAATTTTCTTGGAAAACAAATGAAGAGAACGCTCGGTGCAATCTTGCAACCGTGGTATGTGGACAGAAGGAATGGACAAGGGTCCGCAGAGCAAGTATCGGATTTCGATAATCTTCAAATCTCACTGACAGTTACGAAAAGTGTCAGTGGTTATGATGATATATTCTCGCATATTGGAAGCGGTTTACAGTCAGCTTGTACTGAACCACTTCGAATGATCGCTGCAGTTCCGGGAACATTTCGAGATCAATTCGGAGCGCGTATCAAGCCTTCGCAGTATTTTGAAATCGCCGAGAATTCCCTCCCAATGATTTACTCGTTGGCAAACCGCCACATCAATATTTTGCAGAACTATGTGAACTGTGTCGGCGATGGACACATGCTCTCTACCGGTCTTAGAAAATCACCTGGATTATTTGTGATCAGCGGAACTCCTCCAAATTCGCATATGGAACTTTCCGATCATGCAGCAGAGCAAATCGGAGACTGTGCATTGAAAGGCAGTGATTCTCAATTTCATGGATGCCCTGCGATGTATGTCGCAGGCACACAGCATCCGACGGTGATTGCGGAGCTCTATCACGATTGGATCCTTCCGATCGTACAAAAATTTCTTATGCCGCACGTTCACCGTCTCAAAGACCATCTGGAAAAGTAATCCCTGCTTCTCTCATTAATTTCCCAAGCAGAAACACCGGCAGTCCGACAATCCCCGTCCAGTCTCCCGTGATCGATGCGATCATGAGTTGCCCAAGCCCGTCGATCTGAAAGCCGCCGGAGCGTCCGTGCCAGAGTTTCGTCTTGATCCACCAATCGGTTTCTTTGTTCTTCAGTTTCTTGAATGTCACGCTTGAGGTCGAAAGTCCTTCATGCGTTTTTCCGGACGAATCGACAATGCACACTGCGGAATGGACGAGCGATGTGTTGCCGCTCTGCAGCATCAGCATTCTTCGTGCATCTTCTTCATTCTTCGGTTTCTCAAGCAGTGTTCCGTCCGATGCGACGACGAGCGTATCGCAGCCGATGATCGTTGCCCCTCGATGGTTGGCAGAGACATCGAGAGCTTTCAGTTTTGCGAGCGTGACTGCACGCAGCGCCGGATCAAGCTCCGGATGTGCGTCTTCGTCGACCGTACTTGGGATCACCTCGAACCGAAGTTCGAGTCCGGAGAGCAAGGTTTTACGTTGCGGGCTGCTTGAGGCGAGGATGAGGCGAGACATATTTTATCGCAGTATCTCGAGTGCCCGCTGCATCTGATCATCACGGTCACCGGTTTTCTCTGCGATGATATCCGGCTTCACGCCCAGCCCATCCAGTTTGCGACCGAGAGGAGTCAGCCATTCCGCAATCGTGATCTTCAGCGCTTCGCCGCTCCGGAAGCCGATCACTTCCTGCACGGTGCCCTTGCCGAAGCTCTGGGTGCCGACGATGGTGGCACGCTTATGATCTTGAAGCGCTCCTGCGACGATTTCGGAAGCGCTTGCGGAGCCTTTGTTCACGAGGACGACAAGCTTGATGTTGTCACCGATCGTCGGTTCGTCCTGCGTTGTCTCCTGCGTCGTCTCGGTCTTACTCTGCACTTTGGCAACAACCGTTCCTTTCGGCATGAAATTACTGACGACCGTATCCGCTGCAGTCAGCAGTCCGCCGCCATTGTTGCGAAGATCAAGGATAATTCCGTGCGGGTTCTGCTTCGCGATCGTAGAGAAGACGGAACGGATTTGTTTCTCGGTTGTTTCGCCGAACTGTGCGAGTTGCACGACGGCGATGTCTCCCTGCCACTTCACCTGAATTTCGGGGATCGAAATGAGATTCCTGACAATGGTGACACTGATCTCGACGTTGTTCCTTCGGATTTTCAGCGTCACGGAGCTTCCGATCTCACCGCGGATGAAGGTCACCGCTCTGTCGATGCCAAGACCGGTGAGTGCCGTGCCGTTGGCTTCGATGATCTGGTCCTTCGCTTGCAGACCGGCTTTCTCCGCAGGAGATCCGGGGAGGGGAGAGACAACGGTGATCACGCCGCTGACGTCCTCGATGTTCGCGCCGATCCCGCTCAGTTCGCCTTTGATCTGCGATTGGAAGTCGCTCGCGCTCGCGGGACGGAAGAAGTTGGTGTACGGATCATTGAGCGAATTGACGAGTGCTTCGATCGCTTTGTAGCTCGATTCGGTGCCGTCGATTTTGTCTCTGCGGAGGTAGTCGCGGTTGATGAGTTGCCACACGGCATCGAGGAGATCCTGTCTCGGAAGGGAACCCTGGTTCGATCCGGAGGAGAGATTGATCGTGATGACCGGAGTTGATTCCGTCTTGCTGCCCCCCGAAGCTGCTTGTAGCAGTGTCAGCGCTTCGGCGCCGGTGAGCGGATGTGCAATCCCGAAGAGGTTGGAGCGCGCGGGCGTCATCCATTTGAATGCAACGGCGTTCATCACCGCATGTTTCTCGAGATCCGTTCTCACGTCTTTAAATGCCGAGACGTCGACATTTTCCTGCGCATTCAGCAGTGCGGTGAGAACCTCCAGTGCTTCTCCCCTCGTGATTGCTTTTCCAAGCGTGTACTGTTTTCCCGAGACGAAAAATGACAGTGCGCTTTGGCTCTGTGCGGCGCAGAGAGTTGCTTTCAGCCCTCGCGGATACCGCGCAAACGGAAGCGTGCAATCGCTATCGCTCTTGTCCAGGCTGAGAGATTCGAAAGACCACGAGAGAAAATCCGCTCTCGAGACCGTCGGTGTCGAAGGATTGACGATGTCGCCGATCGATCGTGCAGAAAGAAGAGAGGGGATCAGGAGCGAGCAGGCAGCGATGCAGCTCAAGAGACGCGTGCGGGTGAACATGGATCGTACGGGGGAATGTGGAATGCATCGTACTCTTGCGACCCTCTACGAGACAAATGTTTGCGACTCGACGACGGCTCCAAATTCCTTCATATCTTCCTTCCGTTCGAACAGTGTGACGAGCAGCCAGAATCCGCCCACGACGTAGAGCACCGACGGGATCAGCACGATCGAAATATTGCTCAGGAATGACTCCGGACCTTTCCCGAGAAGCGCACCGAGGGTTGCGGGGTGACCGGGGAGCACATCCGAGAGACTCACCGTGAAGTCGAAGAGCCCGTGGAGCAGGATTGCGGAGAGAATGCCGAGCATCATTTGCGTTCTCGCATAGATTGCCTCGGACCGAATCGAGAGCATCTGATGCACGATGCGGATGACGGGGTGCGCTTTGCCGCGGGAGAATTGATCGCGAATCAGAGGGGAGGCGAACAGCGCCATGCCGAAGAAGTAGCCGGCGACTCCGGTCGAGACGATGTGCACCATGTTCGTGAGGATTGCTCGTCCGATGACGCTGCTGATGAAGGCGCCCCACTGCGGACTCTGCGGCGTGAGAAGGTAGTTCTGCACGAATCCGACGAAGTACGAAGGGTTCATCAGGTTCTCCGCGAACGCGAAGCCGATGGCAACGATGATGGCGAGCTGGAGTGCATCGTCGATCGAGCGGAAGAATTCTTTGCTCGAGTGCCGAAGCACCCATGCCTTGCTGATTTCTTCGATGGCGCCGACGGCGAGGTAGGTGACGAGTGTCGTGAGGACGATCGACTGCGTTCCGATCGATGATTTGAAGATGCTCTGCGAGACGAATTCCGTCGACGAAGTGCCGAAGTTGACCGGAACGATCTTGAAGAGGAAGAAATTCAGCTGGATCCCGCGCACCGTCAGTTCGTTGTAGAAGAGGATCGGTACGGTCGAGAGCATGCCCGCGAAGAATGCCAGAATCACGACACTCAGCCGCTCACGATGGTAATTGAGGAACAGTCTGCACCAGATCGCAACGGGGACAATGGCAACGGCGGCCGCAAGCCCCGTTGCAACGAGTTCTTCGTGCGTTTTGAAACGGAGGATCGCGTAGCTGACCCAGAAGAGGAATGTGCCGAGTACCGTGGCTTTGATGGATGCCTTCCACGGTCCGAAGAGAAATCTCCAGCCGATGACGACGCAGATCATGCCGAGCGCCATGAGGAACGGATCCTGCTGAATGCCCGTTTCGAAGAACGCGCGCTTGAAACCGATCAGGATCCACGTGACGATGGTGCCGAGGACGAACGCGAAGAAGTACTGGTACCGATCCCTGTCTCCGTGCCACCGCTTTCTGTCGAAGAGTCCGAAGGCACAGATTGCGATGAAGACGAAGACCGTTCGATAGAGAGCACTACTACCCCGAAGCGATGCAAGCGATGTGTTCTTTCCGTACTTGAGGGAGAGGAAAAAAAGAACGCCTGCAACGACAATCGAGATCAGAATCGCTCCGGTCTTCGGCAGAGAGGAATGCCGCTTTTCCACTGAGTCGGATGTTTCCTCTTTGAGGATTTTCGCATTCATCGCTCCCGTCCAGATTTTGATCAGGACAATGGCAGCGACTGCGACGCCGACGAAGAGCAGAATTTGCATAGAGGGAATCCTCTGATTATAGCAGAAACAAGGCAGAAAAGCGAGAATTCGAAATGATGATGGACGCAGCGGAAGATCCATATCTTCCGCGGTGCACCATGATTCTTCGCAGCCGCGGAGGTTACGAACCTCCGCTATGGTGCTGTTTTTCTTTCTTTCCCTCCCGTACACTCTTCCCATGCCCGCCCCCACACTCGATGCCCTCGTTTCCCTCTGCAAACGCCGCGGATTCATTTTCCCCGGCTCGGAGATTTACGGAGGGCTGGCAAATACCTGGGACTACGGACCGCTTGGTGTGGAGCTCAAAAACAGAGTGAAGCAGCTGTGGTGGAAGACGTTCGTGAGAGAGCGTGCGGATATGGTCGGTCTCGATGCGTCGATCCTGATGAACCCGAAAGTCTGGGAGGCGAGCGGGCACGTGGGGTCGTTCACGGATCCGCTCGTCGACTGCAAGAACTGCAAGCAGCGTTTCCGTGGAGACAAACTTCTCGAGGAAAAGCTCGGTGTGGAAGCGGTATCGGTGTTGAAGCTCGAGCAAGTACAGCCAATGCTCGTTGCTGAGAAAATTCCGTGTCCGAGTTGCGGTAAAGTTGCCTGGACCGAAGCGAAGAAATTCAATCTGATGTTCAAGACGCACCAGGGAGTGGTGGAGGAAGATGCCGCGCTCGTCTACATGCGACCCGAGACCGCACAGGGCATCTTCGTGAACTTCAAGAACGTCGTCGACACCATGCGCATGCGTCTGCCGTTCGGTGTCGGGCAGATCGGCAAGGCATTCCGCAATGAAATCACTCCGGGAAACTTCACGTTCCGCACGCGAGAATTCGAACAGATGGAGATCGAGTACTTCATCGATCCCGAGGACAAAACCGATCACTTCGGTGCGTGGCAGAAGGCAGTCTGGGAATGGTATACCGGGCTTGGGATTGATCCGAAGAGGCTTCGTATTCGCGAGCACGGGAAGGATGAACTGAGTCACTACAGCAGCAAGACGATCGACATCGAGTACAACTTTCCGTGGGGATTCGGGGAGCTCTTCGGACTTGCGAACAGGGGAGATTTCGATCTCTCGCAGCACGAGAAATTTTCGGGTCAGGAGCTTCGATATGCCGATCCGGATCATGAGCAGCGAAAAATCCTGCCGCACGTCATCGAGCCGAGCTTCGGTTGCGACCGTACCGTCCTCACGCTGCTCCTCGATGCCTACACCGAAGAGAAAGTGGGAGACGACACGCGCGTCGTTCTGAAATTTGATCCGCGCATCGCACCGATCGACCTTGCGATCTTGCCGCTCTCGAAGAAAGAACATCTCACGGCGAAGGCTCAGGAACTGTACAAAAAAATTGTTCAAGAAACGGGGCTGACAGTGGACTTCGATGTCTCCGGATCGATCGGCAAGCGTTATCGTCGACACGACGAGATCGGCACACCGAAATGCATCACGGTCGACTTCGGAACGATCGGAGAAGACGCGGCACAAGGTGAGCTAGACACGGTCACGATCAGAGACAGAGACACTTTGAAACAGGAGAGAGTGACGATTTCCGCTCTTGTGTCAGCTCTCAAACGCTAGTCATCGGTGAGTATTTGACTCAAAAAGCAGAAGAGAGGTGTATACTCTCACTCGTAGCAAACGAGCTCTATCAAGATAGGCTCGAGAATGCACCGCAAGGAGCGGCAGTGGAGAGTGTGGTTCGAAGGCAATTTCATGATCGGGTACAACGGATCAGCAGGAGAGAGGCGATGCAGCGGCTATTCGTCATTGGTGCAGTGGCGATTTCCGGTGAGAAACTTTTGGGTGATGATGGCAAGAAGCAGTTTGCAAGCAGCGATACGCAGTCCGGAGAAACCGAACCGATCGGTGTTCTGCAGCGCCGGAGCCCCGTGACCGGTGAACTTCTTTATGAAGAACGTCGTGCGCAGCAGGGTGAGTCTTCTCAGGTTCTCAGCAAGCATATGTTTCATCAAGGAGTGTCCTTCGGGCTCTACCCGGAAGAACGGGAGAAGGATCCCGAACGCGAACTGAGCCCCGATCAGTACCTCGATTTTCTCGCAACCGCACTCGACACGCATGAGAAACGCGCTCTCTTCTTCGAGAAATTCTTCGCATTCACTTGGGATTCTCCGAATCCGCTCGATCCCCTCGAGGAGGGAACGAAGCAGCACCATGGTGATTACGTCCAGCCTGCGCGGGATACCGTGCAACGCGTGAAGAACGGCTGCATGCAGGGTGACTGCGACGATCACGCGGAACTTGCGCGCGTGATCGTGCGGCTGCAAGGTCACAGCGCTCACGCGATTCATATTCCCGGCGATCACATCCTCTGTGCGTGGATCGAGAAGCGCGGAGGGAAGTACGACGGATTCGTGATCGACACGGGCGGACGGTATGCCAAGAATGGAGCATGGTATCTGGCGGAAGACGACGAGAAAGACATCGGTGCCTTCGAAACACCCGAAGAAGCGTATGCCGCTCTCATGAAGCGGTACGACGATACCGCCGATCCGAATTCCATCGATGTGAGATACGATCCGTCCGGTGGGGAAAATCAGAGGAAAGTCGTGACTCTCTCCGCCTTCCTTCAGCCCGTGGATCTTGCGATGAAGTAGAGGAAGCGAGAGAAACATTTTTACGCTTCGTTCCTCTTTGAGCAGTATTTCGCTTCCTCGGATATCGATGCTTCGGTCTGCTCTGAAATTCGATCTATTTGAGCTATGAGAGCTTCAAGTTTTTCGCCCATTTTGTCCATGAGCTGAGCATTCAACTCACGATCCTCAAATTTGTCCCATTTCTCGCCGGTGACTCCGAATTCTTCCGTACATGCAATGCACATGCAGTGCTTGCTTTTCACTCCAGTGATGTCACAGGGCTCATTGCGCTCCAGTTTCGGCCACTGGTTTCGAATAGTTCTTCCTTTGTCCGGTGCGTGATCCAGCATCATCGCAATCACAGGTGCCATCGATGGAACGTCGCGCAGCAGATCCATGAGCTTCACTCTCTCTTCTTGAGACAATTTCTGAACGTGTCCGTTCGTTCGTCCTTCGAATGCAGAAGAGACAGAGTTCGATGCGTGTGCCGATTCTTGACGCAGGGAAACTTTTCGCAGATGTGGCGGACGAAAGAAACGAGGTGTGAAGTGTTCGAAATTGTTTGGCACGAGTAGGGTGGGAAAAAGTCAGGGGCGAATTCTAGTGTCGGCTTCGTGAAAGTCAAGAAAACACCTTGGGGCATCTTCTTTTACATTTGCAGATCCTTCTTCGGTGCGTTACAGTGCATTCGCTGCCTCGCAGCATTTTCCTCCCCGACCGATCGCGCGGTCCTGGTCCGAAGGACCACCCTGAGTAAGTCCTGAGCTTGTCGAAGGACGCATCGAAGGGTGATCACCAACGGAAATCCTCCGCATCAGAGCGAGAAGACGTCAGGGAGCAGACCCCAAGGAAGCAAATCACAGAGACCGTAGTTTTCTTTCACTCAGCAGAATAGTTTCGTTTTCCCTAACCCAATCCCTAACCCTCATCCCCAAGCCCAATGTCCATCCCCACCCCTAAAGAGCTCATCGATGCCGCGTGTCACTTCGGTCACCGGAAGGAGAAATGGAACCCGAAGATGAAGAAGATGCTCTTCGGCGTCCGCCGCGGCGTTCACATCTTCGATCTCGAGAAGACGCATGATGCTCTGAAGAAAGCCTGCAGCGAACTGAAAGCTCTCCAGAAATCCGGAAAGTCGATTCTCTTCGTCTCGACGAAGCTCCAGAGTCTGCAGCCGATCGAGCGTGTCAGTCATGCACTCGGGCAGCCCGTGGTCACGAAGAAGTGGGTGCCGGGGCTCCTCACGAACTGGGCGACGATCAAGAATCGCATCCGTTACTACCTCGATCTGCAGCAGTCGTTCAAGACCGGCGAAGTCGAGAAGTACACGAAGAAAGAGCAGACGGCTCTCCGGAAGGAACTCGCGAAACTGGATGCCGGTTTCTCGGGTGTGTCGTCCATGAAAGGGCTTCCCGATGCGATGTTCGTCATCGATGCCGTTCGGGATCACGTCGCCGTTCTCGAAGCAAGAAAACTCAGCATTCCCGTCTACGGGATCTGTGACAGCAACGCCGACCCCGATAATTTCAAAGTCTTCATTCCTTGCAACGACGATGCGCTGAAGTCGATCGATCTGATTCTCAGTACGGTCGAAGCAGAACTCTCCGGAGCGAAAGAAGAGAAAGAACCCGCAGCGAAGCAGTAAAGTATTATTTCAGCCTTACCCCCAATCCGCATGTCTCCCATTGCCGCCTCCGATGTTGCCGCTCTCCGCGCCCGAACAGGTGTCGGAATTCTGGATGCCAAGAATGCTCTGGAAGAAGCCAAAGGTGACCAGGAACTTGCCATCGAACTTCTCAGGAAGAAAGGAAAGGCGCAGGCGGTGAAGAAAGCGGATCGCGAGCAGACCGAAGGTGCCATCTTCATTGCGACGGATGGCAAGAAAGCGGCGCTTGTCCAGGTGCGTTGCGAGACCGATTTCGTCGGACGATCTGATGTATTCGTGAAATTCGGTCAGGAGCTGGCTGATACTCTTCTCAAGAAAGGCAAAGCGGCATTCGATGCCTTTGCCGCCGAGAAAGTTCCCGCAGCCGTGCTCGAGCTCGGGGAGAACATCGGTGTCGCCGACACGAAAGAAGTGAGTGCAGCAGTCATCGGTACGTACGTCCATAGCAACCGGAAGATCGGTGTGGTTGTCGGGCTCTCCGCCGGGACGAAGGAACAGGCGACCGATGCCGCCATGCATGCCGCTGCGATGAACCCCCTCTACGTTCGTGCTGAGGAAGTCACGCAGGAGAGCGTGAACAAGGAGAAAGAAATCTGGAAAGAACAGATGAAGAACGACAAGAAGCCGCCGGAAATCTTGGAGAAGATCATGCTCGGAAAGGAGAGGAAGTTCAGAGAAGAGAATGCGCTCCTTACACAGCCGTTCGCCAAAGACCCGAGTCAGACAGTCGGGAAAATGCTCGGCTCCGCCGATGTCGTCTCGTACGTGCGCGTGTCGTTTGCGTAGAGCTCCTTACCGCTCTACTTCAATGCAATCGTTTCCACCGGCACCGCACGAACGATGTAGCGGTGTGAGATGCTGTCAGGCGGCCAGCAGGTGTAGAGAATCAGCTCTTCTTTCTTCTCATTCGCTTCGAAGATCGATCTGTCTTTGGCAAGAATCGTTTTCTTCTCCACGACCTGGTAGACGAATACTTTTCCGAGGTAGGTCACGTACACGCGCGAGCCGATCGACATCTTGTTGATCGTGCGGAAAATCTTGGTGTACTTGGACAGATCCCACGGGTAGCCGCTGCTGTGTCCGTAGATCATCACTCTGCCTCCCTGTCCCGGATAGGCGAACAGGTGTCCGACGCCGTTTTTCAGGATGTCGAGCACGCCGTCCTGGGTGAAGGCGTCTTTGGGATGGGTGACGGTGAGGTCTTCGATCGACAGACTCGGGATCGAAATCGCGAACGGCTTCTTTGATGCGTACTGAAGCGCGGTGCCGTTATCGACCGGCTGCACGACTTCTTGCTGCTGCGGCTCGTTTCCGACAAAGATTTGCCGACTTGGCTGTGTCGTCTGAACGCGCATTGCGCCACTATTCGTCACGCCTCCATGAGCGATCCGCATCCGTTCCACAATCTCGAAGAGGTCGCCGCGTGTCATGTTGCTTCCGATCTGCAGTCTGCTTCCCGGCAGAACTGCATCGTTCGCATTCAGAATGCTCAGTGCGCCCGTGTACCACTGCCCTTCGATATTGGGGAGATCGCTGCTCGTGCGAAACGGTGCGGACTTCATATCTTCTCCGAACGCACGGGCGAGCATCACCGCGGCTTCTTCAACACTCACACCGTACTCCGGTCGGAAACTCCCGTCTTGGTAGCCGGTGATGAGTCTCGACTGAAAACCCACTTCGATATACGGCGCATACCACGCGTGCTGGTCGACGTCCGGAAACAAGGACAGGGGAGGCATCGACGACGAGACGCTCGAGAGACTGGAAGTGAATCGAGGTTCTGCTTTCAGAATCACTTTCAGTGCTTCGGCTCGATTGACTCCCTCGAATAAGCGAAGATCGACAATGGGTCCTGTATTGATGATTCCGTCGTTCTGCAAAGCAGTGACGGATGCCTGGTAACTGTAGAGTCCCTGTGCAGCGCCGGAAACAGGTACCAGACTGCAAAAAAGGCAGCAGAGAGCCGGAAGAGTGGCAGGAAAACGCATAAGGATGTATATTTTAATCATTTTATATATTTTGTCAAGTAGCTCTGTTTCCAGCTCACAGTAGAATGCGCATCTATGACTTTACCTCTTCCACAAGCAGAAGATCGGCACGAGACATTAAGGGCGCAGATTCTTGATCACGGTCCATGGTGGCACCAGATCGATTTGGGGAACGGCATGCAGACCAGAACCATTTCCCCGGAGAATCCGCGAATGGCGATCGATTATCCTGCCGGTCTCTGGGGATACGTCGAGAACAGCATCCCGCAAGATCTCAGCGGAATGACGGTACTCGATATCGGGTGTGCAGACGGTTTCTTTTCCGTCGAGTGTGCGAAGAGACATGCGAAAAGGGTCGTATCGATCGACGTGTCGCCGCATCGCATCAGAAGCTGTGCGTTCGTCGCGAAGCACCTTGGTATCACCACAATCGAGCCCCGCGTGCAGTCCATCTATGACCTTGATCCGGCGGAAAAATTTGATTTCGTCCTGATGCTCGGGGTGCTGTATCACTTGGATCATCCTTTTCTTGGATTGCAGAAGGTGTCGAATGTCACGAATACGCTTCTTCTCGAAACTACATTTCTGGAAGGACAGACCGAGTCTGTGATGGAGTGGAGACGACGATCGATCTCTCCGAGGGAAGACGGGTGGAATCCAAGCCTCACCTGTATTCAGGATATGCTTCAGAAAGTCGGGTTTCAGCATCTGCAGGAAATTCCCCGCCCACAAGGTCCCCGAGTGACGTATCTCTGTACCAAGTGATCATGAATCTTGGACTTCTCAAATCGCACCGGACTGTCGCCGTGATCATCGTGAGTCATAACTACGGTCGTTATTTGAGCTATGCGATCGAAAGCGCACTTGCACAGACAATTCGACCACTCGACATCATCGTGGTCGATGATGCGTCAGCCGATGACACGCGTGAGGTTGCGATGCGATACGCAGCGAAAGGAGTTTCCTATCTTCACGGCGACTGGAAAAACGTCGGGCGTGCGCGCAATGCCGCACTGGCGCAGACGAAAGCTGATCTTCTGGTTTTCCTGGATGCGGATGACCTCCTCCATCCTCAGTACTGCGCCTGTGGTATCGAAGCGCTTCTCAAGAAACAGGATGCCGCTATCGCCTATCCGGATCATCAGTGTTTCGGGAACAGCAAAGAGTATCTCAGGCGACCGGAGACGCTCGACTGGCAGCGATTTGATGACAGCAATTCCATGAGCGCGGTCTCGATGGTGCGCAGGGATGCTCTCGTGCAGGTCGGAGGATGGAACGAATCTCCGCATCAGCACGCTGATTGGATCACATGGCGTCGTGTGCTCGCACTCGGGTGGAAGACCGTGAAGAGCAAGGGTCTGCATTTCTACCGGATGCATGACAAGAATATGCACCGCTCATACGAGTCCGGTATTCCCTATTCGGTTCGTGCAGGGTTTCTGACGGAGCCCACCACATTCTGTCTCTCTCTTTCGGGAAGAACGTGGGCGTGGCCCTTGACCCGAGAATTTCTTGAGAAACAGACGTTTCCACGCTCGCTCATTCATCTCATTCTTCTCGATACGTCCCACGATGTCGCATTCAGCCGGGAAGTGCGCTCGTGGCTGGCTGCTTCCGGATACGGATCAACAACGTACCTCCATCGAACCGTCGGCAGGAGCGGCATCGCCGATCTTCCGAGAGAAGAGGTTGCGCAGGAAGTGCGCGATGCTTGTGCCACGATCTACAATGTTTTTTCGCGGCTGGTGCAGACGCCTCTCGTCTTTCTCCTTGAGGATGATGTTGTTCCGCCCCTCGATGCATTTCTGAAGTTAGCCGGTTCGTTCACCTACAACGTTCTCAGCGTTTCCGGAGTGTATCGTCATCGTCATCGCGACCAGGCAGTGGTGTGGGATTGGACGAAAGAGGGGAAGCCTGTCGACAGTCCAAATCGAACGGGAGTGGAAAGAAGCGGCGGCAGCGGTTTCGGGTGTCTCGTAATCCGAGGTGAGGTCCTTCGTCACTCGGTGTTTCGAAGCGGTCCGCCGCTCTACAATTACGATCAGGATTTCTATCATGATTGGGTATTCGAGAAGGGCAAGATTGCCTTGGTCGACTGGGGTTGCGTTTGCCGTCATTTTCTTTCTCCGACCCAGTGGCGCTGACACTTCCTGCCAACGCTCGTCCGCGCATTCTTCTGCTCATCGATCAGCGGGGATGGGCGTTCGATACGATTGCTCAGGCAATCTCTCGTTATTGTTCCGATCGCTTTCATTTCGAAATTTTGGCATCGGCAGAGGCTCCCGTGATCGATGCATCGAAATACGATCTCGTGCACGTCTTCTACTTCGGCGAACGATATCATCTTCCGTTTCTGACTCCTTCCACGAAAGTCATCAAGAGTGTCTACAGTTTCCGCTGGCAGCTTTCGGGGCTCTCGCCCGATGATCTCTATGCAGAGTATTTGCGTGAAGCGCATGCGGTCACCGTTCCGAACAGCACGCTTCTCTCGCTGCTTGCAGATTTGCCTGTGCCGGTTTTTCTCACACAAGAGGGAGTGGATACGGATCTGTTTCATTCGGGAAGCGTGCGAACCGGTCCTCTCATCGCGGGATGGGCGGGAAATTCCAGAGACCCGATCAAGCAATTCTTGCTTGCGGTGAACTCATGCAAGGGGCTCTGCGAACTGAAAATTGCAGACGGTTCTCTTCCGGTGTCCGCCATGCCGGCGTTCTACCGAGAAATCGATATTCTTCTCTGTTCTTCACTGGCAGAAGGTTCGCCGAGACCACTGCTTGAAGCAATGTCCTCCGGCGTCTTCCCTGTCACGTTTCCGGTCGGCATTGCCCGGGAGACGATTGTTTCCGGAGAGAGCGGGCTCATCGTGGAAGAGGCTGATCAGGCATCGCTTCGTCAGGCGATCCTGTGGTGTAGAGACCATGCGGATCTTGTCCGTTCTGTCTCGGGATCGAATCCGGATCGCATGCGAAAGACAAGAGCGTGGGAGCATGTGGCAAATCAGGCGGCGGATGTGTATTCTTCTCAACTGCTTCTATGAAGAAAGAAATCCCCGATGCCATTGATGGCACTCCCCCTGTTGACGAGCGACCGTTTGCAGACGTTGCCGTGATCATTCCTTGTCACAATTACGGTCGGTTTCTCCGGCGAGCGATCGACAGCATCCTCAGCCAGACCGTTCGTCCGTGGGAAATTATGGTTGTGGACGATGCGTCGACGGATGACACGAAAGACATCGCTCTCTCGTATGCGGACAGAAGGGTGACGTACATCAGAGTCGAGAACCTCGATCTCGCTGCCACAAGGAACAGCGGAGCGCTGGCAACATTCGCATCCTTTCTGCTGTTCCTCGATGCGGATGATTACCTGCAGAACGATTACATCGAGCGGTGTCTGGAACCGTTTACGAATCATCGGATCGGGTTCGTCTATGGAGACGTCCAGGAATTCGGCGAGAGTACCGAGTTCCGGCGCTCACTCGACTTTGACCCCGTGCTTCTTTCGTACAGCAATTACATCTGTTCCCATGCCCTCATTCGTCGTCATGCATTCGATTGTGTCGGCGGGTATCGTTCCATCCCGCATGCGATGGAAGACTGGGATTTCTATCGCTTACTCGTGTCGGCGCACTACATGGGGAAACGTGCGGACACCCGAAGTTTCTACTACAAGCACAAGGACAGCATGCTCGAGAAGCATCTTCAGAGTCCCTATTTCACCTACCGCAACGATGCAGCTCTCCTCTTCCATCCCATCACGATCTTCACCGTATTCACGGGAATTTCCGCCGTGTTTCCGCAGTACCTCAAAGCACTGCGTGCTCTCCGGTTTGATCCGACGATGATCGATCTCTGCTGGTTCGATGCGAGTGCGGATCCCGCATTCGGCGCCTTGCTTCGGAGTGAAATCGGACGATTGCCGTTTCGATCGGTGCGACTCATCAACGGAACTGCCGTCACCGACTCGTCGCTGCAAGCGCACCGAAGTCCGTTCATTGCCAAGCGCAATCCGGAGTTTCAGGAGCAAATGAAGGCGATTCGTCCGTACAATATGATGATCCGCGAATGTACGACGGACTATATTCTTACGCTTGGCGATGACATCGCACTCCGATCGAATACGCTGCAGAAACTTCTCGGCGTGATGCAGCTGAATACGACCGCAGTCATTGCTCCGGTACGCAGCACTTCCGCGCCGTCCTTCGAGGTCTGGAAGCGCAACAAAAATTCCACGATCGATTCTGCGACAGAACCACGAAGCGGCATTGAGGAAGTGGACGGTGCGGGACTCGGCTGCACACTCTTCCGTACCGCACATCTGAAGGCGGTCGCACCGCCGATTTCTCATTGTTTCGATGCCGGACTGCCGTTTGACTCGTGCATGTTTCTGCGTCTTCGGGGGTATGACAGCGTCCTCTGCAATTGGGATCTCGAGCAGGAGCGCATCGGTTCTTGAGTTATGGCTTCTTTTTCATCAGGGGATCTTGTCCGTGTTCGTAGTGACGAAATTCAAAGGGAGTTGGGATGGTTCTCGGCGACATTGCGAGAACATCCACACTCTTTCCCGCACAGGCAACGTATGTTTTGCGGTCTTCGGGAGTACTGGCAACCGGCGGATGGAGGCACGCATGAACCGTTGTGAAGCCGACCAAGTGCAACGCCTGGAGCAGCGAAGCTTCCGTCAGCCAAAAACTATCCTCCGGATCGAGGGATGCCCAAAGTCTTTTCTCAATTTCTTCCGGAGACGACTCCGGAGGATGTTCCGGAAATATCCTGCCGTTCCATCGTTCTCCTTCATCATCGAACGACTGCTCGGGCTCCAGACTGATGTGAGTATCGATGATACCGACCCCACGGCAGACGCTGTGAAGTGTTCGCAGAAACGGCAGCAGATCTTTGGAGGGAAGATGGTAGAACACTCCGCAGCAGAGAATCGCATCGAATCTTCCGTGACGTTCGGGGGAGAGCGTACGGATATCCTCCCGCAGAAACGAAACGCGAGACAGCCCCAATGCTTGCTTTGCAAATTCTGCTTTTGCGATATTGGCAGCTCTGCCATCCATGCCGACAACCTCGGCTCCATGCATCCCCAACTCAATGCTGAACCCTCCTTCCAGGCAACCAAGATCCAGAATGCGAAGTTCGCCAATCGGACGGCGAAGAATATCTTCGATGATCTGCAGATAGCGACGGGAGCGTATCCTGCTCATCGGTTCATCCGTTTCGCGGATTGTCCAAAGCCCCTCCGGCAAACGGATATTATGAGCAGTCCACAGACCATGGTGATCGACGATATTCTGCCATTGATCACGGAGACTCTTTGGCTGCATGCTGCGCACCCTACCAAAGTCTGTGGTAGACTGCACCCCCTGTGAAAACCAGCATGGATCATTTTTTTTGGCGCTCTCTCATCAAGCCTCTTTTCGAAGCTTCCGGTGCAAAGACGATCGTGGAGATCGGCACCGCAAGAGGTTTGAACACGCGCAATCTTCTCGAGTACTGCCGGAACGTTCAAGGTTTTCTCCATTCGATCGATCCGGAACCGCAGTTCGATGTCGCCGAGTTCTCTGCCGGCCAAGAGGCGTTCTTTCGTTTTTATCAAGAAGCCAGTCTCAATGCGCTACCGGGAATCGACGGTCCCATCGATGCCGTCATTCTCGATGGAGATCACAATTGGTACACGGTGTTCCATGAGCTTCTCCTTCTCGAGGAGAATGCGAAACAAACGGGAAAATTTCCGTTGATGGTTCTCCACGACACCGGTTGGCCGTACGCGAGACGCGACATGTATTCGGATCCGGAGCGGATTCCTCCCGTCTACCGTCATCCTTTCGCAAAGAAAGGCATGGTGCCAACGACCGGGGAACTTCAAAGCGATACCGGCATCAATGCTTCATTGAACAATGCGATCTATGAACACTCGGTGAAGAACGGCGTGCTCACCGCGGTGGAAGATTTCATCGCGCAGAGTTCCCGTCCATTGGAACTGATCACGCTTCCCGGACTCTTTGGGCTCGGCATTCTTGTCGATCGGGAAGACCTCAAGCGGAATCACACACTGAAAACAATCATCGACTCGCTCGCGCTTTCCGAGCCTATGAGAAGGCATATGCAGACGATCGAGGACGAGAGAATTTCACTTGTGATCGAGAGTACAGAATATGATAAAAATAGAAGAACGGTGCTCGAGCCGCTTAAAGATCAGAACCGATTGCTGATCGATTGTCTTGAGGAGCAGAGACAATTCTCCGATTCCTTGCAAAAAAAACTTCTGGATGCAGAGCACGAAGCGACGTTCTCTCGCTCCATCCAAGCCTCACTGCAGCAGGAAGTAACCTTCTCTCGCGCCATTCAAGCCTCACTGCGGAAAGAGGTGGAAACACTTTCCGGCACTCTTCAGAGGATGCAGCAGAGCAAGAGCTGGAAGTTGACCTATTGGTTGCGTCTTCTCGAGCCGAAGATTCGGACACTCTTTCTCGGAAGGAAAGGGACGACCCTTCCGGTCTTGACGGTTTCGCAGAGCGCCGTATCTCCTGCTCCCGCCAGCAAGTCACCACTGATCGGTTGCACGATCATTTCGAAGAATTTTCTTGCATACGCACGAGTACTTGCCCGGTCGTTCCATGTCCATCATTCCGATGCTCCGTTTTTCGTACTGCTCGTCGATCCTCTCGATGGCGATATCGATCCGAAGAGTGAGCCGTTCACGATCGTGCCGATTGCAGATTTGAAGATCCCGAACAAGGAGGAAACCTGTTTTCGTTATGGCATTCGGGAGCTGCATACGGCGGTCAAGCCGTTCTTCTTGCAATGGATCTTCGAAACGCATGCTCCGAAGCATCTTCTCTACTTCGATCCGGATATTCTGGTGTGCGGCTCTCTTTCTTCCGTAGAGCAGGCACTTCAAACGCATTCGATTGTTCTCACTCCTCACGTGCTCACGCCGATCAGCGACGGACTTCATCCCTCTGAAGTGGATATCCTCCGTGCTGGTGTCTATAACCTCGGTTTTATCGGTCTTGCACAGACGATGGTTACGAGGAACTTTCTTCATTGGTGGCAAGATCGGGTGTTGGAGGATTGCACGCAGCAGCCTGAGAAGAGCGTTTTCTTCGATCAGCGCTGGATCGATCTTGTTCCCGGCCTCTTCTCCGGCGTGTGCGTGTTGCGCGATCTATCGTGCAATGTCGCATATTGGAATCTGCACGAGCGCCGCATCGATGTTCATCACGGACGGTACATGGTGAACGGAATGCCGCTGACGTTTTACCATTTCAGCGGGTATGAACCCGAGCATCCGGATACTCTGTGCAAGTATCACTTCAACGAGCGAGATTTTGCGGAAAACTCGGCTCTTCGTGCCCTTTTCGATCAGTATCGTGCGCTGCTTTATGAGCAGAGGTATGCGTCGGAGAGGAAGAAGCCGTATGGCTTTCACTCTTTTGAGAACGGTGTCTCCATTCCCACCTTCATTCGTCGTCATTTCAGCAGTCTCACTCGAAGCAAGCGTTCCGAATATGGCAATCCTTTCCGTACGGGAAACGGATCCTATTGGGAGTGGCTTCAGCAGCCGTGTACGAAGATCGGTTCCGGTGGATGGCTGACGAATGCTCACGATGTTCTTCGGCACAGCACTCCGGAAATTTTGCAGGCTTTCCCCCTGCCTGATGATCGCTTTGCATCGTGGATTGCAGTGCATCAAGGCGGCGATCACTTTGAGCTTCCGAGAGAGTTTCATTCCTCACTGCGTTCTTCGGAACAACATCGGCATTCGACCTTTCTGAGGCGGATATTTTTGAGGAGAAATACATTCCGTTGCTATCGCTTGCTCGTGGGCGTGCTTCGTCGGGTGCTTCCGTCTCGTCTCTTTGGGTGGTTTCGTGCAAGGCTCTCAAAGCAGGATCTTACGATGCCTTCCGTTCGACAAGGTATTGAAACGCCGAAACCATTCGGTCTCAATATTGCCGGATATTTCACGAGCGGCAGCGGTGTCGGGCAACTGGCGAGAATGAATGTTTCTGCAATTGCCGCGGCAAAGATTCCTTTTGTTCTGAAGAATATTTCGGCTCCGTTTCTTCCGAGGGTTTCTACCGATCTCAGCCGGTATTTTTCATCGGAGTATCCGTACAATACGACGCTGATTCATGTGAATGCCGACCAGATCGGAGCATATTTTCAGCGCGAAGGTTCCGAGATCGTACAGACCGACAAGATGATCGGATACTGGGCATGGGAGATCGAATGTTTTCCCAAGGAATGGGTTGCCGCATCCAAGCGGTTCGATGAGCTGTGGGTATTGAGCAGTTTCAGTGCCAAGGCGATCGCCGCGCAGGTCTCGTGTCCGGTGCATGCGATTCCGCCTCCGGTCGTTCTCAATTCTGCTTCCGGTCATCGCAGAAGTGATTTTGGCATCGCCGAAGATCGATATGTCTTTCTCTTCATCTTCGACTGTCTGAGCGTCACGGAGAGGAAGAATCCGTTTGCGGTGATTGATGCTTTCCTCTCGGCATTCAAGAATCAAAATGGCGTCGAACTTGTGATCAAATTCAGCAATGCAGATCACGATCCGACACTGCGTTCGAGGCTCGCAAAGGCTGCGGCCGGTCACAAAATTCTCCTGATCGATTCATTTCTTTCCCTCGAAGCGACGCACGATCTTCTGAGGCTCTGTGATGCCTATGTTTCCCTTCATCGCTCTGAAGGTTTCGGATTCACGATGGCGGAGGCAATGCTCTGCGGAAAACCCGTTCTTGCAACGAATTATTCCGGCAATACGGATTTCATGAACGAAGGAAACAGCATCCTCATCGATTACAAGCTTGTATCACTGGATCGTGATTACGGTCCGTACAAGAAGGGAAATCTGTGGGCGGATCCGGATATCGATCAAGCCGCGACCGCGATGCGTCTTCTCTATGAGGATCGTGCTTTTGGAAATCGGCTCGGGGCAAAGGCGGCGCAGGATATTCGGTCGACGAACTCGCCCACGGTCATCGGTGCTCTGATGAAGAAGCGATTGGAAACTACTTCTTCATGACGGAAGGATTGTGAGGGGTATTCGATTCTTCTTTGACGATTGCTCCCTCTTCGATGAACAGAATCCGATCGCAGTTCTGCTGCAATGCAGGAAGTCCATGATGGACAAGCAGCACGGTTTTTCCCTTCTCCCGAAGCATCTGAAATTCTTCTCTGCAGATGGTTCGAAATCCCTGGTCGCCGACGGCGAGAATTTCATCGAGAAAGTAGATGTCCGATTCGGTACGCATGATCGTCATAAATGCCAATCGCATGCGCATGCCCGTGCTGTAGCATTTGATCGGAAGATCCCGATGGGACTCCACCCCCGCCCGCTGAATGATTTCATCGGTCTGTTTCAGGATCACCTTCGGCTCCACTCCATGGATCAAGCCATGAAGGTAGATGTTCTCCACCGCTGATCTCTCGGGATGGAATTCGACTCCCAGTTCGAAGAAACATGACAGCTTTCCGGTTGTGGAGACCGTTCCCGAATCGGGAGGCATCAGACCGGCGAGAATTCTGAGAAGCGTCGTTTTACCGCTGCCGTTCGGTCCGTATAGGCCCACCCACTCTCCTTTTCCAATGGAGAGAGTGATGTCTTTCAGTGCCGTATGAGACCAGTGTTTCCCATGCCTTCTCCATCGCAGGATGCGGTCTTGCAGCATGACGGACGGAACCACGTACTTCGTGAACCGTTTTCCGATGCCGATGCACGAGACGGCGTGTTGGCTCATCAGTATTCCTGAATGAAGTAGCGACTGCGATTCCGGAAGAGCATCGCGCTCAGTGCGAAGAGAAGAATGCATGCGAAGCTGAATCCGGCGGCATGAGCGAGAGACGGCACACCGAGAGTCGACGGATAGAGGATGGCACGCCTTGCATCGTGCAGAAGAATGGAGAGTGGCTGGAACCGGATGAAGATGTCGAAGGACGACCAGAATGTCACATGCCAGGAACCCGAGAAGAGATTGGCGAGATCCTGCGCGATCGGTGCGTGCGGTTTGTAGGGGTAGATGACGGGTGTGAGCCAGAAGAACACTTGCAAAAGAACGTTCCACAAATGCTGAAGATCGAGATATTTGAGCGCATACGAACTGAGGATCATCCCGACCGAAAGACCGATGAACGTGGCTTGAATGAAGAGCAGCGGAACGTACGCGAGTCCCCACGTCGGTCGTATGCCCATCACGAACGCGATGCACAGAAAAATGATCATGTAGCAGAGAAGGATCAAACAGTGCGTCCAGCCGACGGACAGAATCAGCAGCAATCTCGGGAACACCACTTTCTGGATGATCGCGGCTTTCTCGTGCAGCATCGACATGCAGGCGCCGGTGATGAGCGCAAAATGTTCCCAGAGGATGAGTCCGAGGAAGAGATACAACTGGTAGTGCGGCACGTCTTGGATGAACGGTTGAAACACATGGTAAATCACGAGAAATTTGACGAGCGGAATGATGAAGGACCACAGGAAGCCCAGAAATGATCCGCGGTACTTCAGGACGAAATCGGAGAATCCCATTGCGAGGACGACACGCACGCCGTGTTTCCATGTGAACTGTGGAGGTGTCGGCATATCCCTATGGTACTCCTGTTCCCTTCATCTATGCCTCCTGTATGTTCTCCGCCATCGAAAAGATCCGTTCCAATTGTGCGGTGGTATTTCGCATGAGCATGACATAGGTCGAATATCCTTCCTGTTTCGCGGTTCGAAGCGTGTCGACAGCTTGTGACAAGCTGTTGCGACTGATCTCTTCATCACTTTCTCCGTGTGGCAGGTGAGCGAGCGGCACTCCATTGCGTTCATGCCAGTACCGTCTGCTGCGCTCCGTTGCCATCCATGTGATACCTGCATAGATTCGTTCCCGCGGCAGGAGATCTCGTGTCCGTTCATCAATATCATGGAACACTGATGGGTCGAAGATCGGCTGCGTGAACACTGCATCCACGATTCCACTATGGATGGCATCAATCTTTTGTCCCCACCTTCCCCAATGCGGCTGATAGAGATCGGCTCCGACGGCAATCTTGAGAGGGGTTTTTGAAAGCATCGGAAGCACGTTCTGTGCGTGCATGCAAAAACTGTCCGCCTCTGCGAGTGGATCACCGGTGACCAGCAGCGCGAGATCCACACCGCTTCGGGTCGCAAGCCGGAGGCGATCGATTGTTTCTTGCACGGACCTCTCCCGCGTGCGCAGATGGAGTGTCAGTTGTTTCTTCTCACTGATGCTTCCCTCCAGGCGCATCTGCATCAACTCTTCCGGTTGCAGGAATTGCTGGTCTTTCCTCCGCAGCTCGGGGAGATTGTATCCATCGAATGGCAGACCGGAGGCTTCCAGCTCCGTCATCGACTGACGGAGAGAGATGGCGGATTTCGGCACAAGTTCGAGAAATGTTTCACTCATGAGTGGAAATGGAAGAACGAACGATGCGTGCTGCCTCGACGAGATGCCGCAGCGACTCCCATACCTGCTCGGGCGTGCGCGTCTTCAGCCCGCAGTCGGGATTGATCCAGAGTCGATCATCGGGAATGTACTCCCGTGCGCGCTCGATGAGTTCCACCAATTCCTGTGTCGATGGCACACGGGGAGAGTGGATATCCCAGATGCCCGGACCGATATCACATGCCAGTTTCTGCGGATTCAGAGCATCGAGAAATGCGAGTCTCGACCGTGCTGCCTCGATGGTGATGACGTCCACATCCAAACTTTTGAGAAGTGGCAAGAGTTCTCTCACATCTCCATAGCACGTGTGAGTGTGGATCTGCGTTTCAGGTCTTGTCTCTGCTATTGTTGAGCGGAATGCATCGGTTGCCCACTGCCAATACTTTGGCTGCGCATGTTTTTTCAATGGTAGTCCTTCACGGAGTCCTGGCTCGTCGATCTGAATGATCCGGATACCTGCGCGTTCAAGATCTTGTACTTCATCGCGTATTGCTTTCGCGATCTGCTTACAGGTCGATGCGTGAGGAATATCATCACGGACAAAGCTCCAGTGGAGCATGGTGACAGGACCGGTGAGCATGCCCTTTACAGGCTTCTCCGTCAGGGATTGGGCGTACGTTGCCCATTCTACGGTGATCGGAGATGGACGCGAAACTTCTCCGTAAATGATGGGTGGACGGACGCATCGCGAACCGAAACTTTGCACCCACCCATGCTCGGTCGATGCAAACCCGTCCAGGTGATCCGCAAAGTACTGCACCATGTCGTTGCGTTCCGATTCTCCGTGGACGAGAACATCCAGTCCGGTCTCTTCCTGTTTTTTGATGACGTCTGCGATTTCCGCTTTCAGGAAAGCATCGTACTCGGCATCGGAAATCTGTCCTTTACCGTGCTTGGATCTTGCACTTCGGATCGTCTGTGTCTGCGGGAATGATCCGATGGTGGTGGTCGGAAGGACGGGAAGGTGCAGGGCTTCCTGTGCCTGCCGTCGCTCGACAATCGGACTGCGATACGGGATTCCTTCTTGCTCGATTTTTGCAGTCTCTCTTCGTACATTGTCATTGCGGACAAGGGGATGGTTGGACTTCGCATTCAATGCGATCGTGCGTTCCCTGCATGCCGAGAGTGCCGTCGATTCCTCGTTGAGAGCGCTTTGCAGTATCAGGAGTTCCTGCAGTTTTTCGCGTGCGAATGCCAGCCACGAATGCACGGTGTGATTCAAATTCTTTTCGCGTTCGACTGAGTGAGGAACATGCAGCAGAGAACTCGATGGGGAGAGAATCAGTCGTTCTTCACCCAGTGTGTTCTTTGCGTGTTTCAGAAGCTCCAGTGAACGTTCCAGATCGTTCTTCCATACATTCCTTCCGTCGATGACGCCTAGAGACAGCGCTTTTCCTTCGGGAACCGTGTTGATTGCACGCGCAGCTTCTCCGGGTGCTTCCACCGCATCGAGGTGAACCGCATGAACCGGCAATGCAAGCGTGAGATCGAGATTGTCGCGCAGTTCTCCGAAGTAGGTGCCGAGAAGAATCTTCAGGTCTCCTGCGTCTGCGCGCAGTTTTTCGTAGGCAAGTGCGAATGCCTGTTTCTCGTGTGACGAGAGGTCGAGAGCGAGAGTCGGTTCATCAAGTTGCACCCACTCGGCTCCTTCGTCTCTGAGTTTTGTGAGAATCTCGCCATACACCGGCAGCAGCCGATCCAGCAGTTCCGTCCGATCGAATGGCTCGCCGTCACACTGTCCGAGGAGCAGGTACGACACGGGACCGAGGAGAACGGGCTTCGTTCGAATATTTTTTTCAAGGGCTTCGCGAAATTCACGAAACGGCTTCTCGGAAGAGAGACTGAACTGCTGATCTCTCGAAAGCTCGGGGACGAGGTAGTGATAGTTGGTATCGAACCACTTTCGCAGATTCTGTGCGACAACACCGGAGACGGCTTCGTGTGCGCATGAGCACGTTTCTTGGATCCTCTCTCTGCCGCGGGCGAGTGCGAAGTAGGTCTCAAGAGAGACTTCGCCACCCGGATGATCGAATCGCGTTGGAATCGCACCGACGAGGCAGGTCGTGTCGAGCACGTGGTCATAGAGACTGAAGTCGTTGCTGGGGATCAGATCGATGCCGGCGTCTTTTTGTGTTTGCCAGTTGCGACAGCGGATTCCTTTAGCAACTGTCTCGAGTTCACCGGAAGATCGTGTACCGGACCAGTAGCCTTCGAGTGCGAGTTTCAATTCGCGGTCTTCGCCGATGCGTGGGTAGCCGAGGTTGGAGGTGAGAACGGACATGAGAGAGTGGGGAAGGGGATGAAGCGTCGTCACCCTAAAGAGATCGAATCAGGATGTGAAATTTTTGATAATTTTTGTATAAAAATAATAATATTGTATGTTTTCATACAAATCGATATAATTTATGTATGCTCACCATCACACAAGCCGTCGAGAGTGCCATCGGTGCGTCGCCGATCTACGGTGAAGCGATCTTGCAGGAGATCGTCAACTTCAGTTCGCTCGCGAGGAAGATTCAGCCTTCGATTGAAAAGCTCCTTCTGGAGCCCGTTTCGGAGGGATCGATCACGATTGCTCTCAAGCGTCTTGCCGCAGGTCTTCGAAAGAGTCGGAAGCCGCTCGGTGCGTTGCATCCGATCCGCAACATTGCGCTTAGGAGCGGTCTCACATCTCTCATCTACCAAAATTCGCCCTCTCTCGAAGAGATCCATCATCGAATACTGTCCGATCGTTCGAACGATCTCTTCATTCACTTTGCGCAAGGCTCGCACGAGTCATCGTTCATGGTGAGTGACGGCTGCCTTCCCCTGCTCAAAAAATTAGCTGCCAAACAGAAGAAAGTGGCTGAATATGTAAACCTGTCAGCGATCAGCGTCCGCATGCCACCGGAGGTGATGCAAATTCCGGGCGTGTTCTCACCGTTCGTACAGGCACTCGCGTGGCAGCAGATTAGCGTGTATCAAATCGTTTCATACTTCACCGAAATTACGTTTGTCGTTTCCGATGCCGATGCAGATCGTGCATTTGCCGTTCTGAAAGCTCTCACGAGAGAAGCCATTCGATGATGCTCTCTCACGCAATCTCACTTTTTTCTCTTGTTTCAGGAAGGAATGGCAGAAGCGGCAGCGGCAGTGCGCTCGAGAGGATTGCGATCCACATCAAGATGCCGAGATTCGTGTAATCTGCTGTGATATTTGCTTCTGCTCCGTGAACGTGAAAAATTGTCGTGAGCCATGCACCTCCGAGGTCGCTGACGGCAAGTCCGATGTTCATGATGCTCGCGAGCAGCGCGAACATCGTTGCCTCCATGCCTTTCGGACACAGGCGTGCGGCGAGGACGAGGAGTGGGAGGAAGCCGATCTCCTGCAGCGCCCCGCCGATTGCCGTGTCGGCGACGGCGAAGAACTTCGGACTCATGCCGAGAATGTTGTACCAGCCGTAGACGAGCCCGAGACTCGGCAGTGAGAGCACGATGCTGAGGATCACGATCCAGAGAAACAGCTTCTTGAGCGGCAAACTGAGGAGGAATTTCCGGAAGACGAGAATGCCGAAGATCGCCGTGACATTGCTGACGAGCGACAGTGTTCCGAAGAACTCGGGTTTGAATTTCAGTTCGTCGATCAGGAAGTAACTGAATGCGCTGCCGCTCGTGGGTGTTGCCCTCCACAGAAACAAGAAGGCGATCGACCACAGCAGTGCAGGCGTGCATATTTTTCTGATGCTTCGCAGGAATTCGCGAACGGTGGTTTTCAGAATCGCCGGATCCTGTTTTTCGCTCATCAGCAGAGCGAAGACCGATGTGAAGATCGGCAGACTTCCCGTGATGAAGAAGACGTTCCTTGCGCCGATTCTCTCGACGAGAACACCGGAGAGGTACGAGACGGCGATTGCGCCGATCATCAGCGATGCGCGACACACGACTTGCAGTTTGCCCGCTTCTTTCTGTGTTCTGCTCCGCTCGGCAACAATGCCGTCCACGATGACATCAGCAAGCGCGAAGCCGAGTGCCGAGATCACGCTTGCGACGATCGCTCCGGAAAATCCTTGCACGATCGTCGCCATCATCAAATATCCTGCCGCACCGAAGAGTCCTGCGACGAAGAGGTACGGTTTGCGACGAAGATTCCAGACAGGAACCCGATCGGAGATGAAGCCGTAAATCGGCTTGATGCTCCACGGAATGATCGCAATCGATCCGAGGATCTGCACCTGCGCAATCGAGAGACCGATGTCGTCCTTATAGAAGAACGTCGTCGCAACGGTGGCGAGACTCGTCGCTCCCGCGATGAAGTAGACGAACGGTATCAGCACGATCGATAAATCCTTTTTCATCACCTGTATTGTATACTGAGTCCATGACACACATCACGTTTCTGGAGGTGGACAAAGAAGACCGTGCGTCGGTGTTGAAACGATTCCCGGAAGCTTCGGTCATCGAGGGCGTGCTCGCTGGCAAAGAGCTCGTCAAAGCTTGCATCGATGCGGAAGTGATTTCGTGCTTCATCCATACGAATTTCACTGCTGAGATCATCGAGGCGTTGCCGAAACTCAAGCTCCTGTGCACGAGGTCCGTCGGTTACGATCACATCGATACCGATGCATGCGAGAAGAGGGGAATTGCCGTCTGCAACGTTCCCGATTACGGTTCGCATGTGGTTGCGGAGCATGTCTTTGCCCTTCTTCTCTCGACGCTTCGGCATATTCCCGAAGGTCAAAAGAAAACGGGAGAGGGAATTTTCGATTATCACGGACTTCGCGGAATGGCACTGAAGGGCAAAACGATGGGGATCATCGGTACCGGGAAAATAGGGCGATGCGTTGCGAAGATTGCAAGCGGGTTCGGAATGAAAATTCTGGCTGTGGATCAGTGTCGTACCCTCGAACTCGTCGAACGTTTCGGTGTTGCGTACGTCGCGCTTCCCGAGCTTCTGCAGCAGAGCGATGTCATCACGCTGCATCTGCCGGATACGAAAGAGACGGAACACATCATCGATGCGTCGGCGTTCGAATCGATGAAAGACGGCGTTGTGCTCGTGAACACCGCTCGCGGCGCGCTCATCGATTCGCATGCGCTTCTCGATGCGTTGAAGAGCGGCAAAGTCCGATACGCACTGCTTGATGTCCTTGAGCACGAACAGAATTTCGAAGAGAACAGAGCGCTGATCTCACATCCGAGAGTGGTGGCGACACCGCACATTGCGTTCTACGCCGATGATTCGATGAAGAACATGTATCAGGACAGTTTCCAGAGCATCGATGAGTGGGCAGCTGGGAAAATTATTGAGCACATGATCAAATCTCAGAACATCATCTGCGATCTTCCGAAGTTGCAGCGTTGAGCAGCTTCTCGCTCTTTGGGGTCACTGGCATCGGAATGCACATCCATTTGCGCTTCGCTCGCATCGATGTGTTTCAGAAGCTCATCGACAGCCATGTCTGTGCGAATGGTACCGAATTCTATTGCACGGATAACAGCCGATCTTCGTTCAGAATCGGGCACATGCCTTAGTTTTCCTCCTTCGATTTTTTGAAGTATCGCATTGGCTTCATGCTGAATGTGCAGTTCCATAAGAATATTATAACATAATAAAAAGTATTTGCAAAATATTACGACACCTGCATTGGAGCGGATTTCATCCTGCGAGACAAGCTGATACGATGCCCGTATTCTTTCTTGAGCAACAACGTATGACGCCCGTTCAGACGACCGTCCTCATCATCGATCTTCTCTCCGTGGCAGTCCTCTGTTTCGGTCTGGTTCTGCACCACAGGCTCTGCATCGATCGTCACGCATTTCTGTCTGTGCTTCACGTTGGAGGAAGTTTGAAGAAACCGCCTCGGATTAGCTTTCTTGGATGGGCGTACGTCTTTGTGACACTGCTCATGATTCTTCTTTCCGTCGCACCGTTTCTCGCTCCAAATTTTTTCTGATCATGAAAGACGACTCTTCTCCTTCGGATCTTTCGGCGCTTACCACATTGAATCGTTACTGGGTCAGGCGTGAATCGATTCGACCGCACGTGATGCAGAATGAACGATTGATTCTCATCTCCGATGAACACTGGATCAAGTACGTCTTCCCGTTTCTCGTCTACCTCATTCTGACCGCGGCGGGGATCGTTCTTACGTCGGGTTTCGTGTTTGCATCATCGGATACGGGGTTTTCAATGCTGGCATTCTCGATCGGGCTCGTAATTCTCACCTGCACGCATCATTGGTTTTTCTGGTTCCTGCTTGCGGAATCGCAAGTGGATATCATCGTGACCAGCAAGCGTGTTGTCTACGCGCACGCAGGTCTTCTCTACGATGAGGATATCGTCGAAATCGCATTCGAGAAGATGAAGACCGTCGAGGCTCATAAGAAGACTTTCCTTCAATCCGTCCTGAATTACGGGGATCTGACGTTCGAGAAGAAAGCATTGATTTCGAGAGTGCCGCATCCGGGAACGGTTGCGAGAGCCATTCAACAGGCGATTGGCATGATCTGATCTCTCGCCACCTGCTACACTGCAACCATGGAACGGACACTCTCGACCGGCGAAACGGATGCACTGCTGCAATCGGAGGTGTTCGGTTCTCTCGGATGTGCCGACGGCTCCCGTCCGTATGTTCTTCCTCTCGCGTATGTGTACCATGAGAACGTGATCTACGGGCAGACGACGGAGGGAAAAAAGACGGACATTCTCCGCAGAAATCCTTCCGTGTGTTTTCAGGTGCAGCGTCAGGGAGAAGGAGAGTGGCGAAGCGCGATGTGCTGGGGGACGTTTGAGGAACTGGATTTTGAAAAACTGGAGAAAGGCGAGGCGGCGCAGATTGTCGCATTGCTGACGAAGCGTCTCAGCGGCATTCAGAAAAATGTCGGAATCGTCATTCCTTTTTCATTTGCCGATGGGGCAGCTCCGCTCACGTTGAACAGTAAAAAATCCACACTCTTCCGTATTCTTGTCACGGAGAAAACAGGAAGACTCTTCTCTTAGTGCGCCCAGCGGAAAGCGAGCGTGTACTCTTTGCCGTTGATATCGAACGACACGAAAATCATGTAGAGACCGGTCGGAGGAGTGTCGACGTAGAAGACCGGATTTTCATTCACGCGTACCACGGGGTGCGAATGGCTGAAGTAGCCGTTCGTGGATACGATGATCTGATGACCGAATGCACCCATGAATTCCTGCGGGTGCACAGATTTTCCCGTGTCATCGGTGATCGTGTAGGTGAAGGTCATGCCATTGCCGGTCTCGACGGGATCAAATCGGAAATGATACGAGTCGAGAGTTTTCTCCTGACTGAAATCCAACGTCTCGCCGTTTTCCCCTTCAGCGCCCGGATAGGTGCGTACGAATCGCAGACCGTACGACTCTCCGCTTCGATCTCTGAAGTTGACGTAGATCCAGTACGTGCCTCCAACGGTCGGAGCGAACGGAATGTGCCATTCGCCAAGCCTGTTTCTGGCGGGATGGATGTGGTAGAAATGCTGCAGATCGTCACGAACGATGATCATGTGCATTTCATGTGTGAGATTGCTTCCGAATTCTTTGAAGACCTCGCCGTCATGCATGATCGAGAAGATCAGTTCGGTGTCGGTGCTTGTGTCTTTCACCTGGAAATCATCGGATGTGTGACTATGCGGCAATGATTCGTCTTGGGCTGCTGCGTGTGCAGAAGTCTCCGGTACGAGAGTGCCGGATTCGATCGAAGGCGGCGTGTAGACGTACGCATTCGCAGCACAACCTTGATCCTTCATTCCTTGCACCAATGCATCCGAGAACGGATGAACCGGGGGACGACCGAGAATTGCGGCTTTCATTTGCTCGGGATCTTCTCCGAGGGTGCTTCCGAGTTTTGCCGCAATCCAATCGACGTAGTCATCGGGCGTAAACGGTCGAACCGTCTGGAGATTCTGGAAGTATCGGAACATGCTGCAGATGGCTGCGTTTTTTCTTGCGATACTGTCTGTCGGTTCAGGCAGGAATGTTTGGGGTACGCTTCCCAGATCACCGAATGAGTAGATCGATTTTGCCTGCAAATCGTATGAACTCAGGACGAAATTGACCGCTGATGCGTGCTCTGCGAGTCCATGACCGCTGAAAATTGCTTCCAGCGGAGACACGCTGTCCCCGGCTCCATCGCTCTGTCCGCTATTCACCGGTGTTTCTGTTGCCGGTGTAACGTCGGTACTGCCGGTGTCGTTGTCTCCATCGGAGGATGACGAAGAACTCCCACTGCTTCCTTCACCCGATACGGAGGATGCAGAGCTTTCGCTGCTCACGTCACTCGAAGAGGAAGATGAACTTTCAACGCTGCTCTCCGACGAAGAACTTGCACTGCTCACGTCACCGGACGATGACGAACTTGTGGAACCGCTTTCCGAAGACACACTGGAGCTGCTCACCGAGTTCGATGACGCAGAGGAAGACAGCGAGGACGAACTCGAACTCGAACTGCTGCCACAGGCACCAAGGTAATCACCGTGCTTCAAATGAGCATCAACGGAATTTGTCGGTACTTCCATTGTCGTATCGGGATCTGTGGGAGTATGGCAAATGGTAATTTTGTTGAACGGAGCCCCCAGTAAATGAGGAACAACAACGGCGAAAGTTGCAAAAACAAAAGCAACAAGCATGTGTGGTGTGTATTTTTGCATTCTGTTTATCATAGCATATTTCTTCGCTCTTTTCAACAAAGCACCCCTCGCAGTGAGAGGTGTTTTGAATCACTCTGTGCCGAAGCAGCGACTATTTCATTTCTATTTTCTGGAAGGTGAACCCGACGGATTCGATTGGCGACGAACCCTGTGCGCCTTCATTCTGGTACGACGTCACAAGCACATCCGTGAAAGCGACCGTGTATTCGTTTGTGGTGCCGTCTGCGGAGCGCTTCACGATCGTCACATGACCGATGTATTTCTTATCTTGACCGACCATGCGCAGGAGAAGCGGGGATGCCTTGTCGATTCTCTTTCGGATGATGATCGGCTGATACTGACGCTTGCCGGTCGACTGACCGGTTGCGACATCACGAGGGGAATTGACACCCCAACTGAACGACTGGATTTCAATCTCGTTCTCAATGCCGTCGATCTTCAGGAAATAGTCGGACTGTGCTGCGGATGCCGATGGAACCTGATGTGTACTGATCGAGTAGGAAACCGAGAAAACAGCAACAAAAACGGCAATGACGCCGGCTGCAAGCAGCTTCGTGAAATTTGTCATAGAAAAAGGGGAAAAGAGATAGAGCTCAAGGTCTATGGAGACGAAGGAGGCTGAGGATTCTTACCGTTTCATATTTCACTCCCGTCCATTCTTCTTTATACTTTGCCCGCTCCGTTCCCTATACGTTCTCTGTTCCCCTGTAGCTCAACGGTAGAGCACCTCGCTGTTAACGAGGGGGTTACTGGTTCGAATCCAGTCGGGGGAGCCACACTTGATTTTATAATAAAATGTTTTATATATGATTTTTGTCGATTTTTGAGTCAGCGAGTAAGCTGAAACAAACATATGAAGAAGCTCACACTTGCAATTTTCGGCCTGCACTTATTGTTCGCAAGTTTCTGCATCATGCCAGCCGCACATGCAGAAGTGCCTGTTTTGCATGGAGAAGAGGCTCACGTATCTATCAGCACGAATTCATCGCATGACTGCCCAGATTGTGACAAGGATGGCGATGATCATGGTTCCCCGTGTGCAGGGGGTCACTGTATTTCTCAAGCAGCACAGCCGGAGGCTAATAACCTCATCGCACCTGTCTTTACGATTGGAGTGATACCAATGAATAGCGTTTTTGGATCTCTTGCTGTTCTTTCAGCGGCTCAAGACGTTCGGATTGCCGCGCCGCCTATCTCGCCTCACATACAAACGACTGTTTTGAGATTGTGAAAAATACGAACCACAGCAGAAATTCCTATTTGTAATTCCTTTTTTCCCGATGAAAAAGCTTCTCTCCATTTCAATTCTTTCAGCAATGACATTAGCTCTTGGTGCCTGTACCCAAAAACAACAGGCAAATCAGCCTATCCCTCCCGGGTACCATAGGATGTCGAACGGCATGTTGATGAAAAATGTCGATATGAATATGCGGTAACTCGTCTACTTCCCAACTTTCTTATGAACAACAAACTATTCTTGTGCGCCGCTCTGCTGCTTGCTGGCTGTGCGAACTCCGTTGCACCGCAACAGGGAGGGGGCATGATGAATGGAGGAGGTATGATGAATGGGGGAGGAGTGCAAGGCGATGCGTCAGCAACGTTCCTGCCCGGAGCGCAGGTAGACCCATCCACATTGCCCGCAGCGAAAGCTTCTGAAGCCCTTTCTGTGACCGATGGACAAACAATCACCCTTACAGCAGGGCTCGTTCGTACAACGGTCAACGGACATACGGTCGTCATGTACGCCTACAATGGCGAGGTGCCTGGACCGAGTATCGAGGCAAAGCAGGGAACGAGTTTCCACGTCCATTTTGTGAATAACATTGATTTGCCCACCACTGTTCACTGGCACGGCCTACGCCTCGACAGTGCTTCCGATGGCGTGCCCACTGACGAGCACCCCGCAGTGGAGCCTGGCGGCAGTACTGATTACACACTACGTGTCCCCGATGAGGGTGTGTTTTGGTATCACACGCATGTACGCGAGGACGTGGAACAAAATATGGGTCTCTATGGCAGCATCCTCGTCAGCCCAACCAAGACCGATGCTTATGCTCCAGTGAATGCCACAGAAACGGTTCTCCTCAATGATCTGCTTATGGGGTCTGATGGGGTTGTGCCGTTCGGACAGGAGAAAGCCGATCACGTTCTGATGGGTCGATTCGGCAATACGCCGTTCATCAATGGTGCTACGAGTTATGAGGCGAACTTCCCACAAGGGTCAGTCGTGCGCTTCAACTTTGTGAATGTGGCCAATGCACGACCATTGAAACTGACGTTCTCCAACGCGAAGATGAAGCTCGTCGGAGGCGACAACGGTCGCTATGAGCACGAGCAGTTCGTGGATAGCGTGATTATCGGTCCGTCAGAACGAACGACCGTCGATGTGCTTTTTGCCACGTCGGGTGTCTCCACGTTCGCATCAACGACACCTGCAGGCACAACGGAACTCGGCAGCGTGACGGTAGGAGCGGCAAAAGCATCGCCGTCCTATGCCACAGAGTTTCAGCAACTGCGAACTAATGTCGATGTGATTGCGGATATCGATTCGTTCCGTTCATCGTTCGATAAAGTTCCAGACGAGACGCTTCACCTCGTTTCCACTATTCCGGCAATGCACCAGATGATGCACGGAATGGATATGACTGGATCTGACGGCATCGAGTGGGAGGATTCCATGGAAATGATGAACGCTCAGTCCAACAAGTCGAATACGCAGTGGAAGATGATCGATGAGGCAACGAAAGCCGTGAATGATCAGATTCATTACAACTTTAAGCTTGGTGACAAGGTGAAGATCCGCATCGTGAATGACACAGATACCGATCATCAGATGTCACACCCGATTCATTTCCATGGGAATCGTTTTCTTGTCTTAAGCGACAACGGCACGGCAAATACGAATCTTGTATGGAAGGACTCGGCATTAATTCCCACGGGTCACACAGTCGACATCCTCCTTGAAGCGAGTAACCCCGGCGACTGGATGTTCCACTGTCACATCGCGGAGCATCTTGAAGGTGGCATGATGGGTCTATTTACCGTTCAATAACCCCTTTTCTACCATGAAGCACTTTTGCATCCCTCACTGGCTCTACTACATCTTCGCCATCGTGATGGTCGGCGCTCTCATCTGGCACTGGCAACACGTACTCACGTACGCGCCATTTATCTTCATTCTCGCGTGTCCGCTCATGCACTTATTCCATGGTCATGGAGGGCATGACCATTCACATAAACACGAAGATAAATAACTTCTCATTTCCTTCCTCCTCTCTTTTATGTCCATGATTCGATTCACCCCATACCCACCCCTCCAGTGGGCCCACGGCTTCAGTCGAACGTTTGCCGTCATATTCGTTCTCTGCATGCTCTATGGCTATCTCTTCCTGCAGGCTGATCCGACACTAAGGGATCTCCATAACACTCTACTGCATTCCTTCATCTTCGGCTGGAGTGGTGCAGGCATGAACTGGCTGACGCTCTTGCTCGGCACAGTGATCAGTTACGTCTGGGGCTTCCTGTTTGGCGGAACTCTCTCGCTCTGCCTGAACCATTGCCAAAAAAATTAAGTACATTCTATGCATCTCCCTCCTACATCCCCATGAATACAGTAAGCTGGCTTTCAGTCCTGCCGCCGCTCCTCACGATTGCTGTCGTGATCTGGTCGAAGAAGGTTTTGCCTTCACTTCTTCTCGGCTTACTCGTCGGCAGTTATCTCCTGAATCCTTCAATTGTAGGAGGGACACAAACGGCGATTGAAAACATCATCAAAACGTTATCCGACAGAGATAACCTGCAAGTACTGGTATTTTTGTATTTGTTCAGTGGGTTCATAGCTCTGATAAAAAAGTCCGGGGGCATCAAAGCATTTTCAGATTGGATTACTGCATATATTCACAGCGAAAGAGGAGTCTTTTACATGTTGTGGGCGCTGATTCCCGTCACCTTTCTCGATTGCGACTTTCGGATTTACGGCACAGGTTCAATTGTTCGTTCGCTTGGAGAAAAAAATAATGTATCGAAAGAGCGTCTGGCATTTATGATCAACAATACTGCCAGCCCTATTGTTGAACTTATTCCCATTGCTACCACATTCGTAGGATTCAACATCGCCAATATCGGTCAGGCATTAAAAGTAGCAGGAGTTGCCGAGAAACATTCGGCGTACAGCACCTTGCTTCATGCAATCCCATTCGAGTTTTTCAGTAGCGTCGTTCTACTCGTTACATTCTTATCCATCTATTTCCAATGGAAAAAACCTTCTGTAGAAAGGCAAGAGCAGCACATGCACCACCCATCTGCTGGAAGCATGACGATGGACATGGGAGATGTGAAACCTGAGATACAACCACGCATACTGAACCTCGTCTTTCCCATGATCGTTGTCGTTTTTCTCAGCTTCTTCTTTTACTGGTACTTCGGAAGAGCGGGATGGGATGGCACAATTTCATCCATCATCTCCGCTACCGACCCGAACATGGCAATGCTGGTGGCTTTGTGTATTTCCATTTTTCTGAGCGGGCTTTTGTATTTTTTCCAGAAGTATCCTTTGGATACGATGACGGCAGATTTAATTGCGGGAGGAAATGACCTGATGCGCTTACTGGCTATTCTCATCGTGGCATGGGCTCTGGGGGATGTTACGCAAGAGTTAGGCTTAAGTACGTTCATTCAGCAGCAACTGGGAAACTCACTACCCATGTGGAGCATCCCCGTGTCCCTGTTCCTCGTCTCTTCTGCTGTCACGTATTTTATTGGTGAAGGTTGGGCCACGGCTTCCATCATGATGCCTTTTGCTGTTTCCCTGGCTGTCACTTCTGGGATCGGCATCCCGCTCTGTGTTGCAGCGGTCATCACAGGAGGAACGTTTGGGGATACCACTTCACCTATCGCGGGCATGGCGAACATGTCGTCGAACGTTTTCGATGCCGATCATATGAAATACATACGATATGCCAGCCCTTATAATTTTGTCTCTGCGGGTATTGCAGCAGGGTTATTTTTGATAGCAGGATTCTTGTACACCATGCAGTAATCATACCGCTTGCCCTCCAAGAGTAAGCTTCGTGAAATCCAATCCTTTAAGCATATGGTAGATGTTCCCCAGTTCTAGAAGGAGCCACGTCGGGGAGCCAATAGACTTAATTGTATAAAAGTATTATAATATATTCATGCAAGCCGTTCGAGAAGAATTTGATTGTGGCAATTGCGGAATTCATGTTGAACCGCTTGATTCAGGAACAAGAAATCATTGCACAAATTGTTTGTGTTCAATGCATGTCGATGGAAAAACACCAGGAGACAGATCTGAAAACTGCCATGGAATAATGACTCCCATTGCTCTTGATACGAGAGGAAGAGTCTGGAAAATTCTACATCAATGTTCATGTGGGCACCGCCGTTGGAATAAGGTCGCTCGGGATGATCATTCAACAGCACTTGAAGAAGTTTCACAAAATGGAGGTGTGGCAGCACAAGTTGCTTTGTCGAAGTCCCTGACAGATTTTCCGCAGTTCTGAAAACATCCAGTCGGGGGGAGCCACTTTTCTCGATTCTGCCAAAGAGCGACCCTTGGGTCGCTCTTTCAGCATATTCCTGATGTCATCGATTTCAGAAGGAAATACCGACAGCGGCATCTGCTTGCGCATGAGCGCCCGCGTCATCATCGGCATCGGCATTCCTCTCGATGTCCGTAGATGTCTGGGTGCTGGAGCCATCGTCGCTGGCTTTCACGGTTCCTTCCGCCCCGGCAACTGTCAAAACGAGAGCAGTATTCATAAAAATGAGGGGAAAGGAGATAAAATAAAAGAGAACGCGTTCTCGGGGGAAGACGAGCTAAGACAGCGACTCTTACAGGAGCATCAAATAGGAGTTTGATTCGGATCTTTGTACTGCAGGAAGTGCGTCGCGTCACCTTCACTTCACTCACTTTCCCTCATACGCCTTCTTCAAGATCGCGAGGTCGAGCTTCTTCATCGGCAGGAGCGCTTGCATGATGCGGGCAATCTTTTCTTCATCACCGCTCTTCATCATCTCATCCATATCCTTTGGTACGATCTGCCATGAAAGACCGTATTTGTCCTTCAGCCATCCGCACTGCTCGGCCTCGGGAACAGCGGAGAGCTTGTTCGAGTAATAGTCGATTTCCTTCTGATCCTTGCAGCGCACGAGGAGCGAAATGGCTTCGCTGAAACCGAACGTATGCATGTGACCGCTGTCCATAGCCGTGAACCACTGATGCTCCAACATGAATTCGGCGAACATGATTTTGGCGGCCTTTTCCGGCGCAGCGCCTTCCGGGTACGTCGCGGTCATCCCGCGTCTTGCCTGCCCTGAGATTGCCTGCCCTGAGATAATCGAATGGGTCGAAGGGGAGTTCTTGAATACCGACACGTAGAAATCGATGGCTTCGTCGGCTTTCCCCGTGATATCGCCGGTGAACATGAGTGACGGCATGATGAACGGACGCGGTTCGCCATCGGGATTGGTGAGTATCAGCTGCCAATTCACGCCGTACTTGTCCTGAATCCAGCCATAGCGCTTGCTGAAGGGGTAGGCGCTCAGTGGCATGAGAGGTGTGCCTCCATCCGAAAGTTTTTTCCACAAGGCATCGAGATTCTTCTCCGCATCCTTGTCCTTCGACGGGTCGAAGTTCAGCATGAATGACACTGACGGATTGATTTTGAAGAGCGGTCCACCACTGATCGCCATGAACTCGTAGCCGTGCAGATTGAATGACACGATGTCGCAGTCACCGGACGGCGTATCACGCAGTGTCGCGACATTCGTGACCTTGGAGCCGCTGCCAAACGCAGACGCATAGAACTCCGCTGCTTCTTTCGCCTCTTTGTCGAACCAGAGATGGGGAATGATTTTTTGCATAGACTCGATTGTAGCACGGGTAGAGACGAGTGAAGCGACTCTATTCTTTCAGAGGTGAAATATTTTGCGATAGCCTCTATCCTGTGCGCATGGCGAAGCAACTCATCACTCCCCGCGCTCAGAATTTTCCCCAGTGGTATCAGGATATCATTGCTCACGCGCCTGATTTGTACGATGAATCTCCGGTGACGGGTTGCATTACGTTTGGTTCGCTTGCGACGAAGTTGTGGGCGAATATCAAGCAATACATGGACTCCCGTCTCCGTGAGCTTGGAGTCGAGAACATCATGCTCCCGACTCTTATTCCCGAGAGCTTCTTCCAGAGAGAAAAAGAGCACGTGGAGGGGTTTGCTCCTGAGGTTGCTGTCGTGACGCATGCCGGCGGGACGAAACTTCCGGAACCGTACTTCATACGACCCACATCGGAACTGCTCTTCGTCGATTGGTATACGAGGAGCGGACGAGTGCAGAGTCACCGGGATCTCCCGCTTCTTGTGAATCAGTGGTGTTCCGTCATGCGTTGGGAGAAGCGTCCGAGAGCATTTCTGCGGACAACGGAGTTTCATTGGCAGGAGGGTCATTGCCTTTTTCCAACGCAGGATCAATGCAGGGAATTCACCCTGAAGATTCTCGATCTCTACGCCGATCTTTCGGAGAATTTTTTGGCGATTCCCGTCATCAAAGGTGAGAAAGCCGAGCACGAGCGTTTTCCGGGAGCGACCGGTACGTTCACGATTGAGGGCATGATGCAGGATGGGAAGGCATTGCAGATGGGTACCAGTCACATGCTGTCGCAGAATTTCTTGCTCGGTGCGGACGGCAAGCCGATGGTTAGCTTCCTGAATGAAAAGGAAGAACAAACCGTTCCGTACTACGATTCCTGGGGAGCATCCACGCGCCTGCTTGGCGCGCTCTTCATGACGCACGGTGATGACGATGGCATCGTTCTTCCCCCGAATGTCGCACCCGTGCAGTGTACGATTCTTCCGATTTTTGGATCGGATGCAGCCGAGAACGAGAAAGTTCTGAAGGCTGCGAGGGATCTTGCGGTTTCCATCAGCAAGTCCACAACGATCTATCCGGTGCACGGCAGGGCGAATGGTTTCGAAGAAACTTCGGGCGAGTGCACCGTTCGCATCGATGCGCGCGAGACACGCCTCGGGGACAAGACGTTCCATCAGATACGCATGGGAACGCCGATCAGAATCGAGCTCGGTGCCAGGGATCTCGCGGAGAATTCCTGCATGATCAAGAGCCGTATCAGAACGCGCGATGAAGCCGTGAAGTGTTCTCTCTCGAAGACTCCGCAAGCAGTCACCGACATGCTGAAGAAGGATCAGGAGACACTCTTTGCGAGAGCACTTGAGAAAAGAAACAAGAACATTGCGGAGCCCAAAGACTTCGCAGCACTGAAGACGGCACTGGAGGAGGGGATGTGGGCGCTCGTTGCGTGGGACGGAACGAAGGAGACCGTTGAGAAGCTGAAGGCAGAGACCTCCGGTGGTACGTATCGTTGTTTCGCATTTGACGGAAAGGAAGATGCAAAGGGGGTGTTAGATCCTGTATCGGGCAAGCAGAGTGCATTTGCAAAACGCATCTACGTTGCGAAGGCATACTGATGGCAACGTTTGAAAGCATTCTTGCGGCATACGACTATCGTTTTCCGGAAGCTCTCATTGCCAAAGAACCGGTTTCACCAAGGGATTCTGCTCGTTTGCTCGTGTACGACAGGAAGAACGATCAAGTTGTTTTCAGTTCGTTCGCATCAATCGGTGATTTCCTGCCGAAGGACTGTGTTGTGGTTTTCAATAAGACAAAAGTCATTCCAGCGAAGATGACTCTCAAGAAATATACGGGTGGCCTTATTTCAGCGTTGTATCTCGAGACTGTCGGAGGTGCTATTCGTGTTCTCGCTTCAGGTTCGCTGAAGCAGGGAGACATTCTTCGTTGGACGAAAGATCTCTCGTTTGAGGTGAAACATCGTCATGGGACTCAGGCCATTCTCACGCCGTCGTTTCCAATAGAAGAATTGCTGTCGAATTTGCTGTTGCATGGCGAAACTCCATTACCTCCGTACATGAAAGATTCTCCGCTCCAGGAGACCAGGAGACGAAGCGAGTACCAGACGGTTTTTGCCTTGGATCAGGGCTCGGTCGCGGCACCGACTGCGGGACTGCACTTCACGGAAGAATTGATCAAAAAAATTATTCAATCTGGAAGATCAGTCGAGTATATTACGCTGCACGTAGGGCTCGGTACGTTTGCTCCTCTGACGAAAGATCAGGTGGAGAAAGGTGTTTTGCACGAGGAATTCTATTCGATTGATGCGGAAACTGCTGAGAGACTGAGCGAAGCAAAGAAGATCGGAAGACCGATTGTTGCCGTCGGCACGACGACGATTCGCACACTTGAATCTGCATCATACAAAGGAGAGATTACGAGACCGAAGGGACAGACGAAGCTTTTCATCACCGAAACGTACAAGCCGCACTTCGTCGATGCGTTGATTACGAATTTTCATGTACCGAAGTCGAGCCTCCTCATGCTTGTATCGGCTTTTACCGGTAGGAAGAAATTATTGGAGCTCTATGAGAAGGCGATTGGAGAGAAGATGAGATTATTTTCTTTCGGGGATGGGATGCTGATTCTCTGATAGTATGTCGCGGCTATGTCTCTCAAAATCGGAATCGTCGGCTTGCCCAATGTCGGAAAATCGACGCTTTTCAATGCGTTAACACGCAGTCACGGAGCACAAGCGGCGAACTATCCGTTCTGCACCATCGAGCCGAATATCGGCATCGTGGAGGTTCCGGATGAGAGGCTTCAGAAACTTGCCGCGATCATCAGCCCGGAGAAGATCGTTCCTGCCATCGTCGAATTCGTCGATATTGCAGGGCTTGTGAAAGGGGCAAGTAAAGGAGAAGGGCTTGGCAATGCTTTTCTCTCGCACATTCGGGAAGTCGATGCCATCTGCCATGTCGTCAGAATCTTCGACGGGGGAGACATCATTCATGTCGAAGGATCGATCGATCCGAAGCGGGACAGGGAGATCATCGAAGCCGAACTCATCATCGCGGATCTCGACAAAGTTTCGAAGAAGATACAGAAAATCGAAGGCGGAGCCAGGTCGGGGAATAAAGACCTGAACAAAGAACTCACGGTGCTCTCGGCACTTAAAGTTGCATTGGATGCAGGAAAACTTGCTTCGACTGTTGTGATCGATAAGGAGTTGCAGCCGATTCTGAAAGATACCCAGCTGCTCACGTCCAAGAAGATGATCTACGCATTGAATACCGACGAGAAGTCGATCGCGACGATGCCGCTAGTTGAAGCGAAGATGAAGGCCGGTCTTCTTGATTCCGACACTGCCGTTCTGGTTTCCGCAAAACCTGAGGAAGAGCTGATCGAGCTCAGCCCCGAAGATGCTGCAGGAATGCTCAAGGAACTTGGAATAGCAACGTCGGGCTTGGATCGCCTGATTCACGGCGCATACGATGCACTCGGGCTTCAGACCTACTTCACGGCAGGCGTGAAGGAAGTGCGTGCTTGGACCGTGAAGAAAGGCGCAACCGCACCCGAAGCTGCAGGAGTGATCCATACCGATTTCGAGAAAGGTTTCATTCGAGCGGAAACGATCAGTTACGGTGATTTCATTTCTCTCGGGGGAGAGGCGAAAGCAAAGGAAGCAGGAAAACTGAGAGTAGAGGGAAAGGAATACATCGTGAAAGATGGCGATGTGATGCATTTTCGCTTCAACGTCTGATCTATGTCATTTATTCCACGCGAAGAACCATTCGTCTGCGAGCACTGCGGTCTCGCAGTGGAGCCACTTGGAAAAGGAACCTATCGGGATCACTGTCCGAAGTGTCTCTGTTCAAAACATGTCGACCGCGATGGACCGGGTGACCGTCTCTCCACTTGCCTTGGCTTACTTGAGCCAATGACGATCGATCAAGACAGCAAGAAAGGCTTCACGATTGAGTATCGCTGTGTCAAGTGTGGAAAAGTCTCTCGAAATAGGGCTGCAGATGATGATAGACTGATTGTATTTATGCAGAATAATCATCAGGATTTATGAGATTCTATGCGTATATCGTATACAAAAAGTGTTCTTAGAAAATGTATTCTGTAAGGGCTCAATAGGATTGAGACTGTCTTTCATTTTGATACGAATGTTGAGATTATTTGTTGCTGAAGCATCGGCCTCAGACTGAAAACTTCTGAGACATTGCCACTCGGTGCTTCGCCGGAGTTTTGAGGAGCATTTTTTATTCGTACGCCGAGCTTCGGTTCATGACTCTTGGCATCGATCGTCACGTCGAAGGATCCTTTGCTCAGTGCATCGTTCAGTCGAGCGGAGGGATGATCGAAACAGGTATCAATCCCTTTCTCACGTGCGAAAGCTCTGACTTGTTCTTTGGCTTTTTCCTGCATCTTCGGTTCAGTCTCCAGTGCCAGTTTCACCTCGGCAAATTCCGAGTTCTTCTCCATCTCCCTCTCAAGATCTTCCGGTCCTTTTACTTTCTCTCGCAGCCTTTCGTACTCTTCCGGGCTTCGGAGACGCTTTCGGATCTTCTCACGCTCGTGGCTGGGGAGATGGTCGAGGTAGGGGTCTGACATGAGAGAAGAATATCACCCGCACCCGCTGGTCGCACCACAATCCATGCAGAGCTCACAGCTGCCATTGCGTTTCATCTTCGTCGATCCGCAGCCGCTGCACATCGAGCCCGTGTAGCCTTGGAGCTTTGCTTGGTCGAGAGCGGAAGGGCTTGGGAGGTTGTCCGAAGCCGTCGCGATTTCTTCCACGATTTGAGACATGCCTTCGTCGACAACGGGCAGGCTCATGGCGAACGCATCTTTGCTCTTCGTGCCTTCGGTGTATGCCCTCTCGACGAGCTCTTTATTGTGAAACTTCATCGCTTGCTGCTTCGTCAGAAATTTCAGGGCAAGCCAGCGACCGAGGTAGTCCATGAGGCTTTTGACCATCGGGATCTCGCGGTTTGTCGTCATGCCCATCGGCTCGAATCGCGTATGGACGAGTTTCTCACACAGGACTTCCAGCGGTACGCCGTACTGCAGGTTCATCGAGAGCGAGAGTGCCAGCGTGTCCATGACACCGGACAAGGTCGATCCTTCTTTGCTCATCTTGATGAAAATTTCTCCCGGTTTGCCGTCTTCGTACATGCCGGCGTGTATATAGCCTTCGTGGCCGGCGACGGAGAACTTGTGCGTCATGCTGAGACGCTCATCGGGGAGCTTCCTCCTGCGAGGAACCTCTTTAATGATGATCTTCTCGACGATCTGCGTTTCGACTTTGGTTTCCTCTTTCTTATCGTCGGACTTGTTACTGAGCGCTTGGCTCATCTTGCTGCCGTCCCTATAGAGTGCGTTGGCTTTCACGCCGAGTTTCCACGAGAGGAAGTACGCGTTCTTGAAGTCTTCGATGGTTGCTTCGTTCGGGAGGTTGATCGTCTTGCTGATCGCGCCCGAAATGAACGGTTGTGCAGCCGCCATCATGCGGATGTGTCCTTCGGCACTGATGAAACGCTTGCCGAGGGAACCGCACTTGCTGGCGCAATCGAAGACGGGAAGATGTTCGGGTTTCATCATAGGCGCGCCTTCGAGGGTCATGTTGCCGCAGACGTGGATATTCGCTTCCTCAATTTCTTTCTGGGTGAAGCCGAGACCCCGTAGGACATCGAAATTGAAGTCGCTGATCTGCTGCTCCGTGAACTTCAGTCGTTTCATCGTTTCGTCGCCGAGGACCCATTTGTTGAAAGCGAACTTCATCTCGAAGACCGACCGAAGGTTCTTCTCGACGTTCGCGATGTCGGCATCGGTGAAGCCTTTTGCCTTCAGTGTCGTTCGGTTGATATGTGGCGCGCCCTCCAGTGTGAGGGTACCCATCACATAGTTCATAATGCCTTTCACCTGGTCATCCGTGTACAAGAGAGCATCAAGTGCGGGTTTCACCGACTGATTGGCGATCTTCATGTAGCCGCCTCCGGCAAGTTTCTTGAATTTGACGATCGCGAAGTCGGGCTCGATTCCCGTTGTGTCGCAGTCCATGAGGAGTCCGATCGTTCCGGTCGGTGCGATGACGGTTGTCTGCGCGTTCCTGTAGCCGTACTTCTCGCCGAGAGCCACGGCGCGATCCCAACATTCTTTTGCCGCCGTGAGGATCGGGCGAGGACAGAGTTCTTGGTTGATGCCGACGGGTTTTACCGCAAGCTCTTCATACTCCGAGTCCGCGGCGTTGTAGGCGGCACGGCGGTGGTTCCTCATGACGCGCAGCATGTGCTCTTCATTCGGTTCGTAGCCGGGGAACGTCCCGAGACATTCCGCCATCTCGGCAGACGTTGCGTAGCTTTCGCCGGTGAGAATTGCCGTGATGCCTCCGCACATCGCACGTCCGAGTTCGCTGTCATAGGGGATACCCATCTGCATCAGCATCGCACCGATATTCGCGTATCCGAGGCCCAGCGTGCGGAATTTGTAGCTGAGTTCCGCAATCTCACGGCTTGGGAACTGCGCCATGAGCACGGAGATTTCAAGCACGATCGTCCAGAGGCGAACGGCATGACGGAAGGATTCCGTATCGAACTCTTTCTTGCCATCCGCGCCCATCTTCATGAAGTGAATCAAATTGCAGGAAGCGAGGTTGCATGCGGTATTGTCGAGGAACATGTACTCGCTGCAGGGGTTGCTGGCATTGATGCGACCATCGATCGGACACGTGTGCCAGTCGTTGATCGTCGTGTCGTACTGAACACCGGGATCGGCGCAGGACCATGCGGCGTAACTCACCTGATCCCACAGATCACGCGCTTTCATCGTCTTGCATGGCTTCGCCTCCCGACCGTCGGCTTTCGCTTTCTTCTTCTCCGTGCGCCAGTAAAGATTCCAGTCGCCGTTGTCTTCGAGGGACTTGAAGAACTCGTGGGCAACACGCACGGAGTTATTGGAATTCTGACCGGAGACCGTTGAGTACGCTTCGCCGTTGAAGTCCGTGTCGTAGCCGGACTTGGCAAGGGCTGCGACTTTCTTCTCTTCGTTCACCTTCCAATTGATGAAGTCCTCGATATCCGGATGATCGAGATCGAGACAGACCATTTTTGCCGCTCTGCGAGTCGTTCCTCCGGACTTGATCGCTCCTGCGGCTCTGTCGCCGATTTTGAGGAAGCTCATGAGCCCCGAACTCTTGCCGCCTTGTGATAAAGGCTCGCCGTCGCCGCGGAGGTTGCTGAAGTTCGTTCCCGTGCCGGAGCCGTACTTGAAGAGGCGTGCTTCCCTGACCCAGAGATCCATGATGCCGCCTTCGTTCACCATGTCGTCGGCAACACTCTGAATGAAGCATGCATGCGGCTGAGGGTGCGTGTAGGCATCGGTGCTCCGGAGGACCTCTCCCGTCGTCGGTTCGCAGTAGTAGTGTCCTTGCGCAGGACCCGTGATGTTGTAGGCATAGTGGATACCGGTGTTGAACCACTGCGGGCTGTTGGGTGCCGCCATCTGGTGCACCAGCATGTACTTCAGTTCATCTTCGAATGTCTGGGCATCCTGCGTCGTCGCAAAGTAACCGTGCTTTTCGCCCCACCATCGCCAGCATCCGGCGAGTCTGCGGACGACCTGCTTCACCGATCGCTCGGGTCCGGTCAGTACGTTTCCGTCTGCATCCTTGATTCTGTTTCCTTTCTCGTCGAATTGCGGCACTCCTGCTTTTCGGAAGTATTTGCTGACGACGATATCCGTTGCAACCTGACTCCAGTCCGCCGGTACCTCCGCGTCCTTCATTTCAAAGACGACGGAACCGTTCGTATTCGAAATTCTGCTGGTCCTGCGATCGTACTTCACTTCGTCGAGAGGATCGGAGCCCGGCGTCGTGAACCTGCGCTCGATGACCATGCCTTTCTGCGATTTCGTTTCACGCACGCGTTGCAGCGATTTCTTCTTCGCCGATTTCAGCGTTTCAGAAGGAGAGGCGAGAGGAATGTCTTTCGCCTGCGCTGAGGACGGGGAATGCGGGTTCATGATGTGGAGGGGGAAACACAAGATGTAGTGGTAGAACTGCTCAACCGCCACAACATCTATGCATTCTACTCATCTGAGACGATGGCTCAAGAGGTTTTACTATTTCTCTGTTGACGCAGAAGCCGATACACTCGAAACAGTACTGATGTCTCGAATTCTTCTCCTCGTTGCCGGCACGAACGAACCCAGCAACTCGAATGTGCTTGCTGATTCTTTGGCATCCGGAATGCGAACAGTTCTGGGTGTGAGCCTTGCAAAAATCAGGCTCAAAGATCTTCAGATGGCTCACTTCGGTCTTGAGTGTTACGGACCGCATTGTCCGGTTGATGATCTCGAGAGGATCAAACGTGAGATGATGCAGGCGGACGGAGTGGTGATCGCGTCCCCGATCTGGAATTTCAGCGTTCCCGCTCATCTCAAGAATCTCATCGATCGCATGGGAGCGTTCGGTTTGGATTCTGATTCTCACTCTCTTGGCACGTTTCAGGGCAAACCGTTCTTCCTTCTCTTCACCGGAGGAACGCCGAGTGCCGCATGGCCGCTGATGAAACGAACGACCAGTCACATTCCCGTGAGTTTGCAGTACTTCGGCGCAAGCATTCTCGGGGTGCATTTCGAACCGCGTTGCACGCTCGGCAGAGGAGTGTTCGGTCTCGTTGTCGATAAGCGTCCGGAGAGCTTGGAGGCTGTACGCTTGAAGGGGGTCAAGTTTGCGAAGGTCGTGCAGGAGTTTCAGCAAACAGGAAAACTGCCCTTGAAGCATCGCTTGATTCGGAAGTTTGTCAGCATTGCGCAGAGGGTGAAGAAGGGGACGGGGATCTAGATGGTCTGGAAAGCATTTCTGCTGCACCGTAAGCTATTTGCAATTATATTAAAATATAGTATAATAGTATAAACACATCCACCACTTATACAACAACCATTATGAAGAAATTTTTCAAATCAAAGAAACCCACCCATCAGATCCTGCGAGGCAGCTTGCTTCTTGTTGCACTCCTCCTTCTTGTCGATGCACTTTCACTGACGATCGAGCGCAGTCACAAACCTCTCCATAGCGGTGCGCCGACATTCACCGTTTGCCACGCAATTCCGAGACAGAATATGCAGCCGATTGTGCTTGGAAAAGGCGAGCGGTATTTCTGTTCAAACGATGGTTGTTACTCAGATCGATATGAAGAGCTCAGTGTCGTTGGCTCGTATGAAGACGCGAATACATGTGCCGGGATTGCGAAGAAGCTCTCCCTATGACCTGTGTTCCAGAATATCCGGCCACGGCATCAGCGGAATCTCCGGATTCGCTTTGTCCGCTTCCAGTGCTTCGATGATGCGCTTCGCGAGCTGGACGTTGGTGATGAGAGGAATGCTTCTGTCCGTTGCGATGCGCCGGATGAAGTAGCCGTCCGTTTTCTCGGTTGAGCTTGAGTGCTGCGGGATGTTGATGACGAAATCGATGCGTCTGCTCTCCAGGTACTCCTTGATGTTCGGGCTTCGGGGTTCGGAGAGTTTGTGCAGGTGAACGCTCGGAATATTCCGAGATGTGAGGAATTCGTGCGTTCGATGTGTCGCGAAGAAGGCGAATCCCATCTTCTGTAGTGTTTCGATCGAGGGCAGGAGGTCGATTTTGTCTTCGAGTGCGCCAATCGTGAGGAGAATGTTCTTCCGCGGCACCTGAAAACCGATTGCCCGCAGCGAGAGGAGGAGTGCCTGTTCCAGGTTCATGCCGAAGCATGCGACTTCACCGGTGCTCGCCATTTCCACCCCGAGTCTGGGGTCGGCACCCTTCAGTCTCGAGAAGCTGAACTGCGCTGCCTTCACGCCGACGTGATCCAAGTCCAGCGTTTGGTACCGGATGTTCTCCGGTGCGCGTTTGAGCAGTGCTTCCGTCGCGAGTTTTGCGAAGTTGACCCCGGTTACTTTGCTGGCAAACGGGAAGCTGCGACTCGCCCTCAGGTTGCACTCGATCACTTTCAGACGGTTGTTCTTCGCGAGGAATTGGATGTTGAACGGTCCGGAAATTCGGAGTCCCAGAGCGATCTTCTTGGCAATGGTCTTGATCCTCCGGAATGTCTCGATGTTCACGCGCTGCGGCGGCAGCACGATGGTTGCATCGCCGGAATGAACGCCGGCGTTCTCGATGTGTTCACCAATGGCGTACAGCAGCAGCTTTCCGTTCTGGGCAACGCCGTCGAATTCGATTTCTTTCGCACCGACCTCGAACTTCGAGATCACGACGGGTGCGTCTTTCGAGACGTCGGTGGCGGCTTCCAGATATTCTTTCAAATCTTCTTCATTGTGGACGACGGTCATCGCGGCACCCGAGAGCACGTAGCTCGGACGCACGATGACGGGGAATCCGGCTTTTCTGGAAAATTGTTTTGCCGAAGTGAGATCGGCGAATTCTTTCCACTCGGGCTGGTCGACATCGATCGTATCGAGAAGCGCGCTGAACTTGTGGCGATCCTCGGCGCGATCGATATCGCTCGGATCCGTGCCGAGAATCGGGACTCCTTCTTTCGCAAGTTTCAACGCGAGCGAGTTCGGGATTTGCCCACCCATCGAGACGACCACGCCCGCGGGCTTCAGGAGTCGCACGATGTCCATTACTCTCTCCAAACTCAATTCGTCGAAGAACAGCTGATCGCATTCATCATAGTCGGTGCTGACGGTCTCTGGATTGCTGTTGATCATCGTTACTTCGAAGCCCTGTGCCATCAGTTCCCGCACCGCCTGCACGCAGCACCAGTCGAATTCGACGGAGGAGCCGATCGAGTAGGGTCCGCCACCGAGAACGATCAGACGGAGCTTTGAGCTTTGAGCTTTGAGCTTTGAGTCTTCAATCGTTCTCATCGCTCTCAGCTCATCGCTCACCGCTTCTCCGTTACCATCAAAATGAACGTCATTCTCTGTGGCATTATATGTAAGAAACAAGTAATTCGTCTGTGCCGGGAATTCTCCGGCAAGCGTATCGATCTGCTTCACGAATGGTGTGATGCCGGTTTCCAGTCTCGCGTTCGTGATCTCCTCCGTCTTGCTATCCCTAATCAGCGCAATCGATTTGTCCGAGAACCCGGATTTCTTGCATGCCAGCAGCAGCTCCGTACTCAAGGTCTGCGCTTTCGTCTTGAAGAGCTGCTGCCGGAGATCCGCACAGCGTTTGATTCGCTCCAGGAACCACGTATCGATGCCGGTGAGAATGTTGATCTCCTCCGTCGACCACTCTCCCGCGAGCGCTTCTGCCACGGCGAAAATTCGCTGCGGGCTCGGGTTCTTCATATCGCTTTGCAGTTCTTTCTTCACGAATTTCATCGGTGTCGGATATAGCCCATCTGCACCGGTATTGAGCATGCGCACGGCTTTCTGCAATGCTTCTTCGAACGAGCGACCGAGTGCCATCACCTCACCGACGGATTTCATTTCCGTCGAGATTTCTTCCGTGACGAAGTTGAATTTCTTCAGATCCCACCTTGGCATCTTGACGGCAACGTAGTCGAGCGAGGGCTCGAAGTCTGCACAGGTGACTTTCGTGATTGAGTTCTTGATGTCGGGCAGCGCGTAGCCGAGTGCGAGTTTTGCCGCCACCCATGCGAGAGGATATCCCGTTGCTTTCGATGCGAGTGCGGAACTGCGACTGAGACGCGCATTCACTTCGATGACGCGGTACGTTCTGCTCTTGGGATGAAGTGCGTACTGGATGTTGCACTCGCCGATGATGCCGAGGTGCCGAATGACCTTGAGCGCGATCGACCGGAGCATCTGGTAATCCTCATTGTCGAGTGTTTGGCTCGGGGCGACGACGATCGACTCGCCGGTATGGATCCCGAGCGGATCGATGTTCTCCATGTTGCAGACGGTGATGCAGTTGTCCTCCCTGTCCCTCACCACTTCGTACTCGATTTCCTTCCAGCCCGTCAGATCTTCCTCCACCAGTACTTGCGGTGATTCGACGAATGCGACTCTCAGGATTTCTTCCGCTTTCTCCTTCGTACCGGCTCTGCCGCTTCCCTTGCCGCCGAGTGCGAACGCAGCGCGAATCATCACGGGGAGACCGATCTTATCCAAAGCTTCGCGGGCATCTTCGATGCGATTGCAGGCGATTGACCTTGGAACCGAGACGCCGATGGAGTTGAGTTCCTGATTGAAGAGTGCACGATCTTCAGTTTTGCGAATCGCATCGACGGAGGTTCCGAGTACCTGAATGCCGTACTTTTTTAAAATTCCGAGCTCCTCCAGCTTCACCCCGCAGTTGAGTGCCGTTTGCCCCCCGAAGCTTAATGCGATTGCTTCAGGCTTTTCTTCTTTGATGACTTGTTCCACGAATTCCGGCTGTACCGGCAAAAAGTACACCCGGTCCGCAAGCCCCCAGCTCGTCTGGTTCGTTGCGATGTTCGGATTGATCAGCACGACGCGCTTCCCTTCCTCTTTGAATGCTTTGATCGCCTGGCTCCCGGAATAGTCGAATTCGCCGGCTTCACCGATTTTCAGTGCACCGGAACCAAGCAGTAAAATTGTTCGAATCGTACCGTCGTTTTTTTGGAAACTGTCCTCCCCGCCCTGATTCGGCACGTGGTTGCCACTGCTTCTCTCTGTTGTCATGTCGGGGTGCATGGTAGCGAGTGAAACTCAAGAGTGCAAATGTTCTCATTTTTGTGCTATAATGATCAGATTTTCATTCACACATACACAAAAACCATGGTTCTCCACTATGCAAAATTTCGGATCTATCCCGTTGCCATTCTGATGACTTCTGTTATCGGATCGCTCTTTTCGCCAGTCTACGCCGAAGAGAGACCGTATCAGCAGGATTTCGTCGTCACGGCGTACTATTCGCCTCTCCCGAATCAGTGTTGCTACTTTCGCGGTAGTTATGAAGAAGATATTGCCTTCAACGGAAGGGGAGAGACGGGCGCCGATGGAACCGGTGTCTATCCGGGAATGATTGCCGCACCTGCTTCCTACGATTTCGGAACGAGGATCGATCTTGAGGGTCTCGGCGTCGGCACGGTGCACGATCGTGGAGGGAGGATTATCGAATGGAGTGATGATCTGCATCGCATCGATCTCTGGATGGGGACGGGGGAAGAAGGTCTGGCTCGGGCTCTCGCATGGGGCGCAAGGCGCGTGAGCGGAACGGTATATCCCTTCGGAACTCCGGAGATGCCACGGGAGAGTCTCTCACTGAAGAATCTTCCCGCACAGACGGCGCTTCTTGGGACTCTTGCGAAGACTGATACGTACGCACTCCTCAAGCTCGCCGCCTTCGGAGACACGGGATTCGCAGTGCGATTTCTGCAATTGACGCTCAAGAATCTTGGGTACTTCCCGGATGCTCCGAGCGGTTCATTCGGTCCGGCGACCCAGAAAGCGCTGCAGGAATTTTTAGCGGATGCAGGGCTGAAAGGTGACGGGACATCGGTCGACGATCATGCGGCTGCGGCAATGAAGGCTGCTGTGGGTATTAAGGATGAAAATTTGCCGGATCTTGCCTTGGGCTTGCGTCGGGGGAATCGCGGCAGTGACGTCCGTCAGGCTCAGAAACTGCTTCGTTTTCTCGGTTTCTACCGCGGGCGAACCGATGGGATCTTCAACGCTCATCTTCGGGAATCGGTGATCGCATTTCAGCTGAAGAGCGGAGTGGTTGGGAATGCATCAGATGCAGGAGTCGGAACCATCGGACCCGCCACGCAGACAGCGATTTTGCATGCATGGAAGATGAAGATCGTTGCAATGAAAACGGAGGGGATCGTGACGAAGATGCGCATCGCATCAAGCGTACGTTTCGATGCTTTGCTTCCGTCAAAAGTTCTTGCCAGTGGTGACCATGGCAGAGATGTCAGAGTACTCCAGACATTCCTGCGTGACCGCGGGTACTTGGCATCAAAAGACACGACCGGGACGTTCGGCGAACGTACGAAGACAGCGCTGCTTCGGTATCAGATGGACGCAAAAATTGTTGCCTCGGCGGAGACGCACGGAGCAGGTGTTTTCGGTCCCGCAACGAAAGCTGCGGCGATGAGAGATATTGTTGCGGAGAAATGGAATAGTGTGAGGGCGAATGGAACGGCAAGTTTGTAATAGCTGTATACTTGCATCCATGCACAGAACCCCTGTTTTTCTTTCAGTAATTTTCTTCGTGGCAAATATTGCGTGTGTTCAGAATGTTCACGCAGCAGATGCGATCACGCGCCGCGACGGTTTCCTGATCATTTGGAACAGCATCAGCCGTCCGACGGAAAAGACGCGCGAGAAGCCGTACATCGATGTACAGGAAGGTGACTCCGGCTTTGCCGAAATCACGTACGCGAAATCGCGCGGCATTCTGAATGATGAGAACATTCGGTTTCGTCCGGATGAACCACTGAGCGTCTCCGATGCACTGCTGCTTCTCTTCAGAACCCGCAATATCGAGCGTCTGCTCAAAGACGGTGGAAACGATTTCATGGAACTTCCGAACGCTCCCGACACCCCTGCTCTCGCCGCAAAGTACGCACTCGATGCTGATCCGGAAGCCCCGTCTTTGACGCACGAAGAGCTTCTGACCTTGATGCGCAATCTCGATTCCAAGCTGCACTCGGAGCTGCATGAGGTCAGTCTTTACTCCGAGAAATTTCACGGGAAGGGGACTGCATTCGGTGAAACATTCGATATGAATGCACTCACGGCAGCCCATCGCACATTCCCGCAAAACACTCTCGTTCGAGTCACGAATACTGAAAACGGGAAGAGTGTCGTCGTGCGCATCAACGATCGGGGACCGTTCGTCCAGGGTCGCGATATGGATTTGAGTCTCGCTGCATTTCTGCAGATCGCAGATCGTTCGGTCGGCAAAATCCAGGCGACGTTCGAGCGTCTCGGAGACATCAACCTGGTGAATCAATGTCTCGATGACCGCTTCCAACGTCGTATCACGAAGGACGTGATTCTCAAGCCGGGAATTCCGCATACGTTTGCGCTCGGATCAACACTGAAACTCGCATCGGATGAGTCGTTCGTCGTGAGAGATATCGTCTATCCCGACGGAGGAAATCTCGGCATGCAGACGTGGATGACGGACGGTGAGACATTCGAGTTCACTCCGAGCGTCGTCGGTCTCTACCACTTCTTTGTCGGCACGAAAATAGGTCGCATGCGCGAGATGCGGATGGAGGTGACGGAGTGTGGAAGATGATCCGGTCAAAACCCTGTATTTCATGCCGTTTTTCTGCTATAATACTTAGATTCTTTCCGTAGACTGTCTCACAGTTGAGGATCGATCATCAACGTTAAGATTTACCCTTTTCCCCTGCAGCGTGAATACCTTCCTCGCTTTCCTTCCGCTCTGGTTCTGGCCCGTGTTTTGGGCCTCGAGCATTTTTTTGGGAGCGATTCTGCATCTCAGCGTTTGGGGCGTCGTATGGAATTGGTACATCGCGAACCTCGATGTGAACACGGCATGGATCGTCACGTTGTATTTTATCTTCACCTACCTGAGGTATTTCTTCCGCATGGGTTTTGCAATCTGGAAATCCAAGTCGCTCGTCTGTCTGAAAGTCATCCTGCCCCGCAGCGACAGCAAGTTGGATCAGGAGAAGCGCACGGAGAAAGATTTCAAAGAACGCGTTGCCGTCATGGAGCAGCTCTACCGTGCTCTCTGGGAAATCCGCAGCCTCACCGTGTGGCAATCTTTTCACTATTGGATTTTCCGCTACATCGGTCTCAGCTTCGAACTGTTCGTCGAGAAAGGCGAATTGAATTTTTTCGTCATCACCGAGCCGAGGTTCGTCTCGATCGTCGAGAAGCAGATCACCGCGTACTACTCCGATGCCGAGGTGACCGTGGAGAAGGCGCCGGAAATCTGGGAGAAAGGGATGAAGCTCGTCGGATACAACATGGTGCTCAAGAAAGACTATCCGTATCCCATCCGCTCATACGAGCAGATGCAGGAAGATTCTCTGAACGAACTTGCAAACGTGCTCAGTAAGCTCGAGCGCGACGAGCGTGCGACGATTCAGATCGTCCTGCAACCCTCCTTCAGCAACAAGTGGGGGAAGAAGACGCGGAATTTTGCGAGCAGCCAGTTCAAAGGGAAGAAAGAATACTGGTTCATGAACATCCCGATCTTGTCTCCGCTTCTCGGTCTCATTGCCGGCGTGTCCGACAGTGTCGGAGGAACGCTGGCTCCGGGTGCGAGTAAGGGGGATTCTTTCGTGCGTATGGTGCAGCCCGAGGAGGAACTCTACAAGCACATGGCGGAGAAGGGCGGGATGAGTTGGTTCCATTGTTCGATCCGGATCATGGGTGCGGGTAAAACGTGGGCGCGCTCGATGGATATCACCAATAATCTTCAAGTTGCTTTCAATACCTTCCGCAACCTGTACGGAAACTCTTTCGTCAACAAGCGGATGTTTCTCGGGATTCTTCCGCTCTCGATCAATGCCCCGCTTCTTCACTTTCTCTGGAAGCGGCGTTTGAACGGTTTCTTGCATCAGGATTGCTTGCTTGTCGAAAAGGAACTTGCGGGTCTCTATCACTTTCCCGACAGTCGTTACAACAAAGTTCCCATCATTCAGTGGATCAATTACAGAGTGTTGCCTCCTCCTCCGAATGCACCGACCGAAGGCATCATCCTCGGCATCAACCGTCACCGCGCCGTTGAAACGAAGATTCATTTCCTTCAGCAGGATCGCACCCGTCATCAGTACATCATCGGTAAATCCGGTTCGGGTAAATCCGCGCTTCTCAACTGGATGGCGAGACAGGACATCGCAAACGGAGAAGGAATGTGCATCATTGATCCGCACGGCGATCTGATCGAAGACGCGCTTGCCCATACCGTGAAGGAGAGGGCGAAAGACATCGTCGTGTTCGATCCTTCCGATATCGAACGTCCGATGGGACTGAACCTTCTCGAGGCGAAAACTCCCGAGGAGAAAGACAGAGCCTCTCTCGATGCGATGGAAATTTTCATCAAGCTGTTCGGCAACGAAATCTTCGGACCGCGCATTCAGCACTACTTCCGAAACGGCTGTCTCACGCTGATGGATGATGAAGAGGAAGGCGCAACGCTCATCGATGTGCCTCGTCTCTTCGTGGACGATGAGTTCCAGCGCTACAAGCTCGGCAAGTGCAAGAACGCGGTGGTCCGGAGCTTCTGGGAGAATGAAATCGCGAAGACCGGTGCGAGGGAGAAGGAAGAGATGATTCCGTACTTCTCGGCGAAATTCGGTCCGTTCATCACGAACAGCACGATGCGCAACATCATCGGTCAGCCGAAGAGCGCGTTCAATATTCGCCAGATTATGGATGAAGGCAAAGTCCTTCTGGTGAACCTGAGCAAAGGAAAGATCGGTGACGTGAATGCGCAGCTCCTCGGGCTCATCTTCGTGAACAAGGTGAACATGGCGGCTCTCAGCCGCGCCGATGTTCCGCAGGCGGAACGCAAACGGTTCTACCTGTACGTCGACGAATTCCAGAACTTCATCACCGATGCGTTTGCGACGATCCTCAGCGAAGCGCGCAAGTACGAGCTCGGGCTTGTGATGGCACACCAGTACATCGGGCAGCTTGTCGGCAAGACCGAAGCGTACGGGCAGTCCAGTACGAAGATGCGCGATGCGGTGTTCGGCAACGTCGGTACGATTCTGAGTTTCAAAATCGGCGCCGAAGACGCGGAGTACATGGCGAAGGAATATGCACCGGTGCTCAGCGAGCAGGATGTCATCGGCATTCCGAACTTCCAGTGCTACGTGAAACTGAACATCAACAACACGACCTCCCGTCCGTTCAGCATGGCGACGATCTACGACGAGTCGAACAGGAACGAGAAGCTCGGTGCGCTGATCAAGGAATTCAGCAGGATGAAGTACGGACGGAAGAGGGCGTTCGTCGATCAGGAGATAGAGGATCGTATTGGCATTACGAAGGGCTAATACACAGTTGATCTATTTCCAATAAGAGCAATGGTGACTGTTGTTTTTTTGATAGTGTAAATAACTCGATAATCGCCAACGCGTAATCTTCGACTTCCCTTGAGAGAATGTCGCAGAGGTTTGCCGAAGAGCAGCGGTTCTTTCGTCAATTTTTGCTCAATTGCATTCTGAATTCTCTGAAGATCATCCTTGGGAATTTTCTCAAGAACTTTCCATGGAAAAGCCTTTGCATATTCGATCGTATAGATCATCCGTGAACTCGGGACCAAAATTCCTTATGAGAGATAGTTTTTCCTTTTGATTTCTCCAATATTTCATCGGAAATCTTGCTTAGGTACATATCTTCTTCCATTTCCAGAGCAAGTTCTACCAATTGAGAGACCTTTGTTGCTTCGGGAACATCGTCACGCAACGCTATTTTCTTTACGAAGAGAGCCGCATCTTTATTGAGTGTGATATTGAGCCTTCGTTTCTTGGTTGGCATAAGATGATGGGAAAGTGTATCACAAGTGTATCGAAGGTGTATCACCGAGTCAAGTGGATGTGGAGGATCATCTATACTGTGACTATGAACCGCTCCGATCGTATTCGTATCTTCTACACCGAACTCAAACACTGGTTCGCTGTTCACAAACGCACATTGCCGTGGCGGGACTTGAACGTGAAAGACAGAAATCATCGTGCCTATCTCGTGCTCGTTTCCGAAATCATGCTGCAACAGACGCAGGTGTCGAGAGTGATCATATTGTATAAAAATTTTATACAGACTTTTCCTACAATAGAAGATCTTTCGAAGGCGTCGAATCGCGAAGTACTGATTGCCTGGAAGGGGCTTGGCTACAACTCCCGCGCACTTCGTCTTCGTGATGCTGCGAAGACAATCACTACAAAGTTTCAGGGAAAATTTCCGCACGACTCAGAACATCTCCAATCGATCTCCGGCATCGGTCATTACACCGCTGGTGCGATTCGAAACTTCGCATTCGGTTTGCCGACGGCATGCATTGATACGAATATCCGGCGCATACTGCATCGGTGTTTCATCGGACTTGAGAACGCGGATGGTGTCTGGAAAAAGTCCGACAAAATTCTTTTGGAACTTCTTGAGGATGTCATGGCTGAAGCAATCGATTCAGGTTGGTCTGCGAAAGATTTTTATGCAGCGATGATGGACTTCGGGTCTCTTGTCTGTACGAAGAACGATCCAAAATGGCAATTGATGCCGGTGAAGATGAGACCTATTTTCAAGGCGTATGGAAAACAAATAAAACGAACCCCGGTACCAGATCCCTCGAAGGGATTGGTACAGGGCACAGCAAAAAAAAGAGAGCCTGGTCGCGAAGTTGCGGGAAAATTTGTCCCGAACAGAATTTTCCGCGGGAGAGTGATCGATGCACTTCGAGAAGAGGAGAGGGGACTGACGCTTCCAGAAATAGGAAGAGAGATTGCACTTGATTGGAGCATGGGAAATCACACGGAGTGGCTGAAGGGTTTGCTTGAGAAGCTGAAGAAGGATGAATTGATTGAGGTGAAGCGTGGGAAGTATGTGTTGCACAGCAGTTAGAGACGCGCGAATCGTGCGTCTCTACGGAAAAAATTTGAATGATTCTGTTTTCTTGATATATTCGCAGTATGTCTGAATCAACCAACCGTCCAGATCAATCTCCTGCTGTAACAAATCAGGAAGTTGCAAAGGTCAATTTTCCATCGAAAAAGTCATCGATGAGTCGTGCAAAAATTATTGCGACAGCCGGAGCAGTTGTTGCAGCTACAGGCTTACTAATTGGAAGACTCATGAAAGAGAACGATGATGTCGGTACCGGAAAGGGAATGGAGAATCTTGTCGCAGAGCTCGATGAGCATGTGGGGGGATTGGCTACAGCTCAAGTGAGGCTTCAGCTACTGGTTGCGGAAGATGCAGATGACCAATCGATCGTCGATGCTATCTACGAAATGAATCGTCATGGTCGTGCGTTGGCTGTGTTGAGCCCTCTGTTTGGGCCAGGGGCTTCGGCGGCACCGGTGTTGGATTTTGTTGAAGCAAGAGATGCAATCATGACTGCGATACCGAAGATTGATGATGAAAAACCGAAGGCTTGGGCTTTGGGACAAGCGCAGAGCATGGAGCGAAGAGCCATGCATGGCGTTGCTATGGCGTATGCTGATAAAGGAGAAGCAAAAATTACATTCAATGACCAGACTGAAACACTTGTGGATGGCGTACCTCTGAAGCAATGGTTCCTTGCGTTGCAGGAGAAACAGAAAAAGGAATCCAAATAGTTTTAAAAAGCAGGGACTACACACGGGCTCCAAGCCCGTGCTACACTTCGGTCATGGTCTCCTTCTCCGAACTTCGAAACTCGTTCAAATTCCAGCGGCAGGCAAAGAAAGTGCAAAGTGAGCTGAAGTACATTCATGTCGAGGCGGAAGCGTCGGGTGTGAAGGTCGTCGTTTCTGCAGGTATGGAGGTCGTTTCGATGGAGATTGCACCGGAGGTTCCTCGCGAGAAGATTCCTGCACTGGCTGTCGATGCGCTCAATCGTGCGATGAAGAAGGCACAGGTCGTATCAGCCGAGCGCATGCAGGGCGTCATGGGAGAGATGGGGCTTGGGGTGAAGTAATGTAGAATGACTCGGTGAAAAAGTTCCCTTTGCTTCTGCTTGGCATCGTCATTCTCAGCCTGCTCTGGTTTTGGCATGCCTTATCGCCTGTCGATTCGAGCAACGCCAAGAATATTCCGGTCACGATTGAGCAAGGCTCGTCTGTGTCTGCAATCGCCATCAAGCTTTCCAGTGCGAATCTCATTCGTTCCGCGTTCGCCTTCAAAATGTATGCACGCTTCACGGGTAACGCAGGATCGTTGCAGGCGGGAGTCTTTGCGCTGAATCCAGCGATGTCGACGAGAAACATCGTCGAAACGATTGTCAGCGGAAAGTCTCAGGAATTTCTGGTGACGATTCCGGAAGGTTTCACCGTTGCCGACATCGATCGCTTGCTCGCGTCGAAAGGTCTCGGGAAGGAAGGCGATATCATCGATTGTGCTTTCCGTTGCGATTTTTCCACGTTCGAGTTTCTCCCTGAGAAAACTGCAGGGACGAGGGAGCAGGGGATTGGATCACGCCTGGAAGGTTATCTTTTTCCCGATACCTACTCCGTCTCTCCCACGGACTATGTTCCGAAGTTCTTTCTCGAGCGCATGCTCGGAACATTCAGAAAACGCATTGTTACAGCGCATGAAGATGACATCAAGAAGTCAGGAAGAATTCTCGCCGATCTTGTCACGATGAGTTCGCTCGTCGAGAGCGAATCGAGACATGCGGAGGAGCGCGCGGTCGTCGCGGGCATTCTCTGGAAGCGCCTGAAAAACCACGTCGTCCTCGGCGTCGATGCGACGACGAGGTACGTTCTCGGCAAGAAGACAGAGCCGCTCACGAAAGCCGATGTCGAAACCGATTCTCCGTACAATACGAGACGCAGGCAGGGGCTGCCGCCGACACCGATTACGAATGCCGGCGAATCATCGTTTCTGGCTGCACTGAAGCCAAAAGATTCTCCGTACTGGTACTACTTGCATGACGCGACAGGCATGATTCACTATGCGGTGACGAATGACGAACACAATGCAAATAAGGCGAAATACATACGTTAGATTGCACTATAAAAAACACCGTTTTTGTGCTATAATATGAGGAAAGTTCGTTTCTTCATTTCCCCGATTCAGCGTTATCATAGAACACACACATGCAGGTCTTCCTCGTCACCATTCTGGTACTGCTGCTTCTCGCCGCTTCCGTCGTCGGAGTTCTAGCGTGGATGCGAGTTCTTGCTGATTGGAAACGAGAACGAGAGCTCGTGTTCCTGCAGATCCTGATGCCGAAGAAGGAGAGCAAAGAAGATAAAGAGCTCGAATCCGAACAATACTCGACAGGAAAGAGCTTCAAGGATGTTCTCGGCGTCATGGACCATCTCTGTCAGACCCTCTCGAGTCTGAAAATTTCCACCATGAAGCATTACTGGCAGGGATCGCACTTCTTCTCGTTTGAGTACGCCGCGCTCGCGGGTGAGATTCTCATTTTCGTCGTCGCACCAAGATCCATCATCCCACTCATCGAGAAACAACTGACGTCGTTCTATCCGGATGCCGTGATCGATGCCGTGGAGGATTACAACATTTTCACGAAGCACTCGGTGACGGTATCCACGGCGCTGGTTCCGTCGAAGAGTTTCGTCTACCCGTTCAAGACGTACTCGCAGATCAAGAGTGATCCGTTCAATACGATCGTGAACGCATTCAGCAAGCTCAACAAAGACGAAGGGGCGGCGGTGCAGATCGTGCTGCGACCCGTGAAGTCGGATTGGCAGAAGGTGCTCCAGAAAGAGGCGCAGAAGATCATCAATCCGAAGAAATCTTCCGAGAACTTCTCGTGGAATCCTCTCTCCCTCCTCGCTGCTTTCATCGACATGTTCACGGGAAACGACAAAGATCCTCTCAAGTCGCAGGGTTCGGAGCGCGTGTCGCAGCAGGTGGAGGAACTGAGCAAGGCGATCGACGAGAAGGCGGGTTCCCCCGGGTTCCTCGCGACGATCCGTATCGTCAGTTCCGCTGAGACGGAAGAGAGAGCGAGACTCAATCTTACGAGTATTCGGAGCAGCTTCTCCCAGTTCAATGAAATCCGAGGCAATAGTTTCCATGGAACGCGCCATCATTCGAATGCACGTCTGATCTACGATTTCATTCGTCGCACTCCGAGACACACGCTGTTCCAGCAGCTGACGTGGAAGAAGATGCTTTTGGGAACGGCGGAGCTCGCGAGCCTCTTCCATTTTCCGAACATCAAGTACAACAAAGTCCAGAACATCAAGTGGCAGAATTTCAAAGTCGCGCCGGCACCGAAGAACGTGCCGGAAGACGGTTTGTTTCTCGGCTACAACACGGTGCGAGGCGACAAGCAGAAGATCTTTCTCAAGAATGACGACCGGTTCCGTCACTTCTACGTGATCGGTCAGACGGGTACCGGAAAGTCGTCGGTCATTCAGATCATGGCGAGGCAAGACTTCCACAACAAGAAAGGCCTCTGCGTCATCGATCCGCACGGGTCTCTCATCGAGGATCTCTTTCCATACGTTCCGCGCGAGCGCGCCGACGACATCATCTACTTCAATCCCGCCGATACGGAGCGTCCGATGGGGCTGAACATGCTCGAAGGCAAGACGGATGAGGAGCGCGACCTCATCGCTCTCGATGCCATGAACATGATGGTGAAGATGTTCGGTGAGGAAATCTTCGGACCGCGCATTCAGGACTACTTCCGAAACGGGTGTCTGACGCTGATGGGAGACGAGGAGGAGGGCGGAGCCATCACCGATCTCGTGCGTCTCTTCACGGATGACGAGTTTGCGAAGGCGAAGGTTTCACGGTTGAAAAACCCCATTGTCCGTTCCTTCTGGGACAAGCAGATGGCGCAGACCGGACAGCGCGAGAAGCAGGAGATGATCCCGTACTTCGCCGCGAAGTTCGGACAATTCACCACGAATACGCTCATTCGAAACATCGTCGGTCAGGTGAAGAGCTCCTTCGACTTCAGCGACATCATGGACAACGGAAAGATTCTCCTCATGAACCTCTCGAAGGGTCTGATCGGAGACATCAACAGCAAGCTTCTCGGTATGATCATCGTGAATAAAATTCAAGTCGCGGCAATGCGTCGCCAGCGAGAAGCCAGCGCCGTTCGCAAAGACTTCTTCCTCTACATCGACGAATTCCAGAACTACGTCACCGATTCCATCGAATCCATTCTCTCCGAAGCGAGAAAGTACCGCCTCGGTCTCGTGATCGCGCACCAGTACCTCGACCAGCTCGAGAAAGACAGCAAGCTCTCGGGATCCGTGAAGCTGAAGGGTGCGGTCTTCGGCAACGTGGGCACGATGATGTTCTATAAGATCGGTCCGCAGGACGCCGAGTTCTGCGCCAAAGAAATGGCACCGTCGTTCTCGCAGTCGGACCTCGTGAACCTCGATGCGTTCAAAGCATGCATGAAGCTCAGTATCGACAGCCAGCCATCCACGCCGTTCTCGATCGAAGTGCCGAGACCGTGGCTGGATACGACGTACGTGAAAGACACGAAAGCGGTCGAAGCGTTCAAGCAGCTCTCGCGGTTGAAGTACGGCAGGGACAAGGAATTCGTCGGTCGGGAAATCATCAGGAGGATTGGAATGTAAGCCAAAAATCTGGTATAATGGGACGATGCGTACGTTCTTCGTTTTCGGCTCCATTGCGTTCTACATTGCCTGTGCCTTCGTGCAGCCTTCGGAGGCGAATCTTCGTGGTTTCGCAGAGAAAGCGCAGGCGCTCGATTCGTCCGGACTCGTTGCTCAGGTGACCGATGTCTTTCATTCGGGAAAGAGCGAGGCGCTCGTTGATTCCGTAAAAAGCGGCGTCAATGTTTCCACTCTCGTCGACAGTGCAACGCATGCAGGAACGTCTCTCATTCCGGATTCCGGGACAATGCTGAAAGCTCTCACCCAATCGATCGTCGGAGCAGCAGATCATCCTTCTTCGTTTTCTGAACTGGTGAATGCGGAGAAAAACTCCGCACTTCGCTCGGAGTACGAACGCATTCAGTGGGCGATTCAGAAAGCTGAGCCAAGGCTCTGTAAAGTTCTCGGAGAATCGAATCTCGGAAAAGGAGATGCAGGGAGTCCCACACTTGGCGATCTGCTTGCGTTCTGTCTCGCACAGACCACGCACGAGTCCACCCGTTGTGCTCAGATTGATGCACGCACGGTTCCTGCTTTACTTGCTGCATGCACCGAAGGACTGGATCAGCAGGGCTGAACGTTCTCCCGTACGAAATTCTTCCACTACACTTCCTCCAATCACTATGAGACCGGGACGCAAACTGAAGATCGGCGTGATGGGATCCGCAAGCGGTCCGCAGACTGAGGATCGCATCGCACGGAAGAAAGCGAAGCAGCTCGGAATGGAAATCGCCAAACGCGGGCACATCTTCATCAACGGCGCATGTCCGGGTCTCCCCAACGACGCCTTGCTTGCAGCCAAGGCAGCCGGCGGTCTGACTCTCGGTATCTCTCCTGCGTTTTCGCAGTACGAACATGTGAATGAATACCTGTCTCCTGCGGATCATGACATCATCATCTTCACCGGCATGGGTTTCATGGAGCGCGATATCATCAATATCCGCAGCAGCGATGCGATCATCATCATTGGCGGCGGCATCGGGACGTTGAATGAATTGACGATTGCGTACGAAGAAGGTCGACCGTGCGGTATCGTCACGAACTCCGGGGGAATCTCCAATTCGGTTCCGTTCGTTATCGAAGGGCTCTGCAAGCGCAAAGTTCCGCCGAATATGGTTTTCGACGATGATCCGAAGAAACTCCTCATGAAGATCGAGCGCATCGTGGAACAGTATCCGCTTCCGATCCATGAGGATGGAAGGGTGAAGGATGAAAAAAAGGGACGTGGCTAAAAGAAGCAAAGGAAGGAAAGGAATAAAAGGAAACAAAAGAGATGTTGGGTTTTTGCGTTCCGTCTTTCCTTTGATTCTTTTCACTCCTTTGACTCCTTTCATTCCTTTCGTTATCCAATAATCCCCAACTTGATCATCTGTTTGATCAATGCTTTCGCTTCCGCATTCTTCGGATCAATCTTGATGATTTCTTTGATCAGATCGAACGCCTGCGTGTTTTTCCCAAGCTCAAGCTCGATCGGAACGAGTTGAAGGCGAATCTCGACCGAGCTCTGATCGATCGACAGTGCTTGTAAAAATGCATCCTCCGCATCGCTCCATTTCTTCTGTCCGGCGTAGAGCGAACCGAGATTCTGGAACCCTTCTTGAAACGATGGGTTGAGAGTCACGGCAGTCCTGAAGTTTTTCTCCGCTTCGACGTCCTTCCCTTCATCGAGCAGGAGTGAGCCGATATTGTTGTAGACGGCGACGTACTTCGAATCGATTGAGAGCGCTCTACCGTAATTTTCAAGCGCTTCTGCAATTTTTCCTTCTTTGCTTCGCATCACGCCGATGTCGAAGAAAACCTCGGAGTTCTTCGGGTCGATGCGGAGTGCGTTCTGGTAATGCCTTTCGGCTGATTCAATATCTCCTTTCCGAACATCAATCGCGGCAAGCCCTGTTTCGAGTTTCGAGTTCGGTCCGAACTGAAGACCGTCTTCGAGTACTTTTTGTTCTTCCTCAAATCGCTCTGTCTTCCGGTAGATCACGGAGAGATTGACGCGTGCCGCCGTTGAGTACGGATAGATCGAGAGCGTGTGAGCGAAGAGAGTTTCGCTATTGAACCAGAATGTTGACTGATGCAGCGACAGCACTGCAAAAACTCCGACAATGATTCCGGCAGAAGAGACTAGCGCGCGATGCATGTTCTTTGCATCCCGTGTTCTGGATGGCAGATTCCAGAGCCACAGGACGAATAGTACGCAGAGATAGAGAAGTCCGATCGAAGGAATGTAGGCATAGTGATCCGATGCGAACTGAATCCCCGTTCCATTGCCGGACTGTATCCCTGCATTTCTGTTGAAATGCACGAGCGTTGGGCTAAGGAGAATGAAGAAGAATCCGAAACCGTACGCAAGCGTCTTGGTTCGTCGCATGGAGAGAAGAACACAGACAATGATCGCTGCAAGAGCGGCAACTGCAAGAGGGAACTCGAGCGAAGAGAGTGTGATGGGATTTTTATTCGGATACAGAATGGAAAGATGAATCGGAAGAATGAATTTCCAGAGATAGAACATCGTGCTTTTGCCGGCCATCAGAATTTTCTCACTGAATGTTGTGGAGGTGAGGATGCTTGTCTTCGGAATGATGCCGACGAGAACGAAGAGTGCGGAGAGGAAGAAGTACGGAATTTTGTCGATGAGTGTTTTCCGATTGAATGGTTTTCCCTGCAGCCAGTCTGTGAGGATTACAATCAGCGGTAATGTGAAGACCGTTACTTTCGAGAGAAGTGCGAAGAGGAATGCGACAATGCTCAAGACGTATGCTTTGCGGCTTCCCTGTGTGTAGTAGAGATACGACAGCAACGAGATCAGGAAGAAGAACGCAGAGAGGGACTCCTTTCTTGCCGTTGCCCAGATCACGACTTCGGTATTGAGCGGGTGCAGAGCAAACAGCAGCCCTCCGAAGATCGATGCAGGTTTGTTTTTTGTAAGCAACACGAAGAGCCACGTCACCATCAGCGCATTGAGCGTGTGGAGAATGAGATTGAGCAGATGGAACGAGAACGGCGACAGACCGCCGATGAGGTAGTTCAGCTGAAAACTCAGGAACGTGAACGGGATGTAGAGTTCCGGATCGTAGGTCGTAAAAATATGCTTGAGCGTTGCAGGCGTTATCGAACGAATCGCAAGATTGTTGTAGATCAGAAACGGATCGTCCAGCGCGACAAAGCTGCTTCCGAGTGACGGTCCGTAGACGGCGAATGTCACTGCAAAAAATGCGATTGCCGTGAATGCAACTTCCCTGAATGTGGGGAAAAACGGTGACGACTCAGTGTTCTGCATTTCGGCAAGTATAGAACAACTTATTTTACTTTCATCTTGCTCTCTTTCTTCGGCGTCGACTTCGTCACCCATCGGATCGGCACACCGTCGAAGCCGAATGTTTCGCGCAGCCGGTTTTCGAGGTACCGCAGCTGCGAGACCCGCACACGCTTCGCGTCTTTCACGAACAGCACGAACGTGGGAGGCAGATCATCCGCCTGCGTGATGTGCTTGCACTTGCCGATCTCCCCGAGCGGTTGTCCGTGCACGATTTGTTCGAACCAGCGATGCAGCTCGCGCGTGGTGATGCGACGACTGCGGTTTCGTTGCACGGAATCCACGAGATCGAAGATCTTCACGAGCCCTTCGCGGCTGAGGGCGGAGCAGGGGATGATCGGTGCGAATTTGCAGAAACCGAGGAGAATCGAAATTTCGTGCAGTTTCTTCTTCCTCGCGTCACCTTTCAGTTCATCGATTTTGTTGGCAAGAATGATCAGCCCTTTTCCGCTCTCCACCGCCATCGAAGCGATGCGCTTGTCCTGTTGGCTCACTTGAACGGGAGCGTCAAGCACGAGCACGACGATGTCGCACTGTTCGATTGCCTGAATCGTGCGCATCAGAGAGAAGCGTTCGACGTCTTCCAGCTTGTACGGTCTCTTTTTCAGTCCCGCCGTATCGACCAAGATGTACGTCCGATCGTGAAATTTCACCTCAGTATCGGTACTGTCTCTCGTCGTGCCGGCAACCGGAGAGACGAGAAGCGGCAGGGTTCCGCGCTGCGTTTCGGACATCATCGCATTCACGATGGAGCTCTTGCCGACGTTCGGGCGACCGATGATCGCGATGCGAGGTGCTGCTTTGATATCCGGATCGATCGCGACGGTGACGGCAAGGAAGCCAAGAGTCTTCAGATGCGCAGCGACTGCTTTGTTCAGACTGTCGATGCCTATCCTGTGCGGTGCGCTGACGGTGAGCATGTCCTCTCCGACGTTCATTTCCTGAAAATCCGAGATCACCGCTGCCGCGATGCCCGGGTCATCGACCTTCGTGAGAACGACGATGATAGGCACATGTTTCTTCTTGCGCTTGCGAAGCATATCCACGACCTTCTGGTCATCCAGCGTAATGTCCTCGCGCGAGTTTACGGTGAACAGAATCATATCGGCATGTTCGAGAGCAAGCAGCGATTGACCCTTCACATCCGATTCGAAGTCTTTGTCGTTGGTCGATCCGATGCCGCCCGTATCGAGCAGGATGTAGGGGACTTCCGCATCGTCGATGCGATGACTGATGAGGTCACGTGTCGTTCCGGCAACTTCGCTCTCGATGGCGCGACGAGATCCGACGAGCCTGTTGAAGAGTGTCGATTTCCCGGTATTCGGTCTCCCGATGATGGCAACAGTTGGCAGCTTGGACATACGGAACCGCCAGTGTAGCAGAAAACCTCCTGCGCTTCAGAGGTTTCCTTCATCATTCTTACGCCGCGTTTGCTTCCGCAGTGTTTGCCGACTCTTTGTGAAGAAGATGCTGAAATCTGCTGAAGATATCCTGGCAACCCAACTTCAGTTCATCAAAAATGACAGACGGTACGCGGCCGGAATCAATCGCTCCAGGGAGTGTCAGAGCTTTCTCTCGCAGCCACTGATTGTCAGGAAAATGAGGCGCAAGAGTTTGAAGCTCTCTGGCGAAGTGTGTCAGTGCCTTATCGCGATTGAAATGGTGACCTTGATCTACGGCTGCAGCACTTGCACTCTCTGCAATTTCTTTAGCCTTCAGTACGGCTTCAACCGGTGGGACAGGAGTTTCATTGTGTGAGTTCATAGGGTGGCAAGAAAAAATAAAAGTGTCGCAGTATTCTCAAAATCGGTCGTCCATGCAAGATCATTTGGTACTCGAAGTAACCTAGAAGCTTATTGATGGCTTCCTTCTGCACCGAAGCAGGGTGATCGGAAGTGAGCTTTTTCAGATTTCTACGTGCGGATGCGTGTCTTCGAGTACGCTCGTGAGACGCAGTCTATTCGATGCTTTCATTTCATTCAGTATGAGGATGATCAGTGCGTCGTTGATTCCAGTGCCAGTCTCCGCTGCAAAGTCGATCAGTTCGTATCCACGTTGCTTCTCATCGTCCGCAGTTCGCATGAAGTAGTGACCCAGCGTGCGCATTTCCCCGTTGGGATGGATTCTGCCTGCCACCACGTTATCCCGCGCGAGCACGCTGCCGAAGGTTTTGAGAGACCATGGGTCGAGTTCCGACAGACCGGTGGCACTACGACGCTTGTTCCATTCCGCGATGGTCGATTGTTCGAGACCGACCATCGAGGGCGTTCCGACTGTCAGATGTTTGTCTTGGGGTTTTAACACCCTCAAGTTGACACTTTTCATATCGATCGGTGTCGATGCAAACGGCACAACTCTCTCCAGAGATGCAATGGTGTTGATCGTGATCATCAGACTTGCGATCGCGCTTCGGCACTCCTCAATCGTATCCGGTCTTTTTTCAAACGTACTCGCATACGTCTGACGCAGTTGATGCAGAACGGGACGGTGAAAAAAATTTGAAGACTGACTCTGATCCGGAATCTGATATTTCTTCAGACGGTCATCACAGATGTCACGCATGCTCAGCCACTCTCGTTCCGATTGGAAGAAGTTCACGCTTGTTTCCGCAGAGAATCTTCCCTGAACGTATTGCACTCCGTACGGAGAATCTTTCATGGAGCGAAGGTCGTCGAGAGTGCTCATGGCAGGCAATTCTTGTCGAGGAGTTCTTCGCCGTCAACTTCCATTCGCGAAAGCATGTGATTTCACCGTGCTGTTGCCGAAACAACGCGTTGTGGGTAGGCTGAATCCCGATGCTTGAACCCTACGATCCATCCAAGGCGGAAGCCACATGGCAGAAGAAGTGGGAAGAGGCGGGTGTGTTCAAGACCGATCTGCAGAAAGCCAAAAACCCTTTCTACTCCCTCGTGATGTTTCCCTATCCGAGCGGGGACAAACTCCACATCGGGCATTGGTACAACTATGCGCCGGCGGACAGCATCGCGAGATTCAAGAAAATGCAAGGCTACGATGTGTTCTCGCCGATGGGTTTCGATGCGTTCGGACTTCCAGCTGAGAACTATGCGATCAAAACCGGCGTGCATCCTGCGGAGTCCACGAAGAAGAACGTCGAGACGATGATCACGCAGCTCAAAAAAATCGGTTGCATGTACGACTGGGACAAGACGGTGAATACGACGGATCCGAGTTACTACCGATTCACGCAGTGGTTGTTTCTCGAAATGTTCAAGCACAAGCTCGCGTACAAGAAGAAAGGGAACGTGAATTTCTGTCCGAGCTGTCAAACGGTGCTTGCAAATGAGCAGGTGAAAGAGGGGAGATGTGAGCGATGTGATACGGAAGTCATCCAGAAGCCGCTTGAGCAGTGGTACTGGAGCATCACGAGGTATTCCCAGAAACTTCTGGATGGACTTGCGGAGATTGATTGGCCGGAAAAAACAAAGTACATGCAGCAGGAATGGATTGGTCGCAGTGAGGGGGCTGAAATAGATTTCGATTTGGTTGGCTTGAACGAGAAGTTAACCATTTTTACAACGAGACAAGATACGATTTTTGGAGCAACATTTATAGTTGTTGCCCCCGAACATCCTTTGGTAAAAAAAATTACAACGAAAGAGAAGCAAAAAGATATTTCAGCATTTCTAGGTCGTGTTTTACATAAAACAGAACTTCAAAGAAAAACAGATGTCAGCTTCTTTGATGGTGAGGATACTGGTGCTTGCGCAATTAATCCGGTCACAGGTGATAAAATGCCAATTTACGTGGCTGAATATGTTTTGATGTCATACGGAAAGGGAGCGATTATGGCAGTTCCTTCTCATGACGAAAGAGATTTTGATTTTGCTGAAAGAAGAGAGGATTTGAGACCTCTCATAAAACCAGTTATTAGACCAGATAAACATGTTGCGAATTTTAATTCCTATATTCATCGCGGTTTTGCCGTGGTGCTTCGAGATGGTGGCGATCTAGATGCAGCATTCAAACGACGTGATGAAGATGACTATCAATTAGTTTTGCAGGGTAAAAAGTGCTGGAGAGGACCGGGACAAATTATAAATTCAGACTTTTTAAATGGGCTAGATGTTGAGCAGGCAAAGAAGAAGATGGTTCAATGGCTTGAGAAAAATAAAAAGGGCAAAGCCATCATCAATTATCGCCTCCGCGACTGGCTCGTCTCGCGTCAGCGGTACTGGGGTGCACCGATTCCGATTGTGTACGATCCGAAGGGTCAGCCGCATCCGGTGCCCGAAGAACATCTCCCGTGGCTTTTGCCGACGGATGTCGAGTTCAAGCCGACGGGGGAATCTCCGCTCAGGCATTCCAAAGAATTCAAGTCACGCACAGAGAAAATTTTCGGCAAGGGCTGGACACCGGAATATGACACGATGGATACGTTCGTGTGCAGTAGTTTCTACTATCTGAGATATTTGGCAGAAGGAGGAAAATCACTGGTTGATTCTTCGATCGAAAAGAAATGGATGCCTGTCTCGCTCTACATCGGCGGTCCCGAGCATGCATGCATGCACCTGATCTACGCACGATTCGTGATGATGGCACTGAAGGATTTCGGATACGTGTCTCACAGTGAGCCGTTCCGAAAGCTCGTGCACCAGGGATTGATCACCAATAAAGGCGCGAAGATGAGCAAGAGCAAAGGCAATGTCGTGAGTCCCGATGCATTCGTGAAGGAACACGGCAGCGACGTCTTCAGGATGTACTTGATGTTCATGGGTCCGTTTGAAGCCGGAGGGGATTGGAGCGATCTTGGGATCAACGGAGTCGTTCGATTCGTGAAGCGCATGCATCGGGCGATAACAGAGAAGTCGGACAAAAAAGTTTCGGCAGATAAGCCTGCGATTACTGCTGCACTCCATAAAACGATCAAGAAAGTCGGCGAGGATATCGAGGGGCTTCGGTTCAATACGGCAATCAGCGCGCTCATGGAATTCCTGAACCTGATCGAGAAAGAGGAAGCTCTGTCTCTTGATCTCGGCAAGACCGTCGCGCTTCTTCTTGCTCCTCTCGCTCCGCATCTTGCTGAAGAGCTCTGGTCGGTGCTTGGAGGTAAGGGTTTCGCCATTGAACAGTCATGGCCGAAATACGATCCAGCACTTATCGTCGAATCGACGATGACCGTCGTCATTCAGGTCAACGGAAAAGTCCGCGGCGATATCGTTGTTTCGAAAGATGCGACGAAAGACGACATTCTCTCGCTTGCGAAGGCGAATGAGAATGTGAAAAAGTACATCGAAGCCGGCATCAAGAAAGAGATTTATGTGCCTGGAAAGTTGGTGAGCCTTGTTGTCTAGAGGCTGTCGAAGGGTGAGCTAGGCAGCTCTGCAGGAGGAATGCTTTATGTAACAGCCAGTTCCGGCAGGTGATTGATTTTCACGGAACCAGTTTCAACTCTATCAATCCATTGCTTTGTGATTTCGACAACTCCATCCGGATTCGAACGTTGAGGATAGTGCGAATTCTCAATACGTTGCTCTGAAACATGATCGCCTACAAACGGGAATCCACTGCGCAGATTCCACGGGTCTTTCGTTCCGAGAAGCACGAGAATTGGCACTCGGGAAGAACGCATTCCTTCAAGAATATCTTGAACGACTTTCGTGCCCTTTGGAATTTCATTCCGATAGATATCTTTCACTCTCGCTCCGTATTCTCGTACGTGGTCTGCGATCATTTCTTCATACAGAGCATCGGGCATGTCTTCGCATAGTCCCGCAAGACAACGATCCAGCAGTCCGAATTCCGTTTTTCTTCCTTCATCCGCATTCCCGGGCACGCCGCATGGCGGAGTCATCATGATCACACCTTTCAGACTCTGAAGATCGTTTGCGATATGAATTGCATCGAAACTTCCGCATGAGTGACCGAGGATGTACTCGGTTTTCGTTTCGCTCAGAACTTTCGAATAGCCATTCCTCAAATTTTCCTGCCATTCTTTCGTTCGAGGCACCGCACCCGTGTGAATCGGATTGTTGATGATATGCGTCGTTCCCGGAAGTTTTTCCGCAACTTGGTGAAAATCGGATGGTGCGTACGCCAGTCCTCCCAAACAGGCGATAGTTGGCTTTCCTTCACCAACGGTGCTGATGGAATAGTCGCCGCTTGACCAATGATGTATTTCATTAGGCATTGACGGATAGTGTACTATAGATTCTAATATACGCAAGACCTATGGAGCATTCGTCAAGTCAACCTCAGAGGCAGAGTGAGATAACACGCACGCCGCTTGGAAGGAACATTGTGGAAATTTTTGCGTACGGCTGCATGCAGCAGATGATCGATCGCGATATTCCATTGACCGAGGAAGGCTTCCGGCAATTGGTTGTTCAGTCGCAGGAAACGGGTCTGAAAGGGCGCATCGCTTTTCAGATGTTCGCGTGGACTCAGCAGCGCATGCAGGATTTGTTTGCAGGAACGGGGATTCCTTTTCGACCATTCGACGATGAGCGTCTCGAGAAATTTCGTGCCAAGCCTTCGATGAGAAAACGGATGCTGAACCTTGGGTTGGGTCCGGATGATACGACGCTCACGGATCGAGAAAAAAAACAGAAACTGACTCGTCTTCGGGAATACCTCGGTGAAGAATCTGCAGATGTTCTCGAGGCTCTCCGTTTCGGAGACTGCCAAAGAGATTTAGTCTGGAAACGCATTGAGCAACTCATAGCAGCAGGCGATCATCTCAACGCGCTTGAGAAGTTTAAGGCACAGAAATCTCTCGTGGGAAATGATCGAGTTGGAGCTGATGCATAGGCAATCATTACAAATTCTACCTTTGGTGGATCGCTTTCTTCTCGTACCATAGCCGAGTGCCACACCCCTTTGATCGCTACGCTTCTTTTACCGACCTCGCTGCTCTGAACGCAATCAGCGCGAAGCCGCTCCGGAAATCCATACGAGTGAACACGCTGAAGTGCACGGTTGAGGAAATCAAAGCGTGGGCGAAAAGCAAGAATTGGACACTGGAGCCCGTGCCGTGGTGTAGCGAGGGTTTTTACATTGACCGACCTGCGCCCACTGAGGTGGGGCTTCGGTCGGCATGTCGGCTGGGTGAAGTAGAAGGTAGTCCAAAGCGCGAGGCTCTTGGGAAAGATCTTCTGCATCTCTTCGGTTGTTTCTACATGCAGGAAGCGGCGAGCATGTTGC
>JAHFJM010000005.1 GCA_023245935.1 Candidatus Peribacteria bacterium | reverse complement strand
TGGCTGGGGAGCATGGATTCGAACCATGGAATGGGGGCTTCAAAGGCCCCTGCCTTACCGCTTGGCGACTCCCCAATGCGAAGGCAATGGTACCAGAAAATTCGGACACTAGCGTATACTCCTCTCATGTCTTCCCACGCTCCTCACTCCGAAACGGCGAGACTGGAAGCGTTCAGCGACGGAGTGTTCGCGATCATCATCACCATCATGGTGCTCGAAATCAAAGTCCCGCACGACACGAGCGTCCAAGCTCTTTCGCCGCTCCTGCCGGTTTTCCTGAGTTACATTCTGAGCTTTTTCTATCTCGCAACATACTGGAACAATCACCATCACTTGCTGCATGCATCGACGGGAATTGCGGGAGGCGTGATGTGGGCGAACATGCACTTGCTCTTCTGGCTGTCGCTGTTTCCGTTCGCCACCGAATGGGTCGGTCAAAGCCACAACGATCCGGTTCCCGCAGCCGTGTACGGCTTCATTCTGCTGATGGCCGCGATCGCATATTTCATTCTGCAGCACGCGATCATCCGGAATGAAGGAAGAAATTCCGCCATCGCCCGCGCGATCGGAAGAGACCTCAAGGGCAAGATTTCGATTCTCTTGTATGTGCTTTCGATCGGTCTCGCATACGCGAACGTCTGGATTTCGTATGTGATCTTCGTACTCGTCGCATTGAAATGGATCATCCCCGACAGACGGCTGAAACCGATGTTCGACCATTCATCGCACTCATGAACATTCGCATCGTCATCACCGGTCTTGCGATTTTTTTTCTCACCGCCTGTATGCCGACGCAAAACCCAAAGCCGATCCAAACTCAATTCGGCTCCGGCTCGCACAGAGCATGGCAAACGTTCGTGAAACCGAGTGAGAGCGAACTCAGGGAGAAACTGACAATCGAGCAGTACGATGTCACGCAGCATGAGGGGACGGAACCGCCGTTCAATAATGCGTACTGGAATAACCACGAAGAGGGGATGTACGTCGATATCGTCTCCGGCGAGCCGCTGTTCAGCTCAAAAGATAAGTACGATTCTGGCACCGGCTGGCCGAGTTTCACGAAGCCTCTCATTCCGGAGAACCTGCAAGAACGCACGGACGGAACACTCTTCATGGCACGGACGGAAGTCCGGAGCACGCACGCAGACTCGCATCTTGGGCACGTGTTCGATGACGGTCCGAAGCCGACGGGGCTGCGGTACTGCATGAACTCCGCCGCAATGCGATTCATCCCGAAAGCGGATTTGGAGAGAGAAGGGTACGGAGAGTTTGCGAAGTCATTCGAGTGAAGCAGGAGGTGTATACTGACTCCAATGACTCGAACATCCCTCCTGCTGTCTGTGAGTATCGCTCTCGCATTCGTTTGCCCTTCACTCGCGGCGGCTGACGATTCGGATGCCTTCCTCCCGGTCGACAGGATCACCGCCGTCATCAGCGCACCGGATGATATCGGAGTCGGCAAAACGATCATTCTCGATGCCTCCGCAAGTCACTCGACGGGGGAGAGGACGCAGTACACATGGTCGATCGATGAGACGAAGCAAGTCATCGGACGGAATGTCGAAGCGATTTTCACACCCGAGAAGCCGGGCGTGTTCACATTTCGTCTGACTGTGAAATCGACGGACTTGAGCGGGCAAATTGAACAAGCGTCGACGACGCACAGCGTGACGGTGTTCCGGAGAAAAATCGTCGTCATCGCCGATACATCGGTACCGCAAGCCACGCTGGAGGCGTACGCGGAATCGGGAATGGAACAGGGCGTGCTCCTCAAGCGCATCCAACCGCAGGAATCCACGAGTGCCATCGCCACCGAGGATGCGATCTTCGCGCTTCTCACAGAACAAAAACAAGTGCTCCTGAATGCATCATTGATCGTCATTTGGGGAGACGGTATTTCGGGAGTGCAGGCACTGATGCGCGCCGTCCATGCAAACCCGGACACCGCGGCTTCCATGCACAATCAGACGATTGTGCTGATCACCGAACGGAACCTGAATATTCTCGCGCGTTCGACGAGAGGCGCATATTCGCTCCTGCTGCCGAAGGAAATCATCATCACGCGCAAAGAAGCCATGACACCGCTGATGACGGTCGCGAGCAGTGACGAACTGAAGCAGGCGCTTCAGGAGCGAGGGCTTGAAACACTCAGCGTCAATGCAAGTACGTTCAGAATTCGGCCGTGGGACATCCTCTCCATTCTCGTCAACTACCTGCTCTCGCACGGAGTCTCGGTGCAAACCGTGATCCTGCTCCTGATGCTCCCGGTGATCGCGACGATTTTCTCCTTCCTGAAGCAGGTCATCGGCATCACGACCTTCGGTCTGTACACACCGTCGATCGTCGCACTGAGTTTTCTTGCGCTCGGGTGGTGGATCGGTTTTCTGTTCCTGCTCTTCATTCTCTTGATCGGGTACGGAGCACGTTCCTTCATGAGTCGCTGGAGGCTTCTGTACATTCCGAAAGTCGCGATCATCCTCGTCGTCGTCAGCCTCTCCCTCCTCGTGCTCGTCGCGCTTGGAACATGGCTCGGGCTGACGTTCTCACGCGATACCGTCTTCATCCTGCTCATTCTCTCGACGCAAGCGGAGAACTTTCTCAACCTCAAAACGGAAGAAGGGTGGATTTCCGCGATCCTCGGTATCACCGAAACGGTCTGCGGCGCTCTCCTGTGCGTCCTCATCGTGCAGTGGCAATTCCTGCAATCGATCATTCTTGCGTATCCGGAACTGATTCTGTTGACCATTGTTGCAAACATTGTGCTCGGTCGGTGGACCGGTCTGCGATTGGTCGAGTACATGCGTTTCCGAGAAGTATTCAAGCATCTCGCGGAGGAAGAATAATAATCGTATCAACTATGCATTTGCCCTTTCGTAACCACGGCGTGCTCGGTCTGAATGCAAGAAGCTTGCTGTACATCAAGCCGTTCAATCCGAAAAAAGTCGTCGCATTTGCCGATGACAAGATGAAGACGAAAGCGTTCCTCTCCGCGCGCGGCATACCGACCGCAAAATTGTTTGCGAAGATCGAATCGAGGAGGCAACTCGCATCATTCGACTTCAGTGCATTGCCGGATGTCTGCGTCTTGAAACCGAATAACGGATTCGGAGGGGAGGGGATCATCATCCTCAAGGGCAGACGGAGCGGCGAATTCCTGGAGCAGGGGAAAACCCGAATCAGCACCCAGAGACTTCGGGAACACATCGAGGATATTCTGGATGGAAAATTCTCGATAAACGGGCTCAGTGACAGCGCTTTCTTCGAACAAATCCTCGTCGGAGACGAGTGCTTCGCTCCGTTTCGACCCGCAGGGCTTCCCGATATCCGCATCATCGTTTTCAATCTGGTTCCCGTCATGGCGATGCTCCGGATCCCGACCGGAGAGAGTGAAGGAAAAGCCAACGTGCATCAGGGAGGCATCGGCATCGGGATCGACATTGCGAAGGGTGTCACCACGCATGCGGCGCAGAAGCATTCGATTCTCACGGAGCTCCCGCATGGCGGAAGCGTTTCGGGCATCGTGATCCCGAGGTGGGAAGAGTTGCTCCTCATCGCATCGAGAATCCAGTACATCACGAACATCGGGTACCTCGCCGTCGACCTGACGATCGATCGGGAGATGGGGCCGGTCCTCCTCGAAGTGAATGCGAGAGCGGGACTGACGGTGCAGATTGCGAATCTCGCACCGCTCCGATCGAGATTGGAACGGGTGGAAGGGCTGCGCGTCAGTTCCCCGGAGAAAGGCGTGCACCTCTCGCAAGAACTGTTTGGTGACACGGTGAAGAAGCACCGAACGAAATCCGAGAGCTCCGTCGTCCTCGGTCTTCGGGAGACGATTGAAATCACGGGAGAAGGGGCACTCATCGAGGAAGCCTGTGCCATTACTCCTTCGGCTCCTCAGACGATTTTTTCGAAATCACTTCTCGATGAACTCACAGAACTGAAAGTTGCACAGCCGGTCGAGGGCAGCGGAAAGACGTACAGGGTGAAATTTACGCTCGGCGGAAAGCGAATTCAGACCGCCGTCACCGTCGGGATCCCTGATGATCCCACACTCAGAGCATCGGTCGGATCAAGGGATCTGAAGGGATTTCTGATCGATCCATCCAAATCTCCAAAGAGCCCGGCAACCATCGGCATCCGCAAAGACATGCGCACCATCGATCGCGTGCTCTGCGGCATCGACAAAGAACTCTCCGCACTGAAATTCCTGCGACCGATCAATGTGACGGAAGAACGAAGCAAGCTACTTCTCGACGAATCGTATGAGCCCGTCTTTCTTCTTCGGACGTGCAATATCGATTTGGCTGACGTGGAGAAAACGCTCCAGCCTCTCGAAGGGGACGAAAGCCCGCTCGGCATTCTGCTTCGGAGGAAGAGGAAGGAACTCCTGCTCAGGATCGAACTCATTCGGTCGCGGGGCAATACGCAACGTTTCGTTGCCGCGTCGCAAGCGCTCTTCGGAACACCGAGCACCGCGCTTCTCGGCTTTGCAAAGGAATACCTGAAGAGCGAGCAAAATACGGGCGAGCCACCGGAGGATGAGAGGAGAAGAACTGCGGAAGAGGTCAAACCGGCATTCGAGGAAGTCTTAAGCCGGTACGGGCTGCACGATTGGATCGTCGAGCTGAAACAGGGAATGGTGGCGGACTGCGCAGTGGGGGAACAGAGACTGTTTCTCCGGTCGGGAGCGACGTTCAGTGACGAGCATCTGAAAGCGCTCTTCGCCCATGAAATCGAAACACACGCGCTCACCGCGGAGAACGGACGACTCCAGCCCTACGAAATTTTCAGGCGCGGGTGTGCGAATTACTTGGATACCCAGGAGGGGCTTGCCATCTACAACCAGAATCTCGTGCTTCCTCCGCAGCATGAGAAACGATTTCTCCATGCCAAAAGTGTTCTCGCCGTCGCGTACGGCATGGATCATTCCTTTGCAGAAACGAGGAGGTATCTCCAAGAGGAACTCGGTTGCACCAATGAGAAAGCGACCTCCAAAACGATCGACATCAAGCGGGGAATAAGCCGGAGCATCGAGCATGGAGCATTCACCAAAGCGCTCGTGTACTTCCGCGGGTTCCGTGCGATCGATCAATTCGTACGGCAAGGCGGAGATCTGCGAAAACTCTACATCGGGAAGATTGCGATCGAGGATCTGCCTCTGATCGAGAAAATCGAGGGAATGCAGAAACCCGCAGTACTCCCAATGTGGCTTCGGGAAGTTCCTGATCAGGCACAGGTGGCAAAGACAAATAAGAAACATTGAAAGTACCGTAAAAGCCATTTCTGTGTTTTTTTGAAACGATTCCCCCATTTTCGGGACAAATGTATTTGACAATTCATAAGAAAAGGTTTATAAATATCCCCTTTTTGTTTCATCCCCCCCTTTCCCGTGATTCAACCTTCGCCTCAGAGCATGAGAACTGTCGCTCGAAAAGCCGGATCTGTCATTGCAGCAGTCACGCTTCTCAGTGCGGGATTTGTCACACTGTTCTCCCTCGGTTCCGGTTCGACATTTGCGATCCACTCGCAGTGCTCTGATGGGATCGATAATGACCATAACGGGAAGACGGACTACCCGCAGGATGACGCATGCTCGTCTCTCGACGACGATTACGAAGGCATCAGCACGAGCGGCAACTTCATCACGATTTCAGACGGTCATGAGACCGTCGCACCGGGGGGTGCCGTCGTGTACATCGTCACACTCAAGCAGCAACGCGAGACCAGCCGGAACGTGAACGTCACGGTGAACCTGCCGCACCAGGCAAACGTCACGTCCGCGAGTGACGGTGGCGATGTGCATCTCGATACGGTGACGTGGACCAACGTCTCGATCTATAAAGATGTCACGAGGACGCTGACCATGAACGTGAACATCTCTCCGGATGCGTTGCCGGGGCAGTACATGGTCGCACGCGCACTTGTCGAAGGTGCGGAAGCGACGGATACGACTCTGGTCTCCTCCGATATCCAGCCACAAGGAAATCCCTTCTCCCTCTCGGTCTCCGATGGACGTGACTTCATCTGGCCGGGTGAGCAGGCAACGTACACGGTGCGAATCAAGAACGAGAGTGCGCAGACACAAACCACCGATGTGCACCTTGCATTGCCGTATCAGTCGTACTTTCTCTCCGCCTCAGACAACGCTCTTCGCGATTCCTACAACGTGACGTGGAAAGACGTGAGCCTCGCTCCGGGTGCCTCGAGAACATTCACGGCAACCGTGCAGACCGACCCGACCACCGGAGACAAAGTATTGCTCAGAGCAAAGGCATACGCGGGATCCGTCGTTGCCCTCGACCAAACGGTTGCAAGAATCGGGCTTCCGTACGGCTCGATCAGCACGAGCATTTCGGACAACAGATCGACGGCGGAAATCGGACAGGTCCTCAACTACACGGTGAAAGTCACGAACAACTCGGATATCGTCGCAACGGACGTTCCGGTCGATGCCAGTTTCCCGATCTACGGAGAATTCGTCGGCGCAACCGAAGGAGGATACTGGGACGGAACGAACGTTCGCTGGCTCGTGCTCCAGATCGCTCCGCACGACACACGGACGCTCGTCTACAGCGTGCGTGTTCGAGCCGATGCACCGATCGATTCCGTCCTCACGGCAAGCGCATCATCGGACAACTCCGTTTCCAGAGACACCACCAGAGTAGTGCTCCAGAGCACCGAGAACGGACTGATCGAGAACACCGTCCTCTTCCGAAAAACCTCTGATCGAAACGAGGCAGTACCGGGTGGGAAAATCCGCTACAGACTCTTCATCAAGAATACGCTGGATCACGTGATCTCCGATGCGAGCATCGTCGATCGCTATAACGCTGCGTATCTCTCCCTCGACTCTGTCGACAATCCGCTCAGCCTGGTCAGCAATACGGATTCTCAGCTGACCTTCGCCGTTCCGGTGCTGCAACCGGGCGAGTCGTGGCAAATCGGATACACGCTCTCCGTTGCCGGCAATGCCCCCAATGGCATGGATCTTGATAACGTTGCCACCCTCCGCGGCTCCGATGTCTCTACGGCTTCGCTCACGGAGAGAGTCACAACGAATCAGGGAGGAGTCTTCAGCGACTTTCCGACGACGGGAGCGGGGACGGACGCATTCATCGCACTGATGCTCGGAGCCATGGCTCTCGGCACGGGTGCGATGCAGAGGAAGTTCTTGATCTAAAAGCATCAAATAAAAACCCCGACAGCTCGGGGTTTTTTTATTGCGTTATTTTCCTGTTACCTGAACGACTCAAACAGCGCGTTCATCAGATCGAGAATCGTGGAGAATGAGAGTTCGAAGGGAACGTCGAGGAGCTTCGCGATCCACGAAACGAGGAAGAATGCGAGGAAGCTCACGAAGAGTCCGATGATTGCGTAGCGAACGGTATGAACCGCCTTCTTGATCTTCTCCTCGTTGCCGGCAGACAGAATGAACGTGATGCCGCCGATGATGATGTAGACGAGACTCAGAACCGATGCGAGGATCAGTCCGAAGGCGATGATCGTCGCAACAATCTGAACGACGGAGCCGTTTTCGATGAGGTCTCTGATCATAAGAATGGGGAAGAAGAAATTATGCAGCAAGCGCTTGATCGGGCTCTAAGACTTTCAAGTTTACTCTCTGATTTGCCGTTCCGCCAATGACGCGAAGAAGAGTGCGAATCGACTGGATCGTCTGACCGTTCTTGCCGATCAACTTTCCCATGTCTTTGTCGCTGACTTTCACCGTGATCAGCACACCGAGCTCATCGGTTGTTCCGACGACGCTGAGCTGATCCTTGTCCTCCACGAGCATCTCAAGAATCGTTTTGATGAAGGTGTACCCCGGAAGATTGCTGCTGTCTGCGTCTGACATAACAGGGAAAGGATACGAGGAAAGAGATCAAAAGTCACGGGAATCGCTTCACGGTTTCTATGCAGCTTTCGCTGCTTCCGGTGCCGGAGCGGCTGGTGCAGGTGCAGCGGGAGCTGCGGCAACTTCAGGAACTTCGCTTCTGGATTTCTGCTTGGTGTACTTGAAGATGAACTTCTCCATATTCTTCATGCCGACTCGCTTGAGATGCCTCGCGAGCGTGTCGCTTGGCTGCGCACCTTTGCTGATCCAGTACTCGACTCTGTCCTGCTTGCACTCGAACACCGGAGTTTCTCTGCTTGGCAAAAAGTGCCCGACGATCTCCAGAGTGCCTTTCTTGGCACTTCTAGCCTTCTCCGAGACGACGATGCGGAACGTCGGAGTGTTCTCTCTTCCGGTTCTCTGTAAGCGAATCACAAGCATAGATTTGAAGTGCAAATAGGTTAAATGCTGGAGGAGTGTAGTGGAGGGGCAGAAGGCGGGCAAGGCAAAAAAAGTGAAGCAATCGCCTCAGCCGACTTTCGCCAATCGTACCGTTTCACCCATTCTCTCGCCGCAGCCAGCTTCGAAGGATTTCGCAGTTCAAGATCATTCACAATCCTGCTCATTCCGTCGGCGAGAGCGTCGACAGCCGGTGGAACAAGCAGTGCGTGCGATCCACAGATCTCCGGAATCGATCCGCAGGTTGTTGCAAGCACAGGACATCCGCACGCCATCGCCTCCACCATCGGAAGACCGAAGCCTTCCGCACGCGTCGCAGTGACGAGTCCGAGCGCAGCACCATAGAGAGCGGGGAAATCTGCAGTGTCGATATCGCTGAGTGTGCGCACTCCTGCAGGAAGGGCTAGTGAACTGCATTCCTTTCCGCCACTGACGAGAAGAAGATCGACGTTTTGCAAGCGTGCTTTCGTGAACGCTTCGATCAGCGTCGGAACGTTCTTATGTTGTTTGCAGTTCCCGACATACAGAAGAAATGGCTTATGTAAGCCATACTTTAGACGAAGAGAGTTGATTGCTTCTTTTGAAGCAGGAATAAAGATTTCAGAAACTCCTGGGTAGGAAACTTCAATTTTCTGCGAACAAGATGGATACGATTGAATGAGATCCTTCTTCGTTGATTCGCTGACAACAATCAGTGATGACGCGCGTTTCACCGTTCTGCCGAAGACAAATCGATACGCAATTCTCTTTAGAAATCCCGCCTCGTTCGGATAGCGATGCAAGATGAGATCATGAACGGTTGCAATGAACGGAACAGGGCAGAAGAGGGGAACATTGAAGGAGGGCGAGTAGAGAAGATCGGAGCCCGAGTGTCGAATCAGTGAAGGGAATTTGATTTGCTCTGCAACCGAGTACTGCCGAAACGGAGCTTCAATGATCGCAACGCCTTCTCGTTTCGGCAGTTCATGAAGCCAATCCTCATGCATCGATCGCACGAAGAGAACGTATGACAAAGAATCGTTTCTCCGAAAAAGCGCGGCAACGATCGATCGCGTGTAGGTCCCAAGCCCTCCGTGAGCGGCGGCAAAACGGCAATCGATTCCTACACGTCGCATGCAAGCAGTGTAGCATTGAGACATGACAATCGACCGCACCGACAGGGAACTGCTCCTCGCACATGTGCTCGGGAAACCGAGAAGCTTCGCAGTGGCACACCCCGAGGTTTCCTTGGACGAACATCAATCTTCGATGCTTGCGTCGCTCATCGAGAGGAGAGAAAACGGTGAACCGCTCTCGTACATTACGGGTACAAAAGAATTTTACGGGAGAGAATTTTTGGTGACGAAAGAGACGCTGATTCCAAGACCGGCAACGGAAGCACTCGTTGAAAGTGCGCTGAAATTTTTACGGGGTGAGGAAGGAAAAACTCATGAAATCGACAACGGAATTTCCGCATACATAAGCCGTTTTCATGACACTCCTGTTCAGGCTGTTCTCGATGTCGGCACCGGTTCGGGCTGCATTGCAATCACGCTTGCACTGGAAGGAGTGTCGCTACCGATCATTGGAGTCGACATGTCTCACGCTGCATTGATCATTGCAAGGAAAAATCAGATGAAATTTAGCGTGAAGAACATTCAATGGATTCATCAAGACGGAACAAACGTTGTCCGGAATTTTCATCGCCCGTTCCTGCTCGTCAGCAATCCTCCGTACATCCCCGAGGGAACTGCCCTCGAAAAAACCGTGCAGGATTTCGAACCGCATACGGCACTGTTTGCCGGAGCCGACGGGCTGAATGTTATACGACCACTCCTGATGGCGGCGAAGAACAATAAGAATTGTGCGGGAGTGGTTGTGGAGATGAGAAACGAGCAAGTCAAGTCGTCCTATGGTATCCTTGCCCTGTGAAGAAATTCCTTCAAGACCTCGGCTCCTGCACGGCAATCATCGGAGCGCAGTGGGGAGACGAAGGAAAAGGCAAGGTGACGGATATTCTCGGTGAGCATTTCGACGTGATCGCGCGTGCATGCGGCGGAGCGAATGCCGGACACACGATCGTCGTGAATGGAAAGAAACATGTCTTCAGACTGCTGCCTGCAGGATGTCTTCATGAGGGAAAACCTGTGATTCTCGGCTCGGGAATGGTCATTCATTTGCCCACGCTTCTCGAAGAAATCGCAACGCTGAAAGCAGCCGGCATCGACCTTCTGGGTCGTCTCTGGATTTCGGGTGCCGCGCATATCCTCTTCGATTTTCATAAGGACATCGATGCTGTTTTGGAAGAGAGGAGAGGAAAGAAGAGCATCGGCACGACGAAGAAAGGCATCGGACCTGCGTACATGGACAAAGCGAATAGAAACGGCATCCGCATAGAGAGACTCGGTGAGGATCTGTCGGAAGACCTAAGGGAGAAAGTGACGTCGGTGAAGGAAATGTTCGGCGTGACCGTGAATATTGAAGCGGAGCTTGCAGCGCTGAAGGAAGCGCAAATATTGATGCCGCGTATCGTGAAATCGCTGCCGGAAATGCTTCGCGACCTCATGTTGTCGGGGAAGAGAATCGTCATCGAAGGCGCGCAGGCAACACTCCTCGATCTTGACCACGGCACGTATCCGTTCGTCACGAGCAGCTCGACCACCGCCGCGGGCGCACTGCAAGGGCTCGGACTTCCGCCGCGTGCGCTCACCTCCTGCATCGGCATCGCAAAGGCGTACTGCACGCGTGTGGGAGCAGGGGATTTTCTCACGGAGGAAACGGGGGAAACAGGCGAGAGACTTCGCAAGCGCGGAGGAGAGTACGGTTCGGTCACCGGTCGCCCCCGTCGCACGGGATGGCTGCATCTTCCGGATCTGATCCGAAGCAGCTTCATCAACGGCTTCACCGCAATCAACCTGACGAAGCTCGATGTGCTCGATGCCGAGAAAGAAATTCCCGTCGGTGTCGGAGTTGATACGAAGGGGAATGCCATGATGAAAAAACTTGCAGGCTGGGAAACATCGACGTGCGGAATCACGGACTATGCAAAACTTCCGGCGAATGCACGCCTCTACATCGAATTCATCGAGAAGAGTATCGGCGTTCCGATTCGTCTGATTGGAACGGGACAAGGGAGAGAAGAGATGATCGTCCGCTAGTTTTTTTGTGGTACCCTGACATCCGTGCTTTCCGGCAGTTACTCCACCGTGTCCGAAACCCAAAAAAGGCGCTCCTTCGAGCGTCGAATTTACGTCCTGCACGGGATTTTCCTCTCCGTCTGTCTCGTGATCGTCGGACGACTGATCGAGTTGCAAATCGTGAAGAGCAGCGAGTACCACCGCATCGCGCAGGAACAGCAGTACGGAGGCGTGGTGCTCTCGGCGCAGCGCGGGGAAATCCTCAGCCGGAACAGCAAAACCGACGAGACGAGTATCCTCGCGACGAATACCACACTCGACCTCGTCTACATCGATCCGCTCGTGATCGACAGCGATCATGCGAGAGTCGCGGATGAGCTGTCACAGATTTTGCTGACGCCTGAATTCGACAAACTCTGCAGGAAGGGAGACGCCTCTTGTCCGACGGAACTCATTCGCTTCTACAAACCTGCGTTCGATCCTCTCGGAGGAGTGAAAGTTGTCGAAAGTGTCTCTGCATCGGGGGCGATCATCACGACGCTGACCGGAAGCGACCTCCCGGCAGGCACGTCTCTGATCCCGGATCTCACGGAAGTGCAACGGCAGTTTGCCCGTTCGATCGAAGATCGTATCCGCCTGAAAACCGTGACGTTTGTGCCGCTGCTCTACGGAGCCAATAAGAAACAACAGGCAAGCGTGCAGGCGATGCAGATACCCGGCATCTTCGTGGACACGCAGCAATCACTCATCTCCGCGAATCCGGATCTCATCAGCCAACCCGCTCTGTCTTCCATTGCGCGGCAACTGTCGCCGATCCTGCTCGTGGATCCGAGTGTCATTAAAGCCAGTCTCATCCAGCGTCCCCTGCGCTACGTCCCGATTCTGGCGAAACTCCCTCCGGAGCTGAGTGTCAAAATTCGAGAATTGAAAGAAAAAGAAGCTGCTGCTGCCAAAGAGAAGGCACTCGCAAACTATGTGAAGGGTCAGAAGAAATTGCAAATCGCAGATCCCTTCCGCTCGGTGACGCTCATTACGCAGCACTGGAGATTCTATCCGGATACGAAAATCGCTTCGCACGTCGTTGGGTTCATCAACGCACTTCAGGAACCGCAGTACGGCATCGAGCGTGCGTTCGATTCCATCCTCCGCGGACAGGAAGGACTGATCGCCTCGGTCAGCGATCCTTTCGGCGGACAGATCGTTTCGTCGGATCAGAAATTCATCGATCCGCGTGACGGCTCAACCATCGTCCTCACGATCGATCGCTTCATTCAGAGCAACGTGGAACAACTCCTCGACGCGATGGTGAAGAAAGTCGATGCCGAGAGCGGACAGGTGATCGTCATCGATCCTTTCACCGGAAGGATTCTTGCGATGGCGAACGCGCCGCTCTTCGACAACAACACGTATGCATCGGTATACGCAAAAGAGGCATTCGTGATCGACCCCGAGCGCGAGAAAACCATCGTCGTCGAAGTCTATAATCCGGAGAACAATGCGCGCATCCTCAAGGCGTATCTCAGAGACATTCTCCCGGAGAACAGAGCGACACTCAGTAAAGAAGTCCAAGACAAGCTCGTCGAACTCGAGCAGCTCTACGACCTCAAGACGATCTCGCGGTACTACCTGTATCTGGGGGACAACAACCGTCGAGAGATCTTCCCGACGGAGCACCGCGGCGTCTGGCTGAAGTACAAGAACAACATCGGCGTCGGTTCGTACGTGAACCGCAACATTCAGGAAGTCTACGAACCTGGCTCCGTGATGAAGGCGATCACCATGGCGACCGCCATCGACCAGGGGGAAGTATCGCCATCCGACACGTACACCGACACCGGTGCGGTGAAGGTCGACGTCTATACGATCAAGAACGCACTCAATAAATACTACGGAAAAGTCACGATGGTCGACTGCATCAACTTCTCCATCAACACGTGCATGACCAGCGTCAGTTTGAAACTCGGTCGCAATCTGTTCCACGCCGCTCTCGAAAATTTCGGCTTCGGAACCGTCACAGGGATCGAACTCGACAATGAGGTACCGGGCGACCTGAAACCGTGGCGCGAGTGGAGCCCGGCACTCCTCATGACCATGGCATTCGGGCAAGGCATCACCGTGACTCCGCTGCAAATGGCACAGGCATGGACAGCACTGGCAAACGGCGGAAAACTGGTCAAGCCGACGATCATCGACGAGATCCGGCACCCGGACGGTACGGTGGATAAGAAACAACCGGAAGTACTCAGGCAAGTCATCAAGCCGGAAACGTCGGCGACGCTCACCGCGATGCTCGTCAACAGTGCCCAGAACGGTTTCGCGAAAGCGGGAAAAGTGAAATTCCACCGCATTGCGGGAAAAACCGGAACATCGCAGATTGCCGGTCCCGGCGGAAAGTACGAGAGCGGCACGGGCTCCACGATCGCAACGTACGCCGGCTACGCACCGGTCGATCGTCCGAAATTTCTGATCCTCGTGAAGCTGGATCGTCCGAAGAAAGACGACTTCGGCAGCAAATCCGCAGCACCGCTCTTCAGAGACATCGCACAGATGTTGTTTGATTATTATGGGATACCGCCGGATGAGAAGTAGCGATCCTCACTCCGCCCTGATGGGCACCTCTCTCCGCTGCGGCGAAGAGAGGAATGTCCGTATTCGGAGAAGCACGAGTCACCCCTCTCCTGCCGAAGGAGAGGGGGCGGGGGTGAGGACTGTGAGCAGCATGCTTGCTGCGGTGTATGCAGAAAAATGATTCGCAACATCTATCTCTTCCCAGCTTTGCGCTTCCACAGCGTGTTGCCTGCAATGCGCTTTAGCTCTGATGCCAACTCAGATTCTGACAAGCCTTTGCTTTGCGCATCTCTGAGAAGAAGCTCCAATAATTTCTCTGAACCTATTCTTGAACGAAATTTTTCTACTGCTTCAAGAACTGTAGGATACGTGTGTTCAGAATCTGCCAAACAAAAAGTAGATACCTCAAAAAGATTATCGAACGCCGATCGAATCTGCTCGGAGGTCAATTGTAAAGTGGTGCTCACTTCTGATGGCACAGTGATACCCAGAGCATATGCCTCAAACTCGGCATAGAGTTCATCTAACTCCCCCAACTCCTGCCAATCTTGAACACGTTCTCTCAGCGACATAGTCGCGAATTCTATTTCACCGTCACACTCTTCGCAAGATTCCTTGGCATATCCGGATCCTTACCCCTGAGAACTGCCAGGGAATAAGCCAAAATCTGGATGGGAATGATATTCACGATCGGCTGCGCGGCACCTGCGTCCGGCACTTTGATCCACAAATCGAAGATCGAGTGACGAACGGGGGAGACGGCGATGATGAAGGCACCGCGAGCTTTCAGCTCCATGATGTTGCTCAGAATATCCGCCGTGAATTCGTCATTGCCCATCAGCGCAATGCACGGTGTGCCTTCTTCGATGAGCGCAATCGGTCCGTGCTTCAGCTCGCCCGCGGCGAAACCTTCGGCATGAATATAACTCACTTCCTGAATCTTAATCGCACTCTCGAGTGCCATCGGATAGTTCCAGCCTTTGCCGATAATATACATATTCTCATGGTGAGAGATTTTCTTCGCGATGCCGTGAATGTGCTCGATGTAGCGCGGGTTCAACATATCGTTGATCTGCCCGCTCGCCTCCAAAAGAAGCGTTCGACCGACATTCAGTTTTCCGGCAACCGCATGAGCAATCAGAAGGAGCACCGCCATCTGCCCCGTCGCTGCCTTCGTCGACGCAACGGCACGCTCCGGACCGGCATTAATAAGGAGAGTGAAATCCGCGGCACGCGCAATCGAGCTGCCTTCGGTATTCACGATCGCGAGAACCTTCGACCCCGCCTTCTTTGCCACCTTCATCGCTTCGAGGACATCGGCAGTCTCGCCGGACTGACTCACGACGATAATGAGACTCTCGGGCTTGAGGAAGTGATGGTAGATTTTGAACTCACTCGCCGGAGCGAAGTTCACATGACGCTTCGCGACTACCGAGAAGAAGTAATCCGCCGCCATGCACACTTTGCCGGCTGTTCCGCAGGCGGAGAGAATACAACCCAGACACGTCTCGATGGCTTTCGCGACTTCGCGGATCTGCGTGTCATCCTGATGCACCGCACGTTGAATCGACTCTTTCTGATCCATGATCTCTTTCATCATGTAATGTTCGTACACTCCTTTGTCCGCATCTTTAATCGTCCAATCGATCGTCACGAGGCGCTTGGCTCTCTCCTCTCCGGTCTCAATTGACTGAAAACGAATCGCACCGTTCTCGACCGTCACCATCTCGCCGTCATCCAAGTACTCGACCGTGCGCGTGTACTCGAGGAACGCGGGAATATCGGATGCGATGAAAAATTCTTTCTCTCCGACTCCCACAATGAGAGGGGAGCCCGTGCGCGCAGCGACAAGCATCTGCGATGACTTGTCCATCACGAGAATCGCATATCTGCCATCGAAACGCTTGCAGGCGCTTCGCACGGCTTCGCCGAGTGTCACTCCTTTCTTCTTCAGCAATTCCTCGATCAGATGCGGGATGATCTCGCTGTCAGTCTCGGATACGAAACTGTGTCCCTGCTTCTTCAGCTCTTCACGAAGTTCTTCGAAATTTTCGATGATGCCGTTATGCACGACCGCAATGCGTCCGTCTCCGCTCACGTGCGGATGCGCGTTCTCCTTCGTCACTCCACCGTGCGTCGCCCAGCGCGAGTGCGCAATGGCAAGACTGCTGCTATCGGCAAAATCCTCGTTCTTCACGGCACCGATCTTTCCCACCTCTTTCTCGATGCGTACCGATCCGTCGCTCTTCCGAATCGCAACACCCCACGAATCGTATCCGCGGTACTCCAAATTCTTGAGCCCCTTGATCACGACAACGCCGGCGTTCGACCGAGGTCCGATGTATCCGAAGATTCCGCACATACGAGCATGGTATCAGTCTTCCATTGACACCGCACATCCTCATCTCTACCCTTACTCAGCTCTATGCCGATTCTCGATTCCTCCATCAAAGCTGCCAGGCAGAATAAAGTGCGCAATGCACGCAGGTTGCCGTTCAAAACGAGCATGAAGACGCACGTCCGCAGAATTCGCGATCTCGTGAAAGAGGGAAAGATCGACGAAGCGATCAAAGCACTTCCCGCGGCGAACAAGGCAATCGACACGGCTGCGAAGAAGAAAATCATCCACAAGAAGAATGCAGCGAACAAGAAATCACTCCTGAGCAGGTTGGTGAATGTGAAGAAGAAGTAGGGAGTACAATGGTCTGTATGCATCTCCTCGCACTCGACATCGGTCTTCGGCGAACAGGTGTTGCTTTCGGTGATACGAAAAGTGGGGTCGTCGTCGCACTCGATACGTTTCACCATAGCACTGCACACGAACTGGCAACGAAAGTCGAGCGAGTCGTACGGGAGAAAAAAATCGATTCGCTCATCATCGGACTGCCACTCTTGCTATCGGGTGAGGAGGGGGAGCAATCCGGACTCATTCGTGAAGCAGCGGATGTCATCGGAAAATTGGTTGCAATTCCGGTCGAGTTTATCGATGAAAGGTATACGACAAAAAAGAGCCTGGGAGGTCCCAAAAGCGATCCCGATGCTCTTGCAGCCTGTACCATCCTCACCATCAAAATGGATCGTAAGAATGCTATTGACATGTAGCTAAAATATTCTATCATATCCCCCTTTATAGGGACGACTATCTTGCTCTTTTCAGCTCAACAGAAAGCGATCCGTAAAAAATCTGTGAGCATCGCTCTGCCCGACGAACAGGAAAGCAAATTTAACTTTATTTTCTGTCAACGTTCTGGTAGAACAAGATAGTTTTATTTCCCACCTTCCTACCACGCGTATGGCATCTTCCACTTCCGCCTCTCAGACCGCCGCCTCCAAGTCGCAACTCAACCTGAATCTTCAGGAATTACTCGGCGATCTTTTTCTGGTACTGACGCAGAAGGAAACGGAAGTGATCAAACGGAGGTTCGCACTCACGGGGCAGGGGAAGCAGACGCTCGAGAAGATCGGGAAGCACTTCAATGTCACGAGGGAGCGCATCCGTCAGATCGAGAGCATTGCCTTAAGCAAGCTCAAGCGGACGGTCCGCACGACGAGACTGAATGAAGTGAACGAAATTGCGAAGGGAATTCTCGCATCACACGGAGGACTCATGCTGTCGACGGAACTCATCTCAAGCGTTCTCAAACATCTCCCAAGCGCAGAGATGATCGACGGCACCGTGTTGAAGCTCAGCTTCTCCATCGACACCGAGATCGCCTCCGAAGGACACAGCCTCACCTACAAGCCGTTCTGGAGACTCTCGAGTCTCTCTCTGGATGACGTCTCCACCATCGTCGACATGGCGGTGAAGTTCCTCAACAAGCGTCACTCCTGTATGAAGGCGGCGGAGCTGATCAGTTCGATCCAAGCGATGCCTGCGTTCCAGGGTCGCGTTCCGTCTCAGGAACTGATCACCAGTTGTCTCTCCATTGATGAGCGCCTCAAAGAGATCGCGGAAGGTTGGGGGCTCACCGAGTGGCGCTTCGTCCGTCCTCGTTCCATCCGTGACAAAGTCGAGATCGTCCTCAAGAAGATCGCACATCCTCTCCACTTCATGGAGATCGCAAACCAAATCAGAGAAGCGCACTTCGACCACAAGAACGTCACGGTGCAGGCCGTCCATAACGAGCTCATCCGCTATCCGCAGTTCGTCCTCGTCGGTCGCGGTCTCTACGCACTGCGCGAGTGGGGCTACGAGCCGGGTACGGTCGCCGATGTCATCGAGACAATCCTGAAGTCGAAGGGAGCATTGTCGAAGAAGCAGATCATCGAAGAGGTCGGCAAACAGCGCACGGTGAAGGTGGGTACCATCAGCCTGAACCTCCAGAAGATGCCGTACTTCGTCCGCGTCGGTCGTGCTGTGTACGACTTTGATGCGAGTAAGAAGAAGTAACGACGGAGCGTGCTATACTTGCAAGGCTTATGAAAAGAATCTTTTCCCTTGCAATTGTTGGCTTTGTCTTTTCCCTTTCAGCATGCACCAAAACCCCAGTCAATCAGCCTCCTCTGGGTCCAATCAGCGCAACCGGAACGTTGATTCCTGCAGAGGTATCGCTCCTGCGCAGAGGCACGCATCTCCTGCTCATCAACGGAAAGAAGATGTATTACGTCGAGAGTAAGACGGAGGATCTCCTGAGCGCCGAAGGTCAAACGGTCCACGTCGAAGGCATCGCGGAGAGCAATACCTCAAAAGATGATCTACCGGTCCTCGTGCTCAGCAAACTGACATCTGTCAACGGCGAATCCGGGCTGCATATCTGGAATATTCCCGCACTCGACATTCGCATTCAGACACCGAGCGGATGGGCGGGAACCATCCAGAAAAACGTTGCATCGTTCCTGCTTCCGGGAGAGAGCACTCCGCTGATGGTCATCACGGCAAGCGAGAGCACGACTCTTCCGACGAATGGCACTCCGTACTATCTCAGCGGACACCGCGCCGTACGTATCGACAGCGATGCAGGATCCGGCAAAACAGACGTACTGGTGCAGGGAAAAGATTTCATTCTGCAGCTGCACTTCGATGCTTCGACGCAAACCTCTCTCGAACGTGCGGAGGATGCGAAGCTCGTGATGAGCGAATTCGAGTACACACTCAGCTCTCTCCAGTTTCTGTCCGATAAAACCGAGAACACAACGGGTTCGGGAAGCGACATCACAACACCTTGTGGAGGGGAGGCGAACGTTCTCTGCCCGCAAGGATCCTTCTGTGACATTGTTGATCCTGTGATGAAGATCGGGAAGTGCAGAATGATCAAATCCTAAGGTGTACTATTGTACACCGCAATAAATTTAGTCACTTTCAAGTCCTTCTGTTTGACGCGTATACTCAAGAGAGAGATAGTGCATGTGAACGTTCGTACACCCTATTTCTTTTCTCCTTCTCTCCCATGACGAAACAGACAATCCCCACAGAACCTGCAGCAACGACACCCGTACAGAAAGTGATGTCGTCGAAAGACGGCAAAGTGGCATCCGCACTCGACAATGCAAAGACCGATGCACTGAAGGCGGCAATCGCAGACATCGAGAAACAGTACGGTGCCGGCGCGATCATGAACATGGGCAAAGCGCAGATGGTGCAAATCGACACCTATCACAGCGGAAGTATCAGCCTCGACCTCGCACTCGGCGGAGGCATTCCCACCGGTCGCATCATCGAAATCTTCGGTCCGGAATCCTCCGGGAAAACCACACTCGCGCTCCATGCGATCGCGCAGATCCAGAAGAGGGGAGGCAGGGCTGCCTTCATCGATGCTGAACACGCACTCGATATCCAGTACGCGAAACGCATCGGCGTGAATATCGACAACCTCTTCGTCTCGCAACCTGATGACGGTGAACAGGCACTCGAAATCACTGAGACACTCGTGCGTTCCGGCGGCATCGATATCGTCGTCGTGGACTCCGTCGCAGCACTGACTCCCAGAGCTGAGATCGAAGGCATGATGGGCGACAGCCACATGGGGCTGCAAGCGCGTCTCATGAGCCAGGCACTGCGAAAACTCACATCCATTGTCAGCAAGACCAACTGCTCGGTCGTCTTCATCAACCAGATGCGCATGAAGATCGGCGTGATGTTCGGCAATCCGGAAACGACAACAGGTGGCAATGCTCTCAAGTTCTATGCATCTCTTAGACTCGACGTCCGAAGAATCGATAAGATCACGGAGAAAGGCGCGGACGAGCAGACCATCGTCGGAAACCGCACACGTGTGAAAGTGGTGAAGAACAAAATCGCACCACCGTTTAGGCAAGCAGAATTCGACATTCTCTACGGGCAGGGAATTTCGAAAGAAGGAGATATCCTCGACCTTGGTGTGAAGTACGGTGTCATCGAAAAGTCAGGCGCGTACTTCAGGCACGGTGAGGAAACCATCGGACAGGGTCGGGAAATTGCTCGTCAGTACCTGAAAGAGCACACGAAACTTGCCGAGAAGCTCGAGAAAGAGATTCGGGATGCGTATACGAAAGCGAGTGCGATATAGGTGATCGCATCATGAACGACTGCCGGAAACAAGCTAGCCTCGGGGGGAAATTCAGCTACACTTTCCCCCTATGGCTCAAGCCTTCCTCGACGTGCAACCACACAGCCTCGAAGCGGAGCAAACCGTGCTCGGAGCGCTCCTCGTCGATCCGGAAGCCATCATCAAAGTATCCGATCTCCTTGCAGCGGACGATTTCTACGACCCGACATACAAGATGATCTACGGAGCCGTGATCGCTCTTTACCAGTCCCACCAGCCGATCGACATCGTGACCGTCAGTGCGAAACTCGCCGACAACAAGAAACTGCAGGATGTCGGCGGAAGCGCACTGCTTGCCGAACTTGCTTCCAAAGTCCCGACCTCCGCGCACGTCTTCCGGTACGGGCAGATCGTCAAAACCAAAGCCGTTCACCGACGCATCATCCAGGCGGGAGAGCAGATCAAAGCCCTCGGCTTCGAGGTGGAGAAAGAAGTGCCGGATCTCCTGGAACAAGTCGAGAAGACGGTCTTTCAGATCTCCGCGACGTTCCTCAAAGAAAAGTTCGTGCACATTCGCGAAATTCTGAGTGCGAGGTACGAGAAGTTCGCCGAGATGCACGAGTCGAAAGATTCCGCGATCAAAGGAGTTGCAACCGGCTACGCGGCACTCGACATGAAGCTCTCCGGCTTCCAGCCCAGTGACCTCATCATCATCGCCGGTCGCCCGAGCATGGGAAAGACGGCACTTGCGCTGAATATTGCGCAGAACGCTTCGATCAAACACAACAAGACGATCGCCATCTTCTCGCTCGAAATGAGCAAAGAACAACTCGTCGACCGTCTATTCGCCTCGATGCTTGGGGTCGACTCGTGGAAGCTCCAGAAAGGAAAACTCGACGATAAGGATTTCCAGAATATGGGACCCATCATGGATGATCTGAATAAGACCAACATCTTCATCGACGACTCGATGGGCTCGTCGATCCCCGAACTGCGTGCGAAAGCCAGACGTCTGCAGATGGAGCACGGGCTCGACATGATCATCATCGACTTCTTGCAGCTCATGAGTACGGGAAATCAGGGCTACGTCGGGAATCGTGTGCAGGAAATTTCTGAAATTTCGAGATCGCTCAAAATGCTCGGTCGCGAACTGAAGATCCCCATCGTCGCTCTCAGCCAGCTCTCCCGCGCGGTCGAGAACCGTCCAGGCAACATCCCGCAGCTGAGTGACCTCCGTGAGTCCGGTTCCATCGAGCAGGATGCGGACGTGGTGCTCATGATGTACCGCGAAGATTACTACGAGGAAGATTCCGATCGTCCGGGCATCACGGATATCTATATCCGCAAGCACCGCAACGGTCCGACCGGCAGAATCGAGCTGATGTTCAAGAAAGAACAGATGCGATTCTATGATGTCGACAAAGCGCATGAAGCGCAGTCGTTCGCATCGAAATCGAGCGGAAAATTAATCGGTCAGATGAAGCCTGCGACGCAGTCCTACAGAAAAATGGCGATGGATGATGAATAATATTCAGAAGGTTTTTACACACCGTCTTCCGTCTTTCCATGCTTCCACTGCCGATCCGTCCGTCTATTTCCCTCACCGAAATCCTCGCGTACTCGTTCCTCGCATTCGTGATCGCGTTGATCTACACGAAACCGTTCGTGAAGCTGCTGCATCACTATAAACTGAGCAAGAAACTGCGGATTCAAGCCGTTGACGGCGCATCAGCGAGCGTCTTTCTGCAGTACCACGAGTCGAAGGCGGGAACGCCGACCATGGGAGGAATCCTGATCTGGGGTTCGATTGTCGCAACGGTGTTCCTCTCACGCATCTTCTCGGCGCAAGGGCTTGTTGATCATTCGATCCTGCAGCGCGGTCAGGTGTACCTGCCGCTCGCGGTGCTGATCGGATTCGGAATTCTCGGTGCCATCGATGACTACATGAATGTCATCGGTGCCGGCAAGAACCGCGGACTGGATGCGCTCCCAAAGCTCCTGCTGCTGATGCTCATGAGCGGTGCCGTCGCGTGTTGGTTCTACTTTCGACTGAACTATCATTCGATTCACGTTCCATTCGGATCGTCGCTGGGACTCAGCAACGGTGAATTGTCGCTCGGCTGGCTCTACATACCGTTTTTCATGTTCGTGCTCATCGGCACAGCCAATGCCGTCAACGTAACCGATGGCTTAGACGGACTTGCCGGAGGGCTGCTCATCATCGCATTCAGCGCGTTCGGCATCGTCGCGTACATCACCGGACTCTATGTTCTCGCCGCCTTCTGCGGCGTCGTCGCGGGTGCCGTCGCTGCGTTCCTCTGGCACAACGTTCCGCCCGCGATCTTCTTCATGAGCGACACGGGTTCACTGGCTCTCGGCGGCACGCTCGCGGTCATCGCATTCATGATCAATCAGGTTCTCATCCTCCCGCTCATCGGTTTCGTCTTCGTGATCGAAATGCTCTCCGTGATCATCCAGCTCACAAGCAAGCGTTACTTCAAGCGGAAAGTCTTCAAATCCGCACCGTTCCACCATCACCTCGAAGCGCTGAATTGGGGGGAGAGCAAAGTCACGATGCGCCTCTGGATTGTCGGCGTCTTCTTTGCGTTTCTGGGGGTATTGGTCGGAATTTACGGATAGTGAAAAGAAATGTATGATCAAGCCATGCTCCGCGTTGCGATCAACGGGTACGGAAGGATCGGTCGGAACGTGCACAGGCAATTCATCGAGATGTACGGAGATCAAGTCGAGGTTGTCGCGATCAACGCCTCGTCGGATGCCGAGATGCGGGCGTACTTGCTGAAGTACGATTCGTTGCATGGGAGAATCAGTGCGGACGTACAAGTGGAAGGAACGAACATTGTCGTGAACGGAAAAACCGTGCGCGTGGTGAAAGAACGTGAACCCGCGAAATGTCCCTGGAAAGAATTGAACGTCGATGTCGTGATCGAATCGACAGGCAACTTCGACACGAAAGAGAAAGCGCAACCGCACCTCACCGCGGGAGCGAGGAAAGTGATCGTCACCGCACCGATGAAAGACGGCACCCCGACGTTCGTTCTAGGAGTGAACGATTCGCTGCTTACCCGCGACATGCCGATCATCAGCAACGCATCTTGCACCACAAACTGCATCGCACCCGTCATCAAAGTGATCGATGAGAATTTCGGAGTTGCAAGCCTGCTCGTCAGTTCCGTCCATGCATTCACCACTTCACAAAACCTGCTCGATAATAAATCAAAAGAAGGAGGAGAGCTGCGACGTGCACGCGCGGCGACGCTCTCGATGATCCCGACGAAGACCGGAGCGGTGAAAGCGTGCGGCGACATCTTCCCGCATCTGAAGGGTAAGATGGACGGCATGGCATTCCGCGTGCCGGTGCCGACGGTCAGCTGCGCGTACATGGCGTTCACGCTGAAGAAAGAAGCGACGGTCGAGACGATTCACGCGGCTCTCGAAAAAGCGGCGAAGGTGCCGAACATGAAAGGCATCCTTTCGATTTCGCACGATCAGTGCGTGTCGATCGACTTCCAGACGGATCCTCACTCATCGATCGTCGATGCGCCGTCGACGAAAGTCGTTGACGGAAAAACCGCACAGATTCTGAGCTGGTACGACAACGAATGGGGCTACGCGATGCGCGTGACTGAAATGACATTGAAACTCGGTGCCTTGATCTGACCTTCCCCAACCCTCATCCCAAACCCTCGCAATGTCTTCCTGTCCTCTCCCATCGCGCATCTCACTCAACAATCACCTGTACGCATCGGGGGTGTCCGATGAACTTCGACATCTCATCAACGATATCGCGAGAGGCGGGAAATACGTGCAGAACGCGATTCGCACAACGGATCTCGGGCTTGCGGGTTCGAGCAATACATTCGGAGAGGATCAGCTGAAGCTCGACGTGCTCAGCAACAGGATCATCAAAGAAGAACTCTGTGAGTCGAGACTCGTGCACTCCTTCGCATCCGAAGAGGAATCGGACGAATTGCAGGAACTCGTCGTCAACGCTCCGTACACCGTGGTCTTCGATCCGCTCGACGGAAGCTCTCTCGTCGATTGCAACCTTGCCATCGGTTCCATCTTCGGAATCTACGAAAGCAAAGGAGGGTTGATCGGCAAGAAGCCGAGGGATCAGGTCGCCGCCCTCTACCTGGTCTACGGTCCGCGCACCATCCTCGTCTACAGCGCGGGCAAAGGCGCGCATGCGTTCTACCTCAATGAAGTCGGCGAATTCAACCTGCTGCAAAAAAATCTCATGATGAGAGACGAAGTGAAGACCTACGCACCGGGTAATTTGCGTGCGGTCGTCGACACTCCGGCGTACCGGAAGATGATGAATCTCTGGCTGGATGAAGGCCACACGCTTCGCTACTCGGGCGGCATGGTTCCGGATATTCACCACATGCTCATCAAAGGTGCGGGGATCTTCACCAACATCGGCGGCAGCAAGTATCCGAAGGGAAAACTGCGCTTACTCTTCGAGTGCGGACCGTTCGCCTATATCACGGAGCAGGCGGGCGGGGCATCGAGTGACGGCACCAAGTCCATTCTGGACATCGAAATTCGCGATCTCGATCAACGCACGCCCATCATCATCGGGGCAAAGAAAGAAGTGAAGAGAGTGAGCGAAGTTTTGAAGAGCTAGAATTATTTCCAATCCCAGAACGCCGAGTTCAGAGCTTTTGGAAGCACTTCTTCAAGTGTCTTATTCGGTTCCGCATCCTTGATCTTCCCTTCGACCTTGAAAATTCGCTTCATGCTGCGATACGTTCCCCACGGATAGACTTTTCTCCAGAACGAACGCTTCGAGGGTTCTTTCCCTTTCTCGGTCACCTTGGGTGCGACGTAGATCTTCGAGAGCGGCTTCTCTCCGGTCTTGCTCCACTCGACCATCCCGACGACCGAACGCGTTTCGGGGTCGACGTACACGAGATCGTCATCCTTGTAGGTAGGACGTTCAGCAGGAGTTTCCGAAGAGAGAGGAAGAGTGCTCATGGCTTGAAGAGGGAATGATCTTCGACGGGCATGGGAGAAGGCGGCGGGGGAGGAGGCGGTCGATGTTCATCGGGCAGGTAGGAAGGGATTTTCGTCACCTTCTGCTGCTCATCCGGATGATGGAAAAGCTCATGCACCTCGTTCTTTCGCTGCTCATCATACTTGAGAAAAGCATAGAGTGTCGAAAGGAGTGATCCGACGATCGAAATGTAGATCCCGAAGCGGATTTCGGCTCCCGACACTTCGGATGTGAGACGGAAGAGAACCGTGAAGCTGGCAATCAGAAGAATGCTCGTGATCGCACAGAGAACCAAGCGAACATAGTGACGAACCGCCTTCCGGACAAGAACTGGACCCCCAAGAAGCGGGGAGAGTGTCATCGCGACGATAAACAAATCGATGATGAAGACCGTCTGTCCCATGAAACCCGTGTGGAAGCCGAAACCGTTCCATTGCTGCTCTTCTCCCACCCACTGTCCCCCGAGCCACGGAAAGAAGAGTCCGATGAGACAGAGAATCAAACCGGCATGCAAAACCTTCTCTTCCAGCTCCATGCCCCGGAGAACCCGTGTGAACTTTTCGAACATCGACCGCATTCTAGCAAAAAATCGACCATGCTGCCATCCGGAGTGATAGAATGCGGGCATGGCAAAGCGCTTCAAGACAGTCGGCATCACGGCGAGATCGGATATCGCGGAGCTCGAGAAAATCGTGAAGAACGTTGTGCGGATTCTGGAAGAAGCGTCGGTGGACATTCGTCTCGATTCCAAGCGATGTCTGCTACCGACACTGCGACATATCGCTCGCTACGACCACGTGTCCGAGCTGGATCTCTTGATCGTGCTCGGAGGAGACGGAACGATCCTCAGAACCGTCCGTGAGATGGATGACTTCACCGTGCCGATCCTCACGATCAATCGCGGGACGATCGGCTTCCTCACGGAAATCACCAGCTCAAGCATGGAAGGAATGCTCAAGCAATTCCTCATGGGACACGGGAAAATTGAAGAGCGAAGTCTGCTCTCCGTCGTTGCCCTGCGGGGAAAGAAAAAGCTCTGGGAAGGGAAAGTACTGAATGAAGCGGTCATTGCACAGGGAGCGATCTCACGCCTCATCGATCTCAAGACGAGCATCAATGGCGACCCGCTTGCGGTGTTTCATGCCGACGGAGTCATCATCGCAACGCCGACCGGCTCGACTGCCTACTCGCTTGCCGCAGGAGGACCGATCGTGCATCCGAAGATGAAAGCAACCATCCTCACGCCCATCAATCCTCACAGCTTCACGCAGAAACCACTCGTGCTGCCGGCGGAGAACGAAGTGGAAGTCACGATTCTGACAAAGCAGAGCAAGTTTTCCGATGTCCACGTGAGCCTGACGCTCGACGGTCAGACGTACGTCACACTGGAGCGCGGGGACATCGTGCGAGCGAAGATCGCGAAGCAGACGGTGAAGTTTCTGAGACGGGAAGAGGAGACGTATTTCACGACACTCCGAAGCAAGTTGAAGTGGGGGGAGAGGCTGCAGAGAGTGGAGAAAGACGACTGAAAGAAGACACAGAGAGAACAAACCTATCAAAACCGCTCCAAATCTGCTATAATAATCAGATGGCAACGATTGACCCAAAGAAGCTGGAACGGCTGCAGGGAGAGGAACTCCTGTCGACTCTCGAACAGGAGGCGATCCGCTGCGGCATCTCCGACATCCACCTCAACCCCCAGAAGAACGGTGTGAAGATCGAATGGCGTGAATTGGGTCTGCTGTCGACGCTCCTGACGATCACTCCGGACACATTCGACTCGGTCCAGAGGCGCATCAAGTTCAAAGCGAAACTGAAACTGAATCTCACGACCGTCGCACAGGACGGGCAGTACACGTTCCCGACAAACGGACGCATGGTCAACGTGCGCGTGGCAAGTCTGCCATCTCGTTTCGGAGAAGCGTTCACGCTGCGACTGCTCGATCCTCAGCGCGGTATTGTTCCTCTGGAAAAACTGGGGTTCCCGGGTGAGATCAGATCGCAGCTTCAGGCAATCTCCGATCTCCCAAACGGTCTGGTGCTCGTCACGGGACCGACGGGATCCGGTAAAACGACGACGCTGTATGCCCTGCTGTCGACGCTTGCCGGAAAGGATCGCAACATCATCACACTCGAAGATCCGATTGAGTATGAACTGAAAGACATCATCCAGAGCCAGATCGACATCGAGCACGGTTACACGTTCGCATCGGGGCTGCGCGCCATCCTCCGTCACGATCCGGATATCATCCTTGTCGGTGAAATCCGTGATCAGGAAACGGCGCAGACGGCGATCGATGCATCGCTCACCGGTCACCTCGTCTTTGCAACGCTCCACACGAACTCCGCAGCCGAAGCGATTCCACGTCTCCTGTCGATGGGAGTGAGCCCTTACACGTTCGCGCCGGCGCTCCGGGCAGTGCTCGCACAACGATTGATCCGCACGACCAACCCGGAATTTCGCGATGCTCTGCAGAACCACACCGAAACCGAGCCGCATTTCTTCACGGGACAGGTAGCGCTCTCGGAACTGCTTCTCGCAAGCGAAAACATCAAGAATCTGATTCTCAGTCAGGCACCGACTGCCGAGATTCTTCAGGCTGCGAGGAAGGAAGGATACAGAACCATGGCGGAATGGGGACAAACGTACATTGCAGAGAAGATCACGACAAAATCGGAAGTGGACAGAGTGACGGCGATGTAGCAGGTCGACGACCATCAGACCTTGCACTGTACGCATCGGTGCGCCTATGATCGGAAACCAATGCTTCCGCGCCACAGACGACGCCTGACAATGATCGGCTCCACCGAGCAGAAGAAGCCTCGTGCCATCATGAGGCTCCTCATTCTGGTGCTCGCCCTTCTGATTGCGTGGTACCTGGTGACGAAGGTGCTTGCCCTCTTCGACTACTCCATCGGGAAGAAGACCGCGACGACCCTCAACATCCGTTCCGGAGGTGAAAATGTACAAGTATCGCTCCAGGGAGCGGAGTGGCAACGAGCGGAAAGCAACCTTCGATTGTACGTCGGAGATGCCGTCTCCACCCGCGGAAATGCGGACGCACTCCTGACATTCTTCGACGGCACTCGCGTTCGTCTGGATAAAGACACCGACGCAGTGATCGAGAAGAGCGAGAGTGTGGAGCAAGGAACATCATCAGTGTCGCTCAGGATCCGTTCCGGAAGACTCTGGCTATCGTCTCCCACTCCGGAAACGTTCTCCGGAAGCATCGTCCGCACGGTCATCACGAAAAACTACAGTGCTGACATTCCTCAAAGCAGCCACGTACTATTCAGTCCGGCGACGATTGTCGTGTTGCATGCGGCTGGTGCGGGCGTGATCACGAACATCAACGGTGCGGCAAACCCCGCCGTGATTGTCGGCGAAGGACAGTACCTCAGTCTCACCGACGATGCGATGAAACTGATCGCAAGCGGAAAAGATCCGTACGATTTCCGTGATCCACTTACGCCGCAGATACTCAAGGATGAGTTCCTAGCAACAAGTTACGCTCTGCTCAGCCAGAATACGGTCATTGGAAGCGGCAGCGGAAGCACGGCAACAGAGGTCGACAGTGCCGATCTGACCGTACTCTCTCCGGAAAATCACGCCGATATCACAACCAAAACCGTCACCGTCAGCGGCAGAGTCAGCACGAGGGTTGCGCTCGTGCTCGTGAACGGGCAGAGCATTCCGATCCAGAAGGACAGAAGTTTCTCAGTGGATATGAGCCTCGGTCGGGAAGTGAAAACAATGTTGCACATCGAAGCGCAGGATCTGCAGGGGATCACGCTGAGTGCCGTCGATCGGACGATCACGAGCAGTTTCGTCGCAACGGTTGATCCGGTTCGCTTCAAATCACCGGTTGCCTCCGGCGGAACGCTGACGACGAGTCAGCGCGAAGTGGAAATCACCGGCGAGGCTCCGGTCGGAGCGGCTGCCATCGTCATGAATGAGTACAAACTGCAACTCTTCAAGCCGGGAAGCAGAACGTGGAGCTACCTCGCGAGCACCGTACTCGGGAACATGGTCGTAGGGAAGAACACCTACACGGTCTACGTTCTGGACTCGGACGGTAACAGAAGTCCCGCGAGAAGCATTTCGATTGTCTTCAGCCTCACGGGCTCGGAAAGCGGAACAGGAACTGACGTACCACCGCTCAAACAAAATCCGCCGCTCACCCCCGGTTCTCTCTCAGTCACGGGACCGGAACCTGGCACGGAGATGACAACAGACAAGAAAGAGTTGGTGCTGGAAGGAACGACTTCACCGGAAACCAATTCGATCTCGGTCAACGGCTACACACTGTCTCTCTATCTCCCCGGCAAAGCAACGTGGAACTACATCGCCTCGACGGATCTGCAAACCATGAAGCGCGGTCGAAACGTGTACCGTGTCGTTTCAAGAAACAAGGACGGTGAGATTCTCGACGTGCTGGAGTATACGATCAACTTCAGACCCTGATTTGCAGATCGTGTGCGGAGAGAAATTCCGAAAACCGTTTCGGAAGCGGACACTCAACCGACACTTTCTTTTTTGAAGACGGTGAGACGAAGCTCAGCTTCCACGCATGAAGACACAGAAAATCAACCTGCATTGCGGCGGTCACTTTCGTCGATACCGTCGTCTGGTACTTCTCGTCCCCGAGAATCGGATGTCCGATGCTCAGGAGGTGCACGCGTATCTGATGCGTGCGTCCGGTGTGCAATTCACAAGACAGAAGCGCCATGCCGTTCTCGGCTGACAACGTGCGGTACGTCGTCGAAGCATGTCTTGTCTTCCCGACCTGCACGATCGACATTCGTGTCCTGTCTCCCGTGTGCCTGCCGATCGGCGCGTCGATCTTCGCTGCTTTGGGGGAGGGGATTCCCGCAACGAGTGCAAGATAGAATTTCTCAACCGAGCGCGTTTCAAACTGTTTCTGGAGTGCCATGTGGGCTTTCGGATTCTTCGCAATGAGCAAGCAGCCTGTTGTTTCTTTGTCGAGCCGATGCACGAGAACTTCAGACTGCGAGAAAGGGAGCTTCCGCTTCCGGAAGAGGTAGCGAATACCGTCGAGGATCGTCGCATCGTTCATCGAAATGCCGTTACCGGGATGCACCGCGATGCCCGCTGGCTTCTCGATCACGAGGCAATCATCATCTTCGTACAGAACGGTAAGATCTTGGTTCAGTCCGGCAGTATCCGGGATTTTCGGAGGAGCAGGCAGAACGTACTCGACGCAGTCGTTCGCACGCAGAATCCGTGACGGTCGGAGTTCTTTCTTGCCGCTGATCCTCACCGATCCAGATTCGATCATCTTCTGTGCGCTGCTCCTGCTCTTGATTGCAGGAATCGTCGCAAGCAGCAGATCAAGCCGCATACCACTGCCGGAGGGTGCTTCGATCCATTGCTGCATAACCCTACTATGCCGTACTCTAGGCAGTAATGACATCCTTTGACGAACTTCTTTCGCGCGCAGTCAGCGACGTCGTCCCCAAAAAACTTGCCGAAGAAAAGTTGAAATCCGGCAAGCCGCTGCGGATATATCTCGGTATCGACCCAACCGGAGCGAAGCTGCACCTCGGACATTCTGTGCCGCTTCGGAAAATGCGCGCGTTTCAGGATGCAGGTCACCACGTCATTCTTCTGATCGGAAGCTTCACCGCAATGATCGGTGATCCGACCGGTCGAGATGAAATGCGGCAAGCATTGACTGCGGATGACGTGAAGAAAAATTTCGAAACCTACATTGAACAGGCGAAGCTGATTCTCGACATGAAGAAACTGGAAATTCGCTACAACGACGAATGGCTATCCAAGGTTGGTTTTGCGGAGATCGCCAAACTTGCGAGTCACTTCACGAAGCAGCAAATGGAGGAACGGGACATGTTTAAGGATCGAGAATCGCGGGGAGAACCGATTCACCTTCAGGAGTTTCTGTATCCGCTGATGGTCGGCTACGACTCCGTCATGCTGGACGTAGACTGTGAACTCGGCGGAAATGACCAGCTCTTCAACATGCTCGCGGGACGGACGCTCCAAAAAGCCTACGGCAAACGTGAAAAGTTCGTCCTGACCACAAAATTAATCGAAGGAACCGATGGCAGAAAGATGAGCAAAACGTACAACAACTGCGTATACCTCACCGACACACCGGACGAAATGTACGGTCGCATTCTCTCCATGCCCGACAACCTCATTCCTCTGTACATGGAGTGTTGCACCGGTCTTCCCATGACCGAGGTGAAAGCAGCCGAGAAAGCGCTGAAGGACGGAAAAGAGAATCCGAAGAACCTCAAAATGCGCCTCGCGCGGGAGATAGTAACCATGTACCACAGCGCTGCGGCGGCGAAAGATGCCGAAGCGGCATTCGAGAATGTCTTCAAGAACAAAGGCGTTCCGGACGATATGCTCGAGTACAAAGCGAAGAAAGGCGAATCGCTGATCGATGCGCTTCTTGCAAGTGGTACTGTCACAAGCAAATCAGAAGCAAGAAGGTTGATTGAGCAGGGAGGCGTGAAGGTGAATGATGTTGTTGTGAAATCAATTGATGCAAAAGCTGAAAAAGGTGTGGTGAAGGTTGGGAAGAGGAAGTTCCTCAAAATCTGTTGAATGAAATTTACAGATCTACCCTACCAACCCCCTCAACACCATCGCGGCAACCGTGATGATGCCGAGTGAGAGAGCGAAGGCTCTGCCGATACCGATGTATGCACGAGTGGACATATCATAGAAGGAATCAGAAACCGCTGAGGACCAGCGCAAGAGCACCGATCACTGCGAGGAGGAAGAACAGTGCCAATCCGCCGATGTCTGGGTACGCATGTGTACGCATACCGAAGAAGACGAGAGGGAAGGAGAATTATTACACGGTCCTCATCCCCTGACCCCTTCTCCATCGGCTGGAGAAGGGGGAGCCCATGCCTTTCTCAATACGAATCATCCTCTCTTCGCCGCAGCGGAGAGAGGTGGCGCATCAGCGCCGGAGTGAGGACTGCCTACATTACCAACCACCTCAGCATCAGCGCCGGTGCCGCCGTGAGGGCGACCGAGAGGATGAATGCCTTGCCGATGCTTGAGTACGCTTTTCTTGACATTGGAGCTTATAAACGTGATGGAATGAATTTTGTTACACGGGAAACGGCACAACCTAAGCCTTGGAGTGTGCACTGAAGTCTGCGAATCGATGGAGCTGAAGAGGGGAGATAGACGTGCATGGCATTTCTCTGCGGAAAACTCATCACCCAGGCGATGACGGAATCGGCGATGTCAGTGGAAGAGGGGACTGAGAAATCCATGTCTCTGCAGTCCAAAACCATCTGCCTGCTTCGCCTGAGCCTTGGAGTGCGAGAAGTGATTGTCATGGAATGAGTGTACATTCGTACACCATACAAAGCAAATAGAAATACTGGACGGAATACAAATTTATTGAAAAAAAAGCTGCCTCCGGGCGTTTTCAACTGCATTGAGAGGAAAATCAAAAATTCGCAGAGAAGGGGAGCGAAAGACTGTGCAGATCAATACGATATTCACTGATATCTGTCGATCACCGGTTATCCACATTTTTGTGCACAAAGCAGTACTTGATGAAATGAAAGATAAACTTCTTTTTCTTGAATACAGAATTCATAAATACAGAGAAAGGGGAGTGAATCTGGAGATTTCTTGAATGATGCACAATGTATCTTGTACATTATTTAATCAGCCCCTCCCCAGGAAGAAGCCGACCTAATCCTCCTGTTCGAGAACGGCAATAGACGATCCAATCGCCGGTAACTGGTACGTCCACGGCGGCCAGATGCTTATTTCCACTTTGCTGACTTCCGGAAGGTTTTTGATGATTCGCTTCGCTTCGACGATATCCTTCCCGCTCACATTGTCTCGGATGTACTTCGCAAACTTCGCACCGACCGGCGTGAGGGGATTTAAGACATAGCTTTCTGAGTAAGTCAAATCCGCAGTGATCTTCACCCAACGGAGATCGTCATCCCACGGCGGGATCACATACAGATCCATGTTGTCCTTCGACAGTGAGCTTTCGAGAATGGTTTTATCGGACGCGGTTCGTTCGTTCGCCTCCCCTTTTAGAATTTCAAGAAGCTTATTCTCGTCGTACAGAACGACAGTATAGTCGACGCTGCCCGACACCGGAACCGAGCTGATGTTCTGACCGATGAACGATTCGGAGAGCTGAAAGTTGCTGAAGACGGTCTTCGTAAGATCGTCTCTCTTCAATTGTACGTAATTCGTACCGTGCACGTTACTGTCGCCGATACGCTCGTCTTCGACCTGCTGCTTTGCGACCATGAGCAGTTCTTGTTCCAACCGCTGCTTTGCTCCCGGATGTTTCGGGGAACCGAAAATGTCCTCCTTGGTAAGCATATTGACATACGACGTGGCTCCTCCGGTAGCCGGCTTCTCGTTGCGGGCATAGACAACGGAACGTTCTTTCTCGGACAGTCCGGGGAAATCCCATTTCAGACCGGCGGGCACGTTTCCACGCTCACCGAGAACCTCGCCGTACTGGTCGATGGGATCCCCTTCCGCACGCGACTGCTGCTTCGTGTGCGGAGCGAGGATCAGCGCATCCAGAAGACGAAAACGCATTCCAGCCTGATTCAGCAAGCGTGTCCCCTTCCGCAGAGAGTACGGCTCGTCCGAATCGTTGAACACCGTCATCACGACGGTCGGATTCGTCCCCGTGAAATTCTTGCTGATCTGATCGTAGGTGATCGTCCGATCGATGTGCACGGTGAGACGCCGAAGGGGAAGTGTTTTGATCCGATCCGAAGGAATCGGCAACTTTGCTCCGGATTCCACCATGTAGACATTCGTCGTGAAGGTCTCCGTCTCCTGGTTTGACCATATGCGAATGGTCGCCGACGGCAGGAAGCGGAAGAAAACGTACCCGAAGGAAATGATGCTGAGTGTGAGCAACGTCCAGATGCGAAGTTTCGGCAGCGAGAGAAGTCCGACGAGCTGAAGCCTGGAACGGATATCGCGCCGCCAGGTCACGGGGCTGAAGGCACGGATGGCTTCTTGGAGCAACGGATGCAAGCGAAGATGAATGGTGAGGTCTTTCAGGCTCTCGATGGTCTGCCAACCTGTATTCTTGGCTGCTCCGGAAACACGAGCATCTTTCGTCGCAAGAAGCAGCCTGCGATCCGGGTTGAGCGCTCTCGATGCCGAGAGCACTTTCTGCAGTGCTTCGTCCGTGAGATGCGAGAGGCTCTCCGGACCGATCACCGCGAGGAACGGTCCAGTGGATTTACGCACGGCGCCAAGCAGAACCTTCGTCGATGATTTCTCATCGACGACGAAAACTTTGAGTGGCTGAACGTTTACCTCCTCTGAATTCGACATGGCAGAGAGTATGCCTCTCCCCGATCTATTTCTCCAGCACCTTCAACGATGCAAACTGCGCACCACCGATAAATTCCAACATTGCACCTCCGCCCATGCTGACGAATGTATACGGCGAAAGCGAATACTTGTATCGAAGATGGAAATCGACGGTGTCCCCTCCTCCGACGATGCTCACCGCTCCCTTCTTCGTCGCCCGAACGATCGCCTCGGCGATCCGCTTCGTCGCATGGGAAAATCGGTTGAATTCGTAGACTCCCAGCGGTCCGTTCCACACGATCGTCTTGGACTTCTCAATCAGCTCGCAGTAGCGCTTCACCGTCACCTTGCCGATGTCGAAAATACACATGTCCCCCTCGATATCTTCAACAGGAAGATCAATCTTGGTTGCCTTTTCACTGAGTTCACTGGCAACAACAACGTCCGGAGGAACATGAATCTTGGCTCGCTTCGGCTTCTCGCTTTTCAGCATCAGCTCCTGTGCCTCCTCCATCCCCTGTTCGTCGTACTTCGACGCCCCGACGGAGAACCCACGACCGGCAATGAACGTATTCGCAATGCACCCGCCGACCAGAATATGATCCCCTTTCTTCAGGAAATGTTCGATCACCGGCACTTTCGTCTCCATCTTCGAACCGGCAATGATCAGCGTGAGAGGGCGCTTCGGAGATTTGAGCACGAGACTCAGGTGCTTCACTTCTTCCTCGAGTGAGAATCCCATGAACGAAGGCAGAATGCGCGCGAGCGCCACCATACTCGTATGATCGCGATGGCAATTGGTGAACGCATCGTTCACGTAGAGATCGCCGAGTTTCTTGAGCTTCTTCGCAAAACCGACATCATTCTTCTTCTCTTCGGGATGAAATCGGAGATTTTCAAGAAGAACAACCTCGCCCGGTTTTGCTTTCGCGACGATTTTCTCGGCCTGCGGACCGACACAGTCCGATGCAAAGTGAACGTTCGTCTTGAGGAGTTTCTTGAGCACCGTAACGACGGGCTTCTGGCTGAACTGTGGATCCGGTCGGTCTTTCGGGCGACCTTGATGCGCAAGGAGAATCAGAATGCCTCCACCCTTCAAAATATACTTCATCGATTTCTCGATTGCTTTCACACGACTGATGTCAGTGACCTTCCCCTTCTCCATCGGCAAATCGAACCCTGCACGCAAAAGTATTCGCTTTCCTCGTACTCGTGCCTGATCGAGGGTGCGATAGGACTGCATGAGTCGAGTCTAAGATTCGAACGAAAAAAAGCAAGAAAAAGTCCTTTATGTTTTTCGCGGTTGATCAGAAGAATCTTTTTTCGGAGTAAGAAGCCCGGCACTATTTGCCCAAAGAAGAGTATAGGCTTCAGGATTGTGCGCACGCCGAAAGAACTCCAGCTGTTCTTTCGTCGCTGGATCAGGCTTTTCCTTACGATAGAGCGCAGGAGTCGTATCGCCGCTGAGTTCCGGGAATTTGCACATGCAGCAATAGTATCAGGAAGCAAACCATACATGTATTCGTTTTTCATCATCTCCACAGAAGTATCCAATCAGCACTCCCTCTTCATTCAGAACCGTATCTACACTCCCCTTCTCCTGAGAGGCTGAATCGAGTCGATCGAGAAGCGGAAGAATCATGCTCTGCAACTCCGGAGCAACAACGTATCCCCTCCTCTCAAGCAAAAACATTTCAGAGAGCCGAAGCTCGAGATCTTCTTTCGTCTTCGTACGATAGAAATCAAAAAACGCTGAAAGACCTCGTTCCTTGAAAAGTTCATTCCATAGAGTCCGTGCCTTAGAAGTGCAGACGGAACCGATCAGCCCGCAAACCGTTTGTCGCATGCTACAATTCTAGCAATGATTCCGACCGTCATCACCGTGTTTCTCATCACAGTTACCGCGTACGCCGTTTCGCTGCAAATTTTTCCGCTGCTCGGGCTTCTCGATTTTCCGGAGCGCTACGGACTGCGACGAAAGAGGCTCCCCTACCCCACGGGCATTGTTGCCGTACTCCTGTTCATCGGCATGAGCTTCTTTCTTTTGCCTTTGGGACAGAAAGAAATCGGCATGCTGATCGGAACCGTACTGCTCGCACTCACCTGTTTCATCGATGACCGCACTCCCCTCCCCTCGTGGGTTCGGCTTTTCATTCAGCTTGTGATCGTGACGCTGATCTTCGCAACCGGTTCGAGAATTTATACGATCACGAGCCCTCTCGGAGGATTCCTGAAGCTCGACAGTCTCGTGCTGCATACAAGCCTCTTCGGTTCTCTCCCTGTCCTGAGCGGGCTCTTCACCGTCGCGTGGCTGCTGCTCACGATCAACGCACTGAACTGGTTCGATGGTATTTCGGGGCAAGTGAGCGTGATCGCAACCATCGGCTTTCTGATGCTCGGCTGTCTCGCGCTTTTTCGCAACGGTGAGCCCGATATAGCACTTCTGTCCTTCTCACTTGCGGCAATCGCCGGTGCCGGAATTCTCTTTGATTTTCCGCCCGCGAAGATGCTGATGGGCGACACCGGTTCGATGTTCTTCGGACTGATGCTCGGGCTGCTTGGGGTGTACCACGGCGGAAAAGTGGCAACCGCATTTCTCGCACTCGGCATACCGCTCATCGATGCGCTGTTTGTGATCGTTCGCAGAATCCTCAGCCGCCGCTCCCCTCTCGCGGGAGGTCGGGATCATCTGCATCATCTCTTGCTTGATCGCGGTTGGTCCGAAAGAAAAATCGTGCTGCTCACGGCAATCATTGGTACGATCTTCGGTGGATCGGCGTTATTTCTGTCGACGACACAGAAGGGTGTTGCGGGAGTGATTCTGGTTCTGCTGATTGCCGGGATGCATGTGTGGATAAGAAAAAAAAGAATGTAATACTTCTTTTGGCTTCTGCTTAATACAAATACACGAGAATGAAGGCATTGGTTGACTTTTTCATTTTTCCGGTGAAAATGACAACCTTTATTCTTACCAAGATTGACTATGGGTGAAAGAAATTACGGACAGCAATTAAGAGACCATGATCAGAGGCGATGGAATCAGATGCAGGAGGCAAGACAAAGAGTGAGAAGAGAGGAAGAAATAGAATCTCTTGGTGCTATAGCACGTGAGCATGACAGAGGTCACGCGCTCCTTCCGACGTTTGATCAGGTCGGAAGTGAAATAGCATCCATCAACGACATGCTGGGAAATTCTGATCATGAAAAATGCAGGAGAGTTCTCGATGATTACGACGCAAGGATCCTGTTTCTCACGCAGAGAAAAATCTTTCTTGAGGGAATAGAAAAAATAGTGAGCCAACATGGTCTTTCGTATGAAGGGCTCCGAACATTGAGTTATCACGACGTATCAGAACTCGAAAAGGCTTATCGAGGTAAAGAGGCTGCAGAGGCAACAATTGATTCGATAAGGACTGGTCTTGTGAAGGTTACCTCGTCGGCAGAAGCGGTGCACTCTTCGTCTGAAACGCTCCCCTCGTCAGAATGAAGACGGGCTTCGTCTGCGTACGCGTGAGAAGATTGAGGGTTGCGACGCCATTGATGAAATCGAGTGACGAGAGCTCGCTCGGGCGTATCTCGGCTTCGCCGAAGTCCGGAACAACGTACAGTCGACCGGAGAACGACGGAGACCTGACGAGATTGCCCTGACTGTCGAGCGTGGAAATCTGAATCTTCTGCCACGTGCGACTGAGCTTTCCGGAATGCGTGATGGAAAGACTCGCAACGTCGGTATTGGTCGATGCACTGACGAGCGGAACCGATGCGGGCTCATCCACTGATGCGGTCTTGATCACCTCCGTCACCGATGGTGTTACAACCTCGGCATTCGGAGCAGTCACTTGTGCAACGACAGACGGCTTCTGCGTCACGGACTTCGCGATGCGCACACGCAACCGATTCTGTGTCACTTGTTTGAGGCGATCAGCAGGCGACAGTGACGGCGCACTGACCTCGGCAACAACCTGATTTTGCTGCACCGCCGCTACCGGAGATGCAGCAGGAACAGGAGTCTGCACGTAATTTTGGTACTGCTGTACGAACGCCATCGGGTTCAGGGTGTACTGCGTCAGTCGATCCTGAAATTTCGGACTGTTCACGGCCTGCACATACGTGAGTCCGGCGTCTTTCGCTTCGGCACTCGTGAACGGCCAGTAGGGATGATACGGAGCGCTGTCTCTGTCGATCTCGAAGTAGAGGTGGTATCCCGTCGCACCGAAGACGAGCCCAGTATTGCCGACAGTGCCGATTGGCTGCCCTTTGTACACGACTTCGCCTTCCCTCACGGATACCTGATCGAGGTGAGCGTACGACGATCGAAGCGTCGTCTTTCCTCCGGGACTCGAAGCATCGGGTGCATTCGGATGTCTGATCATCACGAAGTGTCCGAATCCCACCGCGTCCATGCTGACTCTCTCGACGATGCCGTTTCCAATCGACTGCACCGGTGTGCCATGCGGGGCATCGATATCGACACCGGCGTGACTGCCGCTTGGGGAATTGTATCCGCCCTCCCAGAGCGTGGAGTACACCTGCATCGCAAACGTCGATGCATTGCCGGACGCAAGCTGCGACTGATCGTACGCAGGCAACGGATGCAACACCTGACTTGGGACCTGATCGAATGTATGCAACTGCTTGTTGCCGCCGTACTTCGCCCACTCGGTGTAATCCGGAATTTTGTCGATCGGGGGAACCGTCCCGACAAAAGCAATCAGCTGATCATCATCCTTCCCGAGAACCGATCTCCAGAACGAATAGAGCCCGTGCTGACCGATCATGTTTCCGATCACGAACGCGAAGAGCGAGAAGGACGCAATCAAAAATGAGAGACGCTGACGCGCAACGGCGAACACCGTCGGCTTCTTCAGTTTGTAAACCGCCTGTGCCTGAAAACCGAGACGGGAATTGGCTGAACGCATGGTAGGATGGATGTGTATTTTGGAGATTGTTCTGTTACTATTATATTATTTTTCAGCATTAATGTCAATGTTCTCGCAATGCACTATTTCGGCATCTACAGCAGAAAAAACCGCATCTGCAGGACGTCAGTTGGCACAGTCCCTGTACCGGAAAAATCTGACGATTCTGCTCACCGGAGAACTGGGTGTCGGCAAGACGACGTTCGCACAGGGATTCGCCTCGGGTCTCGGCATCGAAGACCGGGTTGTCAGCCCGACGTATGCACTGGAACAACGTCACGAAGCATTCACGCACATCGATCTGTATCGATTGACGGAAGCGCAAGCGAAAGATTTTCTTCAGCAATCGGAAGGTATCGAAGGAATCAGGCTGATCGAGTGGGCGGAGAGAATCGACAGAAACGCAATCGGTCCGCACATCCGCGTACACATCGATGACATCGACGGCGTGCGGAAGATTTCCTTCGACTACCTGGATGATCCTGTTCCGGAGGACAGCGAAATCGATGCGTGGATGCGTGAAGTGCATCTTCCGGGAAACATCATGAGGCACATCGCAAAAGTCACGGAGGTTGCAGATGAGTACGCTCTCACGCTCGTGAAATCACGACACATGCCTCTTCGAAGAGAGGCGCTGCATGCTGCTGCACGCACGCACGATCTCCTGCGGTTCGTCGATTTCAAAACGTGGAACGGCGATCCTGCATACGCACCGACTGATGCTGACAGGAAGATCTGGGGTGAGCTGAAGGATCGATACGGCACACCGCACGAAGAAGCGGCGAAGAAATTCTTATGCGAGCGCGGGTACGACGGCATCGGAGAAATCGTCTCTGCGCATCGCGGGATGGATGATCAGTCGCAAGAGAATGCGAACACAACCGAACAGAAAATTCTCGCGTACGCGGACAAGCGCGTGATGTTCGATCGGCGCGTGACACTGAATGCACGGTTTGAGGACTTCGTCTCGCGGTATGGCAACGGAAAAGAGAGCGAACATCACAGGAAGTGGCTCGGCATCATGAAGAGGATGGAAGCAGAGCTCTTTCCGGAGGGAGCTCCCGAGACATGAGTGCACTGCCTCGCAGTAAAGAATCAGTACTGCTGCATACTCAAATCTCATGTCTCAAATCTCATAACTTTAACGTCAATTCCCGTGCAAACACCTCAAGCAAGCTCACGCCGCGTGTTTGATACACAACACTCGAGCAGAGAATGAGCAGGACGCAGACAGCGATTACGCTCAGTGCAATTTTCTGAGACTTGAGAAGCGGACTGCGAAGATCGACATGCGGTGTGTACAGGTACTGTTGAACACTGACAACAACAGCGAGCGAGTGCTCGACGATGTAGATCTTCGGGATGATCGTGCCGAACGCTTCGACGAGCGTGAGACTGCTGCGGAATACGCCGCTCACGAGCGAGAGGGCGAGATCGTGACTGAGGTAGACGCCGAACGTCAGTGAGGTGAAGAAGAACGCAACGTCGACGATGCTCTCGAGGACCATCGCCTTGATCGTCATCGGGAGACTGTAGTGGAAGTAATCGCGGTACTTCACGAAATCGAGCATCATGTGCAGCAGAATCAGAATCGCGAAGTAGCCGAGACTGAAGACGGCCGCTGCAAGAAATGTTGTGACGAGATACGCCGCATGGAATGCGGGAATATCATCGTGCTCGTGCGCGAAGACCCGGAGGGTGTGCGTGAGGGTGTGCATCAGGTTGGTATTTGTTTCGTCTTTATTATAACATAATTCTGATGATTTTCAAATAGTAGACAATACTGAATTCGACTTATTTACTTCGTCTCTTACGACTTGGTTTTGGCTTCTTTATTGGATTTACTGAGTTGTTCATCTCTACGTTCTCATTCTTTCGTAGAGAATTAGTTTTGGCATTTTCAGGTTGTAACTTTGTTCGATCAAGATTTTTTATTAATTCATCTGGCGTTTTCTGTAAGGAAAGAAGTGTCTCGCAATAGATTCTCGTCTCATCGCTAAGATGTATTTTTGTAACACTTCCTGTGAGCGCCCTAAGAGCAAATTTTAGGGCATTGAATGCTCCAGACGCTTTAGCCTGCATGGATTCCACATCATTTACCTTACTGCCATCAAGCAGACTGCTCATCCCCGTTAACACCGTCGGAATTTTTTCTGAAATGTCTAGACACTCTTTTCCACGCTCGCAAATATCATTCCAAAGAAAATTCGCACGCTCGCGTTCCCATTTTACCAAATCATAATTATTGATGTGAGCAAAATTTTCTAAACGGCTCACGATCTCTTTATTATTTTTTTCCTTACAAATTTCATGATACAGAATGCCTAGATCAAGCTTTGCATACTCCGGACTTTCAGTAAAATCCTTACGTTTAAGAAGTGTTTTTAGATATGCAATATCATCAGACTGAAGATCGTTATCGCCTTCTTTTTCTCTTATATAAATATCTTTGATTACTTCTTCTAGATTCTTCATAGTCAGGCTAAAACATTCATGACCATTTTCTTCAAGAACTTTTTCCGTCAATTTTACGAACGATTGTAAGCGATCTGTTTCCTTACGAGTGTAGTGTGCTTCGTCACTAAGAGAATCCTCATATTCTTGACTTGCTCGAAGATTGAGAAGCTCAGCCGTACCTAACAACATATGATAAACTTCTTCCCTATAACGAAGCATTGCTCTAGAGACTCGCTCTTCAGAATGTAAGTCGTGAACCTCTTTCTGCAGTGCCTGAAATTGTTGAAAGAGTTCCGCACTTGTTCTTTCATTGGAATTACTCATATTGTTATAGTAACAAACTATTTCTCTTTTGTCAATGTTGCTTTTGGTGGATAGAATTGCCTGTTTCCCGTATAGCCGATCGGAAAGTAATCCTCATCAACTTTCGCATCTGTAAAGTTATGCGGGTACTTGTAATCCTTCGCGTATCCGTGCTGCTCCCGCATGGCTTTCACGGGCGCGTTTCGAAGATGCATGGGAACCTCAAGCGATGATGACGATTCAATCGCCGATTTCGCCGCTGCCATCGCGACTTTCACGGCATCGTTCTTCTTTGCATTCGCAAGGTACGTGCACGCTTGTGACAGGAAGTACTCCCCTTCCGGAAGCCCGACTTTCAGAAACGCATCCCATGCCGACGTCACGAGCGGAAGTGCATGCGGGTCGGCATTCCCGATATCTTCGCTCGCGAAGATTGCCATCCGCCGGAACAGGAAATTCGGATCCTCACCCGACTGCAGCATCTTGTACATCCAGAGCATCGCAGCTGACGCGTCGCTTCCACGCAATGTTTTGATGAACGCGGAAATCGTGTCGTAGTGATCCTCGCTTTTCTTGTCATATCGCATACTGCGCTGTTTCAGCAACTTCTCTGCATCGTCACGTGTGATCTTCGTCCCGATCATAAGCACTGCCATCTCGAGGAGATTCAGTGCAATGCGCGCATCGCCGTTGCTCATCTCTGCGACTTTTAAGATCGCATCCGGATGCATTTGGATCTTGCCATCGAAACCGTCTTTGCTCTTCAGTGCTCGCACAAGAATCTTTTCGAGTGACTCAACCGTGTGAGGCTTGAGCAGATACACCTGAGACCGCGAGATCAGTGCGCTGTTGACTGAGAAGTAGGGATTCTCCGTCGTCGCACCGATCAGGATGATGTTGCCGCTCTCGACCGACGGGAGAAGCGCATCCTGTTGGGATTTGTTGAAACGATGAATTTCGTCGATGAAGAGAACTGTTCTCTGCTTCAAGGAAATCTTGAGCGATGCCGCTTGAGCACAGACCTCTTTGATGTCTTTCACCCCGCTCGTCACCGCATTCAGCTGGCAAAACTGCGCCTTCGTTGCAGTGGCAACAATTTTTGCGAGAGTCGTTTTTCCGGTTCCCGGCGGTCCTCCGAAAATGACCGACGAGAGGATGTCCTGTTCGATCGCTCTCCGAAGCGGTGTCCCCTCCCCCACGATGTCTTCCTGACCTGCAAACTCATCGAGTGTCGTCGGGCGGAGCCGGTATGCGAGAGGAGCGGATGAGTCCATGGGGATGGATGATAACACGATGCGAAAGTGAATGATAAAATTCTCGCTCCGGTAGAGACCGGAGCGAGAGATTGCGATGCGACTAGCGCATCGCGGGTTTACTGGACGAGCGAAGCTCGCCCGCAGTCGGTCCACTTCCCTGCCCTTTCTTGAGAGCAGAAGGTGGCGACTTTGGAGTCCGCTTGCCGCGTTTCTTAGTCATGGCAAGACTCCTTTCTAGACCGAAAGAATCGGTCAAAATTATAGTAAATGTTTTTCGTCATCTGTCAAGAATTCCCGACAGGAATCATGCTTGGCAGGCTGGATCTGTGCATCTAAGCAAGCAATATCAAAGCGATCCTCCGCCGCAGAAAGAAGAGCACAGATAGCCTCATCCACCCGGGACTGAAAATCGGGATCACCCCATACTTTTCGCTTATCAAAAAAAAGACTCAGAAAAATCTTTGAAGCCTCCGGCAACCGATCCTGTTCCCATAGCGTCAGTGCAAAGTAGTACCTTGCATGAGAATGATGAATATTCGATGTAAGCGCTGCACGAAAATACCGCTCGGCTTGATCAAAATCGTCCTTGTTGAACCAATACATTCCGACTCTACAGAGAAGATCGGGGTGCTCTGGTTCAACCGAAAGACCAAGCTCGTAGGCACAGAACGCTTCTTCGCTCTTCCCCTCCCTCTCGAAACCGATGCCGACATTCAGGAGTGACCCGCCTGTGAAAGCCTGATCTGGAGTCGTCACGAGCAAGTCTGAGCAAAGACTCATCTTCTCTGCTTGATCCTGATCGATGTGGAGGTGAAACGCCTCGTACATACCTTTGACCGGCAATTGCGAACGACTCTTGAAGAAATTTTTCAAGTGTTCACGCTCACGCTGATGCTGAATGACTGAGAGGGGAAAGGATTGAATGCACTTGCCTAAACTATTATCCACAATCACGAAGGTACCGTCACTCAGTGAGAACAGAAGCTGCCCGTGTGCGGACGACTGCACTTTCCCATAGTGATTCGCATGACAGTAGGCGATACTTGCGTACGGAATACCACACTCGACTGCCAGTGCCGTTATCAGCCACTGTGATGTGAAACAGTTGAGTCGGCGTTGTGTCACAGCGTACGACGGCGTACCTGCCAGATCTCCCTTTCTCTGCGCCGCATCGATATCAACATCCGGAATTCCATACGGGAACCGAACAACTTCCTCGTAGATTTTTGCAAGAATGGAACGCTCATGTGCAGCAAGTGCATCCCACTGACACAGTTCGCGAAGCTGTTCCATGGTGCGACGATTGTTCACCGGATCGAGGTTTGTGAGAATTTTCTCTCGCTGCTGTGGTGGGTTATCTTCCAGAAAAAGAGCGGCTTTATGCCACATCTCTCTATCGGATTCTTCCAGATGCGCTAGAAACGAAGGAAAGGAACCAATCGGAAACGGATCATTCAAATACTCAGAACCATCAACGGAGGGATCAAGTCTCAGCTGTGGTACTCCCGCCTGAAGATCCTCGGATGGAGGATCACGCTCCACACGTCTGCCGGTAATCTCCAATGATTCAAACCACGATTGATACTGGTCACGCAGTGTCATTCTTTCCATGGAAAGGAGCGTCCTAGACCCCTGACGGGTAATGGAATCAGCCAGTTCACCGTGGAACAGTACTTTCTGCTGCGACAGAAGGATAAGGAGTCGCGACCTCGCCTCTTCGCTTCGCAAGAAAATACGGAAACACGCATCAAGAACAGATTCAAGATCGAAAGATTTATGTTGGGACAGACGACGGAGAGGAGCGGGACCTATGACACAGGCAAGAGCGCTCCAAAGAATAGCATTTCTGTCATTGCCGGAGTGAGGCTTTCCCTCAACGATCAACGTACCATCATCCGTTTCGGTGAAATCCTGATTGATTCCCGAACGAAGAAGGTCGTCACGCAGAACATTGAGAAGGTGATTATCTTGCAAGCCGTAGCGCGTCTGTATGATCCGGCAAGTCAAAGGTAAATAATCTGCCAAACAAGCTTTCGCTTGACCCAGAAGACCCGTCCGATCTCCGCCAACACGACGGTCGTTATCGAGGATCGCTCCGCTGACACTGAGCTCCGGTGACGTCGGGCAAAGAGGCATTTCAAACGTCATTGAAGGTACGGATGATGTATCATCCGAAAATTTGAGAGCAGGCGGATGGAATCCGGTCACCAGCTTCATATCTGTTGTCATGTTGTCCATCAATCGTTGTAGTACATCACCGACAATCAATGGAGAGAGTTCACGATTGATCACGGTCAATGCTTCCTCCGAGAATCCATCGATAATCTTCCTCTCGTCATCCGAGAAAGCACGAAACGGCTGCGGTGAAGAGGCAGATTCCATAAGTTCGACAGAATACAGATTTATTGTATTTTTGCAATATGTAGTGATTCTGAGGAATCCGATAATTGGCTACACCTAGAATATTTTTGATAATAATCTGCTGGCAGCCAGCTGCGCTGCGTATAACTCTTCAACTTCGATATAGAACGAATTCAAATCAGTCTCAGGAACCTCCGAAACCGCATCACTGCCAATAAGGTTCTTTAACTCCTTCAGCATCGCTGTATGCATCTGCTGCCGAAGAAAAACAATCCTCAGCTCGTCAATCGTGCATCTCTGCTGCACATCGATTCCATCTTCAATCTCTGTGAAATTTTCTCTGCCGCGAAGCAGATCATCTCCGATCGTGTACTTCATTTTCTTCAGAACCAACTGCCGGGGAAAAAGATCACGCGTGATCTTTGAAATGGCATCAACATAACGTGCAATGCGATTCCCTATAGTCAACTTCGCGGAACGATCATTCCGAACTTCGTCAAAGGTTGGCTTTGCTTTTTCAACCATACGACTATCGTACAATGGATTATTTCTATTGCAAACTCCTACTCCTCAACACACACCCCTCCTTGCGAGGCAATCACACAGGAATATCCAGAAATAAGATTGAAATTTCTCACCGTCGATTCCGCAATGCGAAGAACAGGAGCACGCTCTCCTTCAGCAGAATCACCCCTCTCCTGCCTGCGGAAAGGCAATACAGGAAACCGTTCTCGCAGCGCATCCGTGATTGGAATCGTGTGTCTCTCCGGCATGGAGAGATTTTATTGATCGCGACTTCGCTGTCAATTTTTTCGCATCCTCCGTTTCCTTTCTTCCGTGTAGACCCACCAGGGCACAGGCGGCGAGCCGTCCATAAACCGGGTCGCTGCAATGAAGACATCGAGCACGCAGGGATCATGTCGCATAGATGTCACAATATTCAATCGCTCATAGAGCTCGTACGGATCACAGTTCATCAAGTCCTTCGGCTGACGAATCCCGAGAGTGTGAAAATCTTTTTCAATCTCCGATCCGATGTTCGGAATCTGTTGGAGTGTCTCCGCTTCCGCTCCTGATGCAGCTTTTTTAGAACTCATACGGCTTCGTGATGAAGAGGATCTTTGATCTTGAGTGTAGCGAATGCTTCCAGTCTCTCCTGGCACGCACCGCACTTGCCGCATGCCTTCTCTCCTCCTTTGTAACATGTCCATGTATGTGCGTAATCCACTACTGGCTTCAGCTGCATCCCGATCTCAAGAATCTCGACTTTCGTCATGCGTTGGAACGGTGCGAACACCGTGAACGGATTCCAATCGGAGAGCTCGACGGCGGACCGAAATGCTTCGATGAATTCTGCTCGGCAATCGGGATAAATCGCATGATCCCCGGCATGCACTCCAAGTGACAGAAACTGCAGCCCTTGGCTCTGTCCGAAACCGACCGCTATCGCACTCATGATCATGTTCCTGTTCGGGACGACCGTCTGTTTCATGTTCTCCGCTTGGTAGTGCCCTTCGGGAATATCCGAACCACCGGAGAGAAGCGCACTCTTGAAAAGATTTTTCATGAACGGAAGCGTAACGATGTGATGCCCGACTCCAAGTTCATCGCAATGCTTCTTCGCGTAGTCCAATTCTTTTCTGTGCTTCTGTCCGTAATCAAAAGACAACGCTTTCATCCTGCACTTCCTGTGCTTCACCAAAAAATGCATCAGCGTGACGGAATCCATTCCTCCCGACAGTATCTGCACACCGGCGCTTCCCTCTTGAGGAAGCAACGTTGAATCCGTGAAGCCGGAAAGAATTTCTTGAATGGAACGCATAGATGGTTTTATACACCTCGCCTGTCACCCCAAAGCATACACTGCATGCGTATGCAGAGAGCGATCCCCTCTTTCTTGCATACTTCGGCAATCGCCGGTGAACGTTCCTGCATTTCTTTCGCCGTCGTCCCAAGCACCATGAAGAAACACCGCTCGCGCGGAAGTTTCTGCCGCTTCATCTCGCTCAGTGCTTCCCTGCAGTCACTCTCATTACCCACGACATACTTGTACGTCGTCTTCGCAAAATTCTTGAGCTGTACCGTGTACTGTTCCGTCCCGGACATCTTCGTCTTCGGTGAACAGTTGTACCGGGCGATCCTCGCATCGAACACCGGCTGCGCCTTCACCGTTCCGTTCGTCTCGACTTCGTGCTCGAGCTTTCGATCCGCAAACCGCTGATTCAGGTAATCGATCGCAGCAACGATATCCCGCTGCTGGAGCATCGGTTCGCCTCCGGTCCACACGATCGTACGAGTATGCGGAAACTCATCGAGAATTTTCGATATCGTTTCCATGATCCGCTCGTTCGCTTCGTCACTGTAATCCTCATGTCCTTCCTTCCACGTGTACGGCGTGTCGCAGAAATTGCACGAGAGGTTACACAGCCCAAGCCGCACGAACACCGCAGGTCGTCCGACCGTCGGTCCTTCACCCTGCAGAGAATGGAAAATTTCGGAGATGACCATAGGGAAAAATACAAATGGCTTGCCATGAGCGAGATCCATCGGGATCGAGTGAAATGGTCGGGACGGCGGGGCTCGAACTCGCGGCCTCCTGGTCCCAAACCAGGCGCTCTACCAACTGAGCTACGTCCCGAACGCAAGACAGAGTAGCTTCCTTCCCCCTCCGGGGGAAGGACTGAGGATGGGGGTCGCTAACTCCTCCACACCGCATCAATCGCAATTCCTCCGCGCACGTTGAAGCGAACAGTGACTGATACCGATTTCGGCTTCACGAATTTCAGAAAGTCTTTGCCAATGTCGACCGCAAGATGCTCGTGAAAGATTCCGACGTTCCGATACGTCTCGAGATACAACTTCATCGATTTCGATTCGACGATGAACTTGTTCGGGACATACGTGATATCGATCGTCGCAAAGTCCGGCTGACCCGTGAGAGGGCAGACGCATGTGAATTCGTTGCAGTGCAGCGTCACTTCCATACTCTTCACTCCGTGGCTCGGGAAGACTTCGAGCGTTCGTGAAGGCTTGGAGTATCTGCCGAGTTTCGTCAGCGACGAGAGATCTTGTTTGGTGGTTGGCATAGAAACGAAAGAATGATTTATGCGGCTGAAGAATTCTCCTCCATTGTATCGGAATCTTCGGACAATCTCTTCGCAAAGCGGAAAACGGAATTAGGAGTTCTACTAGCACGCTGACCTGCAAATCCTGTATTCAGAACCTGTGCAATGAGTGAGTAACTGAGCGACCCCGCGTGTAATCCGGAAGAATACCGATAACGACCGGTGGTATCCGCCAGAATTTTGCGAAGCACTTCGGTTTCCTGATCCGACCAAGGCTCTCTCCATCTCGTCAATTTTCGACTGATCCTTCGACTCGGAGTGACGAAACCCTCCGGATGAAATTTGTATCCGCCTTTCCTGCCTCCAAGCGTCCGGTTCCTGTCTGCTATTTCTCGATACTCGGCATCGGTGAGAATCGATCGAAGAATCTGGGAAATAACAGCCTGAGCCGCTCTGGTATTTTTCACCGCAAGATCCGGCAGAAGTTGTTTTGCTGCATCACTGATCGTCTCTCCTTCCTCGACGACTCTGCGTCGTACGGCTTCGATCGGAGGAAATTCAGAGAATTCGTTCATTTGAATTACAATACCATATTTGATAAATATCGGCAACAGACGCATCGAAATAGCGTTGTCGGTGAACTGGAAGTAAGAACGGATTGGACGTAGTCTTCAACTCGTACAAGTCTGATTCGAATCAATGAACAATCGCCACACCCTCGGCACGCTTCTCTCAGGAATCCTTCTTGCTGTGCCGACCTTCGCACACGCGCAGACACTTCGCATCACGCCTTCGCTCATCGACTCGGCTCACTCGGTGGAACAGGCGCTCATCGAGAACCCGAGTCATGCATCGACGACGATTGAGGGGCAAGGAAAGGTGGTCCTGATCACGTACCAAAGCAGCGAACCGCTGGAGGTTTACATGGTGCCATTGGAGCAAAACGGCAACTACACGCCAACAGACTATGTTCGGTTCACACTCCCGACGACGGACGAGGGAACGGTTGCGATCGATCTGACGATCTCGCCGGGATGGTCGACGAAGAATCAAAAGTGGCTTCTGACACTGCTCGGAAAAGACAAAAATACCGGTGCGGCATTCACCGATATTTCATTCACGAATGACGGCGCGGGCAGTACGGCAATCGTCGCACTCAGGCACCTCTTCACGGAGGAAGTCTACACACCGAGCAGTTATCACGCACTGCGCGGGTACAGAGTTCTTGGAACGTCATTCACGATCATTCTGGGAATTCTGACACTGGTTGTCGCACTCGTCTGCTTCATCGTTGCCGGCAAAAAAAACTACCGAACTACAGTGATTCTCACGCTGGTGATTCCGAGTCTTCTGTATCAAGCACGATTCGCAGTCGATCTTCTGCGTTTCTCACTGCAGCATACACAGGAGTACGCACGAGGCATCTACGACGAAGCCGGATCGATCCATGCGGTTGCCGACGTACTCCGGACACTGGCAAAGCCAGGGGACAAAACCACGGTCTACGTCTGCCGCGACGGGACGAATTTCAAGGAAAAACTGCTCCGGTACTTCACGTATCCTGCACGCGTGTCATCGGATGCGAACATTGCACCAACCGCCGACTACGCCGTTGTGATGGACAAATTCAAATGGGGATTCGAGACGAGCGTCACGAAAGAAGCATCGACAGTGAGACTGAAGTGCGGAGACATCGACCGTGAAGCGAAGAAGCTGAGCACGTTCCCCGACGGGGAGATTTTATTCCAACTCCTTCCATCGCAAGCAAGATCATGATCTCCGGTCTTCTCTTCATCGGCATCACGCTAATCCTCATCCTCGAAGGAGCGCTCACTGCGCGTCTCATCCTGAACGTCCGAAGCCGATGGCTGCTTTTGTCTCTCGGTCTTCCGATTGCCGCACTCGTGAATGTGCTTGTCGTTTTTGTCTGGACCGTTGCCCATGTACCGCTTATCACCCTGAGCGTGCTTCTGCCTCACGTTGTCATCGCAGCGATCCTCATCTCGAAAAACCGAAGAACCGCTAAAGCGTCGATCAATACTCACAGAGATCCTGAGACCGGCGACAGAAAGAATGTTTTGGAGTGGCTCTGCATGGCACTGATTGCGAGTACTGCGATTTACAGTTTCGGGCATGCGGTGCTGCTCCCGACATTCCAGTACGACAGTGCGACAAACTGGACGATGCGCAGCGAAATTTCATTCTTCGATCAGAAGATTGCATTCGATACGAACGAAGATCGCGGCATGGCGAAACCACAGTACCCGTTCCTCTTCCATGCGCTGCAGATCACGACAAATCAGGGCAAAGCCGGATTCTATCGCGGCGTAGCCTCGCAAGGCGGAGCCGGATGGAACGACACGGCGGCGAATTCGATCCTGTGGCTGCTATCGCTCTCATGCTTCACAGCACTCTTCCTAATCCTGCGAATGCTTGTCGGAAGGTTGAAGGCACTCCTGACACTGACGATGATCCTCGGCATTCCCCTCCTCTCGCTCCATCTCGGACAAAGCTACGCGGATATTGTTCTGTTGCAGGAACTTCTGCTGTCGCTCGCATGTCTGATGATGTGGATTCGACGGAAAGACAAAGGCTGGCTGATACTTTCAGGCATTCTCGTTGCTTCGAGTGTGTGGACGAAATCAGAAGGATTATTCTTCGGTTTGATCCCATGGCTTCTTGCAATTGCCGCAATTACAGTTGCTGATCGAACGCAGAGGAAAGACGCTCTGCATGCGGGGCTGATCGCTCTTGCTCTCTCCATTCCTTGGCAAATCTTTGCGATCGCGAAGGGATTGCTTCTCACTCCGCACAGTGCGGACACCATCATCAGTTTCCACTCGGAAGGTGTGCGGGAAATGCTCTCGGGTCTCTTTGATCGCGGATCGTTTGGGATTGCGTGGTACGTGCTTCTGATTGCCGTTCCTTGGATGATCATCGAGCTCTGTCGATCGAAGAAACAAGATCGTACCGATGCCGTGCCTCTGGCATGGGGCATGCTCATCTTCCTCGAAGTCATCTTCATCTACCTCTTCACGCCGAATGTGCAATTCCTCCTCAACGCAGAATCGTTCTATCGGCAGATGATGATCCCTGCGGCTATGCTGATGCTTACCGTCTCTGTATGGTTCTCCGCGCGTAGTCTTCTTGTTGGTACTGCGTCCCCGTCTTCAGCTTCTGCATCTCCTGCCGCTTAATTTCCTCCTCTCTGTCCCACTTCACCTTGTTCTGGCACCAGTTGCCGAAACGCTGTGCGGTGAAGACCAGCTTTCCCTTGCTCATGCACCAGTCGATGCAGCGATCGATCTCCGCGGACATCCCCTGCACGCGACCGTAGTACCGGTGCACCGTCAGATAGAAATTCTTCGGCTCACATTTCTTACATTCAAGCCCCACAAGCTCGCACGCATCTTTCGCGTGCTGCGAGAGCGAAGAGGCCAAGTCGAGCTGTGTAGTAGAGAGTTCGATGGGCATAGATTCATGATAGCATTTTTTGCGCCGCCTTCCTCGCTCGCACCACAAGATCTACGTTGAGAAGCCCCCCGAACTTCATCTCCGGAATTCCGCTCTGACGAAGCCCGAAGAGTTCACCCGGACCGCGGATTTTGAGGTCGATCTCCGCAAGGAGAAACCCCGAGTCGTGCTGTTCCATTGCCTTCAGCCGCTCTGAGTTTGCCTGCGAGACTGACGTCGTGAGCAAGTAGCAGTAGCTCTGGATATCGCTCCTGCCGACGCGTCCACGGAATTGGTGAAGCTGCGAGAGACCGAAACGCTCCGCACCTTCGATGACGATAATCGTAGAATTCGGAACATCGATCCCGACTTCGATGACGGATGTCGACACAAGAATGTCGAATTTCCGATCTTTGAAGTCCGCCATCACGGCGTTCTTCTCTTCGGAGGACATCTTCCCATGCAGCTTCGTAATTCGGCGTTTCGGAAATTCTTTCTTCAATCTCAGTTCTTCGGTCTCAACATTCTTGATTTCCGCCATCTCATCCGCTTTGGACTCCGTTATCAGCGGACAGATGACGTAGACCTGTCTTCCTTCCCCGATCTGGTGATCGATCCAGAGATCAATCGTCTTCCGCTCGCTTGGAGGAACGACTTTTGTAATGATCTTTTTTCTTTGCCCGGGTTTTTCGAGCAGTACCGAAAGATCGTGATCGCCGTACGCCGTAAGTGCGAGCGTCCTTGGGATCGGCGTCGCCGTCATCGCGAGGAAGTGAGGATTGCCTTTGTCTTTCAGCTTCTGTCGCTGCGCAACACCGAAGCGATGCTGCTCGTCGACGATCGCAAGACGGAGATCCTGAAACTGCACCGTATCTTCGATGAGTGCGTGCGTGCCGATCACAACGTCAATGAGCCCCGATGCCAGTCTCCTGCGAATGTCCTCTGCTTCCGATTGCGGCACGGAACCCGTAAGGAGGGCAACGCTCGGAGGACGCATCGCCTTCAGATGTTCAGCGTTGATACCGGCTGCAGCAAAAGCACCGCTCTGGATATAGGTGTGAAAATTCAACAGCAAACGTGTGATCGTCGCCAGGTGCTGCCTTGCAAGCACTTCCGTCGGCACCATGATCGCACACTGACCGCGCTGACTCAGCACGTTTTCGATGACGGCAACCGCGACGAGCGTTTTACCGGAGCCGACATCACCTTCGAGGAGCCGCGACATGGGTCTGTCCTGCTCCATGTCTTTAAGAATCTCGTAGATCGCGATTTTCTGTCCCGGTGTCGGTGTGAAATTGAGAGACGCGAAGAACGCCTTCACGAGCTCCACATCCATCGGAACTTTCAATCGTTCCTGCTTCTCCCCTTGCCACTGCTTCTTTCGTTCAAGCGCTTCGATCTGAATTGCGTACATTTCCTCGAATGCCATTCTCGCTCTCGCCTGCTCAAGCTTCTCGGGAGTTGTCGGAAAGTGAAGTTCTAGAATTGTCTCGCTTCTCGAAAGTAACTTTTCAGATTCAACAATCTCCTTCGGAAGCGTCTCTTGCAGCTCGGCAATGCAATCCTTCACGAGTGCCATTTTTTCTCTGAGCCACCGCGTCGTGATCTGTTCGGATTGCGGATAGACCGCAACGATCCTCCCCGCATGCAGCGCCATCTGCCGATTGCCGTCCTCAAACGTCGGACTCTGGAGCTGCAACTTGTACCCGTTTTCGACAATTTTGCCGGTCAGCGTCACCATCTGCCCTTCCGTCAGCATTCGCATAATGTGCGGCTGATTGAACCAAATGACGTCTGCCGTCTCTCCCGCTTCGTCGCTGAACTGAGCCTGCACAAGCTGTTTCCTCATCCTCGTCCGCACGAGCTTCAACCTCCGAATCGTCCCCCGAAGCGTGACTTTCTCGTTGAGAGGTGCCTCGAGAATGGATGTTACCTGACTTAAGTCTTCGTACGCTCTTGGAAAATTGAGCACCAGATCCTGCACGGTCTTGATGTTCATTGCCTCCAGTGCATCAACGAACGCCTGCGTCGTCTTGAGCCGCGCGGGAGTGAGAAGATCGGAGAGGTGCATAGTAGCGTGTCATGTATGATACACTCATGGCTATGCCCACCTTCGCCTCCTCTATGGCAAATCCCGCTCCCCTCTCGGAAGAGGAGCAGAAGAAAGCCGGAACGCCGATGGGAGGTGACATGGATGACGAACACAAGAACTTCTGCCAGGCGATCACGAAGCTCTTCGAGAGTGGAGCGATCGATGTTACGAAGCCGGAGACGTTTCTGAATAAAGACGTCTACGACGGTCTCTCACCGGAGTGGAAGTCGAAGACCGATCTCGCAATGCTGAATATCGCAACGCTCCTCGAACACATCTACGGATTCTATAAATCGAAACAGACACCCGATGCCTGTCCGCAACTCGCGAACATGATCGATCAGCTCTGGGAGATGAAGCAACGCATCGAAAGCCATGCGGATGTCTTCAAATTTTGATCCACTTGATTCGGTTATCTCCTCTCCACCACGTTCTCTGCCTCTTCGCATAGCGGCGTATTTGAGATGCAATTTTTTCACACAGATCCCCATATCCCTCATCCCCAACCCTAACCCTAACCCCTTCAAGCACTTCCCTATACCCATGACTCTTCATTCCCGGATTCTCTGACGTATATCCGCGAGCAAGGAGCGACCGCACCTCTTCGACCCAACCTGATTGCAGCATCGAAGCCGTTCGTTTGTTGATACGTTCCCGAAGCACTTCGGGATCTGCTTCGATGCCGAGAATAAGCAGATCGTACGGACACTCGCTCTTCAGTTTCTGCGCCGATTTGGGCTTGCCGGTTGTCTCGAAAATCTCGAGCGCACGGAGGAGGTAGACTTTGTTCTGATGCGGGATGATCGCTGCAGATTCCGGATCGACTTTCTGAAGACGCGTATGAAGTGTCACGCCGGCATCAATGTCGTATTCCTCACTCAGTCGTTTGCGTATCGCGGGATCGGACGCCGTCATCGACTGGAGTCCGTCGAACACGGAACTCAGATACAGCATCGATCCGCCGACAAGCATCGGCACGTTTCCTCTCTTCTGAATGCCATCGATCGCTTTCGTCGCCTCTCCCGCATACCACGAGATCGTGCACTCTTCTTTCGGATCGAGAACATCGAGGAGGTGATGCGGGATGCCCTGCATGTCGTCTTTCGTAATTTTTGCAGTACCGATATCGAGAAATTTATAACACTGTCTGGAATCTGCATTGATGATCTCGACTGATCGTTTCTGGGTTTCGAGATACTTCGCAATTGCAATCGAGAGACTCGTCTTCCCGCTCGCAGTAGGACCGAGGAGGACGATCAGCGGTTTCTTCGGCTTCGATGAGAGGAAATCATCGAGGTGTTGTTGCCAAGAAATTGAAGGAGATTGCATTGGATATTCACTATACCGTTTTTTTAGTGAAACAGAGCTCCCCTCTCCCCAGCCGCAGCGGGAGAGGGGTCGGGGGTGAGGTGGCAATGACAATCAAACTAACCAATTCATCAAAAAAACATACTATGAACTGTTCGAAAACTGCCGCGAAGACCCGATTTTCGCTACAATATGAATGACATTGATATCAATAACGTTTCTTCCTTTCTCACTTCTCTATGCATCCCCTCATTCAATCGATTGCCAAAGGTTACTCGAAAGGAACGATCAATCCGAGGAACATGTTGATCCCGACTGTCATCGAGAAGTCGCAATTCGGCGAGCGCGCGTACGACATCTACTCGCGCCTCATGGAAGAACGCATCGTCTTCCTCGGAACCGCGATCGATGATGCGGTGGCAAACACCGTCATCGCGCAGCTCCTCTTCCTCGAGAAGCAGGATCCGAAGAAAGACATCATCTTCTACGTGAACTCTCCGGGAGGGCAGGTGACATCGACCATGGCGATGTACGACACGATGCAGCTGATCGCACCTGACGTTTCGACTGTCTGTCTTGGTATGGCCGCATCGGGTGGTGCCATCATCCTCATGGGAGGGCAGAAGGGAAAACGATTCGCACTCCCGCACTCTGAAGTGATGATCCACCAGCCTCTCGGCGGTACCGAAGGTCAGGCAACGGACATCGCGATCCACGCCGAACATATCCTGCAAACCAAAGAACTCCTCAATCAGATGATTGCGGATCACACCGGTCAGAAACTGTCGAAGGTGAAGATCGATACGGAGCGCGACAAATATATGACCGCAAAAGAAGCGCTCGAGTATGGGCTGATCGACAGGATCATTTCGAAAGCGAGCAAGTAGTACGCGGTACTATGCTGCAGACTTCAAAAAGTTTGACTTTCATGATGAGGAAGTTACTATTTCCGCATGTCTGAAGACGTTCTGGATCACATGCGAGCAAATGTAGAAAGTTCGCCTTACGCTGATGAAATTATTATGAGGATCGGCGATAGGGAACTAACCCCAAGGCAGATTCTTGAAGAAGCAACGAACGGAACTCCTCTTGGATTGACGCTAAGAAACGCTTATCAAGGATTGCTGAATCGTCAACATCAAACAATACAAGATGAGGCTTCCCAACTAGGTTAAGCTTCTGATTCTTGAGTTGTTTCCTCTTCCGGAAACGCATTCAGCGCAAGATAGAAAGCAATCAGCCAGACGACCGGCGGATAGGCTGCCGTCAGCATGTCCGGAAGCGGTGAACCGGTCATGACGGTTTTCAAGACCAAGCCGACCGGAACCAAACCGAGTGCGATGCCTCCCGTCCACGCTGCAACGAATGAGTACCGACCGATGGCGAGCAGTCCCCCGCCGAAGATCAGCAGTGCGGGGAGCATGTACGCGAACACGGTCACGACACTGGACATCCACCCGAGTCCGTCCGTCACGCTTGCGAGAAACGGTGCAAAGTCACGATACTCCGAGATGCCGATCAGGAGCATCGTGACACCGACCGACACGCGGAGGATCAGATTGGAAACTGCGGAAGCGGATGTCCAGTGCATGAAAAATGCGAAGAGGATTACTTGCAGGAACCGGACGCACAAGAACCGCTTGCGCAGGCTCCTGAAGCACACGGCATCTTGGAGCAGGAAGCCTTCTTGATCATGTAATAGAGGATCAGAAGGACGGCTGCGTTCTGGATCATCGGCATCATGGCACCTGCCGCATTGCCGTCACCGACGAGCACTGCAAGCCCCGCCCAGCCAATAATCCCGCCGAGGGACGCGAGGATGCAGGTCTTGCTGAGACAGCACAGTTTGCGAATGGCGAAGAGGACGCCACCGATGATCATGAGTGCCGGAACGATGTAGGCGAGGACGCCAGCGATACCGGCGAGAATCGCAGATGACGGGAAGACTCCTTTCGCCATACCGACGAATCCGCCGAGTGTTCGATAGTGGTTCACGCCGTATCCGACGAGCACCATGCCGAAGGCAATGCGCGGGATCCATGAAGCGTACTTCGAAGGACACATGGCGTTTCCACATGCGCACGATGAGGAAGAGCAGCAGGACATAAGAAGAGAGGGGGAAAGTCGGATGAATTATTGCACAGAAAAAAGAGAACCGCTACACGCTACCCGCTCGCATCGATACACTGCATCCATGTTCGAACTTCTGAAAGCGACTCCCCTCGGCAGATCCGGAAACCTGAAGACTGCACACGGAGTCATCCCCACACCGTTCTTCATGCCGGTTGCGACCGCAGGGGCGATGAAAGGGATCACGTTCGATGATCTGCTCGCTCTTGGCGCGGACATCTTGCTCTGCAATACGTACCATTTACATCTGTCACCCGGCGAAGCAATTGTCGAAGCTGCGGGAGGCCTGCATTCGTTCATCCACTGGCAGAAGCCGATCCTCACGGATTCCGGAGGGTTTCAGGTGTTCTCTCTCGAGAATATTCGAAAGATCACCGATGAAGGTGTCGCGTTCAAGGATCATCGGAATGGCAATCCCCTGTTTCTCGGACCAGTCGAAGCCATGAACATCCAACACAAGCTCGGTTCCGATATCATCATGTGTTTCGACGAATGTCCGCCGTCGACCGCGCCCCGTGCCGATCAGATCAAAGCAGTGGAGCGGACACTGAAATGGGCAAAAGAATGCAAGAAAGAACACGAGAAACTGAAGAAAACGCGAGGGTCGTCTCCCCTCCTTTTCGGCATTGTCCAAGGCGGTCTCGAACGCGACTTGAGAGAAAAATGCGCGAGCGAATTGATCAGTATCGGATTCGACGGTTACGCACTCGGCGGGCTTGCCGTCGGTGAAACGGAGGAAGAAATGTACGGCGTGCTGAACACGATCTGTCCTCTGCTTCCAAACGACAAACCAAGATACCTGATGGGCGTTGGGGAACTGCATCAAATTAGAGAAGCCGTTGGCATCGGCATCGATATGTTTGACTGCGTGTCTCCGATGCGCGAAGCACGGCACGGCAATGTCTGGCTGAGGGACGAAACGAAGATACGCATCCGACGCAATGAATACTCGACGGATCATTCGGTCATCGACAAACACTCACCTGCTCCGACAAGTCGCACGCATCTCAAAAGCTATCTTCATCACCTCATGCGCATCGGTGAGCGCTACGGCGAAACATTGGCGTGTCTGCAGAATATGGGGGTGATGTTGGAATTCATGAGAAAGCTTCGGAAGGCAATCACCGCCGCTCCATCCACCACCTCTTCACCATCGGTACCGTCTGCACTGACAAAATAAATCCCGCAGTCGGAACGAGTGCACTCAGGAAAAATTGCCGGTTCCCGAGCATCCAGAATGCGAGGACCGCAACGACGTATGTGAGCACCGACACGACGACAATTCTCGTCATACTCGTTTCCCATGCCTTGTCTTTCTCAACCCGCACATTGCGCTGTTCAATCTGCGTCACCCTTCGCTCAAGTTCAGTCAATCGTTCGTCCATGCGAAAATCCTACCATACTTCATCACCTTCCTCCCCTATTTCGACACCCCCGTAATCTCAATCTCCGTGAATCCCTGACGATGTCCCCTGAGAGTCTTGTGGTAACGCTTGCGACGCTTGAACTTGCGAACGACGATCTTGTCCGCTTTGCCGTGCATCAGCACTTTCGCCTGCACTTTCGCACCGGTCACGTACGGCTTGCCGAGGACGGCATCCTTGCCATCGGCGGAGAGCAACATGACCTTCTCAAACGTCACCGTATCCCCTTTCTCGCCTTCCAAACTCGGAACACGGAGTTTCATCCCCTTCTCCACCTTCTCCTGAAAGCCGGCAATGTCGACGAATGCAAACATGAGCTGGGAGAGTGTAGCGGGCAGAAAGAGCTGATGCAACACCTCTTTGTATCATCTGCCGTTGTACGAAGGTACATGCACCATCACCGTTCTCACTCTGTGATCCTTCCTGAGTTTTACCGGCTCTCGAAAAGTCTTTTCTCCAAAATTCGGAGCCAAAGCCTTCGCTGCACCTTCTAAAACATTCTGTGTAATGTCATCCATTAATTGTCGTGTGCGTAGCTCTTCCTTCGTCGGAGCCTTCAGCACTCCGGTATCGAACGACTGGGAAAGAAGGCGAGTATCCGGTTCTCCGATATCCATCCGGGTATCGAAGAATGCAACTTCATCAGCTTCTTTTTGATTCAAAGCAATGACTCCAAAATCGGAGATAGGTTCGACGGAACACGATTCGGTATCCGTTGCAAAGTGGAGATGCGATTCCATATCGCTACTATCCTCCATAAAAATTGTATGTCAAACTATACTTGACTAATTATATAAAATGTTTAATGTATTACTATGAATGCTTTGAACGAAAACCATGTGCCGGATGAAGATTTTCCGATAGACATGTCTTCGGACAATCCCCCTCGTACGAATAGACGCGAGCAGCTGTTGTATTGGCTCAAGTTGGCATCGGTGCCGGTGCTCGGTGCAGCTGCCATCGCTATTCATAAAAACAAAGAGGAAGTGAAGGGGAAAATCACAGAGCTTCTCATGCGCGATGCATCGATTCAACGATCGATCGTGTCACTTCTCGCCCAGCCCGAATTCAGTGGGGAAGAATTTCGTTCACAAATTCTCGGAGATGCCGAATTACAGACTTTTTTTGTCGATACCGATGAATTGGTATTTCGTATTCCTGCAGCTGCCGAAGAAGAACGATCGAAATTCCTGAAGGATCCTTCTGCTATTCGTAACCGGAAACTTCACAAAAACTCCTTGTTTTTCCGCCCGCATGCCGCTCGTGATGAGCGAAAGAATCAGGACAATGTTGCATTCGGGACGGATCTGAAAAACTTTCATGTGGATGCTGATCGAAAGTTATCATTCCCTTATACGCATGCGACATTCGATGTCACACCGCGTGAACTGGCTCTGTCCACTCACAATATAGGAATATACGGCGGAAAATTGTATGCATATACGGGAGAAAGAAGCGGCGGTCGTCCTATCATGATCGTGAATCACGGAGCATATGTTGCGAGACCACATCATTCTTCATTGCAGCGTTTTTCAAATGTACTGACGAGGGATGTCCCTCAGAATCGTGAGAAAAAAATTCAGCGCTTCACCGATCTCGTGACAACGGAGATCGTGTACGATCATGATGAAGCAGATGCCGGCGTTGAAACGATGAAACGTGCTCCGGAGATTTTGATGTCCAGAAAAGCCGACTGTTCCAACAAGGCAATTCTTCTCGCATCGCTTCTTGAACAGAGTGGAGAGGATTATCTTCTTGTCTACATGCATAGGCATATTGCCGTTGCCGTTGAACAGGGGGCATTTCCTTCAGAACATGGCTACAGTTTCACATATGAAAAGAAGCATTGGGTTCTCATTGAGACAACGACAAGAGAATTTGAAATTGGCAAAACTCGCCTGGAAGATTCATTCAAGATGGGCGATATGAAGTATCTCCAGAGACCGAAAGAAGTCAATCGCATTGTCGATACTCGAACCGGTAGAGAGCTTCTTTTCAAAGAATAATCATGGTGCGTGCTTAGAGCAAGGTTACTATTTGTTTGGGTTTGGGATGAGGGTGGGGTTTCGGGGGAGGAATCAGTATCAGAACCTGCACCACAGGGTCAGATTTAATTTATCCGACCAGTTAGATTCCATTAAGGAGCTCAAATCTCTCAAGCTCACAACGAAAGCATGACTTTTCCTTCATGAAGTTGTCTCTGCACTCTTCTTCAAAGGATCCACTTCAAAATATTCCCAACCCTCTTTTTCCCATCTTTCCTTCAGCTCTTCCGCCGCATCTGGAGATATGTCTCGTTTCTTGAAGTAGTCCTCACAAGTTATGGCTCGATGTTCGCGACGCAATGCCCACTTACGGACAGAAGGCCTCTTTGTATGAACGAGAATAAGTGGGTTCTTGCATTCTTTCGAAATGGATTCCTGCACTTTCTTCATAAGTTTACGAAGTATCCTTGTTTCATGCTCTTCATCATCTCCTGATAAAATTGAAAATCTGGGGAATTCGTATAATTGGCGACCTCCTTCTCCTACTGGTCCTAATTTTCGAATGCCAATCATGCCTACAAGTTTTCCGCCCTCTTCCACAAAGACCATCTCCCCTGCATTGTTCATCCTTACAACGTGTTCACGCATGTCTTCCTCTTGGGCATTTTGCCAAGCTTCATTGTGATTCTCTAAGAGATCGGCGTCGTATATCGGCAAAGAGCAAACTCCTTTTATGCGATCGATGACATTCTGCAACATGCCACCAATTCTCGACGAGGAGAGTACTTCCTGGTGAAGAATCGACTGTGGATATTGGTACAGCTTCAGACTATTTTCAATCTCCTTACGGCTCATGTCGGGCGTAATTTGCAGCCCATTGCAGTTAGCACTTGCAAGATTGTGTACGAGTTCACGGACAGTATCCACTGTTATTTCCACAGAAGGTTTGACCTCCAAACCAGACGTAGCCTCCATTTGGGATTCCGTTACTTGAGTTATTGGTTTCTCACTCTCGTCACTCATGTGATGATTATATCATACTGTATGTATTTTGCAATGGTGGGCGCCAAGGGATTCGAACCCCCGACCCTCTCGGTGTAAGCGAGATGCTCTAACCACTGAGCTAGGCGCCCGATGCGGTGGAAGTATATCTCAAACAGAGTGAGCATGTCCCTTTCTTTATGGTTCGTCTGCCTGTGGCAGACTCAGCCCACTGAGCTAGGAGCCCAAGTTAGTAGAAGTATATCTCAAACAGAAAAGGCATGCTCGAACCAACTGCCTGCCCACCGTAGCTTTTAGCGAAGGCGGGAGCTAGGCGCCCGATAAGGATTGTCAATTTCCAATTCCTACCCTACCATACCTCCTGTGTCACACATCCTCCTCATCATTGAAATCATCTCCGGCTCGCTGCTTGCGCTGCTGATCCTGCTGCAGCACCGCGCATCCGGACTCTCGGCAACATTCGGAGGAACGGGTACTGCCTATGTTCAGCGCCGCGGTGCCGAGAAAGTACTCTTCACGCTCACGGTCTGGATGGCTGTTCTCTTCTTCGTCGTTGCGATTGCGATGATGTACATGTAAAAGAATGAGAAATTTGTGTGTACAATATCAAGCGGGGAAGCTATGAGATATGAGCTTTGAGTTATGAGAAAAAACCGTCTCAAAGCTCACCACTCAAAGCTCAAAGCTTCTATGGTAGAGTACAACACACTCCAAATATGCGTTCATTCCTCAGACTACTTTCGGCCATGACACGAGTCGAGCGCATTGTTCTCGGTATTTTTGCAGGTCTGCTGATCGTCAGCTTCCTCATGCTTCTCCGCCAATTCTACGTTCAGAATACGACGAATGTCGCAGTGCGCGGAGGAACGTACATCGAGGGATCGGTCGGGGAAGTGCAACCCATCAACCCATGGTTCATCACGGGAAATGATGTCAACCGCGACATCGTGTCTCTCATTTTCTCCGGACTCCAGAAGTACGATCCGGAGACCGGTACAGTCATCGACGATTTAGCGAGACTGAACGTGAGCAGAGACAATCGCGTGTACACGGCAACGTTGAAACCGAATCTCGAGTGGCACGATTCGATGCCTGAGCATCCGCATCCCGTCACCGCCGACGACGTGATCTTCACCTTCAAGACGATCCAAAATCCCGAATTCCCGAATCCGATCCTGAAGCAGAATTTCCAGGGCATCGAGATCGAGAAAATCGACAATCAAACCGTCCGCTTCCGACTCAGCAAGCCGTACTCGTTCTTCTCGAGCAATCTGACATTGGGGCTCTTGCCCGCAGCATCTTTCGAAGGCGTCCCCGTGAAGAAACTGGATCAGACGCTGGACTTCGGCTTCCATCCGATCGGTGCGGGTCCCTACAGTTTCGTCAGCTTGCAGCAGACGGACCTCTCCACCGAAGTCACCGTGAAGCGCTTCGATCGATATCGATTGCCGGAGTACAAGATCGACCGGATGGTGCTCAGAGTCTTTCCGGACTACTCGGCTCTTCTCACGGACATCACCAACCTCAACGGCGTGCGACTCGCACCGAGAAACGAGAAGGGCCTCCCCATCCTCCCGAGACACTTTCGACCGATGTCGTACACGCTCCCGCAGTACGTCGCTCTCTTCTTCAATCTGGATCACCCGATTGTCGCCGATAGAGGAGTGAGACTCGGGTTGCAACTTGCCACGAACAAGCAGGAAATCGCGGACAGCATCCACGAGACGCAGATCGTCGACACCCCCCTCATGGAGATCGATACGGGTGACTGGCGTTACCGATTCGACAGCAACGCCGCGAAGGGCGCCTTCTTCGAATCCAGCTGGAATGTTCCGGAAAAAATTCGTTTGCAACGTCTGCTGGAACAACGCGAAACGAACGCAGTGGGACCGCTTGCCGGTACGCCGCGCATCGCATTGCTCGGCACGGGTGGAATTCTCACGATCACGGGATCGACGAAGAACCTCGCGCTGCCCGTATCGGTCAACGGCATTCGCGTGCAGACCGGAACCAGACTCCCTGATGGGACGATCAAAACACTCTCCGGAAGCTGGATCGTACGACTCAAGACAGGCAACGGCGGAAGCGGAACGCTCCGAGTCGGCAACAATCTCGTGCAGATGACGAACGCAAAGGATGACGTCATCGACACAGCATACCTGGAACGCATCACCGCTGCGAAAATATTTTCCCGCGCATCGGAAGAGCAAAGTCTCCTCGGGAAATTCGTGCTCTCGAAAACATTGCCCGAGAACGATCCGGGAATCGTGACGGTGCAGGATCTCTACCTTGAGAACGGATACCTGCGTCGCAAGCTTGCCACCGACCCTCCGCACACGAGAGTCGATGACAAAGGCAGAAAACTCAGTCTCACCATCCTCACGAGTACCGTGCCGGCAAGCTACAAAGATGTCGCCGCCGTTCTCAAGAAACAGTGGGAGGATGTCGGTGTGAATGTCACCGTCGATATCCCGGAATCGAAGAAAGAATTCGAAGAGAAACTCCTCGGCAGAAACTACGACATCCTCCTCTTCGGTCAGGCGCTCTTCGACAACCTCGACAGCTATCCGTACTGGCACAGCAGCCAAATTCAGGATCGCAGCGGCAAAAGTCAGAACATGAAATTGGATGCCTTCAATCTTTCGCAGTACACCTCGTTCGACGCCGATGCCGAACTGGTACGGATTCGTGAAACAAGCAATGAGAAGTCTCGGGAAACCGCTCTCTCGGAACTCAATGAACAGTTGAAGAAAGACATTCCCGCCATCGTTCTGTACTCCCCGCTCTACGTCTACGGGGGCGACCAGAGCGTGCACGGCATCCAACGGGGAAAATTCGCTCTGCATGCGGACCGTTTCGCCATGGCGGACCGGTGGTACGTCTCGACGAAGAGGCAGTTCCTTCCCGGAAAGGGATGGAGAAGCTTTCCCGGTTGGTTCTTTGGGCTTGTGCTTTTCCGCTAGTTTGCCTATGATCTTCCGGCTTCAGGCAAGGAAATTGCTTGTCAGATCCGTTCCCTATGGAAGTCCTCCTCCTCACCAACATCTCTGGCATCGGACAGAAGAACGACTTGATCGTCGTGAAGAGCGGCTTCGCTCTGAATTTTCTGCTGCCGAATCGCAAGGCATTGGTGGTCACACCGAGTGTGAGGAAGCGCTACGCAGAGCAGATTAAGAACCGTGCTCTCGAGCGCGAGAAGGAGCGGGAATTGCAAACGTCGTTGTCGACCGCTCTCGGCGGGAAGACCGTTCACATCGAAGCCAACGCAAGCAAGGCAGGCAAGCTCTACGCGGCGATTCACGAGGCTTTGATTTCCGAGGCGATCAAGCGCGAACACATGATCGATATCGCCGTCGGCTCCATTGCCATTCCGAAGGCGATCAAAACGGTAGGACTGCACGACGTTGATCTCACCGTCGGGACGCAGAGTATCCAATTGAAAGTGGAAGTGAAACCGCAGGAAGCCCCAAAAGAGTGATCCGAAACCGAATGTGTACTATCCTCTGATCCATATGAGTGAATTTGGTGCGGAATCATGGTCACCCGACGAGGGGGCAACGGGAAAAGTTTCGGAGAAGGCGTCGGAGCAGGCAAGAGAACAATCCGCTGCGGCTGCCGCACAGGGGAAGCAGATGGCACGGGATGAGAAGCGCGCGCGGAGGCGCGACGACCGTGTGGCCGCAACCATCCGGCAGTTTCTGGATGACGAGCATTACGCGCATCTGTTCCAGCTGATCTCCAGACTCTCCGCCAGAGACTGTCCTTCGGTCTTCATCCTCGCACTCCTCTCGCTGATCCACCAACCGTCACGCGAGGCGGTGGAAGAGTACATTCGGGAACGCGAGATCGTCCTCGAGCTTCCGGAAAGCAAAAGTTTGCAGAGCAGTCAGAGCAGTGACTTAAGCAGCGAAATCAAAGGCGAACTGCTGCTGTGGATTGCGCGTCTGAGCCTCGTGATGGCAACGGACACGGAGAAGATTCTCAGCAAGCTGATGGTGGACGAAGACAATATCGACGGGGTTGTGCTTCAGCTTTCGACCTTCACCCTCGTCGATTTCTTCGAGCAGCAGAAGATGCTGATCCCTTTTGAGGATCTTCAGCCACTGACGATCAAGATCTTGCAAGATGTCATCGAGCCCCACATGGAGACGATGGAGAGATATTTTGCGAGGCTGCGGGAGGAACAGAATGGAACAGAGGAGGAGTAGAACAAGTGATTATGCCAAACGGGATGTCTCTGCTCTAACGCTTGAGAACAGCCAAGAACGCCTCCTGACTGAGAGTGACTCTGCCCATCTGCTTCATGCGTTTCTTACCTCGCTTCTGCTTATCCAGAAGCTTGTCTTTACGACTGCGGTCACCGCCGTACAGATACCCCGTCACGTCTTTTCGCAGTGCTGCGATGTCCTCTCTCGCAACGACTTTGCTGCCGATCGCCGCCTGAATCGGGATCTGGAACTGCGCCTTCGGAATCACTTCCTTCAACTGCTTGCAGATCTTCTCGCCCGTGGCATGCGCTTCCGACCGGTGGATGATGAGACTCAGTGCATCCGAAGGTTCGCCGAGAAGCAAGATCGACATCTTCACCAAATCATCGGCGCGGTATCCGATGTGCTCGTAGCTGAGGGACGCGTAGCCCGAGGATGCCGACTTCAGCTTGTCGAAGAAATCGAGAACGATCGACGCGAGCGGAACTTCGAAGTGCATGAGCGCACGATCATCATCGATGTACTCGAGCGACAGGTAGATGCCGCGACGATCTTGCACGAGCTGCATCGCGGAACCGACGTCCTGCCGCCTGCAGACGATCTCGAGTCTCACCCACGGTTCACGCACTTCCTCGATGTACGTGGGATCCGGGAGTTCGGCGGGATTGCTGATGAGTGCAACCGTCGGATCGTCGATTTTCAGAAGACTCGCACGCACGACGGACGCGGGACGCGATGCCTTGAGCTTCACTTCGTAGAGCACGCTCGGTGCGGTGATGATGAGCTCACACCCGTACTCACGCTCCAGTCGTTCCTGGATGATATCCATGTGCAGAAGTCCGAGGAATCCGCAGCGGAAGCCGTTGCCGAGTGCCGTATTATGTTCGTAGCTGATATCGACAGCGGCATCATTCAGCGAAAGTTTCTCGAGTGAATCGCGAAGCTTCGGATAGTCATCCGCCTGGATCGGATAGAGCCCGGCAAACACCATGGGTTGGATCGTCTTGTATCCGGGAAGTTGCAACGCATCGGGCGATGATGCAATCGTATCTCCCACTCGCGCCTCCGCAACATTCTTCAGCCCTGTCACAATGTAGCCGATTTGCCCTGCGATCAGCGACGTATCAGCCACGTACTTCGGCGAGAAGTATCCCGTTTCCTGCACTTCGAAATCCACTTTTGATCCAAGCAGTCGCGCTTTCACCCCTTTCCTGAATTCTCCTTCGACGACTCGGACATAGGCGACGGCGCCCCTGTACTCGTCCATGACGGCATCGAAGATCAGCGCGCGTGCAACTTGCGAGGCATTACTGTTCTGTCCGGTCGGAGCGGGAATCCGGTCAATGACCGCCTGCATCACTTCGTCGACTCCCGTCCCCTCTTTCGCGGAAATTTTCAGGATATCCTCCTTGCCGCACCCGAGCATTTTGATCACTTCATTGCTGACACGCTCCGGATCCGCCGCCGGAAGATCGATCTTATTGAGTACCGGAATGATCACGAGATTGTGTTCCATCGCCATGTAGAGCACCGCAAGCGTCTGTGCTTGAATGCCTTGCGATGCGTCGACGAGGAGAATCGCACCTTCGCATGCGGCAAGCGATCTGCTCACCTCATAGCGAAAATCCGTATGACCCGGCGTATCGATGAGGTTCAGCTCCGTGCCTTTGTAATTCATTCGAACCGGAGTCAGCTTAATCGTGATGCCGCGCTCGCGCTCCAGATCCATGGAGTCGAGATGTTGTTCCTTGAGCTCACGCTTCTCAAGCGTGCCGGTGAGCTGCATCATGCGATCGGACAACGTGGATTTCCCGTGATCGATGTGCGCGATGATGCAGAAATTCCGACGATTCATAGCCCGCCTATCCTACCACAGCCAGCGCTTTCAGAAGCGATTTCTTCCCTTCCTCCACAAACCCGAGCAACCTCGAACGCTCCTCGGAATTTTTCGGGAGTTTCCGAAGTTCATCCAGCTTGTCGCCTGCACTCTGCGGAATGACTGAAGCATCGATGCCCATCGCACGTGCGGCAAGCGCCCCGTGATAGCGCTGTGAAATCACCTCGCCTACGCCCGCAACTTCCGTCAGCAATTGATCAACCGATGTCACAGAAATCGTAACGGAAGGAACCGTCGTCATTGCTTGTATTCTTGCTGCGATACGCTGCTCACAAGAATCGGGCTGCATCAGGAGAATACGTACTTCATCGAAAGGTTTCAGAAGAAGAGAGCTGACAGCAACGAAAAACGCATCATCGGAGTTTGCTCTGGGGATCACCGCAAGAATCCGCTTCTGCTGCTTCGTCGGCTTCTTGGTGCTGAAGAGTGCAAATACCGGATCGAACGTGAGGATCGGCTTCGATCGCAGGTTCCAGCGTTCGATACGCTTGAGTGACGCTTCGTCTCGCACAGACACAAAGAGCGCCTTCTCGAATGTCGACCGTGCCAGCAACTGCGCAAATGAGGTGCGAAACGGTCCAACACCCTGAAATGCCAGAAACAGTGGCTTGCCAAGAATGCGAGCGACGAAGCCGTGCCACCACCAGAGCACGCACGCGAAGACCGATTCGCTGTCGGTGAAGAGCGATCCTCCGCCGAATACGACAGCATCGGAACGTCGAATAGCGGAGATCGTCCGCAGCCAAGAGGTGAAGAACGAACGGAATCCAAACGGTAGTCTTGGGACGTCAACACCCAGTACCGTCCAATACACATCCGGAAAAGCAGCAATGAAGTACTCACGTAGGGCTTCATCACCAATATTCCGGACACCGTAGTTTCCAACAAGAAGACAGCGCATGCGGCAAGTCTACCATCTTCAAGAGATATTATTTCACCGCCTCCATCGGTGCATCCTCAACTTTTGGAGCCTCCGCTACCGGAGCCGGCGCTGCTGCCACCGCAAACTCATCCGAGTTCGTGAATCTCTCGCTGATCCTCGCGCTCTTGCCGCTCCTTCCACGGAGGAAGTTGAGCTTCGCTCTGCGGACTTTTGCCACCTTCTTCACCTCGATCTTCTCGATGAGCGGCGAATGCAGAGGGAAGATTTTCTCGACTCCCACGCCCGATGCAATGCGACGAACCGTAAAGTTGAAATCCGACGGGCTGTGTCCTTTGTGCACGCCGATCACCAACCCTTCGAAAATCTGAACGCGCTCTTTATCGCCTTCCTGCACCTTCTGGTGCACGCGCACCGTAAAACCCGGCTTGATGTCGGGACGCGCCTTCATCATCTTCTCCGCCTGTGAAAAAAGTGCGATACCTGTCATGAGCTGGGAAAGTGTAGGGAACGAGGCAGGGAGTGTAAAGGGAAAACCTACTTTCTCGCCTCCTCCACCTCTTTCTCAATGTGATTCAGCACCACCATGTGCCTCGGATCGTCGACAATCTCCAGAATGAACCGATCGCGAAGACTTAAGCGATAGAGGAAGTCCGCCTTGGAAAACAGCGAGTACTTCACGCTGCGCATGGAAGGATCCTGCGACAGCAGAAGCTCAATCGCTTCCTTCTTCGTGTCTCCCACAATGAGCAAGTCCACTTTGCTGTGCGTTCCGACAAAGCTGCCTGCAAGTTCGAGGAATTTGAGCCCGGGAAGCGTCTTAAGCGATGCCACGGTCGCACTCTCCCCTCCTTTCACCTCTTTGCTGAACATATCGTGCAGTTCCCTGAAGAAAAGAAAGTCCGTATCGGCTTTGTAGTACTTCTTACGGTTCTTGTGCCTTGCCTTCACGAGCCCAACACGTCGAAGGTTCTCAAGCTCTCGTCGGATGGAGTTGATCTGCTCATGGAGAAGTCTCGTTAACTGACGGATGAAATATTCCTCCTCCGGATGCAGGAGGAAAACGGAAAGAAGCTTCACCCTTGTCTGGGAGGAGAACAGTGCTTTCAGTGCTTCATGAGCCATAGACGTAATCCGGAGGGAGGACAAAAGCTTCTGTTCACAAATGTTACTCACCTACCCCATGGTAGTGCAAGAAAATTGTACAATACTGTTGTACTACTATTGTATACATGTTTTATTGTTTACTATAAGCCATTAAACAGTATTTTTGTGTACATATTTACTCTTTTATTGAACAAATTTTGTATACATAATTCAGTAGAAGAAAGTTCACCAATGTACTGCACTATATTTTCACTATCTCCCGAGGTATCGGCACTGGAGGATGAAAGGAGGGTGAGGTGCTTCCAAAACTCCCCTCTTTCCGCTATAATAAGTAGAAATGTTCACACACAAAAAACACCTGTATCGGATCCTGACTATTCTTGTTCTCCTTGGGACATTCCACCTTGCGATGACGACAGGAATTCCGACGGTATTTGCTGACCCTCCGGTTGATCCTGCTATTGGCATGAACCAAGCACATCAGAGTTTTATGGAGATCCTCTCGATGATTACAACGTTCATGCAAATTCTTTTGCTGATCATCCTGAATTTGCTCGGGTATCTGCTCCAGGGGGACTTCTTCAATGATTCCAACATGATGAATTCGCTGAATCAAATTTGGATACTCTCCAGAAACATCATGAACGTGATCTTCGCCATTCTGCTGATTGGCGTGGCATTCTACACCATCATCACGGCGAAATCGGAAATGATCAAAAGCAAGTGGTCACAATTCGTTCTCGCCGTCGTCTTCGTAAACTTCTCATGGTTCTTCCCACGCGTGATCATTGACGTTGCAAACGTCGTCACCGCAACAGTCTATTCCATTCCGAATATGCTCCCGGATAAGACGTGCATGACTTTTGGCGATAAACCGGGCGACCCGCTGAAAAAATGCAGAATTATCACAGACATGAAAATCTTGCCGGGGAATCCCTTCGCGCAAGAGACATGGAAAAATGCTTGCAGAGCAAAGCCGGGGCTGAACCCTGACTGTGAGAGCTGTAACGCCCTCGCCTGCATCAGAAAGGAAGACTATCCGGGCATCAACATAGGCGCCGCGCATGCGATGATCAACGGAATGGCGGTGAGCTTCATCCACATCGATGCACTCACGCAGATTCCACCGGATGTTTTTGGTCTGCCTGCCGCAGCCGGAGGCGCGATGGCGAACTTTGAAACGACACTCAAAATCATGATCAATATCATGATGGTCTTCATTGTGCAGGTGGGAGTAGTGCTGCCACTGATCGGACTGGGGGTAGGGCTCTTCATTCGTATTCTCATTCTCTGGGTCACGATAGCATTCATGCCCTTCACATTCCTCGGACTTGTGATCAACGGAAAACTCGGCACGAATATCTTCGGGTTCGAGACCGATATTTGGAAAGAGTTCATCAATGCCGCCTTCCTGCCCGCTGTCGTCGGCATTCCGTTCGTCATCGGATTCATCATGCTGAAAACAGTGGCGAAAATCCCCTCCCCTGCCGGTTTCCCGCAGGATTGGGGCATACCGATGATCAATGGTGTCGGCTCCTGGTGGGCATTCCTCTGGATGATGGCAGCAGTTGCCATCATCTACACGGGAGCATTCGCAGCACTCAGACGAAGTGCAATCACCGGAAAAATCACCGATCGTATCAAAGCCTTCGGCGACTCTACCTTCGGCGCCGTCGCTCAACTGCCGCTGCTAACTCCGCTACCACTACCTGCTGGAAGCAAGTCGGAGATCAAAAACCTTGGTGGTCTTCTCCATGCACCTGGTAAAATAGGGCAACAGATCAGGCTCAGGGCAAGAGGAGATGATCCGAATGCAGAGCCGGTTCGCGTTGCTGGGGCAGATCGAGCCCAAGTAAATGAGTCGAACGTAAAAGCGAAAGAGAATACTGATAATATCATCAGAGCGATCAATGGTCTTTCTCTTGCAGGAATCGGAACAAAAGAGTTCACCGCGAACCTGAATCTTCTTCAAAGTCGAGTCGGTGGTGATAACCTCGGAACAGCTGAAATGCTGAGTAAATTCAGGGATATCGTGAAGACAAAGCCTGATGTTCCTGATGAGCTAAAGCGTAAATTGGCTGATATAGAAGCTATTGTTGCCAAAGCAGGTGGAAGACCAACATAAAAAACAAACACATGTCCCCAAACATTCCCAGCAGCGGCCCGGAAACCCAAAAGACAGCCTCGGAGAAAGCGGAGTACGACCTCGAGAAAATGGATGTGCTTCTCCAAAGTAAAAATGAACGTGACTATCTGAAGGTGAAGATGGAAGCGTTGAAAGTGATTGCCGATATGAAGAAAGCAGAGAACGATCCAAACGGTGCTGACCAGGTGAAGGCATGCAGTGAGAGATTCGCGGAACTCTATCGTGAAGCGGTCAAGCTTCGTGCAGAACTGATCCCACATACGCTCAGAGACACGATGGGACTCGCACCGAACGCGGATATCAGCGATACGTTCACGAAAGGAATCGACGATGCGATGGAAGTGAAAGATCCCACGGATGAACAGATCAGCCAGCCGACCGAGGTGATGACGCAGGAGATGAAAAACATCGCAGGTGCACTCGCATTCGAACCGACGGATCTCCTCGAAAATGCAGATGCGCAGAATCGTTACTGGGCTCTGCAGAACGGGATACCGACTGTGAATCTGGTGACGGTTGCAAACGACGAAGCGTACTTAAAAAACATCGAGAAGGAACTTGCTCCGCACCACAAAGAACTGCTTCCGATGATCGAGAAACTACTGAAAGGTCTGGAGGCGCTGAAGGCAGTGGATCCCGTGCGAACGGAACTGTTCCAGTGGCGACAAACAAATGCGCCAAGGAAGATGAATATGAAGCCGCTTCGCATGCTCGGGATCCTCGGTGGATCGCTCATCACTGCATTCGGTCTCTACCAGGTTCTCTATAAGAAACAGAAACTCACGTGGCCAACGTTCATGTGGGCGGCGGTTGCCGCATACTCGCTCTACCCGGATATGTTCCAGGGGAAAGAGAAAGCATCGATCATCGCATACAAGAAGTACAACGTGCAGGGAAATAAAGAAATCATCCGAAAGTTGACCAAAGAAACGTACCAGGAACTCCTCGATGCCCCGCGTGAGGAAGTATTGGCACTGCGGAGGAAAGCAGCGTCGCCATTGCCGATCACTCTGTCGGACATCGGAACACTCACGGACGGAAGGACAACCGCACTGACGAAACTGTTTCTGAAACCAAAAAACAATCCCGGTGATCCGGATGAAGTCATCGACAAAGAGAAGATCATCGAAATCATCGATCTCGTCAGAAATGCATCAAAAGTGGATCAGGAGGTGATCGCGGAGATGATTGCGAATAGGTAACGGTCCTCACTCCGGCGCTGATGCGCCACCTCTCTCCGCTGCGGCGAAGAGAGGAAGATTCGTATTGAGAAAAGTAGTTTTTATAAATCAGACCAAACTTCATATCCAGAAAAACGGAGCTCCCCTCTCCTGCGGAAGGAGAGGGGTTGGGGGTGAGGACCGCTACCCCACCTTCGCAAACTCCTTCGTGAATCCTTCCAGTCTATCGCCGAGTTCCAGTCCGATCGACACGGTGACGCGCATACCGCATTCGGCGCCTTCTTTGGCTTCCTTGATGTCTTTCTCGACGTTCTTGAGGGAATTGATGCGACCGGTGCCGACTAGTTCTCCCGCGCGCAGAATCCGAAACGGCGTCCGCTTGATGAAACCATCCATCACTTTTCCTCCGACAATCTGCTCCGATTTCTTCGTGAGGAACACACCCCGGATCTCGAGATGTCCCGTGATCTTCTCCTCTTCAACGGGTTCGATCAAACCCTTCAGAATCATCTCCACTTCTTCAAGAAGTCTGTAGATGATGTCGTAGTGCTTGATCTTCACTCCCTCGCGCTCAGCCGTACGATTCACGGCGGCGGATGCATCCACGTTGAACGCAATCACAAGCGCCTGTCCCGCAGATGCCATCATCACGTCGCTCTCCGTAACATCACCGATCGCCGCGTGGATGACCTTTGCCTGCACCGTGTCCGTCGTCAGTTTGGATAACGCTTCCTCGAGAGACTGCAATGATCCCTGTGCGTCGGCTTTCAGAATGATCTTGAGCTGCGACAGCTTGCCCTCCGATAAGCGACTGACGAGATCGGCAAACCCGCGCTTCTGCTGCTGCCCTTTGGACTGCATGTATGCGGCAAGATATGTTTTGAGTTCCTTGTCGGTACCGAAAACCTGCAGTATTTCCCCAACCTGCGGGAGTTCACTGAAACCGGAGATCACCGCGGGACCCGACGGGAGAACTTCCGAAATGGATTTCCCAAGCGCATCCGTTAACGATTTCACTTTCCCCGAAGCTCCGCCACACCCGATCGTATCCCCAACGCGCAGCGTCCCCGTGTTCACGATCACAGTCGCAAGCGGTCCTCTCGATTTATCGAGGTGACTCTCCACGATGGTCGCAATCGCCCTCCGATTCGGGTTTGCCTTCAGCTCCTCAATCTCCGCGAGAAGCAGCACGTGCTTCATGATCTCGGGAATGCCCTGCTTCGTGAGCGCCGAACACGGAATCATCGGCACGGTGCCACCCCAGTCTTCGGGCTGGAGACCTTGCGACGCGAGTTCACCCTTCACGCGTTCGAGATCGGCATTCGGACGGTCGACTTTGTTGAGCGCGACGAGAATCGGCACCCCCGCGTCTTTCGCGTGGTTGATCGCCTCAATCGTCGTCGGCTTCACCCCTTCTTCCGCGGACACCACGAGGATCGCGATATCCGTGAGCTGCGCTCCGCGCGCTCTCATCGCGGTGAACGCTTCGTGACCGGGCGTATCGATGAAGGTGATCGGCTTGCCTTCGTAGACGACCTGATACGCACCGATGTGCTGCGTGATGCCTCCGGCTTCCCCTGCGACAACATTGGTGCTGCGAATCGCATCAAGGAGTGCGGTTTTTCCATGATCGACATGACCCATGACCGTCACGATCGGTGCCCTCTCGGTCAGCACGGACGGATCATCCTTGATGAGCTCCGCCAGGTTGTTGCTGAGGAGCGCTTCCACGGAAACCGATCCCGCATCCTTCTGAAGTTCGATGCCGAGATCGAGCGCGACGATGGAAGCCGTATCGAAATCGATCTGCTGGTTGATACTCGCAAGCACGCCGTTCTTCATGAGTGAAGAGACGATCTTCGGAACCTGAATGCCGGTTTTCTCCGCGAATTCCTTCACCGAAATCTGCGCGGGGATCAGCACGATACCGACCTTCTTCTTGATTTGTTCCTGATGCTCGGAACGATCCGGTCTCTCGACACTTCTTTGAAGTTTGCTCTCGGCTCTCCGCTGTTCCAGTTCCTGTTTCGAGAGTGTTTTCGGCTTCTGTTTCTCCAGTGCCACTTTCTGCCGTTCGATGGCATCTTTCGAGACTCCCTCAAGCGTGAGCTTGCGAAGCACGTTGAGGTTCTCGGGTTTTGCAGCCGCTTTCTTTTCGGGAACATCGGAAGAAAGCTCCGGTGCAGGAGCGGCAACATTCGAAGCCGGCTTCTCTTCGTCGTCGTCAACGCCCACCCCTCCTCTCATGGCTTCAACCATGTCCCAATCGACCGTGATTTTCCTCCGATTCGCAACGAAGCGAATGACACCCATTGCAAGATTGTCCGAGACTTCACGATCCGTCGGTTTGACACCGAAATCGACGGTCTCGAGTTCCTTGCGGAGCTCTTGACCCGTGATGCCGAGGATTTTTGCAACTTGGACGAGACGCACGTGCAGAAGGGAAAATCAGCGCTAATCCTAGCACAGAAAGCACAGGAAACAACTGCTGACCTACTTCTTCGCTTCCGGTTTTTCGAGCACGGAAACAATATCAACACTCGGCGTCGGAGGTTTGTTTTCTTTCACCAGAGGAACGGGAGGAGGACTCACTTTCACGGGAACCGCGGGAGGGACGACCGGGGGTGCTGCATTCGTTTCATTCCTCTGCGCGATCATCTCCGTCTTCAGTTTCTGGATGCACTCGATGACCTGCAACTGAAAGTTGCCGTACGTCTTGATCTTGAATCCGGAAGCGCGTGCATGCCCTCCGCCACCGAAGAGTTTTCCTGCCGCGCGATTCACGTCGATCGCAACGGACGAACGCATGCTCGCCTTCAGTCCGCCTTCTTCGATCTCGGTGAAGAGAACGTGGACATCGGCATCCGGAATCGTCGAAATGAGCTCGTCGAGAAGCCCTGCCGTTTCCTTGGACGTCGCGGACATTTCAATGAGGTCCTCACGGCTGACGGACGACCAGACGATGCCGGCATCCGGATCCATCTGAATGTGATTTAAGGCGCGTCCCCAAATCTTGAGTGTTGAAAGCGGCTTGGTTTTATACACATGCTGAATGATCTCCTGCTGCCTTGCGCCCAAATCGAGAAGATTCGCCGCAACTTCGAGTGAACGCGGCGTCGTATTCGGATTCTGGAAACTGCGCGTATCCGTGATGAGCCCCGTTAAGAGAAGTGTCGCGATATCCGGCGTGAGGAGCGCCTTCCATGTCGGCTGCGAGAGAATCCATGCGTAGAGAACTTCGGTCGCACTCGCCGCCGTCGGATCGATGAGGGTGAGCTGTCCAAAACGCGTATTGCTGATGTGGTGATCCACATTCAGAATGGGAGTGTCGGTGAAGAGATCAATGTGCTCGGTGTAGAAAGACCCAAGCAGACCGATATCTGCTGTGTCGAGAACAACGATCAAATCATACGAAGAATCTGAGGAGGCGAAGCTGACATCTTTCTCCTGAATCGATCCCTTCTTCGGCGTCACGATGATATTCACTTTATTGTCCTCAACCGTGTAGCGAAGCTTGTCAAGTTCCATTCCGCCGCTGATATCGAGCGTGAGAACGAATTGCCTTTCGGACGCAATCGACGTCGTCAGGTGTTTGAAGTTCGGCAGGAAATCGAGAGACTCCGGCAGCGTGTCCGGACAGACCACCGTACAGTCCTTCCCGAGCTGCTTGAAGATCGAGTAGCACGTGAGCGCGCTGCTTAAGCCATCGGCATCCACATTCGCATGTGGGATGAGGAGAATGCGATTGGCATTCTCGATTGCTTTGGTCGCCGCCTGTAGTTCCTGGGGGTTGAGAGGCATATTTGCAAATGTTTCGTATTATTATACTATATTATTATAAGAATATCAATAGTAATTATTGTCAAGTAATCAGAAAAAGGGTGTGAGTATACGCCGAAAGAGCATGAAGACGCCAGTGGAACAGATGAATATCTTTCAGCATCGAACGATAAACGCTACTATCCCCGCATTGCTCACCTCGGGGTGTAGCTTAGTTGGTAAAGCGCCAGGCTGGGGGTCTGGAGACCCAGGGTTCGAGTCCCTGCACCCCGACCATTGACAAATATTTACCATATGCAATGATAATCATATGAAAACCTCACTCAATCACTTGATGCATCGAACTCGTCTCGAGCAATTTTCCGAAGACATCTCGAATGTCAAAGACGGGAAATTTATGGCACGACAACAGATTGGAACCATCGGAAGAAGTGTGCGAGAGGAAATAACAAGATTCACCGATGAATGTCGCCAAACACTCGGGAAAACTGCAGACTTCCTGCACTCTCTGCGGGATTATACGACTGAGCAGAAACCTGGTGTCTCCGAGAAGGACAACGATCTGTTCGCAACTCTTGCGATACAGGAAAACATTGCATCGTCAGTGAACGAACGATGGAACGCAGTCACGGATTACACCGGAAATACAACCCGACCAACCGTGAACATTCAAACAACAAGACCGCCGGACACAGTCACCTTCAGTGCTTAAGCAGCGAACGGCGAACGGTACACTGCTTTCGAACCAAGCTCTTCTTCGATCCTGAGAAGCTGGTTGTACTTGCAGACACGATCAGTCCGAGAGAGCGAACCTGTTTTGATTTGCCCCGTGGCAAGCCCAACCGCGAGATCCGCGATGAAACTGTCTTCCGTCTCACCGCTCCGGTGACTGGTGACTGCGTTCCATCCCGCCGCCTGACACATGCGGATCGAGTCGACGGTCTCCGTGAGACTGCCGATCTGGTTCAGTTTGATGAGCACGGCATTGGCAACACCTTCATCGATTCCCCTTTTGATGCGCGAAGTATTCGTGACGAAGAGATCATCACCCACAAGCTGCGTCGTCTTGCCGTACTTCTTCTGCATCAGCGCGAAGCCCGCCCAGTCATCCTCGCTGTGGCTGTCTTCGATGCTGACGATCGGATACTTCTTCAGCAGTTCTCCGTAGAAATCGACGAGCTCGGTGCTCTTGAGCGTCTTTCCGTCCACCGTATAGACACCGTTTCTATAGAATTCCGACGCGGCACAGTCGAGTGCGAGCTGCACTTTTCCGCTGTAGCCGGCCTTCTCGATTGCCTGCATTAAAATAGACAGAGCCTCGTCGCTGCTCTTCACGTGAGGAGCGAATCCGCCTTCGTCACCGACCGCTGTGACGTGTCCGAGATCCTTCAGAATACCTTTCAGCGTGTGGAAGATCTCCGCTCCCGCCTGCAATGCCCTTGAAAATGTTGGAAAGCCAGTCGGCACGATCATGCATTCCTGAAAACTCAGTCCCGAATCCGCATGCGCTCCCCCGTTGATGACGTTCATCATGGGAACGGGAAGATTCACAGAAGGTGTCGAGTACTGACTCGCAAGCGATTTCCAGAGCGACTGACCCTCGCTCACCGCACGTGCGCGGGCAACCGCCATCGAGACACCCAGAATTGCATTCGCACCGAGTGTCGCTTTATTCGGCGTACCATCAAGCTTCAGCATGGCAGCATCGATTGCTTTCTGATTTCCAGCATCCATTCCCTTCATCACTTTTACAATCGGTCCGTTCACATTGGAAACCGCCTTCAGCACTGATTTTCCAAGATACACCTTCTTGTCACCGTCACGGAGCTCCAATGCCTCATGCGTACCGGTCGATGCTCCGGATGGCACGGCGGCACGTCCGAAAGAACCATCAGAGAGTGTGCATTCGGCTTCGAGTGTGGGGTTGCCGCGGGAATCGAGAATTTGTCGGGCGTGGAGGGAGGTGATGGTGGACATAAAAAAAGAAGTGAAAAGTTTAAAGTTGAAAGCTCGAAGTAAAAAACTGCGCCCACTGTAGGCGAATGTATGCACACTTTCCACTTGTAACTGTAAACTTTTAACTTTTCTTCACGACAATCACCACCTTCTCCCCGCTCTCCACCTCTCCCCCATTCCAATCATGAATCGCGTTCACGAGAGTATCCCATCGGTACGCATACTGCTCGCCGTGTCTCGTGCCTGGATCATTGGTAATCACGTACCCATCACTTGTATAACCACGCAGCACAAGCATGTGATACCGGGGACCGGGAGTCTGAAAGTAAGGATTATGAAGTTGCTGACCCATCGCGGGAACGATGATGAGGGAACCGGCAGAAAGTGAATCTTGCAAATCGCTGATCGATGGATTGCGATAGATGGTAATGGAAAGGGAAGAATCCTGCGACCCAAGAAACGCAACAATATCCTCTGCAGAATCATCGACACCGTATCCAAGAACAGTATTGATGCTGGCCAGATGCCGAATGGAACGCTCCGCATCATCGGGTCCGAGAATGGGACGACCGGAGAAATACCGAAGAACCATCAACACGCTCGCTTCTTCGCAGGCTTCCTCATGAAAAGAATCCCAAACTGCATGTGGCGCCTGCGACGTAAACGGCACATCCCAGTTCACTGCGCTGCGTGATACAGTCTCAGACCGGGTACCGGAAGAAAACGGTTCGACCGGCGGCTTACTGATCTGCTCCTGCAGCTTCATCAATCGGGTACGCTCCAAACGGCTTTCGAGTGCATGAACGATCAAGAATGCGGCGACAATAAACACAACCGAAGCCGAGAGAACGACGATCGAACGTTGCTTCATGTTCGCAGTCTACGCGCGTTCCCGATTCCGTGCATGGAGCGTACCGATGTACAGCCCGAGAAGTGTCACGAAAAGAACGAACGAGAACTCAGGACCGGATTTCGGCAGTCTCTTCGGCATATGATCACTGATGATGACGGGTGCGCGAACAGAAGATGAAGGAGGATTCTTCATGATAATCGTATCCGATGATGCAACGGAGGCAGATGCTGTGACAGTCTGCGATACGGTACCGCTGCCGACCTGCGAAGAAGTGACCAGTCGGAGGAGCGGTCGCATCCGTGACGTCACCGGACTCAGGAGAGTTGCGAATTGTGCTGCGGAAAAATTCGCTTGCAATCGCTCGTTCCATCCCTTCGATTCCGCCACCAGAGACCCGGCGGTGAAGAGCACAAGGAAGAGAACAACGATCGGCACTCGTACCGTGCGGCGGCGAATGACGTGAATGGAGAACAGAATGATGCAGACGAGACCGAACGCCACCATCGGCAAACTCCAGAGGAAGAAGAAACCGAGGTTCAGAATATGGAACCATGTCCAGTACGGATCGCTGATTTGCAGGAGAAGCCAGAGGAAGAACATCCCCGCGGGAAACCAATGCAGGAGACGAAACTCGTAATCGACACGATTGCGCTTGAAGGTCGGAAGAAGAACAATCGGATAGAGGGCTGCGAGCGCGAAGAAGATCAAACAGTACGTGAGACCCTCAGGCAGAGGCGGCAGGAGGGAAACAATGAAGCCCGAAACGCACATCACCAGTGCGAGGAAGATCAGGTACGCCGTTTCTGTGTGATGCTTGAGAGGCACAGGAACGGTGATTCTCCACGAGTCAAAGAGGCATGTCAATAGAACCTCCCATACGTACAGAAACTACCGAACCTTCTTCTTTGGCAAATAGCGATCTCTCTCGTCTGCAACGTGCGCTCGCTTCACAACCGTGTAATGCCTTCGCTGGAACTGAACGATCTGGAGTAAAACGAAGAGCGCAAGAAACAGAAACCAGAGTGCCCACAGAATGCGCATGGAGAGAAACTGAATGGTCTCCACTCGACTCACCGTCAAGATCAGCGCAACGAATCCAAACCAGAACGAAGCGGAAGACCAACTCTTTGAAAGATTGCGAGTGATCGGATTGGCATTACGCGCTCTCCAACGACTGATCACGAACGACAAAACGACAAGCGTAGCGGACACAATCAGGAGTGTCTCCACGCGCGCATCATGATAGTGCCATCCAGCGGGATTGGGCCAGAACCAGTAGGAGAGGAAGTACGTCACAGCGGGGAGCTTATAGGATCGTACGAAATTCCAAAAGCAAAAAATGAATTCGAAATTTACTTCTTTTTCTCCTGTCCTTTCTTTTGCATCATCTGCAAGAGCTTATCGAGCTTCTGTTCGAGCCGTCGCTCCGAAGTCGTGCGAGTCGGACGGATCAGCAGATAGAGAAGGAAACCGACCACCGGCAACGCTGCGACGAGAAGAATGCAGAAAATCTGAAGGAGGAAGGATTGCGTGCGCAGAAGAATGTCGCGAGTGGCGTACAGAACGAGGAAAACGATGATGCACGTTGCACCGATCGTCAGCGACTGAACGAGGAGAACGGAAGGATCTGCGGAGAAAAAAACAGAGACGTTCTGAACGAGTGAAGAAAGAAAATCCATTTAGAGGTGGGGGTACTTGCGTCGATGCACGACAACATAAACGACGGTCGAAAGGAGAGCAAGGACCGCAAGGACCTGACTGAAACGAAGCTGATACTGTGGAAACTCAATGAACGGTCTCAGGAAGACGTAGACGAGTGTCAGCGCGGCAACGGAAGAACTGTAGATCAGGTTGCTTCGCTCGCTCAACCGTTGTTCGATGACGGCAAGAATGCCGAGACTGACGAAGAGGCAGCCGAGAAAAATAAAATCGGAGATCATCGCGAACACGGGAATACCGAAATCCCCGCGGAGGAACTCGAAGAGAAACACGGCAATCGACGCTGCAATGATCCCGAGGAGCGTCTCGGCTCCCGCACGCTTGCTGTGCTTGCGGATGAGGAGAAGCGCGAACGTGAGAGCGAAGTAAAAGAACGCGTAGTAGAGCTGCACGGGATGGATCGGTACGGAGTACCGCACGTTGAAGGTATCCATCACAATGCCCCATGCTCTATTCGTCGGCTTTCCGTAGGACTGTGCGGAGAGGAACATGCCGATCCAGTCGAATGCAAGACCGAACGTGGTTGCGGGGAGCAGAACATCCAACCATTGTAAAAATGTTGCCCGTTGGCTCCTCGTCGACCAGAAGAGAACGAGCCCGATTCCGATGGCACCGCCAAGGAAACTGAACTCCCCGTCCCAGACGATGAAAATCCTGGAAAAATTCTTGAGGTACGCCTGGTAATTGGCAACGATCGCAAGGAGTCTTCCCATGACGAGAAAGGCAAGCAGATGCCATTTTGCGTTGTCCTTCACGCTCTGGATACTGAGACTTGCCGACCCCGCAAGCCGCAGGAAAAATTCCGTGGAGAGCCACACGGCAAGGAGCAGGAACACCACGCGCATCCAGAGAATCATCGGGCCGAATTCGATGGCTTCGAACATATCCTCAGAGTAGCAGGAAACTGGAACTCGATGCCAACCGCGTGAGAATTTTGCTCGCTATGAGAAGAACTTATTTGACAATCGAAGAGACAATGAGAGAGTATCGAAATATAGTCCCCTCCTTCCATGAATAAATTATCATCCCCAGAACGTCGATCAGCTACACCTACACTCGATGTAGTGCGTCTTCTCAGAACGTACAAGTGTGAACTGCATGTCGATTTCATTGCGCAGACGACGGGACATCAAGTCAGTAAGGTCATGGAAGTTTGTGACAATTTAAAGCAGCGTGGAGTCGTGCGAATGGATGGCAAAAGTGCGTGGCTGTATCCCAAACACAGGTAGAAAACACTTCTTGGAAATCTTTTATCCAATCGACCCCTCCAACTTCCTCGCTTTGATATCTTCGAGTGTCTTGCTGATGAATTCGGAAACCGGCACGGCAACCTGGTTTTTCGTCTTCACATTGCGAACCGTCACGGACTTCTCGGTCACTTCCCTGTCTCCCATCACAAGCAGGTACGGAATCTTCATCTTCTCGCCCTCTCGAACGCGCTTCCCGAGAGACTCCGATGAAGCCATGAACTCGCAGCGCATTCCGTTCTTCTTGAGTTCCAGAGCGAGGTTCTGCGCGTACTCTTCGTGCACCGCTGCGACCGGCACGAGTGCGATCTGCACGGGGGCGAGCCAGAGCGGAAAGAGCCCTGCCGTGTGCTCGATGTAGATGGAGAGGAACCGCTCGATGGAACCCATGATGGCAGCGTGGATCATGACGATGCGCTCCTCTTCGCCCTGCTCATTCATGCAGGACAGGTTGAACCGCTCAGGCATGTTGATGTCGAGCTGAATCGTAGCCACCTGCCACTCGCGACCGATCGAATCCTTCGTGATGAAATCAACTTTCGGCCCGTAGAACGCAGCCTCCCCGAGAGACTCGAAGAAGTCCGCTTTGCGTGAAACGGCGATCTCGCGAAGCGACGTCTCCGCGCGCTTCCACATTTCCGGTGTGCCGAGATACTTCTCGGGTGCTTTGGGATCATGCAGAGAGAGACGAACTTTCAGCTTCCCGAAGCCAACCGTTGCGTAGAACGAATCGACGATTTCCCAAATCGCAAGAATTTCATCCTTCACCTGAATCTGTCTGCAGAACACGTGCGCATCATCCTGCGTGAAACCGCGAACACGTGAGAGCCCGTGAAGTTCTCCGGTCTGCTCATCGCGGTAGCAAGCGGTCGTCTCGGCATAGCGCTGCGGCATGTCGCGGTAACTGCGCTGACGCGACGCAAAAATCTGCGTGTGGTGCGGACAGTTCATCGGCTTCATCGCGAACTCGTGCCCCTCACGCGTGGTGATGCGAAAGAGCTCATTGCTGAATTTCTGCCAGTGCCCGCTCGTTTCGTAGAGCTCTTTCTTGGTGATGTGCGGGATCGTCACGCGGTCGTACCCCTTGGCACTCCGGAGCTCGAACACGAGCTGATCGAGGAGATTCCGGAGCAGCGTCCCCTTCACCGTCCAGAGCGGCAAACCGGAGCCGACGAGATCGCTGAACGCGAAGAGATCCAACTCTTTTCCAAGCTTGCGGTGATCTCTGCGCTTCGCTTCCTCCAGCATCGCGAGATGCGCTTTCAGTTCTTCTTTGCTCGAGAACGCAACGACATAGATGCGCGTCAGCTGCTCGCGTTTCTCATCACCGCGCCAGTACGATCCGGCAACTTTCATGATTTTGAAAGCATCGGCTGGGATTTCTTTTAAATTTTCAACGTGCCCGCCGCGACAGAGATCCACGAACGTCTCCTCCCCTTTCGGACCGATGTTTGCATAGTGCGTCACTTCGGTCACTTTTTCGTTCTTCTCCAGATCTTCGATCAATTCGACTTTGAATTTCTGCTTCTGTGCTCGCCAAAATTTCTTCGCATCCGTCACATTAAGCGTGTCGCAACGGAACGTCTGCCCCTGATTGATGATTTTCCGCATCTCTTTCTCGATCACTGCGAAATCAGTCTCGGAAATCGGCTGCGGGAAGAGAAAATCGTAATAACAACCGTCATCGATCGGCGGTCCGATCGTGATCAGCGTTCCCGGCCACAACTTCGTGACTGCCTGCGCAAGAACGTGCGCAAGGGAGTGACGGAGCTTGAAGAGAGAATCGACCTCGGGTGGCATGGAACGAGAATAGCATTCTTATCTTGCCACCGTAAGCCCCACCTCTTTCTCCAACGTTCGTATTTCCCTGAGCAGCTGCGGATCCTCATCCATTTTGCTCGTGATCTTCTGCACCGCATGCATCACCGTCGTATGGTCTCGGTTGCTGAACGATTCACCGAGACGGACGTAACTCATCTGCAGATGCTTCTTCCCGATGTACATGGCGATGTGCCGCGGAACCAGGATCTCCCGCACACGCGACTGACCCAGCATGTCGGGAACGGAGACGGAGTAGTACCGACTGACTTCTTCGAGGACATCCTGAAAAGAAATCGCATGTTGCGGCGGAGCAACGAAACCGACGTCCGTTTTCGGAAGCAACGAAGGTTCATCACCGAGTTTGCGCATGATCTCCGCGATCGATTTCACCGTCGGGACGCAATGCTCCAGCTCGTACTGCGCAACCGCCTGCATGAGAATGCCCTCGAGTTGCCGAACGCTTCGGGTAGCGTACCGGGCGACGTAATCGATGACTTTCTGATCGAGCAAGAGTCCGTACTCTTTGCTCTTCTCCGACAGAATCGCGAAGCGCGTTTCGTAATCCGGCTGGCTCAAGTCTGCGATCATCCCGCGCTCGAAACGCGAGACCAAGCGCTCTTGTAGTCCCGAGAGTTCCTTCGGCGCTCGATCGGAACTGATGATCACCTGCTTGCGGTCTTCGGTGAGCGTATTGAACGTATGGAAGAGCTCCTCCTGCGTGCGCTCTTTGTTGGCAAGGAACTGCACGTCGTCGATGATGAACACATCGACCTCGCGGTAGCGGCGGCGGAACTGTTCCATCTTGCTGTGCTGGATCGCCTCGATCACCTGATTCGTAAAGTCCTCCGTCGTCGTGTAGAGAATCGCAGCATGAGGGAGCGTACGGTGAATGGCGTTGCCGGTTGCCTGCAGGAGATGTGTCTTCCCAAGCCCAACTCCACCGTAAAGAAAAAGCGGGTTGTACTTCCCTCCCGGGTCTGAGGCGGCAGCCGAACACGCCGCGTGCGCAAGACGGTTATTCGCACCGACGACGAAATTTTCGAGCGTGTACCGCGAGTTCCCGATTTTGCTCGTTAAGCCTTCCGCGATCTTCACCTCGGATTTATTCGGGAGTTTCCTCGGCTTCTTTTCGGGGAAATGCTCGAGGAGCCGAAGCGTGCGCTGGAGGTCGTCCTTGAGACCGTTGTCAACCTGATACACGATCTGCTCGACGGTCGGATCGATCTCGCGAAGCGCATCGAGTGTCGTGGTTCGATAGTGTTCGAGGTGCCAGTTCAGAAACATCGGAAGCGGCAGACCGATCACGACGGTGGCATTGTCCCGACCGAGGATCGTGGTGTCTTTGAACCACGTGATGAACTGTCCGCGCTGGAGCTGCGGCTCGATTTTCTGAAGGACTTTCAGCCAGAGATTGAGATCGGGAGAGGAAGTCATTAGAAGAGATGGATGACATCATTGAATGTGATGATGATGATGAGCGCGATGAGCAGAAAGAATCCGCCGGCGTTCACCATCAATTCAAAACGCTGATTCAGCGGTCGTCGGATGATCATCTCGATCAGCACAAAAAGCAGGCGTCCGCCATCCAGAGCCGGAAGCGGCAGGATGTTGAGAATCGCAAGACTGAGGCTGAGCAAAGCCACGAGACGCAAGTAGGTCATGAACCCTTCCTGCACCGAACTGTACGTGAGCACGGCGATCCCGACGATGCCGGTGATGCCCTCGGGAACGTGTCCCTTCGTTGCGAGCGAACGGAAGAGATTCAGAATACCGTGGACGGTCTGCACCGTCATGAACACGGTCTCTTTTTTCGAAAGCTTGACCGCGGTCAGTACGGGCCGTAGGGGAGCGGACAGTTTTGCCGCGAAAGGAGAAATGGCGATGCCCGACTTTCCGTCCTCGAGGGTGACGACTACCGTACGACTCGTTTTCTTCTCGCCTTCCATCAGAACGTAGGTGACACGCGATTTTCCTTTCTGAAATTCCACAACATCCACCGGACTCGTCACCGGAACTCCATCGATCGACTGGATCGCACTCTCCTTCACGATACCCGCCTTCGCGGCAGGACCTCCGGGCAGTACGTCGGAAATATAGACACCCGTCTCAAGGAAGATCTCCCCTCGCGCCGACGCTTCCTGCATTTCTTCGATCGACTGATAGAAATTCGGCACCCACCTCCCGACCGAGAACCCGAGTGTGAGGAGCGAGAATGCCAGAAGAAAATTCATGAGTACCCCTCCGCAGAGAATGAGAATGCGAGCATGGAAACTCGCACTCGCGAAACTGCCCTGCTCGAATCTCTTCTCCGCATCGACTTCATTCTCTCCCTTCAGTCGTACGAAACCCCCGAACGGTATCCAGTTGAGTGAGAACACGGTCTTTCCTCTCGTGAACAGCGTTTTTGCCCTCGGAGGAAGCCCGAAACCGAATTCTTCCACTTCCACTCCGAAGAACTTCGCTGCGGCGAAATGCCCGAGCTCATGGATGATGATGAGGAGCGTGAGCAGCAGGACGAACGCGACGACGGTGATGAGAAGCGTCATGGAGGAGGGGGACCAAAATCAGTCGAGGGAGTGAAAGTACCAGACGTGTGCAAAACAAAAAAGTTTTCCACATTGCTCTGTCTTGCAGAGCTGGAAAGCTGTGACGAAGTAGTAGAAAGTTCGGTGGGATTTGCAAACGGACATCGATTGACCAAGGCTTCTCTTATCCGTACCCTTCCTTCACGTTCCTTCGTAAAAATAAGGGCAATTAGCTCAGCTGGTTAGAGCGCCACATTGACATTGTGGAGGTCACAAGTTCGAATCTTGTATTGCCCACC
>JAHFJM010000006.1 GCA_023245935.1 Candidatus Peribacteria bacterium | reverse complement strand
ATCACTATCAATATCTGCATCGCGATCGGAGGGGTGATATTCGCGATCGGGCAGTGGCGGAACGGCCGCAGCAAAAAAGAGTCCGATGCTCTATCGACCGCGAACTCTACGATCGATCTTCTTTCAAAACGTGCAGACGCTTTCCAGAAAGAGCTCGAGGATATGCGGAAGATGCATCACGAAAACGAGATCAAGATCGCCAAGCTCGAGGAAGTGAACAAGCACAAAGACGCGCTACTCGAACAGTACCTCCGGATCATTTCAAACCGGAACCCCGAGCTCGAGGAAACATTGAAGCAGGTGCGCGACTTCTTGGAAGCGCTTAATAACAAGATCGGAAACGGATTAAAAGTACATGCATAATATGAACACACCAAACATTTCTTTAGGAGGTATTCAGTCGGTTCCGGACTATCGCGACATTCCGGCCGAGGCAGTTCTAGGATCCGCCGCGGCCGCGAGCCTGCCTAGTAAGTTTAGGGCGAATACGGCCGCGCTGCCGATCTGGAACCAGAAGAAGATCGGCGCGTGCGTAGGACACGCCGGCGGAAAGAAAAAGCAGGAGCAGGAATATATTGAGACCGCTTCGATCATCCCAATCAATCCGCGTTTCGTCTACGCGCTTTCGAAAGCGGATGATGGCCTGCCGGCCGAAGGAACGTACTACCGCAACGGCGTGAAGATCCTACAGAAGTTCGGAGCTCCTCCGGAGATCCCCGAATACACGAATGACACGGATCTCTCGCACGCGGAGTATATCGATCTTTCGAAGATCCCCGCGCAGGCATACGAGCTCGCAAAGAAATATAAGATTGCGAGTTACGCACAGGTAGGATCCTTTATGAAGATCTCGGCCGAACAGCTCATGCAGGGCATCTACGAAGGAAACGGATTACTCCTCGGCGTGCAGCTCGGCAAGGAATGGTGGACTGATCGGAATGGTTTAGGATCCTACGATCCCGCCGTGATCCTTCCGCTGCGGCCACCGGCGTCGGTAGTTTCCGGTCATGCGATCTTTCCGGATGAGTATGAAGTCGTGGGCGACAGCAGGCTAAAGATATATTTCATAAACTCTTGGAGTAACGCATGGGCGCAAGCCGGCCGCGGGTGGTTCTGGTATGACGACTATAAAAACTTCCTTGTCGAAGCATGGGGCGCGATCGATCTGCCGAATAACTATCTCGAGGTGGTGCAGAAGCTCCCGAGCGCGGAGACTTTCCGGCATGTGTTTAATACAGATCTCGAGTCCGGACAGCGCGGCACAGAGGTAGAGGCGTTGCAGACGGCGCTCATGATCGATGGAGAGTTTTCGAAGGATCTCTACAAGCAGCTCCTCGATGAGAAACAACTCGGATATTACGGATCGGTTACACAGAAGGCGGTGAGAGAGTTCCAGTCACGGTACAAGGTCGCCTCACTCGCCGAGCTCCTTATCGTGAATGGTCGACGCGCAGGAGCTAAAACCAGAGTAAAGTTAAACGAACTTTTTAAACCATGACACCAGAAGCAAAAAAGCAGCTCATAGATCAGCTCTGGAAGCGCATACAGTCCTTCTTGTGGAGGGCGGTAATGATGCTTGCCGCACTGATCGTGCAGTTCGCAATCGATAACCTTACGCAGTTTCAGCTTTCGCCGCAGCTCACGGTTCTAATCGGGCTCGTGCTCGGCGAGATCTCTAAGTGGATAAACACCGGCCTAACCGCCAAAAGAGCGGAAGCGGCCGCTTGAGTTATCCACTTTACGCATACTGACGCTCGTTATAAAATTGAGCGTATGAGTATGAAATCGAGGGTCGTAAAGATCCTCATAGCTATCGCAGTGATTGCCGCAGCGATCGGGATCCTGTTCTGTACAACTAGGACAGTCGCGATCGAGATCCGGAAGGATCCGGCAACACCGCAAAGCCCGATAGATAAGATCCGCACAGTCGCAAGACTTAATAACATTCCCGAGGAAGATCTTCTCGCGATCAGCGCACAAGAGAGCTCTCTCGGGAAAGCTAAGGTTGGTGATAGTGGCTGCAGCAGAGGATGGTTTCATATCAATCTCTGCGCTAATCCGGAAGCAAAGGATCTCATCGGAGATCCGGAGCAGGAGGCAGCGTGGGTGGTTAATCGTCTAATACGATACGGCTACCGCACAGATCGCAAGCTCGCGATCGCACGATACAATTCGCCCGCCAAGCCGAACTTTGCCTATGCGGAACTTGTCGAAAAACGCCTCAAGGAGCTCGATCTGTTTCTAGCACCCTACGAGGCATCCGGAGGACAAACGCCTCGCTAAAGTCCATATATGGATGTAGCGAGCCTATAGCGGTACTATCCCCTCTCCCCTACCGGAGAGGGGTCGCTTTTTCAGGGTTTTCTAGGCGGGGGAGTGGTCGGTAGTAGGGGAGGGGAGTGGTCGGCCGAGTTATCCACATTAGGGGTACTGACGCAAATTGACACAAGTTAGACAGGCAAGGTATAATGGAGATATTAAAGGTCGAACGCAAAAACATAATCATCATGGCTAAATACTTAAAAGCGGACGGCACGGAGCAAGAGATCCTTCCGGTGGACGGCAAGAAGTTTACGCTAAACGAGCTTCGCACTCTGGTAGGTGGCACGATCGACATCCAAGTGAACCGCGGCGTGGGATCTCATAGAAAAGGTTCGAAGCGTTGCATGGTCGTGAACGATAACGGAAAGCTCGATGGGTCGCCGGTGAATGAGGCAGCTTCGAAGATCTGGCGCGAGTGGTATCCGATCGAGATCTACCCGCACAACAACGACGGTACGATCGTGGGAGATGTTCTTCTATGCAACGTGAGACAGATCAGATAGTCGACAAAAAATAAAAACAAAAATATACCGTGAACTATTTCATCCGGATCACGATCAATGATCCGTACCCGAAGCACTACGAGACAACCGGCAAGGGATCAAAGGCCGAGCTCGCAGTGAAACGAGCAGTCGAGAGGTGGAGGCGTGAACATTGGAAAGGCCGGCCACTCAAAGAAGGTACGATCCACTTCAAAAAGATATGAGCAACAAGTGGAAGTCCGATACGATCCCGCAGCACACGATCATGATTAAATACCTCCGCCGGATCCTTAAACCAGCGGAGCTCGAAGATCTCCTAACTCGCTATGTCGCAGCGAAGCAGGAGGAAATAAAAAAGAAAAGTAAAAAAATAAAGTGAACAAAATCAAACGCATTATAAACTGGATGAACTGGAACCTCGGAGGACTCCGAGATCCGGAGAGTTTCTTCGAAGTCGAGCAGGATCCGATCGATCAGCATATCTTGCTTTACGGAGTGGACGAGCCTACATTGAGCTAAAACGTCGATACCATTACACAAACAAAAACCATGACAGATGAGAAGAAAGTAGAGTGCGGCCGCGGGTGGACGGATAGATGCGCTCGAGCTAAAAATCCGATCTGCCGCTGCAGGTGCCGAGGAATAAATCACGGCAACCCGCTCGCATTAAAAAGTCACGAGAGGAAGGAGCGTTATCAAGTTCCGATCATACAGTTCCGGAACGACAAGATAGGGAAGATCTTCGGAGCGAGGATCGATGGCCGGCCGGTAGTGTTTTATAACGGTTCATGGCTCGATCCCGCACCCTCGCTTGCAGTAGTGAATCATTCGCCGGACGGCTTCGAGTGGGGCTATGCCGGATCCGGATGCTCGCAGCTTGCGCTTGCGATCGCGCTCAAATGGCTAACCAAAGCGGAAGCGATTACGGTCTATCAGCTCTTTAAGTTTGAGGTCGTCGCCAAGTTACCGCGCGATACGTTCGAACTCGATCTCGAGAACACAAAGAAGATCTTAACCAAACTCGTCACGCTATGAGCGAGAGTATCGAGTTCGATGAATACAAAGAGGCGCAGCGGGAACGCCGGCTAAAGCGCCTGCCGATCCGGACGGCCGAGATCCTCGCGCTCCGATCGGAAGGGTACCGAGTCGTCCAAAAGACCGAGTACCACTTCCGGATCAACGGCACGATCGATCTCTGGCCGATCCATAACCGCTTCCACATCTTAAAGACGAACCAGAGGGGCGGAGCAAAAAACCTTGCGGAGTTCGTGCGTGCCTACTTCAACGGCCGGCGATACCCGCATACAACATTCAATCCATGAGCATATTCAGCAACAAAAAATGTACCTGCGGCGATCTGACTCCGAGGGTGGGATGGACTTCACAGGACTACGATCGGCGATACCAAGATCTCCGGAAGTGTCCGATCCATTCTAAGGTTCCGGAGGTAGAGACCTACCGCTACGAGCGAGATTCCGGAAAAAACTACGTCGCGATCCGAAAGCAAAAAGACACGATACAGATGTTATCGTGGGGAGTTATGCAGGCCGTCGGGTTAAAACAGGTAGGGATTAAAGCGATGGATACCCCGAACGGATTTAGGATCATCTCGACATTCCCGACCAAAGAAGATGCACGGGCGTATCTCCTTTCCGTGCTCGATACCGTGAAGCGTGAGCAAAAGCTCGGGATCCGGAGCAAGGAAAATCTCGATCCGAAGTTCGAAGGCGGCCTAGATTTCTTCATTTCTCCGGTGGTACTCGTTGTCCATTCAAAACCACTCCTAGCTCGCGGATGGGAAATTGAGTTATCCCCAAAACGTGCAGCTAGACGAAAGACACAAACTGACATAAACTATAAAAAAGGTCGCATGAATAAAATTGCACATGATTAAAAACTCGAAAGACAAGATGATGAAGGGCGCACCGAAGGATAAGCAGATAAGCGCCCGCGACGCCTTCATAATCGATAAGGCTCGCAAGCAGTTCTCGCCGACAGAGATCCTTGTGCTCCTAAAGCGCGAAGGCTTTCAGCCGCCGGCACGCAGCAGGATCTATCAGATCCTCGAGGCGAATGGGATTAAGACAAAATAAAAAGAAGCGCCCGATCGAGGAGCGCTTCTAGGCAGAGGTAAAAAGCATAAAAATCATAACACATACAATGACTCAATCAAGGTCACTGGTCGAGATACAGAAGGAGGTGACGGTGGAGCTCGCGAATAAGGAAGCAGTGAAGATGCTCCTTGCGACGACGTTTAAAGGATTATCGCAGGAGGTGATGCCGCAGGCGATCACCGAAGGCATGATCCGAGGGTTTACGTTTAAGGACTTTCTCGAGAAGAATATCTATGCGATCCCTTACGGATCCGGATACTCTCTCGTGACTTCGATCGACCACTCTCGAAAGATCGGGATGCGAAGCGGCATTATCGGTACGATGGCGCCGGAGTTCGAAGTGACGACGGTAGAAGGTAAGGAAAAGATCGTGTCCTGCACGGTCATGGTGAAGCGCAGGATCGGAGAGGACATCGGAGAGTTCACCGCTCGTGTTTACTTCGATGAGTATTACCGCGCCGGCAAGACTTATAACAACGAATATAAGCCGTCTTTATGGGATACCAAGCCGCGCACGATGATCTCTAAAGTCGCCGAGATGCACGCGCTTCGCAAGGCGTGTCCGGAGGAGCTCTCGCAGAGCTATGTTGAAGAAGAACTTGAGCGGGATCGCAAGCCTGCGGTTGCTACGGTGATGTACGACAAACAGAAGTGTATTGAAAAGCTCGATGCAGCGCAGAACCTCGAGGAGCTCAAGACCGCGTGGGCTTCCTTGCCGCCGGAAGCAAAGGCCGAACTAGAGAACTACAAGGAGGATCTCAAGAAAAAACATGAGAGTCGAGAAGTACGATAGCCGCGAGGAGTGGATGTATTTCCGCAGAGGTAAGATCACCGGCTCGCGGCTAAAGGAGATCTACTCTAAGCGGGATCCGGATAAGCGTAAGATAGGCTTCTATGAACTCGTGGCAGAGAAGTTGGGCTTACCTCCGGATGATGGTGAGACAGCGATGGAGCGCGGCACCCGACTCGAGGAGGAGGCAGTTGATCGTTACGCGGAGGTAAGCGGTAAGGAGATCGACAAGAGCCTGCTCATCTGGTTTAGAGATGACGATGAGAATATCGCCATCTCTCCGGACGGCGTGATCTGGCCGCACGAGGCAGTGGAGGCGAAGTGCCTCTCGTCCGCGCGGCATATCGAAGCGTACATCAAGAAAAACATCGACAAGCTCTCGGACTTCGAAGCGATTCCGGACGATTATCAGATGCAGGCCGTGCAGTATTTCATCGTGAACGATGATCTGCAAACTCTGCATTTCGTATTCTATGATCCGCGTTTCGCCATGTATCAGAGTCCGGAGCAGCGCAAGAAAAACAAGCTAGAGTTTTTCTGGCTAGACGTGAAGCGGGAGGACGTACAGCCGCTCATTGAGGAGTATCTCACCTTCGAACGGCGGACGATGGGAAAGGTCAACGAAATCGTAAATCAATTAACTTTTTAGATGCCCGACTTAAACATTGAAAAGTTCTCGCCCACAAGGGCGGAACTCGCAACGCTTGCGGAGGAGGCGCGAAGCATAACCGATCAGGATCCTCCGGATAAAGTCAAAGAGATGCGATCGCGTTTGAGCAAAACGCGCAACGCGATCACTAAGACCGGCAAGGCGCTCCGCGAGGATGCGGTCGCCTTCCAGAAAGCAGTGATTGGAAAAGAAAAGGAACTCATCGCAATCATCGAGCCGGAAGAAGAACGGCTTGATGAGATCGAGGAACTGCAGGAAAGAAACCGGAAGCGCGAGGAGCGTCGTGAGTTCCTTCCGAAGCGCAGGGAACGACTCGCTGCGATCGGAGACGAAGTACCGATCACGGACGATGAGCTGCTCGAGATGGACGGCTCACAGTTCGAGGGTTACTTCAATATGCGGCTTGCGAACAAGAACGAGCTCGAGCGCCAGAAGATCGAGGAAGAAAAAGCGAAGCTCGCTCAAGAAGAACGATCTCGGCAGCGAGAGCAGGAGCTTAAAGATGCCGAGGAGCGCGGCCGAAAGGATGCCGAGACTCGTGCCGAAAGGGAGAAGCAGGAAGCGGAAGAACGAAGGCAGAGGGAAGAAAAAGAAAAGGCAGAGCGCGAGGAACGTGAGCGCCTTCTAAAAGAGGAACAGGAGCGCGAGGAGAAAGAGAAGCGTGAACGAGATGAGCGCTATCAGTCCTTCTTAAAAGAGCATGGTTACAATCGCACCGAGTTCTACACGACGCAGGACATCGGAGGCAAGATCACGCTCTGGAAAAAAGTCGCCACATTCGATCCTAACGAAAGTTCCTAGATCACTCACAAAGGTCGCAAATCAAAAATAAAAAACATGACAAAAGCTAAAAAGGTTTTCCATCACGTTCACGTCTCGAAGGAAGCTCATGCGACTTTGAAGGCTATGGCCGCGAAGGAAAAGACCTCAATCAAGGTCGTCGTGGATCGCTTGCTCGCAAAGAAAAAGTAAGCGCACAGGTTATGCACCTCGGCGCTTGTTCTCAAGAAACTCGCGCCGAGGCATAATGAATAAATCATGATCCCGAACACGACACAGATCCCGCACATTATCATTCGTGAATGGATGCCGAGACTCGGAGATGTTGAGTTGCGGGTACTCTTAATCGTTACGGATCAAACTCTCGGATGGATTGAAGATGTCGCGACTGGCCGGCGTAAGGAGCGCGACTGGATCAGCCGCGGGCAGCTCATGGCGAAGTCCGGCCGCGGGCATAGTGCGGTGAGCGCGGCGATTAAAAGTCTCGTTGAGACGCATAAGGTTATCGAGGCTTTGGATGAGGAAGGTAATCAGCTTGATAGTGGAGTAAAGCGAGGACTGCACGGAGACCGTATCTATTACCGGCTATCACTAAAACATCCTCAACCCACTCTTTTTGAACCTGTCCGAAAAGTGGACAGGGTGGGGATAAGCTCTGGAAAAAGAGGGGGGGTGTCCGAAAAGTGGCCTGGCCGAAAAGTGGACACGACAAAAGAAACCGGTATTACAAAAAGAAATACCTTGCAGCCGGAAAAATCGGCTGCACCGATACAAGATAAAAACGAGGGAAAGATTAAGATTGTTTCAGAGCATAAGAAGTTCGTCGATTTCTGGTTTAATGAGGTAACGAGCGCACGCGGGATAAAGCCGATCATCACCGGACAGGATGGCCGCAACCTAAAGCGCATCCTCCATGCCGGAGTAAATCCTACATCACTAGAGCAGGCTGCGATCTACTTCCTCCATAACTACAGCTTTAAAAAGTTTTCGCCGTCGATCAGCACGTTCTTGTCCGCCGGCATAATCAATGGGCTGCTTAATCGAATGAAGAACCATCCCGACTTTTGGAAGGAGCTCGATAGCTATGTCGTCCGCCGCGGGATGGATCCGGTGCCGCGAGATAAGATTGTATATGATCTCGCCGAGCTCAAGGCAAAGTACTTAGGAAAGATGGCCGTGTCGCTCACGCCGGCCGAACGAGAAGAAGTGAGTGCCTAGTCCTAAACCACATCACAAACAAAAACTATGACACAGGATCGGAAGCACGGAGCACTTGAAAATCTAAAACAGGCGCTCATGCAGGAGTTCAGTTTCGCGCAGGATACCGTACAACGTCTTTTCAATCAGCACATTGGTAACGTATCCGGCAATCGTTGCGTGAACTGTAACGCGAATATGCTTGAGGAGATCTTTACTTTCGACTATGCCGACGCCCTACTTCTGATCGCGATGGCGAAGGCAGTGCGGCAGAACACGATCAACGGGATCCCATTCACTGATGCGAATAGCGTCCACGTCGTTCAGATCGATGCGCCAGACTCGGTACGCCACAGGACGACACAGGCATCTAAGCTCGGCTTGATCGCGAAGAAGATGATCCTCAACTCGGCCAGTAAGAAGATCCAGAGGCGCGGTCACTGGATCATCACGACTCGGGGATGGGCTGCGCTCCGCGGCGAGCTCGTGCCGAAACGGGTCGCAGTATTCCGCAACCAGATCGAGGAGCGTTTCTCTGATCGAACGACACTAAGCGATGCTCTCCGGACGAACCGGAATAAGGCCGCGCAGATCGTCGACTATTCCCCTGCCGTATGGGTCGAGTACGGGAAACTCCACGAAGGGTATTTGCTCTAAAAGATATACACAGGGCAGAAACTTACACTTGTTATAATAAAGACATGAAGCGCTTGGATGAGTTAGTGCAGGAGGAGATCGGAAAGTTTTACCCGATGCCTGCACTGTTTGGAGGGAACGCAGGAGATCTCGCGGTTCGGGCGCAGCAGAAAAAGGATGCCGCGTTCAAGCGGATCTCGGAAGATAAAGCGCTCGGGATACTAGTGAGCCTCGGAGCAAACATGATCGCGATGATTTCGAACATGACTCCGGCCGGCGTACAGAGGAACGAAGCTACGGCGCAGATCCTCATTGAGCTAGTCACGATATGGGAGAACTCGCATAATGCATTTAACGATCAATTAAAATCACAACCATGAGACTCACTAAAATGCTTTCTGTTACTGCCGGCGGCACCCATGCGTGGTATGAAGCCGAGCACCGCGGGAAGATCTTTAAAGTTCGCAAGCAGCTCGGCACCGTAGATCTCGCGCTAGAGCCCGCACCGGATCCAGTGATCCATCAGCCATCCTCTTACGTTCCAAGAAAAGCAAAGCGTAGCGTCGGACAGCGTGCAGCAGATTACTTATTCGGCCGAAAGTAAAAACCAAAACAATTACCATGACAACTTTTCTAACCTTCGCCCTATTCGTCCTCCTTCCGCTTTCGCTCATGATCGCCTTGTTCTCGATGCGCACCCGCCGATGTTTGGTTTGCATGAACCACGTCACATTCTCCCGATTCTGGAATGGAGTCACTTGCCGCGCGTGCCGAACGCGGCTATTGATCGTGAAAGGGGAACTCAAACACATCCCGCGATGAGCTATAGAGAAGCCGGCATGAAGGGGTTCTACTTTTATCAGCGCTGCTTTTTTTACATAGGGCAGGCTAAAAACGAACTCTTAAAGCCGCTCGGCTTCTGGAATGAGACGATCCTCATTCTCACCTTTCTCGCGGTAAGCGGTACACGGCCATCTATATTTCAGATCGCGACCGGCTACATCTTTATCCTTCTCGCCGCGGCGACGATCGGAAAGATACTCGTCGCGAGCGGGATCATAAAGTACAATCAGAAGATAGCGAACGAACAAAATCCGGAACTTATGCTCATACTCGCCAAAGTCGAGGAACTCGAAAAGATAATCAAAAACAATGGATCAAGAAACGGAGGTTAGACAGCTTTTAGATCCACAGCTCCTCACTGCGCTAGGCATGGAGAAAGCGGTGCGAGCGAACGGCGGCAAGCCGGTGAACATCCAGATCTATTTTTTGCAGGGGATCTTTGGAGAGATCGGTGACAAGATGCAGTGCAACGGCATAGGCGAAGCCGTCATCCATCCACCAGAGGGAGGAACCTTTCTCAAGCTCGTCGGCTGCAGCTATCTCTACAAGGGAGATCCGCAGCAGAGTAAGACATTCGGCCTCGAGCAAGGCAAGTCCATGATCTCGAATATCCCGATGCTTCTGATCGGCAAGAGCGTGATCTATGTTAGCGCGATCGGTCTCCGGTTCCTCTTACAGCGAAAGAAGTTTATCGAGGACGTGAACTTTTACCTCGAGGAGATCCGATGGAAAACTTTAAGGCATCACGCCGTTCCGGACTTCCACATGAACGCCTACTCGCGCGAGATCCGCCGAGCCGTCGACGTGGCCGTGAAGAAGCTGCTCAAGATCGATCCGGAGTACGATCTTTATAACAACACGATCCCTTCGCAGATCGTTGGCAACTGGAAGCTCGCCCTCGCCGGAGCGATCACTAAAGCGACTGCGTTCGCAGTTCAGATCATGGAGCTCGACGGAGCATATAAGTTTCCGACACAGGACATCTTAGGCGAGAAGGATACCGAGAACGCGAAGCGATCCGGAGTGCGCGAGACCATGCGGCTCTTTAACCTCATGCTCGAGCGGCAGACGAACCTAACCGTTATTCCTGGGATCTCCGATCGCACGGAAGGAGTGCCGCGCAAGTTCCGCTTTTTGAAATACGTGATCGGAGCACTCTTTCTTTTCAGCTCATTCTCGCGGAAGTTCGCGCAAGAGTTTCTAGTGGAGCTCGACGAGAAGAAGGTAGCGCTCGATGATGCCGACTGGTATTTCTGTCTGCGCCGCAATACGCACAATTACCGAGGCGTTCCGCTACCCGAGCGATTAGAGGAGCTCAAGCGGATCGACAATGAACGCGGCCATCAGTATCTCAATGTTGAGTTTCAGCAAAAGGTCGCCGCAGCTCCTACAGCACAATGATTAAAACAATTTTCGCCGGCATCGGAGGCATCACCGTCGCATACCTCGCTTGGATCGTGCTCAAGATCGTACTCATTTCCATTTTCGTCGGATGGAACGATGAAGTCATAAGCTAACATGACACCAGACGAAGCAAAGATGCAAGCACGGAAGATCCGCCTCATGAAGATAGCGATGTTTGTCGGGATCCTCTACGGCCTCATCATCCTGCGCACCTTGATGTCGATTGATAACAAGCTCGGCGCAATATCAGAAATGATCGGTATAGTCAACTTTTAAAAACATGATTTTAGATTTCATCATCAGCGGAAATCAAGAGGATCCGGCCGGCAACCCGATCCCGAAGGTAAAGCTCACGCGACAGCAACAGTGGAACCCGAAGGCGCAGCGGTACGCCGGTTGGAAGCAGTACGTCCAAGCCGCCCTACAACCGCACCTTATCGCACTCGCCGCGGATATGCCCGTAATCGATGCGAAGAAGATCCTCAAAGGCGGCGGCCGGTACTTGAAGCCGATCACGCTTTCCGGAGATCTCCGAATGGACATCATGATTTTCTGGGCGGATGAGACGCACGCGGATCCGGAGAGCATCTATGGATCGATCGCCGATGCGATCTTCGTGGACGACAAGCATCTCAAAGGCAGCTTCGATTTCTCCCATGCGGAAGATAAGAAAGGTCGCGTCGAAGTAAAAATCACGATACCCGATCATGAATGAAGAATACCTAGATCGGCCGATCACCTGCTCCGACTGCGGGAACGATTTCGTATGGACGGCAAAGGATCAAGCGTTCTATGCGGAAAAAGGTCTTGTGCATCCGCCGAAGCGTTGTAAGCCGTGCCGTATCCGGAGGAAGGAAGGTAGTGCAAAATAAAAAGTCTTAATCAAAAACCAATAACCATGTTCGAATCAATAACTAAACCGCTTCGCAAGTTCTTCTGGAAACGGAGGCACCTGCGGACACTCGCCGGCGACGCCTTCTTGAAGGAGGCAACGGCGCTATATTCCGAGGAGACCATCAAAGACATTCTCTTTTTGAAGCAAGCAGATCTCGATCAGAAAGCGAACCTTGAGGCTAAGCTCGCCTCGATCGGCGAGGGAACAGAGTATGAGAAGCGCAAAGAGCGAACCGAAGTAGAGAAAGAGATCGAGGAGGTGGAGACCAAGATCAAAGGCCGCGATCGTGCAGCGGAGGCCATGCAGCGGCAAGCTGCTACCCTGCGCAATCAGGCAGAGGAGCTATGGAGCCGTCGTCGAGTGTTTAAAGAAAAGTTTTAATAGTCTATCAGCACGCAACATTAAACAATAACCATGTCACAGTTCAAGCTAAGTAAAATCCAGATCACCTTCAACGACCTCGAGGCTCGGAAGGCAAAGCTCGCGGATCTTAAAAAGCAACGGCACGACGAACTTCTGCTCGACTCGGCCGACTACGAGCGGCTTACCAAGAAGCTCGATGAGGCGCGGGAGGCACGCAAGAAGATAGAGCTCGACTTCGATCAGAAGAATCCGGATCTCATGGATCGTATCGACACGCTTTCGGATGAGGTTGCAGATCTCTCCGACAAGCTCTCATTCGAGACGATAAACGCCTACATTAAGGGCGAGAAGGTGGAACTGATTAAGGTGAAGAATCAGAAAAAGATAAAGCTCACGCCGAGCTTTAGGGTCGCGTTCAAACAACAGAAACTTTTTGATGCGTAGTAAAGAACCCACGCAAGACGGGTTAGTGATCGAGCTTTTGCCGGCAGGCAATTTCAAGGTCGAACTCCGCAGCGGCCAGGTGATCCGGTGTCACCTATCCGGAAAGATGCGGCTCTATAAGATCAAGGTTCTCGCCGGCGATCGGGTGCAGTGCATCGTCTCCGGAGAGATCGGAAGGATCTTACGAAGGTACTGATGCGTGATTACGCCACTGATCGGCCGGTAAATCAGATCCGGTACAACAAGCATCCGCGGCGAAAGAACAATGAGATCGTGGCTGCGATGTACGCGATGTATAAGCGGGGGCCGGAAGGGAAGCCGTGCTCCCTCGAGGAGATCGCGAGCGTTTATAAGAAAAGCCGGCAAGCGGTGTACGATCTCTTTCGATCCCGCGGCTATCCTCTCCGATCGAAGCAGCTCAAGGGGCTCACGATCGTAGACGGTTTCCGGTTCACTATTTCGAAAGGCGGATACCTGCGGGGAACGGTAAGAGGAAAGCGAGTCATGCTGCATGTGTACGTTTGGGAGAAGGTGAACGGCAAGATCGGGAATGATTACTGCCTGCATCACATCGATCGGAACCCGCTCAATAACGATCTAGGAAATCTGCAGCGGATCCCGAAGCGAGAGATGCCGTGGCGGTTTAATCCAGAAGGGAAGAATCAATATACAAATGAAAAAAACAATAACACTAGGCGAAGGATTTAAAATAGATCTCCCGAAGTTCATCGATACGCGCGCATTATTCGCGGCGAACTCCGGAGGAGGTAAATCGTGGGCTCTCCGGAAGCTGCTCGAGGAGACGCACGGCGAGGTGCAGCAGATCGTGATCGATCTCGAGGGCGAGTTCTATACCCTGCGGGAAAAGTTCGATGACTATCTTCTGATCGGGAAGGGAGGGGATATGCCGGCGGACGTTCGCGCCGCCGCACTTCTTGCGACAAAGCTCCTCGATCTCGGCGTCTCGGCAATCGTCGATCTCTCCGAGCTCAAGTTCCACGAGCGCAAGCATTTCGTCCGGCTCTTTTTAGAAAGTTTGATCGAGGCGCCCGAGGAGCTCCGGCATCCGTGCATGGTGGTACTGGATGAGGCGCATCACTTTTGCCCGCAGGTGGGCGAGAGCGAAGCGGCCGCGGCGGTGATCGATCTCATGACGCGCGGCCGGAAGCGCGAGCTCTGCGGCGTACTCGCGACACAGAGGATCTCCAAGCTCCATAAGGACGCGATCGCAGAGTGCAATAACAAGTTTTTCGGCCGGACTGGACAAGACATCGACGTGAAGCGGACGGCCGACGAGCTCGGTTTCGCCAAGAGCGCCCGAGAAGCATTTGAGACTCTCCGAAATCTTTCGCCTGGGGAGTTCTTCGCGTTCGGCACCGCGATCAGCGGGCATGTCGAGCGGTATAAAATCGGCGCGGTTCAGACGACTCACTTCCGGAAGGGCAGCAAGCAGGGGAGAAAAGCTACGCCGCCGAAGGCAGCGATTAAGAGTATCCTCTCGCAGCTCAAGGATCTCCCGCAGGAAGCAGAGCAAAAGAAAAAGACCGAAGTGGAGTTGCGGCAGGAGATCGGAACGCTCAAGGCGAAGATCACGGGGCTCGAGAAGCAGGGCGGGAAGCCTACGGCCGCGCAGATCGAGGAGGCTTTACATCCGCATCTGATCGCCATCGCATCAGAGCGGAACGCAGTAAAATCTCTAGTGAGCGAAAAGAATGAGTACGCAAAAAATATCATTTCGATGGTGCGCCATCTCGCCCTCTCGCTTTTAAAGCAGCTCGATGAGCTCGAGAAAAACCGGCCATCAGATAAGCCGGCAGGGATGTACTCGGGCAAGGTTCCGGAGCTCAAGGACTCGGGCAGAAAGATCCTCGGGTTTCCAGTCATTACCGATAACAAGATGCCTAAAGGTAGTGCGGTGATGCGAACCGAAAAGCAGAAAGTAGAGATCTCGTTCGGCGAGTTTAATCCTTCTGCCTCGCAGCAGAAGATTTTGAACGCGCTCGCATGGCTTGAGCAGATCGGACTCACGCCGGCAAACAAGAATCAACTCGCCTTCCTTTCCGATCAGAGCTCGACTAGCAGCGGATACCAGAATAACCTCGGCGCTTTGCGCTCGGCCGGAATGATTATCTACCCGAGCTCGAAGATGGTGGGGATAACGGATGCGGGTAGGGCGGTAGCGCAGCCGGACGATGCGCCGAGTTCTTCCTTGGATCTGCACCGGCAGATCGAGAAGAAGCTCTCGAGCTCGCAGTGGGCGATCTTGAAGGTGCTCATCGGGATCTATCCGGAGGAGGTACCGAAAGGAGATCTCGCGGAGCAGGCCGGCCAGAGTCCAAACTCGAGCGGCTACCAGAACAATTTAGGAGCGCTCCGGACGCTTGGGCTTATTGAGTATCCGAGATCCGGAATGGTCGTCGCGCTGCCTACGCTTTTTCTCGAAAAATGAGGACGCTTCTCTGTTGGATCTTTAGGCATGATTTCAGCCGACAGCTCGATCATGACTACTACGACAAAAAGCATGTCATGTGTTGGAGGTGTCATAGGTGGTGGGCGAGGACGGAGGACGGAACCTTTCTCTATCGGGTATTCTTTATTCGAGATCTTTCGCGCAGCAAAGGTCGATCAGTTATAGACAGGGGAACCGATTAAAAACATGATAACTAATCTAAAAATAAAAGCGTCGCCAGTGAAGGGTATGCCGCTCGATCAGGTGTTTAAGAAGCTCGAGTCCGGTAAGCCGATCACGAACCTCAACGCCGGCGACCGCCATCTCTTGAAAGTGGAGATGGAGACCGATCTCGAGACCTGTAAGAAAGTGGTAGAATACATTCAAGAGCTAGGAAAAGCGGCCGCTCAAGGAAAGTAAAACCGCCGAAACCGCCATCATGCCGAAAATTGATACCACAAAGGAGGCAGAGGTCAAGCGAGAGATCCGTGTAGCACTTGCGATCAATCCGATGATCTCATCGCGCCGGCTTCAACAGGAGCTCGCGAAAAAAGGTATCACGTCGGCAGGTGGCGGTCTCTTGGATCACGAGTACATCTTGAAGCTCATCCGGAAAATAAACGGAGAGGCGCGGCAAGATATTCAAAACTCCGAGATCGAAGGGCGTATGGTCGAGACGCGCGAAAGGTTTAAAGCAAGTTTCGAGCGGCTTTTTAAAATAGCGTTTTGGCAGTGGGATTACATGAACGAGGGGATCTTCATGCCCGAGACGAAAGATGTCATCAAGGCTCTCGAGGTCATAATGAAGATGGACATCGCGCTCATCGAAGCCGAAATGGACGCGGGCATTTATAAACGAAATCTAGGCACGCTCGAGATCGAGAAGCGAAACACGCCGCTCACAGAGGATCGCAAACATGCGATCATGATGGCTATGAAAAACTGGGGGCTCTTACCCGAAACAACTATCCAAAATGCTACCGAGCAGCCTACAACTGAACCCGCAGCAGCTCAACGATCTTCTTGAGAACTACGATCTCCGCAAAGAGTTCGTGAAGAAGTTCGGTATGCTCGGCTTCGGCATCCTCTATTTGCCGCATTACTTTTATTTGCCGCCGGCCGACTTTCATAACGATCTCATTAAGAATATCGAGGATCCGGATATAGATCTCTTAGAGGTGATCGGATGGCGCGGCTGCGCGAAGTCCGTAATGGGATCTCTTGTTCTGCCGATTTATGCGGCCGTCGAAAAGCCGGAAGTGTACCCGTTCATTCTCCCGATCGCCGATACCGCGTTGCAGGCCGCGATCAATATCGCGAATATCAAAGAGGAGTTCGAGAATAACGAGCTCTTACTGCAAGACTATGGCCGCTTCGAACTTTCTAAAGCGCCGGATAAATCCCTCGAGGATCCTACGCTCGAGAGTGATGAGGAATGGCAGGCAAAAAATATGTTGCTCTCGAACGGCGTCCGGATCCTTGCGAGATCCCGCGGGCAGAAGGTGCGCGGTCTCCGTCATAGACAGCACCGGCCTAAGCTCGCTGCGATCGACGATCCGGAGGATCTTGAATGGGTACGATCGAAAGAGAACAGAGACAAGACCGAACGATGGATGACTGGTGAGGTATTGCCGGCGATGGACGAAGGCACGCGTAAAGTCGTCCTGCTCGGGAACTGGTTGCATCGCGACGCACTTATGGCTCGCATGAAGAACCGCGGCCGCTTCAAGGTGCTCGAGTATCCCCTTTTCAATAAGGACGGATCGTGTTCGTGGAAAGCGAAGTACCCCACGCAGGAGAAGCTCGAGGGCAAGAGGCTCGAAATGGGTATGGTCGCGTGGCAAAGAGAGATGTTGTTGCAGGTCGTTCCGGAAGAAGGTGCCGTCATTAAGGACGACATGATCGAATACTATGACGAAGTGCCGGCACCGGTTTACGAGACCGATCGGCTCGGTAAGAGATCTCTCAAGTTTAATCCGATCCTTTCGGCCGGCGTCGGCAACGACCTTGCAATCAGTAAAAAAGAAACGGCCGACTGCACTACGTTTGTCTCCGGAGTGAACGCTCGGCCGGCAGAAGGCGAGCATCCCCTGCTTTATATCCTTCCTCATCCGGTGAACGAGCGGCTCTCATTTACCGAGACTATCGCGCGAGCGAAAGCAGTGAGGGTATCGGTTGCGAAGAACTTTGCCGAGCCGATATTTTTCATGGAAGATGTTGCCTATCAAAGAGCGGCGATCGAAATGGTGCAGGAGGCGGGCATACCGGCGGAGCCGGTTAAAGTCGGAACAGACAAGCGATCGCGTCTTGCGCAGGCCGCAGTGTTTATAAAGTTCGTGCGCTTCCCGCGGCGAGGGTGCGAGGATCTGATCGCGCAGCTCTTGGGCTTCGGCGTTGAGGAACACGACGACCTCGTGGACGCTTTCGTGCAGCTCGTGCTTGGTATGTTTAGAGTAAGCGGTGCGCAGCCGCTCGATGTCATAGTCCTATGAACCATCCACAGCAAGTAAAAAAATCTTACTCGTGCAGGAAGTGCGGTCATCACCGTGTCGATCATCCATACGGTAACGAGTGCATCAAGGCCGATTGTGAGTGCAAGCAATATAAATAACATGGCCGAACCTAAAGCAAGGATGCTCCGACAAGTAAGCGGTGAACAGGATAAGATGCTGCGGATCTTCGAGGCGCTCAAGTTCGCCACGATCGAGAATATAAAAATCAAGGACGGCCAGATTAAACGCATGGAGGTTAAGATCTCGATCGACTTCGACGATCCGGAGAGTTTTAAGAAAGCAATCGACGAGCTCGGTACTATAGCCTTATGACGCATTACCAATGCACGCACTGCGGCTATCATCTCGTGGAGAAGCGGATGCCGAACATAAATCGCAAGTGTCCGCGCTGCGAGGAGTACATGCGGATCCTCTTTACGAACTACGAACAGGTTGACAAAAGTGAGGGTGTATAATCAAAAGAGTACCACCGCTTTGAGGGTGATCGACCCTAGAAAGTAGAGCGCCTGCTATGGCCTCGGCACAATGTTACTTGTGCGGCTCCGTTGTTGAGCTACCGCCGAAACACTTCTGCAGCAAGGAGTGCAAGGCACCTACCCACTTCGATTTTTGCGATCGGTGCAAAAAGGAAACCTTGCAGATCGCGGAAGGGAGCGAGAAGAAATGACGGAATACTGCGCAGAGTGCCGCATGGTCGTGGCTCCGAAAGATCCCGAGCGCAAGGCTCGCGGCGCCCTCGTCTATCACGGCGACTGTCTCAAGCGGCACGATCGCGCCCTCCGCGGATCTTCATCGGATGAGCGCAATCATCATCCAGTCCGGCCTCATCTACTCCTGCGGCGCAGAGCGTCGTAAGCGAGAGAGGCGGAAACCCCACGGCGTATGTCCGTGGGGTTGCTTTTTCTCCTTGTCATCCTTTGTTAAACGTATTATAAAGTTAGCTCCTACTTCCGGAGGGATGATATGAGAGAGATGTACTGTCGCAAGTGTAAGCGCCAAACCGTCCACAAGTTCAACGGATTCCGAGTATGGATCTGCTCGATCTGCCGCTCGTATCGTGCATAACCGGTGCATAAAGTTAAGGCTCCCGCCATCGCTCGGGAGCCTATCTTTTTGAGTTATCCACAGACCATAGAAAAATGAAATGCTATATTAAAGTCAAATAGCGCGGCGCCTCAAGTGAAGAACACACGGGGCTCGAGCTGATCTTTACCTCACGAAGATCATGCACGAGCTCCTTTTTTATTATGACTGAATACCATTGTCCAAAGTGCAATACGGATTTTTCCGAAGAAGCCGCGGCCGACATCTCAAAGCGATGCCCGACGTGCGACGGTTTCGTTTGGCTTACTTCTTCTAACTATCAAGAACCTCAATAAAACTTATGAACCGATTCGAAAGACTGATTAGCAAGTGGGGATGGATCCGAGCCGAGAAAGCATCCGCTCCGTCCGTGGCCTCGAGCTATAGCGTGAACCCTTTTACATTGTGGGCGCAGAACAAGAAGATCTCTCCGGAGAAAGCTCTTGAGGTTTATACCGGATGGGTGTATGCAGCGACTCGTGCGATCGCGATGGAAGTGTCCGGCCTCGAGCACAAACTTTTCAAAATGGGGAAAGAGGCCGACACGGAGATCTTCGAGCATGATCTGCTCGATCTCTTGAACGGCGTGAATGATTATCAGACCGGCATCGAGCTCAAGTATGTTACTGCCGCACATCTTGAAGCAGTGGGTAATGCGTTCTGGTATCTCGAGGGCGTGAAAAACGATACTGATAAGCCGCTCGCTATCCACATCATGACGCCTTCTAAAGTCAAGACAGTGGTAAATCGCGAGGAGTTCCCGACGCGCATACAGGGCTATGAGTACCGCCTCGGCCAAAAGACCTATAGCTTCAAGCCTTACGAGATCATTCACTTCAAATATCCCGATCCTAATGATCCGTTCGAAGGCATCGGCACGATCCAATCGATCGCGCAGTGGGTGGACGCCGATAACTACGCGATGGAGTTTAATCGACGCTTCTTCTTGAATGGCGCCCGCATCGGCGGCTTCCTCGAGACTGACGCCGCATACACTCCGGAGCAGCTCGAGTATCTCAAGACTTCTTTCGAAGCCGCGTTTAAGGGCGTAGAGAACGCCTATAAGGTTCTTGCGTTGCCGAAGGGTACAAAATACGAGGAAGGCGGCAAGACGCAGAAGGATCTCGACTTCCCGAACCTCATGGATATGATGCGCGATCGGATCATCGCCGGTTTTAAGGTGCCTCGCACTGCACTAGGTATCACGGATGATGTCAACCGAGCCAACGCAGAAGCTACCGATTACGTTTTCGCGGCACGCACGATTAAACCGATCATGAAGTTCATCACGAGCTACTTGAACGAGTTCTTGGTGCCGCGCTACGGCGATGAGTATTATCTTTCCTTCACTGATCCGGTGCCGGAAGATCGTGCGCAGAAGATGGACGAGATGAGCAAGGCGACCGGCGGAGCTCCGGTGATGAGTGCAAACGAAGCACGGCAGACTTACTTCGGTCTTGATCCGGTGGAGGGTGGAGATGAGGTGCAGATCCCCTTCAACTTCACGCCGCTCGGTGCGCCGATACAGCAGCCGAAGCAGATGAATCAGTCCGGCCGGAAGGGGATTACTAAATCTCGTTTCGCCATGAATATGAAGAAGCGTCAATCGATCACGAAAACGATCGCGGAAAAAGCCGCTGCAGATATTGCAGAGCTCATTAAAGACATCGAGCAGATCAAGTCCAAGAACCGCGCCGAGATCACGCAGCTCTCCGATGACGAGTACGAAAAGATCTATAAGGGTTTCGCCTTGCGCGTCACGCCTTACGAAAAAAAGCAGCGCACCGCGATCGAGGACTTTAATAACAAGCAGCGCAAAGAGGTCATCGCGAACCTACCGAAAGCCATAAAAGGTTTCGCAGGAGCAGAGGCTAAGGCGATCAATAAAAACGACCTCTTTGATCTCAAGGATAGTATGAGCGCGTTCGTGGATCTCTCTACGCCGATCCTCTATGAGCTCGCCGGCAGAGAGGGCAAGGAAGCCGCGGCACTCTTGGGTATTTCTGATCTCGATATTCTTTCTCCGGAAGTCCGTAAGGCGCTTGATCGAGCGATCGAACTTCTCGCTGAAAGCTACAACGAGACTACCCGCGACATGCTCAAGGGCAAGCTCGAGCAGGGCTTGAAGGAAGGTCTCTCGCAGGACGAGCTCGCGGATGTCGTGAATGGCGTCTATGACTACTCGGATGAAGTACGCGCGGAGCAGGTTGCTCGCACCGAGACGTTCCGGATCGCTAACTATTCCACACAGCAGGCATGGAAGCAGTCCGGAGTTGTGAAGTCACAGAAATGGTACACCGCGGCCGACGAGCGTGTTTGTCCGTATTGCGCACCGATGAACGGCAAGATCATTTCGATCGATGAGGACTTCTTCAAGAAAGGCGATGAGGTGACGGGATCCGATGGTTCCAAGTTCCAAGTAGATTACTCGAACGTATCCGCGCCTCCGCTCCATGTGAGCTGCCGCTGCTATATCCGTCCGGAAGAAATCTCACTCGAATAAAATGGCCGATCAAAAAATATCAGATCTCACTTCGTATAGCTCGCCGATCGATACCGACGTTCTTCCGATCGTCGACGTAACGACGCCGGCCACGAAGAAAATAACGTGGTCTAACTTAAAGACAGCGATCGCGACTTACCTCGCTTCTTTATCGCAGGTACTCACGAATAAGACGATCGACGGCGATGATAACACCGTACAAGATCTCGGCATCGCCTCGCTCAAGACCGTCATAGGCAACGCGAGCAAGTTCCTCTCGTTCAATGGATCGGGAGTGCCGGTTGCGACGAAAGACGTGCCGACTGGTACTCCTGTTGGAAGCAGCGACACACAGACGCTTACGAATAAGACTTTAGATACCGCAGTAGCGAAAGGCACATGGAGTGCATCCGGAGTATGGACTCTGCCGGCATTTACTTTGGGCGGAAACGCGACGCTCTCCGAGAATGTCTCGATCGCTCTCGTGCCGCAACTCTCGGCCGACGGAAAGTATTGCGGCATAACGGAAGTAGGTACCGCATCCGCAGCTCTCGCATTTGGTGAGCTCGTCTACGGATCTTCAACGGGATCTTGGGCGAAGGCTTCTGCGTCCGGCACGGGTACTGGCGCTAATATGCTTGCGATGGTGGTGGTTGCCGCAGGCGGTAATGGAAGTCCAGTAACCGTATTGCGATGGGGCAAGATCCGCGCCGATGCGCAGTTCCCGACGCTTACAGTAGGAGCTCCGGTCTATATGGGTACACCGGTAGGCACGATCGTAACCGCGCAGCCTTCCGGAGCCGATCAGGTAATCCGAGTGATCGGCTTTAGCACTACCGCCGACGAGCTTTTCTTCGCTCCTTCTCCGGATTACATGACACACACATGATGAAGATCTTCTGGAAAATAAGAATGGTTTTGCCGGAGGCGATGGCCTATCTTACCGGCCGGCAGCGCTATCTCCCGAAGATGGAATGGTCGCGCGAGAGCTTCGTCTTTAATCTGTTTCGCATATACGAGCAGATATTTTTCCGAGACTTCGAGCAGCGCTTTGAGACCGCGGTGGGGTGGAATAACGGCTACACGATCGTCCGTTTCGGTACGATCGAGAGCTTTTTTTGCTACGTCGAAGGAGTGATCCGCGGCAAGGTCAAAGTAGCAATCCCCTCTTTAGTATTCACTCCGAGCTTCGCTCCGATCGGATTGCGGCCGATGCCCTCAAACTATCTCTTTGCGATCGCATACGAAACGAGCGCGAATGGCAGCGGGTATCAGAGCGCGAGCACTATCACCTACTCGATTACACCTTCCGGAGCTAACCGCTTAATGATCTCGAATGTGTTCGCCGGCCGAGCAGGTACCGGACACACATCAAGCGTGGTTTTTAATACGAGCGAGAGCCATACCAAGATCGATGAGCAGCAAGAGCCAGATCAGAACGCTTACGTCTCTCTTTGGTACTTGGTAAACCCTTCGACCGGAGCGCACAACAATGTCGTCACGTTCGATGATTCTTCCGGAGGTATTTCAGAGGCCGCCGTGTACTCGGGAGTAGCACAGAGTGCTCCGATAGATAGCCAAACCAAAGGCAGCGCAGTTACCGCCTTACTACTTACCACTACTGTTGTCAAATCGAACTGTTGGCTGGTGGCAGGCTATCGAACCTTAGTCGGGCAGCCGACGGCTACATTAGGAGCGACACAACGACAAAGCGAGGCGGCAGGTGCAGGTATATTCGATAGCAACGGCACTGTAGGCACTGGATCTCAAAGCATGACAGTCTCTAACACATCCGCAGGACAAAAAATAGCAGGCAATATGGTTTCATTTATGCCACCGCAGAGCTCGATCAAGACCGTTAATGGTCTTGCCTCACCGAAGTCGGTGAACGGTCTCGCGGCTGCATCAATGAAAACCAGAAATGGATTGCAATAAAAAGGTCGAATTGTCACTTACCCACAAGGTCGATAAAAAAACAAAATGATAAAATAAAATCATGAACGAAAAACTACGAAAACTTTCAGAGGAAGTGAAGGCGAAGATGAGCGAGATCCTTGCGCAAGCAGAGTTCAAATCGCTCGTTGAAGCAACGAAGGCAGCAACCGACTCGGGCAGTTTTGAGGTCGTAATCTCCACAGCCGATGTCGATCGGCAAGGCGAGTCCGTTAATCAGAACGGATGGGATCTGTCGCGGTATATGGAAAATCCGGTCGTCCTTTGGGGGCATGACTACTACTCTCTCCCGATCGGCGTCTGCGACTCTATCTCATTAGAGGAAGGTAAGCTCGTCGCGCGTGGCCGCTTTGCTCCGGAGGAGGCTAACCCCTTCGCGCAGCAGGTACGCAGGCTTTATGACTTGAAAATTGTCCGCGCGACATCTGTAGGCTTTATCGCCCTCGAGATGGTCGGCAACGAAATCACAAAGGCGGAGCTCCTCGAGTTCTCCTTTGTGCCAGTACCGGCTAATCCTTATGCCCTCTCTCTCTCGCAGGCCAAGAAACTCGGCATCGACTTTGCGATGCTCTCCGCGAAAGGCTTGAAGATCGAAGCAAAGGCAGAAGGGGATACTTGCACTATGGACGATGGATCGGAAGGCGTTATGGACGCGGAAGGCGTTTGTATCGCGAAGGCAGCGAAAGCGATCGGCGATGACTGCACGATGGATGACGGTGCAGCCGGAGTGATGGAAGATGACGGGAATGGCGGCATGGTATGTAAGCCGAAAGCCGCGCCCGCTCCGGAAAAAACTGCGGAAGAATTGGCGAAAGAATCGGATCAGAAACTTATCGAGGACTACTACGCGAAGGCCGAGCACAAAGAGAAAGACGTGCAGCAGATCGGCGCGATCCTCGTGCAGTTGCAGAACGTGATCGATACCGCGTTCGTCACCGCATCGAAGTTGATCCTCGACATTCTTCAAACGGAATACGGACAGAGCTCGGCCGGCAAAGCCGCGATCTCCGAAGCCGTTAAATCGGATCCCTCCATTCAAGCCATCAAATCTGTAATCGCAGATGTCGAGCAAAAGCTCGGGATCTCCGAGGGGGAGGAACATCGCGATGGCGATGCCCTAGAGCAAAGGTCGGAAGCTGCAGGAGTCGTGGATGCCGTGAAGGGTCTCAAGATGGAAAGTCTTGATGACTTCCTCGCGGTGCAGCGGCTCGTGCGGTCGATAACTACCGTCGCGCAGTGTTCCCTCGAAAAGATCAATAAACGGATCGCCGAGGAAAAGACCAAGCGCGTGCGCTAGTTATCGGGAGTATTTCATCTCTTAAAAATAAAAAAATGAACGAACAACAGCTAAAACAGTTAGAGGAAAAGCTCGCGAAGGCTTTCGACTCCGTAATGGAGGAGAAGCTCAAGAACGTGCTCTCCCCGATGGTTGCGGCCGAAACGAAATCGATCGTTGAGAAGATGCGCTTAGAGCGTGCTCTCTTTGGTCAAGATCGCAGCGGCCTCACTGACGACACTAAGATCGCGTTCGCAAAGGCAGTTAAGGCGGCCGCTTTCGGCGATCGCATTGATACCAAAGCGAATGAGGCTCTTATCGGCGATCAGGACAACCGCGGCGGATACTTGGTTTCGACGGAAGTTGCGAGCGCCATTCAGCGCATCGCGGCCTCGGTTGGTCTCGTCATGTCACAGGCGCAGCGATGGCCTATGTCTACCGACGAGCTCGACATTCCGGCGTACACCGGCTCCTTCTTGGAGGGTGAGTACCTCGGCGTAGACGCTGGCGGTTCCGATACAGCTCTGACTTTCAATCAGGCGCGGCTTATCACTAAGACGTGGCAGTTGTCCTTCGTGGTCGGCAAGGCTCTTATGCAAGATGCCTCTGTCAACCTCGCGGACTGGCTCCTCGCTCTCGGTGGCGAAGCTCTTGCGAACATGATTGACAAGCAGGCTTTCAATGGTACGGGTGCTCCGTTCTTGGGTCTCTTAAACGACTCGGACGTGAACGTCACTACGATCACCGGTACGACCTTTGCGTTGTACAAGGTAATCGATGACAGCTCGACCTTGATCGGATCCGTCGAGGAAAGTGTTCTGAATGGTGCCGGCTTTTACATGCATCGCACCGTTTGGGCTTCCCTCCGCTCGCAGAAAGGAACGAACGAATACATTTTGCCGTACTCTGGTGCGGCCTCGAACAATGTGCTCGCACAGTTCCCCGCTGCAGGTGGAGTGCGTCCGGCAGGCGAGATCTTGGGTTATCCGGTTTTCACTAGCCGGCACTTCCCCGCTCTCTCTGCCACTGGCACCGCTACGAAGTTCATCGTGTTCGGAAACCTCAAAGCCTTCGCCTACGGCGACAAGGGCGAAATGGAAGTTGAGGAGTTCCGTTCCGGCAGCTTCGGTGGTAAGGAAATTGCGAAAGCGCAGCAGCGCGGATTGGTTTACAGCCACCGCCACGCGCTCGTGAACACCTTATCCGCAGCGTTTGCGGTCGCAAAGACCGGAACTTAGTCAAAGCCTTGGGCTCTGACACTCTCCCGATCGTGATCCTCGCGTTCGGGAGCAGCCAGAGCCGGAGGTACAAAGGTCGAGACAGCTACGAAAGAACAAAAAAAATAAATAAAAAAACATCATGAACAAATACAAAGTTTTACTCCCGACGAACGGCTTAGAAGTTGGATCGATCGTGGAACTCACGGCGGAGCAGGCGAACAGCTATAACGCCGGTGAACCGACTCCTCGCGTGGAGTTGGTCGAGGAAGGATCCGCGGCCGAGAATGGCGCGGCTGCCTCGGAAAGTAACGGTGAAGGATCCGGAGAAGGCGAAGGATCTGCAGCCGCGGGCGAGGGCGAAGGCGCTGCGTCCGGTGAAGGTGAAGGCAACAAAGACACTTCCGGAGAAGGCGAAGGATCTGGTGACGGCGCAGGAGCCGGAACTGGTGAAGGCGCCGGCGAGGGAAGTGGTGCAGCGGGAGAATAAACGCCTAACGGAACCCCGCACCGCCCTCTCTTTCTCGTGATGCGTCCGCATCCAAGAAAGTCGAACAGAGAGGGGATCTGACAAGATCATAGGGCATTAGAAAAAACGATCATGCGCAGTGTATACGACAATGTAAAGATAGTGACGGCCGTTCGGCCGTCCGTGGTCACGAGCACCGGTACTCCCGTTGCCGCAGCGATTTCCGCTTGCGACACGCAGGGATACAACACCGGTATGCTTCACGTCGCCGTTGGCTCTGCCACCGGTACCGCGATCACCTACGTTGTTTCCATTCAGGTGCAGGAGTGCGCGACTTCTAACGGAACATTCACCGACATTTCCGGAGCGACTGGTACTGTAACTGGTACCACGACCGCCGCGGGCTTGGCTTGTGACATCCGAATCGAAGGTCTCGGCACGAGTCGGCAGCGTTACCTCAAAGTAACTCCGCTCGTCACTCCTTCGGCTGCAGGTCACGATATTCCGGTCTCGGCCGAGTTTATCCTGGCTCGTGGCTTCAAGGTACCGGTTGGCAACAGCGCCTCGGTAAGCGGTTAGTTCTTTGAACTTCCGCTCTCTCATCCTCTCCTGCGGGGATGAGGAGCGGGCGCTCAAACGCCCCAAAGGTTCTAAATAAAAAAGAACAACATGAATCAGATCGAAATAGCATACGCACTCACTACCGTCGATCGCGTCCAGACGCGCATCGGCTTAGGCACCGCCGTCGGTACGCCCGTATTAGCTGCGATCATCGCGGCCGTTACAGATCGGATCGAGGGAGAGTGCGGCGGCCGAAGGTTCTTGCGCACGACTTACACGAATGAGATCATCACGATCTTTAACCAAAATCAGAAGTACTTGAACGTGAAGAATACGCCCATCGAGAGCGTTTCTTCGCTGCAGTATCGTACCGGCTTAAAGAGTGCGCCGAACTATACAGATTTTAATAACGACGATTGGGAGATCGTGAACGATGGGAAGGAGGGCATGATCCGCGTGTACGGGCTTTTCGCGGACATCAATGCCGTCCGGATCTCGTATGTCGCGGGCTATAAGATCGACTTCACGAACACTGGATCCCCTACCGCACACACGCTACCGGCCGACATCACTGATCTTGCGGAGCGTCTCACGGTAAAGATATGGAAGCGACGCGAACGAGAAGGCAACAGCACCGAGAGCTTTGAAGGCAATACGGTGACGTTAGATAAGCTGCTCAACGACGATGACAAAGAGATCTTGTCGAGATATAAACGGCTACCACAATTTATTTAATGAGCCAGTTCGAAGTAACAATCCAGAATCTACCGGAGCTCCGCAGAGCTTTTAGAGAATATCCGCGCATCGCCGCGCCGATCATCAATAAAGCGCTCGAGGCGACGCAGTTCGTCTTTCAAAAGAATACTCTGAAAGACGATCCGGTTCCGTGGAGAACTGGAAACTTGTTACAGAGCTTTCGCTTCCGAACAGGCGCCGGACAGTCGCGATGGTATCCGACTGCTCGCTATGCTCCGTTCGTGGAGTTCGGTACACGTCCGCATGAGATCCGGCCGGTGAACGCTCGAGCGCTCGCATGGGGAGGATCCTCGGGCAGATACGTTACGGCCGCATCTGGCCGGCAGTACTATAAAGCCGGATCCGGAGGAAAGACTTTTGCGATGGTCGTGCATCATCCAGGCACGAAGCCTCGGCCATACATGGAGGGTATCGTGAAGAAATCAGAGCCAGAGATCAATCGTCTTTTTGGACAGGCGGGGGATATGATTGTGAAAGAGATCGCTAAACAAACCAGAAATATATAATCCATGCCCGCAAATAAAATCCATACGATAAAAGACAATATCAAGACGATCCTCGACGGACTCGTTACAACCGGCACGCTCAAAGAGGTGCAGGTGGATGATTATAAAAAGGGGTTGTTGAGCAGAGACTTTACGCAGTTTCCGACTGCGATCCTTACGACGCCGACGCTCGAGAGCACGGCCGCGACGAATGTACAGAACCTCCGGACGTACACATTCGAGATCATAGTGGTGATGAACGCCGAGAATATCACGAGCTCGTTCGACGTGGAGGATCTGATCGAGAACATCATCAATCAATTTGATAACGATCCCTCGCTCAAAGCGGGCGGGGCTACCGGAGCGGCCGATGGCGGAGTCGAGCCATCGTCCAGTACGCCCGAAGCGGTTACATCTGGAAGCAAGAACTATATTGTTTTCGGAATAACCGTTAGAGCGAAAGCAATCAGAGATCTAAGTTTTGTATGAAACTAGAGAGCAAGAAAAACGGAAAGGTCGTCAAAAAATAAAATAAAAAAATCATGAGTAAAGGAATTGGAAGATTAAATCAGGTAGGTATCGCAAAGGAAACTTCGCGAGGCACGGCCGTTGGTACCCCGACGTATATGATCGCCTTCGCCGAGTTGGATCTCGACGAGAAGGATCAGCGGGTCATCGATGAGCAGTCTTACGGAGTGGTGGAGAACAGCGTCGGCGAGAGCATTGTGAAGCAGTGGATGGAGGCATCCATCAAGGCTCCGATCGGCGATAACCACTTCCCGCTCTTGCTCTACTCGATCCTCGGCACTTTAAACACTTCGATCGGAACGGCGACGGGTACGCCCTGCACGCACACGATCACGGTGGCGCAATCCGCACAGCATCAGAGCTTAACCATTCTTCTCGACGATCCGATCGGCGGGCAGGACTATAAGCACGCGAACGCGGTGATAGCGCAGCTCGAGATCGCGTATGAGCGAGAAGCCTTCTTGAGCTACACGGCTTCCGTGAAGGCCATGAAGGGAGCCGCGGCGACGGTCAATCCGGTTGCCGTAAGCGAGAACAGGTTCTTGCCGCAGCACGTTGTCTTTAAGCTCGCGACCACGCAATCCGGTCTTACCGCTGCGACCGCGATGCCGATTAAGTCCGCGACGTTGCGCATCACGCAGAACATTCAGGACGACGACGTGCTTGGTAGCGTGTCGCCGGCCGACTTCCTCTCGAAGCAGTTTGCGATCGAAGGCGAGCTCGAGGCAATCTACCAGAACGAGACCGATTTCAAATCGAACTCTCTCACTGGTACTGCCCGCGCGATGCGTTTGGATCTCATCAACACAGATGCCGTAATCGGCACTGGTGCAGCGAACCCGTCGATCAGGATCGATCTTAATAAGGTCGTATTTCAGCCGATCACGAAGCCGATCCGCTTGAACGACATTATGGTGCAGCGGGTCTCATTCCGAGCCCACTACAGCGCCACGGATTCGAAGATGGTGACGATCACCGCGGTCAACTCGCAGCAGTCTTACTAAAATCTAAAGGTCGATAACTCTTTCCCTAACCACGACCATGACAGATAACCGAACCACACACGAAATAACTACTCCATCCGGAAAAGCCGTCACGCTCAAGAGCTATCTCACAGCCCGCGAGCGCAACGAGCTCCGTGCAGTGTTCCTCTCGAACGTCTCCACGGATCCTGCGAACCTGCAGCCGAAGATCGCGGATCTATCCGGTGAGCTGCTCGAAAGGGCGGAGCGCAAGATCCTCGAGCTCGCGGTCGTCGCTTACGACGGCAATAGCGAGAACGTGATCGAACGCCTGCTCGACGGCTCTCCGGAGGATTACGATTTCGTGGTTGTCGAGTCCAACAAGATCGGCAATTTCAAGCCGGCGAAGTAGCAGAATACGAGTGGACAAGCTATTTCGCCTCGAAAGCCAGTAGACTCTCTGATCGGGCGATCGCCACTCTGGTATGCCGCGAGATGAAGTGGACATATCAGGAACTTCAAGAGCAGCCCGCTTGGTTCGTCGATTACGTCATCGAGATGTTGAAGGCAGAAGCCGAAGCAATTAACCGAGAAAGCGCGAAAGCTAAAAAGTAACATGGCGGAGTCAAACTCTAATCTGAATATCATCGTCAAAGTACGCGACGAAGCGAGCGCGTCTTTAAGCCGCTTGTCCGGCGACGTTTCAGATCTCGGAGGATCCTTGAACTTCGCCGGCGACAAGGCCGGTATTCTCGCCAGTGCTCTCGCTGCAGTCGGTGCGACGCAGGTAATCAAGAACTCCATCTCCGCCTTTGCCGAAAGCCAAGCGCAGATGGCTAGGTTCGATGCGATCATGAAAACGCTGCCGGCCGGCTTACAGGCATTTCGCGGAGAGATCCTAAAGACCTCCGATGAAGCCTTGCTCAAGTTCGGTTTCGATAATGAGGACGCAGCACTTTCAATGGCTCGGCTTCTGCAGGCTACGCATGACACGAGCTTTACCATGCAGGCATTTCAAGCTGCGATGGATCTTGCTCGGTTTAAAGGTGTCTCGCTCGATGAAGCGACGAACGCGCTCATCATGTCGTTTCAGGGAGGCGGTCGGCTTTTAAAACAGTTCGGCATTGAGGTCGACGATCACGCGAGCAAGGAGACGATCCTTGCCGCGGTGACAGCCAAGCTCGCCGGCCAGACGGAGGAGTACAGCAAGACTCTTGCCGGACAGCTCGACGTTGGAAAGCAGGTTGTCGGTGAGTTCAGCGAAGCTCTCGGGTCACAGTTCGCTCCGGCTATCAACTATGTGATCGATCACCTTAAAAAGTGGATCGAGTCGGTAGGCGGCGTACAGGCGGCCGTGAATCTATTAAAGCCGGTGCTCGTGGGTCTCGCAGTATTTCTATCAGGCATCTTTGTCGCCGGTGCGGTTGCTGCAGGCGCAGCGCTCTTTGCTTTCGTCGGCATCAGCGGAGCAGTGATCGCCGCCATCGCTGCGATCGCCGCAGTCGTGGCTTTGTTCGTCACGCTTTGGCAGAACAATTGGGAGCAAGCTCGCGCCCTCTTTGAGATCTTCACGGTGAACATTCAGATGTATTGGACGAAGCTCACTAACTTTATTAAAAATACTTTCGGCTCCGCGATGGATTTTGTGCGCGGACAACTGCAGGCCATTCTTGACTTCTTTAATAGCGTCGTGAGCGCAGTGTCGGCTCCTATTCAAAGTGCGGCAAAAGGGATCAGCAGCACGTTCAGCTCCGCGGTTGGATCTCTTAAAGGTATTCTCGGTTTCGCCGATGGCGGCATCGTCACGCGCCCGACTCTCGCGATGGTAGGCGAGGGCGGTGAACCCGAGGCTATCATTCCCCTTTCTAAAATGGGCGCTATGGGAGGTGGTGGCGTAACGATCGTACTCTCCGGAGACTTCTACACGACTACGGAAGTCGCGGAGAGGTTCGGTAACGAGATTGCCCGCATCATTAAAAATCAATTAAATCTTGCGATACGAGCATGAGACTCAACGAACTAAATCCTAGATATGGCTCGACTGATGGCGTGAGGACGCACATCATCTTTGATTGTCCGAAGTGCCGCGATCACGAGATCGGAGTGCCGATCGCCGGCGCGAAGGCGTGGGGTCATAGTGGTGAAGATTTCGAAACGACTACGCTCACGCCGAGCATCGATCATAACTATCCGCCGATCTGTCATAGTCACTTTTTCATAACGAACGGGGAAATCGTAAACGCCTAACATGCTCATCTTAACCGTCAACGGAGTAGATCGCAGCTCATACGTCAAATGGGATACGCTCCAAAAGACGGAGGTACTCACGAAGGAAGTCGATCGCATGGAGTTTCAGATCGTGAAAACCCCGAACCGCTCATCCATTCCGGACGTGAGCGATGAAGTGGTGCTTACGGAAGATGGCAGTAAGGTCTTTGGCGGCGTGGTGATTGAACGGAACGAAGTCATTAAAGGCGGCTTACTGCTCGGCTATGAGATCCGCTGCAAAGACTTCTCGCACTATCTCGATCGGAAAGTGGTAACTAAGGCATACGGATCCGCAACGGCGCGATCGATCGTGCTTGACATTATCGCTACTTTTACGAGTGGTTTTACGACGACAAACGTGCTCACCTCGACGCCGATAGTGGGATCCATCAAGTTCAATTACGAGCAGCCGACGCGCTGCCTTACGCAGCTTGCCGATCAGATCGGGTGGGATTGGTATGTCGATTACGATCGCGATATTCACTTCTTCGATGAGGAGTCTACGCCTTCGCCCTTCGATCTCGATGACACTAGCGGTAAGTTCCAGTGGGATAGCTTGGAAATAAATAAGTCCTTGCTGCAGCTCAAGAACTCCGTTTATGTCCGCGGCGGCGAATATAAAAAGACGATCGCGCAGGCGGACGCTTACGACAAGTATGAAGCCTCGGCCGGACAGAGCACATTCGGTCTAGCGTTCAAATACGATAACATCACGGTCTTAAAGAACGGCGTCGTGCAGGTGATCGGTACCGATCAGCAAAGCGATCCTGCCACCGTGGACGTGCTCTATAACTTTAATGAGAAGTTCGTGAAGTTCACGAACGCTTTATCGGGCGGGGATGCCGTCATCGTATTCGGCGATGCGTATATTCCGATCATCGCGCAGGCTCGCGATACAGTCTCGATCGCCACTTATGGCGAATACCAGACTGCGCTCGTCGACAAGAGCATTACCTCGGTAAACGAAGCACAGACTCGCGCCCGCGCGGAGCTCAAGAAGTACTCCGAGAGCGTTTATGAGGCTACGTTCAAAACTACACAAACCGGCTTGCGAGTCGGCCAGAACATCACACTCACAAGCGTCATCCGGAATATCACTAAGACCTTCAAGATCAACCGCATCGTCGGCAAGACTCGCACCGGATCAGAAATGGAGTACACGGTTTATATGATCGCCTCCGGCCAGATAACCTTCACCGACATCATGGTGAACCTTCTCGGGCAGGATAAGAAAAACATCGTGATCGCGACGAACGAAGTGCTACAGCGCCTCGAGCTCTTGAGCGAGACGATCACCGTCGCCGATGCAGCCACGGGTACAGCTCGAGCTCGGCCTTACCTATGGGGGCTCCTCGTGACAGTTCTTTCCACAACCAACTACTTCTTACTTAAAGAGGACAGCGGTAAACTATTACAGGAGAACGGCGACAAGCTCATCAGCTCCACGGTCACAGACTCGGAAATAAATGCAGAAAGTTTTAAATGGAACTTCTCAACATGGAACTAAATCTTAAAGAAAAACAATTCATTTTCGGGAAAGTCCGGATCACAAAGTATCGTGCCGGCACGAACGAGGTCGTCTCGCAGTCCGATTGGATGGATAACTTGATCGTGAATAACGACGGCCGCGGCAAGAACCTTATCGCGCAGCGGCTTGTGGGCGTGAATACCTACTCACTAAACGTCACTCACGGCGAGCTCGGTACTTCGATTGGTACGCCGACTGCGGCAGATACGGCTCTCGGTACGCCGGCCGCTCGCACGACGAAGGCACTCGGTTCGATCGGATCCACTCTGAACGAGGCGCAACTTCAATTCTTTTGGACGGACTCGCAGCTCGCGAACGGAACTTATTACGAGTTCGGCACTTTCGTTGATGGTCTATCCGGAACGTCGACCGGCCAGATGTTCAACCACATCCTTTTTTCCACTCCCTACACTAAGGCGACCGGTGAAGATACCACTGTCGAGGTCGACTTTACTATTTCCTAAATTGTTATAATAAACGCATGAAATCTCCGAAACAGGCTACAGGAAATCAGGCGACCGCGCGGCAGTTCAACTCGCTTCGCGATGACGCGCAGGGATCCGGCAACCTTCTCTCGCATACGATGCTAGGGATCATAAAGCTCCCGACGAACGCATCGAACACACAGACGCTCACGCCTACGATAAACGGTAGCGCTCTTATCGTTACGCTCGTTTCCAGTACTCCGGCAAACCCGAACGAGGTGAAGATCGGCGCATCCGGCACGGCTACCGCGGCGAACGTCTTAGCTTTTTTACAAAACCCGAGCGTCACAAACTCGAACCAAGTCGCCGCGAGCGCGTCCGATCAGCAGATCTTGAGCTATGTCGGATGGACGAGAAAGGACACGAACCTTATCGCCTACTCGCTCAATAACTCTGCAGAAGCTCCGCTCACTTCTTTTTCTGCTACCACAACCATCACCGGCGGCAGCTACGAAGTATCGACGCTCAAGCTCTACATCGAGCCAGGCGTCTTTTACGTCGGCACGACTAAGGTAGAGTTCGACGGATCTCCGACTGGTACGTTTGCTGCAGCGGTCACGAACCCGCGCATCGATCTTCTTTGTTTAGGTACCGGCAACGCGATCACGATCACGGCCGGATCCGAGGGAGCTTCGCCATCCGCTCCGACATATCCGAAAGACAAACTTGTGCTTTGCGAAGTTTATTGCGCCGTCGGCCAGACCGAGATCCGCGAGACTGATAACCAAGCAACGGGAACATCGACCGGCTACATCCGGAAAGATACTCGGCCGTTCAATCAGATCATGTACATTAACGACGCCGATCAGATCGCCGATGGCGTCATCACGGCCGCGAAGCTCGCAAACGCCGGCACCGTGCCGACTGGTTCGATCATCCAGACTGCTTTAGCGACCGGCACATCGATCGCCGGATGGCTAGAGTGTAACGGCACAGCAGTATCGCGAACGACCTACGCAACCCTTTTCGCCGCGATCAGTACGACCTTCGGCGCAGGCAACGGATCCACGACATTCAACCTTCCGGATCTCCGCGGCCGTATCCCGCTCGGCGCAGGCAGTGGCGTAGGCACCAAGA
>JAHFJM010000008.1 GCA_023245935.1 Candidatus Peribacteria bacterium | reverse complement strand
TACTCGCCAATTTCCGAAGAAAGCGTTATGCTGGCGGCGAAGTCAGCGGACTAAAATTCCGTGGAACGAATCGAAATCACGCGAGCGGAGTTTGAAGAGAGATTCGGGATCAAGCCTGACGCAAGCATCATTGGGTTTTGTTTTGTAGCGGAAGATCGAAAGACGATTTTGGAAGAGTTTGTTTTTACGGACGAGGCTGCTTCAGTTGCGGATGATCCTGAAGTAGCCGAACTAGAACGGTTATACAAGCTGTAATTAGGAGTCTCAACATGCCAGAAGAAGTTCCTATAGCGGACTTACGTCCGTCCCGCGAAGTTCAGGAATACGAAAAATTCTCGACCATCCTCGACCGAATCCTAATCAGGCGTATGGATACAGAAAAAGAAACAGACGGTTTTTCCATCCCAGACAAATATCGTGAGCCGGAAGCAGTTGGCGTAATCATCTGCGCTGGCGATGGCGTTGTACTCGGGAATCAGTGGTTCCCGATGGAAAAGTTTGTTCGCGTTGGCGACATTGTGAGGTACGGAGAACATTCGGCAGAGAAGTACGAGACGAAGGACGATCCTGATCTGCCTGACGGAGACTACTTCATAGTCCGGGTTCAAGACCTCCGAGGCGTGAAACGGCTCAAGCCGAGAAATTTTATCGACATGACGATTGAGGAGAAAGATGCCTAAACACCTCATGCACAGATTCATCGCCTTTTTACTGCGTCACTATACGTACTTCCGCGTTAGTGCTTGGAGCAATGGGAAGATTTCTGAAATTGTCAGGAATCGCCATATTGATCCCAAGCGAGTAGACGATATGTGCCTAAAATATTGGGCACCAGTTCAAGATAGGGAACCCAATGCCTAAGAAGATCGTCTCTGGCGATGAAGCGCGGCTCAAAATTCTTGCTGGCGTCAACCTGATTGCAAATGCCGTGAAGGTCAGCCTCGGGCCGCTTGGCAGAAACTGTGTTTATGAGCGGGTTGGAACCAACTTGCCCGTCAGTACCCGCGACGGAGTTACGATTGCGGATCAAATAGAAGCTAGCGACCCACACGAACAGATGGGTGTCGCTATGATTCAGGGGGTAGCCCGTGAAGCAGTGGATTCAAGCGGCGATGGCACGACTACGGCAACTCTTCTCGCGCAAACCATCTTTGCCGAAGGCTGCAAAGCGATTACCGCAGGCTCCAATCCCGTTTCCCTTAAAAGGGGGATCGAGCGAGCGACAGCGGAAGTTGTATCTCGACTGAAAGAGATGGCCATTCCAGTTTCCGGCGACATGATTAGACAGGTAGCGACAATCTCCGCGAACAACGATGAATTCTTGGGCGGATTGATCGCTACAGCAATGGAAAAGGCTGGCGATGACGGTATAGTGACGGTAGAAATCAGCCGCAAGCCTGAATCTTCGCTTGAGATTGTGGATGGATTGGAATTCTCGACTGGATGGCTGTCTCCGGCATTCGTGACCAATGCAGAACGGAATTCTTGCGAACTTGAGGACGTGGTTGTCCTGCTGCATGAGAAGAAACTGGCAACGATCAAGGGAATGCTGCCTTTGATCCAGAAGGAAATCGCAGAAAAAGGGAAATCCCTGCTAGTTATCGCAGAAGATGTGACGGATGAGGCTTTGGGGATTCTCGCAGTCAACGTGTGTGAGCGCAAGGTTTTAAGAGCCTGCGCGGTGAAAACTCCGGGATTACTGACTCACCTTCAGGACATCGCGGCTATGACTGGCGGAAAGGTGATTACAGAGGTTTCTGAACTCAGGCCAGAACAAATCACCCTTGAGCATCTGGGCCATGCGAAGAAAGTCATTGTGAAGTCGCAGAGTACTACTATCCTTGCCGATCCGGGAGAAAATCAGAGCCTAAACCGACGTTTAGCTGAACTGCGTAATCAGGTCAGTGAAGAAACGAACGAAGGCAACAAATTACGACTTCAGGGACGCTTAGCACGATTGGCTGGCGGAGTGGCGATCATCAAGGTTGGCGCGGCAACGGAGCTGGAAATGAACGAGCGTAAGGACCGCATAGAAGACGCGATGCACGCTACGAGGGCTGCTAAAAACGAAGGTGTCGTCACTGGTGGGGGTATAGCCCTAATCACGGCCTCGGATGTTCTATCCAAATCTGGACTTGAAGGCGATGAACAGCATGGCGTCGAGATTGTTCGGAAAGCCTGCTTTGCTC